>NZ_CP159289.1:1200000-2400000 GCF_040448675.1 Dyadobacter sp. 676 | reverse complement strand
TCTTCGTCCGAAAAACCACCGGTGTCGACCAAAACCGAATACACTTCATAACCTCTGTCTTCGGCTAAATATTTTACACAAAAGGAGGTATCAAGTCCCCCTGAAAACGCTAATACTACTTTGGGCTGTGACATTTTTTATTGGTATGGATACTGATTCTAAACTGTTATTTATCTAAATGGTGTTTCAACTTGCTGCCAGGAGCGTTTCCGCTGGTATCCCGAGATTTTTACTGATTTCCCGGATCATTTTAATCGTCAGGTTTCTCTTTTTATTCAAAACTTCTGAAACCCGGTTCTCACCGCCAAAATAAGGTGCTACGTCTTTCCTGCTCAAATGCAACTGCTCCATCCGTTCCTTAATCGCTTCGATTGGATCCGGTTTGGGCATCGGATAATGCTTCTTCTCATAATCGATCGCCAGCACGGTAATGGCTTCCAGAATATCCAGCGCCTTTTTGCGCTCGGCTCCGTCTTCGAGCAGATCGGCATCCATCAATGCATTAATCACCTTGCTGGCTTCTTCGAAGTCGGCCTGATTGGTGATCGGCTTAATGGTGATCTCATTTAAATTGATTGCTAATGCGCTCATTATCTGCGATCTGCTAAATATTCTTAATGTCTGCTATCTCGTCGTATTCCTTATGGCTTCCGATAAACCTGACAAAAACCAACTGCCGTTCATATTCAAACTTGGCGACCAGCCGGTATTTGTTGTGTGTGATATTAAACACGATCCTGCCGTTTCCAACGGCATCGGCATTCTTGAAGAACCGGACCACTTCATTGGGATTCTGGAAGTTGTTTTTCTCGACAGCGTCATGCCAAAATTCCAGCGCCGGCCTTGCGTCCGGTTGTTGATCCCAGAATGTTCTTAGTGTGCCTCGTGTGAATATCCTCATACTGACTGCAAAAGTACGCAAGTTTAGCCTAAACGTATTCCCAAACCGGGAAAAGCAGTGTGCTAATTGACAGTAACAAAAAAATACCCCGCTTCGGGCCTTTTTGGCTGCCGGGCGGGGTATTAAAAATGAGATACTGAAATCTATCAAAGTGTGCGGCACATTAGTGTACCAGCACGGCCCCGGCGTTTTTCTTTTTGGCACGTTCCTCCCTTCGCAGCAAAATGCGTTGCTTAATGCGCATCCAGCGCTCGTAAAGGCTCGATTCTTTCAGGAAATCCCAGGTGTGTTTTTCGGGCTCGGCACCGTTGGTAGTGCTGGCTGTGTTCTTTTTATCTTCCGGATCATACATCATGCCAGTGCAAAGGCAATGCTTTCTGTTGGTCCGGGTTAATACGTCGTAATTCACGCAGCTGGCGCAGCCTTTCCAGAATGCGTCGTCGGCGGGCAATTCGCTGAACGTAACAGGTTCGTAGCCCAGGTCCGAGTTGATTTTCATCACCGGAAGGCTCGTAGTGATACCGATGATCTTGGCATCAGGATATTTTTGGCGCGACAGTTCGAATGCTTTCATTTTAATCGCCTTCGCCATGCCGCTGTTGCGGAAATCGGGGTGTACGATTAGCCCCGAATTCGCCACGAATTTTCCATGCTCCCAGGTTTCGATGTAACAAAACCCTACCCATTCGCCGGTGTCGGTGGTGGCAATGATGGCCTTTCCTTCCACCATTTTCTCCATAATGTACACTGGGGAACGTTTGGCTATACCGGTACCGCGCTTTTTGGCGCTCTCCTCCATTTCCGCGCAGATTTGTTCGGCGTAATGGAGATGATTTTCATTGGCAGTCTGTACGATAAACTTACTGCCCACTACTTCGGTATTTTTCATTGATGACGATGCTGACAAAATGTTCAAGACAATAATTAACTAACCCAGAGACAAACGATGGGACGTCTAGAAATTGTAAGAAAATTGCGGGGATTAGATATTTACCACGTAGGTAAAAGGAAATTATGCGGTCCGTGGGGACCTGAATCGGAAAGGCGTAGTATGCAGAACTGTATGTATGCCGTTGTGATTCATTGACTTGCTTGTGCGTCTAAGAGGCTGCAAATTTTCAAAAAAAAAATCTTACAGCAAAGAAACAGAAGATATATTTTTATGGTTCGTTTTGAACGGCAAACTTTGAAAAAAACGAACTTGCGGCGGCACCCGATTTCGTGCAATTCACACTTCGATCAACAATATTATTACCCCATAATTCAGTGGCTTTCATGTCTGCAATCAGTACCGACGATTTGCTAAACGGCTATATCAATGGCATATTTCCGATGGCCGAGGCCGACGGTACGATTTACTGGTACTCGCCTAATCCGCGGGCCGTTATTCCCATCGATACTTACAAACCTTCCAAATCGCTCCGGCCGGTGCTCAATAAAAAGCATTTCGATATCCGCGTCGATACCGATTTCGAGGGGGTTATGCGTGGTTGCGCGCTTCCCCGTGCGAACGAGCCGGGGACGTGGATTTCGGAGGAGATCATCGCTTCCTACACCGCATTGCATGAGATCGGCTATGCACATAGCGTGGAAGCGTGGCGCGAGGGCAGGCTCGTGGGGGGGCTATACGGGGTTTCTATTAACGGGGTATTTTTCGGTGAGTCGATGTTTACGATCGAGAGCAATGCATCGAAAGTCGCATTCCACTATTTGATACAAATCCTTAAACTGAACCGGTTCGCATTGCTCGACACGCAGTTTATCAATGACAATGTGCTCCGCTATGGTGCTATCGAGATACCGAGGGATGAATATCTCGATCGGCTTCAAAAGGCGTTAAAGATCAGAAGAACATTTAATGCCGCAGTTTTAAGCGAATTATAATGTGCCAAATGCGCGGCGGGCGAGGGTAGGGCATCCGATTTCATTTGAAAAGAAGTATTTTTGGCGCCAGATCGATTACCGGGCGCCGCGATCGGTGCCGCTTATTTGAATACCAAAGTGTCAAAACCTATTCTCGTCATAAAGTTCGGGACGGCCTCTATCACGCTTCCTTCCGGTGAACCTGATGTCAGGATCATTTCGGAAATAGCCCGGCAGGTTTCGGAAATCCATTCCCGGTACCGCATTATCATCGTTTCGTCGGGTGCGGTGGGCGCTGGTAAGGCCTATATCAATGATTATAAGGGCACAATGACCCAGCGAAAGGCAGCGGCGTCCGTCGGTAACCCATTGCTGGTGGGCCTCTATGCATCCTATTTTGCCCCGAATAAAATTTACATTGCCCAAAGCCTTTGCGAGCGGCAGCATTTCGCGAACCGCAACAAATTCCTGCAACTCAAAGAGACTTTCGAAGAACTGTGGGCAAACGGAATTATCCCGATCGTGAACGAAAACGACGTGGTGAGCGACCGTGAGTTGAAATTTTCGGATAACGACGAGCTGGCTACATTGCTGGCCGTGGGTTTCGGGGCTGAATCTTTGATGTTCTGCACCTCGGTGGGCGGCCTGCTCGATGAGGAAGGTAAAATCCTGCGGAACGTATCCAATGTGAACGAGGTTTTTAAGTTTGTCAGGACAGATAAATCTTTCCTCGGCCTCGGCGGAATGGCTTCCAAGCTGACCTTCGCCAAACTGGCGTCCAGAATGGCCATTCGCGTGGTGATTTTTGGCATGAACCAACCGAACGAACTGCTCCATGCATTGAAAGGCGAGGCAGGAACAGTAATTACGCCGGGCAAAAGCACACTGTCGGCCCGTAACCGCTGGTTGGGAAGCGGAGGCCTGGTATCCGGCACACTGCGTGTCGATGAAGGCGCTTCGAAAGCATTATTGAAGCGGAAAAGTCTGCTGGCAGTAGGCGTAACCGAAGTGACGGGCGATTTTGAAGCGGGTGAGATTATTGAAATATACTCGTCGGACGACGAAATGATTGCCGTCGCGCGGGCGCGTGAGACATCTTCTGCGATCCGCAGCAATCTGAAAACAGTGAATTTTGAAGTGGCGCATGCCAATGATATAGTTTTGTTATAATGGAATCGATAATACCCCAATTAAAGGAAGCGCGGGAGGCATCAGCTGCCGTTCGCCGGCTGACAGACAGGCAAAGGGCCGATCTTCTGATCCACCTTTCCGCCAAAGTGCTGGCCAATGCCGAAAACATCATCGCCGAAAACCGGAAAGACCTGGATTTGATGGATGATGCCGACCCGAAAAAGGACCGCCTGCTCCTGAACCAGAAGCGGATCAACGAACTGGCGCAAAGTCTGATTGAGGTAGCCGAGCTTCCGGACCCGACGGGTGAAGTTTTTGTCGATAAAACCATTCAGCAGGGACTTTCCCTGAAAAAAATCGCCGTGCCGCTGGGCGTGGTGGGCGTTATCTACGAATCGCGCCCGAATGTGACGATTGATGTGGCTTCGTTATGCCTGCGCTCGGCGAATGCGTGCGTGCTCAAAGGCGGTAAGGAAGCGCAGCATTCCAACAATTATCTGGTGAGTCTTATTCATGAATCGCTGGCTGAATTCGGTGTGCCTGCGGCGGCTGTTACTTTGCTGCCGACCGGCCGCGAGTTTGTAGGGGAGCTGCTGACGGCCATTCAATACGTGGACATCATCATTCCACGCGGCTCGGAAGGTTTGATCAAATTCGTGCGCCAGAATTCGCTCGTGCCTACGATCGAAACCGGCGCGGGTGTTTGCCATACTTACATTGAAAAAACCGGCGATCTCGACAAAGGCGCGCAGATTGTCGTGAATGCGAAAGTTTCCAAACCGGCTGCCTGTAATGCGCTCGACACCGTTTTGGTGGATAGAGAGGTAGCAGGCGAGTTTTTGCCCAAATTGAAAGAAGACTTCATCAAATGGAATGTCGAGGTCTTCGCAGACGAAGCGTCTTACGACATTCTCCAAAATGCCGGGTATCCCTATTTGCAAAGGGCCAGTGCAGACGATTTTGGCAAGGAATTCCTGGATTTCAAATGCTCGGTAAAAGTCGTCGACGGATTGGAAGATGCATTGAAACAAATCGAAAACTATTCTTCCCGGCACTCGGAAGCTATCGTTTCCAGCGACGAAGAAGCCATTGAAACCTTCCTGAAAGAAGTAGATGCTGCTTCGGTTTATGCCAATGCTTCCACCCGCTTTACGGATGGCGGAGTGTTTGCATTAGGTGCGGAAATCGGTATCTCGACACAGAAACTGCACGCGAGAGGGCCATTCGCATTGGAAAAACTGGTAACCGAGAAATGGATTGTGAAAGGAGACGGACAGGTAAGATGGTAAACACTTTGGAGAATCTACAAACGCTATCCGGCGAGGCCATCGCGCTTTTAAAGAACCTCATCGAAACGCCGTCTTTCAGTAAGGAAGAGGAGAACACAGCCAAAATTCTGGCGGGTTTCTTTACTAAAAAGAACATTCCTTTTTATACTAAAAAGAACAACCTCTGGGCTTACAACAAGCATTTCGATGCGAGTAAACCCACGATGCTGCTCAACTCGCACCACGACACTGTCAAGCCTAACAAATCATGGACGCTCGACCCGTTCAAGGCTATTGAGCAGGATGGGAGGTTGTACGGTTTAGGAAGTAATGATGCGGGTGGTTGCCTGGTATCGCTGATTGCTACATTCTGCCATTTCTACGACCGGGAAGACCTTACCTATAATATTGCCATCGCCGCAACGGCTGAGGAAGAGATTTCGGGCAAAGAAGGCCTCGAAATCGTTGCCCCTGAACTGCCGGAAATTGCATTCGCGATTGTGGGAGAGCCTACGGAAATGCATCTGGCGGTTGCCGAAAAAGGCTTGCTCGTGCTGGATTGTACCGCGAAGGGCGTCTCCGGTCATGCTGCGCGTGAAGAAGGCGATAATGCGATTTACAAGGCGTTAAAGGACATTCGGTGGATTACGGAACACAAATTCCCTAAAGTATCCCCAACGCTGGGCCCTATTAAAATGTCGGTGACGATCATCAATGCGGGCACGCAGCATAACGTGGTACCCGACGCCTGCACATTCACGATCGACGTGCGCGTGACGGATCAGTATACGCTGGAAGAGGTTATTGCGGAAATTAAGGCCAATATCCAGTCGGAAGTAGTGCCGCGCTCGATTCGTTTGCGGCCTTCCAGCATCCCAATGGATCATCCGATTGTGCTTGAAGGATTGAAATTGGGCCGTAATGCATATGGTTCCCCCACGACTTCGGACCAGGCTTTGCTGGATTGCCCCTCGCTGAAAATGGGTCCCGGCCATTCCGCCCGCTCACATAGTGCGGATGAATTTATCTACCTGCACGAAATCGAAGAAGGCATCGCGCAGTATATTAAAATGGTGGAGGGTGTGGTAACCCGATAATTTGCTATACTTGCCAAAGCGAACCAACCCTGTTTTGGCATGCGATTCTACTCCGAAGAAGATATTCAGACTTTCGATAACGTCCGGTTTTTGCACATCAAAACTGCAAAGACCGGACATCTTTTTACCATCACACTGGCCCGGCCGGAGAAGCGCAATGCATTCACTCCGACGATGGCGGAAGAAATCATTTATGCATTGGCCTACGCGCATTATCAAACGGATATCCGGTGCGTGGTACTGAAAGCCGAAGGGCCGGTGTTTTGTGCCGGGGCGGATTTGAATGCATTTCATGATCGGTCTGCGAACACTGTGAATGAGTTATTGCCACGAATACACGAAGAGGCACGAATAGGGGATGCATTCAACGAGTTGTTGAAACCTTGCATTGCACAGGTGGAAGGAGCGGTGCTGGCTGGGGGCTTTCTCTTCATTTGCGGCTGCACGTTCGTTTTCAGTGTGCCGGAGGCCACTTTCAGCTTGCCGGAGGTAAAGCGGGGTATCTGGCCGATGCAGGTAATGGCCTCGCTTTTGCCGATTATGTCTCAAAGAAAAATCCTCGAAATGTCCATCACCGGTAAAGCATATTCAGGTCAGGAGGCGCTGGAAATGGGCCTAGTTACGCATTTGGCAGATAGAGGAGCGATTGAACGGGAAGTGAATGCATTGGCTGCCCACATTTGTAACAGCGCTCCATTGTCCATACAATGCGGAATGCGTGGTTTGCAAAAAATACAGAATCTGCCTCAAAGCGAGCAACATGCGTTTTTAAAAAGCGAGCTGGACAAGCTACTTCAAACAGAAGACGCCAAAGAGGGCGCATTAGCCTTCAAAGAAAAGCGGGAACCCATCTGGAAAGGAAAGTAGTTGATCGCCGAAAGCCGAAGGCCGTTAATTCACTGGCACAATCTCGATTTCCTCTCCATACCGGTTATGGAACTTGAAATCCACCACACCCAATGACGAATCTTTGATGAGTTTTACCCAGGTTTTGTAATGGAAGAACCATTTCACCTGCTCGGAAATCAGTCCTTTGGTGAAATACGAATGCAGGAACGGATGGAGCGAAATGGTGATGCCGCGCTCGTTCTGCTTGGTGAGAATGTAGTCGAGATTGTTGGCGATCACGTCGGATACAAGGATGCTCGCCTGGATCGTGCCCGTACCGCCGCAGGTTGGGCAGGTTTCGCGGGTAACGATGTTCATTTCCGGCCTTACACGTTGACGCGTGATTTGCAGCAAGCCGAATTTTGAAAGTGGGAGCACGGTGTATTTCGACCGGTCGCCCTTCATTTCGTCGCGCATGACGTCGAACAGCGTACGCTTGTTCTCCGCCTTCTTCATGTCGATAAAGTCGACGACGATGATACCGCCCATATCGCGCAGACGCAGCTGACGGGCAATTTCCTTCGCGGCTTCAAGGTTGACGCTCAGCGCAGTAGCTTCCTGGTCCTCTTCCGAGTTGGATTTATTACCGCTGTTGACGTCGATAACGTGCAAAGCTTCCGTATGTTCGATGATCAGGTAACCGCCGTTAGGCAGGCTTACCGAGCGCCCGAACAGTGATTTGATTTGTTTTTCCAGTCCGAATTGCTCGAACAGCTTGTTTTTGCCGTTGTGCAAGCGGAGAATATTTTCCTTCTCCGGCGCGATGTTGTGAATGTAAGCCTTGATATCATCATAAACATCCTTCGAATCGACGGTAATGCTATCGAACGATTCGTTGAGCATATCGCGGATGATCGATGAGGCACGGTTCATTTCGCCGATCACGCGGTCGCGAGGCTTGGCGTCTTTCAGTGCCTTGATACCATTCTCCCATTTGTCGAGACAATCCTGCAAATCCTTGTTGAGCTCTTCCACATCCTTGCCCATTGCTACGGTACGGATGATCACCCCGAAGTTCTGGGGTTTGATGGAAGACATCAGCCGTTGCAAACGGTTGCGTTCCTGCTTGTCGGTGATTTTCTTCGAAAGGTTTACCGAATTGGAGAATGGTACTAAAACAATGTACCGTCCGGCGATCGAAATATCGCACGAAAGCCTTGGTCCTTTGGTGGAAATAGGCTCCTTGACGATCTGGACCAGAATAGGCTGATTTTTGGACAGGACCTTGTCGATCTTACCAAGCTTTTCGATCTCCGGCTCCATCTTGAAATTTTTCAGGTTGCCGGTATGCGTGCGTTTGGCGATAACGTCCTTGGTGAGCTTGTTAAGCGAGTTGATATTAGGCCCCAGATCGAGGTAATGCAGAAACGCATCTTTCTCAAAACCAACGTCTACAAAGGCAGCATTGAGCCCTGCCACCAGTTTCCGAACAGTACCAAGGTAAATGTCACCAACGGTAAAGCTCTGATCCGGTGTTTCTACGTGATATTCTAAAAGACGTTTATCCTGCAAAAGGGCTATACGCTCTCCCTTTTGAGTAGAATTGATTAATAATTCGTTACTCAATGTTCAACCAACTGAATGGCTAGATAATGTTGATACTTAACTCCCCGCATATCAGACTGTTAGCGGGATACAAACGTGGGGAATAAGGATGACCGGATCTTAGTAGTTAAAACCCGGTCATACCATTTATTTCTTCTTATGTCTGTTTTTTCTGAGTCTTTTCTTTCTCTTGTGAGTGGAGATCTTATGTCTTTTTCTCTTTTTTCCGCAAGGCATGATTATGTCGTTTTATAAATAAGTAATAATTTCCTTAGTGACCTGATGATCAGTTGCCCAGACGACCTTCCAACTCGCCGATGGCTTGCTGGATAGCCGGGTCTTTCTCCTCTTTTTTAACCTCCGACAGAACTTTGCTCGCTTGTTCCTTGTCGCCCAACTCGACCAGTGAAACGCCGAGGTAGAACTTGGCTTTCGTGTTGGCCGGGTTGTTGGCTAAAATCTGTCTGAACCTGTCAGCGGCTTTTGAATATTGGTTAGATCTCATGGACAGGATCCCCAGATTGAACAATGCCAATTCGTTGGTCGGATCCGCGTCGATCACCTCGCGTAACATCAGGATTCCCTGCATCGGGTTTTCCGTGTTCACGTACGTCATCGCCATGTTGGCTTTTGCAGTCAACAGTCCGGGATTCTGGTCAATAACTTTTTGATAATATTCGCGGGTTTTGATACCGAGGTTCTTCGACTTCTGCTCGTCCACCGCGAATCCGTAGGCCTCATAGTAGCGGTCGCCCGCACGCATGAGGTTTTCGATTGCCGGGGACAGCAGGGCAACTTTTTCGGCATAAAATGCAGCGCTGTCAAATTTCTGGAAGCTTCGCAAATTCGTCCGACAGCCTGATGCCTGCCGCAACCTTGTCCTTATCGCCCGCCTGATTGAAGCCGCTTCTCAGCTGATCCACCACTTTCTGCTGATCAGGGGTTAAAGCGGCTCCATCATGCGATCCGGAGGCGGATTCAGTCGCAGCGGGTGCCGTTGCATTTGCCGCGGTCGCCGACTGGCTCCTCTCCTTGTCCACATCCTTGCCCTTGTTGTTCACAACTACCTTGGGAAGGCTGAATAACGTTCCCACCAGTGCAACTGCGAGCACACAAGAAAGGAGAATGGACTTTTTCATACTCTTATAACCCAACCTGTTTCAGGTAAATTACTTTTCAGCGACGGCTTTCAGTTTGTCACTTTCTTTTACCTGCTCAACAAAAACTTTTGCAGGCTTGAAGCTTGGTACAAAGTGCTCGTCAATAATCATGGAAGTTCCCTTCGAAATATTGCGGGCTACTTTGCGCGCACGTTTTTTGTTGATGAAACTACCGAAACCTCTTACATAAAGGTTCTCACCATCAGAAAGTGAGTCCTTTACCACGGTAAAAAACGATTCTAGCGTTTGCTGAACGTCGCCCTTGTCTACGCCTGTTTTCTCAGAAATCTGTGCGATTACGTCTGCCTTAGTCACTTTGATTGTTTACTTTAAGTGGATATTATTTCATTAATTTACTTACTCCTGTAAATTTTGGGAACACAAAGGTACGGTAATTTTAATAAAACTTAAAAGGATGATCTTTCCCTTTTTTTATATAATTCGTTAAAAAACAGTGCACATAAGTGAAAATAATATGATACCCGGGGATTTGGAGGTGATCGATTTCAACGTAAGACTGAAATCCTGGTATCTTGAAAACCACCGCCCTTTGCCCTGGCGGGAAACCAAAGATCCGTATAAAATTTGGTTATCGGAAGTAATACTTCAGCAGACGCGCGTCGCACAGGGGTTGCCTTATTATGAACGGTTTATCGAACAATACCCCACGGTTTCGGACCTGGCGGCCGCCGACGAGCGCGATGTGCTGCGGCTCTGGCAGGGGCTGGGCTACTATTCGAGGGCGCGCAACATGCATTTCACGGCCCGGCAGGTCGTAAACGAATACAATGGGCGGTTCCCCGGAACATCGGGGGGAACTTTTGAAGCTGAAAGGGCTGGGGCAATACACCGCAGCGGCGATAGCATCATTTGCTTTCGGCGAAGCGGTGCCCGCCATCGACGGGAACGTGTACAGGGTAATGGCCCGGATTTTCGGCATCCGGTCGGATATGCTGAGCAACGAAGGGAAAAAGGAGTTCGCAGCGCTGGCGAAGCTGCTGGTATCGAGGGAGGATCCGGCGACTTATAACCAGGCAATGATCGAGTTCGGAGCACTGCAATGCGTACCGGCCTCGCCGAATTGCGTGGTTTGTATATTTGATGACCGCTGTTTTGCTTACAGACATCAAATGCAGGGGCAACTGCCTGTAAAAATCAAGAAGCTGACAATTAAACACCGTTTTTTTAACTACTTCATCATCAGGCAATGCGACAAGCTGGCATTGTACGAGCGCCGGGGCCGGGACATCTGGAAAGGCCTCTACGATTTTCACCTTGTCGAATCCAAAGCCCCGGCCATAACCCCTGACTCTCTGACGATCGCCGACCCCGTTTTCCAAAAGCTCGTTTCAAAAGGCCGTCTAACCGAAATCCCGAAAGTTTATTCCCACATCCTCACCCACCAGCGGCTGCAGGTGCGATTCTGGTGGCTGGAAATTCCTGAAACCGAAAGGATAGATTTGCCCCACGGAATGGCTTTTTACAGTCATGAGGAAGTAGAAGTGCTTCCGAAGCCGATCCTGATCGATACGGTACTGCGGGAAGAAAATTACCTCTGACCGCCGGATCATTTATTATTGAGCAGGCGGTTTGGAAGGCATCTGCCGATTAAATCGTGTTTTAAGTAATATATTTTTGTACTAAACACTTAGCAATATGGGAAGTTTCAGTTTGAATGCCAGCCAGATCGCCGACTATAACCGCGACGGTTATATTGTCGTGAAGAGCCTGTTTTCGATGGAGGAAGTGGAAAAACTGTATCATACCGCATTGGAAAATTCGGTGATGCAAAAGAATGCGATGGACCTGAACGACCAGTCGGGAAAGAAGACCAAACTGTCGTTGTGGTTTACGCCCGGCGACGATGTATTCGGATACCTGATCCGCAGCGAGAGAATGGTCAATTCGGTGTGGCAACTTTTACAGAACGACAGCCAGGTTTGCCACTTTCATACCAAACTCATGCAAAAAGAACCGAAAGTAGGCGGGGCATGGGAATGGCATCAGGACTATGGATATTGGTATAAAAATCAGTTTATTTTCCCCGATCAACTGATAAGCGTAATGATCGCTTTGACGCCGGCAAACAAGGAAAACGGTTGTTTGCAGGTCATCAAAGGTTCACACAAAATGGGGCGCGTCAACCATGGCTTCGCGGGCGAGCAGGTAGGCGCGGACATGGAAATGGTGAACCATGCACTGAAAACAATGGACCTGGTTTATTGTGAATTGGAGCCTGGCGACGCATTGTTTTTTCACAGCAACCTCATGCACCGTTCGGAAGCGAACCTTTCCGCGCACCCGCGCTGGTCGCTGATTTCCTGCTATAATTCTCAATCCAACATTGCCTATGCCGAGACTTCGACGTCATGGCGGGTTCCGGTTTCCATCGTGCCCGACCATGCATTGCTGGAATGGAATGCGCAATCATTCGAAAATGCGGATTTCCTCAAAAAGGAAAACGACCCGGCGCTGAAACCTACCGGCTGGGAGAATGAAGTGAAGACGTCTTAAATAGTCATGTTTGGTCATTCGTCGTCATGTATGGTCAATCCTGGCGAATATTTCCTGACCATTCCTGACCATTCCTGACCATTCCTGACTACTCCTGACAACTCCTGACCATTAATGACAATACACGACCTGTTCCTAAAACTTTAAACTGAATACTGTATGCAGAAAATCGCAATGCTTGGCTCCGGCTTTATCGGACGTTTTTATGCGGAATCCATTCACGGCCAGCGCAGCCGCGACCGTGTCGTAGCCATTTACGCCCGGCGCGAAGAAAGCGCTAAAAAGTTTGCCAGCGATTACGGTTGCGACTTCTGGTCGTCGAACATGGAGGAGGTGATTGCACACCCGGACGTGAACATGGTCTGCATTGCCTTGCCGAACAATATCCACGAGGAAGCGGTAATGCTTTGTGCCAAACACAAAAAGGCCGTGGTGTGCACCAAGCCGCTTGGCCGTAACGGCGCGGAAGCGTTGCGTATGCTGAAAGCCGTGGAAGAAGCCGGGATTTTCGCAGGTTATCTGGAAGATCTTTGCTATACACCCAAGTTTCTGAAATCGCTCGAGAGTGTGAAGAACGGCTCGTTGGGCCGTATTATCTGGGCCAAGTCACGCGAGGCACACCCGGGCCCGCACAGCGAGTGGTTCTGGGATATCGAGCAGGCGGGTGGCGGCTGCATTCTGGATCTGGGTTGCCATTGCATTGAAATATCACGGAATTTTATCGGTAAGGATATTAAGCCGGTGGAAGTGATGTGCTGGGCAGACACCCAGGTAAAACCCATCGACGCCGAGGACCATGCGATTGCATTGGTTAAATATGAAAACGGCGCTATCGGGCAGTTTGAGGTGAGCTGGACGTTCCGTGGCGGAATGGATCTGCGCGACGAAGTAATGGGAACCGAGGGTACGATCTGGATCAACAATTTTTTGAGGACCGGCTTCGAAATGTTCACGACAGGCCAAAATCCGGATGGTACCGGCGAGGAATACGTGGCCGAAAAGGCCGAAAGCAATACCGGCTGGTTGTTCCCGGTGGGAGACGAAGTGAATGATTTGGGCTACAATCATATGTTTACAGATATGTTCAATTCAGCCGAAAAGGGTACGCAGCCGGCGGAGACGTTCTACGACGGTTACATCGTGAATGCGGTGATCGATGCAGCTTATAAATCGGCGAAATCGAAACTTTGGGAAAAAGTGGAGCTGCCGGTGTGGCGTGGGCGCGAGGGAGTGGAAAAACCTTCCAACTATGTTTCCTACAATGAGACGCATTATCTCATAAAGCAGGAGGTAACGCACGATGGTCGCAACAAATTGATCCTGAAAGACAAGGTTACCGGTAAGATCACCGAGCAGGACGTTTAGCAGGCATTTTTCATGGAATATGCCTATATTTAAAGTTGCAACAAACATTAACCACGTTAAATCATGGCAGGAAGTGTTAACAAAGTAATTCTAATCGGTAACCTGGGCAGCGATCCGGAGGTCCGGTACCTCGAAAGCGGATCAGCCGTAGCGAAGTTCAACATCGCGACGACCGAGACCTATACGAATAAAAACGGTGAGCGTGTCGATAATACCGAATGGCACCGCATCGAGCTTTGGGAAGGGCTGGCGAAAGTGGCCGAGAAATACCTTAAAAAAGGTAACCAGGTGTATATTGAAGGCCGTATCCGCACGGACACGTGGACGGACAAGGAAGGCCAGCAGCGTACCGGCGTAACCATCCGTGCCAGCAGTATGACGCTGCTTGGCGGGCCGAGCTCCAACTCGGGTGGTGACTATAACCAGGGAGGTAACCAGGGCGGCTACCAGCAATCGGGCAATGCACCGCGCGGCAACAATGCGCCGCGGCCGTCCGATCCGGTGCCGCCGTCCATGGCGGCAGGCAACGGTGACGACGACGATCTGCCGTTCTGATGTATTCAGGACGATAGTAACGAATCCCGTTCAAAATGTATTTATTCCAAAATAAACGCAGTTTTTAAGCGGGATTCGCTACATTTATCTGATTGAATACCTATTTTGAACATTCTCTGACATTTCGTGAAAGAAACAGAAGACAGTGACGACCCGCTTGCCCGAACGCGTACGGGGATCCGTTTTCCCCGGGAAAGTACGCAAACCACTCTGGCAGGGGTTATCATACCCGTTGATTTCCTGGCTCCTTACGACCTTATTCTTGTTGTTTTTCTTCTGATCATCTCCTTGTTCCTGTCGGGAATCCGCGCGGCGTATGCGGCTTCCGGTGCTATGGAAAATCCGTGGGAACGGAAAGCGGAAGGCGAAAATCACTTACCGACACGTATCCAGCAGTTAGCGCTTTCACTGGTACAACGCGGTATCACATTGTTTGCATTGTTGCTCGCTGCCCGCCTGGCGTGGCTTCAAATGCAATCGGGGAATGCCGAAGCGGTTCGCTGGTCGGTACTGGCATTCCTGGTCTTATGGATCTGGCTGGACGCGATGGTTCGCTACAATGCCGCACGCAATGCACAGGATATTATTCCAAAACTTTCCGGCCTGACCCAGTTCCTGATCAGGATATGCAAGCCACTGACGCAACCGGTCATGAAACTTGGCTATTCTTTCGGCGTGTTGACGCCCGAAGGTGCGGAAATCACGACCGAAATGCTGGAAGCCAAAGCCGAGAGCGAGGAGGAAACGGATCTTTTGCGCGGCCTTGCCAATTTCCGGCAAACCAATGCCCGCAAGGCAATGCAGGCGAGGGTCCAGATTACCGCGTTTGATATCGAACTCGACTTTCACGAATTAATGGACCGTATCAATAAATCGGGTTACTCGCGGGTGCCGGTTTATCGCGACAACCTGGATCATGTCGAGGGGATTTTGAATGTCAAGGATCTACTGCCTCACATTCACCTGGACGAGCATTTTAACTGGCAAAAATTGCTGCGGCCGGTCTATTTCATTCCCGAAAGCAAGCGCCTCGACGATTTGATGAAAGATTTTCAAAACCGGCGCGTGCATATGGCGATCGTTGTCGACGAATATGGCGGAACGAGCGGGTTGATCACGCTGGAAGACATTATCGAGGAAATTTTCGGGGACATCAACGATGAGTACGACGAAGACGAGGAGGTCAATTATACACAGGTTGACGAGCATACTTATGTATTCGAAGGTAAAGTGCTGATCAACGATCTTTGCCGCATTCTGAGTCTGGAAACCGATTATTTCGACGAGGTCAGGGGCAATAGCGAATCGTTGGCGGGTTTATTGCTCGAACTGTTTTCGAGGCTTCCGCGCACGGGAGAAATTGCCATGCACCGCGACGTAACGTTCAAGGTCCAGTCGGCCGACAAGAAGCGCATTAAAAAAGTACGGGTGTTGGTATCATAAAAAAATACAATTCCATTTTATTTATTCAGAAGTTATTCTTAATTTTGCCCGGCAAATAACAATAGTTTATTTGCTATGAGCACAGACCCATCCAAAGTCCTCTTCGAGGCGCTTACCTACGACGACGTTCTGTTAATCCCCGGTTATTCAGAAGTCCTGCCTCGCGACACAACAACAAAAACCAAGCTTACCCGTAACATCGAGTTGAACATTCCCATTGTTTCGGCTGCCATGGATACGGTGACAGAATTTGAACTGGCCATTGCCATGGCCCAGGAAGGCGGTATTGGAATAATCCATAAAAATATGTCCCTGGAAGCGCAGGCTGAACAGGTGAGAAAGGTGAAGCGCTCCGAAAGCGGAATGATCCTCGATCCGATCACGCTTTCTGATACGGCGACCCTCGGCGACGCGCACCAGATCATGCGCGAATTCAAAATCGGTGGTATTCCGGTAATCGACAAGGATCACAAACTGATCGGTATCCTCACCAACCGGGATCTTCGTTTCGAACGCGAAATGAGCAAGCCGGTAACCGAGATCATGACGAAGGATAACCTCGTTACGGCCTCCGAAGGGTTGTCGCTCGATGATGCCGAACAAATTCTTCAGGAATTTAAAATTGAGAAGTTGCCGATCGTCGATGCGGATTATCGGTTGACGGGGTTGATTACGTATAAAGACATCATGAAGCGTAAATCGCACCCGAACGCATGCAAGGACGAGTACGGTCGCCTTCGCGTAGGTGCGGCCGTAGGTGTTACGCCCGATTTGCTGAAACGAGTGGAAGCATTGGTAAAAGCGGGCGTCGATGTAGTAAGCCTCGACACTGCCCACGGACATTCCAAAGGGGTTATCGACGCACTGAAATCCATCAAAGCGCAATTCCCCAAACTGGATGTGATCGCAGGGAACGTTGCAACCGGAGATGCGGCAAAAGCATTGGCGGAGGCCGGTGCGGACGCGGTGAAAGTTGGTGTTGGCCCGGGCAGCATCTGTACTACCCGTATCATCGCGGGTATCGGCGTTCCTCAACTGACCGCGGTCATGTGGGCTGCCGATGCATTGAAAGGTACCGGCGTTCCCGTTATTGCCGACGGCGGTATCCGCTTTTCGGGTGATATGACCAAGGCTTTGGCGGGTGGCGCAAGCACGATCATGATCGGTTCGATGCTTGCCGGCAGCGATGAAGCTCCTGGTGAAATCGTGATTTATGAAGGCCGGAAATTCAAGGCTTATCGTGGAATGGGGTCGGTCGAAGCGATGGAGGATGGTTCAAAAGACCGCTACTTCCAGGATGCCGAGGACGATGTGAAGAAACTTGTTCCGGAAGGTATCGTGGGCCGTGTGCCGTTCAAGGGTAAGGTTTCCGAAATCATTTACCAAATGGTAGGTGGTTTGAAGGCGGGCATGGGCTATTGCGGAGCGGGGGATATCGAAGCGCTGCAAAAGGCGCAATTCGTGAAAATTACCTCAGCCGGTGTAAAAGAAAGCCACCCGCACGATATCATGATCCAGAAAGAGGCCCCGAATTATTCGAGATCTTGATTGGACTTCGGCAGTCAGCCGTCGAACCTTTTTGATAGTAAAGCATAAAAAATAAGGCGTTGCAAATGAATGCAACGCCTTATTTTTTATGCTTTACTTAAAATATTGGGGAAAGCCGACGGCCGACAGCCGAAGTCTTCTACGCCGCACTCGGCTTTGCGAAGCGGCTTTTCAGGTAGGAGAAAATCATGGGAAGGATCGAGATTCCGATGATGCCGAAGATTACCAGTTCGAAGTTCTTTTTAACGATCTCCATATTTCCGAAGAAATAACCCAGCAACGTCAATGTGGGAACCCACAGTAACGCACCGATGATACAGAAGATAATGTAGCGTGAATAATTCATGCTGCCCGCTCCCGCTACGAATGGGGCTACCGTGCGCACAATGGGAATAAAACGAGCCATGATAACGGTGCTGCCGCCATGTTTTTCATAGAATGCCTCCGTTTTTTCCAGGTATTCCCTTTTCAGGAACAATATCTTTTCGCGTTTCTTGATCTGGCCACCAAAGGTTTTTCCCATGAAATAATTGACATTATCGCCCAGCAACGCGGCAATAATGAGGATAATGATGATCAGCCAGACGTTGAGGCCGGTTGTTTCGTTGGCTGCGATGGCGCCGGCAGCGAAAAGAAGCGAGTCACCGGGCAAGAGCGGCATGATTACAAGGCCGGTTTCTGTGAAGACGATTAAAAACAGAATGACATAAGTGAGTGTACCGTATTGCTCCACGATGTTGAACAAATGCTTGTCCAGGTGGAGGAAGAAATCAATGAACTGAGTTAGAAATTCCATAGCTATTCGTTAAGTTGACAATCTGTTTTATGGTCCCTGCACTTATTTGGAATCGATTTTCCACTTCTGCTTGGTTTTGGCGTTCAGGAAGTGGTTGAATGTGTCGCCTCGAAGACCGAGGCGGATGGTTTCGAGGGGAATCAATTCACTCGGAGCGATATTTCCGAGATTGACATTAGCGCCCAAGAGCTTTACGAACCATACTTGTTGCGACTTTTGGGGCGCCTCCCAAATCATGTCCTCAAATGCGATCTCCGTAAGGATTTCTTCTACAAGCCCCTGGCGCACTTCGCCGCTCGCACGAAACAAACCAACGTTTCCCGATTCCCTCGCCTCGCCAATCACCTTCCAGGCACCAGCCTGCAATTCCGATTTGATGAGCTGGATCCATTTGTAGGGAGGGATGATCTTGTTTTCATCCTTGGAGCCTACTTCTGAGAGAACGGTAACTTGTTTGGAAAGTGTATGAATGTACTCGCATTTAACCTCCTGCGGCATTTCGATGGAGCCGTCGGAAACTTCCGCGTGGGTAAGGCCGTATTTATCAAGTAATTTACGGTAATCGTCAAACTGGTTCCTGACCACGAATGCCTCGAACAATGTTCCTCCGAAATATACCGGTATGTTGGCACTTTTATAGACAGCCAACTTTTCGTTTAAATTAGGGCTTACAAAAGAAGTTGCCCATCCTAGTTTTACGATATCGATGTAGGGCGAGGCGGAGGATAGCATATCTTCGGTTTCCCTGACACTCAGCCCTTTATCCATCACCATGGTAAGTCCTTTTGTCCTCGGTTTCTGGGAACGCTCGGGAACCTGCGATAACGTAAAATTCATATATGAGTAAGCATTTATCTCTGGCAAAAAACTCCGGCAAAGGTAGTAATAACCTTCGATACGTAACAATAAAATCCATGGCATTGACTTCCAGCCATCAATTTTTCTACGATAATTACTATTTTTAGAAATTCACTTTAATTCAATATAAACCGTCAAATCCATGAACACACACTCGCTCCCCCAGCCGCAGACGGAAAGCAAGCGGCTGTCTTTTCTCCGGCAATTCATCGGCAAGTCTATGGACCGGCATTTTTCTCCCGTGGCCAAATGGCTGAACGGCACACTCATAGCCATTGAAGATGGAGCAATGGAGGTGGAATACCTTGTGCGGGAGGACATGTGCAACCCGATGGGCACGTTGCATGGCGGCATCGCGGCGACTATCCTCGACGATGTCGTCGGAACGATGGTTTATGCAATAGGCCGGGAATTCGGGTTCGCGTCCGTCAATCTTAACTGTGATTTTCTTAGCCCGGCTGTAACCGGAGACGTACTGACAGCGAAATCCGAGATAGTGCGGGCGGGGAAAAATATTATACACGTAGAAGGCCGGCTTTTCAATGCCCAGGGGCGCATTGTAGCCAAATGCACCAGCAACCTCATCCAGACGACCTTTAAATTACCGCCGGTGCCGGGGCAATAACGGTTTCACCGTATCTTTGCGGTATGGAAAAACAATTCAGTGATTTGCCGGAAAGCCGCCAGCAACAGCTTATGGCATTTGACCGTTTGCTGACAATCATGGACGAGCTCCGGGAGCAATGCCCCTGGGACCGGAAGCAGACAATGGAAAGCCTGCGACATCTTACGATCGAGGAAACTTACGAACTATCCGATGCGATATTGAACAACGACCTGCCGGAGATTCAAAAGGAATTGGGGGACGTATTGCTTCATATCGTGTTTTATGCCAAAATCGGCTCGGAAAAAGCGGACGGGAAACCGTACACTTTCGACATCGGAGATGTGTTGAACAGCATTTGTAACAAGCTGATAGCCCGCCATCCGCATATTTACGGCGATTTTGTTGCTGATTCCGAGGAGGCAGTCAAGCAGAATTGGGAAAAACTGAAATTGAAGGAAGGCAATAAATCGGTGCTTTCGGGTGTGCCCGCGTCCCTGCCCGCGCTCGTAAAGGCAATGCGTATTCAGGAAAAGGCGAGGGGCGTAGGTTTTGATTGGGACGAAAAGCAGCAGGTTTGGGCGAAAGTGGAAGAGGAACTGCATGAATTCAAGCGGAACTTTAACATAGAAACCGCCGATGTAATCGATCAGAAAGAAGCCGAGGGAGAATTTGGCGATTTGCTGTTTTCGCTGGTGAATTACTCAAGATTTGTAGATATCAATCCCGAGACCGCGTTGGAGCGGACCAATAAAAAGTTTATCAGCCGGTTTCAATATCTGGAAGAAGCCGCCCGTGCGGCTGGTAAGTCGCTATCGGATATGACGCTGGAAGAGATGGATGTGTATTGGAACGAGGCCAAGGCATTGGGTGTTTAAAAATTCTCACGTTTCTCGTTACTTTTTTAATAAATGGACGTCTAAATAGGCGAGCACTTCCATGTGGTGGTGTCGGGTTCATTGTTTCACATACTAACGAGATCTTATGTACGTAGAAGAAAGACTGGCACAGCTGGAAAACATTACCAACGAGCATGGAAAACAAATCGAGATGGTAGCAGAAGGATTAGCATCGTTGACGGCGCGTGTGGATCGCGGTTTTGCTGAAATGCGGGAAGAATTTGGAAAAATCAATCGCCGCTTTGAGCGTTTGGAAGAGCGGGTTGACCGCATTGAAGTTAAGCTGGCTGAACACGACGCAAGGTTCGACCATATTGATCAGCGTTTTGAACAGATCGATCGTCGTTTCGAAGAGATCGATCGTCGTTTTGAACAGATCGATCAGCGTTTCGAGCAAATGGAGCTTCGGTTCGAGAAAATTGAACGTCGCTTGGATCGGCTCGAAGATCAGCTCGTCCAAGTCCACGGCGTCCTCACGGAGCTGGTAACCCTTGTAAAGAATAAATTGTAATTAATGTCGTCACACCACATCGTTCGGGAGAAGCAGGAGCCTGCTTTAATTATCGCTAATGGAGAATCCTGTTCTCCGGAATTGTTGGGACAATTACTGGAATGGAACCCCTACATCGTTGTGCTGGACCACGCCATTTACCGGGTGCTGGGCCTTGGGATTAAAGTGGATGCCTGGCTGGGAGATTTCGATGTCGCGCATGATTTTGAGACGATCCGTGAGCGGCAGCATCCTTTGGAGATCGTGAATACGCCGGATCAGGACAAAACGGACCTGAACAAGGCCATTGAGTTTTTGATTGAAAGAGGTTTCCCGGCCGCGAATATCGTGTGGGCCACCGGACGCCGGGCGGATCATGCGATTACCAATATTACTGACCTGGTTCGTTATAAGGATCAAATCAAGCTGGTGCTGCTCGACGATTATTCCAAAATATTCCCCCTCACAGGCACTTTTGAGAAATGGTACACTGCCGGAACACCCATATCTTTGATTCCCGTGGGCGCGGTTGAGGGAATTGAAACCAGTGGTTTGAAATATAACTTGAATAACGAAACCCTGACAATGGGATACAGGACCGGCAGCAGTAACGAAGCCGAGGCCGACGGCATGGTCAGGGTTTCCGCACAGAAGGGTGATCTGCTGATTATGGAATGCTGGGACTTATAAGGAAGCCTGCTTGGATTCCTTTGCTTCGACATAAAAGTTCCGGTCGACGGTGAGCGACTTATCCCCTTTTACTTTCAGAGTTTTCCATTCGCCCGTGGGATAGAGGAACTCTTCTTTTCCGCCCGCCAGCTTTACCTTCACGGGCATATCGAAACCCTCCACGGAGTTGATCCAACGATATTGCAAACCTTTGCTACCGAATGCATATTCCAGAACAGGGATTCGCACGTCCCGCAGGTATTGGTCAAACACCTTCGAAAGGTCCCGGCCAGAATGCTCGCTGATATAATTTTCAATCTGTGACCCGTCGACGGTCTGATGATAGAAGGTTTTGTTTAACCCCCCTGAGAATCTGCCGCCATTTTTCATCGTCGTTGACGATCTGCCTGATGGTGTGCAGCATATTGCCGCCCTTGTAGTACATATCCTTCGATCCCTCCTGGTTCACCCCGTAAATACCGACAATCGGGATATCGTTCGCTATGAGCTCGCGGGTGCCGATCACGTAATCTTCGCCTGCCTTCTTCCCAAAATAATACTCGGTATAGAGGTTTTCGGAATAATTGGTAAAGCTTTCGTGAACCCACATATCGGCCACATCCTTGTAGGTGATATTATTGGCAAACCATTCGTGGCCGCTCTCGTGGATAATGATGAAGTCCCATTTTAATCCCCAGCCGGTGTTCGAAAGGTCGCGGCCTCGGTAACCCATCTTATATTCATTGCCATATGTAACCGAACTTTGATGTTCCATTCCCAGATACGGCACTTCCACGAGCTTGTAACCGTCTTCGTAAAAAGGGTAGGGCCCAAACCAGTGCTCGAATGCTTTCAACATTTTCGGGGCCTGCCGGAACTGCTCTCTGGCTTTGTCGATATTTTGCGGCAACACATAATAGCTGAGTTGCAGATCGCCTTTTTCTCCCTTGAATGTCTCCTTCCAGCTCACGTAATTGGCCACATTCATGTTTACCCCGTAATTATTGATCGGGTTTTTGACAAACCAGTTGAACGTGCGCGTATTGTCGTTGTTCTCGACCACCGAACGAAGCTTTCCGTTCGAAACATCCATTAAATTCTCAGGAACGGTCACACTAATGAGCATACTATCAGGTTCGTCGTACATGTGGTCCTTGCAGGGCCACCACACGCTCGCACCCAATCCCTGGCAGGAAGTGGAAATGATGGTATTACCCTTCCCGTCAGGCACCCATTGCACGCCTCCGTCCCAGGGCGGTCGTTTTGCGAGCCGGGGCTTTCCGGCATAGAACACTTCCACGGACTCTGTTTTACCGGTTTCCTGTTTTTTCTTCAGGGTAACGAAAAACGCATTGCCGTCGCGGCGGTAGGCCAGTGTTTCACCATCCTGAATTATTTTGGTGACCTGCAACGGCTCCTGCAAATCCACCTGCATAGTTTGGTAGGGATCGAGCACTTTGTAGGTAATAACTGTACTGCCGGCAAGCGTGCTGTCCTTTTCGTTGGGCCTTACGCTAAGATGATAATATTTCAGGTCCCACCATGCGCGTTCGGCTGTAACCGAGCCCCGCAGAGTGTCGGCATGCGTAAATTCTTTCTTTTGGGCAAAAGAAGTAATCGTAACGAGGAATAAGCAGATACCGGCGAGTGTTCTGAACATTTGATTTTTATATTAATAATTATTTATCCAATATTTCCATATCGTTCAGCTCCGGACCGCCCCCGCGGTTGGCCGAACCGGCCGCAATGTAAACCTTCCTGTTGAACAAAACCGCCTGCGTACCATGACGGCCCTGATGAAGCGAAGGCCACCTTTCCCATTTCCGGGTCTGCGGATTAAATGCCTCCACTTCATTATGCGCCTCCACATGTGCATCGCTTTCACCGCCGATCACGAGGATCCTGTTATTGTAAGCGATGGTCGTGTTGCCGGCGCGAAGGGTAGGAAGGTTATTGGAGGCATCCAGCGTCGTCCATTTGCCGGTTTTAAAATCATATACATCCACTTCCTTGATAACGGTGTTCAAAACCTGATTGATACGTGCTGTCGACAAGCGGCCTCCTGCTACATAAAGCTTGTCGTCCAGGACGGCTACCTGCACGTGATCGCGCGGGCGCGGGGCGTCAGGAAGCGTTTTCCATGTGCCTGTCGCGGGGTCGAATTCATCGAACCAGGTTACCTGCCCATCCCAATGGCCGTCCTGAATGCCGCAGACCAGGTAAATTTTATCGTTCAAAACAAATGCCCCGGCTGCGCCGCGTCTGCGATTTTCCGGAATGGACGCACCCTTACGCCATTCGTTCTTCACGGGATTGAAAATGTAAATGTCGGGAATGGGCACTTCGTGCGGGTAGCCGCCGGTGAATGCACCCAGCACGTAAATTTCATTTTTATATGTTACGGCCTGAAAATGGCTCATTTCGATTGGTGATGGCGCCAGACTTTTCCACGAGTCCTTTTTCGAATCGTATTCATCAACGGGTTTGATGCCGCGGCCTCCCAGCAGATACAACTTCCCGTTTGCCGCAGCCATCGCATTTTCGTGTCTTTTCTCGGGCAGGTTCTCCGGCTCCGAGACCGTCCATATCTGCGCTGATCCATGCAAACCGAATGCATGCAAGGCGATCAGCAACGCGAGTTTTTGATAGAGTGGTTTCATCTCGATTACGTTTAGAATGGCTGGATACGCATAATATGCTGTTCAAAAACGATATCAAGGTACAATTATATTCTATAAAACAGAAAGACCAGCTTATGGCCGGTCCTTCTGCAAATTTTAGCTAAAAAGCGGTTAATTTTTGCTGGACACGCGTAGCGTCGGACTTTCAAACCCGAGTTTTCTTAAACCGTTCTGAACGTCCGGATCTTTCATGAATAATTTCCAGAGCAGCCCGGTCCGGTAGTTTTCGATCATCACGATAATAGGGCCCTGGTCAATAGCAAGGTGCGATGTGGCGTACCAGTTTTGCGATTCGTTGAATGCGTCGGTAAATCCGTATTCCGACCAGATTTTATCCCCCAGGTCGTCGTAAAAGTGCCGCAATGCTTTCATCGATTGCTCCGGTGTGTAGGGGAAGGACGACAATGCCGCCGTAGGTGTAATGGTCCCGAAATCATTTGTGGGCGAATGCGCATTGTACCCGTTGTAAGTGTCGCTAGCCGTCAATCCCCAGCTGTTTTCCCCGTATCCCTTGAACTTGCCCGGGTTGGCGACACAATGCTTGTAGTTAATCAGCGAATGGTTCACATTTTGCTCCCAGTAATTGGCATACTGATCTTTCAAATTGCGGGGATCGAGGCCGAGGAACGAATAATGCGCGAAAAACAACGGCCCTCCATACTCGAAGCCAAGAGGCAGTTTGATCCCATAATACTCTTTCCCATTGCGGAAATGGTCGCTTTGCGCCCAGCACTTGTCGTAAACCTGGCGGGTAATGGGGTAACGGGGCGACGCGGCGCCCATGATGTAGGTAATTAATGTCTCGTTGTACCCACGAAGCTCGAAATTCATCGCCCACCCGTTATTGGGGCTCCAATGCCAGTAGAGCTGATTCGGATTGCCACGTGTGTACCAGTCCCATTCGGCTTCGTTCCAGAGCCAGGTAATACGATTGCGGAGCTCCCTTTCCACGTCGGTATCGCGGTCGAAATATTGTCTGACGGCAAGTAGTCCCTGGAAAAGGAACGAGGATTCCACGAGATCGCCGCCATCGTCTTTCCGACTGAATGGAATGATCTTGCCGGTAGCCCCATTGAGCCAGTGAGGGAAAATACCATGGTAGTGATCGGCTTTGGAAAGGAATTTGACCATTTTCAACAATCGTGCGGCAACCGAATCGCGGGGTTGCCATTGCCGCTCTGCCGCGACGATCATCGCCATCACGCCGAAACCCGTTCCGCCGATGGTAACCACTTCGTCGCCGTAGTCGTACGCTATATTGCTCCGCTCGCGGGCCATCCCGCTTACCGGGTGACCGAATTCCCAGAAATACCGGAATGTCTGTTTCTGAACGAGTTCCAGCAATGCGGTGTCCGAGAGGTTTTTAGGACGGGCGGCCGGATTGAAAGCGGCAGATTTGGCGGCTGCGGATTTCTTTTTTTGCGCCGTGCAATCTACCTGAAGGCCCGCAAGCAGCGCGAGGCATAGTAGTAATTGAAAGTATAGCTTCATAGTTGAGTAGTATTTTAATGAAAGTTCCTCAAAGCTGGGGACTGTTAAATCCGAGCTTTTTAAGACCGGTCTTAACCTCCGGGCTGCTCATGAAGAGCTTCCAGGGTAAAGCCGTGCGGTAATTTTCGATCATGACGACGATCGGCCCCTGGTCGATAGCCAGGTAAGAATCCGTAAACCATAGCTGATCCAGCGAAAATGCGTCGTGGAAGCCGTACTCGCCCCATAACCTGTCGCCGAGTTTGTAGTAGAAGAATTTTAAAGCCCTCATCGACTCCGCGGGTGTATACGGGAATGCGGAAAGTGCTGCAGTAGGCGCAATTACTCCCTTGTCGTTGCTTGGGGAGCTGGCATTATAGCCGCCCGGAATGTCGCTGGCGGTGAGGCCCCAGCATTGGTCGCTGTACCCGTAGTATTGTTGCGGGTTTGTTTTGCAATAATTGTAATTGATAAGGGTATGGGCCTTGTTTTGGGTAAAATAATTGGTAAACCGGTCGGTGAGGCCGGTTGGATTCAGCCCCAGAAACGAATAGTGCGAGAAAAACAACGGCCCACCCAGGGGTTCACCAAGCGGTAATGTGATACCATAATATTCTTTTCCGTTGGTAAATGTGCTGTTGCCTGCCCACCCGTTGTCGTAAACGCTTTTGTCGATGCCGTGCGAAGGGGACGCCGCCGCCAGCACATAGGTGATCAGGCATTCGTTCCAGCCACGGATCTGGTGATTCATATCCCAGCCGTAATCCGGGCTCCAATGCCAGTACAGTACATTCTCATTGTTTTTTCTAAACCAATCCCATTCCACCGCTCTCCATATCGCATTGATATCGGTCCGTAACGTGGTTTCGGCGGCATTGCTTTCACTGAAATACTGGCGGGCCGTGAGCAATCCCTGGATCAGGAACGACGTTTCTACCAGATCGGCTCCATTGTCCTTATCGCTGAACGGCACAGCTGCGCCGGTTATGCCGTTCAGCCAATGCGGAAATGCCCCGTGAAAGGTCTGCGCTTTTTTCAGGAAGCCTACGATCTTCTGCATTCTTTCCAATCCCTGTGCGCGGGTGATAAACTTCCGTTCGATTGCGACGGGAATGGTCATAATGCCAAAACCGCTACCGCCGGAGGTCACCACGTCGCCCGAGGTATTCCGCTCGCGCGCCAGCCCGCTCACCGGGTGCGCGAAGTCCCAGAAATACCTGAAAGTTTGCTGCTGTACGAGCGTTAATAACGCTTCTTCACCAATGACCGGGAATTTGTCGGTAGAATCCAGCATCGTGATCAGTTCTACTTTCACCTCGTTCAGGAGCATTCCGCCCGTTTTGGATTTTAATGCTTTGGTGGCGCTGACAGAATAGCGGGTCAGGTATTTCAAATCGGCGGAAGGCGTGATCACAACCGAACTGTCGCCGTTTTCCAGGGAGGAAGAATATGCGACGGCTTCACCCGACATCGACTGAAAGGTGATCCCGTCGGGAATGGTTGCGTTGCTGAGCGGTGCTGAGAATGTAAACCTGATTTTAGGTTTGAGGTTTACATCATGGTATTTGAACCCGGAATAGGTGCCGTTCACTTTCACGCTATTAAATCCGAATGAAGCCGGTATTCCGGGGTTTGAAGGCCCGGGGGCTTCCTTTTCCGATTTGCAGGAAACCCCGAGCCAGATCAATGAACAAAAAAGAAGAAGGTATTTAAAAGGCATTATTTCCCCCCTCGATTCCAGTTTGACGAGTGCATCCACTTCGGCGTCTTTCAAAGCAACATTGTAAATCCTTACTTCGTCGAGCAGGCCGGTCAGGTAGCTCGCCCAATCCTGTGCGGAAGCCCCCGTGGTAAGGCTCGGCTTAGTCTGGAATTGTACCGTGCCGAATACCATTTTACCGGGATTCTTCCATTTCAACTCCCCGAATTTGGCTACTGTAGTGGTAGCTGTTTTAGAGCCGTTCACATATACATTGAAAGTGGATGAAGTGGCATCGTATGACAATGCAATGTGATTCCAGGAGTTATAAAGGTTCACAATGCCTTCCTTGGTAACCCAGGCGTCGGTTTTATCATTCTGAATGTGGGCTTTGAAAATACCGTCAGTATCGGTACCGCCGTTCTCGAAAAAGGTTTCGATGTTTCCCCAGAAACCATCTGTTTGAGACAAACCTACCAGTCCGATAATGCCGCCCGCCGCTTTGGTCGACGGGCTGTTTACCCAGTAGGTCAATGTAAAGCTCTTCAACCCCAGAATGGCCGCAGTCGGCGTGAAAAGCACATAACCGTCTTTGGCTCCCTTCATTGCCTGGCCTTTCAGACCGTTGGCGAATGTAGTGCCGGTATTGGTGCCAGCGGTGTTGGAAATAACGTCGCTGTAATTACCGTCGAAAGGGAAATGCGCCACGAGATTGGCCCTTGCGATTTCGTCGGAGCTCGTGAAGCCGCCGATGGTCACGCTGGGCGCGTAACTTTCGGGATCGAACTTTTCATAGCAGGAGGTAACCCCGGGCACGGTCAATACACACAATGCCACGGCCAGCTTATTCTTTAAAGTTTTCATCGATAGATCGTGGTTTTGGATTAATAGCCTGGATTCTGGGTCAGCACGCCTGCGCTGAGGTCGATTTCATTCTGAGGAATAGGCCACACTTCGTTTTTGCCGGCCTTCCATCCTTTTGGTCCGAAGATCTGAGCGGCACGTCCCTGACGGATCACATCAAAATAGCGGTCGAATTCCATAGCAAGCTCATAGTGGCGCTCGTTCCAGATCGCCAGGCGCAATGCGGCTTTGTCGGTGGTGGTCACTTTTGGCAGGATGGTTTTGCTTGCGCCCCTTGCACGTGCACGCACCATTTCAAGCGAAGCGAGCGCCTGGGTCGTGTTACCGATTTCGTTGGCAGCTTCCGCATTCATTAGCAATACTTCGGCGTAGCGGATCACGCGTACATTTTGCTGTGAGCCTTCATTGAAGCCCGTCACATAAAGTTTGAACGGCACATACGACTTCTGGTTGTACATAGGGTTATCGCCGGTTGCTGCGATTACGTCTCCGGCTGGCGTCGTCTCGCCACGGAAAATGATCGTTGCATCCCTGCGCGGGTCGCCTGCTTCGAATGCTTTGGATAGTTGCTCGGTAGGTACATTAAAGCCCCAGCCGCCGCCTTGCACCCCCCGCACGCCCTGAACCTGCGAATACTGTGAGTTGGAGGCGTCTTTGTTCGAAGGAATGAGTTCGTTCTGGATTTCGAAGATCGATTCTCTGGAATTCTCATTCGGAATACGGAACAATGCTTCATAATCCGGGAACAGCGAATATTGGCCGGAGTTCATCACCTGTGTGGTCAGATCGAAAACCTGCTGCCATTTACCCTGGTACATCGAAACTTTGGCGTGTAAGGACTGCGCAGCGCCCTTGGTAGCGCGGCCGATGTCGGCTGCACCATAGTTTAATGGCAACACGGCAGCCGCTTCGGTGAGGTCTTTTTCGATGGCTGCGTAAACCTCCGCTTTCGGTGTGCGCGGGATATTGTATTCCGAAGCGTCCTTTGGAACACTCAACCTAAGGGGAATGTCGCCAAATGCCCGTACGAGCCTGAAATAGGAGTAGGCGCGCACGAATTTCGCCTCAGCCAGGTACCTCGCTTTCAGGGTCTCGTCCATGCTGATCGCCGGGATGTTGTCCAATACCTGGTTGGCGTAGTTGATATTCTGATATTGCCCCTCCCAGAAGCTGCCTAGCTGGCCTTCCGTGGAACCCACGGTGAAGGTATCGTATTGGTTAAAAAATGTAGCGTCGGAAGGTGTGCTGCCTTTTTCCGCATCATCGGAGCCTACGCTTTCGATGGCAATGGCGGCAAAAGCGGTGTTGTTCCAGCTGCGGAGGTTGGCATACATTGCATTCACTGCCTTGGTTGCGTCGGCTTCATTTACCCAGAACACCGCTCCCGCCTGTTTTCCCTGCGGGTCCACGTCGAGGAAACTGTCACTGCAGGACGATGGGACGATCAGGAGCGCTGCCAGCCCGATATAAAGCCCTTTCTGCTTCAAACTGTTTTTTAAATCTATATTTTTCATATCGCTTTTAATCTTAGAAAGTGACGTTGATACCGAAGTTGTAAGTCGCCGAAAGCGGGTACACATTGGCGTCGATTCCGGCCTGTGTCGGTTTGTTCTCGTTGGCTCTTACCTCGGGCGACAGGCCTTTGTATTTGAAGAAATTCAATGGGTTTTGCGCATTTGCGTACAGGCGCAGTTTGCGGATTTTCAGCTTTTCATTGAATGCCTGCGGGAACGTGTAACCGATTTGCGCATTTCTCACGCGGAAGTAGCTGCCGCTTTGCACAAAGAATGTGTTCGGCAGGTAGTTCTGGCCTCCGCCGATATTCGCCGAAGGATAAGTATTCGATGTGCCTTCGCCATGCCATCTGTTATCGTAGAAATCCTTGGTGAAGTTCTCGTTACCATAGCGCCACCCCATGTTGGCATTGTAAATATCGACCTTGGCTACGCCCTGGAAATCGAGCATCAGGTCGATGTTCTTATAATTCCAGCTGGTATTGATGCCATAGGTGTATTTCGGATTCGGGTTGCCGATCACCTGGCGGTCGAGCCCGGAAATGGTTCCGTCGGGTACGCCATCGGTTCCGCTGATATCGCGGTATCTGAAATCACCGGGCTTGGCGTTGGGTTGAGCGGAGTTTTTGATCTCTTCGTCGTTCTGGAAAATACCATCTACCACATAGCCGAAGAATGAACCGATCGGGTCGCCTACACGGGTACGCGTTGCGAGCGCTCCGCTGGTAAGGCCCACACCGCCATCATAGATCGGGTTCGCGCCGGACGATACTGAAAGCACTTTGTTGTTGTTCACTGCGCCGTTTATGCCGATGCTGTAAGAAAGGCCGTCGCCGATTTCGTCGCGCCAGTTCAATGCAAGTTCGAAACCTTTGTTCTGGAAGTTGGCCTGGTTGCCCACAATCCGGCCCGAGCTGGTACCGATAGAACTCAACACGGGAATGTCGAAGATCGCTCGTTCGGTTTTTTTGATATAATAATCCAGCTCTACGGTCAGTCTCGATTTCAGGAATGAAGCCTCGATACCCGCGTCGGTACCTACACCGCGTTCCCAGTAAGTGGTGGGCGGAATGATGGTGTTGATGCTGGCGCCGGTATTCAACTGTTCGCCGAAAATCGCCGCCAGTCCGCCGCCGGTCGCTACCGTGAGCGTCGACAGGTTGGAAGGCACGGATGCGTTACCGATTTTACCCCAGCTCCCACGGACTTTCAGGTTGTCGAAAACCGTCTGGTCTTTCATGAAATTTTCGTTGCTGATAACCCAGCCCGCCCCTACCGAAGGGAAATAACCCCAGGCATTACCGCCCTGGTAGAATTTCGAAGAGCCGTCCGCGCGGAGAGACGCATTCAACAGGTAACGCTCGCCGAAAGAGTAGTTCACACGGCCGAAATAGGAAGCGTAGGTACCCAGGTCGCCCTCGTCGGTTACGTTACGGCTATCGGCGCTACCCAGTGCGAGGTACAAATCGCCTTCGCTGGTGTATGGCACGTTCAGGGCATTGGCTGTGACTTTGTAGGATTGGTCGCGCTGCGCCGACTGACCGAGCAACGCCGTAATGCTGTGCTGGCCGAAGTCTTTGGTATAGGTCAAAGTGTTCTCAAAGATCCAGTAACGGGTCTGTGGACGGACAAATTCGAGGAAGCTGGTGGTGTTGCGTTGTTTGAATGTCGCAACATATTGCGGCACGTAGGTACGGGTTTCGTCCTGTCCGTAACGGCCACCGAGGCTTGTCCGGAAGGTAAGGCCTTTCAGGACCTGCAGTTCCGCGTAAGCATTACCGGTCAGCAGTGTTTTTTTGGTATTCTGGTTATAAAAGTCGATGGTAACCTGCGGGTTGAAGTTATTGGCGTCGCCCAGGTTGTAATCGGTAGGGTCGCCATAGGTGCCGTCGGCATAGTAAACCGGAACGACAGGCGCGGCGGCATACAATTGACGGAAAATACCTCCCGCTTCGTCTCTCGACTTACTATATGCAGCCGTTGCCGAGTAACCCACTTTCAGGTTCTTCAACACCTGGAAATCGTTCTGCAGACGGGCAGTGTAACGTTTGAAATTGTTTTTCTCGACAACACCGTCCTGATCCAGATAACCCAGCGAGAAGTTGTAAGTCGATTTTTCACCGCCACCGCTGATCGAAATCTGGTGATTGGTTACAAAGGCATTGCGCAGAATCTGATGGTACCAGTCGGTACCCTCGCCGAATTGCGATGGATCGAGGACATCCGATTTACCATTGATACGGCTCAATTCGTTGATCATCGTGGCATATTCGTTCGCGTTTGCCATTTTGATCTGGTTGGTCACTTTCTGGTAACCTACATAACCATTGTAATCGATGACCGCCTGGCCTGATTTTCCTTTTTTGGTGGTGATCAAAACGACCCCGTTCGCTGCGCGTACGCCATAAATGGACTGGCTGGACGCATCTTTCAGGATGTTCATGCTCTCGATATCGCCCGAGTTTAGGAAGCTGATATCATCGAACCATACACCGTCGACCACATACAATGGGTTAGCGCTGCCGTAAGCCGTTCCGACACCGCGGATACGGATCTGCGGCGCCTCGCCGGGCTTACCGGAGTTGTTGATCTGCACACCGGCTACCTTGCCCTGCAACCCGCTCACGGCATTCATCGAAGGTTGCTTCGCGATGTCGACACCCTTAATTTGTGTAATGGCACCCGTAACATCGAGTTTTTTCTGAGAACCATAACCCACCACGAGTACTTCGTTCAACGCCTTGGCATCCTCCTGCAATGCAACATTCAGGGTAGTTTGGTTGCCTACTGTTATCTCTTGAGTAACCATGCCGATCATCGAAAAGACCAGCACGGACTGGGGGGACGGAACTTTTATGGTGTAGTTCCCATCGGCATCGGTAGGAACACCGGTGGTGGTGCCTTTGATGAGCACGCTGGCGCCCGGCAGCGCCGAATTGTCGGCACTCGAAGTGACTTTCCCGGTCACATTTATTTCCTGCGCGTAAGAGAAACTTCCTAATGTCAGGAAAACGAGCATGTACAGTAATCGTACAATAGTTTTCATCAGTTTCAAATTGGTGATTGAATTATTATAAGAAAATATTGACTTCAAAATTAAGTTCGAAGGCGGGGAGGAATCAAAAAAAGCACTACATCACCACTACATCAATAAGAATAATGCAAGGTTTGGTTGGCAATAAATGGGTTAATGGTCGATTAATACAATTGGGTCAGATGTCCATCATAAATTGGGCCAGATTCGCATCGTTGTCCAATCCAAGCTTTTTGCGCAATCGGTAGCGCTTGATTTCCACACCGCGGACGGAAATCCCCAGCACGGGAGCCATCTCTTTGGTGGAAAGATTCATGCGAAGGCATGCAGCGAGCCGGAGCTCGGAAGGGGAAATGGTAGGGTATATCTGGCGGAGCCTTTTGAAGAATTGTTCATGGACTTCGTCGAAGTTTTGTTCGAACAGAATCCAGTCGTCTTTACCGGCCACATTTCGTTCGATACTGTTCAATAATTTCTGATAATGGATGTTGGGGAGCTGATGCCCCATTTCGGCCTTGACTTGCCTGAGTTCGTCACGGATTTCTTCCAGTATCTCGTTTTTCCGCACCACGTTAATCGCGACGTTGCTTAATTGCTGACTTTTGCTCTGGATTTCACTTTGCAGCTTTTCGTTCTGGATTTGCATGATCCGCCTCTCGCTGGACAGCCGTTGCTGCCGCAGCTTTTCCTCCTGCTCTTCTATCAGCTTCCGCCGGTGGCGCGCCAGCCGTTTTTCCTGGTAAACGATCAATGCGGCTAATGCCAGCGCGACGACGACTGCAAACAGGATTTTGGCAAACAAGGTTTCGCGCCAGTAGGGCCTTACGCTGAAATGGTAGGTCCCGATGGTGTCGTTGACGCTGCTCCGGATTTCGAAAATGTAGTCCCTCGATTCCAGGTTGGTAAATTCCACAAAGCTCTGGTCCGTCCATTCCGACCATTGATCTGTCAGCCCTTTCAGCCGGTATTGGTATTGTACATTTTGCCCGTAAGCCGGGATGGAGAACGCGACGCGGAGGGAACGTACTTCCGCAGGCAGCGAAGGGTTTCCCGAAATAGCAAACGTTTCATTGAGGTTGCGGAGGTTAGCGACTTTCCGGATTACCGGCGGCCCGGTTACCTCGTTGTGCTTGTCGGCCGACTTGCGATTATATAATGCATAGCCGTTGTCGAGGCAGAAGAAATAATAGTCGCCGGAGAGCGGTATGATGGTTTCGCTGTTGCGAACGAGCGTCAGGGGAAGGTTCCGCGCCTCCCTGCCGGGCTGATAGAATTCTACGCGGTTCATGAAAACCTTGAACCAGTCTCCGTCCAGGCCCGTCCTTACTTTATAATCTTCGTCTTCCTTCAAAAAATCGCTGCTTGCGACGAGATTGCCCGCAGCATCTGGCTGGAAAAACCGGTTGCCCGAGCGCACTCGTACCTGTCCGTCGAGCCATTGAACCACTTCGACCGAAAACTCGCTGGGCAGTTCCCGTGGCGCCTTAAATTCTTTCCAGAACAGCGCCGAATCCAACGCAGTGGTTAGTTTGGCTTGAAACAGGCCTTTATAGGCATGCCCGAGCCAGAATGTCCCGGAGTTGTCGCGTGCAATCTGTCGGATGGGAACAGGTGCGAATTTTTCCACCGGATAAGCGTACGTCCAGATACCCTTTGCGTCCTTTTTATATACGTGCAAGCCCACATACGCTCCCTGCAAAAGAAGCGTATCACGCCCGTTCCTGATCGGCATAAACACCCAGCCGCCGTTAACACCGGAGATTTTGGTAACGCTATTTTCCGAAATGCGGTAAGTAGCATCGTTGTGCCCGCATAGCAACTGGTCATCGATCACTTTAAGTGCCCAGGTCTGCCCTTCAAGTCCTAACACAGGCCTGAAGGGTTCCGATGAAAGCCATTTTTTGACAAACACGCCCTTATTGGACCCGACGTACAAGTTTCCATGCCAGATTGCCGCGGCATAAGTAGATCCCAAAGGATTGTCGCTCGTTTGATAAGCGATAATGGGCGACGACATTTTGACCATATCGATTCCCTGATCCAGCCCGATCCACAGCTGCTGCCGCGCATCTTCTTCCAGCGCCAGGACCGTGTTGTTTTGTAAGCCGGTATCCTTATTGAACCGGTACCTCAATGCGCCGTTTTTGGAAACCACATAAACCCCGTTCTGAATGGTACCGAAAACGACGCTGCTGTCGCGCGTCATAATGAGCGCGCGGTTGATGATATTCCTTTTCAATTCCGCCGAAATAGCAATATTCCAGGGAGAAAGTACCCCGTTTTGCCAGATGAAAATACCATGTTTGGTGGTGGTGATAAGGATCCGGTTGCCCGAATAGGGGAGTATGGACGATACAATCGCCGAAGAGAGACTTTCGGTACCCTTCAATGGCTCGAACCTTTTGTCTTTCAGCTCGTAAAGCCCCCGACCAATGAGCTGCACCAGTACGCGGTTTTTCACATAGCGAAGGAACATAAAATTGTCCGGCCCCTTGATTTCGGTCAGTGTTTTTCCATCGTAGCGGTATATGAAGGAGAATGACTGGAAATAAATGTACCTGGGCGTCTTTAATATATGCCAGATTTCCTCGGTTTTGAGGCTTGGGAAGTTCGCCTTTTTGCTCAGCGAGTAATATTTCAGCTGGCCGTCCGCCTCTTTCTTCCAGTATCCGAACTCCGAAAATCCGCCCACATAAATGCGCTGCTCGGTTTTCGGATGCCGATTGAGCACTTTTCCACCGGCTGGTTCAACCGTTTGTTCATCGTAAAGTACCGTCCTGACGATCTGGCCATCGGGTAGCGGGTACAGCTTCCACGAAGCGCCGTCGTGTTCCAGCAGGCCGTCCGAATTGGCGGAGTAAACGATGTCGTCGGCACTTTGGCAAATGTCCCAATTCTGGTTGTGTGCCTTGTAAACCGAGGCGGGATAGTTAATCAACGGAGGGGTTTCCTGGGCAAAAAGGGGCAGGAAGATTGTCACCAGAAAGAGTATGGTAGTATAGCAACCCGCCTTATATTTGGAAGCCCGGCTTGGGAAATGACTTCGTGCAAGTCGTTTTTCTGCCGTGTTCAATATCATTTTTAATTAACTATTATATCGTTTTTAGCTCTTCAAGAAGGGTTTGAATCGGTGATAGTGCGCATAACTCAATACAACGTTCAATGAAAAAAATCCTTTCCCTGGTGCTTCTCGGCACGTCGGCGGCAACCGTGCCAGCCATGTCGCAAGACGACAACAAGAGAAACGATATCCGTTACAATCTTAACGAATCCGGTTCACATTATGTTAAGTTCACATTCACGAATCAAGTCTGGCTGCGCTTGAACGATAACAATCCCGGCACCACCGTTTTAAGTGATCCCCGGACCAGCACATTCGACATCGGCCTCCGTCGTACGCGTATGCAGCTATTCGGCCAGCTCACCGACCGGATATTCTTCTACACCCAGTTCGGAATGAACAATTTCAACAAAGTGAGCGCATTCCCTGCCTATAACACAGCAGGAACGCCCTCTCAACGAAAGATCGCCGCATTCTTTCATGATGCGGTGGGCGAATACGAAGTACAACGCAAAGGCAATGGCTTTATTCGTTTCGGAGGCGGGTTGACCATCGTGAGCGGGTTTTCCCGGTTTTCACAACCCAGCATCGGCACCATTACCACCATGGACGTACCCGTTTTTGCCCAGGCGACGGTCGATCAGACCGATCAGTTTTCCCGAAAACTCACCGTTTACAGCCGCGGACAAATCGGTAAACTGAATTACCGGGTGGCCGTTGCCGATCCGTTTCCGGTCGAAACCAGCGGAACCACCCCGCCGGCGCTTAACCAGCACTCGGTTTTCTCGCAACGTAAGAACAGCAAGCAGTTTCAGGGGTTATTTATTTACAACATTTTTGACACCGAGGACAACACTACTCCGGGCTACATGACGGGAACTTATCTCGGCAAGCGCAAGGTGTTGAATATCGAGGCGGGCATTACCTCTCAGAAGAATGCGACCTGGAGGAGGGAGGCGGTGGATACGCTGTACAGCAATATGACGCTCTGGTCGGTGGCGGCGTATGTGGATATGCCCCTGAATGTAGAGAAAGGGACTGCGGTTTCCGCATATCTCGGCTATTTCGGCACGGATTACGGTAAAGGTTACCTGCGCTACAACGGCATTATGAACCCTGCCACCGGAACGAATCAACCCATCGCGGGCGTGAGCGGTACGCATGGGAACGCATACCCGATGTTCGGGACAGGCAATGTGATTTACGCGCAGGCGGGCTATAAGCTAAGGGATGGCTTGCTGGGCAGTCAGGGTACATTAATGCCTTATGCGTCGTTGCAGCGCGGTGACTACGACCGCTTACAGGGCGCCGCGAACATCTTCAATCTCGGTGTCAACTGGCTGATCAAAGGGCACAACGGGAAGTTGTCGCTGAATTACGAAAACCGTCCGGTTTACAGAAATGCTTCCGTTGTAAACGAGTTGGAGAAGAATGACCGCAAGGGGAGCTGGATTTTACAGTACCAGATTTCAATTTAACCCACATCGACACAACAAAAAGGTATCCGGTACTGCACTGCCGGATACCTTTTTTGTAATATATAAATGAGGCTATGCCAGGTTCAAAGCCGCATTCATCGAACGAACGGCCTCCGCTGACTTTTCAAACGCAGCTTTTTCTGCATCGCTCAGGCGGAGATTGATGATCTTTTCCCAGCCGCCACGGCCCAGAACTACGGGCACTCCCATACAAATATCCTTCTGGCCGTATTCGCCATTCAGATAAACGCTGCAAGGCACAATGCGTTTCTGGTTACGCACGATGCTCTCGACCAGCATGGCGGTAGCGGCACCGGGCGCGTACCAGGCCGACGTTCCGATGAGCTTGGTCAGTGTAGCGCCGCCTACCATGGTGTCGGCAGCTACTTTTTCGAGCTGGTCGGCGGAGAGAAAGCGGCTTACGGGGATTCCGTTGTAAGTAGCCAACCGGGTTAACGGGATCATAGTCGTGTCGCCGTGGCCGCCGATTACCATCCCGTGAATATCGAGCGGTGAAACGTCCATGGCCATGGCCAGGTAGGTTTTGAAGCGCGCGCTATCCAATGCGCCCCCCATCCCGATCAGGCGTTTTTTAGGAATACCGGAATCTTTCAATGCCAGGTAAGTCATAGTGTCCATAGGGTTGGAAACTACGATTACGATCGCTTTCGGCGAATATTTCAAAAGATTTTCTGTAACTCCCTTTACGATTCCTGCATTGATGCCGATCAGCTCTTCGCGTGTCATTCCGGGCTTACGGGGCAGCCCCGAAGTGATCACAACCACATCCGAGCCTTTGGTTTTTTCGTAGTCATTGGTTGATCCGACGGGCCTGGTATTGAACCCCAGCAAGGCGGCCGTCTGGTACATGTCCAGCGACTTTCCTTCGCTGACGCCCTCCTTGATATCCAGCAACACCACTTCTTCTGCCAGCTCACGACGAATGATATTATCGGCAGTGGTTGCGCCTACCGCACCCGCACCTACAACAGTAATCTTCATAGGGAAATATGGTTAATTGTATAGAAATTGATGCTTTTTATATTTTTTCCTAAAAGTATGATACATAATTTGTTTAAACCAAGCGGAAATTGATTTTTTGCCGCAAAACCTCCGGTCGCCCCCCCGGAACGCAATTTTTTCTGTAAGTTGATAGTTATAATGGCTTTATAAACCACTTTTTCCTGCTTTGTACGATGAATGACGAGTCAATGATTTCGCGGATTTTACAGTCGATTTTTTTTAGAAATGCCAAAGGGAAAGCAGGACGTTACGCCAAAAATTCAGCCAGTTTGTTTGAGCTCCTCCGGCAGGTGGTCGGCAAGCTGCAGACCGTCGGCGTGAAGGAAAACCTCGCCGAATTTCAGACGAGCGTCCAGCTGCTGATCCGGATGGTGAAGGCCTACGCTTCCGGCGAATATAAACAGCTTCCGTGGAAAAGTCTGGTATCGATAGTCGCTGTGCTCATTTATTTCGTATCTCCCATAGACCTTATTCCTGACTTCCTGCCGGTTATCGGAATTTCCGACGACGTGGCACTGGTGGTATGGCTCATCAAGACGTTGGGCGACGATATCCGGAAGTTCGCGGATTGGGAGAAGGCTACCAGGACAATTAATATCGGATAAAAGTGGCGGGAGGTCTGGTTGTTGTAAAAAAGAATAGTTATTTTTGTAAACATTAATAAAAGAAACAGATATGGAATCAATAACCGTTTTGGGAATTATGGGGTTGGGCGGACAGGAGATCTTCCTGGTTGCTCTGTTCGTGTTGCTTTTCTTCGGAGCAAAGAAAATCCCAGAACTTATGCGCGGTTTGGGGCAAGGTATCAATGAGTTCAAGAACGCTACTAAAGACGTTAAGGAAAATATTGAAAAAAGCATGGAAGACCCCAAATAACGCTTCCATCTTATCGAAGGTTTGATCCAGAGCCATTAAGCTACCACTTAACGGCTCTGATTCTTTATTTACAACCCCACAAAAAAATTGCCTTGAAAGAGTATCTGACGCTGGCCGAAATTCAGAGAGATTTACGTGAAGAAGGTTTGACGTGCGTCAAGTTGGTTGACCACTATTTGGAAAAAATAGAGGCTAACAAGCATCTCAATGCTTTCGTTGAAGTTTATGCCGAGGAAGCGAGAAAGGCGGCCCTGGCCGTAGATGCGAAGATCGCCAATGGCACTGCCGGAAAGCTGGCAGGCATGGTGATCGGTCTTAAAGATGTGCTTTCACTGACCGGCCACGGCTTGCAGGCCGGAAGCCGGATCCTTCAAAATTATAAGGCACCATACACCGCAACCGCCGTACAGCGGCTCATCGATGAGGACGCGATCATCATCGGGCGGCAAAACTGCGACGAGTTTGCGATGGGTTCTTCGAATGAAAACTCGTCATTCGGGCCGGTGCTGAACGCGATTAACAATTCCAAAGTCCCGGGCGGGTCGTCAGGTGGTTCGGCGGTGGCCGTTCAGGCCGGGCTGTGCCATGCTTCTTTGGGAAGCGATACCGGTGGTTCGGTGCGCCAGCCGGCCGCATTCTGCGGTGTGATCGGCGTGAAGCCTTCCTATGGCCGTGTTTCGCGCTACGGGCTCATCGCCTATGCTTCGTCTTTCGACTGCATCGGACCTATTACCAAAAGTGTGGCCGATGCCGCATTGATTCTGGAAGTAATGTCGGGTGCCGACGAATTCGATAGTACCGTTTCCGAAAGGGCGGTGCCTGCTTATTCGGAGAAACTGGAGTGGAACGGTAAGGCCAAAATCGGTTATATCCGCAGCGCGGTGGAGAACGAAGCGATCGCGCCTGAAATCCGCAGGCAGACTTCGGACCTGCTCAGCCGCCTGCGTGCGGAAGGTCATGAGGTAACAGGCATAGACATGCCGCTGCTGGATTCGCTTTTGCCTACCTATTATATTCTTACGACCGCCGAAGCGAGCTCGAACCTGTCGCGTTTCGACGGTGTCCGGTACGGCTACCGCAGCCCCGAATCGGCCGATCTGGAAAGCATGTACAAGAAGACACGCACGGAAGGTTTTGGCGACGAGGTAAGGAGAAGAATACTATTGGGTACTTTCGTATTAAGCGCAAATTATTACGACGCATACTATACCAAGGCGCAACGCGTTAGAAGATTGGTGCGGGAGGAAACGAACCGGTTCTTCGAGCAGTTCGATTTCCTGATTTCCCCGGTAACACCTACCACAGCTTTTACAATTGGCGAAAAGACGGAAGATCCGTTACAAATGTATCTTGCGGATATTTTCACTGTGCAGGCGAATGTCGTAGGTAATCCTGCGGTGTCCATTCCCAACGGGCTGGACGATCAGGGAATGCCTATCGGGATCCAAATTATGGCCCCTTATTTCGGCGAGGAAAAAATGCTGGCATTTGCCAATTATCTCACCGAGTTGAGCAAGGAAGGGGCCGTAGCATACAACCAGAGTCATTAGGCGCAAAAAGAGCATTTTTCTTTTTGACCCGTTTGTAAAGACAAAGGTTGTATTTACAACCCACGTTTTGAAGAAAAATATTATGCCAGAATAACAGGCAATCAGGTTTAGTTATTCTGAATGAGGAACTTGTATGAGTATTTGAGAATGTATTAGAGATTATTCTGATTCATCAGGGCTAAAAAGGACCTTTTTATCTGTCAGTAGGGATCATCAACAGGTATAAGCCAATGAAAACCGTGAATTGATTAACCTTCAAAAAACATTTATTAATGAGGATTTCGAAAAGAGTATTGTGGCTCGGAGCCATGTGTGCAGGGTTATGGACTATGCCCGTCGGGGCAATGGTTCCACAGGAGAGTTTGACATCCGGGCAGGATACAGTTGAGAGTATTGCTCAGGAAGAAGATGATTTGATGCCGTCACTTCCGGAAGTAGAAGAAATCGGGCCGAATCCCGCGGTTCCCGAAGAACTTTTAAAAGAAAGGTTCGCGAAGCTTGAAAAGTCGATCCCGCTTACTTACCACAAATCGTCCCACGAATTTGTAGAATATTTTATCTACAAAAAGGCCAAGTTCACCCAGACGATGATGGAGCGTATGCCGCTCTATTTCCCGCTTTTCGAGAAAACCCTCGCCAAGCACGGGCTACCTACCGAACTGAAATACCTGTCCATGATCGAATCGGGGCTGAATCCGACCGTGATATCACACGCCCGTGCGGGAGGCCTCTGGCAATTCATGCCGGCTACGGGCCGGGAATTCGGTCTCTATCAGGACAAATATATCGACGAACGCTTCGAGCCGGTAAAGGCAACCGAGGCGGCCTGCCTTTATCTTAAACAGCTTTACAACATTTTCGGCGACTGGGAGCTGGCATTGGCTTCGTATAACACGGGCCCCGGCAATGTGAAACGCGCGATGCGCCGCTCGCGCGGGACTACCTTCTGGACGATATACAATGTCCTTCCCCGCGAAACCCGTTCATACGTGCCGCAATATGTGGCCATGAACTACATGATGAACTATGGTTACGACCACGGCATTTTCCCCGAAAACACAGAATTCCAGATTCCGAACGATACCATTCACGTCAACGGTTATATCGACCTGACGGCATTTTGCAACAACGCAAGCATCGATTTCGAGGTCCTCAAAAAGCTCAATCCGCATATTACCAAGACGATCCTTCCCGAACAAACGCGCGACTTCGTTTTGAAAGTGCCGAGCGTCCGGTTCACCTATCTGATGAGCAACCGCGCATCGATCATGGATTCGTGCACAAGAAGATACCTTTCTTCCGGTGTAATGGTGGCCAGAGCCGACAGCACCCAGACCGATTCACTGTCCGGAAACGGCGCATTCCCTTATGTGCTGGCATCGAATGTGTCGGACGACGAAGGTTATGATGAAGATAGCGGCGAGGAAACGGTTCAGCGTACCCGCACCAAACGCGTATCCTACACGGTCAGGCGCGGCGATAACGTAGCGGGCATCGCGCGGAAGTATGGCGTTTCGGTAGCGTCGCTCCGTAAATGGAACCGCATCCGCCGCAACAATATCCGCAGGGGGCAGCGTCTGGTGATCTACAAAGAGGTGAAGGAAATTGTACCCGCAACCCGCATTGCAGCCAAAGCAAGGCCACAGCAGGAGGAAGAAGAGCAGGTGGCGAAACAGCAGCGTCATACCCGGAAACGTTATCATACCGTACAAAAAGGAGATACATTATGGATTATTTCGCAGCGCTACGGTCTGGAAATCGGTCAGTTGAAAAAACGGAACAAGATCAGGGGCAACTCGATCAAGCCCGGCCAAAAGTTGATTATTTCTACCTAGGAATTAACGCTTCAACATACACATACTATTTTTATGATTGCCTACGTTAACGGGATTGTAACCTATAAAGACCCAGCGTACGCTATTATCGATGTCAACGGAGTGGGTTACGAGGTCAGGATTTCATTACAGACCTATACTTCGCTCCCCGACATTGGTGCCCGGTGCAAGCTGGTAACGTTTCTCAATATACGGGAAGATGCCCACGTCCTGTACGGATTTTGGGGGAATGATGAGAAAAAGCTTTTCCTGGACCTGACAAGCATTTCTGGGATCGGGCCGTCGACAGCGCTCGTGATGCTTTCCTCTCTTTCCTCCTCGGAAATCCGGCAAGGAATTATTGATGAAGACCTGCGCCTGATCCAGTCGATCAAAGGCATAGGGTCCAAGACTGCTCAGCGCGTAATCCTCGAACTAAGAGACAAAATTCGTAAGGAAGAGCTCGTTTCGACAGGCACCCGGTCGGCCGAAACGTCGTCAAGCACTCTCCGGAGTGAAGCGTTGGCTGCGCTCGTTACTTTGGGTATTCCCAAGGCCACGGCGGAGAAAAGTCTGGATGCCATCATCAAACGTGAGGGGCAGTCTATTAGCGTTGAAAATCTGATCAAACTGGCGTTACGATAACCGGAACCGCAATGATATTTGGTGAAAAATTTTACGATGTTAAAATCGTGTTGACAGATTTGTTTGTAAATACAACCTTCTCTAAATAAGTATATTACCTTGTCATCAACGATTTACTCTTATCTTTTTAAGGTACTAAGCATTTCGGCCGGAGCGGTGTTCCTCGTAAACGTTTCGGGCGGCAAGGGCGAACCATATTCGGAACAGGCGGAAGAATGGGCCATACTTGCGGATACGCTTAGAGAAGATACCGTTAAGAAAAATATCGACAGGTCGGGCTCCCAGTTGATCATGCGATGGAAAGATTATTATTCCAACCGCATCTCGGAACCCCGGCCGCGGTCGCCGTTCTACCTTCGCGAGCCGAACAATATCTCCACCAACGTCATTCTCGACAGCGCCGGTAAAATTACGGTGACCGAGAAAATTCAAACGCCGGGCGTTTCCACGCCGGGCGTCACTACGCCGGGCGTCGCCGCGCCGGGCGTTTCCACGCCGGGCGGTGGATTAAACTACCGCTTACCTGAGCGGATGGATCTCGAAACTTACGACAAGATCCAGGAAGACAGGGCATTCAGAAGCCTCCTGCGCGAGTACGCCAGCAGACAGGATGGCAACAGTGCTCTCGGTGCGCGTGGCTTGCTGCCGAAACTTGATTTGCCGCCGGGCCTGTCGAAGCTGCTGGGTGATAACTTTGTAAACTTCAAACCGACCGGTTTTGTATCGCTGGACCTGGGTTTAATGCATCAGTTCCTCGACAATCCGGCAATTCCGATCCGGCAGCGCCGGAATACGCAATTTATCTTCAACGAGCAGATCAATATCAATTTCGATGCGAAACTGGGCGACATGCTGGGCTTCCAGACGAATTTCGACACGAAGGCCAACTTCAATTTCGAGAATGCGATCAAACTGAATTACAAGAATCCCGAAGAAAGTTTTATACGGAAGATCGAAGCCGGTAACATTAACTGGGCCATTAACAGTCAGCTGATCCCGGGCGTTCAGAATCTGTTCGGTTTGAAAACAGATTTTCAGTTCGGCCGTCTGAGCGCCACTTTCGTCGCTTCCCAGCAAAAATCAAGCAAGGAACGGATCACCCTGCGCGGGGGCGCGCAAAGCCGGGACTTCGAATTGCGGGCGGATACTTATGACGAAAATCGTAACTTTTTCCTTTCCCAGTATTTCCGGAATATCTACGAAAGCTCGCTGCAAAACACGCCGACCATTACCTCGGGCGTAACCGTAACGCGGCTTGAAGTGTATGTAACCAACCGCACGACCACCACCGAGTCGCTTCGTAACGTAGTCGGTTTCGCCGATCTGGGCGAGCCTGCACCTTACCGGGCGGGGAATCCCAATTTGCAACCTGTACGTTCGACCTCGCCCGCCGGCAACGAGGCGAACGGCCTTTATCAGACCTTGTCCAAGAACAACGCTTTCCGGCAGGTCGACAATGCCAATACCGCCATTACCGGCCTGGGACTCGAGAAAACGGTTGATTACGAGTTGCTGCGTGGCGCCAAGCGTCTTATCGTAGACCGTGATTATACTTTCCATCCCCAATTAGGGTATATCTCGCTTACCAATGCGCTCCGTAACGACGAAGTCCTGGCGGTTTCCTATGAATATACATTGAACGGACGGGCTTACAAGGTAGGGGGAGTTAACGGAGGATTATCAGGCGAGACAGGACAACGAAGTTATCGCGCTGAAACTCCTTAAATCTTCAACTATCCGTAACAATACCAAGCTGCCGATGTGGGACTTGATGATGAAGAACATCTATTCTCTCGGTACCAGCCAGATCGACAAGCAAGGGTTTCAATTGAGGGTTATTTATAAGGATGACCAGACAGGTATCGACAACCCGAACTTGCAGGAAAGTAGCATTGCTAACGTGCCGTTAATCCGCCTTTCGGGCCTAGACCGTTTGAATCCGGTGAACGACCTTCAACCCGATGGTAACTTCGACTTTGTGGAAGGCATTACTGTGGACAGTAAAACCGGCCGTATTATCTTTCCCGTGCTGGAACCCTTCGGTAGTAACCTTTCCCGGAAATTTGGCCCCGGCGAGGACGCTTACCGTAACAAATACGTCTTCAACGAGCTGTATCGTACCACGATGATCGATGCGCAGCAGGTTTCAGAGCGCAATAAATTTTTCATCAAAGGAGCGTACCAGTCGAGTGGCGGTGCGGAAGTACAGCTGCCATTTGGCGTACTCGAAACTTCGGTAACCGTAACTTCCGGAGGCGTGCCGCTCGCGCCGGGCTCGGATTATATTGTGGAAGCGCAGATTGGCCGCGTGCGGATTTTGAACACCAGCGTGCTCAACTCGGGACGTGAAATCGTGATCGAATACGAGCGCCCGGATATGTTCCAGAACCAGATCAGGACATTGGTAGGAACCCGCCTCGATTATGTTGCAAACCGGAACCTGAGTGTGGGTTTAACGGCCATAAAGTACAGGGAGCGGACGGCCGGTTTCTTGTCGCGGGTATCCATCGGTAACGAGCCGGTGAACAACACGATGCTCGGATTCGACGTGAATTTCCGTAAGGATGCACCATTCCTGACCAAATGGCTGGACGCCTTGCCGCTCATCCAAACGAAGGAAATGTCGACGATCCAGTTCAAGGGCGAGTTTGCCAAGTTATTCCCCGGTGTTTCAAAGGATGTGAATAACCGCTCGCTGGTGGATGACTTTGAAGCTGCCCGTACCATTTATGATCTTTCCCGCCAGCCGCAAAAATGGCGTTTGGGCGCAGTACCCACAAAGTTCAGGGATGGTTTTGATGGCAAAGACCTTAAATACGGATATAGACGTGCCAAGATTTCAGCTTATACGGTCGATAACATTTTCGGTGGCGACCAGGGTCTTGGCGGAGGTTACCAGCCGCCGGCCAATATAACCGAGGCCGATCGCAATAACTATTACGAGCGGCTTTACCTCCCCAGCCACATTTTTCCTAACCGACCCATCGCGGGGTTGGTGACTTATCCGCAGCAGATTCTTGACATTGCGTATTTTCCGAGCGAACGGGGAATGTACAACTATAATACGGATCTGAACCCGGACGGCCGCATGAAGAACCCGAGAAACAATTTCGGGGCGTTGAGCCGGGCTATTACTTCGGATAACGATTTTGACAACGCCAATATCGAAAGCATTGAATTCTGGATGCTGGATCCGTTTATTAATGATGGCACCGAAAAAAGCAAGATCAGAGATGGGTTTTCCAATACATCTAATACCACCGGCGGAAAACTGGTGTTCAACCTCGGTGATATTTCGGAAGATGTTATTCCCGACGAGCGTTACAACTTTGAGAATGGCTTGCCGTTGGTAGCGAAACAGGTGGGTGTGAATGTGGACTCGACGGCATGGGGTTATGCTACGAAATCGCAATACCTGATTAATGCATTCAGTAATGAAAATGGTGCGCGGCAGAAGCAGGACGTCGGTCTGGATGGTTTGTCGAATGAAGAAGAACGTGTTTTCTTTAAAAATTTCCTCGACCGCCTTCCGGCAAACCTGACTCCCGACGCACGCGCGAGAATCCTGGAAGACCCTTCCGGTGATGATTTCCAGTTCTTCCTCGGGGCCTCACTCGACAGCGCAGACATAAAAGTGCTGCAACGTTACAAGAACTACCTGGGGATGGAGAACAACTCTCCTGAAAGTCAGGGAAGGTCCGTGGATGTAACGCCGGCGTCGACCAACGTTCCGGATGCCGAGGACATGAACGTCGACAATACCATCAACGACAATGAATCTTATTATGAATATGAGATTGACCTGAAACCCGGCCAGCTTGAAGTAGGGAAGGGTTATGTTGTCGATAAAACCGTGAATACAAAGGACGGTCAGAGCTGGTACCTGTTCAGGGTTCCTATTAAAGAGTTTTCGGGGGTAGTAGGAAATATGAACGGTTTTAAATCGATCCGTTTCATGCGAATGTACCTGACCGACTTCCAGCAACCGGTGGTGCTCCGTTTTGCCCAGCTGCAAATGGTGGGCCAGCAATACCGGAAATACACTTATAACCTCGATGCGCCGGGCTTGCAGGAAGTTCCCGAACCTTACGATGCGAAATTTACAGTCGGAACGGTAAGCATTGAAGAGAACAGCCAGAATAACCAGAGCGCCAACAAATATGTGTATACCATCCCTCCCGGCTGGATACGCGACCAGGACAATACCCAACGTCCGCCGTTGCAGCTGAACGAACAGTCGATGAGCCTTTGCGTTACCGACCTGCGCGACGGCGATTCACGGGCTGTGTTTAAAAACGTAAACCTCGACCTGCTTTTCCGCAAGCGCCTCCGTATGTATGTACACATGCAGAACGAGCAAAACGAGGACAACATGGTAGGGACCTTCATGCGCATCGGTACCGACCTTACCCAGAACTACTACGAGATCGACCTTTCGGCATTGAAAGCAACCCGGCCCGGTGAGAGCCAGGACATCCAGGTTTGGCCGGAAAGTAACGAGATCAATATTGCGCTTGCCGACCTGATCGAGGCGAAAGCCCAGCGGAACCGGCAGATCGATAAAAACCTGAGCGTACCTTACACCATTACCACCGCCGACGGACGCTACAAACTTACCGTCGTCGGAAACCCGGACCTGAGTGCCGTGAAAGTACTTATGATCGGTATGAGGAATCCGAAATCGGCGGATGAACGGTCGAAGTCATTCTGTATCTGGGTAGATGAAATGCATGTGGAAGGATTCGACGACACGGGCGGTGTAGCGGCTATTGCGCAGCTGAATGCGAAGTTGGCTGATTTCGCGACATTGACTGCTTCGGGACGGATCGAAACATTCGGTTTCGGTTCTGTGCAACAGCGTATCGGAGAGCGTTCCCGCAACTTTACGGCCGAATACGGGTTTTCTTCCAATATCGCGTTGGACAAACTGCTTCCGGCTAACTGGGGCTTTCAGATCCCGCTGTTTGTGAGCTACGACCGGCGGAATGTAAAACCGCATTTCGACCCCCTCGATCCCGACACGCCGTTAAGCACGTCGCTGGCGAACCTCCAGACGGACGAAGAAAGGGACGGTTACAGGCGGATGGTGGAAGAGAATGCAGTTAAACGAGGGTTTAATTTCTCGAATGTCCGAAAGGTCAAGACCAAGCCGGGAGCCAGAAACCATTTTTACGACTTTGAAAACTTCTCGTTCACCTATGCATTCAGCGACGACAAGCGACGGAATATCCTGACGCAGGAATATAACCAGCGAATGTACAAAGCCGGTATTTCCTACATGTATGCGAGCCAGCCGAAGGCGATCGAGCCATTCAAGAAATGGAAGGCGACAGGCCGTTGGGCGGAGTTTATCAAGGAATTCAATGTGACGCTCCTGCCGAATATGGTTTCGCTGCGGACAGACGTAGACCGCCGGTTCCTGAAAACCCAGCTCCGTAACGCGGACCTGACTACCGACGGCATGCAGCCCTTGTATGAGAAATATTTCTGGTTCAACCGTTACTACGACTTTGGCTGGAACCTGACGCGCAATATGACGCTGACCTATTCCGCGACGGCCAACTCGATCGTCGATGAACCGGAAGGGGATATCAATACAGGAGAGAAGAAAGATTCGCTGTGGAACAATTTCAAAAAACTGGGCCGTATCAAAAATTTCGACCAGAAAATTGACCTGACTTACCGCCTGCCGCTCGACAAGATACCGGTTCTGGACTGGATGTCGGCAGATTACAAGCATTCCATCGGCTACAACTATCAGGCCAATGCATTGGGTTTGAAAGACACGACAGGCCTGCCGTTCGGGGACATTATCCGTAACAGCCGTGAGCGGGGCGTTACCGGGAAGGTGGATTTTGTGTTGCTTTACAACAAGCTCCGCTATCTGAAATTTGCCAATACGCCGTCGGCCGCCAGGAAGAACTTTGCACGCAGCCCCGGTGACATCGAGGAGATCGATATGCGCACGACCGACATTGTAAAAAATCTCACGAGGGCCCTGATGACCGTGCGCGGTATCAATTTCAGCTATTCGGTTTTGGAAACTACCGCATTACCCGGCTATTTGAGGGCTCCCAAGTATTTCGGGCTCGATAACGCCAACGCGCCGGGGCTCGGTTTCGTGCTGGGGCAGCAGGACAGGAATTTCCAGGTGAAGGCGGCCGAAAAGGGCTGGATCACGAAGAGTCAGCAGCAGAATATGCCATTCCAGCAGACCATCGCCAAGAACTTCTCGGCCAATACCACACTGGAACCTTTCAAGGATTTCAGGCTGATTATCGAGGCGCGCATGACGCGGCAGGACGCTTATCAGGAATTCTACCGGCCGGATTCGTCGGGGAATTTCGTATCTCAAAGCCCGCTTCGGAATGGTCAGTTCAGTATGTCGTTCATGTCGTTCCGGACGGCTTTTGCCAAAATGCGGCGTGACAATTCCTCGCCGGTATTCGACAAGTTCCGCGCCTACCGGGCCATCCTGCGCGATCGCCTGAATGCAGAGAATAAGAGCGGCGGCGAGTACAACGAAACATCGCAGGACGTATTGATTGCCGCGTTCTTTGCGGCATATACCGGCAAAGACCCGAAAACCGTCCGTACCAACCCGTTCCTGAAATTCCCGATGCCTAACTGGGATCTCAGCTATTCCGGTCTTTCACAGATACCGGCGTTCAAGCGGTTGTTCAGTTCGTTTACATTGCGGCATAAGTATATGTCCAATTACAGCGTAGGTAACTTTACGTCCTCGCTCGATTACGAAGCGCTTTATGTGAACCTGGCCGTGACGGGCTATCCGTTGTCGTCGAGGCTGAATGACCTTGGCCAGTATGTGCCGGTATTTGCGATGAGCACCATTACACTTTCGGAGAAGTTCCAGCCGCTGGTGGGCGTGGAGATGCGTACGCAGAGCCGTGTGACCGCGCGCGTAGAGTACAACCGCGACCGCACCATTGCATTGAACCTTTCCAACTCGCAGGTGGCGGAGCTCTTTAACCAGGATATTACGGTTAACATTGGCTTTACCAAAAACAATGTGCCGCTGCCGTTCAAGATCAACGGGGTGAAGAAGAAGCTGAAAAACGATATGACAATGCAGCTCGCGATGACGTTCCGCGACACGCGGTCGATCCAGCGGAAGTTCGATGGCGAGAATATCCCGATCGCCGGAAATATCAACTTCCAGCTTCGTCCGACGGTCAATTACATGGTCAATAACCGTTTGAGCGTACAATTCTATTTCGACCGGACGTTCAACGACCCGCTCGTTTCGAACTCATTCTACCGCGCCAGCACCGCCGGAGGAGTACAGCTCAAGTTCAATTTGGCTGAATAACATTTTGATTTGGAAAATACAGCTTACATCGTGTAATTTGCGCTCCAAAGATGTTCACAACTTACCTGATTTTATCATGAATTTTCCATCAGAACTGAAATACACAGAAGATCACGAATGGATTCGTATTGAAGGAGATACGGCAACTATCGGCATTACCGACCATGCCCAGAATGAATTAGGTGATATTGTGTATGTGGACATTAACACGGTAGGCGAAGCACTTGGCAAAGGCGATGTTTTCGGATCGGTAGAAGCTGTGAAAACGGTTTCCGACCTTTTCCTCCCCGTAGCCGGAACGGTGCTCGAAGTAAACCCCGACCTCGACGGCGAACCCGAACTCGTCAACACCGATCCTTACGGTCGCGGATGGATGGTAAAGATCAGTCTGGCGAATCCCGGTGAGGAAGACGGCCTGCTTTCCGCAGAAAAGTACCAGGAATTAATAGGTGCCTGATATTAGGTTTGAAGCTCCATCCGGAGCTTTTTTTTGAAACCGGTTCAATGCTGCATTTCCGGTGTATAGTTTGAAATGAATATGAAATTGTTAGTTAGCTCGGTTCGGGTAATTGATAAGAAATCGCCTTTCAATGGCCAGGTGAAAGACATCCTGATCGAAGGCGGGAAAATCAGGCAAATTGGGGACAACCTCGACGCAGGCGATGCGCGGGTGATCGACGGCAACGGCTTGCACGTGTCGGCAGGCTGGGTGGACATGCGCGTGCAGGGGCGCGACCCGGGTTTCGAGCATAAGGAAGATTTGCGGTCCGTACGCGAAGCCGCCGCGCATGGCGGGTTTACGGAAATCGTATTGCTCCCGAATACCCAGCCGGTGGTGGATACCAAGGATACGCTCAATTATATTCGGCACAGCGGTTTCGGTGGTCTGGTTACATTGCATCCCGCAGCCGCGGTAACGAAGAAGGCGGAGGGTGTCGATTTTACCGAAATGATGGATTTGCACCAGGCGGGTGCCATTGCATTTACGGACGGCGAAAATCCCGTGCAGAATGCGGACCTGCTTTTGAAAACCATCCTGTACCTGCGCCCGCTGAATGCATTGCTTATCAACCGCCCGGAAGACCGCCAGCTGACGCTTTACGGGCAAATGCACGAGGGCGTCGCGAGCACGCTGGTGGGCATGAAAGGAATGCCCGCGCTGGCCGAGGAAATGATGCTTATCCGCGACCTGAAACTGCTCGAATATGCATTGGAAAAAAATACTTACGACACGTCCGCTCCGGTATTGCACGTTTCGCTGCTATCGACGGTGCGGGGCGTTGAGCTGATCCGCGAAGCGAAGGCGAAAGGGCTGCCGGTTTCGGCCGACATCGCCGCGCACCAGCTGGCATTTGAGGATAAGGATCTCATTGGTTTCGACACCAACCTGAAAGTGAACCCGCCGTTCCGGTCGGCTGAGGATAATGCGGCATTACGGGAAGGTTTGGCGGATGGCACCATCGATGCCATCGTTTCGGACCATAACCCGCACGACGAGGAGAGCAAAAACCTCGAATTCGACCACGCCGATTTTGGTATTACCGGTTTGGAAACGGCATTTGCGCTGTCGGTCATGCATAGCGGCCTGGTGCTGGAAGATGTGATCGAAAAACTGACCGTTCAACCCAGAAGGATTTTGAGATTACCGGCGGCAAGCGTGGAAGAAGGCGCGGTAGCCAACCTGACGTTCTTCGATCCGCACGCCGAATGGGTGTTTGGTAAAACCTACTCCAAATCCAGGAATACGCCGTTCCTGGGACAGACGCTGAGAGGGAAGGTAAGAGGGGTGATCAACAATGGTAAACAGGAGTGGTTCAAATGAATTCGATTTTAGCCTATTTTAATAAACCTATTCTAAAACTGTCGCTACTCTTCGGGCTGGCGTTGGGCATATTGGTCTTTGCGTTTTTTCTGGGACTGTATACGATGGACATCGTGCCGCTGGGTAACAACAAGGTGCTTGATTTTGGCATCCACATCATCCTGATCGCCGGTGCCTGCTGGTATTACCGCAAGAAAGTAGGGAAGGGACTTTTGCATTTGTGGGAAGCGCTCACAATCGGCTATGTTGTCAATACGGTCGGTGCGTTGATTGCCGGCTGGCTGATCTATTTTTTTGTAACTTACATCGATCCGTCTGTTTTTACAGCATACATTGCCCAGATGAAGGAGCTGATGATGCAAGGCAAAGCCGAGCTCGTCAAGAATATCGGGGAAGCCGAGTTTCAGAAGATGTATAAAGGTGTGGGAGAAATGGCTACCTCGGAGATCATCATGGATGAAGTAGGTAAAAAGACAGTCATGGCGATCATTCCGATCCTGGTTATCTCGCTTATTTTGAGAAAACAGGATTACAGCATTCTCCAAAACAACAAATCTTAAACCCATGGAAGAAAAAACCTCTACCGCCCGCGTCGCCCTGAAATACGGCCTCCTGGTTGCCGTTGTCACGATGGTGTATTCGACGATCCTGTACGTCGCCGGGCTCGGCGGCAATCGCATACTCGCGTCGCTCTCGTACGCTTTCCTGATCGTCGCGATTGTACTGGCGATGAAAGAGTTTCGCGAAAAGAACGGAGGGTTTATCAGCTATGGCGAAGGACTTGGACTGGGTTCCCTTACTTCGGCGGTGCTGGGACTGCTAAGTTCGGCATTTACGATTTTTTACATTCAATTTATCGACCCCAACCTGCTTACCCAGGGAATCGACCAGATGCGCGAGGAGCTGGAAAGAAAGGGCATGGACGACGCGCAGATCGAACAGGCCCTGGAAGTATCGCAAAAATTCATGTCGCCGGGCATTATGTTCGTTTCCGTGATTTTCGGGTACCTGATCATGGGCTTCATTTTTTCGCTGATTATCGCCGCAATCATGCGCAAGGAAAAGCCGGTCTTCGAATAGTGTATTCCTGAAAAGGACTTAATCATCATCCGAATAGTGTTAGCAATCTTCCGAAAAGAGGTAGCCAGTTTTTTCAACTCGTTGATCGCCTACATTGTCATGGCGGTCTTCCTGACGGCCATCGGCCTGATCGTTTGGGTTTTTCCTGATTCCAATATCCTCGATTACGGCTACGCCGACCTCGGCTCGTTTTTCGGCCTGGCGCCTTATGTGCTGATTTTCCTCATTCCGGCCATTACCATGCGTTCGCTGGCCGAAGAGTCGCGTAACGGCACGCTGGAACTGCTTCTTACGAAGCCGATACGCAATATCGACCTGGTGCTCGGCAAATTCTTCGCCAACTGGGTGCTCGTGGTGCTCACGTTGCTGCCGACGCTCATCTACTATTACAGTGTTTATCAACTCGGCAACCCGGTGGGCGATGTCGATTCGGCCGCTGTGGCCGGGTCGTACCTTGGTCTGCTGTTGCTCAGCGGTGTGCTGGTGGCAATGGGGCTATGGGCCTCCTCTTTGAACGACAACCAGATCGTCGCATTCATCGTCGGCGTGTTTCTTGCATTTATCTGGTATGTTGGCTTCAATGCGGTTTCCGGCATGTTCGGGGATGGTTTCGCAGCCAGCCTGCTGTCCGGTATAGCCCTGGACGTTCAATATCAGGCGTTGGGCAAGGGGCTTGTCGACTCCCGCAATGTGATCTACCTGCTCAGCCTGATTACCTTCTTCATCTTCCTGACACTCTGGCGCGTGGAGAGCCTTCGCAAATAACGGCCCGTCCCATAAACGCGGCGTTGCGATCCGACACGGTGTATTTGCTCGTATATGGTCAGAAACACACTGCCATGACCAGTTCGGACAGGCGGCCGGCAACGCCCTTCGCACCTTCTTCCCGGGTAATATGGCCCCCACGCGTGCCCAGGCCGATAATTTGCGACGGCCCGGCCAGGCATACGGGAAATTTTGCTAGATTGCCAGTAAGTAATTCGCAATTAAATGTTAAGCGACTCTTGGCGACCAGCAAGGTAAAATACTCGGAAGAGGAATTGGTGTCGGCTCTGAAAAGAAACGAGCGAAACGCCTTCGAATTCCTGTACGACCATTACTCGGGAGCTTTGTTTAATATCATTTCCAAAACGCTGAGGGACGAGGAGAAAGCCGCAGATGTGTTGCAGGAATGCTTTCTGAAGATATGGAAGAATATCGATTCCTATAATCCTGAGAAAGGACGATTGTTTACATGGATCATGAACATCGCGCGCAATGGCGCGATAGACGCAGTGAGAGCGGAGGGCCGGAAGCCGGTAATGGATGATATCGACAGCGCGGTGGCCCTACATGAGCAGTACGAGGATTCACAGACTGTCAGTTCGGAGATGAAGGCGATTGTAGACATGCTCCGACCGGAACGGAAAATACTCATCGACATGGCCTATTTTCAGGGGTACACGCATGAGGAGATTTCCGAGAAGCTGAGCATACCGCTGGGCACCGTGAAATCGCGGATCCGGACCGCATTACAAGAGTTAAAACAATACTTTGCAGTATGAATATCCAAGCCTATATAGAGTCCGGTATATTGGAGGAATATGTATTGGGCACTGTTACTCCCCAGGAGAAGCAGGAGGTGGAGTGTATGTCGCATATTTACCCGGAGATCAAGGAAGAGCTGTTGCGTACCGAAAGCGCGTTGGAAGAATATGCGCTGAAACACCAGGCAACGCCGCCACCTGCCTTGAAAGAGTCTATTTTTGGGCAAATGAATTTTGAAGCCCCGGCCGAAGAACCAAAAACGGAGGATGCGGCAGAACGGCATACTGTAAGCCAAACCGACGTCGCCGCGCCCGTACGTACGGGAGGGCGTGTGATCGATCAGGCATTCGACCGCGTGGAAACGCGGGTAGTGACACCGACCTGGGCCAAGCTGGCCGTGGCGGCTGCGGTATTGCTTGCGCTGTTTGCAGGATGGTCGGCCATGCAAATGACCGATATGAAGCGCGGCAACAACGAAATGACCGCGAAAGTGGAAACGATGCAGGCGGATATGGCCGCCATGAAAAGCCGGGACGAATACAACCAGGCGCTTGCCGCATTGTTCCGCAGTCCTTCGTACAGGCATGTCCGCCTGGCCGGTATGAAAAAATCGCCCGGAAGTGCGGTTTCGGCATTCTGGAACCCGCAGACGAACGAGGTGCTGATCGACGTACAGAACCTGCCGGCGCCGCCCCGGGGCAGGCAATACCAGCTGTGGAGCATCGTAAACGGCGTTCCGGTGGATATCGGCATGCTGGATAATGCATTTACCGGCAAAGTCCTTAAAATGAAAAATACCAAACCGGGCACGGCCATGTTCGCCATTACCCTTGAAAAGGAAGGCGGCAACCCGACCCCGACCATGGAGGAAATGTACGTGATGGGCAAAGTGGTTTAGCGCATTGACTGATAGCCTGATACGCGCTCATTGTGAGGCTACGGCCTGACAGTGAGCGTTCTTTTTATTACTTACCTAAATACCTTTTAACCTTATGAAACGCCGTAATTTTTTAGGAAGTGTCGCATTCGGTAGCAGCTTGCTGGCAGGAACTTCCGAAAAACCGGAAGCCGGGAACGCAATCTCCGGCAAAGAAACCCATGCAAAAGCCACATTAAACGCCGACCTCGTGATCGCCGGCGGTGGCCTCGGCGGTTGCGCGGCCGCATTGGCCGCATTGCGCAATGGCCTCTCGGTAATCCTCACCGAAGAAACCGACTGGATCGGCGGCCAGCTCTCGCAGCAAGGCGTGCCGCCCGACGAGCACCAGTGGATCGAGACACACGGCGCCACCAGGGCCTACCGGCAATTCCGCACCGCCGTGCGCGAATATTATAAGAAAAATTATCCGCTCACCGCCGAGGCCAGAAGCCGCGAAAACCTCAACCCGGGCGACGGATCGGTATCCCGGCTCTGCCACGAACCGCGTGTAGCCGTAGCCGTGCTCACCGACATGCTGAACCCATACCTCAGCTCCGGCAAGCTCACATTGCTTTTGGAACATAAAATCGTGGCCGCCGACGTAAAAGGCAACAAAGTACAATCGCTAACCGCCCTTAACCGCCGTAACAAAACGCAGCTGACCCTCACCGCGCCCTATTTCGCGGACGCTACCGAGCTCGGCGACCTGCTGCCCATGACCGGCACCGAATACGTCACCGGCGCCGAATCCAAAGCCGAAACCGGCGAACTCCACGCCCCCGAAAAAGCCGACCCGAACAATGTGCAGGCATTCACCGTCTGCTTCGCGATCGACTACCGCCCGGGCGAAAACCACGTGATCGAAAAGCCGCGGGAATACGAGTTTTGGAAGAATTATGTACCCAAAATGATCAAACCCTGGTCGGGCAGGCTGCTGGACCTCTCGTACTCCAATCCCAAAACCCTCGAACCGAAACAGCTCGGCTTCCACCCGGAAGGCATCCCGACCGGCAATAACCTCAACCTCTGGCTCTATCGCCGTATTATCAACAAGGCCAACTTCGCCCCCGGCACCTACGCCGGCGACATTACCATCGTAAACTGGCCGCAAAACGACTACACCCTCGGCAACCTCATCGGCGCCAGTGAAAAGGACTTCGACAAGCATTTCGAACGCGGCAAGCAGCTCAGCCTCTCGCTCCTGTACTGGCTCCAAACCGAGGCCCCACGCCCCGACGGCGGCAAAGGCTGGCCCGGCATCCGCCTCCGCAAAGACATCATGGGCACCGAAGACGGCCTCGCCAAATACCCCTACGTCCGCGAATCGCGGCGCATCAAAGCCCTCTTCACCATCAAAGAAGAACACGTAGGCGCCGAGCAACGGGCCTCCATCACCGGGCAATCGACGGGCGTGAAGGCCGCTGCTTTTGAAGATAGCGTCGGGATTGGTTATTACCATATTGACTTGCATCCGAGTACCGGTGGGGATAATTACATTGATTTTGGGTCACTGCCGTTTCAGATTCCCCTCGGGGCGCTGCTGCCGGTGAGGATGGAGAATATTTTGCCTGCCAATAAGAATATTGGGACTACGCATATTACGAATGGGTGTTACCGGCTGCATCCGGTGGAGTGGAGTATTGGGGAGGCTGTGGGGTTGTTGGTGAAGTATGCTGGTTCTCGGAATGTGCTTCCGCGGAAGGTTAGGGAGGATAAGGGATTGTTGGCGGGGTTTCAGGGGTTTGTTAGGGGGGAGGGGATTGAGTTGGAGTGGAAGGGGTGAGGTATTAATTGATTGATTTTTGGAAAATGCGTTGCGTGAATTCTTACGGTGCGCTGCACCTTTGAAAATCTTTGCGAACGCATTTTCTACAAATCTTACGGTGCTCAGCACCTATCTCGGAAAAGGTGCGGAGCACCGCAAGATTTGTAGAACCGGGTTATATAATCGACAATGTGAGGTGCAGCGCACCGTAAGATTGGATTTTGATAAATTTCAGAAATTGAGGCAACGGATATTGCAAATAGGTGTTATCGTCGGCTTCGTCCATTGAAGTGGAGCATTGAGGAGCCTGTGGAACTCTTGCAGGTTTCAATAGTGTTGCGAGGCTGGGATCTAAGCTGAATAGAGGTAAGACAGGCAGAATTAATGCATAACGTTTTAGCGCAGAAGTAGATCTAACGAAGATATACCTCTGCATTGTTATAGATTGAACTATACTGATAACAGCTCTTCCGGGTTTTCAGTTAGGTATTGATCGATCGCCGGGCGTAAATACTCCCTATCAAAATTTCTGTATTTAAATAAGCTGTTGGTAGACCTTCCCATGCTTTGAGTATAGGAGCTAGCGGCACTTTCAAATATTACTTTTGCCGTCTTATAGTAATTTTCGACCACTGAGTCATCTTCCAGCATTTTAAAAAGTGAATCTTTCCTTTTTGTGAAATCATTTTTTCTTGATGAGGTATCGATAAGAAAATTTGATATTTTGTTGTTTTTTACTTCTTCTCCGTCTTTAAATTTAGCATAAGACATCATAAGCGAACTCATAGTATGAAGGAAGATAAATCCTCCCTTAGAAATCAAATCTTTTTCTTGAAGATGATATACATTGGTTCGCAAGTCTGAATTCTTCAACGTCCAGATTTTTTGATAAAGAATTGTTGAAAACTTGTAGAGATCAAAATCAGCTCTGTCGCTAAATATCGTATTGTATTTTGTCTCGGTATCAAAAAGTGTTGTAGTCTCATTAACTGCAATTACAGCTTCTTTGTTAATAACTGTGTGAGCAATTTGGGCCATTTTTAACAAGCCAATTACTTTATTGCCAGTATAACCCTGTCGTTTGTAATAGTTATCTCGCCTTTCGTAAAAAATTCCCGCCTCTCTTAAATGTGTTTCTATGTTCCTTTGAATATTATCATTCGCTTTCAGACTTGCAGAACGAACAGGGTTTTGTGAATTGGTCGCACTGATAATATCGGTCTGAGTATCTGGATTTTCTGTTTTGACAATTTTGACGAATACCTTCAACGTTTGTGGTAGTTCAAATGCGTCGTCCTTGGCGAAAGCGTGGTATAGACAATGTATGGTTTGACAGCCATTTACAATTTGGGGATTTGATATGCTGTATCCCTTTGAGTCTAGTGGAGCTATGCTATCACCAATTATTGTTAATCCATTATTCATCGCCCAAAAGTTGGCAGCTTTTACTTCATCTAGTGCGGTATCAATTATCGATGAATTGATTTTTTTGTCTTCTCCTAGAAAATATCGCACATTTCCTTCGGTTAGATGGCTTTTGAATTTTTTATCAGTGTCAATCATCGACTTCAAAAGCTCATTCCCATTAACAAAACCGGCATAACCAGTTGTGTCGATATCCTTCTCTGAGATGTTTAATGGCTGAGACTCAAATTTGATTTCTATCTGCTCGTCAACCTTTTTATTTAAATCTAGTAGTTTCTGAGATCCCCAATATTCGAAATCGAACGGTATTTCCATTGAATTTTCACGGAGTTCTGATTCCAAATGTTTGATTTTTTTCGATATTCTGATTTCTGACGATGAGGTGATATAATAAACTTCAACAGAGAATTTGGCTCTCTCTACTCGGCTTCTTCTGAATATCTTACGTATTAGATCGGCTATTTCAATGATATCTTTATTGGCCCCAATCGATGTCAACTTATCCAGATCGATGTCAAGATTGAAAATTTCTTCGATTCCTTCTTTAAATTTTCTAAACCCGTCTGTCGAAAAACCCTCCTCTTTTTTTACTTGAAAAAATTTTACCTTGACATTGCTGTCTTTTGTAATTGGGTGGTTATCATCTTTTACAAGTGTCCCATTACAGTATACGTAGCACAAATCTATTCCTTCGTCACCTCCCTCGCCCATAATTCCGTCGATCAAATCGTCGAATTCGATACCATTTAGGTATTTTAGGTTTACAAACGAAGCGACAGCCACCTCAAATTGGTTCCGTGGTACCTTTGCTAGTTCAGGATTGTCTTTAAATAGTTTGTTGATTTGATCTTCTAGGAGGATTTTTAAGCTCATAGTAAATGATAGTTATTTATTTGCTAAATGTTCAAAGTGAACCACGGCAAAATATACTGTATTGGGTGCTAGCATTTTAATCCGAGTATATGGAGGGAGAGGATGGTAAAGTTATTTAATCCAAGGAGATGGCTGTCATTTGCCTCACATTGTGATTAGCTAAATGTGACTTAGTGTGTGAGAACGGACTGATTCATTAGTATGATTTCTAAGCGAGTCTGACAAGAATTTTCTAGCTCTTAGTCGCAAAAGATATACCGCCTCTGTTTATTTATTTTGTGTTGGAAGTAAGGATTTTTAGTAGCTTTTTCTTCCAGCAGATCAATCGGTCGCTTAAAAAGTTCTTGCAACGAGAATTTGAAGTCAAAATAGTTATCCGCATAATCCTCAACCTCCATACTATCGAAATCAACGATCAGATCAATATCGCTTTCCGTATTAAAATTATCGCTCAAAACAGACCCGAATGCATACAAGCTCTTCACTTTGTGGGCTTTACAAAGTTTTACAATGGCAGCATGGTATTTTTGCAGTCTGTCCATGTTTCTCACCTATTTGTTTCCAATCAACCGCTCCAACCGCCCCATCATCTCATCCTTCTCCCTCAACATCCGCTCGTACAGAGCAATCTTCTCCTCATGAAGCTGCATAAGCTTATCGATAGGATGGAAGGTCGGGTTGTTATTAAAAAACGGCTGCATTGTCGTTGAAGGTACTTGAAATCACATTCACCGCCCTTTCTTCATCAAAATTCCGAATCGCTTCCACAGGTATTTTCAGTATCGCTGCTACTTGTTCCAAAATGTCGGAATCGATCTTTTCGCGCTGTTCGAGCGTGGAGATTCTTTGCTGGTTCCAATCGCTGCCGAGCTCGAAGGCGAGCATGTCCTGTTTGATTCCGAGCATTTCGCGGAACCGTTTCACGTTGCGGCCTTCGTGGATCTTCGGGTTGGAGGTAGTATGTGTCATACGGGGGCTATTTCGTTGAAAAGGCAATTTATATAAATCCTTCGGGAAGTGTTCCGGTAATTTACAGGTATTTCGGCGTAAGTTACGGGGCGCGCGGGTTGGGTACGGGTTGGAGGAATGCGTGCTTTACGGAAAACGTAAATGCACGGTTTGTCCCACACTTCTTACACCCACAACATGAACACAGAAACACACCCTATCAAACCCACGGATGCGACGTTGCAGGCCTATGGCCGCGAGGTAGGCAAGCTCCTGAGCAGCAGCAGCGCCGAATGCTGGCGCGACGAACTCTGGACGATGTTCACCGGCTACATCATCTCCCTCAAAGAACAAGGCCACGCGCCGGACCTTTGCGATACTTACTTTTCGTTTAAGGAGCTGATTGCGTTTTTTGAGAATGTGGAGCGGGTTGGGAGAGGGGAGGCCGTTACTCAGGTTTAATGTGCGTGATTTTGCCATCTCTCATGACCACGAGTACGCTGTTTTTCTGCTTCTTGTATTCGATGAGTTTTTCGTAAGCCTTGTCCAGGCCGGCAAGAAGCTTATCTCGTAGTTCCATTTGCTCTTTAACCGTGGTCATAATAGCTCTTTAATTTATTGAATTTATGATCGTTGACAACGTTCATGCCGCCGTCCACTGTCTTCTGTGCTAGTAGCTCGCGTTTTCCCCAAGAGTTATCGAATATGAACGCACCATCAACAATCGGCAGGTAAATATCGAACAAATTTCTGATTCCTTTGAAATACCGCCGTTCAATTACCTCAGACTCGATATTATGGCCGCCTTCTGACACTCTGATTCTTACACGTTCTTTGGCTAAGTCAACATTATCCAGCCAGAAAAAGATCAATGTGGCGGTGTATCCTTTCCGCTTTGCCTCTTCAATCTTGGCTTTGTAACTCCTGGTCGCCAGCGTTGTTTCAAATGCGAAGCATTGATCGCCGGCCAGCAAGTCGTTAATCCTGTTCAGCATAATTCGCCCGGCTTCGAAGGCCACTTTTTCAGGTTGAAATGGGGATACACCTTTTGCGATCTCATCAGCATTGACGAACTCTTTACATTCAATAATTTCGGGCAAAATGGTGAAGGAGGCGGTAGTTTTACCTGCGCCATTGCAACCGGCTATGATGTAAAGGTTCTTGTTTGGCATAAGCGTTTCACGACCATCAGTGGGAGCGTAAATAATCACTTTTCACGAAAACAGTCAATAAATAATTACTTTTCACAATAAATAAGTGTTTTTAACAAATGAACCAGCCAATCCGCTATATCATCGCCATCCGCCCACCCGTAGACATCATCGCGGAGGTCAAAGAAATGAAGCAGGCCTTGAAGAAGGCCATTGGCGGATTCTACAATAGCGTCAATTCAGAAGCGCATATCACGCTTTTTGAATTTTATGCTTATGATGAGCATTATCCGGTAATGGTTAAAGAATTAACGAGGGCGGTAGGAATGCTGGATCCTTTCGAGCTGGAATTTCATGGCTTTAATCACTTCTTAGCGAGCGGAGCATTTTACGTGCATCTGACCAGCCATTCGTCAAGATCAATTATCGAGCGGTGTATCCGGTTCCGGCAGGTACTGAGTCCCGAGATTTTAAGTATCCACATAGAAGGATGGACAGAGATGTTCGATACCCCACATATGACCATCGGCAGGCGGCTGCAACCGCATTGGATCGATATAGCTTACTCGCTTTTTAAAGATTTTAACGCCAAGTTTTGGTGCGACTCACTCGCCATTCGGAAATTCAACGACGATAGAAAGCAGTTTGATGTCGTTGTTGAGCTCCCAATGCTGGGAGCGGGCTTCAAATCCGGGCCAACCTCCTAGATGAAATATACAATCATGAAGCCAGACTACTTTCTTTATGGGCGCAGGGTAATTCTCGTTGAATACGATACTGCCATGAATTGGTCGAGCAGTCTTCCCAATGCCAACTGGCTGTGCATATTAGTCAGCGACGACTGCGAGCGACGGTATCTGGACGAGGTAATCAGTAAGATCATCGGAAAGGACGTGGGCTGGGTCGCAACCATTGGAAATCAGTGTGAATTAGTACATGACCTGATTGACGAGGAGATTGCCTTTCGCCAAGTGGATATTGAGCCGTTGTATTTACCGAAGCATGATATTATGACTACTTTTCATCATGATTTCGCTGATGGAATTTGGTTTTCAATAGTAGCTGCACACGACGATGATTTTGAAATTGAAACGGTCGTCATTTTGGATTTGACGAGAGGGGCGAGGAACGACGAGATTCAAGCAGCGTTGAAGAGCATTAGCGACGAGGAAGCGCATTGACAGTGGCTTCGTAATTGCTTTCGCAGGCTAAAAAACAAAAAAGGACGAGCAGCAAAGCACCACTCGTCCCCAAAAATCTATTGCCGTCGTCTTTAAGACGACGGCAATAGATTTATTTTTTCTCCTTCGCCTGCTTCAAAGCCGACGTCGTCAACCAATACTTCGCAATCATATTCGGCACCTCCCATTCGGGCAGCTTGCCTGCTTTGAGATAGCCCATATAGGCATTAGCCACCTGCGCGAAGTGCGATTCGTGACCGGTATCGTATTTCGCCGGGATTACTACTTCCCAGCCGGCGGCGATTTTTTTCAGCTCTACGCCGGGGTATTTGTCTTGTACGGTTTTGAATGCAGTCGCCACGGCGTCTTCATAAGCCTTGCTCTTGTCCGTAGTTTCAATGTAAAGCACAGGCTTGTACTTCTGCTCTTTGCCCTGGCGGACGATCAGGTTCGATTTCGAGCCCTTCATGATCGAGTAATGCGTGTCGCCGGTGCCTTCGGGAGCCTGGAAGTTCCAGATCACGGATACTTTCGCGTGTACGCCTTTCAGGGTGTAGTTTAGTTCGCCATTGGAATACACGTTCAGCAAAGTGTCCTTAATGTCCTTTTTGAGGAAGTCAGGGTAGGTTTCGCTTTTGGTCACGAGCTTGAACTGCGACGGCGTAAGCTGGGTAGCGGTGCGCTTGGTCGAAAGGAGTTGAATGTCCTTTTGATAATCGAGGGATACATTCGGGAAACAGCTCCATTGTACGAGGTCCACGAGGTGGGTCGTCACGTCCACCATGCCTTCGCCTTGCTGGTTTACGTCGAAGAACCAGGTAGGGCGTACGAGCGGCTCGCCGGAAATGTATTTGAAGAAGTGGTGAACGCTTTCTTTCGATACCGCGGGGTTTTCAGGCGTTCCTTTTTGGAGTTCGCCGAAGATCTCGGGCAGCGATGCAAGTTCGCGTTGCAGGGTGTTGGTGATCTCGTAACGCTCCGTCATGATGTCGTAGAGCAGCACCTTGTTCTTTTCGGCGCTGGCGAATGCTTCTTTCAGCTTGTCGAAGCCCGCCGCGTCGATCGCCATCGGTTTGTCGGCGAGCACGTTCAGGCCTGCGTCGACGGATTTTTTGATGAAATCGGTCTTTTTCTGGTTATTTCCGGCCAGTACCACCACGTTACCTTTCTTTTCGGAAAGCATTTTTTCGAGGAAATCGGGGCCGGTGTAAACCTCCTCTTTCCAATGCGTCGGGTCTTCGGCGCGGGTGTTGTACTTCTCCACCTTGTCGAGGTAAGCCTTCACATCCGGGCCTTCGGACGCGTATACGTGCACGACCGAATCCACATCGTCATACATCGATTTCTGCACCAGCGCCGCATGGAAGTGGCCGGGTTCCACCACGATCAGGCTCAGCGGTTTCTTCTCCTCGTTCTTCGCCTCCTCCTTCTTCGAATTACATCCCTGATTGAATACCATTGCGCTCAATAAAGCGATTGTCAAGAGTTCTTTTCTCATTTGAATGGGTTGAGGTAATACATTGCAAGATAGCTCCGGTGCGGAACTATGCCTGCGAGTATGACGAAATTTCTTTCAGCTTCCCTGAACTCGCCCGGTCGATGAACAAGATCGCGTGCGGGTGCTTGCGGAGGATGGTCGACGGGTAGGCTTCCTGGATGTCCTCGGCCAAGGTGTGGTAAATGGCCTGCGCCTTTTTCTCACCGGGCACGATGCAGAAGGCATATTTGGCCTTCATGAGGGTCGGAATAGTGAGGGTCAATGCGGTTTGCGGCACTTCGTCGAACGTGTCGAAGCACTCGTCGTTCACCTGCTGCTGGCGACAGGCATCGTCGAGCTCCACCACTTTCACTTCCAATGGATCATCGAAAAACGCCACATGCGGGTCGTTGAACGCCAGATGCCCATTCTCGCCGATGCCGAGGCACACAATGTCGATCGGGTTCTCGCGGAGCAGCTTCGCATAGCGGTCGCATTCCTGTTGCGGATCGGTAGCGTTACCGTCGAGGTATGAGACCGAACGCACCGGCACATGATCGAACAGCCGTACTTTCAGGAAATACCCGAAACTCTGCGGCGCATCGGCGGCGATGCCGATGTATTCGTCCATATGAAATGCATTGATTTTTTCCCATTGAATGCCCGGCTCGTCTTTCAACGTCGCCAGGAACTCGTTCTGTGAAGGCGCCGAGGCGAAGATGATGTTCACAAATTCCTGGGTATCCTGAATATCGCGGATTTGAGCGGCCACGGCCCTGGCCGCACGTTCGCCCATTTGCTGGCGGTTTTCGGAGATATTGATTTCCAGTTGGTCGACTTTCATTTTTTGTGTTGGTTAAATTTGGGGTATAGCGTTATGGTAAATGGTTTTTCCCTTGATAATGGTCCTCTGAATGCGGATGTCCTCATCGAAAATGACGATATCGGCGTCCTTGCCGGCCACTAATGTGCCCTTGCGCTCGTGTACGCCCATAATGCGTGCGGGCGTGGCGGTAGCCATGCGAACGGCGTCGAGCAGCGACACGTCGGCCATATTCACCATCGTGCGCACGAGCCGGTCGGCCGTGGAAACGCTTCCGGCGAATGAAGTGCGGTCGGGCAGTTTCGCTACGCCATCCTCGACGATCACTTTCAGCCCGTTTTTCAACGAGCCGAGCGTACTTTCGCCCTCGGGCATTCCGGCGGCACGCATGGCATCGGTAATCAACGCAATGCGGTCCGGACCTTTGATTTTATAAATGAGTTTCAACAGCGGCGCGGGCAAATGCACGCCGTCGGCGATGATTTCCACATCCATATCCAGCAAAAACGCGCTTTCGATCGTGCCTGCATACCTGAACGCATTCCTGCGCGTCACGCCCGACATGGCCGAGTACAGGTGCGTCGCGAGCGTGTAGCCATTCTCGAACGCTTCCAGCACATCTTCATAAATAGCATCCGTATGCGCCACCGCGGCCAGAATGCCTTTTTGTTTTAACCTTTTACCAAAATCAATAGCCCCCGGCAGCTCCGGCGCGGCGCTCCAACGGATGATGGATTTGGAATATGCCAAAATTGACTCATACTCGGCAGGATCGGGATTGCGGATGTACCGCGGGTCCTGCGCACCCCGCTGACTCAATGCGAAATAGGGCCCTTCCAAATGCATTCCGAGGAATTGGGCGCCGTTTACATTCGCTGCATTCGCCTTTTCATAGCAATCCAACGTTTCGAGCAAATCCTCTTTTTCGGCCGTCAAGGTAGTCGGTACCATCGCCGTAGTACCATATTGCGCATGTGTTTCAGCAATTTTCAAAAACGCCTCCATGCTGCCATCCATGAAATCATACCCACCGCCGCCGTGGATATGCAGGTCGATAAAGCCCGGCGCGACGTAATGTCCTCCCGCGTCAATCACCTCCGCATCCGGAAATTCCACATCCCGCATTTCAATCCCAACAATCACCCCATTTTCAACCAAAACCGTCCCGTTACGAATGTAGCGGTAGGGGGTGATTATCGTGCCGTTTACAATTTTTAATCGCATTTCGTTACAATTATTGCGGTTAACAAATCAACAAATCTACAAGTCTTACGGTGCTCCGCACCTTACCGATGAAGGTGCAGAGCACCACAAGATTTGTAGAGTGCAGAGCACCGTAAGATTTGTAGACCATCGATTATGATTAATTAATGGATGGCGCATTTTTAAAAGCCCCATTTGCGCAGTTTGTGCCCCTTCACCGCATAAAAAACCAAATACAAATAGCAAGGGAACAATACCCAGTAAGCCTCGCGCACATTCACCGTATCCGCAAAATGCCCGTAGAAAAGCGGCATAATCGCATTCCCACAAAGGCCCATGATCATCACCGACGCGCCCAGCTTGGTGAAGCGGCCCAGATCATCCAGCGCCAGCGGCCATATGCCTGCCCACACCAGTGAGTTGGCGAGGCCGAGCAGCACGACGAACCAAATGGAAATATCGGCAGTATGCCCCAGGAAGTTGACCTCCCCCTTCGCGAAGATGATGAGCAATGTAAAAACGGTCCCCAAAATCGTGCAGATCCGCAGCGCATTTACCTGACTGATGAATTTCGGGATCAATGCAATGCCGATCAGATACCCGCAAATGGTGCAGAACAGCGTATAGGAGGGAAATACCTTCGCTTCCAGCAGGTCTATGCCCATCGAATTGGCGTAACCGATAATGGTATCGATCGCGATCACCTGCGTGCCTACGTGCAGGAAGATCGCCAGCGCACCGAGAATGAGGTGTGGAAAATCGAAAATGCTCTTTTTGCCGGCATTGGCCGACGCGATTTCCTGGCTTTCATGTTCGGTGTCGATTTCGGGTAGCGGCGATTTGAATACCAGGTAACCCAATACAAACAGGAATGTGCCGAGGCCAATATAAGGGTTGATCACCCGACGGATGAGCTCGTCCAGCGCGGCGGCGCGTTCGGCGTCACTCATCGTGCCGAGCTGGGCGAAAAGATCGGTGTCGGTGGGCTTCAATATCACCGCCGCAAAGACGATCGGCGAGAGGATGCCGGCGGCTTTGTTGCAAATGCCCATCATGCTGATCCGCTGCGCCGCACGTTCCTTGGCGCCTAGGATGGTAATGTAAGGGTTAGCGGCCGTTTGGAGAATGGCAAGACCGATTCCAATCGTGAAAAGGCCGGCGAGGAATATCTCGTAAGTCCGCGACATGGCAGCCGGCACGAATATGAATGCCCCCAAAGCCATCGCCCAGAAGCCGATCATCATACCTTTTTTGAACCCAACAGCCTTTAACAAATACGAAGAAGGCACCGACATCACGAAGTAGGCAATGTAAAACGCAAATGCAACGAGGTATGCCTGAAAGCTTGTCAGTTCGCAGGCGATTTTGAAATAGGGGATCAAAATAGAGTTGACCCACGACACAAAACCGAAAATAAAGAACATCAGGCCGATCAGGAAAATCGAGATCGTCGTTTCCCGCTTCGTCAGGTTTTCTACTTTGATGGCAATGGCTTCGCTTTTCATTGAGCTTTCAGGGTTTGGCTAAGGCCAGGGGTTTCAACCCCTGGTGGAAAGAGTTTAGTCTCTAATTAGTCTTTCCGTCAGATTTATCTGACGGTATTAGATTTTAATTGGCCGGAAACGGGTCGCGTCCAGCTACTGTAACCTATTACCGTCGACTTTAGTCGACGGAAGGCCGGGAAGTTGAAACTGGCCTGGGTCGAAGTCGCGAGAAAGTTAAGACTCACCGGGCCGGAGCTACGGAACTAGCTGTTTCTCGCTACGGTAGTCTATTCCCGTTGACGTGAGTGGACGGAAAGCCGATAATTGCTCCATTTAAACCGTCGGTTCCCAGCCCTTTTGATACTCCCGCTTCCAGAATTTTTCGGCGGCTTTGCTGCCTTTGATATGCCCGTTCGTCGGATCGATATTGAGCGTTTCGCCGGAGCGGATCGCGATATTGCCGAGTTGCGCCAGTAATGTACTCTGGTGCCCGCCTACGATCTCCGCCGCTACGGTCGTGCCTTTCTTGATGCCTTCAAAGAAATTCTGGATATGTAATGCATCCAGCCCCTGCGATGGGTTCATTTTATTGAGCGGGTCGATTTTGAAATCGTTTTTGACATCCTTCACGAGCTTGTTGTCGAGGTCGTAGATCTTGTAGGTATTGCCCTCGCCGATTTGCAAAGAGCCTTTCTCTCCGTAAAATATCACGCCTACACTGGCGCCTTCGATCGTACGGCCATTGCAGCTCCGGCCTTCCCAGGTCATGGCGGTATTGTTCGCAAATTCAAGGTTGATGACTTGCGTATCGGGTGTTTCCCAGTCGTCTTTGTAGCGGAACCGGCCGCCCGACGACGTTACGCGGGTGGGGTAGTCGACCTGCAAGCCCCAGCGCATGAGGTCGAGCATGTGCGTTCCGTTGTTGAGCGCCTCGCCCGTGCCCCAGTTCCAGAACCAGTGCCAGTTGTAATGCACCAGATTATCCTTGAATGGGCGGCGCGGCGCAGGGCCTTGCCACAATTCGTAGTCGAGCCAGGACGGCACGGCGGTTTCTTTACCTATTCCAATGGATGCGCGGTTATTGGTATACCAGCCTTTGGCAAAATATGCCCGACCGATGGCACCGTCATGCACTTCCTTGATGCCCGCGGCTACATTCGGCCAGGAACGGCGCTGGTTGCCCATCTGGATCACATTCTTATATTTTTTCGCGACAGCCACGAGCAGTTCGCCTTCGTGCGGGTTGTGGCTGCAAGGTTTTTCGAGATATACGTGCTTACCTGCTTTGGAAGCCAGAATAGCCGCCGGCGCATGCCAGTGATCTGGTGCGGCCACTACGAGGGCATCCATATCCTTGTTTTCGAGCGCCTTGCGGAAATCGGGGATGTTCGCGGGTTTGGATTTCTGGGTGTCGTTCACCACACTAATGCATTTTTCGGCAGCGCGGGTATCGACGTCGGAAATGGATACGACCTCGCAGTTCGGCTGCAAAGCATAGTTAGTCGCCAATGCAAGGCCGCGGCTGTTGACGCCCATGATGCCCACGCGCACTTTTTCGTTTGCGCCGAGGATTTTGGCGTAGCTTTTCGGACTGAAACCGGGCAATACGCCGCCAAAACCAAGCAATGCGCTTCCGGCGAGTGATTTTTTAAGGAAGTCGCGGCGGTCGTCACCGCGGCGGTCGTTATCGCGGCGGTCGTTGTTGGAATTATTGGGGTTTAGATTTTCCATTGAGAAAAAAGGTTAATATCTGGTTGATTATTGAAACGGGTTCGGTATCCTGACCAGGTCCTGGATAATATTGCCCTCATGCTCGAAGCGGGCCAATGTATAAACAGTTCCGTCGGCGCCGACGGCAATCGAGTTGACGTACGTAGGGCGCCCGCCGTCTTCATAAAAGACCGGTCCGTGGTCTTTATATGTATGAGTTGGTAAATGAAATGTAATTAAATGCAGATTTTCCAGTCCGCGCGCGGCTCCTTTGGCGATCTGATCTTCCCCTTTGACCCGCTTGCCATCCTCGTAAATGGGCCCGCCGGTGAGGTAATAGATCGTTTCGCCGTCCGGCCCGAGCTGGAAGCCGAGGTAACCATAGCTGAACTGGTCGAACATCCCGCTTTTTCGCGAAGGTTCCGACGTAATGCGCTCCACGAGTTCGATTTTCTCCTGGCGGGGATCAAAACGGAACAGATAACCCGAATTGCCATGCACGCCATAAGCCACCTGCTCTTTGGGATGCCAGAAAATTTTCCGCCAGTTATAGCACATGCTGCCGGGACGTGTGGGATCATATTTACCGAAATAGTCCAGGCGCAAATCCACATTTTCGAGCTTGTGCAGGATTCGGGTTTCAGGATTGTAGGTAAAAATATCGCCGTCGGCCACCGAAAAATACACATCGCCTAGTTCGGCATCCACAAACAGCGACCGGCAAAGCGAACGGAAATCGGTGCCGGGTGTGCCCGCCTCGCCTTTGTGCGAAACGGGCCCGAGGTCCCGGAGCTGTCTTTTTTCGGTATCATAATGGATAAAATTGCCGTATGGCCAGGTAATGCCGTACAAATGCCCGCGGTCGCGGTCCATAGTCATCGATACCATTCCTTCGCCATTCGGAACGACGGCCAGGTCTTCAAATACGCCGGTTTGAAGGTCGTAGGAAAGGAAATGCCCGCCGGGGTACAATGCGTAACCCTCGGGCGCCTGCTCGGGAAGGCGGTCCGTGCCGTCGATAAGCTGGTAGTAGCCGATGTGCGTGGAGAAATACAGCTTTCCGTTTCTTTCGTAAAAGCGCACGTGGCTTTTGCCTTGCGGAATGGCCTTCAGATCCTGTTCGCCACAGATCTCCGTTAGATCGCCCAGGAAGCGAACCGTGTCGCTCGCGGGGTCGTAGACAAACATCTGCCCGCCGATTTCATGATTGTCCGACGACAGAATGTAGTAAATCTTCCCGTCACTCGCCGCGGAGACCGCATTGTACGTGTCGTGCGCCCGCGGGAAGCCCGAATAGTAATGTTTTGCGATCAAAGGTTTCGGCCCGGCCAATGGTTCAAAGTTGATGGAATAATCGATACTGTTCACGGGTAGAGGCGCACTTGGAGTAAATATTAATTCTTGATCACCCTGGATTCCGGTTTGACGACCCCGGCCTCCTTAGCCAGTTGCACCATCCCGTTCAATATTTCAATTTCGACGTCCGACGCCCAGGTTGCCGGCAGGCCGTACACAATGGCGGCTACTTCGCCTTCATACCCGCCCTCGCGGAGGATGGTGGTGCTGGGAATGTAGGTCATCACGTCGTTGGAATAACCCATTACAAACGTATCCTGACCAAATATTTTTTTCAGATTAATCGCATAATCCACCACCAGTTCACCGCCCAGCGTCATAATGGCCTGGTCGCCGAGCTTCCATACCTGCAAGGGAAACGGGTAGGAGGTTTGGAATGGCTTCTTCGCGTCGATCTGAGCGATCATCCGCCGGGCCCATCTTTGCTGGAAACCGGTGGCTTTTTCGGCCATCGCTGACAGTTGCTCGCGCGTAGGAGCGGTCGTTAATGAAAGCGATACCTCGTTATAGGCCGTCGACAGGCGGGGCGCCAATGGCTTCATTTCCTCGCTCAATACCCGTTCGACAGCCGCGGCAAGTGTTTTGCCGTATTGAATGGCAAGTGGCACTGTATGCCGGGGTAATGGGTTCTGATCGGCGCCGGCACCCTGAAAAAACAAGGCGGTAGCGCCGGGATACAACTTTTCCAGTTCGATCTGCGCCCAGCCGGGGTAATCGCCCGACCATTGGTAACCGTCCAAAACCGTTGGATGGCATGCATAACCAAATGCGATTGCGATGATTTTGCCTTTGGCGTCCGAAACTTTCAGCACGGGTACAGCCGGGTCGCCGGGACCGGTGATTTCCGTCAACCTTTCCAAAGTCGCCGCGTCGTTGTTCCGGCGGTTCACCTGAAAGCGGGTCACACCATTCCGCGTGTCGATCGTGGCCGGTTGCAGGGCTTTTAATGCATCGCCGGTCAGGTTCACGATCCGGTCGATCAGTTTGGCCGAATACTGGTCTATTTTCTTTTGATCTCCCTCATTTAAAGGATATATATCCGACAGCGCAGCCCCCAGCACGGGCCCGGAGTGTGTGTGCGAACTGTTGAGGATAATCTGCGCTTTGGAAAGTTTGTAACGGTCATTGAGTTTTGCCCGGATCGTGTCGGACATTGCTTTCGGAAAACCCAGCAAATCTGTCGTAATGAGCACGGCCTGCTTTCCGTCGGCATCCTGAATGGCCAGTGCTTTCGCCCAGAGGTCGTGCAGTTTTCCCTCGGACGCATGCGTACGCGCCGCGAAACCGGCCATCCACATCGGTTCGGCCGGGGTAATGGCCACTTTGGCCACGCCCGCTTTCCAGCCCTGCGCACCGGCGGGGAGAACTCCCAAAAGCAATAACGACAATGCAATGGCTATCCTCATTTCTGTCCCAGCGTTTTGATCTTGTCGACGTTGTGGTGGATCTTTTCAATGGCCGAAGCAATCGCTTTCATGTCGTCCTTCGTGCCCAGGAGCATATTTTGGGTAAACCAGACAGCCTCCTCATGGCAGACTTTGTCGTTAACCGGACATTTGTTCTGTTCGTTGTAGCGGTTGATATCCAGCATTTCCTTCGGATACATTCTCCGGTAATTCTCCGATTCGAATGTGTCTTTCAGATAAGGTTGGGTATTCAGAGTCGCGTACCCGCTCGAACAGGGAACGCCTTCCGCCTGCAATGCTTTGAGAAATGCATCCCTCGAAAGCTCTTTGAAACCTTCTTTCTGATAGCGGAACGGGAATAAATGGAATGCGCCGCGTGTGACCTTGTCGTATAATTTATAGGGAACGATACCGGGAATGTCCTTGATCTGCGATTTCAGGTATTCGGCATTTTCGTTGCGTGTGGTGGTTTGTGCGTCGAGGCGTTTCAGCTGGGCAATGCCGATGGCCGCCTGGTATTCCGAAAACCGGAGCTTAGTACCCTGCATCACCGCCCCCGTACCTACCGCACCTACGGCTGTACCGTATGGATTGCCGAAGTTAGTATACGAAAAGCAAAGATCTATAAAATGGTCTTTGTTGCTCACAATCGCGCCTCCTTCGCCAATCGGCAGGTTTTTGGAGTTCTGAAAACTGAAACAGCCCGCATCGCCGATCGTACCGACTTTCTTGTTATCATATTCGGCCAAATGCGCCTGGCAGGCATCCTCGATCACGAGTAGCTTGTGCTTTCGTGCAATGGCCATAACGCGGTCCATATCCACGGGTAGCCCGAGAATGTGCACGGCGAGAATGGCTTTGGTGCGGGGCGTAATCTTCGCTTCGATTTTGGCGGGATCGAGCAGGAAAGTCTCCGCGTCGATGTCTACAAAAACGGGCATCGCGCCATTGGAAAGAATGGAAGAAACCGATGCGATGAACGTATAGGGAGGCACCAGTACCTCGTCGCCCGCCCCGATGCCAAGCTGGTGAATGGCCGTTACCAGCGCATTGGTACCGTTTACGACCGCGAGGCACCGCTTAGCGCCCAACGCCGCCGCCCATTCCTTTTCGAACTGCGCCACCACGCCGGCCCGCGACCATATTCCGCTCCGGACCACGTCCAGCAGCAGTTTTTCATCCGTTTCAGGGTTCCATTGCGGCCATACCGGCCATTTTACCTCTGCCCAGGCCGGGGGCCCGCCCAGTATCGCAGGTTCCTGTGCCGGTTTCGATCCGATCACCGGCAACGCCGTCGCCGATGAGGAAGCAAGGGCCACACCCAGCCCCGCCAGTGAATTCTGTTTGATAAACGTTCTTCGCGACAATCGGGAGCTGAATGCTTTCATGGGACAACGGGTTATGGGTTGATGTCGGGAAATCTATTTTTTGCCGGCCTTGGCGAGTACGCTTTCCAGCGTCACGCTCTTGCCGCCCTGGCGTTTGCTTTCGTCGGCAGCCTCCATGAAAGCGAAAATTTCAATCGTTTCTTCGGGTGTCACCGGTACTTCCCCGGTTTTGAAATACCTGATAATATCCACCAGAAGTGGCTCATAGCCACCGTAAGGACCTAAAACCTTGTTGCCGTCCTCGGTGAAGACGGTGCCGCCGTAGTCGTGCTTGCCCGTACGTGTGCCGCGGAACGTGCCGGTGCGGCCATCGGCCCAGATACCCACCGCGATGTCGGTATTCGGTGTGCTCACCCGCGTGACGCTCTTGCAACCGGTACCCATGACGGTGTAAAGCGTCTCCACACCGTGAATGCCGTACCAGAAGAAGTCCGGGTGTGTTTTTTCGAGAACGGCGGGGCTATACGTGTCCGCGCCGAGCACCTTTTTCTTGTCGATGCTTTCGATGCCTTTGATGTAGCGTAGCGAAGAGGCCGAGAAAACGGGGATATTGTATTTTTTGGCAGCTTCGTAAATTTTCAGAGTATCCGAAAGCGAAGCGGCGACGGGTTTATCGATAAACATTCTTTTTCCCGCTTTAAAAACTTCCAGCGCCTGTTCCAAATGCAGGCGGCCGTCGTTTGTTTCGAGTAAAATCACATCGGTTTTTCCCAATAACTCCTTGATAGAACCGACGATCTCGACGCCCATCTTCTTTACTTCCTCGATATAACCCGGAATGCGCTTGGTGCTCGACTCGATGTCTTTGCTTCCATAAGGATATGCGGCTACCACTTTATAACCGTCATAAATCGCGTCAGGCTGTTCGGCATTCAGGGCTTTTGTAAATGCGATGGCATGCGAAGTGTCCAACCCGATAATCCCGACTCTTTTGCCCTCGGCAGGCCGCGCCAGTGCCGGCAAATGATCTATCAAACCCAGAACGGCACCGGCGGCGGCCGATTGGAAAATAAACTTTCGTCTGCTAAGCGAATGCATAAAACAAAGGGAAAAGAGTTCAGGAATAGTGAGCCCGTTTTGATTTCGGGTACGTACCCGTAAATATACACACATAATTTAATTTACAAGTAATTGAGGATATTGTTTACAAGAAATTTTGCGTCGGGGATGATGCGGGGAAGTAAATATGGCGTTTGATGGAAACGTCGGTGCTGCATGGTTTGCTAACGTGTAGTTGCGCCAACATTATCGTTACACGCCTGACGGCATTGCCGGAATGCTCCTGAATGATTGTTTGCTACCAATATTACATGCCTGGCGGCATTATCTTTTCAAACTTCCAACAGCATCGGAATCGCGTAGCGATGTAATATCGGTAGAAATCGGGATAGCCATCGGGTATTCTCAATTCCGTAGGAATTTAACAATAAATCAAACGAAACCGGAGTCGGCCCCCGCTAGTTTTGATAAAACGCCTGATTCTCCTTCGTCACAATGTCGATCGGCATGAAATGCGTCTTTTCCACCGGCGCGCCGAGGACGAGCGTCTGGTAAAGGGCCATTAATCCGCGGTAGCCCTGCTCTTCGGGTTTGTGGCAAATCAGGAAGTCGATCAGCTCCTTGTTCAGGTAGGCGATATTTTCTTTCAAATAGTCATAACCGATGAGCGAAATGTCGGAACGCTTGTTCTTTTCGAGGAAAGCGGCGACGGAGAAAACGCGGGAGTTGGTGACGAAAATTGCTTCGATGTCGGCATGCTCATGCAATGCGCGCGTAAGGTCGCGGGCGACGGACAGGCTGTCGGTATCCTTGATATCGATCCGGACGATCTCGATCGGCAGGTTACGGTCTTTAAAATAACTGCGAAAACCTTCTTCGATTTGGAGGTAGTTGTAGCTGTCGGTTTCCTTCGAGATATTTACGACGGCCACTTTATGCTTTTCTTTCAAACGGTAAGTCGAAAGTTTGGCGCCCACGTAACCACTCTGGAATAAATGCGGCCCAATGTAGCAGAGGTTATCCTCGTCGGGCAGGTCGGAATCGATGAAGACGAAGGGTATTTTTTTTCCCGGCAGGCGCGGACGAATTTCCGGGACTCTTCGATAAACGAAGGGGCGAGCAATACGCCTTTGAAATGGCCGTCGAGAATGGCCGCAGCCTGCTCGTTGAATGTAGCGGGATCGTTGAGATCGAAGTAGAAGGTCGTGACCTGTACGCCATATTTTCTGATCTCCGCATCCGCGCGCGTAATGCCTTTCATGGGAGCTTCCCAAAAATCTGTTTCCTCCGAAACGCGTGGAATGAGGACGGCCAATGAAATGATTTTCTTCGAAGCGAGACGGCTGGCAAGGATATTCGGCTGGTAGTCGAGCTCCTTGATGATATCGTTGATCTTCTTTTTGGTCTTTTCCGAAACACCCGACCGGTTGTGCAGCACACGGTCGACGGTTGCGATGGAGACATTGGCACGACGGGCGATTTCTTTCACCCCGTAATAGGTATTTTCTTTTTCCATCCGGAAAAGGGAGATTTTGGTATCAGTATCAAATTCAGGCAGGCAGACGTTGCCCGCGTTGTAAAACCACGAATAAAAGGGTTTTAGATTTTATTTAATGGTTTTCAGTCAAATTTTTGGCAAATACAATCCCGCATTCAATATTTGTATATATAATCTATTAAGTAAATATAGTAAAAGAATCGGTTATGGCGCTGAATTACATGGCATTGGCCGTTCCATTGTTCCTTTTGCTGATCGGGATTGAATATTGGGTTTCAAAGCGTCTTGGACGGCAGTTGTTCAATTTCAACAGCTCCATTGCCAATATGAATGTAGGCGTGGCCGAACGGCTTACCGACATGTTTACGGCCGGTTCGTTCTTCTTTTTCTATGATTATCTCCAGAAGAATTACGGGTTGTTCGAGATCCGCCCCACATTGCTCGTATGGATCGCATTGCTGCTCGCGACCGATTTTGTTTGGTACTGGTACCATCGCGCGGGGCACAAGATCAACCTCTTCTGGGGCTTTCACGTCGTGCATCATACGAGCGAGGAGTTCAACTATACGGCGGGAACACGCATAACGATTTTTCAGGCGGTGGTGCGAACGGCCTTCTGGTCGGTGCTGCCGCTGATCGGCTTCCCGGCGCAGATGATCACGACAATGCTTATCGTGCACGGATTATATCCCTTTTTCACACATACGCAGGTGATCGGCAAGCTGGGCATTCTCGAATACATATTGGTGACACCCTCGCACCACCGCGTGCACCACGCGAGCAACGAGGCATATCTCGATAAGAATTTCGGGGACATGTTCATTATCTGGGACAAACTTTTCGGCACATTCGCGGAGGAAAAAGAGGAGCCCGTTTACGGCCTCACCAGGCAGCTCGACAGTTATAGCTTTCTATGGCAACATTTCCATTTTCTCGTTGAAATCTGGTATTACGCCCAGCAGCAAAAGGGCATTGCTGCGAAACTGAAAGTCATTTTCGGCAGTCCGGCCGATTTCGACCCGGCTGTGAGACGCATTGTCGAAAAGCGTTTTCTGTCCAAAAACAAAGTGCGCGTACGGTCACAGAAATTCAGGCGGTATGTTTTGGTGCAGTTCATCGTTACCGTGACCACGCTGTTTTTCCTGCTTCTTTTCGAGCATCAGGAAGAAACTTTTCTGCAAGTGATGGTCGCACTGGTGCTATTTGTGACACTCATCAACTGTGGCGCCATTCTCGAACAGCGCCGCTGGGTGTTTTACCTCGAATTCGCCCGCGGCGCATTGGTGTTCATTACGGCTTACCATTATTTCCCGCACCCCACGCTGCTTTTCCTTATCTGGGCGGTGCTGATCGGCGGCGTGTTGTATTTCTCGACCTTGCAAAAGCAATACCTGCAAACGATCTACGGGCGGTGAGTATAATCGCCGCCTTTGTATTTTTTACATGATTAATAGCAGTAATCTTTAAAAATCGCCCGATTTGTTCAAAATAAGTAAACCCGGGTTGCTTGTTGCAGATTCGCTATTTTACTTTGCCTATATGTTTAATAGAATTTATAGTTTATTGATTTGCCCATTGACAACCACCAACCTGAACCGCCGCATGGATCTTTCCCAATTATTCCGCTGTTGTTGCCGCTGCTAGCCGGTAACAGCCATTTCCGATTTGTTCTTCTTTAATGATTCCGGCGGCCCGCTGACCGCACTGCGTTTGCACGTACCCGATTGTCTGAACCCAGCCCCATTTTAACTAATTACTATGTTCCAAAATCTATCCAGAAACGCTCTCCTGAGCAGAGGCCTGCTGATTGCGGCTTTGCTGCTCCCTGGCCTCGGCGCCTTCGCCCAGAACATCGCCGTGAAAGGCACCGTAACGTCCGCAACCGACAATGGTTCGGTGCCAGGCGTCAATATTGTAGTCAAAAACACGCTTACCGGTACCTCCACGGACGCCGACGGTAAGTACGAAATCAATGCACCATCGAACGGTATTCTTGTTTTCTCCGGGATCGGGTACGTTACCCAGGAGGTGGCCGTGAACGGCCGCGCCACGATCGATATCAAGCTGGCTGCGGATACGAAGCAGTTGGAGGAAGTCGTAGTGGTGGGTTACGGCACCCAGAAACGGAATGCCCTCACGAACTCGGTGTCCCAGATCAGCGGTGAAGCAATTACCAAACGGCCGGTATCGAATATCCAGCAGTCGATGCAGGGACTGATGCCGGGTGTGACCGTGCTCGATCAAGGTGGTTCGCCGGGGAAGTCGAATACCAATATCCGGGTCCGGGGTATCACCACGTTCAATATCAACGGCAGCAGTACCAGCGGGTATGATCTCGGCAAAAACGATGCATTGGTGATCGTGGATGGCATCGAGCAGCGTTTGAGCGATATCAACCCGGACGATATCGAGTCGATTTCCGTTTTGAAGGATGCCTCTTCGACAGCCATTTACGGCTCCCGCGCAACCAATGGCGTCATTCTCGTCACTACGAAGCGTGCCAAAGGCGGCAAGGTACAGGTGGATTACCACGGTTATTATGCCGTTCAGAAATCCAACAACGTGCCCAAAATGATGGGGATCGAGGCTTACATGCGCGAGCAGGTGGCTGCGTACACGAATGCCGGCCTGGCTGTTCCGGCGCGTTTTACAGAGGAATCCATTCAAGCGTACGTTCATGCGACCGACCGGGAGAAATACCCGATGCCGAATACCTGGTTCGAAACGATGCTTCGCTCCGCTCCCCAGCAAAATCACACCATTTCGGTAGCCGGCGGAACTGACATGATCCGCACCCGGTTGAGCGCCCGTTTCCAGGACCAGCAGGGGGTAATTGCCGGTTATTCCAATAAAATCGGCGAATTCCGTTTGAATACCGACTACAATGTCTCGAAACGCATTCGCGTCAGCGGCGACATCAACTACCGCTATGCCCGCGCATTGAACCCCACCGTGAACAATTCCGGACAGAACCCACAACCCTTGAATCACTTCTTTCACGGCACATTGTGGGCGGTTCCCAAATATCCGGATGGTACTTATGGATTGAGCACGCAGGGGAATAACCCATTGATGTTTAATGAAATCGGGGGGGCAGTCAAGACAAGTGACGGATTACCTGGCGGGTTATGTCAAGGCTGAATTCGACATTGTGGAAGGATTGACGTTCTCCACGCAAATCGCTGGCCGGGGCACATTTACCAACCAGAAAAACTTTACCAACTCATATACTAACACCGACAAGAATACCAACGTTACCAAAACAGTCGCCATCAATTCGCTCACGGAAGTCAGGAACACGCTGCGCGAGTATACGATCAATAATTTGCTGACCTACGAAAAAAGCTTTGGCAGTCATGGTTTGAAGGCGTTGGTGGGTTACTCGCAAATCGGCAATACGCAGACTTTCCTGTCGGCCTACCGTGAGCGGTTTTATAACAATGACATCGGGTCGATCGGTCAGGGCGCGAATGACGGTACCAAAAGCAATTCCGGCAACGACGCCGAATATGGCCTGCGCTCGTATTTCGGACGGGTAAATTATGATTACAAAGAGAAATACCTGTTCGAGGCGAATGGCCGCTATGACGGTTCTTCCAAATTCACCGGCTCAAAACAATACAGTTTCTTCCCTTCATTCTCGGCGGGATGGCGCATTTCGAAGGAAAATTTCTGGCAAGGGCTGGAAAAAGCGGTTAATGACCTGAAACTCCGCGGCTCGTGGGGGATTACCGGAAACCAGTCGGTGGATTTGTATAGCTACTATTCGGCGTTGACGGCCCTCGGTTACAGCTTCGGTGGTGTGCCGGTGCAAGGCTACCGCCCTACGACGCTGGCTAATACCGGCCTGGGCTGGGAGTCTACCACGCAACTCGACCTCGGTATCGATGCGGTATTTCTGAACAAGCGGTTGGCGTTAACCGCCGATTACTATCGCAAGCTCACCGACGATATTCTTTTGAACCTCGACATCCCTGCCACGATAGGCTTGAAAGCACCGCCGCAGAATGCAGGTTCGGTAGAGAATAAAGGCTGGGAGTTTAGCCTGAACTACCGTGGCGCTGCGAGTGCGTCAGGTTTCCGGTATGGTTTGGGAGGAAATTTGAGTATTAATGAAAACAAAGTCGTGGATTTGAAAGGCACCGGTCCGTACATCACCGGTTCTGATATCGACCCGCGTTATATCATCGCCAAAGGCCTGCCGATCAACACACTGTGGGGTTATCAGACCGACGGACTTTTCCAGTCCCAGCAGGAAATTACCGAGTACAAGGCAACCTACGTCGCCAATACCAAGCCCGGCGACGTAAAATATGTGGATCGGAATGGCGACGGCAAGATCAACGCCGACGACATGACCGTGATCGGTAACTCATTCCCGAAATACACATTTGGCCTGAACGGCGATTTCTCTTTCAAGGGTTTCGACCTGAGCATATTGTTTCAGGGAGCGGCGAAAGTAGATGCACGCCTGGCCGGTGCACTCGCGGAAATGGGCAACCAGGAAGGTTTCACCCATGAGATTTACACGAATAATTACTGGACTCCCGAAAACCCCGGGGCGCGTTTCCCTCGCCCGGTGAAGTTCGACCTTCGAAATGTGGCGACTTCGGACCGGCTGGTGATCGACGGTTCTTACCTGCGCCTGAAAAACGTGCAGCTCGCGTACAATATTCCGGCGGACATCGTGAGCAAGCTTAGGGTAAGCCGCATCCGTGTTTACGCTTCGGCTACCAATCTGCTGACATTTTCCAAGCTGAATGAATGGAACCTCGACCCCGAAGTACCGTCCGGCCGTGCCGTTTATTTCCCGCAAACCGCATTGTACACATTTGGTTTGAACCTCTCATTCTGATCACATTTATGAAAACAAGTACATTTAAACATACCATTTACGCAGGAATTACGGCATTGATGCTTGGTCTGTCCTCCTGCGATTCGGGCCTGCTCGAAACCGTTCCCAACGACCGGCTTTCAGAAGATTTGTTCTGGAAAACCGAAAACGACGCCAAACTTGCCGTTAACTCCCTCTACACCGATCTGGACAGCACGACCGCCGTAACCTGGGACGGCATTACCGATCTCGCGCACACCAACCAGAGCTTCAACGTGGCCGCTTACGTTGAGGCCGGAAGTTATGACGCTACGAGTTCGGTGATATATGAAGAGTGGAAAAGGGCTTACCGGGGCATTCGCGGCGTAAATTATTTCCTTGAAAACGTCGATAAAGTGCCGGGCACTAATGCTGCATTGATCAATCAGCTCAAAGGCGAAGCAAAGGCGCTACGGGCTTACCATTATTTGAAACTCGCCGGATTGTTTGGTCCGGTGCCGCTGGTAACGTCGTCGATCAGTATCGATGAAGGCCGCGCATTGACCAACACACCGGTCGAGGAAATCTGGAATTTTGTGGAAAAAGAACTGACCGAAGCTGCTGCATTGTTGCCGGCTACTTACGGTGCCGCAGATAAAGGCCGGTTTACGAAAGGTGCCGCATTAGGCTTGCTCGCGCGTGCGGACCTGTACGCGGGACGTTACCAGAAAGCTGCCGATGCCGCCGATCAGGTGATCAAGCTCGGAGTGTATGGTTTGAATGAGTCCTATGAAAAACTGTATAGCTACGCCGCGGAGAACAACAAGGAAGTGCTTTTGGACAAACAGTATTTGAAGGATGTTTATCCGAACAACGTCTTCAACTTGCTCGCCCCGTACAGCCAGAAAAATGCGCAAAGTACCTATGTGCCGACAAAAGCATTGGTAGACACCTATGAAACACTCGAAGGCAAGAAAATCACCGATCCTTCGAGCGGCTACGATCCGGCGAAACCTTATGTCAATCGCGACCCGCGCCTGAAATTTTCGGTATTCCTCGAAGGCGACGCATTACCCAGCGGTATTACTTTCCAGCCCCGCCCGACCAGTGGCACCGCCGATGCGATCGGAAGCACTTACATCGCTTCTACCACTGGTTTTAATATTAAAAAGTATATCAATGCCGAAGATTTCGCGAATCCCGGCAATAGCGGCATCAACATTATCCTGCTACGTTACGCGGAGGTGCTGCTGACTTATGCCGAAGCGAAAATCGAGCTGGGGCAAATCGATGCGAGCGTGCTGGCGGCCATTAATCAGGTAAGAAACGGCCGTACCGATGTGAAACAGCCTTCGGTAACGACAACCGCCCAGGCTGCGTTGCGCGAAATCGTCCGGCGCGAACGGACGGTGGAACTGGCTTTCGAGGGACAGCGGTTGTATGACATCCGTCGATGGAAAATCGGGGAGCAGGTAATGAATGGTCCGGTGTTCGGCATTACTTACCCGGATGCCAGCGGCAAGCTGGTTACGGTGCAGGCTGCCTCTTCGGACCGTGTTTTTGATGCGAGCCGCCATTACCTCTGGCCGATCCCGCAAAAGGAGCGCGATTTGAACCCGAACCTGAAACAAAATCCGAACTGGTAATTAATTTTGAGCAAACAGCGCAGTACGGTACCAGGCGGGAGCTTGGCGCCATACTGCGCTGATATTACCTAAAACCAAACCTTGCAAGATGCTTAGAATACTCTCCCTGCTGCTGGTCACAACGGGCCTTTGCCTTCTGATGGCCTTTCAATCCGGCAAACCGGCGGCGAAAACACCCAACATCGTCCTGTTCTTCATCGACGACCTCGGCTATGGCGACCTTTCCGTAAACGGCGCATTAGGCTATAAGACGCCTAATCTCGACAAAATGGCCATGGAGGGTACCCGGTTCACCAATTTTATGGCCGCGCAGGCGGTTTGCAGCGCCTCCCGTGCCGCATTACTTACGGGTTGTTATCCCAACCGCCTGGGCATATCAGGGGCGTTCGGGCCGAATGCGGGGCTTGGGCTTAACCCCAAAGAAGAGACCATTGCCGAACTCGTGAAGGCGCAGGGCTACGCAACCGGTATTTTCGGTAAATGGCATCTGGGCAGCGACCAGGAATTTTTACCGCTCCAACAGGGCTTCGACGAATATTACGGCGTGCCTTATTCGCATGACATGTGGCCGTTGCACCCGTGGCAGGAGCGCGCAAAATATCCGCCGCTTCACTGGATCGACGGTAACAAGCAGGTAAAAGAGATCAAAAACCTGGAAGATGCCAGTGAACTGACGCCCGTAATCACCGAAAAGGCCATCTCGTTTATCAAAAGAAACAAAAGCAAACCCTTCTTCCTGTACGTGCCGCATCCGCTCCCACATGTGCCCCTGGCCGCGTCCGCGAAGTTCCGCGGTAAAAGCGAAAGAGGTATTTTCGGCGATGTGATGATGGAACTCGACTGGTCGGTAGGGGAGATCATGAAGGAGTTGAAGGCGCAGGGCCTGGATAATAACACCCTTGTAATTTTTACCAGCGACAACGGTCCGTGGTTGAATTACGGCGACCATGCCGGTTCTGCCGGAGGTTTCCGCGAAGGTAAAGGAACCTCCTTCGAAGGCGGGCAACGGGAACCTTGCATTATGCGCTGGCCGGGCGTTATTCCGGCCGGAAGGGTTTCCAACAAGCTTTTGTCCACACTCGACGTCCTCCCGACGATCGTCAAACTCACCGGCGCGAAATTACCGAAAGAAAAAATCGACGGCGTCGATTTCAGCGCATTGCTCAAAGGCGACGAAAGCCAGACGCCGCGGGAAACCTTTTTGTATTACTACCGCAAAAACAGCCTCGAAGCTGTTCGGAAAGGCAATTGGAAACTCGTGTTCGCGCATCCCGGCCGCACGTACGAGGGGTCATTGCCGGGTAAAAACGGTCAGCCCGGCCCGGCGCCGGAAGATCATCAATACCCGAAGGCATTATACAACCTCGCCCGCGATCCGTCCGAGCGGTATGACGTGCTGGAACAGAACCCGGAAATAGTGGCGGAACTCGAAAAGATCGCCGATGCAGCCCGTGAAGACATGGGTGATGATTTGCAGCATAAGACAGGGAAGAACGTTCGGGAGATAGGGCGTGCCGTTCGGAAATAGAAGATGGAATTTATCAGCAACAACGATCATATTGCTGTTGATAAATTTGTAACCTTCGAGGTTACGTACTATCTTTAATATGATTAAGACTTTCAACCACAAAGGGCTCAGGCTGCTTTGGGAAAAGGACGATGCATCGAAGTTGCCACCTGAGCAAATCGAGAAGCTCAAACGTATCCTCTCGGTTTTAAACACGGCCAAAAACCTTGAACCTGTCAGAGCCATTCCCGGATATCGATTGCATTCACTTTCAGGTAGGTTGGAAGGCTTTTGGTCAGTTTGGATCACCGGGAATTATCGGGTGCTGTTCAGGTTTGAAGATGGTAATGTATACAAATCGACTACGTCGATTATCATTGAACGTTATGGAAAGTGAAATGAAACCTGTGCACCCGGGCGCGGTGTTGCGCGAGGATATATTAAAAGAAATGAAGATTTCGGTAACCCGCGCCGCAAAGGAATTGAATGTTAGCCGCAAGCAGCTCTCCGAAGTGGTCAATGAGGTGGCGGGCATATCGGCCGAGATGGCGGTCAGGTTGGAGAAAGGGTTTGGTGTGAGTGCCGAATTTTGGCTGGATATGCAGAAAAAATATGACATTTGGAAAGTAAGGGCCAGCGGACGTGTGCAAAACATCGGCAAGATTACCGCCTTTCCGAGTCGCTAAAAAGTGATGTTGTATTTCAGGGATACTTATCTTAAATTTACTCATATGTAAATTCAAAAGCCATGGGTACTCCTGTTATTTCTCAAAAAGATTTCGACGCATTGAAGAGGGAAAACGAATTGCTTAAAAAGCAATTGGAAGCCTTGCACGACAAGGATTTCAAGGATAAGCTGGAATGGGCCTATCACCTGTTTCAGGAGTCTTCGAATGCAGCGAAACTTGAATTGAAAAGAGGCTCAGGCAAAGGCATTATATCTCGCGTTCCCGATAACTTCACGGATGAACTAACGGATTTTAATGCGCTCGAATGAGAATACTTCTTGACACTCACATCCTTCTTTGGTTTCTGACTGACGACGAAAGGCTTAGCCAAACGCAAATCGACCTGATCGAAAACAAGCAAAACGAGCTGTTTTTCAGTATGGGTTCACTTTGGGAAATCGCCATTAAAGCTGGCTTACTGAAACTTACTATTCCCAATCCCATTGATCGTCTGGTGCCAGCGGAAGTTCAACTGATCGATATCAAAATCCCGCATTGGGTGTGTATCAGCAGCTTCCATTGATTCATAAAGAACCTTTCGACAGTTGCTGATTGCGCAATCACAAGTGGAAGATTTGTGGTTGCTGACCGACGACGGGAAATTTGACAATTATTCTGTCAGACTGCTAAAATAGTCTCAGAAATCACCGGTAAAATCGCAAATTCTTTCTATTAGCATTTGCTTGTTCAAAGTATTTATCTTTACTTTGTCTATCAAACAAGTAGATTACGTCGATCTCCCGATTAGCAATATTCAGAAACATATCTGCTTTCCGATACCCTAAGAGACAGTCCAGGCGCGACTTGCCGGAATTTTCGGTGGTTGTCAATTCATGCCGGTCGTCCGGGCTGTCGTAGGGTATCGGAAACAAAGATACAGCTACCAAGTTAAATCCAAGTATTCCCGGGATTGCAATGTCTTTCTGAAGTGTATTAATCTACTCCATAATGAAAAAGTACTTTTTGCTGGTTGCCCTCTTTGCCACGTCGTTTCTTTGCCATCATTCCCCAGCCCAAACACCTAAACCGGCACGTCCGAATATCGTATTTATCCTGGCCGACGACCTCGGCTATGGCGATGTCGGTTTTAACGGGCAAAAACTTATTAAAACACCCAACATCGATCGTCTCGCGCGGGAAGGGATGATTTTCAGTCAATTCTATGCGGGTACCTCCGTATGCGCGCCTTCGCGGTCGTCGCTGCTGACGGGCCAGCACACGGGGCATACCTACATTCGCGGCAACAAAAGTGTGGAACCGGAAGGCCAGCAACCCATTGCCGATTCGGTGATCACATTGGCGGAAATACTAAAAAAAGTCGGGATATACAACGGCCGCTTTCGGGAAGTGGGGATTGGGCCCGGTGGGTTCGGAGGGTGACCCGAACAAGCAGGGATTCGACCGTTTTTTTGGTTATAACTGCCAGAGCCTGGCACATCGCTATTATCCCGAACACCTTTGGGATAACAGCAAAAAAATACTCTTGGAAGGAAATAAAGGGCTGATCAACAACAAGGAATACGCCCCCGACCTGATCCAGAAAAAGGCGATCGCTTTTCTGGAGGCACAGGACGGAAAGCAGCCGTTCTTCTTGTTCCTGCCCTACATTCTGCCGCACGCAGAGCTGGTTGTGCCGGACGACAGCCTTTTCAGGTTCTATAAAGGTAAATTCGGAGAAAAGCCATACAAGGGTGCCGACTATGGCCCCGGGGCTACCGGTGGCGGTTATGCATCGCAGGAATTTCCTCACGCCACTTTTGCGGCCATGGTGGCACGCCTGGACCTGTACGTGGGGCAGGTGATGGATAAATTGAAGGAAAAAGGACTGGATAAGAATACGCTGGTCATTTTCACCAGCGACAATGGCCCGCACATCGAAGGAGGGGCGGACCCGAATTTTTTCGACAGCAGTGCCGGCTTCCGCGGCGTGAAGCGCGATTTGTATGAGGGTGGTATTCGTGAACCATTCGCCGCTCGTTGGCCCGCTGTCATCAAGCCGGGTTCCAAAAGCGATTACATCGGCGCCTTCTGGGACATTCTGCCCACTTTCGCAGAGCTGGCAAATGCGTCCGCGCCCCGCAATATCGACGGCATTTCATTTACCGACGCATTGAAGGGCAAGCCAACCCAGAAAAAGCATGATTATCTGTACTGGGAATTCCACGAGCAAGGCGGCAGGCAGGCGGTGCGCCAGGGCAACTGGAAGGCGGTCCGGTTGAAAGCCGCCGGTAATCCGGATGCGCTGGTTGAGCTCTATGATCTCTCAAAAGACCCGCAGGAAAAAAATAATCTGACCCCGCAATTCCCAGAAAAGGCCAGAGAATTAGGTCAGATTATGAACCGGGCGCATGTCTCCTCGGCTATTTTCCCGTTTGGAAGCCTGGCAACGAACTGATTTTAAACAAGCCCCGATCCATCCGCGGAGGATCGGGGCAGGATGCTTTCGGACGCTGTCAAAAAGACCGAAGACGGCAACACCCGAAAATCCGGTCCCGATGACATTCGGACATTGCGTTCACTCACAAGCGGCATTGTCAGATCAACCCCAGGCCGGCAGCCAGCTTGATGAGCGAAGCCGTATTCGATACCTCGAACTTGATGAGCAAGTTCTGGCGATGGCTGTTCACCGTTGTTACGCTTACGAATAACTGTTCGGCAATCTGCGGGTTGGTAAGTCCTTCCGCGATTAATAAGAGCACTTCTTTTTCCCGCCTTGTCAAAAAAGGAACGGTTTTCGGCGCCGTGGCCGGCGTTACCTGATCGAACTGCACATTCATAAAATACCCGCCGGCCTGCACCTGTGCGATGGCTTCGAGGATGTCTTCCTTGCCGGAACTCTTGATCAAATAGCCTGAGGCGCCATTTTGGATCATGCGCGATACGTAGGCGCGTTCGTTGAATGTGCTTAATGCGAGCGTTTTGACCTCCGGGAACTGGTCTTTTACTTTTTTGCAAAGGTCGATGCCGCTGATGTCGGGAAGGTTGATGTCGAGGAATGCGATGTCCACTTCATTGTTTTTCAGGAATGCAATGGCCTCGATGGCATTGGTGGCCGTTCCTACGACCTGTACGCCTTCCGCGTCGGCGAGCAGCGACTTCAGTCCTTCCAATACCAGCGGGTGATCGTCGACGATGAGGATTCTGACACTCATAAGTTCTTTTTTATTGGGATTAAAGCCATTTCTGGCGTTGGGAGCGATAATTAAAGTACGACTTCAACCAGTACCGAGGTTCCTTCGCCCGGCTTCGACTGGATGTCGAGCGTACCGTTCAGATAGTCCACGCGGGCCTGGACGTTGCGGAGGCCGGCACCCTTGTTTTGTTCGAGGTTTTTGACGTCGAAGCCCTTTCCATTGTCTTCTACGGTTACACTCACGTGGTTTTCAACCCAAGTAAGCTGCACCTGCGCTTCGGTGGCTTCGGCGTATTTGAGCACATTGTTGAGCAGCTCCTGGATGATCCGGTAAAGGACGACTTCCACCTGCGAATCGAGGCGTTTGTCTTCAAAGCCGAAGGCCTGCATATTTACTTTCAACCGGCCGGAAGCGCTGATGCCGTCGCAAAAATCGCTCAGCGCGTCGATTAATCCGAACCGCACAAGCGATTCGGGCATCATGCTGTGGGCTACGCGGCGCATTTCGCTGATGGCGCCATCGAGTTGCGTCAGGGCCCTGGTAAACGTCATAGCGCTTTCTTCGGGCAGGATTACATTTCCTTTCACGGAATTCAGAGTTAGTTTGATACCAGATAATAATCCGCCCAGGCCGTCGTGCAGGTCGCGGGCCACGCGGGTACGTTCTTCTTCCTGCCCTTTCAGAATGGAATTGGTGGCGACCAATTGTTTTTCCTGCTGCAAACGCAGTACTTCCTGTTCGGCCACGCGTTTGCGAAATGCGATGTTGCGGTAAACCAATATCGCGATTACGAGCAGGCCAACGAGCCCGGCAATGAGGCCATATATCAGGGTGTTGCGGGTTTGTTTCTCTTTTTCAAGCGTTACGATCTGCTTTTCCTTCTGCGCGGTCAGGTATTTGGTGTCGAGCTCCTGTAATTGCTTTTGCACGTCTATTCCCTGGATGGAGTCGTTCAGGATCGAATATTTCATCAGGTAATCGTAAGCACCCTTATAATTATTCTGCCGGGCGAGGTCGGTCGCGTAATCTTCATAAAGTTCTACCAGGTGGTCGGTCATGTTGTTCGCCTCGGCGATGGTGAGCGCTTCTTTCGTGTATTTGGCCGATAAATCGATTTTCTTGCTGTCCTCCGCGAGGAACATCAAAGCACGCAGACAGTCGAGTTCGAGAAAAACATTGCCGGTTTTCCGGGCAAGGTCAAGCCCCTTCCGGCCGTATTCCCATGCTGCGTCGAGGTTCTTCAAGAGGCGGTTTGTGCGGCAGAGGCCGGCGTAAGCCTGGGTGACGAAGATGTCGGAACGGATATTTTCAGCCACTTTCAGACCTTCCTTGAAATGCGCGAGGGCATCGTTGTACCTTTTCAGATTGAAATAGCAACCGCCGATGTTCGTCAGGATATCCGCAAGTTGCAGGCTATCCTTCATCGGTCGCGCGAGCTGCAATGCTTTCTGCTTGTATACCAATGATTTGTTGAAAAGATTGGCATGCTCGAATGCCGTTCCAATGCTGATGTAAAGCCTTGGAAGGAACTCCTTCATCCCCAGCTTGTCGAACTGACTGGCCGATTGCTGGTAGTATTTGATAGCCTCGGTGAAGTTCCCCATATAGGTGTAACTCGCGGCGATATTGGCAAGGCTCTTGCCGATATTGACCTGATGCTTCATTCTTCTGGCGATTTCCAGGCTCTCGCGGTTCAGTTTCAGTCCTTCTTCGAATTTCCCCTGCAAGTTGAGGATATAAGTGTAGTTGGAGCGGAACTTGAACCGGCCCGTGTCGTAGTTCAGCTGCTCGCTCAGGGCGTCGGCCTTGAGGTAATATTTACCGGCGCTGTCCAGGTTCTGATTCTCGAGATATTGCCCGTATTCAATGTAGGCAAGCACCCGGTTAGTGTCTTGCTTGCTGGTCTGAATGCGTTTCAGAATGGCAGCGGGATCTGGGTTTTGTGCAAATGCCGCGCTGTAAAAAAAGGTAAGTAAGAGTGCTCTCAAATATAATTTCATCGGACCCGGAGAGTAGAATGGACTGGAAAATTACAGTGGCAAAAGTCTGAAATAAAACCTTTTAATAATATCCTATAAACATATGATTTTCGAAAAATCATGCATTTATAGGATTGATCTCCCGCTCCCGGGGAGGCTACCTTTGTAAGGTCGAAAGGCAAAAATTATCTCATCCATTATCCATTTCAAATCAGATACAGCCATGAAAAAGATTACATTTTTGAGAAACATTTTCGCTCTGTTGTTGCTCAGCACATTGATGTTCGCCTGCGAAGACAAGGACAAGGACGTATCCCCGGAATTGAGCTCGAAAGTGGCGGGAAGCTATAAAGTGACGAAGCTTAAAGTTGACGGTGACGAGCGTTCGCTGGAAGACGCAACCATTATCATTCAGCTTGACAAATTTACCTCGGAAGTTGTGACGGGCAAATTGAAAGCGACGATCGATGGCGACCGCGAGCCCGACGAAGATCTCGGAACTTTGAACCTGAAGAACGCGGGAAGCTCCGGTATCGACATTTACGAGGGTACCGATAAGGTCGGCACTGTGAAGGATAACAAACTGAATATTTTCGTCGTGTTCGAGGGTGAGGAACTCGATATGATTGCCGAGAAACAATAAGCATTACCTTGATTACAATTGTGATAGCCATGAAAAATAAATTAGTACCCTTTTTCCTCTACGCCTGCTGCATTGCATTCCTCAATTTTACGTTCAGCGACGAGTTCGAAGAATACGGAATCAGCCAGAAGGACATTCAAAACCGTCTGTGGAATGGTTTACAGGCGCCGTCGGTAACCGTGCCGTATTTCGGTAGCCCGGTAAAGTCGGCCTGCCGCTCGTTGGCGCCGGAAGCGCAGGCGACCGCGATTAAAAAGGCCGGAGCGTTCGTGAAAATGTATTTCAATTCGGAAGACTTTCAGAAACGCTACACCGAATCGATAGCGAAGCGTTATCCGAAGCTGGAAACGACCGTCAGCGAGCAACGCAAGCAGGAAATCCGCGCCAACCGCCTGAAAGGGGTGCAGGGATTGCAGGCGAAGGATATGGAGCCGATTGTGGATATTCAGATCCAGTCGGCCGAGACGTTCGCGGGAATGGAAAGCATGCTCGGCAGCCTGCCGGCCGAGCAACGGGCGGATTTCAAGAAGCAGATCGAAGAGGGTAAGCGCAATGCGGCTTTCTTCAAAAAGATTAAACCGCTTTTGAAAACCGATATGGAGGAATTCAAAAAACAATACGCCGAATATCTCGCCAATGACGAAATCCGTCAATCGGAGCAGACAATGGCGCGAAATGCAAAGAGCAATGCGGATGAATACGAAAGACTGAAAGATCCCAAAAAGGTACTCGTGGCCCGCCTCACCGATTTCCTGAACCAGAGCAAAGGGGTCGATTTCGCGGCGCAGACAAAGGAAGTGAACGGACGAAAGAAGTTCGTGAATGCGGCTTACGAAGGGAAAAGCGATGTGTGGAAATTCTGTTACCGCATGGGCGCCACGCCTACCAACACAGCCCGTGCATTCGCACAGCAATGGCTTGCCGAGTTGAAATAAATTGGTTTATATAAAATCGACAGAAAGGTGTCATTGACGCCTTTTCTGTCTGATCCGTGGCCGACAGCGCGTTACTGCCGCCACGGTTTTTTATTTAAGAAAAATCGGGCAAGCTATTGTTTTTTCGAAAACATTAAATTTACTTTGTCTATCAAATAAGTATACTATTAAAAAGCGAGGCTCCTGAACCACCCTGAGCCGAGTATTAATCCAGGCATCGTTGATATGAGCGCGGTTAATTTACTTTGCAAGTCCCCATCGGGGCGAGTGGGTGGGCATACTTTCCCCCTTTGTTTCTCCCTGGTTTATTCAGGTTGCTGCTGTTGAAGCGGTGACTATCTCTGACATTTTCCGGAAATATCCCGCCCGACAGTCATGGCTGATCATCTGAGATTTTCGGTGGTTGGCGATTTCAGTTGCCAGCTGTGCTGTCCCGGGGTATTTCCGTACCGATATTCCTTTTGCGTTTATAGTAGACCGGTATTATTGCTTTTCAAGACATGATCACATTTTCGGACCTCGTGTTGCTGGCGCGCAAGATTGCGGTAGGCATTTTGTTGACCATTATTCCCTTTATCCTCATCGCCGGAGGTATTTGGCTTGCCTGGCGGCTGTTTAACTGATATCGCATTTTCACCATAAAAATCAAATCACGCATGAAATTGGACAATGCAACGGCCCGGAAAATTACCCGCGACGGCCTGCTGAGTGTACTGTTGTACATCGCACCGATTGTTTTGATGTTTGCAAGCTTCCAGATTTTCGGCTACCGGCCGTGGGAGGGAGCCAATGAATTTCCTTTCAAAGCCCCCGCATTCATTGAAAACGTATTCAAAAACCTGAGTTCCTGGGGATTGCCGGTCATTGTCCTCGTCCTGGGCGTGATCGAGTTCGCGGCAGGTTTGTATGAAAACAAATGGACGAAGAACGAGCGGACCCTCGATATAGTCTGCTTTATTGTACCCAAGCTGGTGATCCGCCCGTTCGTGGCCTATTTCGGGTTGAAATTTCTCCCGGTAGTATTGCCCGATGCTAAAAATATACTCGATTGGGTGCCCTTTTGGTGGGCGTTTCTGATTATCGCCGTGGCCGACGATCTTACACAATATTGGTACCATCGCCTGCACCACCAGCTACCGTGGCTGTGGCGTTTCCACCGGACCCACCACTCCGCGCCGTATATGGGCATGGCTATGGCCAGCCGCCAGAATGTGATTTACACATTGTTTTTCTCGCAAACTTACCTCACTGTCGCCTTGACTTACCTGGGATTGGGTTACGCAGCATTGTTTGTGAAGGTGATCAAGTCGTTCATTACGACCGGCGCGCATTCGAGCATTCCATGGGACAAGCCATTTTATGAAAAGAAATGGCTTCAACCGATCGGTTGGGTACTCGAGAGACTTATTTCGACGCCTGCCACACACCATGCACACCACGCGGATACAAGCGACGACGGGGTGGGATATTATAAAGGGAACTTCGGGAATATGTTCTTTCTTTGGGACATTATTTTCGGAACCGGCATAATCACCCGAAAATACCCGACGTCGTATGGCATCAAGCATTATCACGAGGAAGAATGGTACGCCCAGTTTATGTGGCCCATTTTCAAATCCAAAAAAGAAGGTAGTGAGCTGTCGCAGAACGGCCCGATGGTCGGCGACGCCGTCCCGAATGAGGAAACCGTTACGCTTAAACCTGATACTACTGTTGCAGTCGCTTAAATGCGCAAAAGGCCACCGGGGAAACCGGTGGTCTTTTTTGTCGCGTTCAGAATGAAACGGCGCTAATCGGCCCTGTCCATGCGGGGTGGTTCCTGACGGAACCATTGAAGCGGCACGGCAGGAATGTAGCCGTTTATGCCATCGGCCGTTTGGACCCTGTACCCCTTGGCCGTTTCGCCGACGATGCGTATGGCTGTATCGGCCGGCAGCAATCGGATAATTTGATTTCGACCGGGTTGTGGGGTGCTGTATAAATTCACTTTTTTGCGGATTATAACCGTGTCGCCTAACCACCCCGAAGTTGCCGGCAGGCCGGGTAATTTCTCGGGGCGATCGTCGACAAAGGGCAGCGGGTCTACTGCGCCGTAACTTTTTGTGTAAATACCGAAATGCAAATGCGGTGAGGTGGTGATCGCATTGCCTGTGTTACCGACAAGCCCGAGCGTGTCACCCGCTTTTACCCATTGGCCGGCCGAAACCAGCTGGCTATCCAGATGGGCATAGTAAAGCGAATAGGGGCTGTCGGGGGAAGAAAGGAAAATCACTTTCCCTCCCAGATGGTTCGTGCCAGCCTGCGTAATAATCCCGCTTTGCGCTGCAACGGCCGGTGTTCCGCGCTTTGCACGGATATCGATGCCTTCGTGCATGCGCGCACCGGCGTCCCGTGCGGCACCCCAATGACTCATTACGCTGGACATGTGATGGCCGGCCACTGGAAATCCCAACGTCGGTTCAGTGGAAAAGGAGACCGTTACGTTGAGCTGTTGAAGCAGGCCGGTCTGGAGTTTGAGCAACAATGTATCCTTTTCGTCGCTTGAATAGGTGAGAACGGCGCCTTCGTCTTCCAGGTATTTCAGTCGCTGCGGTTTTCCATTCCGCTTAACTTTAAAAAGCTCTACGAAAAGCAAGGCCGCCGAATCGGTCCGGGCGGGGGTAATTACCAACCTGCGGCCTTCCGGCACTGTAAATTTGAATGCCCGGACGGGCAATGAATCTCCTAAAAATATACGTTCCTGATATGGTACGGTCGTGAACAACGAATCCGAAAATACCTGTGTGCTCATCCGGAACCACGTTTGACCGGCCGCCGTCTTTTCCAGCCCGGCTTTCAGCAATTCCCGCTCGTAACGCTCCTGCGGCGTAACCGGAAACCAATGCGATACCGGAACCGGCTTGCAGGCCTTAAAAAGTATCATAGCTAACGCAATTACCGGCAGCTTTTTCAGGATTTTCATTGCTGATGACTTTTGCAGGCCGAAAGGTAACAAAGTCGTGCCACTGGGGAACTGGAATGGACCAGGCTGGGAAGATTGTCGGTTATTTCAGCTTTCAATTTAAAAACTTCATCAGCTATGACTGATTCCAACACGCTGGTAACGACAATTCGTGAAACCAATTTTACACTCCGGCAAAGTGCAGCAAAGGCTATAAACCGCATTTAACCATTCGCAACTGGCTGATCGGCTTTTATATCGTCGAATTTGAACAGAAGTGAGAGGACAGGGCGCGGTATGGTCAGCGACTGGTGGATGAATTAGCCCACGCATTGCATATAGCGGGGTTGAGTTCCGGAAACCTCAAATTGTTCAGGCAGTTCTATTTGGCCTATCCTCCAATTGTGCAGACGGTGTCTGCACAATTGGGAAATGTTAAAATTAAAGAGTTTGGCAACCTATCAGCGAGGCGTGTGATAGCCGCTAACACTGAGAATCCGGAAGGAGGGCCGATTTCAATTGATCCGGAAATACTACTATCTAAACTTTTCCTTTTCACATCTCACCTTATTACTTCCATTACACGAACCGGAAAAAAGGGCTTTTTACAAACGTCATTGTGTGATGAGTAACTGGAGTGTCGAGGAGTTGAAAAGGCAGATCAATACGCTATATTACGAGCGGTCGGGAATGAGCCCCGATCCGGGTGCTGGTGACCGACCAGAACCGGGCTTTGGTCGAATATGCGGTTGCGGACAGCGATATGCAATTGTTCGTTAGTAAATATGTGGTAAACCTGCCCAGCAAGGAGGAGTTGCGGGATTTTATTCAGAATGAACTCGCGCAATTGCGGCCCTGATTAGCTGATGCGCTTGTAAATAGTTTCGGTTGCTTTATCCTCCTGGCCCTGCGGAGAGATATTATAGGCTGTTATGATCAACGTATCCGGATCTTTCAGTTCGGCCACGGTGCGCCAGTTCCATGGTTCGGGATATTCCGGAACACTGTATTGGCCTAAAACCGAAAAGCCGTTTTCGGTGGGAATGCCGTTGGAGAGCATGGTACCGGTCCCCATGTGAAAACTATCGATCCACGCGCACTGGAAGTTGTTGTTCGGGATATCGAAACCGTAAATTGCAATGCCTTCGAACGGCTTGCCGTTCAGGCTACCCTGATATTCGTGGATGAGGAAGCGGCCGCCGAGAATGGATCTGATATTGCCTTTCATTTCGGACTCGTCGGCAAGAACGTTCGGCTCGAACCAGGTTTTGGTAATGCCCCGCCAGTTGCCGGTCATTGCCAGAAGCCGGTGATGAACGCCCGACTCCAGAGATGTTTCAAACTTCGATTTGGTCATGGGATTTAGATTTAATAGCTGCTACGTGTTTTTTGACGATATTATTAATATACAAACTCAAAGTTTAACAAAAATCAGACTTAACCGCCAGTCTATTATACCAATCGCAAGGGGGTTTTGGGACAAAAATTTTTATATTGGTGCCCGCTTTGGTTTGAATGTCAAAGATTAACCACATCAACAACATGCTACAATTAGGTCTATTGATTACCAACCGGCATCGCTTATTGAGCGTAGCAGCGATCCTCGATGTATTTGAATCGGTAAACAACTTTTATGAACGGGCAAATCAGCCGCATTTCTTCAATATTACACTTTTCTCTCCCGATCCGGAGCCAGGGCAGTTTTACGGGGCTTATCCGATGCAGCCGATCAGTCAGTTCGTTAAACAGGACCTTGTGCTTGTGCCGGCATTCGGAGCGGGCGACGTACAGCTTTCCATCAGAAATAACCAGAGTTGTATTCCCTGGCTTTGGGAGCAATATAAGCAGGGCGCCGAACTGGCCAGTTTTTGTACCGGAGCATTCCTTCTGGCAGCGGCGGGCCTGCTGAATGGCCGGCATGCGACCACGCATATCGATGCCGCAGAATCGTTGGCATCGAATTTTCCGGATGTCATCATGAAAAGCGATGCAGTGGTGACAGAAGACAAAGGGATCTACACCAGCGGCGGCGCCACCAGCAGTTTCCATTTGATGCTGTATCTTATCCAAAGGTTTTGCGGGAAAGACCTCACATTGAGGACTGCCAAAATGTTTGCGATCGATATGGACCGGGAACAGCAGACTTACTTCGGGACTTTCGCGCCGCCACAAAACCATGGTGACGGGCTGGTGAATATGGCGCAACAAAAAATTGAAAAGGAATATCAGGAAGGAAGCACTATCGAGGTATTGATACAGGACATTCCCGCGAGCCGGCGCAATGTGGTAAGGCGGTTCAAACAGGCTATCGGGGTCACGCCGATCGAATATCTGCAGCGTACACGCATCGAAGCGGCCAAAAAGTTGCTGGCACAAACGGATCAGAGCGTGCTCGAAGTAATGCTCAACTCGGGCTATAACGATCTGAAATCTTTCCGGCAGTTGTTCAAAAAAAGTACCGGGGTCACACCCAAAGAATACCGCGACAAGTTCAATATGGCCCGGCTGGAAACGGGCGGGCGTTGGAACCGTCGCATGAGCGGCGCTTCTTACCTCGACTGACGACGCCCGGACCGTGTTGGTTCGGGTTTTATCTTAACCGGATGAGCACTAGTTGGTTTTGGCGATTTTCCGGAACGCCCGGTCTTCTCCCTGCCGTATCTCCACAATGTACACACCGCTGGGAAACGAAGTAATGTTCAGGTGGTGTGCAAACCGGCCGGTGGTTTTGTTGACCTTCCTGTTTTCATAAAGCGTTCCCGATTTGGCATCGAAAATCCGGATTTCGATTTGACCGGCATTGTCATTTGCGAAATGGATGCTGACGAAGTCGGATGCGGGATTGGGATAAACATTTACATCGGTATGCAGCTGCATTTTTGCTTTTCCGACCTGCGTCACGGTTTCAGCTGCTGCCTGCCTTGCGTTGGGGTTTTCGGCGGCCAGAACGAAAATGGGCGTTTCCCCTGCCGTAACCGTTACTTTTCCGTCGACAATCGGCAGTTCGGTCATGGTCATTTGGTCAGCCCCGGCTGTCGGCGTGTATATCCGGGCGATACCCGGTTGATTCAGGTCGATGGTGTATTCCGCCGTCCGGCCTGTTTCGTCGGGAACCGTTAGAATGTAAAGCGATTGGCCGTTCAACTCGTAGCGATCTACGATCGGATCGCTGTTCAGTGTTTCCTTGTATTCATATTGTCCGAAAAGCCTCTGCGTTTGCAGAAAGTAATCTGCGGATGGCCGGCGGGTCAAATCGTTGTTTACAAAGCCGGACGATGCGAACATTCCCCCGCTGCCATTGTCGTCGTACATCTGGTAGAAGAACAGTTTTTCGATACCGTTGCGGGCGGAGAATAACGCGGTACGCAAAACCCAGTCGGCGTGGGTTTGCAACGCCGATTTGTTGCCGATAGGAATGGCTTTCAAGGGACTGTCCTGATGCACGTCATACCCCGATTCGGTATTCCAGACAGGCAGGTCGTTGGAAACTTCGCGGGTTACCCTCACGAAATCTTCGAGAAGCTGCTTTGCATTGGTAACCTCGGGTGCCGCGCCACGTGTGGACGTCCCGCTTTGATTCGACGATGCATTGTCGGTATAAAGGTGAAAATTCACAACATCCCAGCAGAGATTCACAGTCCCATCAGCATTATAACCACGGAATTCCTTACACCAGTCGACCATTCCTTTTACAAAGTCGGGGCCTGTGACCAATCCGGCGATGACAACTTTCATATTGGGGTCCGCATTTTTGACACCGACACCCGGTCCCATCGTATTTTTATGCCCATCGTAAAAAGCCGACATATTGGCGGCGTATTCGCGGGCGGTTTGATAGCCTTTGCGGCCTTTCCACCATTTATCGCGCTCGTTATCGCACTCAATGTACTTGATCAAACCGAGGCCGATCCTGATCGTGTTAACCGGGTCGCCGGTCCAGCGCGGAGTTGTCGAAACGCTCAATAGCGAAGGATCTACGTTGGGATTACTTCCATAACGGGCCGCGTATTGGAATGCCACTTTCGCTTGCTCGATGTAGGATAGCGGATCCGTGAAATTCTTTCTGTAGCGGACAGGCACATTCTCGGGATCACGCTGGTCTTGGGGGTAAGTTTCCCGCATCCAGCCCGGCTGCGTTTTAAGGCAGGCCAGGACCTCGATGCCTTCCTGCCTGCAACGCTCGTATATGAGGTCGTAATTCCAGCTACCGCTCAATGTCGGATTGTAGGAATACACGCCTTCGGACGATTCGAGTTTTTCCCAATCCATATAATGCCGCAGACCGGTGAAACTTTTGGCGACCTGTACCTTGGCCTCGACGAGCGATTCGGTATGTATGCCGTCCTGGAAATACCATTCGTAGCCGTTTACACCGAGCATATCGTTCAGTTTAATGTGCCTGGTTCGCGCCGGTTTGGCAGGTTCGGTGCCCGGCGTGTAGCTTCCGTAAAATTCGATCTCGGTAGGCAATGTATTGGACATCGTTATCACCAGATAACGGATATTGTTCATCGGCTGATCCAGTCTGAACTGTGCATCGCCGGAAAGTTGACGGTCGGGGTAGGGGCCTACCCAGCCATTATAAACTTCGCCGGTGAAAGTAGCAACCGGAATGCGTTCCCACTGGTCGGTAATTACCGAAAGAACCATGGGGAAATCCTGTGCTGTTCCTGTAAAATCGAAGAATTTAACCCCGTTAAGCGTGATTTGTTCGCCGTCTTTAAGCGGATAGTAAGCCTCGTAGTTGTTGATTACTTTTCCCCACCCCGTGAATACGTTTTCCTGCGTGTTGCCGTCAAAAAGTCCTTCCAGCCCATTGGCCGCATTAGTAAGCTGGTACCAGCGCTTCGGATCGATGGGGATCCTGGCACCAAGCGCGGGGGCAGGCGGATTCGAATTGTCCGAAACCACGAATGTTCTGGCAACGCTTTCGGCCGCGAGATAATTGTCGTTACCCGCTTGTGAAGCCGTGATAGTCGCTTGCCCTGAAGAATGGATAGAAGCCTTCCAGATACCGCTAATGTCTGAAACCGAGACGATGGACGGGTCCGAAGACGTGAATTGAATGGGTGTTTCGGGATTGGTGCTGGTAGCGGTCAGATTGAATGGAGCGTCGGTGAGGTTTTTGTCCGGAATCGGGGCGAAAGTGATGACGGATTGATCCCGGGCGGAGCCAGGAATTAGTTCGAACCAGTTGAGATTGAAAGCACCGCTTACGGCAAAAATACGGATAACCTGGCTGCCGGCTGGCAAGGACACGGTCGTGCCGATCGTTACCCAACTTTGCCATCCGCCCGTCTGAGGCACATTTACCTGGCCCAGTACCATACCCGGGGCGTTTTCTATCCGGATAACACCGTTTCCATATTGATTGGCGACCCTGAAACGGATTTTATAATCTCCCGCTTCGGCGAGGTCGAGGTTATAATCCATCCAGTCGTTATCGTCTATATAGCCGACGTTCCGTCCCCCGCCTTCGTCGCTGGTTTCCTCCGTGCGCACATCCAGCATGGCATCAAAACTCTCGGCTTCGACCTTGCCAAAAGCAAGCAAGCGGGAAGCGCTCACTTCGAACCAGTTGAAGTTCCAGCCTCCCTTCCCGGCCAGAACGCGGATCGTCTGATTTCCCTGTGGCAGCAAAGCGACAAAGGAGACCGTTTGCCAGCCCTGCATCCCGCCGGTTTGCGGAAGTACGATATGTCCCAGTGTGATGCCCGCAGCAGATTGAAGCACGAGTGTCGCTTCCGGGCTGTAACCGTTTGAAATACGGAACCTAAATGTGTAGTAACCCGCCGATGTGGTTTGAACCGCGTAATCCATCCAGCTGCCGTCCCCGATCCAGCCTACATTAAGACCACCGCCGGCATCCAAGGTCGGTTCGGTACCGATGGCGTTCATGGCCGTAAAGTCTTCTGCTTCGATCTTTCCGGGAAGTAGCTGAGCCTGAAGAGAGAAGGAGATAATGAAGAAACAAAGCGTAAAGATTTTAATCATTCGTCGGGTCCACAAAAATTTCTTGAAGATACGACGAAATTCAAACTTAGCTACAATGTTTGTAGAAGTTTTTAATGGCTTTCATGAAGATAGTTTCTGTTTCCGGCATATACTTAAAACCGGTAACGCGCTTTTTACTTGAACGCAGGTATGCCGGGCTGTTCACCGGGCAATGGCTCTACTTCGGGGACAACAGGTTCGACAGGCGGTAACTCGGGCTCCGGCTCGACCGGCGGCGTCTCAGGGTCCTTTTCGTGTGGCGGCGTTTCCTCGGGAACATCGGGAACGGGTACTTCGGGACGCGGATCGAACGGGGGCGTTTCGTTCGGGTCGCCGGGGTCGCCACCCCCGTTGGAAGCCTCCCAATACTCGTTAGCCAATTGATAAATGTCCATGATTTCCAGTTGTTTGATGAATCAATGTAATTAATCAGGTAAAATAATTGTGCCGGAAGATAAGTTTCTCCTGCATTTTAAATCCGATTTCCGACGAGTGTGTCCAATCGCGGATTGAAATCTTTATATTTGATTGCTTTGTATCCGATTTATTCACAATAAGAAACCTGGCTAATGGAACAGCATTACAAAGAAACCCGGCAACTTACCTTCCATGGTGAAGGCGCCAAACTATTTGGTATTTACATTGTCAACCTTCTGCTCACACTCGTTACATTCGGGCTCTATTACCCGTGGGCAAAAGCGGCGCTGCTGAAATACATGTATGAGGAATCGGAACTTGAAGGAAGCCGTTTCACATTTCATGGTACGGGCAGGGAAATGTTTATCGGCTTTATTAAAGCCGTAGGGATATTTATAGGGCTTTATTGTTTTCTGATCGCTGGCACGCTGTCGGATAGTGCCGTGGTGAAACTTATTGGTTTTGCCATCTTCTTTATTGGTTTGGCGCTCCTGGTTCCGATCGCCATTCACGGCGCGCTCCGTTACCGGACGTCCCGTTCATCTTGGAGGGGAATTCATTTCGGTTATCGCGGCGACCGCAAGGAGTTTCTCAAAATGTTCGTAACCGGAAGTATTTTATCCGTTTGTACATTGGGTATTTACAGTGCGTGGCTTGTCATCGATATACGGAGATACATTTTCAAGCATCTTCGTTTTGGAAACCTTACTTTTTCTTATGAAGGAGAAGGGGCCGCTTTCTTCTGGCTTAATATAAAAGGCTACCTCCTTTCGATTTTGACCCTGGGAATCTATTCTTTCTGGTGGGCGAAAGATCTTTTTGCCTATTATGTGAACAACATTCGTATGTATCAGGGAGAAACCCGCCTTCGATTCCGCTCGACGGCCACCGTCGGGGAATATTTCAAACTGATTGTGGTAAATGTTCTGATCATTGTACTTAGCCTCGGTCTGGCGACGCCCTGGGCTGTTGTGAGGGCAATGCAATTTGTATTCTCCAATATTCATATCGACGGGCCGCTCAATTTGGATGCCATCACGCAAACCGAGGCCGATTACACCGACGCGACTGGTGAAGATCTCGCGGATATGATCGATATTGGGCTTGTTTAACAGACCCTGTCACCTTTATGTACAATTTTGATGTCCGTTATCACGACGGAAGAATGTCCATCGCGCACGATGCGACGCTCACACTCATGCCCGATCATTGGCTCATTCATTATCGTGACCCCTCGGGTGAGCTAACGTCGGTGCGATGGACATTGGCTGGCATTGCAACAGACGAGAATTTCAGTAGCCTCTTTATTTTCCGGTATGGCGGGTTTCCCCAGCAAACGATTGAATGCAAGGACCAGCAACTGCCTATCGCTCTCGCGCAGCATTATCCTGGAAAGGTATTTTTTAAAAAAGGCATTAACCGGCTTTTTAAGCTCACCAATGCCACGATCGCCGGCCTGGCTGTGTTACTGATCGCTATTCTCGGTGTGGCTTACTGGTATGGGCTACCGCTGGTGGCAAGCGCAGTCGCCTCGCGCGTTCCTATGAGCGCCGAAATCGAAATGGGCGACACGATGTACGAAAACCTCCTCCACGGCTACGATGTCGACTCCACACTTACCGTCAAAGTGAACGATTTCGCGCGATCGATCGATTTCAAAACGCAATATCCCATCCGTGTGACGGTCGTGCGGGAAAGAGATGTAAATGCATTCGCATTGCCCGGCGGCCGCATCGTGGTATTCGACGGTATTCTCCGCCGGATGACCACCAAGGAAGAGCTCGCCGCGCTGCTCGCGCACGAGGTATCGCACGTCCACTACCGCCACTCGCTACGCAACGTGATCCGCAGCCTGGGCGGGTACCTGTTCCTGTCCGTCCTTCTGAACGACATCAACGGCATCGTCACCGTCCTCGCCGACAACTCCAACGCCCTCGCCAACCTCACCTACTCCCGCGAACTGGAAACCGAAGCCGACCAAAAAGCGATGACGATCTTCCAATCCGAAGGCCTTAACCTGAAAGGCTTCGTAGACCTCTTTACCATGCTCAAAAGCGAACACGGCGACATGACCAGCCTGAAACTACTCAGCACCCACCCGCTGACGGCGGACCGGCTAAGAGTGGCGGAAGTGAAGATGAAGGGTCAAAAGGGGGTGAAGGAAGATGTGGAGTTGGAGCGGAAGTGGGCGGAGATCGACCGCGGATATAGGGGTGGGGAATGAAAAAAGGCCGCTTTGGGCGGCCCTGAAGTTAGGTCAACAATTTGTTTCTAAATACCTTGCCAGTTGTCGGAGTACTTGTATATCCTGTTTTCAGTCTCCACTTTTTTACTGACACCATTCTCTTTCGTGTCGTGTAGAGTCATAATATTTGTTGGGAGACCATCACTATCAAGCGTGTAGGTGAATTTCGAAGTACTGATAACGTCAGGCGGGCTGTATTGAAATTCTTCGGTGGCATCGACAAGCAAGTCGTTGAACTTGCCGAATATAGGCAGGTACTTTTCTATATTTCCATAATTATTGCCAATGGAGTATTTATTTGCGAGAGCATTATATTTGAATGCGGCTTCCCCAATAAGGTTGCATTCGAAAACGATAATGAGCTTGTCCAATTGGTATGAGTTTGTCGCTGGGTAGAACTTATAAGAATACTTATATGCGTTCCCGTTGCTTAGCTTGGCTTCTTCCAATTGGCCTTGTGCGTTGTATGTGTAGATGTAGTTTAATACATCGTTAGTAACAAAGTCTTTGGATGTACTGGATATGCATCGCCCGTTCACAACCAGAAATTTGTATTCTTTGCCCAACCCGTTTCCGTTAGTATTATACCACTTTTTAGTAATCCAGAGATTACCCGCGGGATTATTGTCATCGTACGCGTAGGTAGCGTAACCACCATACTCATCTACTCTGGATACCCTGCCAAAGAATTTTCCACTTTTTACATATTGAGGCGTAATTCCTCCGTCTTTTACGAGCCGCGTCAATGCCGATAGTTTTTGATTACTAATTTCCGTAATCGAATTTTCCGTCGGCCGAATGACCTGATCATTGTTACATGCTGCCAAAAAAAAACTGCTAGTGCGAGACACTTAAATAGTTTTCCTGTTAATTTAAATTGTTTTATAAAGTGTGAATAGATAATTGATTTAATATTTGCGATTTAAACTTAGTATAAATCGTAAATATTATGAAAATGGATGAGCCGGAGGGGCATGTGAATGATTTGCGAGTTTTGAGCAAAAAAAAACCAGGCATTCATTTAGACAAGCCTGGTTTTATCAGAGGATCTCTTCTTAAATTCCTTGCCAGTAGGTCGAATATTCTAAACTGCTATAAAAAGCTTGTTTACCGGCATCATTGCCATAACCAAGCGGGTAATACTCCCGATGGCGCGACGACGCATATCCGTCCGCATTGATTCCATAGAAAAATTGATAGAATGGCTTAGTTTGTCCGTTGTACGGAAGCGGCGTAATTTGTACGCGTTGAACCAAAACGTCGCTGAATTTACCGAAATATGGTAAATACGGGTCGATCGACGTGTGCTCGGGATTCAGAAAATATTTGTCGGCTTTTGCAGGGCTTCCATTGTATTCATAGAAGAAATTGATGCGTTCAAATTCTCCCGCGGAATTGGAGCTTGTGATGTTATCGAGGCGTACATTGCCGAGACCGTTGGAAACCTGCATGTAGTTAAATGATTTTTTTTGAGAATAGCCGGGCCCTGTCGAAATGATTTCATAGAGGTACCCTAGCTCGTTGAATTTGTATTCTCGAGTGTTGTTATTTGTTTTGTTAATGCTTTTAATACACTTTCCGTTTTTGATTTGGTAACTGATTTCTTTGGATAGTTGATTTGTCGATTTGTAATATTCTTTACTGGTAATCCACAGATCTCCCGTGCTGTCATCATAGGAATATTGCGTGTAGTGAGTTGGCCCGGAAATCTTTGAAATTTTACCGAGAAACCTTCCGCTTTTAATGTATTGGATTTGGCTATACCCGTCTTTGATCAGTTTTAATTCCGCATTTGTCTTTGAGCCTGTTTCGACAATAGCATTATCCTGCGTTTGCGGAACTAATGCGTTTTCGTTCTGGCAGGCCGTTAATATTCCTGCTACGAATAAGCCTTTTAATAAATTTCCTGCGATGTGTAGTTTTTTCATAATGCTTAAATTTAAATGTGTGAATTGAATTAAAAATGGAATCAAACTTAATCTTGTCGCAGAACACTTTGGAAATCCGATAGGTGAAAGGCTCAAATGGATAAATTTTTGGTCTTTAGAGGGGGTATTAGTCAAAATTACAGTCCGGGCGTGGTGTATGTCCGGCTCGTCACAAGAGAAACACCGCCCATGCTGGGAGTTGCGGTAATGGTTTTCGGATAGCCGCCTGCATTGAATACGTATGTTAAACTGTATCCGGGGAATGCCTCGCCATTCCATGGAAGGTTCTTCGTCGATTCATAAGTTGGTAACAGGGCATGGAAGGATCCAAATACCGGAAGATATTTGCTGGTGGTACCGAGTGCGTCCGGGTTGGTCGGATATTTGTTTTCCACCGCCGTGCCACCGCCTTGCACCATGTAGCTGTAATTCACTTCCTTGGTAATGACATCGGACTGATTAAAGAAAGAGATGGTCTTCAACAGGGTTACGGCATTCTGCTCGTACTTAAATTCCATTCGCTCGTTCGGGATCAAGTTATTGTAGATTTTTATTAGCCGGCTCAACTGATCGTATTCGTATTTCCACGTTTTATTGGTCTCGGTACTCAGGCTTTCGACGCAGCGCCCCGAACCATCCAGTTGATAGGTCACCTGGTAAACGAGCGCATTGGTCGAGATTTTCCGGCGTTGCGCGGTAATGGTTTGCCCACTGTATTGATACTGGGTGTAAACGCCTTCTGCAGCGTTGGTTAGTTTTTTTAGTTTACCCCTGTTGACATCGAAACTTCCGTAGTATTCGAGCTCGTTCGCACCCTCTTTCAGTAGTTGTGGAGTAAATACAAGCTTCGCGTTCTTGTCACTCACAGCAGTGTCCGGTTGGGAGTTCTGCGTCACAATGTCTTCGTGCTGGCAGCCGACAAGCAGTGCAGTCAGTGCCAGTCCTTTCAGCAGGTTTGTTTTTACAATGAATATTTGCATAACGTTTGGTATTAATATAATTGAACATTTGACATCTGTCGGCTAAACTTAAAGTCAATGTAGAAGTTGCGGGAAATCCGATGGGCGAATGGCAGTGTTCGGTGTGTTATCGGTTAGGCATTGATTGGATGGCACTGTTTTTGTGGCTGTTTTTCAAAATTGAATATCATGAAAACATTAAGCGCAGACGGGCGGCAAAAGGTGACAGACATCGCGGCCCGATATAATTTGCAGCCTGAGACTGTCGAGCGTTTGCTAGCTGCCGTCATCCGGGGCAATGGTACCATGGCCCAATTCAACCTGTCGGAGCTCGGCGGGCAGGGGCAATGGATGAGGGGCGGAATGACGATGGTGGGGGACATGTTCAACAGCGCGCTTCGTGGCATGGTAGATAAGCTGTGCAATGAGCTTGCAGACCTGGTTACGACCGCCTTGCTGTTTGAGGACCGCGGAGAAGCGGTGGATGCGCCGGAGCAGGCCCGTGAAGTGGCGAACGCAGGTGCCGATAAAAGTGCGGGTACAGGCAATGACTTTTTCAGTCAGGCGAGCGGTTCCTGGCCGACCATTTTTGGAAACCCTACGGCCAGCGGCTCACAGAATAATTTCCGCTACGCCTACTTCGCGCCGGTTCATAGGCTGGTGGTCGAAGATGCGGGCAAGAGGACGATCTACGACACCAAACACCATCATATCACGGGTGTTTCGCAGCAGCAGGGCGTTACAAGTTCCTATCGCTTCACGAGCCAGGATGGTCAGGTCGATTTGTCAACCCTCGAAGTCGTTTCGGATCCGGACGCGCCCAAGCAGCGAAGACCTGGGATTACGTACGATGTGACTGCCACCGCCGAACTTGGACCGGAGTCAAGGAACCCGCAGGATATTGTTATTTCTACTATCGAGAAGCTTAATACCCTTTTTGAGAAAGGGCAGATTACGGAGGAGGACTTTAAGGCGAAGAAGGAAGAGTTGCTGCGGAGGTTGTAATTGAATCTAGTGAATAATAGTACGGCCCGCATAATCGCGGGCCGTACTATTGTAGCTGTTCCTAGAACTTTGGCGTAAAGTATTTGCGGTCTGTTGAAGAGACCAATGTGCCGTCAGGCCTCTTTATGGTGATATTGTTAGCTTTGCCTGCGTAGTCAAGTGTATAACTATAGAAATATTTGTTGCTGGATGTTTTCTGACCGTTTGAAGCATATTTGTCTTCTAAAACGCACGTGACCAGATAGCTGTTGAAACTCCCAAATATTGGCAGGTATTTGCTAATTCCAGACGGGAGTACATCCGGATTTAAGGGGTGGTTGTCCGGGATTCCTGATGCTCCACCGTAACCGAATAATAGCTCCTTGGTTCGTACGCCGAACTCATCATAAAATGATACTATCGACAGGGATTTTTTCCAGCCAATGGCGTCAGGCGCATATGTAAATTGTCTTCGTTCTTTTGGCTTGAATTTATTGTAGCATGCGGAAAGCTGCCCACTGGCATTGTATTCATATATATAGGTCGCCCAGTTTGTGACAGTTTGGACGCAGCGTCCGGACGCATCAAGCGTATATTTCGTTTCTGTAGCCGGCACGCCATATTTATATCCTTTGACTGTAATCAGTTGGGGCGCATAGACAAACACGTTGTAACCATTAGGATATGTTTCCTTCCAGGGAAGGATGCTTTGGCTATTGTACGACAAGTCGACATTGCCATCCTTAATCAGCGTACCGGCCGCCAATGCAATTCTTGCATTTTGGTCAGATGTACTTGTGGGTGCCTGCGGCGCTATGGCAGTGTCGTTCTCATTCTGGCAAGCGCTGAGCATACCGGCAATCAGAATCCCTTTGATGAAAATCGGGGTGCCTCGAAATAGTTTCATAATCATCATATTTAAGTGTGATAAAATTGATTTTGAACCGGATCAAACATAGGCATGCCCTTGAATTGCAGAAAAAATAATGGCTGAATGGTGAGCTTTGAAGAGCTTCCGGTACGAGATGACGATAGCGGTTGCATTTGTTTACAACTCCTGTTTTTGAGGAACGCACAACATTTCCGACTTTTGTGCTGTTTAAAGGAAGCCGGTCGCTTATTACTTCGAGATGCAGACCGAACTCATTGGCATTCATGATCTTTGCACAAATTTCCAAACTCGTAGACCCTATCGCAGTAAAGCTCGATCGCTGGACGGTGGATGCATATCGCCTTTTGCCCAACCTGCTCATAGCGATCATCATCCTGATCGTGTTCAGGTTCCTGTCGAAATTAGGCGGGAAGTTTGTTGAGCGGGTATTGGGCCGTGCCTCGCAGAACGTGGCGCTGGTGGGACTGATTTCCACCATTACCCGCATTGCAATCGTCGCGACGGGTTTTTTCTTCGCATTAGGTATTTTAGGTCTGGATAAAACTGTAACCTCTTTGCTCGCGGGTGCGGGCGTGCTTGCATTAGCGCTCGGCTTCGCGTTTCAGGATTTGACGACCAACTTTATTTCCGGCGCATTCATCGCCATTCAGCGCCCGATACAGGTAGGGGATATAATCGAAACAAATGGTTATACTGGCAAAGTACTGTCGATCGGACTGCGATCGGTGAAGCTGGATAACTTCGAAGGCCAGCAGGTTGAACTGCCGAGTAAGGATATTTTTCAGAAACCGATCGTCAATTTTACGCATTCAGGCGAGCGACGTGTACGGATGGAAGGTAGCATAGGCTATAAAGACGATCTCGCATTGGTGGAAAACCTTGCGTTAAGCGTGATTAAAAAACTCGATTTTATAGATCCGTTGAAAGTAATCGAGTTCAACTTCACGCGGTTTACCGAAAAGAGTATCGATTTTGAAATACTGTTCTGGATCCGGCAGGACAAAATCGGTCCCGGACCGGCGAAAAGTGCCGCTATGAAGGTGGTCAAGCGCGTTTTTGACGAAAACAATATTTCATTCCCGACGCCCGCACGGCCCATTGATCTTATCCCCCCGGCGCCGGGGAAGCCGGAAGTATAACGCATGGCCCGGGCAAGCATGGCAATAAAAAAGACCGGCCCGCTACGCGCAGGCCGGCCTTTAAATATCAATCCTGTTATTAATAACGGTAAGTTTCCGCTTTGAAAGGACCTTCCACTGTTACGCCAATGTAAGCAGCTTGCTCTTCGGTAAGCGTATCCAGCTTCGCGCCTACGTGTGCGAGGTGCAGGGAAGCCACTTTTTCGTCGAGCGCTTTTGGAAGTACGTATACTTTCTTCTCGTAGTTGGCGCTGTTGTTCCAAAGCTCGATCTGTGCGAGCGTCTGGTTCGAGAACGAGCACGACATTACGAACGACGGGTGACCCATCGCGCAACCAAGGTTCACCAGACGGCCTTCTGCCAATACGATGATGTCCTTGCCTTCCACATTGTAAATGTCTACCTGTGGTTTGATTTGCGATTTGGTGTGGCCGTAAGATTTGTTCAACCACGCCATGTCGATTTCGTTGTCGAAGTGGCCGATGTTGCAAACTACCGCTTTGTCACGCATTTTGAGGAAGTGACGGTCGGTGATGATTTTATAGTTACCGGTTGCCGTAACGAAAATGTTAGCGCGGTCCGCAGCTTCGTCCATCGTTACTACCTCGAAACCATCCATAGCAGCCTGCAAAGCACAGATAGGGTCGATTTCGGTAACGAGTACGCGGCAGCCTGCGCCACGGAGCGATTCGGCAGAACCTTTACCTACGTCGCCGTAACCTGCCACTACTGCTACTTTACCAGCCAGCATCAGGTCGGTTGCGCGGCGGATGGAGTCAACCAAAGACTCACGGCAGCCGTATTTGTTGTCGAATTTAGACTTTGTGACCGAATCGTTCACGTTAATGGACGGCAGGTGAAGCGTTCCGTTTTTGTAACGCTCGTACAAGCGGTGAACACCGGTTGTAGTTTCTTCCGAAAGTCCTTTGATACCGTCGATCAGCTCGGGATATTGGTCGAATACCATGTTGGTCAGGTCACCGCCGTCGTCGAGGATCATGTTGAGGGGCTTACGTTCTTCGCCGAAGAACAAAGTCTGCTCGATACACCAGTTGAACTCCTCTTCGTTCATTCCTTTCCATGCGTAAACAGGGATTCCCGCTGCCGCGATAGCCGCTGCCGCGTGGTCTTGCGTAGAGAAAATATTGCAGGACGACCAGGTAACCTCCGCGCCCAGCGCAGTAAGGGTTTCGATCAGAACGGCGGTCTGGATCGTCATGTGCAGGCAACCTGCGATACGCGCACCTGCCAGCGGCTGCGATGGGCCGTATTCGGCGCGGATCGCCATCAAACCAGGCATTTCAGCTTCTGCCAATGTGATTTCCTTGCGGCCCCATTCGGCCAGCGAGATGTCTTTTACCTTGTACGGGATGTACGTTTCGGTTGACGTTGCCATTATTTTACAGTTTAGTTAATATCTTGATTTTACCACAAAACTAAGTAGAAAAACCACCGTGGGGAACAAATGCAGATACAAATTCTAAAATGGCGGCCAAATTTGGATATTTTATCTTTAAAAGGTGCGATCTCGCCGCGTGTGAAGTGACGGCCCGCCGATTCGCCCGCCGGCGGAGATATTTTGTCTGTATGCCAAAGGATTACCCGGCAGGTGCAGTTCGTCGACAATAGTATGACATTGGTCGACAATGCTTTTCAAACCCGGTAATGGCCTTCGAAATCGTTATCTTTGTTGTATGCGCCCTGTTGCCCCGGTCCTGAATAACCTTAAAAATAGAAGAGTTTTACTGCACATCCTGTTCTGGCTCACCGTGTTGGCGATCCTGACGATCATTTACGGTGCAGGCATGCCCGGTTACTGGCTGACGATCGGCATAGTGGCCATGTTTATGCCGATCCACATCTGCTATTTCTACCTGATCGCCTACGTAATCATCCCGCGCTATTTCGACCGGAAGAAATACGTGCAGTTCGCGATCCTTTTCCTGCTGGTCGTGACCGGTTCTACGCTGGCTTTCAGGCTCATGGAAATACTGGTCGCCGACCCGATCATTTATAATGCGGTGAAAAAGAACGATCCGACGTTCGTCTGGCACAAGCTCGACGGGACTTTCAGGCAGCAGATCTCGCGGCCGGTATATCTGATAAGCGCATTCGAGCAAACCAACATTTTTGTCTGGATCGCATTGTCGGTTAAATTTTTCAAAATGTGGTTTGACAGGCGGCAGGCGGCGATGGAGGCCGAGCTGAATTTTCTGAAAGGCCAGCTGCACCCGCATTTTTTGTTCAATACATTAAACAACCTCTATGCATTGACCCTCAAACAATCCCCGCAATCGCCCGGCGTAGTGATGGGCCTGGCTGAAATTTTGCGGTATATGCTTTATGAGGCCAATACGGAGGTCGTGCAGTTGGAGAGGGACATCAGCATTCTCAAAAGTTACATCGAACTGGAAAAGATACGGTACGAGGAACGGCTGGATATTCATTTCAGCATCAATGGCTTGTCGCCGGAATACAAAATTGCGCCGTTGCTGATTCTGCCTTTGGTCGAGAATGCGTTCAAGCACGGAGCGAGCGAGCAGATCGGGCAGGCGTGGATTAACATGGATTTACGGATTAGGAATAACGCACTGAAATTCAAGATCTCGAACAGCAAACCCGAAACCGCCGTGCACGACGACCGCCCGCACCACGTAAGCATAGGCCTCGCGAATGTGCGCAAGCGCCTTGAAATCCTTTACCCTGCCGCGCATAATCTCAAAATCATGGACGAGGAGGATGTTTTCGCGGTAATCCTGGAAATTGACCTTGACAAACGATTGGAAATATGATGAAGCTGAAAGCCATTCTGGTGGACGATGAACCCCACGCGATCGAAGTGCTGGATAACTACCTGGCTAATTTCGCCGAAATCGAGGTGGCCGCGCGCTGCCAGGATGCTATCCAGGCATTTCAGGTATTGCAGCAGCAAAAAATCGACCTGATGTTTCTCGACGTAAAAATGCCCGGCCTCAAAGGCACCGATCTGCTGCGTAGCCTCAAAAATCCGCCGAAAGTCGTTTTTACAACCGCCTACCAGGATTATGCCGTCGAAGGTTTCGACCTCAATGCGGTCGATTATCTGTTGAAGCCCATCCCGTTCGAGCGCTTTCTGCGGGCGATGGATAAGGTATTTACAGGTCTGAACATCACCAACCAATCTGTTTCCGTCGCGCAAAAAGGCTGCGCAGGCAAGTCAGGATGTGTTTTTGTATTTGAAAGTAGACCGCAAAATGGTGAAGGTGAACGTCAACGACATTTACTGGATCGAAAGCCTGCGCGACTATATCAAAGTGGTTTTGAAAGACAAGGCGCTCATTTCGAAGCAAAAAATAAGCCTTTTGGAGGAACTCCTGCCCGAAGACGGTTTCATTCGCATTCACCGCTCCTTCATTGTCTCGGTTGATAAAGTCGAAAGCTACCATTCGCACAAACTCGAAATCGCGGGTAAGGAACTTCCCATAGGCCGTAACTTCCGCAACGACTGTCAGCGGCGCTTCAAGCTCGCTTTTTAAACGTAGCTGCAAAAGGCGTTTGTCGATAAAATCTGCTGTTAATCGACGCTCGTTTTCCTTCCCTTCCCCGGCTCGCCAAATCGGTTTAAAATTGCACCGCCATTGAAAAATGGAATTGAGTTCATTTAAATCACTTGGATTATTAGCCATGTTAAAAGCAAGAAGAATTCTTTGGGCAGCCTTGTCCTTTGCCCTGCTGCTGGGTAGCTGCAAGGAAGACGAAGATGTAAAGCCATCCGACACATTGACCGCCAAAGCAGGAGCGGACCAGAATGTAAACGCAGGCTCTGTTGTGAAACTCGACGGTAGCGCTTCTACCGACAGTGAAAACAAGCCTTTCGATTTCAGCTGGGCATTTACGAAAAAACCGGCAGGTAGCGCCGCGAACCTCGCTTCGGCAACTACCGCCAAGCCAACTTTCACCGCCGATCTCCCCGGAGAATACGAAGTGGAACTGACCATCAGCAATGCCAACGGGCAGAGCAAAGACAAAGTCCTGATCACCGCGACCGTCATCGAACCGGTTGTAATCGATGCCAACATTCGCGCCAAACTGACTTTGAACGACCGCATCGATAACCCGGCCATTCCCGATTACATCGTGAACGCAAACGTGTCGGTGAATGCGGAGCTCGAAATCAAGCCGGGCGTCGTGATCGCGTTCGCACGGGACACACGCCTTGAAATCAACGACAACGGCGGTATCCTCCTCGCAAAAGGCGATTCCGCGAAACCCATCCGTTTCATTGGAAAGGAAGCGACAAAAGGGTTCTGGTCGGGTGTAACGTTCCGCTCGTCGAGCAGCGCCAACACGCTCGAATACGTACAGGTGCTGAACGCGGGCAGTAAGCCGCTTTATGCTACTACCAAAGCGGGAATGGCGGTTCTGGGCAGCCAGGCGGAAGTGAACATCAGGCACTGTCTGTTCGAGGCAAATGCCGGTTACGGTCTTTACATTCAGCAGGGCGTAAATCTGGCTTCATTCGAAAAGAACAATTTCAAAGACAATACGGAGGCGGGCCTTCTCATCGGTGCGGAAAACGTTAAAAACCTCGACACCGATTCCAAATTCACCAACGGCAATAGCCGCGATGTAGTGGAGATATTTGCTTCGTCCCTGCCCAAAAACGCAACTGCGGAAGTGGTTTGGAAAGGTTTCAAAGACAAAACCCCTTACCGCATCCTCGAAAACGTAACTTCCGACGCCAACTGGAAACTGTTGCCGGGTGTAATCATCGAAGTTGGCCGCGCAGGTTATATTAATGTCGACGATGGTTATTTCAATGCGGTAGGTACCGAAAACAACAAGATCGTCATCCGCGGTGCAGAGAATGCGGCCGCATATTGGAAGGGCCTGCTTTGCTTCTCGACCAGCGACCAGAATATCATCGAAAATGCGGAGGTTTCGGGCGGTGGAAACATTGCCATCGTGTCGGGGAAGAAGGCTAATATCGCGGTTTACGGCGGCCAGTCGCGCATGACGGTCCGTAAGTCGGTTATCTCCAACAGCGGAGGCTACGGCATATTCGTCAACTACCAGGGTACTATCAATGCGGACGTGGAGACGGTCAACACATTCAAAGACAATGCACAAGGCAAGTTGCTGAAAGAGTAGCGTCTGGTGATGGAGAGTTCCACGTATTGTACCAGTTCCATATTCGGCCTGATCACACTCCTGGTGGTATTTACATTCCACCAGGCTGTGAGAGGCTCCGGAACTTTCGCAGTCCTGGTGGCTGCCTGGGTTGCGATACAATGCACTACCGCGCTGACGGGCTATTTCAGCATTACCGATACCATTTTTCCCAGATTGCTGCTCGTGGCGGCACCTCCCGCGGTTCTGATGGCCTGGCTCTTCCTGGCCGCGCCGGGAAAAGCGCTCATGGACCGGATGAACCTGGACCTGCTCACGATGGTCCACGTGGTACGAGCCCCGATAGAAGTAGTCATGTACTGGTCGTTTATCGATAAACTGGTGCCCCACGAAATGACGTTCGGGGGAGGTAACCCGGATATTCTGGCAGGGCTTTCGACTCCCTGCGTCTACTACTGGGGTGTAATGCGGAGCGGAATGAAATGGCGGCTGATGGTAGCCTGGAATTTCCTGTGTCTCGGGTTGCTGCTGAATGCAATACACCGTGCCTTATTGGCTGCACCGTTCTTTTTCCAGACGATCGGCCTCGATCAGCCCAATGTGCTGGTATCGCACTTTCCGTTCGTGTTGCTGCCAGGCATCGTTGTGCCGGTCCTGATGTGCGCGCACCTGGTCGTGATCCGGAATTTGGTAAAGAAGTACGGGCAGGAGCCGAAGTTCCTGAGCTCGGGCAGGGCGGTTATCGGCCATTTTTTCAGTTGAAAAGACTATTTAGCCATGAAAACCTTAATCGAATATGCGCTTGCGGGCATGCTGGTCGCTGCGGGCATTCAAAACCAGGTTGTGAGCAAAACGGCACGTTCCGCCCGGCAACCGTTTCCCGAAAGAGGCTTCTGGGTGGTGGAAACGTCAACCGACAGGAAATCGACGATCGTCAGGTATTATGCCAACAGCAATCACCTCGTTTCGGAAACCATCGAGCCGGAGGTACTGGACGTGAGAAAGCTTTCTGTGCGGAAGTATCTGAACGAAAAACTCAGGAAAGAGCTCGCCAGGGACACAACGGGCCAGTCGGCGATCAGGCTATATGAGATCGATTGAAGCAGCGCAAGGCTGCGATAATCAGTTTTTGTTTTGTAAATATTTGAATACCAATCCCCTAAATACCAGAATTGCCATGAAACTTAAAAAACAAGCCCCCGCATTGCTTATCGGCAGATTCGCGAAATCTGCATTGGCCCTGGCCGTACTGGCCATGTCTTTCACTGCCTGCAAGGACGACGACGATAACGTAAAACCCGACGACGGGAACGGCGGCGGTACCGAAAAGGTGTTTATACCTTCCAAGGACAAGAGTTATACCTACAAGATCACGGATTCGGACGGTACTACCGGTGACATGCTTACCAAAATCGTAAGCACCAAAGACTCTGCCGGAATGGCCGTCCATACGATTCACCATCTCGTTCGGGAAAACGAAGAAGAGATGACGCTCGTTTCCAAGGCTTATGCCAAAGACGGCACGACCACCAACGAGCTGCCTTATCCGACGGCCATGAAGGCGCTGGTGAACGAAATCAACGACATTGCCTACATCTCGGACTTCAAAGTAACCGGCTTCCCGCAGTACCAGTTTCTGGAAAACAACGGAAAGGTCAACAGCGCCCTTACATTCAAAGGCGACCCGATCAAAGTGCTGATGGAGCTGGAAATCCCGGTAGGGGACGAAGGTTCGGTTCTCGGCAAGCTCGAAGCGCGCCTTACTTATAAAAATGGAAAGGCGGTAGCCGAAGAATCGGTTACCACACCGGCCGGTAACTTCAACTGCACCAAGTGGGAATATTCCTATGAAGTGTACACGAAGTTCGAAACGGAAGTGACGCAGCCGGAAATTACCACGGAGCTGGTTAATGTAACCCTCTGGACCGCACCGGGCGTCGGAGTCGTAAAATCGGTCGAGAAGTCGGAGGAAAATACTTCCACTACCGAATTGCGCAAGGTAGAGTAAGGAAATAAAGCCCGTTACAGCGGGGTATTACGCGGCATTCAGGATGCTGACACGCCACCCGCCGCCTTGGAAAAGAGAAACAATAGAGAAATAGGATGGATAATTTGGGACTAGCCAGATCTTTAAGACCTGGCTAGTTTTGTTTCAGATCAATACGGAAAAACTCTTGAAGATCGCCCCGAGCCTAACCGCATCGAATATACGTGCCTGCGAACCGCCGTGGTTCAGTACCGACTGCTCGTGTGACGTAACGCACATTTCGCAGCCATTCAATGCCGAAACGACAAGGCTCATGAGCTCGAAAAACTCCTTACCCAAAACGGGATTCACCATAATGCTCATTTTAATGCCAGCAGGCGCATTATCGTAAAATTCCTTGTGCATGAAATGGCGGAAACGGTAAAATACATTGTTCGCGTTCATCAGTGACACACAGGCGGTTACCTCCGCGACTTCCTTTTCGTCGGCCCCTTCCCCGGTAGCCAGCTCTTCCAGTGCCGATATGAGCGCCAAATTTTTCTCGTTCACGGCAACGGCCAATGCGAGGAGTAATGCCTCCTTGCGGTTCAATGTTTGCGATTTTAATACATTACCTATATTGATTTTCAGATCTTTGAGGTAACGATGGTCAAGCGCCGCGAGCTTGTTGATCAACACGCTTTCGAATTCCGCAGGCAAATTGACTTCTTTATACAGGGACTCTTTCGTGTTCCCTGTAGCTGCAAATGGATACATGTTCGTTTGATTTTGAGCGGGAAGGTTTTCCCGCGGATGAATAAAAACAGTTCACAGAACCGGCGTACTGAACGACTACCTGCCTGTGAACTGCTTTGATGGGGTCGGTTAGGCAAGTGTAGCTTCGCCTTTTTTGCCAGTTGCAGGGGCAAAGCTCGTCAGTTTGCAGGGCGTCGAGTACGCGGAGAACTTCCGGTACGTTACGGCCTACCGAAAGGTCGTTAACGCTTACCCAACGGATGATACCTTGCGGATCAACAATGTATGTCACGCGGTATGCGATTTTTTCGTTGGCTTCGAGGATGCCCAGCTCTTCGGCCAGTGATTTCGATGTGTCGGCCAGCATCGGGAACTGCAGGTCGCGCAGGTCGTCGTGGTTTTTGCGCCATGCGAGGTGAACGTATTCGCTGTCGGTAGAAGCACCGATCAGGATCGTGTCACGGTCGGCGAAATCTCCTGTGTGTTTGTTGAATTCGGCAATCTCGGTAGGGCACACGAAAGTGAAGTCTTTGGGCCACCAGAACATTACCATCCATTTGCCGGCGTTTTTGTGGTCTTCTGAGGTGATCTCGTAGAATTCATTTCCTTTTTCAAGAGAAACTACGGATGTTTTTTTGAACTCGGGGAAAACCGATCCCACTGATAACAGTCTATTAGCCATGATTGCTCGTTTGTTTATAAATTGTATTTTTTTGTGTTACAAAACTACGAACGGTGAGTACATGGGGCAAACCCCTCCCTGGTATTATGCGAGGAAAGAGTTGATTTAATCGAATGAATTTAGTTTTATTTATCGGAACGAAGAAGTTATAAATAGCGCTTATACTGCTATAAATTATCGCAATATAATTATACTAATAATAACTGTAATAATAAATTATCAACCGGGCATTACTCCAAGCACCGTTTCCAGCGACATTCCACGTGATCCTTTAATGAGGAAATAGGTGTTTTCCTGGGGATTATCCATAATCCAGTTATGCAGCGAGAACTTGTCGGGAAAATAGTAGGCCTTCGGCAACGCCGGTAATGCGTGGCGCATGAGTTGTCCGGCAAGTATTACGACGTCGAACTTCTCACCGGCAATTTGTTTCCCCAAAGCCAAATGTTCCTCCGGAGCGGCGTCACCCAGCTCGAACATATCGCCCAGAATAAGGATTTTCCGCGGTGCTTCCATGCGTGCAAAATTGGCTACGGCCGCGGCCATCGACGACGGATTGGCATTATAGGCATCCATAATGACGGTATTCGTACCTTTTTTGACGATCTGTGAACGGTTATTGTCGGGTTCGTAACCCGCTACCGCCTCGTAGGCATCTTCGTCGGTTACGCCGAAGTGCTTGCCAACGGCCAGCGCGGCGCAAATGTTGTCGAAATTGTACCTTCCGGGCAAATGGGTGCTTACCGTCTTGCCGCCGTTGCTGAAAACGACAAACGGGTTCTCTTCGATCAGCGAGGGGTTGATCGGGCTGTTTTCCGAACAATAGAACACGATTTCGCCGAAGGCGCGGCGCTTGCTCACCATTTCCATGATCACATCGTGCGTTGAATTCACGAACACCGTTCCCTTGTGTTTGGACAGGTAGTCGAACAGCTCGCCTTTGCCTTTGATAATGCCTTCCACACCACCGAAGCCTTCCAGGTGCGCCTTGCCTATGTTGGTAATGAGCCCGTGCGTCGGCTGCGCGATGCTGGCGAGCAATGCGATTTCCTGCTGGTGGTTGGCACCCATTTCGATCACGGCCATCTCATGCTTCGCAGGGTCGATCGAAAGGACCGTAAGCGGTACGCCGATGTGGTTGTTCAGGTTTCCCCGTGTGGCGTAGGTGTTGAACTTCATCGAAAGCACTTTCGCGATCAGCTCCTTGGTGGTGGTTTTGCCGTTGGAGCCCGTCAGCGCGATCACCGGGATTTCCAGCGTTTTGCGATGATGCCGCGCCAGGTCCTGCAATGCGGCAAGGCCGTCTTCGAAGAGCAGGAAGCGGTCGCCGTCCGCGACGGCCGGATCGTCGACTACCGCGTAGGCGGCGCCTTTCCGCAATGCCTCGGCAGCATATTGGTTACCGTCGAATTTATCGCCTTTCAATGCGAAGAAAATGCAGCCCTCGGTGATCTGGCGGGTGTCGGTGGAAACTTTGGTGCCTTTGCGGTAAATATCGTAAAGCGTTTCTATGGAAGTATACATGAATTGTCGGCTCGTTATAAAGTTATACGGGCTTATTTCGTTAGGTTTAGGACAAACAAGCCCGCGCGGCGTCCGCGGAAACATGCAAAACTAATAGAATATTCCTCAACGATGCGAACCAAATTTACCTCCTTTATACTCTGCCTTATTTGCTTTTACAACCCCTCTGCAACGCTGGCCCAACAGGCGTGGTTCAGGCTTGACACGCTCACCGGCGTGTCGGTCGGCGGGATGAAAATGACCAATCCCTGGGCGGGCGGCCTCAATGCCTCGCAATTCCTTAAAATGCATTTGAACAATGACGCCGACGAGGACCTGGTCGTTTACGATCGTACGAACAGCAAAATCGCCACGTTCGTCGCCGGGCCTGATCCCCTGAATGCCGGTAAAAAGACCTTCATCCATGCGCCCTATTACGAAACGCTTTTCCCGCAGGTGGACAACTGGATGATCCTCGCCGATTACAATGGCGACGGGCTGAAAGATTTGTTCGCAAGCACATCCCTGGGAATTGTGGTTTATCGGCAGGTCAAAACGGGTAATGTATGGTCGTGGAAGTTAATGCGGGAAGTTTTGTATACCAAAGGCTTCTCCGGCAATATCAACATGCAGGTGTCGGGCACCGATATACCGGCCATTACGGATGTGGACGACGACGGCGACCTCGATTTGCTGACCTTCGATTTTTCGGGCACCTATATAGAACTGCACCAGAACCTTAGCATGGAAAAATTCGGTGTCCCCGACAGCCTGGGAACGCAGGCCAGCCCGGTTTTTCAGCGGAACGGCGATTGCTGGGGCAATTTTCACAAGGGCGACGGCGAGGATTTCGTGGTGGGTGTCGACTGTGGCGTCGTTACGGATCCCTCGAAGCGGGAGGCCGCACCCGCGCGCATCCTGCACGCGGGCAATTCCATTCTGCTGCATGATCTGAACGGCGACGGCACCAAAGATCTGCTCGCCGGTCACGTAAGCAACGATCATATTTCCTTCCTGTCCAACTCCGCCAAAGGCATCATTGCCAATTTCACCGGCTATACCAACACTTATCCTGCGGTGGACCCGGTAACACTCCACATTTTCCCGGCCGGCTTTTACGAAGATGTTGATTTCGACGGCGCGAAAGACCTGCTGATCGCTCCGAGCCTTCCCGCTAGCGACGCGAATATGACCGATTTCAAATCCTCGGGATGGTACTACCACAACGAGGGCATGAGCGATAAGCCCGTTTTTAAACTCATAAGGAAAAACTTTTTGCAGGACCAGATGATCGACGTCGGGGAGAACGCCGCGCCGGCCTTTTTCGATATCGACGGCGACGGCGACCTGGATATGCTCATCGGTACGGGCGGAATGCCCTATGTTGGCGGGTTCAAGGGAAGTTTCTGGCTGTTGAGAAACACAGGCACGGCCACAGCGCCCAGTTTTGTATTCGAATCGCAGGATTACCTCGAATTGCTTCCGAAGCTCTCGGTTTACAATATCAAACCCCAATGGACGGACTTTAACGGCGACGGCGTTCCCGACCTCGGTTTCGCCGCAACGGCTTCCCAAACCCTGAAACTTGAATACCGTTATATTCCCAACAAAGGAACCAATGGCGGCGCGGTGCAACTCAACCTGGCCGACGCGGTGACGATCGCATTGCCGGCGGAATTGCAAACGGGCGATTCGCCGTATTTCTACGATGCCGACGGCGACGGCGACCTGGATCTGCTCGTAGGAAAAGCCCAGGGCAATATGTACTACTATGCCAACACCGGTACGAGCAAACAATACACCTTCAAGCTCGAAACGGACGCATTCGCAGGCGTGAATATTAATTTCGCCGGACGTTTCCCGCAGGTAGCCGTGACCGATTTCGACCTCGACGGCAAGCCCGACCTCGCGACCGTCGATCATACCGGGACCATCCGCGTATTCCATAATGCCGACTGGGGCAAGTGGAACGACCGCGCCAGCGCCATCGTGAGCGTTAATGGCAAGCCGGGCAATGTAAATTTCGGCAACTACCTCTCGCTGGCCGTCGCCGACCTGAACGGAGATAAAAAGCCCGACGTGGCTATCGGCAACAATGCCGGTGGTGTGCGTTTGCTGATTAATATACTACCTGTGTCTGTTACGGGTATGGAGCCGGGCAATGCGGGCGAGGTAAGGGTTTTTCCAAACCCTTCGGTCGATTTTTTCAAAGTATATTCTTCCCAAACCGGCACATTCGATGTGCTTACGGCGGGTGGTGTGCGAATGCTCGAAAACCGCGCTATCCGTGCCAACGAAACGCAGCAAATATCCACCGCGCAATGGCCCGCCGGATTGTACCTTGTGGAGTTTAAAGCGGGTAATGTGCGTGCTGTCAGGAAGGTTGTGGTAGGCGAATAGGCGCAGTTAAGCCCGAAAGACTTGCCGCGGCTGGCAGTAGATACCCGGAAGAACGCTCTTACATGATAAAATTCGAAAAATATTCATGCAAGCTCTTCTGGGTGTTATCTTCCATTTCATCGGTGGCTTCGCCTCCGGCAGTTTTTATATTCCTTACAAGCAGGTCAAAGGCTGGGCCTGGGAATCTTACTGGATCGTCGGCGGGCTCTTCTCCTGGCTCATCGTCCCGCCGCTGGCGGCTTATCTGACCATTCCCGGTTATACCGAAATCATTGCGCATACCAACGGCGGTATCCTTTTCCTTACCTACTTTTTCGGCGTCCTCTGGGGCATTGGCGGCCTCACGTACGGGCTCGGCGTGCGCTACCTGGGTGTGGCGCTCGGAAGCTCGATCATCCTCGGGCTTTGCTCGGTTTTCGGGGCATTGATCCCCTCGGTGTATTACGAATTCAACCCGCAGCCGGGTAAGGACACGATTTCCATGCTTTTCAGCAATGCCTGGGGCCAATGGGTGCTCGCCGGGTTGCTGGTGTGCGTGATAGGGATTATCATTTGCGGGAAAGCGGGCGCAATGAAGGACGCCGACCTTCGAAAGGCCGGTCGTGCCGCCGAGGATAATACCGAGTTCAAAATCGGCCTGGGTTTAACGGTTTCAATTATTTCGGGTATTCTCAGTGCCTGTTTCGCATTCGGGATCGACGCCGGAAAGGTGATGGCCCAGGAAGCGAACGAGATCTGGAAAGCGGCCAATCCGGGGCAGGGTGAATTTTTATTCCAAAACAATGTGACCTATGTCGTGATCCTGTGGGGCGGTCTTACCACCAATTTCATCTGGTGCATGCTGCTCAATGCCCGCAACAAAACTTTCGGCAACTATACCGATCCGTCGACGCCGCTGCTCTCGAACTATATTTTTTCCGCATTGGCCGGTACTACCTGGTTCCTGCAATTCTTCTTTTACGGCATGGGCGAGAGCAAGTTGGGCAACGGTCCGAGCTCGTGGATCCTGCACATGGCATTCATTATTCTCATCGCCAACTCGTGGGGACTAGTCCTGAAAGAGTGGAAAGGAGTAACTAAGAAGACCATTTCTTCGATTATCATCGGTATTCTGGTGATTATCCTTTCGGTGCTGATCGTCGGTTATGGCAATTATTTGAAAGAATAGCCATGAAAGCGCATTACCCGGTATTGCTGACGGCGATGATGGCGGCCGAGGGCTGTTCGTCGGACCATAAAAGTGATCATAACCAATTGGAAACAGCACAAACGCAGGCAGCCGGTACATTTGGCCATGACCTGGCATTTTTGAAGAAATACCAAGAAGCAGTGGTGCTCTCGGCGCCGGACAATGCGGAAGCACAAGCCATTGTCATCCCGGCTTATCAGGGCCGGGTGATGACTAGCACGGCCGATGGTAACGTCGGTAACAGTTACGGCTGGATCAATTACAAACTCATTGAAAGCGGGCAGTACCGGCCGCATATGAATGGTTTTGGCGGTGAGGAACGTTTCTGGCTTTCTCCCGAGGGCGGTCAGTTTTCGGTGTATTTCAAAAAAGGGCAGCGTTTCGATTTCGAAAACTGGCAAACGCCGGCGCTGATCGATACGGTTGCTTATAAAGCGATTGAGTCGGATGCGTCTTCGGTGAAGTTTCAAATCGACGCGATGATCGAGAACTACTCGGGCAAGACGTTCGTGATCGCGATCAGCCGGAAGATCGAGATGCTGACAAAGGAAAATATGGCCGATCTGCTCGGTCTGCCAGCATTTAATGGCGTTAAAGCCGTTGCTTACCGCTCCATTAATTCAGTGACCAACAAAGGCGAAGAATGGAAGCCCGAGACCGGAATGCTCGGCATCTGGCTCCTCGGCATGTTCCGGCCGTCGGACCAAACCACCATTATCGCCCCGTTTTCCAGAGCATTGTCCGAAAAGCCGCTCATTACCGACGACTATTTCGGTAAAATTCCCTCGGACAGGCTTGTTATCAAAGACTCGATATTGTTTCTCAAAGCCGACGGCAAGCACCGCAGCAAAATTGGTATCGCGCCGAAATCGGCCCGGAATGTAGCCGGAAGCTATGATGCCGGGAAAGGCATTCTGACGATTATCCAATACGACCTCGATCCGCAGGGCCGGTACATGAAATCGACCTGGGAGCTGCATAAAGACCCTTACGATGGCGATGCATTGAATGCCTACAACGACGGCAAACTGGCCGACGGCACGCAAATGGGACCGTTTTATGAATTAGAATCGAATTCGTCCGTGAAGGCGCTGAAAGAAGGCGAGGCCATTACACACCGCCAGAGTACATTCCATTTCGAAGGCGATAAAGCTGCCTTGAATGCCATTGCCCAAAAGGTGCTCGGTGTAAATATTGACCAAATCGGAGAAATTTTTAAATAAAAGCATGATAGGGCAGGATAGTTGAAAGGTAGTCAGTACAGATATTTACGTACCGATGCCGCGCATTTGCCGGACATCGATGAGCGTATTACAGACCGCTGACTATTCCTGATCCTGTGAAAAATTCAGAACGTTCTCCCGAAATCTATCTGATCACACGCTGGCAGCAGTTTTGTGCAGGGGATAAAAGCGCGTTCGGCGAGCTTACCGAGCTGAATTACGCGGCGCTTTATCACTATGGGACCCGATTTACCGCGGACCGTGATCTGATCAAGGACTGCCTCCAGGATCTGTTCCTGGAAATCTGGGAAAAGCGGGAAACGCTTTCCTACATCGCCGCTATCAAGCCTTATCTTTTTCAATCGCTGCGGAACAATCTGATCCGCCGGATCCGCAGGCAGGCGGTGTTTTCCGACATCCGCGACGACGACGTGCAGGACGACATTTCGCCCGAATCCGACTGGATCGTTCAGGAAACGGACCAACTCACCAGCCATCGGCTGAGAAAGGCCATCGAAGCGCTGCCCAAGCGCCAGAAAGAAGCTCTCTATCTGAAATACTACGAAAACCTTTCGTATGAAGAAATCGCGACCGTGATGGGATTGCAGCGGCAGGCGGTGGCCAATTACCTGCAATACGGTATTCAGAAACTTCGCGAATACTGGCAGCATGCGGCGATTTTCCTTGCGTTGTGCGGCGAACTCTCCTGGTACTGAAAAATTTCGGAAATTTTTTTGATACCCATGGGTACTATTTGCCGGCGATTTACTCATCGTATCAAAGCAGATAGTTAAAGAAAATCCATGAATAATTATAGTCGGTTCCAGGTGAAGGATTGGCTCGAAGACCTGGCGTTCCAGCAGTGGGTGTATCATGGCGAACGGGAGGAATTCTGGCGTGAAGTGATCGAAAACCATCCCGGCCAGCTCGCGAACATCGACCAGGCAAAGGAAATACTGCTGGCGGTACGCGGCGAGCTCGACCTTTTGCCGGAGGCCGAGGTTAAGTCGCGGGTAAGCGAAATACTGAATGCGATTCCCGGGGACGCCACGCGCCCATTGCCCTGGTGGAAAAGCAACTGGCTCAAAGCGGCGGCGATGATTTTGCTTGCCCTGGGAATGGTTCTTGGATTGTTCCATCAGAAAAAGGGCCTGCGAAACCTTCCGGCCATGGTGGCGAGCCTGCGCGGTCCGACGGCGCCGTCGCCCATAGAAGTTCACAACCGTACGAGCGCCTTCCAACTGGTAAATCTGCCGGATGGCAGTTCGGTCGTGCTTAAAAAGAACGCCCGCATTTCCTATCCGGCTGTTTTTGCGGCAAATCGGCGGGAAGTAACACTTCGTGGCGAGGCTTTTTTCGAGGTGGTCAAAAACCCCGCACAGCCTTTCCTGGTGTACGCAGGCTCGATGGTAACGAAGGTCAGGGGCACGAGTTTCAGTATTAAGGCAAATGACGGGGACGACGACGTGGAGCTGGTTGTTAAAACGGGGTTTGTCGAGGTGTCGGCTCTGGAGGCGCAAGGGAAAAGCGAGGTGATGGCAGGCAGAAGGCTGGTTTTGAAACCAAACGAACAGGTTACATTTAACCGGAAAAGCCAGAATATGGTTACCAGAACCGTGGAAAAGCCGGTACTGCTCAATTTGCCGGCCGAAAGCCAGGACTTCGAATTCAGGCGAACGCCGCTGTCGGATGTGTTCGCCGTGCTGGAAAAAACTTACGGCATACGCATTCAATACGACCCGAAAGCCATTTCGCACTGCACACTCACGGCCGTACTGGGGGATGAGCCGGTGTACGAAAAGCTCGACCTCATTTGCGCGGTCGTGAATGCCCGGTACGAAACGCGCGGCAGTGTGGTGAGCGTCGCTTCGGACGGCTGCGAATAGCTTTCATTAACCTTTTTTACTTATGGGAAAACATTACAAGGAGATCATTTGGCAGATCATGAAAATCAGCATTGTCCCGTGTTTGCTGTGGATGCTCTGTGTGCAGCTCGCACTCGCGAAAGACCTGCGTGCGCAGGAGATCTTGAGTAAGCGTATATCTATATCCGTTAACGATATGGACGTGGAGAAAGTCCTGGAAAAAATAGAGCTCCAGACGAAGGTCCGTTTTATTTACAGCGCCGAAGTGATCCACGCCGAACGCAAGGTATCGCTCGATTCGCAGAACCAGCGGCTGGATACGGTGCTGGAAACACTGCTTGGGCCGCTCGGGATCGATTACAAGGTTTCCAAAAAGACTATTTTACTGCGAAAAGCAGCCGGGAAAAAGACTTCGTTCAGAACGGAAACCATACAAAATGCGGCTCCAAAGGACGCGGACCGCGAAGTAACCGGCAAAGTAATCGATGAAAAAGGGGAACCGGTGCCGGGTGTAAGCGTGGTGGTGAAAGGCACAACGGTGGGTACGTCTACGAATATCGAAGGCATCTATCAGCTTTCGGTGCCGGAAGACAAGGACGTTTTGATATTCAGTTTCGTGGGTTACATCAGCCAGGAAGTACCGGTAGGCAATGCCACCAGCCTGGATATTACTTTGAAAGTCGATGAAAAAGCATTGGAAGAAGTGGTCGTCGTGGGTTTCGGCGAGCAGAAAAAGGTATCAGTGACCGGCTCGGTGTCGTCGGTTACGTCGGAAGTATTGCAGCAGAGTTCATCAGCAAGCTTGGCCAACTCTTTGTCGGGGCGCTTACCGGGCCTGACCTCCATCCAATCGGGTGGGGGCCAGCCGGGACGCGATGACGCGACGATGTACCTCCGCGGTGCGGCCACCACCAATGGCCGCAGCCCGCTGATCCTCATCGACGGTGTGCCCCGCGATAACATCCGTACGCTCGATGCCAACGAAGTAGCCTCTGTCTCGATCCTCAAAGATGCTTCCGCAACTGCTGTTTTCGGTGTAAGAGGGGCAAATGGTGTGATCCTGATTACCACCAAACGAGGCAGTGCAGGTAAGAATGAGCTGACGATCAATGCCGAACAGAGCTTTTCGTCCTTCACCCGCGAGCCCGAGCGCTTGCATTCGCTTGAATACATGGCCCTTCGCAACGAGGCTTCCAGAAATGACGGCATTACACCCCTGCCATTCAGTGAGGAAACGATGGCCAAATATGCCAATCCCCTTGCGGGCCTCGATCCGAACGACCCCGATTATGCCAAAAAGGCGATGCTAAGGCAATATATGTACCCGGACCATGACTATTACCGCGAATACATCCGCCGATATTCCCCGCAAACGCGTGTTAACATGAACGTTACCGGCGGAACCGACAAGGTATCCTACTTTGTGAACGGCGGCTTCCTGCACCAGGGCGGTAACCTCAATACCGAACCTAAATCGGTGCTGGGCTATGACCCTGCGGCTAAAATGGACCGTTACAGCTTCCGTGCGAACCTGGACTACAAGGTAACCAACTCGCTGAAATCATTCCTGAACATCGGGAGCTACATCGAGCAGGTGAATATGCCCTCGGCCTGGCTTTATAACAATGACACGGGCTGGATGATGAGCGACCTCATTTACCAGGCACAAACGATCCTGCCCATTACGCCCGGCCCCACCACCATCGATGGTTTCGGCGTAGCTCCGGGGCAGATCGTGGACCCCGGGTATATGGACCGCTCCGCATTCGAAATCATGAACCGTATGGGTGCGCGCAATGAGGTACGTTCGAATTTGAATGCTTCTTTCGGTGCGGAATGGGATTTGAGCAATGTCGTTACCAAAGGTCTTAGTCTTAAAGGAATGCTTTCGTACGATTCCAAGGCCACTACGGCCATGCAGGGTAAGAAATCGGAGCGGTTGTACCTGGCCGAAATCGATATGGCGAAGGACCAGCTGAGCTATGCCGTAAAGCGCTCGGACGAATCGTTGCTCGCGCTCACGAAAGGTGCCGACTCGCGTTACAATATCAATATGCAGGGTTCGATCAACTATGCCCGGGTTTTCGGCGGCAAGCACGATGTGACGGGCATGATCCTCGGCCAGCGCGATACCTGGGAAACGCCCGCGGGAGAAATTCCTTATAACGTCCTCGGAGTGGCTGCCCGCGCGACCTATGCTTACGACGAGCGTTATCTGGCGGAGGTCAATATGGGTTATAATGGCTCCGAACAGTTTGCGCCGGGGCACCGTTACGGCTTTTTCCCGGCTTTTTCCGCTGGCTGGGTTATCAGCAACGAGCGTTTTCTCAAAAACAACCGCTATATCACCAACCTGAAACTAAGGGCTTCCTATGGAAAAGTGGGGAACGACAAGATGGGCACCGCACGGTTTTTGTACCAGAGTGATATTACCCTGGGGGACAAAAGGCCCGCTGGGTAGCCTGGGATTGGGTCAGACAATTAATCAGGGCTTGCTGGGCAACCCGAACATCACCTGGGAAATCGCTAAAAAGCAGAATTACGGGCTGGACCTGCAAATCCTGCGCGACCTGAATCTTTCGGTGGATGTATTCAAAGAACGCCGGAGCAATATCCTGATCTCGCGTGGGACGGTGCCCGAATTCCAGGGTGTCCCGCTCGGCAATATTCCCAAAGTGAACATGGGCCTCGTGGACAACAAGGGTTACGAAATCGAATTATCCTACAACAAGGCGTTTTCGAAGGATTTCAGGGTAATGGTTTCAGGGAATTATGGCTATAATCACAACACCGTGAAGTTTCTCGACGAATCGGTGCGGGATGAGAGTTATGCCTACCGTTACCGCTCCACCGGGTTTTCGCTCAACCAGTCGTGGGGGTACAAGATCGATTACAGCAATGGCAACGGATATTTCAATTCGAAAGAAGAGCTGGATAGTTACCTTAAAACCACTACCTACGGCTTCGGGGAGCCACGCGTCGGTGATTTCAAATACGTGGATTTGAATAAAGACGGCATCATCGACGACAAGGACCAGGCGCCCATCGGTTACTCCAACATCCCCCGCGTGATTTACGGTCTCTCGCTTACTTTCGAATACAAGGGTTTCGACCTGACCACATTCTTTCAGGGTGTAGGCAAATATTCAAGCAATTATTCTCAGCAGGGTGTGTATGAGTACATTATCCGGGGAACCTATTTCGATTATCATAAAACGGCCTGGACACCGGAGCGTTATGCCGCCGGTGAAAAAATCACCTATCCGGCGCTCAGCACGCACAGTAACACCAATCACACCGCGAACGATTTCTTCGTAATGAACCGCTCGTTTACGCGGCTGAAAAACCTGGTACTCGGCTACACGCTGCCGGCGGGCTCCTTGAAAGCGATTGGCGTGAGTAAAATGCGGGTGTACGTAAGCGCGCAGAACTATTTCACCTGGGCTCATTTAAAAATGGGCCACCTCGACCCCGAAAACGACGCCTCGCTGGGTTACCCGGTTACCAAAATGGCCAATTTCGGTTTGAACATCACTTTCTAACAAGCAGCCGCCCATATGAAACTGAGAACTTTACTTTTTGCATTCACGCTGGCGTCGCTGACCGTTACTTCCTGCAAGGACGTGCTCGATATGGCGCCCGACGGCAAGCTGACGATGGACGAGATTTTTGCCGATAACGACAAAACAGGCGCATTCCTGAACAGCTGCTATGCCAATATACCCGTGAAAGGCACGCGCTACTTCTTTTGGAGCAGGGGTCCGGTGAACTGGAGCGACGAGTCGTGGGACACCGACGCCGAGGCCGAATCCTGGATCATGTCGGGACGGATGTACAATGGCGATGCCTCGGCAGGCAACCATCCGATCACAAACATCAGTTCCGATGCGGGTAATGGCGATTACTGGGCACGTTACTGGAGCGCCATCCGCAACTGCACGATCTTCATCAGCCGTATCGACAAGGCCACCGTCCGCAACCCGGCCGACCGCGCCCGATGGAAAGCCGAGGCGCATTTGCTGCGGGCCTATTATTATTCCGAACTGTTGAAATGGTTCGGTGCCGTGCTGCCGATCGAGCGGGAGCCCTACGACTTTCAGCAGGACTTTTCGACGGTGACGAAAGCCAGCTATTATGAGGTTGTCAAATTCATTATGGAAGATTGCGATGTGGCATTGAATACCGCGGAGCTCCCATGGCGCATTACCACCGACAGCGAGGGCGGCCGTGTGAACAAGGCATTGGCCGAGGCGATCAAATCCAAAATGATCCTTTTCGCCGCCAGTCCGTTGAATAACGGGGGCCAGGATCGTTGGCAGGAAGCGTATCAGGTTAATAAAACGTCGCTGGAAAATCTCCGGGCCAACGGTTATGAGCTGTACAACAAAGTGAACCTGCCGCAGACCTACCTTTCCGACGTCGCATTCCTCGGGCCCGATAAAAATGAGAAGACCGCGCTGTATAATGAGTACTTCACCCAGACGATGAAATATGCGCCCAATCCGGTGGACCGTGAAACCATCTTTCAGAGCCGGGAGAACCAGGGGAATATCTGGAATATCGACGGAATCGGATCACAGGACGGCTACAAATCGGGAACATGCCCCACGCAGGAGCTTGTGGACGCCTACGAGACCATCGACGGCCAGCCGGTGCTGAACCTGGACAAACCGTATCTCGACGAGCAGCATTTGCAGCCGAACTATAACCCGGCGAACAAAACCTACGATCCCAAAAATCCATACGCGAAGCGCGACCCGCGTTTTTATGCTTCCATTTATTACAATGGTTCGAAAAGAAAGGCCATGTGGAATTTCGCCGAAGCACCGGAATCGGTGGAAAATTACCCTGCCCCGATCGGTAACCGTACCCGCGTGATTGCCACTTACAAGGGCGAACCGCAGACGGGAATCGACCCCAGCGTACGCAAGGCTACGCGGACGGGCTATTACGAACGGAAGTTCCTGCACCCCAACTCGGGCGGTGATAATCCCATCGCCGGGGCCAACTGGAAACTGTTCCGGCTGGGCGAAGTGATCCTCAACTTCGCCGAAGCGGCCGCCGAGGCCGGACAACTGGCGGACGCCGCGAAGGCCGTGAACGAAATCCGCGCCCGCGCCGGGATGCCGGCATTACCCGCCTCGCTTTCGAAGGCGGAGCTGATCAAACGCATCCGCGCCGAGCGACGGGTGGAGCTGGCGATGGAAGAAAACCGCTATTTCGATCTGCGCCGCTGGTCGAAACCTACCGGTGACCTTGCGCAAACCGACCGCTGGGTGACAGCCATGGAAATTACCCGCAAGGCCGACGGTTCTTTCACGTACACCCGTAGGCCCGTGCGTGCAACCGAGCGCAAGAACTACACCAACAAGTTCCTCTGGGTGCCCATCCCCCTGAACGAAGCCAATCGCCTCCGCTCGATTACCGGGGCCGACTGGCAAAACCCAGGTTGGTAATATCAATGGTTCAAGACTCTTAGCTTTCAAGGATTTATGATACATTTTATCAAATCGAAAATAATGCCGGTGCTGGTTGGTATACTTGCCGTTATGCAGCTCCATGCGCAGGAGCTCACCGGGACGGTTACCGGCATTGTGCGCAACGAATTCGGCCAGCCGCTCGCAGGCGTGACTATTCTCTCCGAAAACGGCCGGAACGGCACCGTTAGCAATATCAGTGGCGAGTTTACGATGGCGGTCGACGACGGTAGTCGCGCGCTGGTGTTTTCGCATAATGGTTACGGCAATCAAACAATCGCTGTTCCGGAAAAGCGGGAAATAGAAGTGCGGCTGAAATGGGACGCGCATAGAAAAGACGAGGTAGTACAACTCGGCTACACAGCCCAGTCGCGCTCCGAGCTTTCGGGGGCGGTGTCGACCGTGAAAGGGGAGGAACTCGAAAAATCACCGGTAGCTAATCTGACGCAGACGCTGGCCGGGCGTCTTTCGGGACTGACGACGCAGGAGACATTTTCGGAACTCTCCCGCGCGACCACGAACCTGTACGTTCGCGGCCTTTCTGCCGCTCGTACCAATGGCCCGCTTGTGATTATCGACGGTATTATCAACGCCTACAACAGCAATCAGACGCTGGAATACATTACCGCCAATGAAATTGAATCCATCACCGTGCTGAAAGACGCTTCGACTCAGGCGTTGTACGGCATTCAGGGTGCGAACGGGCTCCTGGTGATCACCACCAAACGTGGCCGGAGGGGTCCATTGCAGATCAAGACGCGGTTCGACCAGTCAATGCAGCAGGTTACCACGAAACCGGCCTTCTATAACTCGGCCGAGTACGCCGAAATGCGGAACCAGGCGGCATTTAACGATGGCCTGGGCGCGAATTACCTTTTCAGTCCCCAGCAGATCGAAGGTTACCGTTCGGGCCGGGACCGTGATTTGTACCCGAATAATAATTGGTATAGCCGCTATCTCAAAAACTTCGCGGCCATGCAGCGCGCGAGCGTGAACGTCACGGGAGGTAACGACAAAGTGCAGTTTTTCTCGAATATCAATTTCATGCACCAGGGCGGTTATTTCAAAACGGATCAGGCACGCTACGACCCGAATGCGAATAATATCTGGGTCAATTACCGGTCGAACATCGATATGAGCCTCAACCGGTATCTGAAAGCATTCATACGCCTCGCGGGCAACGTAAAGCGAGAGCGCACTCCGGGCGGCGCAAGCAATGCCGAAGTGTACAGCAGCATTTTCCAGATCCCGCCGACTGTTTATGGCCCGGTAACGCCAGCAGTAACCAGTCCGTCGGGCGAGGTGCTCGATGCGGGCGGCAAAGTCGTCACAACCGAACGCGTGGAGTCGCCTACTTACGGGATGCTCAACCGGACAGGCTACACACGGCACACCGTTACCAACATCGTATCGCAGTTCGGCCTCGACCTCGATATGGGTTTTCTCACCAAAGGCCTTAACCTGACCGGGACCATGGCCTACCAGACCAACTCCGTAGGCAGCCTTTCCACCAAGCAGGACTATGAACGATGGGTACAAACCAGCGACTCGGCATTGGTATTTACTAAAAAAGGTGCTCAAAACAACACGCCATTGGCTTACTCCAAATCGCATTCCTACTATTACCACCTTACCTACAACATCGCGATGAACTACAAGCGCGACTTCGGACGGCACCGGGTGGGCGCGATGGCCTATATGTTTTACCAGAACCTCACCAAGGCCGACAATTCCTCGCCCGGAATGCTGCCCTACAACCGTGTGAGCAGCGGTTTCGAGGCTTCTTATGGTTTTGATAACCGCTATCTGGTCAAGTTCGACCTGGGCTACTCGGGTTCGGAGCAATATGCCCGGAACGTGCGTTATACCACCACTCCGGCTGTTTCGGCCGCCTGGGTCGTTTCGAACGAGTCATTTTTGAGGAACAATGCATTCCTGACCAACCTGAAAGTCCGCGCTTCTTACGGTAAAACCGCCAACGACCAGAGCGGCCTCATGCGTTTCGCCTATCTGGACAATGTGACCGTCAAAGGTGGCGGACCGATCGGTTCGCTGCAATACCTTGTCGAGGAAGGGCAGGTGGGAAATCCGAACATCCGGGCGGAAATCTCCAAAAAACAGAATTACGGCATCGACTTCGGTTTGATGAATGCATGGTCGGTTTCCGTGGATGTGTTCAGGGAGCGGATGGATAATATGGTGGTAGGGGCGTTGTCGACGATCCCGCTTTATCAGGGGATTCCTTTGGACAATTACCCTAAAATCAACGCCGGAATTTTCGAGAACAAAGGCGTGGATATCAATGTGGGTTATACCAAAATGTTCACAAAAGACTTTTCCGTCCATGCCGGACTTATGCTGAGCTATGCCAGAAACAAGATCATCAGCTGGAACGAGGCGCGCAAAACCGAGGATTACGCTTATCGTAATTGGGAGGAGGGGTATGCGTTCGGGCAGACGTTCGGATACCGGGTGGATTACAGCAATGGCAACGGGTTCTTCAATTCGCAGCAGGAGATCGATAACAGTAACCTGACTTACAGCTTTGGCACACCCAGGCCCGGAGACCTGCGTTACCAGGACCTCAACGCCGACGGCAAGATCGACGAACGAGACAAGGCACCCATGGGTAACGGCACTATTCCGACTACGATTTACGGCGTTTCAGCCGGCTTTACCTACAAAAATTTCGACGTGAGCCTGCTCTTTCAAGGCGTTGGAAACTACTCGTCGGTTTATGAGGGAACCGGCGTTTTCGAGACGGATTACGACGGCGTGTTCGGTTCGCTCCACCGTAATGCGTGGACACCGGAGCGCTACGCAGCGGGTGAGAAGATTACGTCGCCTGCATTGTCGCTCGCACGCACCGTGAACCACGAGGCGAGCGATTACTACCTGTACGACCGCTCGTACGTGAGGCTGAAAAATGTGGAGCTGTCCTACAAGTTGCCGCTGGCGTTGTCGAAGCTGATCCGTGCCGACCAGGTCCGGGTGCTGGTGAGCGGGCAAAATCTTGTTACGTGGGATAAAATGAAGTCCGGCGACTTCGGTCCCGAGGGCGATGGTTACCTGGCATTTCCGGTGTACCGGGTTTACAATGCGGGCATCAGTGTGACTTTCTAAAATCAGGTTTTGAATATGAAAAAATATAAATTCCTTCTGCTGACTTCGGCAATTTCGGGCATGCTGACGGCCTGCAACGAGCAGCTCGACCTGCCCACCGACGGCCGCATTACTATGGACCAGGTTTTCAGCGACTATAACCGCACCCGTGGTTACCTCAACTCGTGCTATGGCTCTGTACCCAAGCCTTACATGGACCGCGCCTCTTTCACGGACGAAGCCCAGGATGCCGACGATATTACCCCGGGCTCGCGGTACATCGTCTGGTATGGCGGCAACGTTACCTCCACGACCTATAAAGAGAACTCCGCCGACGGCAATCCCTGGGGAGATCTGTACCAGGCGATCCGCCGATGCAATGTGTTTATCGAGAATATTAAAACTGCTCCCGTGTACGCGAGCGAAGGCGAGAAGAATGCATGGACCGCACAGGCCCATACGCTGAGGGCGTTGTATTACCTGCAACTCATCAAGCGCTATGGCGGGGTTCCGATTTTCGACAAGCCGCTCGAAATCGACCACGATTTTTCGACCGACAAGCGCGCGACCTTCTCGGAGGTGGTTACATTCATTCTGTCGGATTGTGACAAGGCATTGTCGTACCCCGCGACACGGGACGGACTTCCGTGGGAAATTTATGACAATCAATACGGAATCGTGACGCGGGCCGTGGCTTACGCGATCAAAAGTCAGGCGGTTACCTATGCAGCTTCTCCGCTCTGGAGCGACGGCACGTATACCTGGGCGAAGGCGACGGAGATCAATGCCGAGGCGTTGTCGCAGTGCCTTGCGAACGGCTACCGGCTTTTTGACGAAAAGCCGGCCGCCAACATTGCCCAGAATGCTTACGCATTGTATTTCTTTACCAGTTCCAACGACCAGCGGGCTACCGACAAGGAAACGATTTACCATGTCGGGGACAATATGCAGGTGTGGCGATATGCAGGGATGCCCACCAATCCGGGTATGGAACGCACAGGTCCATGCCCGACACAGGACCTCGTCGATGCCTACGAAATGGCTAACGGCGAGGCGCCGATTACAGGCTATTCCGATGCGAATAGGACGGTTCCTGTTATCAATGCCAAATCCGGTTACAAGGAAGACGACCCGTACACCGGCCGCGATCCTCGTTTTTATGCTTCGATTTATTATAATGGCGCAGTCCGCAATCTCGACCAGCCGAATGGCAAAAAGATAGAGACTTTTGTGGGAGGAGCGGAGGAGATTTCGGATATCAACCGGAAACATACCCGAACGGGCTATTACCTGCGTAAATTCAACAACTTTCGTTCGGGCCAGAACAACAATGCCGACGGTGGGATTCGTCTGCTGAGGCTGGCGGAGCTGTATTTGAATTTCGCGGAGTCGGCCTACCAGTCGGCGGGACCGGACGTGGCCGTGAAGGCGGGTAACTTTTCGATGTCGGCGCGGGACGCCGTCAATGCGGTGCGTTCGCGGGCGGGAATGCCAGGCTTCCCGACGGGCATGAGCAAGGAGGCATTCGAAAAAAAATACCGCAACGAGCGGCGTATCGAGCTGGCATTTGAAGAACACCGCTTTTTCGATGTCCGCCGCTGGAAAATCCTCGATCAGACCGACCGCTTTGTTACCGGCATGCGTATTACCAAAAGCGGCCCCAACTTCGTTTACAAACGCTTCAAATTCCAGAACAGGAATGCATTCTCGGACAAATACCTCATGTACCCGATCGACCAGAGGGAAGTCGACAAGATCATCGGGCTTTCCGGTGCCAATTGGCAGAATCCCGGCTGGCTGGATTGAGCCATCGATTTTTCAGTAAAAGCTAAATGCAATGAACAGGAACATAACGCTATATCTCTTCATTATTCTTTGGTTTATGAGCCGTACCACGCAGGCACAGCCGCTTGCGGGTACGGACGACCTCGGGCGTACTTTGCCGCAAAACGACGCGGTGGGTGACCCGAAAGTCAACCGGCAGGTCGGTATGTTCTACTTCCTGTGGCACGATGTGGCCCCGGCCAGGGCATGGGATTTGAGTGAAATTGTTTCGAAACACCCGGAAGTACTGGAAGACTTCGACAACCCGCACTGGGGCGGCGATCCGAAGAACGTGGGCATGTATTACTGGGGCCAGCCTATTTACGGATATTACAAAGCCGATGACTATTGGGTGCATTTGCGCAGTATCCAGCTGCTTACCGACGCAGGCGTGGATTTTCTCGTCATCGATGCGACCAACCGCCTGACTTACCCCAAGCAGGCAGACGTGCTCATGAAAGCCATGGACGCCGTGCGGGCACAAGGGCGCAAGGCACCGAAAATCGTGTTTTATACCAATACACAATCCGGTGAAACGATGCAGGAGGCCTATGATATGTTTTACAAGGAAGGCGCACCCTACCGCCATCCCGACTGCTGGTATATGCTGGATGGCAAACCGCTCATCATCGGCATCACAGGTGAAGCCAGAGGCAGGAACTTCGAATCCTTTTTCACATTCCGCGAGTCGCAATGGCCCACCGAAAAGCAGAAAGTGAATGGGTGGCCGTGGATTTCGTTTACCCGGCCGCAGAAGGTGCATTACAATTCAAAAGGAGAGGGCGAGATTATCAACGTATCCGTGGCCCAGCATCCGAACCCCACGGCAGGTATGGGTGGCTCGGCGTTTTATGGTAATATGGACAACTGGGGCCGAAGTTACCGGAACGGCTCGCACGGCGATCCCAAAAAAGACATTGTTTACGGCTACAATGTGCAGGAGCAATGGGATTACGCCATCAGGCAGAATACGCCGTTCATTTATGTGACGGGCTGGAACGAATGGATCGCCGGCAAATTCCCGAGCCACGACAAGAATCCCGAGCATTCCTGGTTTTGCGACCAGGCAAGTCCGGAGTACAGCCGCGATATCGAACCGTCGTTGACGGCCGGTTTGAAGGACCATTATTATATGCAGCTGGTGGCTAATGTTCGCCGCTACAAAGGCGTGGAAGCCAATCCCGCGCTCGGCCAGGCCAGAACGATCAGGACACTGGATGACTGGAACGAGGTGGTCACGACCTACCGCGATTACACGGGCGATACGCAGCACCGCAACCATCCCGGCGCGCAAACCGAACCCGCACACACCTACGTAAACAAAACCGGCCGGAACGACTTCGACCTTATAAAAGTCGCGCACGACAGCAAAAACCTCTATTTCTACGCTCAGACCACCACTGAAATCACTCCCAATTCCGGCGATAACTGGATGCGCCTTTACCTGGACACCGATCGTAGGGCCACCACCGGCTGGAAAGGTTATGATTACCGCGTTGTGGCCGGCAATACTTTACAGCAGTACCGCGCCGGAAACTGGCACGATGTTAAGAAAGTCGCTTACCAGGTGCAAGGTAACCGGATGATGGTGACTATACCGCGCGCTTTTCTTGCCAGTTTGAAAACACCGCTGAATATGGAATTCAAATGGTTGGATAACATGCAGGAAGACGGCAACCCGCTCGACTGGTATGTGAACGGGGACGCGGCCCCCGGCGGGCGGTTCAATTTTATAGTGAATCAATGATTTTTTGATATGGACACCCTGGCGCAATGTTACGGTGCGCTGCACCTGAACGGGGCAGGTGCCAATCGATGTCTACAAATATTACGGGGCTCCGCCCCTCGTCGCGGCTGCGGTAGCAGGGCATATGCGCGCCCATAGGAGGTGCCGCGCACCGCAATATTTGTAGACCGAAAGATCGTGACAAAGTATATACGCGCCACGGAAGGTGCCGTGCACCGCAATATTTGTAGACCGAAAGATCGTGACAAAGTATACACACGCCACGAAAGGTGCAGCGCACCGCAACATTTGTAGATCGAAAGATCGTGACAAAGTATACACACGCCACGAAAGGTGCCGCGCACCGCAATATTTGTAGACCGAAAGATCGTGACAAAGTATACACGCGCCACCAAAGGTGCCGCGCACCGCAATATTTGTAGACCGAAAGATCGTGACAAAGTATACACGCGCCACCAAAGGTGCCGCGCACCGCAATATTTGTAGACCGAAAGATCGTGACAAAGTATACACGCGCCACGAAAGGTGCCGCGCACCGCAATATTTGTAGACCGAAAGATCGTGACAAGGTATATACGCGCCACGAAAGGTGCAGCGCACCGCAACATTTGTAGATCGAAAGATCGTGACAAAGTATACACGCGCCACGAAAGGTGCCGCGCACCGCAATATTTGTAGATCGAAAGATCGTGACAAAGTATACACGCGCCACGAAAGGTGCCGCGCACCGCAATATTTGTAGACCGAAAGATCGTGACAAAGTATATACGCGCCACGGAAGGTGCAGCGCACCGGGATAATATCGATTAATTTACAGTACCATGAATTTGAAATACTTCTCTCTTTTGTGGATTTGCCTTTCAGGGCATTTCATTACGAATACATTTGCCCAAAACTACTCTTCCGACGTCACGGCTACCGACGCGGTCGGTCGCAGGCTGCCAGACCGGGAGCAGGCCGGCGATTTGAAAAAGGGCAAATTCGTGGGCCTGTTCTACTGGACATGGCATACGCAGCAGGCGAAGAACAATCCGCCATTGAATGTCACCGAATATCTGGTCCGCGATCCGAAGGCCATTCATGATTTCAAAAACCCGATCTGGCCGAAGCGGAATAGTCCGTGGTTCTGGGCAGAACCGTTGTTTGGGTATTACATCGACACTGACGAATGGGTATTGCGCAAGCACGCCGAAATGCTCGCCGATGCAGGCGTGGATATGATCATTTTTGATTGTACCAATGGCAATATCACCTGGAAGGAGTCGTACATGAAACTTTGTGAGGTATTCACCCAGGCCCGAAAGGACGGCGTCAAAACCCCGCAGATTGCATTTATGCTCCCATTTTGGGTAAGCGACGGCGGGAAAGAGATCATCCGTGAAATTTACCGGGACCTTTATAAGCCGGGTAAATACAAGGATTTATGGTTTCAATGGAAGGGAAAGCCATTCATCATGGCCGATCCCGCATTTACCGAAACCATCAAAGGTCAGCCATCCCAACCGGAGCTCGAAAAGGAAATGCGTGAATTCTTCACATTCCGGCCCGGGCAGCCGGTGTACAATAAGGGCCCTGAAAAACCCGATCACTGGGGTTGGCTGGAAATTTATCCACAGCATGGTTTTAAAAAGAATGCCGATGGCAGTTTTGAGCAGGCTACGGTAGGCGTCGCTCAGAACTGGACCAAAGAGCGCGGCCTCACCGCGTTGAATGCGACCGGTTCGTTCGGGCGCAGCTATACCCACGCAAAGGGGCATATCACCGAACCGGGGGCTGTCAATTATGGCCATAACTTTCAGGAACAATGGGACCGCGCATTGGAAATCAACCCGGAACTCGTCTTTATCACGGGCTGGAATGAATGGATCGCCGGGCGATACGACGTCTGGCAGCAGCAGACCAATGCATTCCCCGACGAGTTCGATCAGGAGGGAAGCCGGGATATCGAGCCGATGAAAGGCGGGCACGGAGATAATTACTATTATCAGATGGTTGCCAACATCCGCCGTTTCAAAGGTTTGCCGCCACGCCAGCCGGTTTCTGCCCCGGTCACAGTTAAAATCGATGGGCAGTTTAAAGAATGGGAGGATATCTCACCGGCGTTCAACGCCCATAAAGGCAGCACCGTCCATCGGAACAGTCCGGGTTGGGGAAGCATGGTATACCGGAATAGTACCGGTCGAAATGACATTGTCAGCGCCAAAGTCGCGCGGGATCGGGACAATATCTATTTCTACGCAGAAACAGCCGAACCGCTTAGTCCGCGCACCGATCCGGGTTGGATGCGGCTTTTTATCAACACCGATCGCGACAAGAACACGGGTTGGGAGGGTTATGATGTGATTATAAACCGCATTAACCCTGGGGAGAAAGCCATTGTCGAGAAAACCGATGCTGCGTGGAACTGGCAAAAGGCAGGAGAAATCGACTATTCTGTTTCAGGAAACAAGCTGGAATTAAAGGTTCCCAAAACCATGCTGGGCATTTCGGGCGAGCCGGATTTTGAATTCAAATGGAGTGATAATATGCAGCATGACGGCGATGTGATGGATTTTTGGCTGAGCGGGGATGCGGCGCCAGCGGGGCGGGGGAATTACCGGTATAAGCCGTGATTCCGGTAAATAATCGTAATGTGCCATTCGGCTATCGATCAGTGTGATTCTAATGCAATTGATTGACATTCGGGCATTTTAAAGATGTTCAATGTCAAACTTTTACAAATCACGCACGATGGAAAAATTAAGAAATCTAAAATGGGTAATCTGGGGAGCGTTAGTTCTCGGTTTGTCTGGGAACTTGGCCTTTGCCCAGGTGGGTATAGGCACGGAAACGCCGGTGGAGAAATTGCATGTTGAGAAAGGTTCGTTTCTTGTCACTAGTCCGGTTATCGATTCTACAGAAAGCCCGTTTTATGGGTCCGATCCAACAGCGGACTCACTTCGGTACTTTATGAAATGGTTTCAGGATCGCAGCGCGCTGGTGAGTTTCGGAGGAGGAATGAATTCGCAATTTTTTGACCCGACATTTTTCAATCAGCATACAGGCCAGTTTTCTCTTACCTCGGGTTTTGAAAGTTTTGCCTCTGGTATTGGCGCCGCGGTTTTCGGGTTGAGGTCATCTGCTCAGGGAAGGGCAGCTTTTGCGGCTGGGTTTCAGGCTAATGCGATATCATCTAACGATTTTGCTGTTGGTACCAATGCTGTGGCAAATGGTACTAATTCGGTCGCAATTGGTGATCAGGTTTCTACAAACGGTCACTATTTATCTTTTGTATTTGGCTCGGGAGTGACGAACGACAAGGATCATCAAATGATAATGGGCTTCTCAGGAGGATATAAGTTATTTACCAACAATGCAGCAAATATAGGGGCACAATTGTCGTCTGGTTCCAACGCGTGGTCGGTTATCTCCGACGTCAATAAAAAAGAGAACTTCGCCCCGGTCAACGGGGAAGACTTCCTTCAAAAGATCAGTAAAATGAACCTGACTTCCTGGAACTATAAAGGCCAGGATCCGAAGCAATTCCGGCATTACGGGCCCATGGCGCAGGACTTTTACAAGGCGTTCGGGCAGGATGCGTACGGCACGATCGGGAACGATACGACGATCAACCAGGCGGATTTCGACGGTGTTAACCTGGTCGCAATTCAGGCGCTGATTCGTAGGATGGATCAGGTGAACAGCGACTTGCGGGCGGAACTGGCAGAGGTGAAGGCGCAATTGTCCATCCGGAATAAGCGGTCGAAGAACAAGCGGGTTTTGATTAGTAAAAAATGAAAGCGCACATTATGATGAAACAGTTGAAATTTACGGTTGCGCTGATTACAACTTGTTGCCTTTTATCAGGAATGGCACAGGCGCAGTTGGGAATCGGCGTGAAGGTGCCCCAGGCGCAAATGCACGTTCATGGAGGTACGGTACTCTCGATTACATCGAAATTGCCGCCAGAAACCAGCCCGTTTTATGCGCCGGTTTATAATGACGATGATTCCGTGCAGCACGCATTCAAATGGATGCATGATAAGGCCGCTGTCCGGTTTCTGGGTAAGGGCTTTTACAGTGTCGGCATTGATACATTGAATTCAGGCAGGTTTTCTTTCACGGCAGGTTATGATAACATTGCGCGCGGAACAGGCGGCTCATCTTTTGGGTTGCGAGCCCATGCTGAACAAACGGGTGCCTTTGCAAGTGGCTGGGGAGTGGTTTCTGGCTATCATTTGACGTTTGCCCAGGGTTATTCAACCATTGCAAGTGGTCCAAACTGCGTTTCAATGGGTACCAACCTTGAAAATAATAGTCAGGTCGGGTGCATGATCTTTGGGCACAGCAGTTTCAATGCGCAAAGCACTACGGATCACCAGTTCAAAGCGGTTTTTGCTGGCGGTTACGAGTTCTATTCCAATGCCGCGATTACCGTAGGAGTGCTCCTCTCGTCTGGCAATAATGCCTGGACAGTGGTGTCGGACGCCAGAAAAAAGGAGAATTTTCTTCCCGTTCGCGGTGACCGATTTCTGCAAAGCATTTCAAAAATGCCGCTTACTTCCTGGAATTACAAAGGCCAGAATGCGAGGGCATTCCGGCACTACGGCCCCATGGCGCAGGATTTCTACAAGGCATTCGGCAAGGACGCATTTGGGACGATCGGCTCAAAAACGGCGATCAATCAGGCCGACCTGGACGGAGTGACGCTTGTCGCTATCCAGCAGCTGATTCACGAAACTGATGCTCTTGAAAAGAGCAATGATGCGCTGGCAGCCGAGGTGGAAACGCTACGGGCGAAGCTATCGCTGGTTAGAAAGCGGCAGGCGGAGCCCTATCAGAAGGTGGTGATTGCTCGCAAATAGATCTGTTTACCAATAGATTAAAAATTTTTCACACTATTATTTTAAAAAAATATGAAGAATCTCTTTGCTGACCTCCGTCATCAAATGTGGAATATAGGTATGCTGGCAGCGGTTGCGCTCGTCGTTTTGCCTGGTAAAGGTTTCGCGCAGGTAGGAGTGGGCACCACGCAACCGAATGAACTGCTGCATGTTCATGATGGGTCGATATTGTCGACCAGTAAGCGTATGAAGCCGGAAACGAATCCATATTATGATCCTAGTTTTCCCGATTCGGTGGAGCATAAGATGAAATGGTTTCACGACAAAGGGGCATTTCGTTCGTTGGGTGAACGTACCGGAAACGGTGGGCTGGATCCGCAGGTGATCGGCAGTTATTCATTTGCCAGCGGCTTTGAAGTGTCGGCTCCCGGCTTGGGTGCCACGGCATTGGGATTGAGAACGCTCTCATCCGGTAAAGCATCGTTTGCCAGTGGTGAAAACACCATTGCGTCGGGTGCGTACTCATTTGTGCACGGTGTGTCCGCTACGGCAAGTGGCGACAATTCGGTGGCATTGGGAAATATGGTGTCGTCCGACGGCAAAAAAGGCTCCTTCGTTTTTGGTGATAACACGAAAAGCGCGGTGTTGAAGAGTAATGCGGAAAACCAGCTATCCATGCGGTTTGCAGGCGGGTATCAGTTGTTTTCAAACGATAATCAGACGGTCGGGATGACGTTGCAGGCCGGTGGTAACTCCTGGCAGGTATTATCCGATGTTAACAAGAAGGAGAATTTTTCGCCCGTTGACGGGGAGGCTTTTCTGAAAAAGATCGGTGCTACGAAGTTGACCTCCTGGAACTACAAAGGCCAGGACCCTAAAATTTTTCGGCATTACGGCCCGATGGCGCAGGATTTCTTCGAGGCATTCGGGCACGATGCGTATGGGACGATTGGTAACGATACAACTATTAATCAGGCTGATTTTGACGGGGTTAATCTCATTGCCATTCAGGCATTGGTTAAACGCACCGAGCAATTGCGGCAAAGGAACGACGCGCTGAGGGCCGAGGTTGCAAGTATCAAATCTCAGCTTGCATTGGTCCGTCCGAGAAAAAGCAGGACACTGCTAACCAAGAAATAGTTTTCACTCACACCTATTATAAATAATTATGAATTGCAAGACTTTGTTATCATGCATGCTCCTGACGGTGACAAGCCTCGCGGTCAGGGCGCAGTTTGTAACAGGCAACAGCCTGTACGTCAAAATCGGAACCACCTTTTCAGTAGACAGCCTGGTGTTGAACCCCATCGAAGACCTCAACCTGAGCAACAACTATTCCCTCATGGTAGAGCACACCGCTGTGCCGGGAAATCCTAATGCGAGTATTAAGAAGAAGTATGTTTTCAACAATCCCATCAATTTCAGCGGTAATGTAGGCGTGATTTATGATCCGGCGGAGTTGAATGGGAACGCGGAGTCGCTGTTGGAATTGGCGAATTCGTGGTCGGATGAGTCGGGATTTGTGACAATGTCGGGTAGTGCCCGCGACTTGGGGAAGCATCTAGTGTCCAAGGATGTAGCCGATCTGGATATCAGATTGCTCACGCTCGTGAACGCGCAAAGCGTATTGCCGGTGACGCTCGTCGGATTCGAGGCGGAGAAGGAGGGAAGGAATGTGCAGCTGTGCTGGAAGACGTCTTCGGAAACGAACAGCGACTTTTTTTGAAATCCAACGCAGCCACAACGCAAAAGACTGGAAAATTCTTGGCCGTGTTCAGTCGGCGGGAGATAGCAAGGTGCAGAATAACTATGGTTATTCGGACAATGCGCCCATTGCCGGAAACAATTATTACCGTCTGAAAATGGTCGATCGCGACGGGACTTTCGCATTCAGTCAGCTCAGGAAGGTTTCGTGGGACGGAAAGGCATTGTCGGTGTTTCCGAACCCGGCTGCCGACCGGCTTGAAATGGATGTTAAGGACTGGTCGAAGGTAGCCAAAATGAGTGTCATGAATGCGAGTGGCAATGTGATCGCGGAGCGTCGTTCAGCGGAAATTTCGGGAGAAAAACATATGCAGCTGACAAGCTTAAAACCCGGCAACTACATTTTAAAAATCGAGTATCTAGACGGATCATCCGAACGCACACATTTTGTAAAATATTGATACGGCGTGTTCCGGGCTATGGCCAGCCAGCGATGGCATCATAGCCCGGATTTTTTTCAATTATAATACCCACTATCATAGTAAAATAGTGCCCGGCGCGAGTTTATTGACCAATACTATTCAACGAAATCCTCAACCCTGCTTTTCCCTTTCCGATCGTATGCCGCCATTCCGAATTACTTTCAGAATTGGTCTGTCATTGCTGACGGCCTCTCTGCTGTTTCCTTCGCAAAGTTGTAAACCTCCTAAAAAGTCCGGCCCGAATGTTAGCGCCGCGAATGTGCCCCGGCAGACCGGCACAGACATTTATGCAGAGCATATCCGTACGGCAGGTTTCAAAACACCGGAAGAAGAGCGTCTCAGCTTTATTTTGCCGGAAGGTTTCGAGGTAACGCTTTTCGCCTCAGAGCCTGACATCACCAAGCCGATGAACATGGAATTCGACGACCGCGGCCGGTTGTGGGTGACACAATCGTCGGAATACCCCATGGCGGCCGGCGAAGGCGACGGAAAAGACCGCATTACAATCCTCGAAGACAAGAACGGCGACGGTCGGGCAGATACTTTCACGCATTTCGATGACAACCTCAATATTCCGATCGGTATTATGCCCGTAGCCGACGGTGCGATCGCATACAGCATTCCCAATCTTTACCATTTCAAAGACATCGATAACGACGGTAAGGCCGACAGCCGGGAAATCCTGTTAGGCGGTTTCGGGCATAAGGATACGCACGGCATGGTTAATAACCTCGTGCGCGGGTACGACGGCTGGTTGCATGCCTGTCACGGGTTTTCCAATGTTTCGGCTGTGGCGGGAACGGATGGCGATTCAGTCAGGATGAATTCGGGAAATACTTTCAGAGTAAAAATGGATGGCAGTCATGTGGAACAGACTACGTTCGGGCGTGTGAACCCGTTTGGCTATGCTTATGACGAAAGAGGATATTTGTATTCGGTCGATTGCCATACAAAGCCTATTACACAGCTGATTTTTGGTGGAGAGTACCCGCATTTTGGCAAAAAAGGCGCCCGTCGGGCTTGGGTTCGCACCTGCTATGATGACCTATGACCTGGGCTCTACCGCACTGGCAGGGCTGGTTTATTACACAGGAATGCAGTATCCCGCAAAGTACCGGAATAGTTTCTTTACCGGCGATGTGGTCACCTGCCGTATCGACCGTAATACAGTTACTTTCAATGGTTCTACGCCGTCGTCGAAGAAAGAAGAGCCGTTTCTGGTAAGCAAAGACCCGTGGTTCAGGCCGGTCGATATCAAGGTAGGGCCGGATGGCGCCCTATATATCGCCGATTTTTACAACCGGATCATCGGACATTACGAAGTCGCTTTGAACCACCCCGGTCGCGACAGGGTAAGCGGCCGGATCTGGAAGGTGACATATAAAGGTGCCGAACCGCACCACAATCTCCCGGTGACCGACTGGGCGACGGCTACGATCGATCAGTTATTGGAAGGATTGAAACATCCGCAACTGAACACACGGTTGAAAGTGGCCGACAGGCTGGTAGATACGTGGAAGGAAAAGGCGGTTGGTCCGGTAAGGGCTGTTTTAACTGCCAAAGCTCCCGATCCGACCTCCTATGTGCACGCATTATGGATATTGCACCGGCTTGCAGCGCTTGACGACGGCCTGCTGGGCAATGCGCTGGAGCATCGCGAGCAGGTCATAAAGATCCACGCATTGCGCATTCTGAACGAACGCGGTGCCCTTTCCGAGGCGCATTACCGCCGTGTTACCTCGGCATTGAAAAGTAATGACCCGTTTATCCAACGGACCGCAGCGGAGGTCCTGATGCATTTCCCGAGACCCGAAAACCTGCCGTTATTGATGGATTTGTATGAAAAAACACCGGAGACAGACAGTCACCTTCGTTACACGGCCCTGCTGGGCATTCGGAACAACCTTAAAAATACCAGCGTGATGTGGCGGCTTCCGGCGATGCATTGGAACGATCGTCAGCTGGAACTGCTTAACAGGGCATTGCTTGATGTCGAATCGCCGGCCGGAGCATCATTTGTTCTTCACTACACGCTGACGCACGATCCGGCCCCAAAAGACCTTTTGAATAATCTTGAATACATCGGCCGCCTGGCAGCGCCGTATCAGATCGAAAAAGTGATCGATCTGATCGATGCGAAATTCGGAAGTGAGCCCGATAAGCAACTTTCGCTGTACCGGACCATCCAGGCTGGTATCCGGCAGAGCGGTGCATTGCCCAGCCCGAAAATGGTTGCCTGGGGGCAGCGGTTGGCCGGGAAGTTCTTAAACGATATTTCGGAGGAAACGGAAACCTGGAAAATCAGAAAAGCCGCCAGGAACGCCGATCCGGTGAATTCGTGGATGGTTTCGGAGCGGTTTCTGGTGGATGTCATGCCACCTTTCCGCATCATATTAAGCGAAAAAGGAGGCTATGGACCGCAGTCGGCGTTGTATTCGGTGCCTTTCAGGTTACCGGAAACATTGAAAATGAATGTTTTCGATAATGATGTGCATAACAGGCCGGAGCGAACGGGCGTGTCGAAAAATTCAGTGAAAATCAGGTTGGCCGATAGTGAAAAAGTAGTTGGGGCGTACCGTAGCAATCATACGGCACCTATGGAATACAAAGATCTTATCCGCAAAGCGACGTTCGATTTGTCGGGCTATGCAGGTCAAATGGGCTATATTGAAGTTGTGGACAGTTCCCGGACTGGTTCTGTCGGCATCGGGCAATTTGAACCAGCGGTGGTAAGCATTCCCGAAAAGGGACCTTCCGTTATTTCCGAACAAAGAATAGCGGCAGCGGAAATCGCGGGCGAATACCGCATCGGTGCGTTGCAACCGGCGCTGCGGGCTGTTTTGCGGGCAAAATGGATGGACTTTACCGTGCGGAATGCGGCTGCCGGGGCATTGATGAATATCGATTCAAAAGGCAATGTAGACGTGCTGGCGGACGTGTTCAATGATCCCGCCGAGTTGCCGGTATTGCGCGAGAAGCTGGCGGTTACAATGGGACAGGCTGCTTCGCCTTCCGTTTATGAAACTTTAAAAAGGCAACTGGCAAGCGGCGCCAGAAACCTTCAGATCGCTATTGCTTCGGTGCTGGCGAATACCTCGGAGGGAATAGGCTATTTGCTGAATGCTTTCCGGGATGAGGAACTGGGAACTGATATTGCAAGCGAGATCGCCGTTCAGGAGCGGCTTACCCACAATGCGGATGCGAGTCAGCGGGCGCAGATGGAGCAATTGCTCGCCGCGGGTGCGAACGAACGTGCAGAGCGTCAGAAACTAATCGACGCGCGCATTGCGAATTTTAAGCCGGCTACCACATTCTCGGATGCAGGCAAGGTGGTTTTTGTGCAGAATTGTAGCGGCTGTCATCAGATCCAGGGCTCGGGAGGGCTTGTGGGGCCGCAGCTCGACGGCATCGGAAACTGGGGCCACAAGGCATTAACCCAAAAAATCCTTGACCCCAACAGGAATATAACTGAGGCATTTCGTACTTATAATATTACATTGAAAAATAACCAGACCCTTACAGGCCTTTACCGCAGGACGGAAGGTGAAACAATGGTGTTCGCGGATATGGGCGGGCGGGAATTTTCGGTGGCCAAGGGGGATATGAAAGAATACAGGGCTTCCAGGTACACGTTAATGCCCGACCAGTTCCGGAATATCATTCCCGAAAAGGATTTCTACGCGCTGCTGGACTACCTGCTGGGCGTGAAATGATATTTGAGTAATCATCTAAACCCATAAACTGATGCTTTTGAACCGAAGAATTTTCAAGTGGCTTTGTCTGACCCATATAATCGCATTTGGCGGTTTTACCGCGTCCGCGCAAACGAAAGCAAAGAACGGAGCGGCGATCAGCTTCAAAAAAACGGAACTGACCAAACGGTTTATTGCCGAGGGGGCTGCCATGGGCGACGTGAACAAGGATGGGAAAAAAGATATTCTTTCGGGTGCATACTGGTTCGAAGCGCCCGACTGGAAAGCACACGAGCTGGCCAGGCCGGATTCATTCATCGTCAACGGCAGTTATAGCGATTCGTTCCTGGATTTTGCAATGGACGTGAACCAGGATGGCTGGATCGACCTTATCCGTATCGATTGGCCGGGAAAAGCGGCCGCCTGGCACGAAAACCCCAAGAACAAGCCAGGTCACTGGCCAATGCATATCATTTATTCTTCGGTAGGGAATGAATCGCCTCAGTTGGTGGACATCGATGGCGACGGCCGCCTCGACCTGCTTTGCAACGACCCGACTGCGAAAAAGGTAATCTGGTTGAAATGCCCGTCGAAAAAGGGCGATACAACCTGGGAGAAATACATTATAAGCAACGACCCCAATAATTCCACCCACATGTACACGCACGGGATCGGCTATGGCGATATTAATGGTGACGGGCGCAAGGATGTAATCGTGAAAAGCGGCTGGTGGGAAGGCCCCGCCGAAGGACCAGCCAAACATGCCAAAGAGGAGGACTGGAAATTTCACCCTGCTGACCTGGGGCAGGATTGTTCGCAAATGTACGTGCTGGACCTGAATGGCGATGGCCTGAACGACGTACTCAGCGCCTCTGCCCACAACTACGGCATGTGGTGGCATGAGCAAAGGAAAGAAGGCGATCAGACTGTCTGGATTCACCACGACATCGACAAAACCATTTCACAGACACACGGGCTGGCGCTTGCAGATATCAACGGCGATGGGCACCCCGATTTTATTACCGGCAAACGCTATTTCGCCCACAACGGAAACGACCCGGGTGAATTCGAGCCTGCATTCATTTCATGGTTTGAATATAAACCCGGCAAAGTGCCAACGTGGATCAGGCACGATATTGATGACAATTCGGGTGTAGGGCTGCACGTGACGGTCGAAGACCTGAACGGCGATGGCCTGCTCGACATCGTTACGGGTAACAAAAAGGGTGTACGCGTTTTTACACAGCAAAAAGCGAAGTAGACATTCATGAAGTTCGGTATCAATACCTACCTGTTTTCTTCACCATTCACGAACGAAAGCACCTCATTTTTTCCGCAGTTCAGGGAGTGGGGGTTTGATTTCGTTGAAATAGCATTGGAAGATCCCGCTAATATCGATCCTGAATTGGTGAGAAAGGCTTTGGACGACAACGGGCTGGCTTGCAGGTCTGTTTGTGCGGCCACAGGACCGGGGCGGGATTTGAGAGGTACTAGAAAGGACCAGATGACGGCCATTGAATACGTGGAAGCGCTGATCCGCATTGCGCCGGTATTGGGCAGCAAGCTGGTAGCCGGGCCCATTTATTCGGCGGTAGGCCGGGCCGAACTTGTGCCGGACGATCAGAAGCGGAAGCAGTGGGCGCAGGTTGCTGCGAACCTGAGAATACTTGCCGATTTCGCGGCAAGGCATGAGGTCAAACTGGCAATAGAACCGCTGAACCGGTATGAAACCGATTTTATCAATACCTGCGACCAGGCCTTGCGCATGATCGAAGAGGTGGGGAGCGATGCATTGCAGGTACATCTCGATACCTTCCACATGAATCTGGAAGAAAAGGACCCGGGGCTCGCCATCCGGAAAGCCGGAAACAGGCTGGGGCTTTTACACGCTTCGGGCAGCGACCGCGGCACACCCGGCAATGATCAGATTAACTGGGACCGCATTTTTGCCGCACTCGACCACATTCATTATCCGGGGGACATTGTGATTGAATCCTTCACTCCGGATGTAAAGGTTATTGCCAAAGCCGCGTCGATCTGGCGTCAGGTCGAACCGTCGCGCGAGGCGATAGCCGTTGACGGGCTGCGGTTTCTGAGATCGCTGGCGTTCTGACCTGTTTCTTATCCAAATGATGGGTTTGCGCATCGAACCGGTTGGTTAGCAATGGAAATAGGGCTTAATTTGGTAATATTGTAAAAAACGAACTGGCCAATGATCACAAGTTTCGACCAGCTGGACCTTACCAGGCAATATACTTATGCGGATTACCTGAAATGGCAATTCAAGGAACGTCTGGAACTGATCAGAGGATATATTTATAAAATGTCGCCTGCTCCGTCGCGGCGACATCAGGGTATTGTTTGGAATTTAAGTCTGGCCATTGGAAATCAAATTAAAGAACACCCCTGTCGCGCATATTCAGCTCCATTTGATGTAAGGCTACCAATAAAGGACAAGAAGAGCAATCAGGAGATCACAACGGTTTTGCAGCCGGATATTTGCGTAATATGTGATTTATCCAAACTGGACGACCGAGGTTGTTTGGGAGCGCCCGAACTGGTGATCGAAGTGCTCTCACCCGGCAGTTCGCCAAGGGAGATAAGCCAAAAATTTAATGTGTATGAAGAAAGCGGTGTGCGGGAATATTGGGTAGTTTATCCTGAATATGAGCACGTCAATATTTTCTTACTCGACGAATCAGGCAAATTTGTGGGACAACATCCGAAGGTAAACGGCGAATTGCTATGCTCGGCTGTTTTTCCTGATCTTACAATTGATCTTTCGGAAGTATTTATCGAATAAAAGACAAAAAGCCCCGGACCTCCAGGGCTTTTCAATGTCGAGCATTCTGAATCAAGCCGTCAATTCTGCTTCCAGGTGCGAAGCACTCAAATGCAACACTTCGGTAGTCCAGGCCCGGGTTTTGGCAGCAAGGTCTTTTTCCTTCGAAAGTGACTTCCCGAACGACGGGATGATTTTCTTGAACTGGCTTTGCCATTCCGGCGTTTTGGCCTCCGCAAAGCAGCGATGGATCAGATCGAGCATGATCGACACCGCCGTAGAAGCTCCCGGGGATGCGCCGAGCAATGCAGCCAATGAGCCGTCGCCGGCAGTCACCATTTCGGTCCCGAATTCGAGAACGCCGCCTGCCTTTTTATCTTTCTTGATTACCTGAACGCGCTGGCCGGCTGTTTCGAGATCCCAGTCTTCCAGTTTCGCTTCGGGGAAATAATCCTTCAACGCCTCCAGGCGGTCTTGCGGCGATTGTCTTACCTGATCGATCAGATATTTCGTCAACGGGATGTTATGCAGCCCCGCAGCGATCATCGGCTTAATATTGTTCAGCTTAATGGAAAGCGGAAGATCGAGGTAAGAGCCATTTTTCAGAAATTTAGTAGAAAAACCGGCATACGGACCGAAAAGCAATGCTTTTTTGCCATCGATGATCCGGGTATCCAGGTGAGGCACCGACATCGGTGGGGAGCCAACCGAAGCTTTACCATACACTTTCGCCTGATGTTTCTCGATAATTTCAGGCTTGTTGCACACCAGCCACTGGCCGCTCACAGGGAAACCGCCAAAGCCTTTACCCTCGGGAATGTCCGATTTTTCGAGCAGAGGCAGCGATCCGCCGCCTGCGCCGATGAATACGAATTTGGTCTGGACCTTGCTTGTTTTTTTTGTTGCCCGGTCCTTTACTTCAATTTGCCATGCATTGTCCTTCCTGCGCGACAAGTCGTCGACCTCGTAGTTAAGGAACAAATTGACCCCATCCTGCTTTTCCAGGTAATCGAACATAGCCTTCGTCAGCGCGCCGAAGTTGACGTCCGTGCCCAATTCCATGCGCGTAGCGGCCACTTTTTCATCTGTGCGGCGGCCGTTCATGACCAGCGGTGCCCAACCCGCGATCACGTCCCTGTCTTCGGTGTATTCCATTCCGTGAAACAGGTGATGGCTTGTAAGGGCTTTATAACGTTTGCGCAGATAGTCCACGTTTTCTTCACCCCAAACAAAGCTCAGGTGGGGAATATTGTGGATAAATGTATCAGGCGAATCGATCACACCATTTTCGACGAGGTATGCCCAGAACTCCTTCGATACCTCGAATGACTCGGCGATTTTGATCGCTTTTTTTGTTTCGATAGAGCCGTCGGGAAGCTGCGGGGTATAATTCAATTCACAGAAAGCGGAATGGCCTGTACCGGCATTGTTCCATGGATCTGAGCTCTCGGCAGTGACGCGGTCAAGGCGTTCGAAAATAGAGATGGTAATGGAAGGATTAAGCTTTTTCAGTAGAACCCCGAGCGTAGCGCTCATAATGCCTGCCCCTATCAAAACCACGTCAGGTGAGCTCGTTTTTGAAGACTTTTTGGTATTCATCACGAAAAAAAGAAATATGGTAAGAAGGCCTAAGCCCGGAAAAGTACAAATTGTTGCTAGATAACAATCGTTCTAACAATATTTGTTTCGAAAATAGTATAATTTCAAAAATAAAAGTTATGGCAGGTCGTAAGTTCTTGGCAGGGGGCAATTAAAACTTACTATGTTGCAAAAATGGCAAGGGTAATATCAGAGCATATCCGCTGAGTTGAAATATCCTTTGTTTACATACTAGTAGGGCATTTTTGTCGTTATCTGGACTGTCGTCTCTGGCGCTGCTCAACGTCGTTTTCAAGCCCTACCGAAATTTTGCGAACTTCAAAACTTGTTGTAGATTTATAATTGTATACAGCCTATTGGCTGCATTTTCAATATTGTATATTCCCTAAATTTGAAAGAAAACAAATAATCTATGTATGAAAACATTTTCTACTTTAAACACACTGAGTTTACTGAGGATTTTTAAGGCGCTGGTCGTCGTTGTCTTTATCGCAAGCACGAACGGCATTGCTCAAAAGTGGAGCGGTTCCCATGGAAATGAGTGGCTTGCCGGTAAATATTCTCAACCTTGGGTTAGAATAGGCGTAACCGCAAAAGGGATTCACAAAGTCAATATCGCTGATTTACCGCAGGCATTCAAAGATGCAGATAAAAATAGGCTGGAACTGTGGCATCGTGGCACGCAGGTGAGCATTATCAAGGCGGATGCCAATGAAATTCTTTTCTATGGAGTACCCAACGACGGCGCCTCCGATGCCCTTCTTTACAGGCTTAGTACAAGTCGTAAAAACCCGTATTTCAGCATCTATTCGGATGAGAGTTCTTATTTTCTTACGATTAATCCAGCGGCGAACGGTAATAGGGCGATAACCGCTACACCTTCATCAAACCCCTCTCCGGTTGCAGTGCAGTCACACGTGAAAACTGACGTAAGGATTTATAAGAATGAATATTCACACAGTTCCCAGACTTACTACCGCCCATCCACTTATAACAGTTATTTTGAAGAAGGAAAGCAATATACAGGCACATCGCTCATGGGATATTTCCTCGGGAACAATATCCAGACTTTGAATCCGAAATCTTCGATAATCTTCCCATCCTCTTATCAACCGGAACCTTTCAGTTTTCAAATCAAATTTCCGGTTGGAGCAGCTCCAAAGAAAATGTCGGTTCATCTGAAAGGTAGGTTAGGCTCATCGACTGCGGAGATTTATGTGGGTAAAACCGCTGCGACATTGAGATCTGTCGGAACCATCAGCATTTCTGAATTAAATGATTATGATTTTAATTTCGACTTGCAGGATAGCGACTTCGATGCCAACGGAGTTGGTACGCTTGGATTTAAATCGACTCAGGTAGGATACGAGGGAAGCGGTTATTCTGTCTCCTATTTTACACTTGTGTATGATCAGGCGCTTAATATGCAGGGGCTTAACTCATACGAATTCGAATTGCCGGCGGTTGGTCCCGGTACTCAATCATCCGTTTCAATCACAAATACTCCAGCAGGTGTTCAGGTCTACGACATTACCAATCCGGATGTGCCGAGAATAATCCCTGGAAATCCGTCGGCACTTCTGATTGACCGGAATGGGCAGAAAATCAATCTCTTGGTTAGCAACCAGATAACTACTGTCGCAGCGAATAAGATTTCAAATGCGACATTTAAAGAGATCAATCCTGCCAGCTACGATTATCTTATTGTATGTTCAAATACTATGACGAGCTCTGCCGAGGCATATGCAACCTATCGTCGGGATGCTAGTCCGGGTAAAAAGTACAAGCCGTTGGTAATTAGCATCCGCGATGCATATAATCAGTTCAACTATGGGGAACCAAGCCCTGTGGCAATAAGAAGATTTGTTGATTTTATGATCTCGGATGGCAAGAAAGATGATAAATTCCTGCTTTTGTTGGGAAGATCAAACACATTTCCAGAAAGGATGACGAGGGAAATTCCAGATGAAGTTCCTACGGTGGGTTATCCCGGATCGGATTTGCTGCTTACGGATGGTTTGGCAGGGGCGCCAGACGACGTGCCGGCGGTGGCTGTGGGACGTGTGGCGGCAATTTCGAACCAGCAAGTACTGGATTACCTCGCGAAGGTGCAAAAGTACGAGAGTCAAACCGACCTTGGATGGCGAAAGAATGTCATTCATATGAACGGTGGTAAATCTTCAACGGAAATTAACCAATTCGCCGACTATCTTAACGCGATTTCAGTCGACGTTACCAGCAACCCTTTTTCAGGGAATATCATTCCAAAGTTGAAGACGGTTGCCAGTGATGACGTGATCGAAATGAATTTTGCAGCTGAGCTGAATGGCGCCGGGGTCGGAATGGTAACCTATTTTGGACATGGGGGTGTCGATAAAACGGATTACAACGCCGGTTACGTAAGTGATCCAGCCAAGGGCTATAATAACCCTAATAACTTTCCGGTTCTGTTTTACAATGGTTGTGGCGTTAATAACGTGTTTAGCGGGCGTAACGGTTTGTTCGGAACAACGCCGGCTTCCTCGGTTCGGCCCATGTCGCTTGATTGGTTATTGGCCCCGAACAAAGGTGCGGTGGCTGTATTTGGAAATACCTGGGATGCGTACGCCAGTACGTCCAATGAATACCTGGATAAGCTGTATGCGCAGATCTTTATGGAAACCGACGTAAATAGAAAATCCATTGGTAACATCCTCAAAGGAAGTTGCCCGGTTGACCAAGCTACAAAAAGCATATACCTATAATGTGGCACAGAATTCACGCGTAGCGTCCTTTTATGACGCAGACAGGGCCAATGTGCATCAGGTGCTCTTGCAGGGGGATCCCGCTTTGAGAATCCTGATCACGGACGGTGCATTGCCGGTTAAATTGATTTCATTTGGCGCCAAGACAGAAAATGAAAAGGTACGCGTTGATTGGAAAACTGCGTCTGAGAAAAATAACAGCCATTTCATTGTCGAGAGAAGCTACAACGGAAAACTGTTTGAAGAAATCGGCAGAGTAGAAGGCAAGGGTACAACGGAAACTGAAACAAGTTACACATTCTACGATTCTAAGCCGCTGACAGGCGTAAGCTATTATCGTCTTAAGCAGGTCGATAACAGTACGGTAGTTGATGGTAACATTGTTGATGGTAAAAGTACTTACTCGACTATCGTATCCGTAAGACGTGAAGAGTCGAAGTTTTTCGTTGTTTCGCCTAATCCGATCGCCGATGTAGCCGAAATTGCGCTCAATGCTCCGGTAAAGATCAGGAGCTGGAACCTGGTTAACATAGCAGGACAACCTGTGCTGAAAGACCAGACTGGTCTCAAGCTGAATCTTTCGCAACTGGCGGCCGGTGAATACATCCTCGAAGTACACACTGAAAACGGTGATGTGTATCATAAAAAAGTAGTTAAGAAATAGGACATAAATATGCCGGCTGACATTCATGATAATTCGTGTATGTCAGCCTTTTTTGTTTGATAACTATGAGTTTCAGATTTACTTTTTGCCTCGCTGTTCTGCTGAGTTTTAAGGTTTTGAGTGTTTCCGCACAATGGGGGCCGCCGTACCGGAACAACTGGATTGTTTACGGAAAGCCTTATGTGAGAATAGGGATTACCCAGGCCGGAATACACAAACTTCCATTTTCCGTTTTACCCGCAGATTTTCCGGTCAATGATGTTACCAGGATTCAGCTGTGGCATCGTGGTAAACAGGTAGCCATTATTTCTACAGATAATAAGGAAGTTGTGTTCTATGCTGTGCCGAACGACGGCGGAAGTGACTCATTGCTTTACCGGCCGACAAGTTCACGGATAAATCCATATTGGAGTATGTATTCGGATGAAGGCGCCTATTTTTTAACCGTCGGTGATACAGCAGGATTGAGAGCAGTCCGAAGTACTAAAGCAGTTACCGCACAGGATGTTCCGGCGGGCTTCCATATTGCCGAAAATCTGGTTACTTATAAAAATGAATATTCGCTTAGCACCAATTCATATCTCAGGCCATCTTTTTTCAATAGTTTTTTTGAAATAGGCGCCAGCCGAACTGGGAAGGCGTCCATGGAAGGTAAGGCCAGTTCTTTTGCTATCCAGCTTACAAATTACGTTAATAACGGTGTTGATAAACCCATAGTGAAGCTACTGGTGCATGGCAGGAGCCCGGGAGCAAAAAACATTGAGATCCGGGTTGGAAAAGACGAGCAATCGCTTCGACTGGTTTACGCTCTGCCTAACAGTGGATTTGGCGGCTCACAATACTCTTTTCCATTGGAAAGCAATGACCTCGATGCTCAAGGGAAAGGAATACTTAATTTGAAAGCGGTAGGTACGAATGCTATTGATGGGTATTCACTCACTTACTATTCCGTAAAGTATCCTCAACAAACAGACATGAAGGGTAAGAGCACGAGCGAGTTTTTTCTTCGCAAGACGTCCGACACCTATACGCGCTTAAACGTCACAAATGCTCCCGCGAATAGTACTGTTATGGATATAACAGATGTAGATAAGCCAGTGATCATTGAAGGAAACGCAACGGAAATTATGGTGCCCAGATCTGCCGGCAAAGATACAAGACTGTTGGTCACCAGCGAATCGGTGACAATTCAGAAAGCGAAAGTCAGCGTGGCGAACTTCAGTACGAAATATCCCTTAAATGCCAATTATATCATCATCACAAGTGAAAATCTTCTCGCGGGCTCAAAAGAATATGCGGCTTACCGTTCTACGTCTGAAGGGGGAGGATTTACGACCCTTGTAGCCAACATCAAAGATATTTATAATCAATTCAACTACGGGGAGCCGAGTCCGGTGGCGATCAGAAATTTTGTTGATTATATGATTTCCGACGGAAAGAAGAACAAGTATTTGTATCTGATTGGTAAATCTATAACCCATAATGAGCGAATGGTTAGAGAGTTGCCGGATGAAGTTCCTACGATCGGCTTTCCTGCCTCCGACATTCTTCTTGTGGAGGGGTTGGGAGGCACCGCTAGGGATGTGCCTGCGATTCCGGTTGGGAGGCTTAGTGCTGTGACTAATCAAAATATACATGACTATCTGGAAAAGGTTAAGGAATATGAACATAACGCCACAGGTAGTTATGGTTGGAGAAAGAATGTATTGCATTTGAATGGTGGGAAATCGGTTTCCGAGATCACGCAATTGAAGCAGTTGCTTGCTACACTGGAGCCGAAGGTATCCGGTGGAATCGTTGGGGGGTTCCGTAAAGCCATTTGTGAAGCAGCAAGCGATCGGGGAGGTAGAAACGGTCAATATTACACCGGAGGTAAATGAAGGGGTTGGGCTAATCACCTATTTCGGTCATGGATCTACAACTGTTACAGACCTGGACATGGGCTACATCACCGATGCCGATAGAGGTTATAGCAATCAAGGCATGTATCCGATGATGTACTTTAATGGTTGTGGAGTCGGGAACATTTTTAGCGCCCGGTTCAACCCTAATCCAGGTGCAAACGACAGGTATCCTTTGTCGATGGATTGGCTCTTAGCAGCTAAGAGAGGGGCGATAGCGATCATTGCCAACTCTTTCGAAAGCTTTGTGAGTCCGTCGTCCGGCTACTTAACTAAGCTCTATGAAGCGATGTTTTCGGACCCATTTACGTACAATCTACCCATCGGTGACATTCAAAAGGCAATCGCATCGAAAATCGTTAAGGAGGACCCGGGGATATACAATGTTGCGAATATTCACCAATCGGTGCTTCAGGGTGATCCGGCCCTCAAAGTGATTTCAGTAGCAAATCCCGATTACACTGTTGACCCTGACGAAGGGATTAGGATTTATTCAGAATCGCCGGATAAGACGATCGGAGCTTCTACGAAGATTAAACTGAGCGTACGCGTTGATAATCTGGGCAGATATGTACCGAACGGAGAGCTACCCATCGAAATCACCTATTTTTCGAAAGGTGGACAAACGCAGGTAAAGGATACCGTTTCCGGGTTTGCATACCATGATACCATTACGGTAATGACCACCTCGGCTAACCCGATAGAGAAAATTGAAGTAAGGCTCGATCCGGCCAATACAATTAAGGAACTTAACAAGAACAATAACAAAACGGAATTGTTGGTCGACTGGGAAATTGCGAAAAACGTATCTATCTATCCTCAGGGCAGTATTAAGGATGTAGTCGCTCCAACTTTAACTGTCAAGTTCAATGGTAGAATGATCAGGAACGATGAAATTGTTCAGCCGGGGTCGAATATCGTTATTGGTTTGGAAGATGATCGTTTTCTTTCGGCAGATACTTCTCGTGTGAGTGTTTTTTTGAAGACGTGTGAAGACAATTCCTGTGATTTTACCCGTCTGGCTTATTCTTCCGGAAAATTGCTCAAAATGGAGGCGTTGACGGAGCGTTCGTTATTAGTTAACTGGATAGAATCGCTGACAGAGCCGGGAGTTTACGAACTATTGGTTACGGGAAGCGACGATGCCGGTAATATTAGTGCAGCACCTTATAGAATCCGTTTTCGCATAGCCGACGACAGCGAGGTCTTGAAGCTTGTTGTCAGCCCTAATCCGGCTTCGTCTTATGCTCGTTTTGAAACTACATTACCTGCAAGTAACCCTATTGTCCGAATCGATTGGGCAATTTACGACCAGCGCGGCGTACTGGTTCATAAAGAGCATCTTGACAAACCGAGAGCCGGTGTAAATGAATGGTATTGGCAACCTGCACAAAATACAAGTGGTTTGTATTACTATAAGGTCAATATGATTAGCCAGGGGGGCGAAGAGAAGAGTGTATCTGGTAAATTGGCGTTACTCAGATAGCATTTGGGTTGAAGAAGCATTCATTGAATGCTTCTTCAACCAGTCAAGCCATACGGCAAATGAAATGCCTCTCGTGATGAGAAAATATACATTGGTTTTTTGCCAATGCGGAATTCTGGAATTAAGCGCGATCTTGATTTGCTCCCCGAATTTCTGACGATCAAGATATTGCCATACTTCCTGATTGTCAAAAAGATAATGTTTTGCCTGGTCATACAGGCGAATCGTCATGTTGTGGCCGTCCGACGAACTTAATGTGGCTTTGGTATGCCGCAGCCTGACTTTGTCCGTTAGAATCCCTTTCATTGCTTCACGTAAATGCGCACGACCGATTCCGTCACCAAACTTTATGATATCTGGTATTGACAGGTTCAGCTCAAAAAGCTCGTGATCCATAAATGGGGAGCGGCAACTTACGCCGTAATGGTTACCCAGAATGAAAAATTCTTCCTGAGTCTTGATAACATGTGGATGAAAAACATCCTGAAATAACTCCTGATAACTCGCTGGAAGGTCACCTCTCAAAGCAGTCGGAAAACTAGTCGATAGATAATCCTGCCTGCCATACAGATCTTCAATTTCAGGATGAAGAATCGAAGCCTGGCTATTTCTTGTGTTGATACGATGCCTAACTCGGAAAATCAGGCTTTTTATGTATCTGTTCAAGAAGTATGAAGGCGAGGGCTTAAGGTTGCCGGGAAGTGATTGGTAAAGGCGAAATAGTGCCTTAGGGGATCTGTCCCGGCTTGTTGAGAAACGCCTGTAGAGTGAATTTTGAAGAACGAGCTCAAATTTTTTGCTGTCCGACAAAGAATTCCAATCAGGGTATTGATCGGCAAGAGCGAAATATTTGACCCTTTTTTTGAGTAACTCCTCATAGTTTTTCCAATCTTGTGCATCAAAAGCCTGCACAACGAGCTCGCTACCACTGCCTATCACAGAGTCTCCGCCAAAGCCATTAAGTAATATTCTGCAGCCATGCTGGGCCGCGCTTGATATTGTCTCGAGGTTGGAGGCAGGAGATAGGAAGTTGGCCTCCGGTTGCCCGTATAATTGTGTACTTAACTCGAGAGCCTCCAAGTCGTTAGAAGGAGGATAAACCAGGTGGTGAAATGAACCGATAGAACCAGCTACGGCCTCGGCATATGCAGTTTCGTTGGAAGAACGGCTTTGAGATACGATATGGAAAGTGTGAAGTGCTCTTTCACTCCAAAGGTGCCTTGCCATAGAGCTTACGGACGAGGAGTCAAGCCCACCACTCAAATGGGATCCGATGTTTTCAAGTGTGTTTGGGATACATTGCCCGACCGCTCTGCTAAATTTGCTGCGTAAGGCCTCCGTATAGTCGCCAGGCGTTTTCAAATGAGACCATTTCTCTGGCTTAAAGTTGACATAGCGCCTGAGATCGCATGAGATCGCATCTACTGTTAAAATATGGCCCGGCAACACCGACTGAATAGAGGAAAAGAAAGTCGATGAGGCATCATGAATAAAGCCGGGGTGATAGGAAGAACAATGTGATACTATTTTCCCGACATGGATGCCATTATGCCGCGACACCTCCTCGTTTCGGATCAAATGTTTGAGGTCCGTGGAAAATGCGAAGTATTTGCCCGGTAAATAAGAGTAGAATAGGGGGATAACACCGAAGACATCCCGAGACAACAGGAGGCGTTTTGTATCTTCCTCATACCAAACTCCGATGTGAAGATCGGGCGTCGAAGAGAGTTGTACAGAGAGATGACGAAGTTCCTCTCCGCGCAAATTCGAGCGATTCCGAATATTCCCCTCATGATCAGGAGCATGTATGAGGTATGTGGGAAAATTTCCTGCTAGTCGATTTACACCGTGTTCACCGATAAATCCACCATCAAGAAAAAAATACTATCATACTGCTTGCCCACTTTCGGTACAGCAGTATGATAGCTAATGAAACCTTCAATTAACAACTTTAATAAATTCGGTTAATCTGAAAGAGGTAGAATACTACGACTCTCCAAGTCCGTCAAACTTAACAGGTTGACCTGGGCCGTCGAAAGCGCTCCCTAATTTACCTTTGGTCAGCACGCTTACGCTTCCGAATTTATTCAGAGTTGGTTGACGATAAGTCCTTTTTGTCTGTGTAGAGTGCATCGAAACAGTTTTCATATACAGTGTTTTATGAGTTAAAATAGTATCCGCCGTAAAAGTACTCTAATTTTCCAAATTAGCAAAGATTATGTGAAATAAATGTGATGATTCCACAATATAAACGTCATGTTATACCATCGCGGACATTTGGCGGGGGAGTCCAATTACTTACTGGTGCCAAATTCCAGGATTTTTCTTGTCCTATGTGTGCCCGATTCCACAACGCGGATGTCGCTTTCGAGGCATTCAGGGGTTTGGCAATATTCATAGGACACCTGATCGTCATAAATTAAACCCACCCCTAAGGCATACTTTTTGATTCCTGTGTATCGATTGATGATTGACGAGTCCATCCGCTCAACGACTGTCAGGGTGTTATCAAAACGCTGTTTGGATTCAGAGTACGGCCGGTTAATATCCTGATAAAAGTAATCCTCCTTATCGCGGTTATTATACGCATTGCCGTTCCATCGTACGCTCTCACTAACCGGAAAAATAAGGGAAAAAAAAGTTTCCGAGTCAATGCTGGTAAGAATCTTATCCGGCGTGCGGTTGATTCTGAACTCTTTGGTTTTGACCCAATAATCACTGCCAGTGCTTCGCGTAAATCGGGCCAAAATGAATGATTCAGAATCGCCGTCGTCTGTTTTATCGATGATCTGGTCTTTTTCCTGCCAGGAAGACGTTTTCGGTTCGGTCTTTCCGGCAGAATAAATTTCCTCTTTCACTTCATATACTGTATAGCTGCCAACTTCCAGGGGAAAATACTCATAGTCATTTTTCGGAGAAGTAACGTCGTCATCGCAGGACACGGCAAGACTTGCGATAACAATCAGAATATAAAGTGTGTTTTTCATCAGTAATTAATAACAGGATTTTAGCCTATGCGATAATTTCTCTATTCTTTTGTGAATCTCTGAACCGGAGGCTTTGTTACTACGCCGGTTTTCTTTGAAGTTCCCGTAGAAGTCACAGTTAACGATCTACCTGACACGACTCCGGTTCCTTTGACTAAAATGGTGTCGCCTGGTATTGCTATCTCCTGTGTTGTGGTCATTGTTAATGTGTTGTCGTTGGCCTTCGATATTATAACGTCGTTAATGTTAGAAACCTCGGTGGAAGACGGGATTTTAGGATCGGTGGATACCAACTTGTATGTCGAAACAATTTTTACAGTTTTGTCGTCTACTCTGCTTATCAGCCAATCTGAACTGTATTCATACCCTACTTCCTTCTTAACCTCTCCCTTCCAGTTGCCAACAAAGTCCTTGGTCAAGTCAGGGTCAACTTTATCGTCATCGGAGCAAGAAATGAAGAACGTGGCAAAAAGCGCCATAAATAGGTATCTTTTCATGGTTGAGATAGTTAAGTGAATTTAAAGATTAGTATTTAAGAAAGGATTCGTTTGAGTGTTGATAACAGGCGATACAAAAATTGTACCAAATTAATCGCAATTATAATCAAAATAGGTGTTACACCAAAGATTAATGTCGCGATCAGTGGACTTATCACGGAGCAAGGCTATTGTTTTTTTCTTCTAGTTTCCCCTTCAAAAAGCCAATTAGCACCTGCAAGCCTGTATCGAACCGCGAATTGTTATTGATGATCATATCCGCCTCCGCGCGCAGGGGAAGTATAAATTTATCGTAAGTCGGGGCCACGTGATGTTCCCAACGGTACAGTACATCGTCGAGATCGTAGCCGCGCTCACTATTATCACGAATAATCCGCCGTTTTATTTTAACATGCTCCTTGGCATCGACAAAAATTTTCAAATCGATGAGCCGCGCTATCTCGGGGAAGTAAAAAACGAAAATCCCCTCCACAATGATAATCGGCCTGGGCTCAAAAACCAGTATTTCGGGCTTGATCAGCGGGTTGTTGAAGGTATATTCCTTTTGTTGCACAGAACGGCCTGCCCTCAAAACGGCAATATGTTCGGCGAAAAGATGATGATCTATCGTTTCCGGCAAGTCGAAATTCTCCACCCCGTTTTCGTCCCGCGGAATTTCATGGATCGGCCTGTAATAATTGTCCTGCGAGATCCGCGTGATTTCGTCTTTCCCGAAAGCGTCTATGAGGTTCTTCATGAAATACGTCTTTCCCGACGCGCTCCCCCCGGTTATCCCTACGATATACGGCACTTTTTCCTGATTCGAGATCATATGCTCACGGTGCGTCCGCTAGTCTGAACGCCTGGATTAATTTATGATTTTAATTAATAATTGCCAATTTGCCCGCCTGGTGCTCGGTGCCGTCGGCCGATACGATGAATACAATGTATATTCCTGCGGCGGCCCGGCGGCCGGTGTAGTCGTTCAGGTTCCACGAAGCTAGCCCGCCTTCTGAGCGGGTTTCAAACACCGGTCTGCCTGCCAGGTCGGTGATTTTGACGGTTGCCTGGCCGGTTACGCCACTGATGCCGATATTGCCTGAATAACCTGGCCTGACCGGATTGGGGAAGATGATCACATTATTCAGATTCACGGCCGGCGTTTTCGCATTGCTCTGGTAGGAGACCATTCCCGCGGGTGTATCGACAAAAAGCAGGCCCGTTTCAGGCTCGAACCGCAAGGCATGAATAATGTCGGATGGAAGCGGGCTACCTGCCGATGTGAATTTCCTGAGCAGTTCCGTGCCGTCGGTATTGAACTGGTAGAGCCCGGTGCGGGTGCCAATCCATTTCCGGTTGCCTGGTTCTACTGCCAGGGCCGTGCATTCTTCGTTATTAAAAAGTGGGCGCTGGCCGTATACAGGCAATATCGCATCCACACGCGCTGCTTGCAGGATGCCGTCGGGTATAAAGTAACCCACGCCTTTTGTGCTGGCAAACCAGATGTATCCGTCCTGGTCTTTCGCGAGACTGTTGATTTTCGAAGCGGGCAGGCTGCCATTGCCGATCGATGTGGAAAGTACTCTTTGGCGGGTGCGGTCTGCATTACTGACCAGTATTCCCCCACCTAGTGTTTCGGGAAGTCTCGTCCACGACAGTCCGTTGAGGTCGGTTATAATCGAGTCCGGTCGTGGGAAAACGGTGGTATCTCCCTGCGCAGGGGAATATGACTTGAAATCCGAAACCTGATTGGTGACCAAGCCATTTTTTCCGTCGGCGATCCAGAACGTCGCGGGTGTTGTATGGACACCCGAGCGGACGCTGCCGAAGAATGGGCTGCTGAATGTCCGAGCATTATATCGGTCGTCAAGGCTGACGACGGCATTGCCAGTAGATACGGTCAGCGTTTGTCCGCCATCGAGTATTCGCAGGTTCGGACTGGCGGAGGTGTACACCGGTGCCCATCGCCCTTCATCATACTTATAAACACCTTTTCGGGGAATCGCGGCATGAATGGCCGACCGGAAAAACATAATGTTCGAAATATTTCCGGGGCTGGCTATCGATTTCCAGTTTGCGAAATATTGCCGGTTTATATCGTCGCGCATGGAGGTGGCAAGGATGCCGAGTGGAGTTACGACGAAAAGCGAGTCGCCGGAGAATGCTATGTCGCCGATGCTCACCTGCGTGCCATTCGGCCCAATGTAACGATAGGTATCTTCCACCTGCCGTAACTGCGTGTCGAGGACCAGTACGCCGAATGCCGTTGCGATGTAGGCCAGGTTTCCCCTGAAAACGATACGCCGGATATCCTTTTCCACCGGCAACCCCTGGGTAGTAGTCAGAAGGTCCCACGTTTCGATCTGATCCGGAGCGGATCGATCGTTGAGGTAAACGAAGTCGATAATCCCATTGCGGTATGCGAGCAGAAGGAGTTGTGAGGCCGGTAAGTAACCCATAGCGGCTACGCCTGTGTTGCTGAGTCCCTCGGATTTCGAGTACTGGCGGATTTCGCCGGTTTTAGTATCGACGGCAAAGAGCCCATTGTAGGAAGCGCAATAAATCTGCGATCCTGCCTGCACAACCTGTTTGGCGGAGAGATAATTGAAATGGTTTTGCCATTGACCCAACGGCAAAACCTGCCCCCGACTACGCAAGGCGCCGGCCATAGCGGCCAGGAAGACGATGAATATCCCCGCTTTGCGCATAGCCGAATGCTAGTTTTCTACCGTCACGACGGCCGAGCCCCGCCCGGTGCCGGTTCCGCAGCCACTTTTTAGCGAAGTAATAGTGTATTCTGTGGTAGAAGCCGGTGAAACGGAAATCAGGTACGGGTTAAGAAAAGTGCCGTTGATCGCCGTGCCGTCGGAGAGGGTGAATGACCACGGCGGAAGCCCGTTCTTGAATTTCAATTGAATGCGGGTGGAGCGTCCGGCGGAAATAGTGCCGCGTCCGGAAACTTCCCCGATAGCTTTATCGGGCGCGATCACTTCCAGTTCTTCGATAGCGCTCGAAACTGCCGGAGAAGAGGAAACAATACGGATTTTCTGGATTTTGGTGGTGTCCTCCGGTGCCGCCGCGGCAATTTTTACCTGCATGGCGGTGGACGTCACGGTGGTCGGCAGGCTCACAAATCTTCCGGATTTATCGGTCATTTGTACTGTAAACTTATTATTCGGGTTATATCGGCCTTCCGTTTTATAGGGAATATCGATTGTTGATCCGGCGCACACCATGTTTTGCGGAAGCTTGTCGAGTGTAATGCTCGCTGGAGGGCTTTTTACCGTTACTTTGGCGGATCCCGAGAACTTGCCTACGCCGCAAAGGCCGCCCGCCGACGTAATCTGGTAATTGGTGTCATAAAAAGGCTTTACCTTGATCTTATGAGGCGATTCCTGAATGTTATTCTCGTAAGTACCGTCGGAAAGCAGTACGAACCAGGGCCCCCCGCCGGTAAACTTCACCGTAAGCATTCCGGATTCGTTTTCGCCCAACCTTAACGAATCTTTCTGAAGTGTTGCCACGGTAGGAGAAACGATCGAAATGTTCGCAGTCTGGCTCACGAGGTAGGGCGACGTAGAAGTCACACGCAGACGATATTCGCCCGGCTTGTAGCTGTCCGGAATCTGGGTGGTGATAAAGCCGGTCGAATCGGGCGTTGAAATGTTTTTGAATGCGCCGCCCCGTTCCGCAAGCTGGACGATGAATTTGTTGCCTTCCTTGTATTTTCCGGTTGCATTGAACGGCACCTGAAAAGGGACCCCGGCGCATAGTTTTGCGATTTTTTCAACTTCTTTCAATTCCAGTTTAGGCTCGGGATTGTTATTTACATTTACAATCGCTTCGCCCGAGGTGGTGCCGCTGCCGCAGGCGTTGGAAACGCCGGTGACGCGGTAGGCCTTCACATCGGCAGGTCTTACCGTAATATAATGTGGGTTGGATAGCGTTTGCAGTACCGTAGTGCTGTCGGAAAGGCGGAACGACCACGGTGCAGCCCCGGTGAGGCTCACACGCAGGTGCGCTTCTTGCCCGGGCATAATGCGTACGGTTTGTGTGCCGTCGATCAGGTCGATTTTTGCGGCAGGAGCTTGCAAAAGCCGCAGGGGCACTTCCTGGCTTTTTACGACGGGAATGGAGGCGATGATCTGAATGCGGTACACTTCGCCCCCGACTTTATAGGACGGTATCACGGCCTTTACAGGACTCTTCTTCACCGGCAGCGAAATAGGTACCGATTTGCCGGTCGCATCGATAATATGCGCGATAAAGGTATTGTCCTCATCGAAAGGCCCCTCCGTTTTGAAAGGAATGGTAATGTTGGTACCCGGGCAAACGGCGAGGTAGGAAATGTCTTCGATCGTGATTTTATACGAATGAATACTGTCCGCTTTCGGGAGTTTTGCCTCCGCTGCCGCCTCGGTGAGCGTGTCGGATGATGCCGCATTGCCGGCCGGCGCTGCCAGCGTATCTGCGATCGTCGTGGATGTGTCTTTCGGGGCAGCCGGTACCTGGGTCTTTGTCGAGTCCGCTACGGCAGGAGCTTGCGGCCTGGCTGGTGCGGGCGCTTTTTTCTTCGGAGTGACGAGCTGCTTTCTCGGCGAGGCGGTCCTGCGCTGCGCCTCGGCATGGCCAGCCATGAGGAATAATCCCAGAAAAATGACAAAGACGAATCGGAACATGCAGTTTGGATTGAGTAAATACTTAATTCATGGATACCAGCGTGCCACCTCTCAGAACGGGAACGACGTCGTAAAGGTCGGTTTGCAGGCAATAGGAAATGTCTTTCTGGATGCCCAGACGTTGCAGGCGACGCACGTGCGATGAATTCGAAACGCTCGCCAGCAGGTTGTCGCGGCTTTGGAGGTATAAACGCTGCGCCATCAGGGTTCCGTCTTCCAGCAGCATAAATTGATCTTTCAAAGCGTCGGCCAATGCGCCGGCAAACAGCGTGTCTTCCAGGTTAGGCCTGCCTTTCCAGCCTGCACAAAGTACCAGTACGTCATAAGGTTCGGTTTTCAGATGATTGGCCAATGCGCCCAGGTTCAGGAATGAGCCGATCATCACCTTTACCGCCGCCGATTTGGCCTTGGAAATAGAAAGTGTTCCATTGGTGGTCGTCATGGCTATCTGCGCGCCGATCAGGCTTTCGTGCATGTAGCTGAACGGCGAGTTGTCGAGGTCGAACCCTTCTACTTTGCGCGCATCGCGCTCGGCGGCGGCTATGTATCCTTTGTCTTGCAAAAACTTGCATTCTTCTACACTGGCCACGGGTGTTATGCTTTTTACGCCATAGGCGAGGCCGGTTACCATACAGGAAGTAGCCCTGAAAATATCGGCTACCACCACTATCGAATTATCCAGTTTGTGAAGATGAAGTAAATCCGGGGTCAGACAGACGTCAAGTTGTTTCATAGAAATGCAATCGGACTTGATAGGAGGGGCTAGTTTTTAACAAATGGCGTTTTTACGACTTGTGCTTTCAACAGCCTGTCGCGGACTTTTACAAATATCTCGGTGCCGGTTTTGCTGAATTCGGTTGGTACATAACCCAGTCCAATCCCTTTTTGCAAAGTCGGTGATTGCGTTCCCGAAGTTACCTCTCCGAGCTTCTTGCCCGCTGCGTCGCACAGCTCGTAGTGCCCCCGTGGAATGCCCCGGTCGATCATTTCGAAACCGATCAGTTTTCTTTTCAAACCTGCATCCTTCTGGGCTTTTAAAGCCTCGGAATTGATGAAATCCTTGTTGAATTTGGTTACCCAGCCCAATCCAGCTTCCAGCGGCGATGTTTCATCGTCGATGTCGTTGCCGTAAAGGCAGAATGCTTTTTCGAGGCGCAACGTATCGCGGGCGCCCAATCCCACGGGCTTGATACCGAACTCCGCGCCGGCTTCGAAAATAGCTTCCCACATTTTCGCGGCATGCTCATTTCGCACGTATATCTCAAAACCACCTGCTCCGGTATAGCCGGTAGCTGAAATGATAATGTCCTTAATACCAGCCATTTCCCAGATTTTGAATGTGTAATATTCCATCGAGGCAAGGTCTACGTCCGTCAGTTTTTGCAGCGTAGCTGTCGCTTTCGGCCCCTGGACCGCAAAAAGGCATAGCGAGTCCGACAGGTTTTCCATTGGCACGCCCTGCGTATTCTGGCTCTGTATCCAGTTCCAGTCCTTTTCGATGTTGGATGCATTTACCACCAGGAAATATTCATCCGCAGCAATGCGGTACACCAGCAGGTCGTCGACCACCCCTCCCGTGGCGTTGGGCAGGTAGCTGTATTGCACTTTTCCGTCATAAAGCGCGGCGGCGTCGTTGGCCGATACTTTCTGGATCAGCGCTAACGCACCGGGTCCCTTCACATTGAATTCGCCCATATGAGATACATCAAATACACCCACGCCATTTCTTACAGTGTGGTGTTCATCCAGATCCGACGAGTAACGGACAGGCATTTCAAAACCTGCGAACGGGACCATTTTTGCGCCCAAATCGATGTGGAGCTGATGTAAAGGGACTGTTTTCATGAAGGATATTTGATTTCACATTAATTCACAAAAGTAGGTAATGACGGTGAAAGCGACACAAAAAACTGTTTTTTCGAAGTCCGCAGAGCGCTTTTTGAAGTATATTGTGAAAAAATAGGTTAAAATTTTTATCCATCGGCGACTGCCGGTTTTCAGGAATATGAATAAAAGACTATTGCTCTCGATGGCTTTTTCAGTGGCAGGGACCGCATTTGCGCAAACCGCCACCTTCAACGGCGAGACGATCGACGACAAGGTAGCTATCGGTTACGGCGTGGCATCGGGCGACGTGGACGGCGACGGTAAGCCGGATATTCTTCTTGCGGATAAAAAGGAGATTGCCTGGTATAAAAATCCCGGGAAGAAAGATGAGAAATGGGCGCGCTACATTATTGCCAAAGATCTCACCGAACAGGACAACGTCTGCATTGCCGCCCGCGATATCGACGGTGACGGCAAAGTGGAAGTGGCCGTGGGCGCGGGCTGGAACCCTTCGGAAACGAAAGATCTGGAAACATCGGGAGCGGTATTCTATGTGATAGCGCCCGACGACCGTACCGGACGGTGGGAGCCGGTGCGTTTGCACCACGAAGTGACTATTCACCGGATGCATTGGATTAAGAAAGCCGATGGCGATTTTCAGCTGGCCGTTTTACCACTGCACGGCGAAGGCAACTCGGGCGGGACCGGGGCGGGCGTAAAACTGATCATATTCGATGTTCCCGCGAATAAAAAGGGAATCTGGCCTTATAACCTCGTTGAAACCGGCATGCATATGACCCACAATTTCCAGCCGATGGAGATTCCCGGGAGAATGGCCGGACTCTCCATTGCAGGAAAAGAAGGGGTGCAGGTATTTCTGGACGGGGCGGATGGTTGGGCGCCTTCGGGTAACTGGATGGTACCGGAGCGTGGAGTGGGGGAGATCAGAACGGGAAGTTTGGGTAAAAAGCAATTATTTACGGCCACCATTGAACCGATGCACGGCACTGCATTGGTGGTTTATACCAAAGACGGTCGCACGGTGCTCACCGACCGTATCAAGGAAGGCCACGCATTGGCCTGCGCGGATTTCTTCGGACAAGGCCGCGACCAGGTGGTAATGGGCTGGCGTAACCCTAATGTGACGGGTGAAACCGGCGTACGTATTTATGTGGGAACCGATCCGGAGGGTAAGAAATGGACGGAATACACCTTGGACGAAAAGATCAAGATCGCGTGCGAGGATCTGCTGCCCGCGGATCTGGACGGAGATGGCGACCTAGACATTATCGCCGCCGGCCGCGCGACGCATAATTTGGTGGTGTACTGGAACCAGCGGAAGAAGCCTTTTTAGGAGTCAAGAGTTTATGAGTTGAGAGTTTGTATAGGGCAAAAAAATGTCAGCCCCGTGAGCGAAGGCTGACAACAGTATTAACTGAATTTTAGGCTCTAAACTCTAGACCTTAAACTCCAAATTTTAGACCCTAAACTCTAAACCTCAAACTCCTTTTAGTCCCGGCGACCCAGTAGCATGCTTACATAATAAAGTAACGTAGCCAGTGAGCCAATAGCGGCTACAAGATAAGTACGGGCCGCCCATTTCAAAGCATCAGCAGACATTACATACTCACGCTCATTTACGATGCGGTTGCGTTGAATCCAGGCCAACGCCCGGTTACTGGCGTCATATTCCACCGGCAGTGTGATGAAGCTGAACAGCGTAGTAACGGCGAACAGCGCTACGCCGATGGTCAGTGGAATGATGGTGGTATTGATCAAAAGCACCCCGATCAGAATGATCCACTGCATGTACTGCGATGCGATGCTCAGGAATGGCACCATCTGCGAACGGAATTGCAGCCAGCTGTAAGCCGTAGCATGTTGTACCGCGTGGCCGCATTCGTGGGCCGCAACAGCGGCAGCGGCTACGCTGCGACCGTAATATACATCGGGACTCAGGTTGACTGTTTTGTCCTGAGGATTGTAATGGTCGGTCAGGCGGCCCTCTACGGACAGCACCCGTACGTCGTAAATGCCGTTTTCGCGCAACATGGTCTCGGCGATTTCCTTACCGCTCATTCCATTGCTCAATCCCACTTGTGAATATTCTTCAAACTTACTCTTCAAACGCCATTGCACGTAAAGGCTTACGCCCATTACGATCAAAGCAATCAAAAGTCCCATAGTTATTGCTATTTATATCCTTGTTTTATTTTCTCGATCAGTGCGGTAGTCGAATAGCCTTGTACCAAAGCGATCGTTTTTACCTCACCTCCTCTACTTAAAACAAATTCCGCGCCAGCGATGTTCTCGACCTTATAATCGTCGCCTTTGACCAAAATGTCAGGCTTTACGGCCTCGATCAACTGACTAGGCGTCGGTTCGTCGAACAAAATGACAGCATCTACAAATGAAAGCGCTGCCATCAACCTTGCTCTCGCATATTCGTTTACGACCGGCCGGAGCGGCCCTTTCAGGCGGCTTACCGAGGCATCGGTGTTCAGGCCGAGTACCATTCTGTCACCCAGTGCACGGGCCTTTTCAAGGTAATCGATGTGCCCGAGATGCACAATATCGAAACATCCGTTGGTGAAAACAACTTTTTGCCCGGCACGTTGCCATGCTTCAATGGTCGGGATCGCTTCTTCTAGTCTAAGGATCTTGCTTTCTGTCAAATTCATTTTAAAAGACAATATGGATTTAAGAAATGGAATAACGTAACATACTCCATTTCCATTTTTCAGGACTATTAAAGTTACAATTAGTTTGCCGCAGATACTTGTTCCGGCTCTCCGACTTTGTTTTTATTCACAATCAGCACATACAGGAATGCCAGTGCACCGATCACGAGCATGAACAGCATTTGCGCGCCGTGGATGAATGTCGCCAATGTGATGCCGTCGTTCTGCGAAAGTCCGTAAAGGACCATCACATTCCCCACCAGCAAATGATAAGCACCGATCCCGCCCTGGGTAGGGGCCGTCATACCGATCGCGCCGACCACCAGCAACGTCAGGCCAGCCAGCGGGCCCAGGTGGGAAGTTTCCGGAATGCAGAAGAAAAGCACATAGGAAACCAGGTAATAAAGCACCCAGATCATAATTGTGCTGAAAATGAACAATCCGGGGTTGCGCAGTTTACGCACGCTCAGCAGGCCGTCGAGCATGCCCCGGGCGAAGCCGATCACCTTGGCGATGATCGCATTCTGCTGCAATTTGTTACGCAGCACGGCATTTCTGAAAATGATAAATGCGACAACGGCGACGGTAAGCAGTCCGGTGACGAGAATAGCCAGCAGCATTCCACTGCCCGAGCCGCCGCCCTGGCTGCTCCCTATTTTACTTTGGAAAAAATCAGTGAAAAAAGTACTGAGCCGGTCGAATTCGAGGATGAAGTTCAGGCCTATCATCAATACGAGGATGATAACATCGAAAATACGCTCCGCCACGACGGTACCGAAGCTGAGGCTCACCGGAATGCGTTCCAGGCGGTACAGCGTTCCGCAGCGCGTTACCTCGCCCATGCGCGGCACGATGTAATTGGCAAAATAGCCGGTCAATACCGACATCGTGCTGTTTACAATGGCCGGTTTGTGATCCAGCGGCTCTATGAGCATTCCCCATCGCCATGCACGTGTAATGTGCGCGAGCAGGAGGCAAAAACATGATACGGCGATCCATCGCCAGTCGGATTTCGCAAAACGGTCGAGCATTTCGCCCAGATTAATGCCTTTGAACACAAACCAGAGCAGACCGCCAGCCAAGACAAGCGATATCGTGTAACGCAGTATATTTTTCATGCTATGCTGGGTGTAGTGTAGGGAATGCGGAGGTTTAGCTTACCAGGCGATTATTGTGGTCGGGGAAAATGATCATCGGCTTGAATGTCTTCGCCTCTTCGGGGGTCATGGTGCCGTACGCGATAATGATGATGATGTCGCCGATCTGCACCCTGCGCGCCGCGGCGCCATTAAGGCAAATCATACCCGTACCCCGTTCGCCTTTGATAACATATGTGATAAAACGTTCGCCATTGTTATTGTTTACAATGTGAACCTGTTCATTCTCTATGAGCCCCGCGGCGTCCATCAGATCTTCGTCGATCGTGATGCTGCCCACATAGTTCAATTCCGCCTGAGTCACCTTGACACGGTGAATCTTCGATTTCATTACTGTGATTTGCATTACCCGGTGGTATTGGTCTGATTGAAATGCATTACCCCGCAAAGTTACAGGAATAATACCCAGCCATCAAAACATCGTCCCCGGTGGGACGGTTCCCGCCTGCACAACCGGGCCCTTTATACGCGTAAATGACCTCAAAAGCAGCTATTCGGTGTATGGAAAGTAAGAATTGAAACAGCCCTATTCATGGGTTTCATGAGAACATTATTATATTTAAGCGGGATTTAATAGTATTCGAGCTCTATTAAAAACTTATTCCTTTAATCCATATTAATCTACTTTATTTTTTCATTACCAAAACCAATGAGTACAGAAAACAAACCGAAAGACGTTAACCGCCGGGACTTTATCCAAAAGACCTCCGCAGCGGCCATTGGAAGTTTCTTCATAGTTCCCCGCCACGTGCTGGGAAAAGGATATAAAGCGCCGAGCGACAAACTGAACATCGCCGGCATCGGTGTGGGCGGAAAAGGTTTTTCTGACACGAACAATGCGTGGAACAAAGGTGCCGAAAACCTGGTGGCACTTTGCGATGTGGACTGGAACCAGGCGAAAAAGAATTTCGAACTGCATCCCGACGCGAAAAAGTACAAGGACTTCCGTAAGATGTTCGACGAAATGGGTAAGGATATCGATGCGGTTACCGTATCGACGGCCGACCACATGCACGCGATCATCGCGATGCACGCTATGCAGCGTGGCAAGCACGTGTACGTACAAAAACCCCTTACGCACGATATTTATGAAGCCCGAATGCTCACCGAAGCTGCGCGTAAATACAAGGTCGTGACTCAAATGGGTAACCAGGGCGCTTCCAATCCCGCTCAGATCCAAATGCAGGAGTGGTTCAAGAAGGGCATTATTGGTAATGTGCATGAAGCGCACGTCTGGACGAACCGTCCCGTGTGGCCACAAGGTATCCCGGTGCCCACCGGCAAACATGAAGTGCCTGCGGACATCGACTGGGAACTGTGGGTAGGCTGTGCCGAATGGGTGGATTACAATCCGGCATGGCACCCGTTCAAATGGCGGGGCTGGTGGAACTTCGGTACCGGTGCATTGGGCGATATGGGTTGCCACCTGATCGACCCGGCGTTCCGTACGCTCGGCCTCGGCTATCCGACGGAAGTTGAATGCTCCGTGGGGCAGGTGTTCATCAAAGACTGGACGCCAGAATACATTCCCGAAGGCTGCCCGCCGTCTTCACGCGTACAATTGAAATTCCCTGCTAACAAAATCAATAAATCGGAGGTGACGCTGACTTGGCACGACGGCGGTCTGCGGCCGTTCCACCCCGAACTGATCCCCGCCAACGACCCGCTGGGCGAGCCGGACAGCAGCAATGGCGTGCTTTTGATTGGAGAAAAAGGGGTAATGACCTGCGGAACCTACGGTATTGCACCAAAAGTATACCTTAAAGACGGCACGAAACTGGAATATAAGCAGGGCGATTTCGGTAACAAATACACGACAATGCCGGAATTTGGCCACCATGTGTCATGGACCGATGCCTGCAAGGCCGGTTTCAACAGCAAGGAACACAAAGCGCTGACTTCGTCGTTCGACTACGCCGGTCCATTGACCGAGACAGTGATTATGGGTAACCTCGGTATCCGCAGCTACAACCTCCGCACCGCGAGAGCCGACGGCAAAGGTTTCGACTACCCCGGTCGCAAGAAACTGTTGTGGGATGGCAAGAACATGAAGGTTACCAACTTCGACGAAGCCAACCAGTTTGTACAACGCAAATACCGCGGCGACTGGAAACTGGCATAATTGTTGTCACGCTGAGCGGCCCCGTCCGCTCAGCGTGACATTCCTAAAAGATTCAGAACGACGTTCTATTTGTCAAAAGATAATATTGTCGATCAGCCTTACCGGCCCGAGGAATGCCGCTACGCAGATCGCATTAGCACCCGCCGGGCCTATTTTTTCGACCGGCAGCAGGGTTTTGATATCGATTACCTCGAAATAGTCGAGGGTAAACTCTTTGATCTTCCCAAATTCATTTTTCGCCCAATTAATGGCGTCGCTCACCGGCTTGCCCGCACGCAGGTCCGCGCCCGCGCCCGCGAGTATGCGGTATATATGTGGTGCGATCGCACGCTCGGCCGCATTCAGGCGCGTGTTACGTGACGACATCGCCAGTCCGTCCGTTTCGCGAACGGTAGGGCATATGACCAGTTCAAGGCCGAATGCAAGGTCGTTCACCAATTGGCGCACTACCGACACCTGCTGCAAATCCTTTTGCCCGAAGTAAGCGCGGTGCGGCCGCACGATATTGAACAGTTTCGAAACCACGATGCCGACGCCATTGAAATGCCCCGGCCGCGAAGCACCTTCCATCACCGTTTCCAATGCCCCGAAATTGATTTTCAGTACAGGCTGCTCGGGGTACATTTCCTCCACCGACGGCGCAAATACCGCCGAACAGCCCGCATTTTCAAGCATGGCACGATCGGCTTCAAACGTGCGCGGGTATTTGGCGAGGTCTTCGGGATTGTTGAACTGCGTGGGATTTACGAACACGCTGCAAATGACGATATCGTTGTCCCTTTTCGCGGCTTCGATCAGCGAAATATGGCCTTGGTGCAGGGCGCCCATCGTGGGCACGAGACCTATGGTTTTCTGCTGTAAAATCTGCTGGTCGAGGTACTGGCGGAGGCTTTTGACCGAAGTGAATACTTCCATGTAAAATCTGAAAACTGAGGGAGTAACCTGTGGGCTACGGTTGCTTTTTTAACATAACAGAGGCCGCAAAGCAGATTATGGAAACATCAGGACAGGGAAATCCCAAACTGGGCGCAATATGACAATTAGTTTGGAATATCTTTTGAAATTGCCGTTTTTTTTGTATAATTTTGCAAAACTTTTTTTCACAAACTGCTAAAAGATCTATGGAGAAACTACGAATTTTGTATGTAGCCAGTGAAATCAATCCCTTCCTCCAAACCACCGATGTTGCCGATTACGTAAGAAAACTTCCTCAGGCAATGCAGGAAAAAGGGGCAGAAATCAGGATACTCGTTCCGCGTTTCGGGTTGATCAACGAACGCAAAAACAGGCTTCATGAAGTAGTTCGACTGTCAGGAATCAATATTACCGTAGGAGATGAAGAAAAGCCGCTAATTATAAAAGTAGCTTCGATTCCCAATGCGAAGTTGCAGGTCTATTTTATAGATAACGACGATTACTTCCATCGCAAATCCGTTTTCTTCGATAAGGAAAACAACTTCTTCGATGACAACGACGAACGTGCGATCTTCTTTTGCAAGGGTGTTTTGGAAACAGTTAAGAAACTGGGATGGGCCCCGGACGTGGTGCACTGTAATGACTGGATGACGGCTCTGATTCCATTGTACCTTAAAACCACTTACCGCAACGATCCGATGTTTAAGGATACGAAAAGTGTGTTTACCGTACATAACAATGCATTTGACTACAAATTCGATGCGGATTTGCAGAACAAGGCCAAGGCCATGGACGTGAGCGACGAAGCGCTGGCGCATTTGCATTCTGCCGATTTCGAAGGTTTTGTCAAAATCGGATGTGCTTATGCCGACGCGGTGCTGAAAGCCGAAGAGCATTGCAGCGAAAGTCTCAACGAAATTTTCAACAATGCGCCGAAACGTGTGCAGCTCGATGAGCACGAAGAGAATTTCTCCGAGTCGTATTACAATCTCTATAACGATCTGGTAAGCTAGCAGATACATTTCACAGGGCAAAAAGCCGGCGATTTTCAGAGTCGCCGGCTTTTTTTGTGTTTTAAGGAATGTTTTGTGTGTTCGAGCACTGTCGATAAATTGGATATTTTTTAGTATTTAATTAAAAATTAGCTTGCTAACGACCGCCGTTTCCCATTTATTTGCCCCCGTCGTTTACATACACAGAAAATAAAATATTTTAAGAATATGTGCGGAATTGTGGCTTATGTTGGAAACAGGGAGGCATATCCTTTGATTTTAAAAGGACTGAAACGCCTGGAATATCGTGGCTATGACAGCTCGGGAATCGCACTGCTTGAAAATGGCGAATTGAATATTTACAAGAAAAAGGGGAAAGTGTCCGATCTCGAATCGGAGCTGAATGGAAAGCAGCTCGGCGCCAGGATCGGCATCGGGCATACGCGCTGGGCCACGCATGGCGAACCCAACGACGTAAATGCCCACCCGCATTTCTCCAACAACCGCCGGTTATCGATTATTCACAACGGCATTATCGAAAATTACGCGGCCATTAAGCAAAACCTGATCGGCAAAGGCCACAAATTCCTGAGCGATACCGACACCGAAGTCCTGGTTCATTTCATAGAGGACGTGCAGAAAGAAACAGGTGCCACGCTTGAAGAAGCGGTTCGGCTGGCATTGAAAGAGGTGGTAGGCGCCTATGCCATTGTAGTCATGTCGCTCGACCATCCCGGGCAGCTCATCGCGGCGCGGAAAGGCAGCCCGCTCGTGATCGGGGTGGGTGAAAACGAATATTTCCTCGCTTCCGACGCGACGCCGATTGTGGAGTATACCAAAGACGTGGTTTATCTCGACGATTACGAAGTGGCTGTAATCAACGAAGGCAAGCTCAGCATTCAGCACCTCGAAAGCACAAGGGAAACAACCCCCTACATCCAAAAGCTGGAAATGGAGCTCGAAACCATCGAAAAAGGCGGTTACGACCATTTTATGATCAAGGAGATTTTCGAGCAACCCCGTTCCATCGCCGACTCCATGCGCGGACGCCTGCGCGCAGACGACGCGCACCTGCAACTCGGAGGCCTGAACGATTACCTCGACAAGCTCGCGCAGTCCGATCGCGTCGTTATCGTGGGTTGCGGTACTTCGTGGCATGCGGGCCTCGTCGCGGAATACCTTTTCGAGGAACTGGCGCGCATTAATGTGGAGGTCGAATACGCTTCCGAATTCCGCTACCGGAACCCGGTGATCAGGGAAAATGATATTGTAATAGCCATTTCGCAATCGGGCGAAACGGCGGATACCCTGGCGGCGATAGAGCTCGCCAAATCCAAAGGGGCGACGATATTCGGAGTCTGCAACGTGGTGGGGTCGTCTATCGCCCGGGCTACGCATGCAGGCGCCTATACACACGCGGGCCCGGAAATCGGTGTGGCCAGTACCAAGGCATTTACCGCCCAGGTGACTGTGCTCACACTGATGGCCATCGCCGTCGCGAAGCGCAAAGGGACGATTTCGGAAGAAACTTACCGGCAGTTGCTGATCGAACTCGAAACGATCCCGGCGAAGGTGGAAAAGGTATTTGAAAATGCCTCCAAAATCAAGGAGATCGCGTTTATATTCACTTATGCGCGCAACTTCATCTACCTGGGCCGTGGTTTGAACTTTCCGGTGGCACTGGAAGGCGCATTGAAACTCAAAGAAATTTCCTACATCCACGCCGAAGGTTACCCGGCGGCGGAAATGAAACACGGCCCGATCGCGTTGATCGACGAGGATATGCCGGTGGTTTTCCTGGCCACGAAAGACAGTTCCTATGAAAAGATCGTCTCCAACATTCAGGAAGTGAAAGCCCGTAAAGGCCGGGTGATCGCGATCGTGACGGAAGGGGATACTTTGATTCCCGGCATGGTCGATTTTGTGATCGAGGTGCCTAATACCCATGAAATTCTGACGCCGCTTGTTTCCGTGATCCCGCTGCAACTGCTATCGTATTACATTGCAGTGATGCGGGGCCGGAACGTGGACCAGCCAAGAAATCTCGCCAAATCGGTTACCGTCGAGTAACCGTGGAGGATGCCGGAGAGCGGGACCGTTACAAACGGTTTCGCTTTTTTTGTTTCCGGGGCCGGGGGCAAAAATAATGTTCCGACGTTTTCGTTAGTTTTGCGCATGTTTGCCAACGGGACCCATATTTATGTACAAACTTATTTTTAGTATTTTCCTGCCTGCCTCACTGCTTTTTATTTCAGGTTGCAAAAAAGAAGGGGAGCAACCCTATGTCCCGAAACCCAAAGGTTATAACCGCATCGACCTGCCTGCCCACAGCTACCGGCCATTGACCGAAAAACATCCTTACACATTCGAATACTCGAAATACGCGGTTGTAGAGCCCGACACTTTTAAAATGGCGGAAAAGGACTGGATTTTCATCAATTATCCGCAATTCAAAGCCAATATCCAGCTCACTTACAAGCCGCTCCGCAACAACCCGGCCCTGTTGAAGGCCTTCATCGACGATAGCTATAAACTCGCAAGCAAGCACCAGATCCGTGCGTCGTCGATTCAGGAGCAGCGTGTTTTGAGCAAAACAGGGCGGACGGCAATGCTCTTCAAAATCGAAGGCGATGTGCCGAGCCCGTACCAGTTTTACACCACCGACAGCACCACGCATTTCATGAGAGGGGCCATTTATTTCCCCACAGCTACGAAAAACGATTCTCTCGCACCGGTAATCGACTATTTGCGGGCAGATATGCTGCAATTGCTCAATACATTGCAGTGGCGATAAATTTACAGGGCGGTAGTTGCGGTGGAGAACGGAAGGACGTATCTTTGAACCTGACACCTCAACAGCATTCCGCTATGCCTAAGAAGCAACCCAAAAATCAGCTCCTTCTTGACTTTTCTGTCCGTGGTAACCGCATCGTCCTGCATTTGGGCCAGGTAGAAAGCCAGCGGATCGCCGATCAGCTCTTCGAAGGTCTGGTAAATGGTGACTGGATGATCGAGCCGGCAGGCGAGGTGGCCGACATTTCCTACGCGCAGGATATCGTGCACCAGATCGGGCACAAGTTGCCGTACCCGGAAGGCATCAAGATCGCGCAACTGCATCATGTGGATCCGCAATTCAAGGGCTTTTCAGCCATTTACCACCAGAAGGGATGGGTTTTTGTCAACGCGGCTTCCGAAGTCAACGAGCGCAATTACCATATTCACTTGCTGACGGTCTCCCTCGGCCTGCATACCATTTATGCCAACACGGCATCGCTCGCCGCGCGATCCGAGCAACTTATTTTTGAGGCATTGCTGCCGTTTGAGGAGGTGGAAAGCTTTTTCCGGAATGATATTTCCAAAATCCCGGAATTCCTCGCGTCGGACATCGCCAATTTCTTCAAAGTACCGTTCCCGATGGTCCTGAAACGGGCGTTGTCACTGAAAATCATCTCCGATGAACAGTACCGCAGTTTCATGACCGTAAACCCGAGTGCTGCCTCCAAGCCACGGGAGCTTTTCTTTTCGAAAGACGGTAGCATCGATGACCTGGAAGCACAGCTTTTCTCGGGAGAGTAAATCCTAACTTTTTCTGACATTCATATTGCTCAGGTCGGGCAGGGGACTCACAGACGTCCAGCCGCCGTCGACGATCAGGCTTTGCCCTGTAATATGCCCCGAATGCGGCGACAGGAGGAATAATGCGGCATTGGCGATGTCCTCACAGATCGCCGGACGGCCCATCGGTGTTATTGCCGACCAGGTTTTGGGATAAGTGGGATCTTCTGCCAATGTACGTTCCGTTAACGTAGCGCCCGGTGCCACGGCGTTGATCGTAATGCCGTGGGGGGAAAGTTCCAGCACGAGGTTCTTGGCGAGCATTTCGAGCCCTGCCTTGGTCATCGCGTAAGCCCCCAGAAACTGATGTGCCTGATGCCCTACTACCGACGACATAAGTAATATCCGGCCGCCCGACTTTTGCTTGCGCATTTGCTTCGCTGCCGCCTGCGTGAGTAGAAAAGAACCCATCAAATTCACTTCAAGCACTTTCCTCAGGCTGTCGATCGGGTATTCAAAAAAATCTCCGAAAAGCGTGATGCCGGCATTGCACACCGTTAATGTGAGTTTGCCGAAGCACTTAATGGCCTCGTCGACCATCGCGTCGATCACTTCCGGCTGGGAAGCGTCGCCCGCAAATGCCACGCATTCGCCTTCCTTGTTGCGTATTTTTTTGGCTGCCTCGGCGGCGAGGGTCTTGTTGGTATCGTTCAGGATAACCCCCGCGCCTTGGCAGGCCAGTTGCTTCGCTATTTCAAAGCCGATGCCTTGGCCGGCACCGGTTACGATCGCGACGTGGTTATCAAATAATTGGCTGCTCATTTCCATGCTGAATTTGTAGTCCCGAATGCAGCTGCCCTGGCAGCTGCATTCCTGAACCGTTAATGCGAATCTCTCGTTACCTGGTCTCCCGAACCTCCTCTGAGAAAGTCGAGGTCGGCGCCTTCGTGTGCCTGCGTGACGTGGGCGATGTGCAGGTTTACGTAACCCCGGTTGTAGCCCAGGTCGAGCGGTTTCCAAAGCTGCCGGCGACGTGCCAGTTCTTCATCCGATACTTCCAGGTGAAGCCGCCGGTTTTCCACATCCAGTTCGATATAGTCGCCGTCCTGTACCAATGCGAGGTTGCCGCCCACAGCCGCCTCGGGCGACACGTGCAAAACAACCGTTCCAAATCCCGTCCCGCTCATGCGGCCGTCGGAAATACGCACCATATCGATGACGCCCTGGGCGAGCAGCTTCTTGGGTAACGACATATTGCCCACCTCCGGCATACCGGGATAACCTTTCGGGCCTACATTTTTCAATACCAATATGCTGTTTTCATCCACATCGAGGTCGGGGTCGTCGAGCCGGGCTTTGTAGTCGTCGATGTCCTCGAATACTATCGCCTTGCCGCGGTGCTGCATCAGTTCCGGTTTCAGCGATGCCGACGGCTTGATCACCGCCCCGTTCTCGCAAAGGTTTCCGCGTACTACGGCCAGTCCAGTAAGGTCTTTAACCGGCTCCGCCATCGTGCCGATTACTTCCGGATTGAAGCATTCGGCGCTGGCGCAGTTCTCGGCCATGGTTTTGCCATTGGCCGTAATCACCGACTGGTGCAATATCCCGCTCAGTTCTTTTATAACAACCGGCAAACCCCCGGCATAGTAGAAGTCTTCCATAAAATACCCGCCCGACGGTTGCAGGTTGAGCAGGAGGGGCACTTTTTTGCAAAGATCATTGAAATCGTCCAGGCTGAGGTCCACGCCGATCCGCCCCGCGATAGCGAGCAGGTGGATCACGAAATTGGTGGAACCACCGATAGCCGCATTGATCATAATCGCATTCTCGAATGCTTCGCGGGTCAGGATTTGCGACAGGCGCAGGTCTTCCCTCACCATCTCCACGATACGCCGCCCCGACAAATGCGCCAGCACTTTTCGGCGCGAGTCGGCCGCCGGGATTGCCGCGTTTTCGGGCAAAGTCAATCCAAGCGATTCGACCATACAGGCCATGGTAGAGGCCGTACCCATCACCGCGCAGTGGCCGTCGCTGCGGCACATGCAGGCTTCGGCGGTGTAGAGTTCTTCCTGCGTAAGCTCGCCTTTGCGGTGCATTTCGCTGAAACGCCACACATCGCTGGTGGCGATGGTTTTTCCCCGGTAGCGGCCGGTAAGCATCGGTCCGCCGGATACGACGATCGTCGGGATATTCACACTCGCCGCGCCCATGACGAGCGAGGGCGTAGTTTTATCGCAGCCGCAAAGCAATACCACACCGTCGATCGGGTTCGCGCGGATGGATTCTTCCACGTCCATGCTCGCCAGGTTGCGATAAAGCATCGCGGTGGGCTTAATGAGCGTCTCGCCGAGGGACATCACCGGGAATTCAAGCGGAAAGCCTCCCGCTTCCCACACCCCGCGTTTTACCGACTCGGCCAGCTCGCGGAAATGCCCGTTGCAGGGCGTCAGCTCCGAAAATGTATTACAAATGCCGATTACCGGCCGTCCTTCGAACTCGTCAGCAGGATAACCCTGATTTTTCATCCAGGCACGGTAAATGAACCCGTCCTTACCTGATTTGCCAAACCAGCCCCTGCTACGCAACTTGTTTTCTTCCATTATTTGCCCTATTTTAAGTCTGACAGGAAAAGGATGCATGGAGTAAAATATAATTCCGGGTACCCTTTAAAATAAAAAATCGTATATTCGGCTAACACGTGCCCGATTTGTCCATGCTTTTTTTTAGAAACCATAAACTGTTGCTTTTCTTGTCGTTACAACTGGCCGCCCTGCCAACCCACGCACAATATCACCCGGATAACTTCATCGAAAAACTATTAAAAAAGCATCCCGAGCGGTTCTCGGAAATCCTGCAAAATCCCGATAAATACAAGGTGCAAATCCTGTACACGAAGATCGACAGGAATAAAAACAACGTCCCGCATTTTACTACGCATGGCTACCGGGTAAATACCGGCGAGTATTTTTATCCGGCCAGCACTGTTAAACTACCGGCAGTTGCGCTCGCATTCGAAAAACTGAACAAGTTGGGGATCGATAAATATACGCCGATGTTTACGGACGCGGTAAGGCCCGAACAGACGGCCGTCAAAGCCGACACGAGCTCGGAGAACGGGCTGCCGTCCGTTGCCCATTATGCGAAGAAAATCCTGCTCGCGAGTGATAACGATGCTTTTAACCGGCTGTATGAATTCATCGGCCAACAGGAATTTAATGACAGCCTGCATAAAAAAGGCTTTAAAGACTGTCGTATTCTGCACCGTCTCGACTCGCCGATCGGCCCGGAAAACAACCGTTACACGAATCCGATCAGGTTCGAAAAGGACGGGAAGGTCGTTTTCGAGCAGCCCGCAAAGTTTAACGGGAAGGAATATAACGTGCCCGGACCTATTATGTTGGGCAAAGGTTATATGAAGGACGGTGCGCTGGTGAACGAGCCGTTCGATTTTACCAAAAAGAACTTCTTTCCCCTTGAAGAGCAGCATCGCCTGCTGAAAACGCTTTTTTTTCCGGACCAGGTGCCGCCTTCGCAGCGGTTTAACCTGACGGAGGACGATTACCGGTTTCTGTACCAATATATGTCGCAGTTTCCGGTGGAAACGAGTTACCCGGCGAGCTATACCGACGATTACTACGATGGTTATGTGAAATTCCTGCTTTTCGGGGCTACGAAAACGAGGCTACCGCGTCATATCCGCCTTTTCAATAAATGCGGCGACGCATATGGCTTCCTGCTCGACAATGCCTACATCGCCGATTTTGAGAAAGGGATAGAATTTATGTTGACAGCCGTGATCTATTGTAACGAGGACGGAATCTTCAACGATGACAAGTACGACTACGAAACCGTCGGTTTCCCGTTTATGGCCGATCTGGGCAAGACTTTTTTTGAATATGAATTAGACCGCAAGCACTCTAACCGCCCCGACCTCAGCCGTTTCGAAGTGGAATACGATAAATGATCAGCGGGTTTTGTACTTCAATCGCGGGGCGATCTGGCAAATGTAGAGGTTCAGGAAGTGGCCTATGATCAGCAGGCCCGAACCGACGTAACCCAGCCATGAGAAGACCTGATGGCGGCCTTCGAAAATGAGCGACACGGAAAAAACCGCCAATGCGCCCCAAAGCAGGACGCGAATGCCCGGAGAGCGGTGGTCACGGGTGGCGTAGAAAACCGCGACGCCGTTGATCAGAATAAAAAAATAATCGAGTGATATAAGGCCGATATGTGTGTGGCTATGATTAGCCACCGACGAACCGAGCGCCAATGCGGGAACCAGTAGGCAATGGATAATGCACAACACGGATCCTAATATCCCAATGTAGTCGGCCCTGCCATGTGAGTGTACTGCTTTCATTTCCTACATACAATAATGTTGCAAAAGTAACACGATCGGGTTGAACTTGCAACCGCGTTGCAGAAAATTTTTAACGGGTAGTTTCAGGCCATGAAAGTGTAATCGGAATCTTTGGAATTTGAACCCGTTAGAACTTAACTTTGGCGGGAAGGGTTTTAGAAGGGAGGAATTATCAAACTGTTGGAAACAATGGACCAGTTAAGAGAAACGCTGAAAGTGCATCACCTGCGTACGACCACGTGTCGCGAAGACGTGCTTTCGACATTTATCAATAGGAAGAACGCATTATCGCACGGTGATCTGGAAGGTGCGTTGGGAGAGAGCTACGACCGCGTAACCATATACAGGACACTTAAGACGTTCCTCGAAAAAGGCATTATTCACAAGGTACTCGACGACGAAGGGCTTCGCTACGCATTGTGCTCCCACAGCTGTTCGGAAGAAAAGCACCAGCACGATCACATTCACTTCAAATGCAGCGCGTGTGGCGAAACCAATTGCCTGGAAAATCTGCACATTCCCGCCGTGCAACTGCCGGACGGATATCATCCCGAGCATTTCAATCTGCTGATACAGGGCGTTTGCCCGAAATGTAACTAGCCAAAAAGGATCGGTCATTCGGCCGATCCTTTTTTGTTTTACTGTACTTTCAACTGGAAATCGAGATTCACGTCGTCGCTACCAGGTGTCGGCGTTCCGTTTTTGGCGCCCGGCTGATGGCGTAACTGCACTTTCAATGTGCCCTTGCCTGCCGCACCGGTTTTTGCGGAGCCGGTGAGACCGATAGGATAATTGTTTTTGTCCTTGTCGCCGTAAGTGTACGTCAGCAATGCCGCCGGAGTGGGCGTGTACACAAACAAATGCTCGTCGGATTCCTCTTCCACTTCTTCGGTAATATCGTCAACCGGCGATTTGCTCTCGTCGAGCAGCTCGATAGCCAGCGTATACGTCGTGTTCGGTTTCAGTGAAATCGTATCGAACCTTGTGGGAGCATTACCACCATCGCCGTCCGCATCCTTATAGGAGAAGCTGCTGACGTTGGAGGTTCCCTGCTCGGTGAACTTCAACGTCACGGAGGTGATCAGTTCATTCTCGTCGTCCGGTTCCACATCGTCGCCCGAATCCTTGCATTGCACGAATGCCATTGTCATCCCGGCTAGCATCATCCAGGTCAGCTTACGGTTCATTTTCATATGTTGTAGATTTAATTAAGTATTGTGATTAAAAACTCGTTTTCAGGCACCGAATTTCCATTTCAGGCGAAGCGAAGCATTGCGGCCCATGTCGTCGGCATAGTAACGGAAGCGGTTCAGGTAATCCCTGTAAACCGCGTTAAAAAGGTTCTGCACATTAATGCCGATTTCGAGCAGCTGCTTTTCGGTAAGGTGCAGCGTTGTACCGGCTTGCAGGTTCCAGAGCGAATAGGCTTTGGGCGGCGGCAGGAAGTCGCTGTTTTCAGGAACGCGTTTCTGCTCTGCTACCAGCAGGTTTCCGATTGATACAAAGCCGTCTTTCCATTTGCCGCGGTCGGGAAACTGGTATTTCAATTGGCTGTCCAACCTGTTCGGCGGGATCATCACCAGATAATTATCGTTTCGCTCGTCATACACGCGCAGGTAAGTGAGCTTGCTTGAAACCGTTATCCGTTTCAAAAATTCCCAGTTGCCCGTCACGTCGATGCCTTTGAAAGAAGCGTCGGTTTGTGTGTATTTGAAGTAGGGAAATGCGCCACGGATCGTCAGAATGGGCTCCGGTTGCGGTTTCAGGTAAATGAAATCAAAAATATAATTGTAATATCCCCCCCACTTCGACACTCCATTTCGGCGCGGCGTACTTCACACTGGCGATCGAATTGAGCGCTTTTTCGGGTTGCAAGGTGGCGTCGCCCTTCTCGTATGCGGCTGCGCCATGGTGCACGCCGTCGCTGAACAGCTCGCTCACGTTAGGCGCGCGCCAGGCCGTACCCGCGTTCACCCGCGCGGAAAAACGTTCTGAAAAATTGCGCGTAGCACCCGCCGTTCCCGAAAAATTGCCGAAATCGAAGTGGTCGGCGATTTTCTTACGGTTTACGATCCGGTAGGTTTTCAATGTCCGGTAATCGTAACGCAAGCCGGCTTCCAGTTCCCATTTGCCGGTCACGTACCGCTCTATCCAGAACAGGCCGATGTTGAACTGGTTGAAGTTGGGGATCAACGGGCGGCCGCTCATCAGGTTGTATTGGTATAATGTGCTTACACCGACCTGCCCGCTGATCTTTCCGGCAAGGGGTTTGTGGTCCCAAACCACGTCGTTTGTCAATGAAGTGAGTTTGAATGTCAGTTCCGGGCGGTTGAGCGCCGCTATGCTGTCGTTGCGGGGCCGGTGCAAATCGAACTCGTTGCGGTTGTTGTACTGCCGCGCGATCGTCCATTGCAGGCGGTTACCGTCCTGGAAATGGTAATGCGTTTCGGCTTTCAGCAATTCGTGCGTCGCATTCTGGTTGGGGCGGTTAATCGCGTAGCTGAAACCCGATTTAACGAACGGTTCGCCGTTTTTGATCACATTCAGCAAGTCGGTAACGCTGCCGATGTGCGAGCCGGAGAAGATGCCTATCTGCGTATCAAAACGACTGTAAAATACATCGATTCCCAGGCCCTTATGGCGATAACCGGCAGCGAGCGAGAAGTTGTTTTCGCTGATGCCGGTGTTGTCGAGGTAGTAATTCGGCGTACGGATATTGCCGCCACGCTTGATGGTTCCCTGCGCGCGCCAGCCAAAACCTTTGATAAGACTTAGCCCACCTTGCGCGGTGCCCGATAAAACGCCCTGCCGGCCATTGGAAAACCCTACCGCATTCAGTTCGCCGCTAACGGGTTTGTCGACGGGCAACTCTTCGGGTTCCACCAGGATTACCCCGCCGATCGCATCCGAACCGTACCGGACTCCCGCGGCGCCTTTTACCACCGAAATCCTCGTTGCGATGAACGGATCGATCTCCGGTGCGTGCTCGGAGCCCCATTGCTGGCCTTCCTGGCGAATGCCGTTGTTCATAATCAGCACGCGGTTGCTATGCAGGCCGTGAATAACCGGTTTGGCGATAGACGAACCGGTTTGCATGGTGGTGACGCCGGTTATGCCTTTCAGGCTTTCGCCGAGCGTTTGCCCGCGTGTTTTATCGAGATCGGCACCTGAAATCGTGGTTACCGGTTGTGACGAAGGCGCGTCCGTCCGGTGCGCGGTGATTTCCACATCGTGCAAATGCACTTCCTGTTCGAGCAGGTTGAAGTTTTCTTCATGCCCGGCCGTCAGATCGACTTTTTGCTGAAACGGATTGTAGCCCACAATGCGGCATTCCAGTGTATAGTTGCCGGGGCAAAGATCGCGAAGTTCATAACGACCGTTCGCGTCGGTGAAAACGCCGTTGTTCTGCCCTATAATGAGCACTGTGGCACCAACGATAGGCTGGCCCGTATGCCGGTCTTTCACCACGCCCTTCACAAAGCATTCGCAAGCCTGTTTCTGGCCGGCAGCGATCAGGGAAGCCAGTGACAGCAGGAGCGTTAGCGTTAAATTTTTCGCAAAGGACATCGACGTACGACCAGGTGGGTTATTTTCTTTTTGTTACAACGTTGCAAAAGTAAAATGATTGCAACTGTGTTGCAATTAAAACAAGGAACTATTTTCTCAAATTTTCAGTGCATTAAGCTGTTAAATGTAAATTTGTGCAACATTTTGCCGCATTAATCCATTGTCAGACCTGCTTTTAGCCAAGATCGTCCTTATGCCCCCGCTTATTGCCGGAGTCACATTGGCCGTTCGCAAGTGGGGTGAAGGGTTGGGCGGCTGGATCGGCGGTTTCCCGTGGGTAGCGGGGCCGATATCGTTCTTCATTGCCCTGGAACACGGCGCCGCATTCGTGGCTTCGACTATTACCTCCGCATTACTGGGCTCGGTAGGAACAATGCTTTTCGCGTTGATATATGCGATATTGTCTGCCAGATTGAATTGGTTACCTACCGTTTTTATCAGCTACGGCGCATTTTTCGTGGTGGCGTTGCTTTCCCTCGGCCGTGATATTTCGCTTCCCGCCGCTGTCGGCCTTAACCTGATCGTGCTGACACTCGTTTTATATTTTTTCCCGAAACCGAAGTCAAAACCCGATTTCAGGAAACAACCCTCCTGGGATATTCCTCTGAGAATGCTCGTCGCGACGTTTTTCGTGGTAATGCTGACGCAGGCGGCCGATTACCTAGGGCCTACATGGAGCGGGATACTGACGCCGTTTCCGATCATGACTTCAACGCTGGCGGTGTTCACGCATTCGCAGCAGGGTTCCGACGCGGCGATCCGGATTTTGTACGGTTTGCTGCTCGCGGGTTACGGATTTGTGGCTTTTCTGGTGGGAGTGGCATGGCTTGTTCCGCAAATGCCGATCGGAGCAGCTTATGGTATTCTGACGGTTTCCACCATGGTGGTGAATGGGATAACAATAAAATTGATCCGCTAGCGCAGCCAGCGGATCGATTTTATTGTTTGTGCCTGCTCAGGTTAAACCCTTTCCAGTTTCACCGGGTAAGTTTTCTTCGCATTCCACTGGCACACGTAAATGTTGTGGTCATTGTCGATGCAAACGTCGTGGCAATGCATGAATATCGGTTTTTCCTGCAACATCAGTTGAAGCTCGCCGTTTCGATACTCGGGTTTGGTTCCGCCGGGATTCGATATCACCTTGTTGGATTTGTCGAGGATCGTTACGAAGCCTGAATTGGGAGTCTGGTTCAGGTAACGCAGGCGCGACCAGCATACGCCCGCGTAAAGCGTATCGTCTTTGAAAACCGGCCGACAGACGAATGCGCCCGGAAGAAAGATCGTGCTGATGTATTTGCCATCCAATGTGAATTTCTTAAATGCGTTGTGCGCGCGGGAGGTAACGATGAGCGTCGGATTGGCTTTGTCGCGGTAGTCGATCGCGATGCCGTGGGCGGTGGAGAATTGCGCGTCGCCATCGCCGGAGCCGCCGAACTTGTCGATAAACTCGCCTTTGGGGGTGTATCTCAAAATCCATTGAGAACCGTAGCCGTCGGCAACATAAATGGTGCCGTCGGGGCCAATGGCCGTCTCAGTGGGCTTGAATGGGTCATTTTCTTTGTAAGCGCCCACTTTCGAAGGATGTTCGATTGTCAGCAGGATCTTTCCTTTTAAATCTGTTTTAAAAACCTTGCCGATATTGGGGTCGCTGATGAACAGGAATTCCTCGCCATTGGCGTTCCAGAGCGTAAGGCCATGCCCGCCCGGAAATTCATGTCCCCAGCTTTCGAGCAGCTTGCCCGAGCGGTCATACACCAGGATATTGTTTTTAATTTCATCCCCCACCATGATAAGCCTGCCTTTGCTGTCCTGCACCATTTCGTGGCAGTTGTTGACCGGAAACTGCGAAGCGTCGAGGTTACCCCAGCCCTGGTGCACCTTGTACCGGTGAGTACCATGACCAATCACCTCGCCGTCCGCTTTGGGTTTGGCGTGCAGGATATAAAATGGCTTGAAAGTAAGGGCGGCGGCAGTAGCAGCGGTGATTTTCGCGAACTGACGGCGGGAATGTGTATCGGACATGACCAGGTCTTTTTATTTTGAAAAAGACCGTGTTCCCGGTTTCTTACTATTTACTCCGGAATGGATTTGATTAACCCGCCGAATAGCGCTTTCCATAGCGGTTCAGCCAGTCGAGCAGGCGGTTTACATCCTGCATTCTGAAAAGCTCGCTGCCGGAGTTCATTGTCGCTGCGGTTCCGCAGGCTACCCCCATTCTGACTGCCTCGCGGTAGGATTTACCCTGAGATAATGTCCAGATAATGCCCGCGAGCATACTGTCGCCGGCCCCTACCGTACTTTTGGGTTGTACCGGTGGCGCGGGAATGTGCTCTACCTGGTCTTCGGTGACAAGCATCGCGCCCATTGCGCCCATGGACACGATCACGATCTCGCATTGCCCGCGTATGATGAGCGCGCGCGCCGCGTCGTCGACCTCGTCCATTTCCAGTTTATCCACCCCTACGAGTTCGCTGAGCTCTGTGATGTTGGGTTTCAGTAGGTAAACACCGGCTTCGGTGGCATAGCGCAATGCGTCGCCTGAAGTATCGGCGATGAAGCGGGCCCCCTGGTCGTGGGCTATTTTGGCGATTTGCCCGTAAAAGTCGGAAGGGACTCCCGGCGGAAGGCTGCCGCTGGCGATGATGTAAGAAGGCTTAGGATCGAGTTCTTCCATCGTTTCCAGGATCGCACGCACTTCGGTGGGCATCATTTCGGTGCCGGGCATTCCGAAGCGGTATTGAAAGCCTGTGCTTGTTTCGAGCACATGAAAGTTCTCGCGGGTCCATTGCTTGGTTTCGATTACCATGGTTTCCACGCCCTCGCTTTTGACAAGCTTATGCAGGCGTTGGCCGGTCGGTCCGCCGATTGTGAAGATCGCTATCGGGTTTCCTCCGAGCCTGTGAATGGCCTTGGCTACGTTTATCCCGCCTCCTCCGGCCTCGAAATTAGGCGTTTCGCAACGCAGCTTGTTGTCTGGTACGATGCGCGGAACGTTGGAGCTTTTATCGAGCGCGGGATTTATTGTAAGCGTTACAATGGGTCCGGTAGCCATAGGAGTACGGGTGTCTGGGTTAAAACCAACAGTTTTTGAAACAACTATTTCAACTATTTTACGCGAATAAAAGAAAAAAAGCGATTCTACACGCGTTCACAGCAATTTCTTCACAGTACAACCGTTGCCCGGCGGCATTAGTATTCTTCTTCCGGGACGCGCTTGGCCCCATCGACTACGAGCACCTGCCCATTGGTAAACCGGGCATGATCCGAAAGCAGGTATACCGCCGCTCCATCCAGATCGGAAGCGAGCGCAGTGCCGGCAGCGATGACATTGATGCGGACACCGTGCGCCGCGTAGTTCGCCGCAACGGATTTTGAAAAACCGATAATAGCCGCCTTAGAAGTGGCGCTTCCGTGGCTGGCCGCATTATTTTCCGTCGCCAGGGCTTCGGGACAAAGGTTAAGGATGCTTCCGCCTTTGTTCATTCCCATGAAGGTCCGTACGGCCGCCTGGTTGGAAAGCATCAGCGATGTAAGGTTATAATCGAGCGTTTTACGCCAGCCTTCGAGGCCGATCTCATGCAATGGACCGTCGGGCAGGGGCTCTTCCGTTTCTTCCGGCACGTGATACAACGCGTCGAAGCTCCCGAATTCGCGAATGCAAAGCTGAATCGCGTCCAATGCTACTTGCGGCTGCCTGGCATCGCCCTGTTTCGCTTTTGCATTGCCCCCCCAGGTTCAGCTCTGCCAGCAGGCAACTCTCGGGATTGCTGCCTACTACCACCACGTTCGCGCCATTGCGGACAAAGGCCTGAGCCGCGGAAAGCCCCACGCCGGTGGTTCCCCCGATAATGACGATCGATTTATTGATAAGCCAGGTTTCCATTAAAATATAGCGTTTTAATGTAAAAGTAGGACTATTGGTATCAAAAAAGAAGCGCCCCGCGTCTTTGGAAGAGGCGGGGCGCTTGTAAAAACGCTAATGTAATGATTGCTAGGCCACTGAGCGGAGCAACGCCATGGAAGATTTTTCGAATTTATCTTTCGCGTAGTCGAGCGACAACGTGAACTCCTTCACATCCTTTTGCGATGGCAGGTCGAACATCGCGTCGGTCATGATCGATTCGCAAATCGCGCGCAGACCGCGGGCGCCGAGTTTATAGATCATCGCCTGGTCCACAATGTAATCGAGTACCGCGTCTTCGAAATGCAGACTGATGCCTTCCATCGCGAAGAGTTTGCTGTATTGTTTTACCAATGCATTCTTAGGTTCGGTGAGAATGCGGCGCAGCGTCTCACGGTCGAGCGGGTTCAAATGCGTGAGCACCGGCAGACGGCCGATCAGCTCGGGGATCAGTCCGAACGATTTCAGGTCCTGCGCGGTTACGTAGCGCATCAGATTGCCTTTGTCGAAGATCTCGATAATGCGGTTATCGCCATTGAAGCCGATCGGGCGGGTATTGATACGTTTTCCGATGTGGCGTTCGATACCGTCGAATGCACCGCCGCAAATGAAGAGGATGTTTTCGGTATTCAAAGAAATCATCTTCTGATCGGGGTGCTTGCGGCCTCCCTGAGGCGGAACGTTCACGACCGACCCTTCGAGCAGTTTCAGCAACGCCTGCTGCACGCCCTCGCCGCTTACGTCGCGGGTAATGGAAGGGTTATCCGACTTACGGGCGATCTTGTCGATCTCGTCGATGTAAACGATACCGCGCTCGGCAGCTTCTACGTTGTAATCCGCGGCCTGGAGCAAACGGGTAAGAATCGTTTCCACATCTTCACCCACATAACCGGCTTCGGTAACGACCGTCGCGTCGGCCACGCAGAACGGTACCTGCAGAATGCGTGCGATGGATTTGGCGAGATAGGTTTTACCGGTACCGGTTTCGCCTACCATGATGATGTTGGACTTCTCGATCACAACGTCGTCCTCGGAAGGTACCTGGTTGAGACGTTTATAGTGATTATATACAGCCACCGCCAGTGAGCGCTTCGCTTCGTCCTGGCCTATGACATATTGTTCGAGGAAATGCTTGATTTCAGCAGGAGGAATAGGTTTCAGTTTCGGAAGCTTCGATTTCTTTTCTTTCTTATCCTCCTTCGGTCCCAGCTCTTCGGTAACTACCTGATGCCCCTGGGCAATGCAGTGGTTACAAATGTGAGCGTCAATCCCGGAAAGAAGCAAATCTACTTCGCTTTTTTTACGTCCGCAGAACGAACAACTTACTTGTGCCATCGATTCGATTTAACAGTTTGGTGAATGTTTCCGGCTGTGAAACAAAATAGCCGTATTAACAAACGTGTGAGTCAACTTAACACGAAGACCGACTGTAATGTTCAAATCTTCCCTTGAATTGACAACTAGCGGTTATCTTCCTGCAAATTTCCGGTTTTTTGACCGGGTTACCAAATCAGGTCTTAGCCTTATACTAAAAACGCCCCGACAGACAGGCAGCCGGGGCGTTTTTTGAAAGTTCGTTCAACTTATTTTTCGCGGGTAAGCACCTCGTCGATCAAGCCGTAATCTTTTGCTTCCGTCGCCTTCAACCATTTGTCACGATCGGAATCCAACGCGATTTGCTCGGGCGTCTGGCCGGTGTGATGTGCCAGGATATCGTACAGTTCGTGGCGAAGTTTCACGATTTCACGGGTGGTGATCTCGATGTCGACCGAAGTTCCCTGCGCGCCGCCGGAAGGCTGGTGGATCATCACACGTGCGTGCGGGAGCGCCGAGCGCTTGCCTGCCGCGCCGCCTGCGAGCAGCACCGCGCCCATAGAAGCCGCGAGGCTGGTACATACGGTCGCCACATCCGGACGGACATATTGCATGGTGTCGTAAATACCCAAACCTGCGTATACCGAGCCGCCGGGGCTGTTGATGTACATCAGGATGTCTTTTTTGGGATCTGCCGATTCGAGGAAGAGTAGCTGGGCTACGATGATGTTGGCGATATTGTCGTCGACACCCGTACCCATAAAAATAATGCGGTCGGCCATCAGACGGGAGAACACGTCGACCTCGCGGAAGTTCATAGGGCGTTCCTCGATTACCGAACGGGTCATGTTTTCAACAGAGTGGTTCATGTAACCGTCCACGGTCAGACCATTCATTCCCAGGTGGTGAACGGCGTATTTTCTAAATTCATTTCCGTAATTCATCGAAAAATTTAAATTTTAATTAATCAATAGTTAAAGGACAACCGACTGCGAGAACAAAAAGCAATATAGCTTAGTTTCTGGTTATACCGCCGCTGGTTTCGCAGTTGCACGGCACAAATTTGACTATTTCACCGAATAATCGTTGTCAATTTCAGCGACAATTTATCGAAAAATGCGACAGTCGGCAGCCATCATAAAAGATTACATTGCAGCATAAAAACGTTATACCACGCATTATAATCGGACATTATGAACGTGACATCCAATTTATCGGAGAAAATAAGGCAGATAAGGCTACAAAAAGGCCTTTCGCAGGAAAATATGGCAGACATGCTCGGGCTGTCGACCACGGCCTACGGCGATATCGAACGCGGCCGCACCGAGCTTTCCGTTTCAAGACTGGAGAATGTCGCGAAGCTGCTCGACGTGCCATTGCCCGAGTTGCTGGGAATCGATGTGACCATGTCCGAAACGGAATGGCTTCGCCAGGAAAATACCCGCATTCTGGCGGAAAACCGCCGGTTGCAGAATGAGCTGGATCAATGGAAGCTGAAATTCCGGCAATTGTTCGGCGACGGCATTATCCGCCAGATAGGAGAGGAGCGCCAGCGCATTGGTTTTTAGAATGTACTAAAACAAAAAAACACCGCCCACGCCAGGCGTGGGACGGTGAAAAAATGCTTTTTATATATTCCGAAAATTAAGCTTCGGCTTCTACTTCGCCTTTCGCCAGTTTTTCAAATTCGGCCACGTCTACGGTCTGCTCGTCGGTGCTTACCTGGCTGCGGATTACTTCGAGAACCTTGTTGTCGAACACCTGGTTGAACACGCTCGTATAGTTATCCCGTTCTTTGTCGGCAAGGTAGCCTTGTGCCACGCGGTCGATCGTTTCTTTCATCGCTTCGTCGTCGCCATAGATACCGAACTGTCCTTTCACCATTTCGCGGGTGAATGCCAGGATTTCAGGATATTCTACTTTCACTTCCGACTTATCCGCGATTTTGTTTTTGATCAAGCTCAGTTTCAGGGATTTTGCGAAATCGCCGAACTGCTCGTCAATCTGCTCGCGGGTGAACTTGCCTTCGTTGGTACGTTCCAGCCAGTTTTTCAGAAATTCTTCGGGCAGTTCGATTGAAATGTTATCGAGCAATGCATTCTCGATATCGCGGCGGAGCAATGCTTCGGTTTCACGCTCATAGTTGCTTTTGATGATTTCCAGCACCTTCTCGTTGAACTGCTCTTCGCTTTCAACTTGTCCCGGTCCCAGCACTTTATCGAAGAATTCCTGCGTTAATGCGGCTGGTGCCGAGCGGGTTACGTCTTCAACTGTCAGTGTATATTCGCCCGAAAGGTCGGCGATATCTTCCTTCTTTTTGCCGGTTACGTGGGCAATCGCCGACTCGTCGGTGAATGTGTCCTTGATGTCGAAAGTGATCACGTCGCCCTTCTTCACGCCGATGAATTTCGCTGCCGCTTCTTCTTTCACCTGTTTGGTAGGGATAGCGGTGCGGGTGGTGAATTCGCCCTGTTTCAGCTCGCCGAAAATCATGTCGCCGGCTTCGCTTACTTCCGGATGGATACTGTCGGCGAAACGCTCGCGGAGGCTGTCGACCGTCTTGGTCAGTTCGTTATCGTCCACATCGATCGTGTAGCGTTTGATAGCAGGCAACTCGCTCAGGTTCACTTCGAAATCCGAAGCGATGCCCAGGTCGTAGCTGAATTCGAACGAGTTTGGGGTATCCCAGTTCACTTCCGCCGCTTTCTCGCGATCGGGTACGGGGTCGCCTACCACCTGCAATTTGTTTTCGCGGATGTAGTTGCTCACCGCGTTGCTGAGGAGGTTGTTCACCTCGTCGACGAGAATGCTCTTACCATACATGCGCTGGATCACATGGGATGGTACTTTGCCGGGACGAAATCCTTTCAGGTTCACGCGTTTCGAATAATCCTTGATCGTCTTATCAACTTTTGGCTGATAATCTTCCTTGGTCAACGTTACTTTCAGAGAGGCTAATGTCGGCGAACTCTTTTCTAACAAAACTTCCATGTGTCGCTAAGCTATTGGTAATTACCTTTTACATTGAACTGAAAAAAATAAAAATGCCCTCAAAACGAAGTCCTGAGGGCATTTGACGGGTTTCAATACTACGGAGCAGCTCATTTTTCCAGACAAAACAGGAATCTGACGCCCCGTCATTCCCTTGTATTTTGTACGGGCGGAGGGAATCGAACCCCCACGCCTTGCGGCACTAGATCCTAAGTCTAGCACGTCTACCAGTTCCGCCACGCCCGCTCACTTACCCCTTTTTTCGATACGATCGTCAAATGGGAGTGCAAAGGTATTTCTAATTTTTAAAAACATCCAAACTTTTTCCAAAATTTTATCTTTGGGTAAAGACGTGTTGAAAAATGTCGCTAAAATTTGTTATTTTGGTGAAGCATACTAATAAAAAATAGCAGTGGAGCAACTGGTTGAATCCCTCAATATTGACCTGGAACAGGAGCGTAAGGATATCCTCAAAAAATACCGCCGGCTTTTAAGAACAGCCAAACCTTTTTTGAAGGATAATGATGCTAAATTAATCAAAAAAGCCTTTTATACTTCCGTCGATGCGCATAAGGACATGCGTCGCCGGTCGGGAGAGCCATATATTTACCACCCGCTCGCGGTGGCGCAGATCGTTGTCGAGGAAATCGGGCTGGGTACCACCGGGATCGTGGCCGCATTGCTGCACGACGTCGTGGAGGATACCGACATGGGTATCGACGACATCGAGCGGCTGTTCGGCAAGAAAGTGGCCAAAATTATCGACGGGCTGACCAAAATCTCGGGCCGTTTCGAATACGGTTCTTCGCAGCAGGCCGAGAATTTCCGGAAAATGCTGCTTACGCTCTCGGACGACGTGCGCGTAATTCTCGTCAAGCTCGCCGACCGCTTGCACAACATGCGCACGCTCGACAGCATGCCGCGCGACAAGCAGCTTAAAATCGCTTCCAGAAACGATATTCATCTACGCACCGCTGGCGCACCGGCTAGGCTTGTACACGATCAAGTCGGAGCTGGAAGAATTATATCTCAAATATACCGAGCCGCAGGAATACCGCGCCATCGCAAGGAAGCTGCGGGAAACCAAAAACACGCGCGACCGCTTCATTTCGAAGTTTATGGAGCCTATCGCCCAGGATCTGGAATCCGCAGGGCTGAATTTTATCCTCAAAGGCCGTCCGAAGTCAATCTATTCGATCTGGAACAAAATGCGGAAACAGAACAAGCCTTTCGAGGAAATCTACGACCTGTTCGCGATCCGGATCGTGCTCGAATCACCGCCGGAAAGCGACCGTGAAAAAGCGATTTGCTGGCAGGCCTATTCCATTGTTACCGATCATTACAAACCTAACCCCGATCGTCTGAAGGACTTCCTGAGTACGCCGAGGGCTAATGGCTACCAGTCGCTGCATTCGACGGTAATGAGTAAAAGCGGGCAATGGGTGGAGGTGCAGATCCGTACGACGAGGATGGACGAGATCGCGGAGAAAGGGTATGCGGCACACTGGAAATATAAAGGCAACGACACCAAGGTCAAAGGCAATATCGAGCAATGGATCACGCAGGTGCGCGAGACGCTGGAAAATGGTTTTGGCGATAAGACGGCGGCTATCGAGTTTCTCGACGAGTTCAGAAGCAATCTTTTCAACGAAGAGGTATTTGTATTTACCCCCAAAGGCGAACTGAAGGTATTGCAGGCCGGGGCAACGGCGCTTGACTTTGCATTCGATATCCATTCGGAAGTGGGTGCGCATTGTATGGCGGCGAAAGTAGGCGGTATCCTCGTGCCGATCAGCTATGTTTTGAACAATGGCGATCAGATCGAAATCATCACATCCAGCAAACAGAAGCCCAATGAAGACTGGCTGAGGATCGTCGTTACGTCAAAAGCGCGTGCGAGGATCAAGGATTTTCTGAAAGAGGAGAACCGGCGCCACGAAACCGACGGTCGCCAGATGGTCGAGAAAAAGCTTAAAATCCTCGGTATGGATGCCACAGCGGAGGTGATGAACCAGTTACGGGCATTCTTCGAGTGCAAAACCACGACCGACTTCTTCTACCGGATCGGAAAAGGCTATATCCAGATCGACGAGCTGAAACGGTTCAAGAAAGACCGGGAGGCGAAAGAGCGCAAAGCGACCGAAAGCGGGAATAATCATAACCTGCCACCCGTTGCGGGCACCGACGGCAAGGCGCTTACGAAGTATTTGAAGCAGATCCATGGCGACCGGGCGGATAGCGACACGCTGCTGATAGGCGACGATATGGATAAGATCGATTACAAACTCGCGCAATGCTGTAACCCCATTGCGGGCGACGACGTTTTCGGGTTCGTGACGATCAATGAGGGTATTAAAATACACCGCACCACCTGCCCGAACGCCGCGGAGCCGATGTCCAAACACGGCAACCGCATTATCAAAGCCAAATGGTCGGGCAAGGAAGAGGCGTTCCTGGCGGGGCTTTATCTTTCGGGCACCGACCGTGTGGGGCTGGTGAACGACGTGACCAGGATCATTTCAAACGAGCTGCATATCAATATGCGCGGCCTGACGATCGATACCAAGGACGGTGTTTTCAATGGCGATATCAAACTGTATGTGCAGGATACCAGGCATTTGGACATTCTGATTAACAAGTTGGAACAGGTGGAAGGGGTTTACAATGTCCAGCGTTTCGATACCAATCTGAACGGGAAGTAGGCAAATTGAACCATTGCCAAGCCAATGTGTTATTGAATTGGTAATTAATGAGGTAGCAGCACTAAGCTTGCGAATGTGAGAGTGATTTAAGTAAAAAAGCGTATTTTCGCGCAAGATTATCAGAGATATGCCACAAGCCAGCAAACCAAATTTCGAGGCCGCAAAGAAAATATTGACGGCTTACCTGGAAAACAAAGGACTTCGTAAAACGCCCGAGCGCTTTGCTATACTCGAAGAAATTTACACCAGGGAGGATCATTTCGACGTAGATGAGCTGTACATCAGCATGAAAAACAAGCGTTACCGCGTGAGCCGGGCAACGGTTTACAATACGCTGGACGTTCTCGTGGATTGCGACCTGGTTACCAAGCACCAGTTTGGCAAAAACCTGGCGCAGTTCGAAAAGTCGTACGGCAACAAGCAGCACGACCACCTGATTTGTACGGATTGCCATAAAGTGATGGAGTTCTGCGATCCGCGGATCCAGTCGATCCAGAACATGGTAGGAGAAATGCTGAATTTCAGCGTCATGCACCACTCGCTTATTTTCTACGGAAACTGCAACAAGGAAAATTGCCAGAACCGCACCGATACACCGCGGGAGACCACGGCAGTTTACGAAGACAGATAATTATCACGACATGGCCCGGTAATGCATACATTGCCGGGCCGCTTACACCATATAGTTTTCAGTAATCCAATATTTGAATGAAAGTTGACGTATTACTTGGTCTTCAATGGGGAGACGAGGGAAAAGGAAAAATTGTGGATGTCCTGGCGCCACGCTATCAGGTTGTAGCCCGTTTTCAGGGTGGCCCTAATGCCGGACACACATTGGAGTTTGACGGGATCAAACACGTGCTGCACCAGATTCCGTCGGGGATTTTCCGCAGCGATATCCAGAATATCATCGGTAACGGAGTCGTGCTCGACCCGGTTGTATTTAAAAAGGAAATCGAAGGCCTGGCAAAATATAATCTCGATCTGATCAGCAACCTGTTTGTATCGAAAAAAGCATCCCTGATCCTGCCTACCCACGCGCTGCTTGACGCTGCCTATGAACGCTCGAAAGGCGATTCGAAGATTGGTTCAACTTTGCGCGGCATCGGCCCGGCCTATCAGGACAAGGTGGCCCGCCTGGGCTTACGCGTAGGGGACATTCTTTCCCCCAATTTTGCGGCCAAATACAAGAAACTCGTCGATGCACACAAAGTGATCCTCGATTTCTATTCATTTGATTACTCAGAGACATTGCATGCGGCGGAAGAGAAATTCTTCGATGCCATTGAATTCACCAAGCAATTCACGCTGGTAAACAGCGAATATGTGGTGAATGATGCATTGACGCAGGGCAAAACCGTGCTCGCCGAAGGTGCGCAAGGCTCATTGCTCGATATCGATTTTGGTTCTTACCCATTCGTGACCAGCTCCACTACCATGACAGCGGGTGCTTCTACCGGATTGGGCATTGCGCCACGTCAGATCGGGGAGGTGTTTGGTATTTTCAAAGCGTACTGCACGCGTGTCGGCAGCGGTCCGTTCCCGACTGAGCTGAATGACGAAACAGGCGAGAAGATCCGTCAGGAAGGCCGCGAGTTCGGCGCTACGACCGGTCGCCCGCGCCGCACCGGCTGGCTCGACCTGCCTGCATTGAAATATGCGATCATGATCAACGGCGTAACGCAGCTGATCATGATGAAAGTGGACGTTCTGACTATTTTTGAAACAATCAAGGTTTGTACCCATTACCGCCTCGCCGACGGTACCCTCAGCGACCAGTTGCCCTACGACCTTTGCGACGAGGCGGTAGAGCCGGTCTATAAGGAATTCAAAGGATGGCAAACCTCGCTCGACGGTGTCCGCGATTTCGACGCGATCCCAGCGGAACTGAATGCATATGTGAAGTTTTTGGAAGAGGAATTGAAACTGCCGATCACATTCATTTCAACCGGTCCGGACCGCGAAGCGTTGATTAGCCGTGAAGCGGCGACTGCGGAAGCGTAGCGACTAAAGTGTAGTCAGGAGTGTAACGTTACTGTCACCCTGAGGGCAGTCGAAGGGCAAATGCATCATGCAAATACTGTTCGACTCCGCTCAGGGTGACATCCGTTTGTACTTGGTGAATACTTATGACAACAAATTCAAAACATCTTCCCGCGTCAGCGACTTGATGAATCCTTCTTCACTTGAAATTAAATCATCCGCCAGCTGCTTCTTCGAGCGCTGCAATGCGAGGATTTTCTCTTCTACCGAATTTTTGGTGATAAACTTGTAGGTAAACACCGTCCGGTCCTGGCCAATCCGGTGCGCACGGTCAACGGCTTGCGCTTCGATGGCCGGGTTCCACCATGGGTCGAGTATGAAAACATAGTCCGCGGCGGTGAGGTTGAGACCTAGCCCGCCGGCTTTGAGGGAAATAAGGAAAATCTTGATGTTTTCATCGTTCTGGAACGCCTCTACCTGTTCCTGCCGGTCGCGGGTGGCGCCGTCGAGGTAGGCGTACTGGATTTCTTTTTCGTCCAGATACTGTCGGAAAAGATCGAGGTGTTTAATGTATTGACTGAAAATCAATATCTTATGATCCTCGCTCATGACGGTTTGCAGCTTGTAAAGCACGTCCTCGAACTTACCTGAATCGTGCGCATAGTCGGGGTCGACCATCACCGGATGATTAGCGAGCTGCCGGAGTTTGGTAAGGCCCTGCAACACGACCAGTTGCGATTTTGAAATACCTTCGGCGTCGATACTTTGCAGAATAAGGTTGCGGTAATAGGCCTTCGCTTCTTCGTATGTTTTTTCCTGCTCGTCGGACATATCGCAATACTGGATGCTTTCCACTTTTTCGGGAAGGTCAGTTGCGACCTGTGATTTTAATCTCCTTAATATGAATGGCTTGATGAGGTTGTAAAGCCGTTTCGTCTTTTCCTCGTCCCCTTTCTTCTCGATAGGAACCTGAAATTCGTCCCGGAAAAATGCCTGCGTACCCAGTAATCCAGGGTTTACGAACGACATTTGCGACCAGAGGTCGAGCGTGTTATTTTCGATCGGTGTACCGGTCAAAACCAGCCTTTGTGCCGAATTAAGTCGTTTTACAGCCTTTGTGATAATGGACGACGGGTTTTTTATCGCCTGCGATTCATCGAGGATCACGTAATTGAACCGGTAATCCTCCATAATGTCGATGTCCAGCCGCACAATACCGTAGGACGTAAGTACCAAATCGTAATTATCGAATTGTGCCGTGTCCTTTTCCCGGTTCGTGCCCGTGTACAGCAGCACGCGCATATCGGGTGTAAACTTGCTCGCTTCGAGCTGCCAGTTATAAAGCAATGACGTCGGCATGATGAGGATCGACGGCCGCTCTGCGCCGCCTTCTTTCTCCGATTGCAGTAATGCGAGCGTTTGCACCGTTTTTCCCAGACCCATATCGTCGGCCAGGCAGCCTCCGAACCTGTATTGCTTCAAAAACCGCAGCCAGTCGTAACCCGTTTTCTGATACGGGCGTAAGAGGCCGTGAAAATGTGCCGGCGCCTCCACGGGCTCGATGTGCTGGAAATTTCGCAGGTTTTCCAGCTTGCGGCTGATCACGGCCGTAGCCAGATTATCCTCTTTCAGTTCCTGTACCAATGCCAAATGGTGCATCCGAAGCCGCAACTGGTCGTCTCCGTGGCTGTTTTCGGTAAAGGAGAAGAATTCGGAATACCTGGTAAACCACCATTCGGGAATTACCGCTATTTCGCCGTTGGGCAGCAGGAATTCCTTTTTGCGGTTCAGAATATAATTCCGCAACTGGATAAACGGTATCTCGTATTCGCCGAACCGCACCCTGGCATTGATATCGAACCAGTCGCGGCCCTCCTGGATCGAGATATCGAGGGACGAGTAGCCGAGGAAATAACGTTTCGTGTCGGCGGTATTTTGCCGGACGGTGATGCCATATTCCGCCAATGCGATCGCGTTGCTTTGCAGCCATCCGAATGCCTCCGATTTAGGCATTTGAACTTTGCCGTTGCGGATGTTCAGCCCCATGTCCTTCAAAGTGCGCACATGCTGGCCTTCGACCTCGATATTCCTTTTAACCTTGTTGAAAAAATAGTCGTTACCTTTTTTTCCATGTGTACGCTCGACGCGTGCGCGAAGCTGTCGTAATGGAACGAAAAGCCTGCGTACTGAAAGGAGAGGTCGAATGTTACGTCATTATCCTCTTCTTCCAATACTTCCACATCTTCATTATCCTGAAAAAGTACCGGAGATTTTTTAGGATTGGAGGTGTATTCGGAAATCGTGAGGATCGTTTTGGGAATGGACGACACGTTCCGGATTTCAAAGCCGCGCGCCACAACGTCGTAAGAGGCGATCAACGGCGCCACGAAGCGGCCATAGTACTGCTCTTCGACCTGGCCGGGAATGGCAATGAATTTTTTCGCGAGAAAAGGCTTGATTTTCTTGCCGTCGACGTTCCCTTCGAAATGGTAAAGATGGCCGTCGAGCACTAGCCAGGCGGGATCTTCGCAAATCAGAAATGCATTTTTATACTGGAATTCCAGCTTTTGCATTTGATGGCGGATCGTCGGGAAATAATGGGTATTGTCCTCGTTCCGGATAAAATGGAAGCGGATAGTCGCTTTTTCGCGCTCCCAAACCACCGGTTTCCACAGCGGGTTGCCATCGTTCCCCATGATGAAGATATCTTTTCCGGCCAGCCTTTCGAGAATACGCGACTTACAATTTTCAAGATAGCCTGCGATCGTCTCCTGAATAGTCTTATCTCCCTTCTGAGGGTCATAAACTTTCAGGAAGAAATCCACCGCGCTCAGTTTCTTGGGATTGTATTTTTTCAGGACCGCATCCTGCTGAATGTCGTCGATCAGCTTGACGAGCTCGAAGTCTCTGGTATCCAGCCCCGAACGGAATTCCTTGATGTTTTTGGACGATATATTCTGTACCTGAAAGGAGAAATCGCCCTGGGCATTGAGCTGAACGACAAAGGCTTCGAAGATGTACCCCAGATACTCATGGTTAAGAATTGAATAAACAATTTTAAACGGCTCTGAGGGAGAAACTTTCATTAGAATATCGTTGGCTAAGGTTCGTGTTGATGCCGAAGAAGCCCTTCCGTCAATCAGCAGGGGCCTTTCGATTTGGGAAACTTCAAATATAAATTAAATCAACCCGAAAAGAAAGAGCCGTTGCGCTGTTCCCAAAAAAATGTTGTAGAATAAATTTGAGCTTAGGATTAAAAGTTCTTTCAAAACCTAAGCTCATAAAGAGTAATGCGATAGTAGATAATCCCGCTCAGGAGAAAAGCGGAGCAAAGCTTTGCCCTTCGGCCACATCACGGGCCAGTGCCTTTGTCTGTTCGGTCATCCTGTTAAAAAGAAACGGCCCCATGCTGATTCTTTTGACATTGAGCTCTTTAAGCGTTCCGAAGTCCGGTAATGCAGGCATACACATCACATTCACGGGCAGTATTGTTTCGCTTGTAATCATTTTAATATCCGTAGAATCGGTGACGCAAGGAACGAATATGCCGTGAATACCAGTGTTTTCGTACATATTGATACGGCCGATCGTTTCGTCTAACGCATTAGGCATGCCGAGCAGGAATGCGTCTGTCCGGACATTGAGAAAAATCCGGATATTTTCCCTTTCGAGCTGATCGGCGACGCGGGTAAGCAGTTGCTTGAACTCCTCTGCCGGACGAAGTCTGCGCGTCGGTTTTGCCAGGGTGTCTTCCAGGTTGATACCCGCCACCCCGGCGTCGTGCAGGATCTTGATGTGTTCGGTAATGCCGGCCGCAGTTTCGCTGAAACCGCCTTCGAGGTCTACCGAGAACGGAATTCTAACGGTTTCGGTTACCCGGCGGGCCAGGCGAAGCAGCAGATCGAATGGCAGATTTTCGCCATCGTCGTAACCGAATGCCGCCGCGACGGCATGGCTGGAAGTACCGATGGCTTTGTAGCCTGCTGCCTCGAAGATGTGTGCGCTGCTGACGTCCCAGATGTTGCCGAGCAGAAAAGGTCCGGTTTGCTGATGAAGTTGGAGAAATGTCCCGAATGTGTCCATAATCTGAAATTTACCTTTGTTTATAGAATTGACATACACAAAGGTATTCGATGCCGCGGAACTGGAATTGTACAAACCGGAACGCTCGTTTCAATGGGCGAGCAATTGGTTGAGAGACGAAAGATTGTCGAGATAGGCCGATGGGGTGAGTCCCGTAAAAGCCTTGAAGTCCCTGATAAAATGCGACTGGTCAAAATAGCCGGCATCATAGGCAACGGAGGTGAGCGGCAGGGACTGCCGGCCAATCAGTCGAAGACTTGTCTGGAAACGGTGGATTTTATCAACGTGTTTGGGTGAAAGTCCCGTATGCTGGTAAACGAGTTTGTGGAGATAGCGCGTTGTTACGCCGTATCGATCTGCGACGTTGCTGATATTATTCTCTGTGGGGTCGTTGGTGATGCTCGACACGATCCTTGCGACTTTTTGCAGTTGTCTTTCTTTTTTCGACGCGCGCAGCAATTTTCTGGTAAAAAAGCCATCCAAAATTGCGACCCGTTCGATGGCCTGACCCGTTTCCAGCAACCTGTGGTGCAAATGTGTGATATCGCTTCCTAGGATATCCGCCAGGTCGGACACCCGATCGTTGAAAACACCGATTTCATCTTCCAGAAAGAACGCCGACGAATGGGTGAAGAAACGCACGCCGAGCATGGTGTGGCTACCCGTGGAACGAATCCTCAACGGCTTCGTTATCTGCCCCCACAATTCGACAGCCGGGTTCGGCAGAAACGAACTATGCCCGAAACACTCCCATACTCCGCTACCCAGATTGAAAATGATTTCCATATCGCCACTGGGAAATACGGTATCCTCATAGAATGCATTACCCGCCGATTCGAAGACGTAGTAATGCTTTATGTACGGTTTCAGGGCTTCTGCCGGTTGGAAGTATCGGAATTCCATAGTTGTAACATTCGGGTTTTACCCTGGCGAACAGCGCCCGGTGTGAAGGTAGCAAATCTAAATTCAATAATGGTTTCTGAATTGTATAAAACGGAACGGTTTTCAAGGAGAAGGCGTGGCGGATGGGAGTTGGCCAGATCGCGATTTAAACAATAGCTGCACGTGTCATTGCCGGCTTAGTGAAGGGCCAGGGGCTGCGTATGTACATTGCAGTACCTAGCTATTTTACAAGAAGGCTCGGGACATTTATGTTATCACCTGTTTCAGTTTCATCAGTGGTACGTGAAGAAAATATTTGAAATGCTGCGGTTTTATCAGGCAAAAATATCTGATAATATGTCAAGGTATCAATTCGTCACTAGATACTATCTCTTTCGTCGAATAAATGTACTTATTGGTCGAAAATGGTTCTTTCTAATAGCTATATTATTTTGAAGTTACTTACTATTTATTAGTATTGTGCTAATATACCTGCTAGGTCTAACATTCCTTGGGCGTCGGGAAGGTGCACAGTATCCGCGATGATTCTGACTCATAGGTCGTCGATGATTTAATCAAAACTTTCAAATATCTCTGGTTACTGTTGTCGATTGATGGTTCTATCGATAAAATCTGTTTTTACTTATAGTGCATATAAGTTTCATGTAATCAGATAGTCGACTTGGGAATCTGTTGTTATAGACAATAGCATCCTTACAATATGAAATAATTTATCCTAATAATAAGGTGGTGCCCGAAAAGCCTGTAACAGAGTAGGGGCAAAAAACAAAATGTCACATTAATGAAAAATGCTGTACAAAAGTCGCTTATAGCGGCAGCCCTTTATCTATCTTTTTCCGCCCTTTCAGTGGAGGCTCAATCGGTAGAAAATTCAAACTCTTCCGCCCGCACAGAAAGTATTTCCGGGACTGTTACGTATGATGGTTCAGGTGCTGGTACCGGCGGGAGTGAAGCTTCCTACTTCGGATACAACGCAGGTGCAGTGTCAACAAGTGCGAAGAACTCATTCTTCGGCGCTAATTCAGGACCGGTCAATACAACCGGTTATCTGAATAGTTTTTTCGGAGCTTACAGTGGTTTCTCCAATACTACCGGCAATTCCAATACTTTTTTAGGTTATCATGCCGGTTATACCAATGTGGGAGGAAGTAACAATACATTTGTGGGCAGTCTGTCTGGAAAGTTCAATTCCTCTGGTTCCTGGAATGCCTTTCTCGGACTTCACTCGGGATATAACAATACTTCCGGTAGTTCGAATGCATTCTTTGGAGGTAACGCCGGTTTCAATAATACCATAGGTCAGCGAAATGTATTCGTAGGTCCTGGTGCTGGTTTTAGCAACGTATCGGGAGAAGGAAATGTTTTCATAGGTGCCAGTGCAGGATTCAATGAGACCAGTAGTAACAAGCTTTATATTGCCAACAGTAATACGGTAACACCTCTGGTTTACGGCGATTTCGCGGATTCAAAAGTTGTTATTAATGGTAAAATGGGCATCAGTACATCAACTTTCCCATCCACTGTCGGGACGGCCGATGTGAGCGCTTACAAGTTGTTTGTCAAAGGGGGAATTCTTACAGATGAATTACGTATCAGAACAGGTTGGGCCGACTATGTTTTTAACCCGGATTACAAGCTTCAATCGTTAAAGGAAGTTAAGAATTTTATTAAACAACATGGGCATTTACCTAATGTACCAAGTGCCGGTACAGTGGAGAACGAAGGATTGAGTGTGGGAAATATCACTCGTATACAGCAGGAAAAGATAGAAGAACTTACACTGTATTTAATCGAGCAGAACGAAGAAAATCAGGCGCAACGTAAAGAAATTGAAGAACTGAAAGTAATGGTGAAAGCTCTGGTAGAAAGAAAATAGGTCACGAAATCCAACAATAAACGGATAATATTCTATGAAACAATTAGGTTATTTATCGATCATTGTGCTTTGTTTTTCGTCATCTATCGCTTTCTCACAAACCAAAGAGGAAATCGTTAAGATTCAGGACTCAACTGATGTTGATAAACTGATCGAGTACAGTAGAAGATTCAAGGCTCGGGACGAAGAGAAAAGAAAGAAGGCACAAGCACTGGCCCAACAAAAAGGGTGGGCGCTTTATAAAGTCGATGACAAAGGAAGGAAGCTCCATCTGCAGGGGGTCGACAGTAAAGGGGAGCCCATCTATGAGCAGCCGCTCGATACCGAGGATATTATATCAGTAAGAGCAGATAAGCTGTATTCAGGTGGTGGACTTGGTTTAAGTGTCCATGGTGAAAGCATGACTGCCGGCGTTTGGGAATATGATCCTATCCGGGTAAGTCATCAAGCGTTTCAGAGCAGGGCTATACAGATCGACGGGCCGGCTTTTAATCCTGCTACTAACTCGACCCTTGCCTATGCACACGGAACAGGAGTGTCCGGGCAGGTAATCGCATGGGAAGGTGGCACTAATAACACGTCTCCATGGATAGCGCCACCACCTACTAACATGTTGTATGGCCGGGCAAAAGGCGCCGCCCCCAAGGCGAATGTCCACGCATATACTCCTACTGGCGATCTTTCGGAGGTAGCAACCGCCGCATCACAGGGGTTGTTGGTCTCGAACCATTCTTACGTTGTTGGCGGTTATGGAAGCTATTATAACGTCGCAGGCTGGGATTCTGTAATGTATAGCGCCCCGTACTATATTTCGGTATTTGCGGGCGGCAATGCTGGTGGGCCGGTGGATAAGCTCAATAACGGCGGTGTCGTAAAAAACGGCCTCTCGGTAGCCAATACCCGGGACGTACTCAACTATACAGGCCCTAGTTCGGTGATTATCAACAGTGGGGGAAGTGAGCCTTCCAGCTATGGCCCGGCGGACGATGGTCGGGTAAAACCGGACATCTCCGCGCCCGGCAGCACCACTCGGATCGTCGCAACCAGGTCGGATACAGACTATACCAATGGAGCCGGGACATCCTTCGCCGCACCGACAGTAACAGGTATAGTGTTGCTACTCCAGCAGCATTATAACAACGTCAACCAGCATTTTATGCGTTCTTCAACGGTAAGGGCACTCATGCTACACACCGCGAGTGAAGCCGGCGCCAACCCAGGGCCGGACATTGCTTTTGGTTGGGGACTTTTGAACGCCGAAAAAGCAGCCAACGCAATTACCGATAACGGTGGAAAATCGTTCATTTCAGAAGATCAATTGGCAAGCAGCGGAAGCTACTCCAGGGAATTTGTGGCTTCGGGTACAGAGCCCTTGGTTGCCACAGTTTGCTGGATCGATCCTGCTGGTACCAACAGAGTTGATAACGATCCCTCTGCTGTACTTGTAAATGATCTCGACTTGCGATTGACCGCCAATGGAACGACCTACTATCCGTGGAAACTGGACTGGTCTAATGGTAAAATCAGTGCCCAAGGGCCTGCTCTACAAGGCGACAATGACCGCGACAATGTCGAAAAGATTGAAGTTGTGAATCCGACACCTGGCCAAACGTATACGCTAACAATCAATCATAAAGGTAGTTTAGTCTCGGGATCTCAGAAGTTTTCGTTGATTGTTACCGGTTTAGAGGAATGCGTGGCGGACCGTACAATTCTCTCGCCCGTGAACAGTAATTCGTCGGATCGGCAACAGGCCTCATCTACTATCACAGCACAAAATGTAGTTAATTCCGGTGCGGAAGCTATCTATCATGCTGAAGATGAAGTTCTATTAAAAGACGGATTCTTCGCTGCCACCGGATCGGCGGTCAGGATTTACCTGGAAGGTTGTACAACCAATTATACTCTTCGGACGGCGGCTGTTGAGCGCCCGGTGGTGACTTACATGCTTCCAGCGACGCAGGAGGTTACCGAAGAACTTCCTGAGAACGCCGTGTATCCCAATCCAAGTACAGGGCTCTTCCGTGTGAAGCTGACTGGTCTGCCTTCGGGTAAGGTTGAGGTGGTAAGTTCTGAAGGGCGTGAATTATTCGGCAAGTTGTTCAAAGATCAACCAGAAATGGAAGTGGATGTCAAAAATTCGAAGCCAGGAATCTATATCCTCCGTGTAGTTTCAGACCAAAAAGTGCTGACGAAGAAGATCGTTATAAAATAGTTTATCATGACGAGTGAAACGGGAGCTGGCATACGGCTCCCGTTTTTGTCTTAATGCATTCATAGAGCGAACCCCACTTGAAACTTTTTAATTATCTCCATGCCTGATACAACCCGCTCATCAGATCAGTGAACGAGGTCAATGCGGCGAAAAATGTCGCTACTTGAGGTAAATCTAATTGCTAAATTTGCCTGCGATTTCATTGAAAAGGTTAGGAGAATAGCAGATTCCGCGAGCACCTGGTCCGTTTATTCGGTGGGAAAAACAAAGTCAAAACTGTAATTTGTCAATAGGAAAAGTCGGAATTAAGCGACAAGTTAAGTAAAGTCAGAGATTAGTAAACAGTGATTTAGCTAAAACAAAAAACGGAACTTCGGACGATTTCTCGCCAAAGTCCCGTTTAGTACCGGGGACGGGAATCGAACCTAAAAATCAACAGAAAAGAAGAGAGATAAATGGAATAATAATTATCTGTTAATGAGATACTTAATTATTGTTCCCAATGGGGTACTTTCTTTTGTTTTCCGTTGGTGTCTCAAAATCCGTTACCAATACGTTACTATTCGGGGTAGATTCCTATATTTGTAAAGCAACCTACAACAAAAGGAAAATATCATCCAATGGGTGTCAAGCTACGACGAAGAGAATTGAAGGATAAGTACCGGTACTACCTGGACATTCACGAAGACGGTAAGCGTCGCACGGAGTTTTTGGACGTGTACATTTACAAGCGACCGAAGAATCCGATTGAAAAATCAAATAACGAAGAGTCAAAACGCGTGGCGGAGGCTATTAGGGCCAAGAAGGAACTGGAGATCGGTGCCGCCGATTATGATGTAGAACTGACGCATCGGAGAACGGTTGATTTCTTCGTCTATTGCGACGACTTTTTGAAGTCGTACACGAAGAAGGATCATCGGATGATAAGTTGTAGTGTGAATTATTTGAAGGAGTATACCGGCGACAAATCGTTACGGCCAAAGGCGATCACAGAGTCCTTCTGTCAAGGATTTAAGGATTGGCTTGATGGTCATGAAAAGCTGAGCGGAGATACCCCCCCATGATTATTTTTCAAAGTTCAAGAAACTGGTTAAGGCGGCGACACGCGATAAGCTCTTCACCTCAAATCCGGCCGCTGAAATCGTTAACAAAACGGATAAGCAACGAATTGCGAAGGATGTTTTATCAACTGACGAGTTGCAAGCTTTGGCAGGAGCATATTGCGGAAATCAACACGTAAAACGGGCCTTTTTGTTTGCTTGTAATACAGGCTTGCGGTTTTGTGATATTGTCGAGCTTAAATGGCGAAATATTAAGAGCGGCACTTTAAGTATTGATCAACAGAAGACAGATAGGAAGGTCACAATCAACCTAAACTCGACGGCAATTCGCCTTATGGGGGATTCCCAAGGCCCTGATGATTCGGTGTTTTCACTACCATCACATAATGCGGTACTAAAATGTCTTGCAAATTGGGGCAAGCGAGCCAAAATAGAGAAACATATTACATTCCATGTAGCTCGCCATTCATTTGCGACCAACCTGCTGATCTACGAAACGGACATTCGGAGCGTGGCCAGTTTGCTGGGGCATAGTGGGCTGAACCATGTGACCAAATATGTACGTGCAGTGGAGGAAGTTAAGCAAAGGGCCGTAGATCGACTTCCAGAACTTAACTTCTAATTGACATGGCAATAATTTTTAGCATGGGAAATATGGGCGACCCTTTGGACGTCCTTGAAGCCTATAGAAAGTTGGACGCAGGTTACAAGCTCGGGAATCTTTCCGATATAGATGCTGAAATTAAGCGATTTAAGGCGTGGCATAACGACGAAGTAGATCACATTCTCAGAACTGCAGAGCTCGGGGACTTGGAGTCACTTGTTGAGTGCCAAGATCGGGCATTACAATTAGAGGCGGCGTTGACTTTTACCGCCACCAACGCGTCGCGTAGCAGGTTGAGTCCAGAAGCCTTTTTTCAATTGGAAAAGGGGGCCATTATCAGCATTGACCTACTAAAAAGTGCTGGGGACCTAATACGACAACGACTCGAGATATTAAGCCGTCCAGGAGCAACACAGCCGGCGCGTATTACGCGATCTCCCGGGCTATCGTATTGCTGGCTTTCTGATCCTCAAATTCCGGTTTTATACAACCTTCTTTTGGGTACATGGATTTCAGAAGATACTATTGAAAAGGATTTCGGGGAAGTGTTCAATCAGACCCCTATTGTCGATATATCGCCAATCAAGTGGCTTGGAACCGCGAGCTCGTTGCTGTACTTCTTGTCTCAAAGCATGGAACATGGTTTTTTATATCCTCCGGCGGAAAGATTTAGCTACAAACAGATGAAGTCTTGCTTTAAAAAACAAGATGGGTCTGAGTTCTCTGAAAGTTTGAAGCAGCTGAAAAGCCTACCCGATTGTAAGGCAAGCAGGGCCGATGTTGAAGCACTTACCTTCATATTAGATTCACTACCCAAAAAGAAAAAATAATGTCCGAAGCCTGATAACACGGAAGCACCAGCCAGAGCCGGTGCCGCAATGAGTCATTTATGCATCTTGATTATGACTGTGCAATGCGCGAAGCCGGTAAATTAAAATTTTCAAGCTTCCGTGCAGATTCCCATAATCCTCGAAAAACGCTGCAACTCCATTTTTATCCATATCGTACAGCGTTGCGTGGTAGAACATCCGCCAGAGTAGCATATCCGTTTCTCCCGGGTCGGGGTGATGACAGAAGAAATCGTCGATCGTATCTTGTATATCGCCTGGAATCGGATGGATTAGCACTCCTGGCGGCGCTTGCGTTGATGTGGTTTTTGTATTCATCGATCGTTGGGTTAGCAGTGAATTAATGCGTTAGGATAGGAGTGGCCGCCTCTTGACGACCACCCGTGACGTATCAGTCGAAATAAAAACCTACAACCTGTTCGAGGTCACCGCGCCAAAAATGCGCTGGACGTCGACCGAGATCCTTTCCTGATCCATTATGGAACTTGGCATCCAGCAGATGAATAAAGCCAGCCTCTCCAAAATACTTCGTAGCGTCCATGTACTTCCTTTTGAGCGCGCCGAAGTAGATTTCGAGATTCTTGTTCTCTTCGTCTTTGATTTCCGAGCTGTAAGGCTGATCTATTACTATTTTATCCATCACATGCTTCATGAACCTGTGTCCGCTCACCATTCGGCCGGAAACTAACATTCCGCTTAGGGCCACGGTGACGTTAATTTCTCTATCTGTACCATTAACGTAGTCAATAACACTAGCTAAAACTGTATCGGTTGATTCTATTCTGACCATTGTTTGTTTAGTTTCAAGTGAGTACTGTTTATCCTCTCCATTCGGCAAAAATTCGATTCTCTCGTACCCGACCGTACACTTTAACAAAGTCGGTAGATGCGTGTCCAAGCATGCTTGCGACTGCCTCGAACGACATCCCTCTCTGATTGATCGACATATCCGTGAAAGTTTTACGTGCGACTTTATTTGTCAGGTGTTTGTCGGTCCCAATTCGCTCGGCGATAACCTTTAAGTAATCGTTCTGCTTTTGCGAGCTGATCCGAGGCAAGTCGTCAACTGATCCGTATTTATCAATAAGTGCCTGGGCCTCTTTACCAATGGGGACTATTGCAGGCTGGTCATTTTTTTGACGTCGATATTCAATGAATTTTTGCCCTTGATAGTTTCGGACGTTATTGTTGTTAAGTTTTTGATAATCTGCAATGTGCAACCCAGTGTAGCACATGAAAAGGAAGCCATCCACAACGCGTTGCAATCTGAGGCTCCATTCCGTCGTTTTGAGTGCTTTGAGTTCATCATCACTCAGGCAGGTCAGATTTACTTTCCGTTCCCAGTCCAAGCGGAGTCCTTTGCCTGGGTTGTGCGTAATGGCCCCGTTGGCAACGGCTAGCTCGAACAGTCCAAAAACAGCGCAAACGCATTTGTTACAATAGTCTTGAGTGTACTTTTTCACGATTTTCAAGTGTTCGTGAAACTCTCTAATATGAGCGGGCTTCACATCTTCAACCAGAATTATGGGAACCGCTTCCCGGAACATGGTATAAATGTGGCGATACTTCATAATGGTCCTGCTTGTCCTTCCTCTGCGATGCAGGTCCTTTATTTTGGCGTCGCAAAGGGCCTCGACTGTCCATTTTTTGTTATACTCCAGCTCATGGTCAAAGTAATGGGCAATAACTTCTTCGGGTTCTGGAATACGGCCTCGACGACGAAATTCTTGATAAACAGAGTCGAGTCCGTCCCGAATGCTGATTAATTTTTGGGTCGTCTGCTCATCGCCTAAAACTACCTGCAGTTTGTTATCCCATGTTTCTGGCCTAGCCCTTAGTCCGGTAGAAAAAGCCGTCGCGGGAACCCCATTTACGCTAACCCGGCATTGAATCGAGCAATAGCCCGACTTATTCTTACGAGATTCGGGGACTTGAAAGCGAATGGTTATCCGATGCCTGACTACACGGTTAAATATTTCAGAAGGTCGATTTCGCCTTTTTCGAACGAGCACGCGATTGTTGAACACTTCCTTGTCTATCTCATCGATGGTCTTCATCAATTCAAGTTTTTCATTTACCTCAGCGATCATTCTTTCAAAGGCGGACACTTTGTCTTGTGCTCGCATAGGCTTTCTCTGGACCGACGTTTCAAAATCGTTTAATAACCGTTCCTTTAACCTCAGTAGTTTTTCTCTCTTACTAAGGCCCTCGTCGGATTCGCAAAAGTTGGCTTCATATGCGGTTTTGAGCATTTCAGCAGTAACCACCCCGGCGGTCCACATTTCCTTGTACTTGTCAACAAGATAAGTGGTAGTGTCGCGGATTGTTTGATTGAGTGAGTCCGACCCTTCGCCGGTAAATTCCTGATGGCGCGGAATCCAAACGGCTGTTCCAATATCGGTGTTGATATTTATGCGGGCCTGTGTTCCTTTAACCGTAATTTTTGCTCGAAAGATACTTTTTTGGACGGCAAAGCGGATTTTCAACGCGCTCGGAATCGTTGCCCGAACGTGTTCATTCGTTGTTGTTTTCATCTTAATGAGAGAATTGGTGATTAAATATTCGTGTCGTTAAACATGTCGGCGGGTTTGGCCGGCTTGGGAGGTTGCACTGCGGTCAAAAATTCAGTTAACCTTTTGTACAGTGATTGCGGCGTCTAAATTGAGCCAGGCTCGGAGGAGCAAACTGAGCCACCTGGAAGCGATCTGATAGGTAGCCTCATAAAGTTAAGAACTAAACTTGATTTTGGGGCATTTTCATTCTCACTCGCATGGACTGACCTTTCAACTCGATGCGGTTTGCGTGCTGTAAGATGCGGTCCATTATCGCGTCGCCCAGGGTCGGCTCTGCCAAGTACTCATACCATTTGTTGATCGGCAGTTGCGATGTAATAATAGTGGATGCTTTTGCATGCCGGTCTTCGATAAGCTGCATGATTGCCAATTTAGCGTTGTTATCCAAAGGCTGTAATCCCCAGTCATCCAGGATCAACAGATGCATTTTTTCAAGCCTGGCCAATTCCTTGGCATACGATCCATCGGCTTTGGCCAGATGAAGCTTTTGCAGGAGTTTGGGTAACGAAAAATAGGCAACACGTAAACCCATTTGGCATGCCTGGTATCCCAAAGCCGTAGCAATAAAACTTTTACCACAGCCCGTAGCTCCCGATATAAGAACATTTTCACTTCGGGTAATAAAGCTGGTATCAGCTAGCCGGAGCATCAAGTTTTTGTCCAGGTTTCTTTCGGGATGGTACTCGATCTCTTCAATAGCGGACTGGTAGCGGAACTTGGCTTGCCTGATGGCCGTCTGCATTTTACGGTGCTGCCGGTGCTCATATTCAGCGTGGATCAAGTGGGCTACCAGTTGATCACTGGTAAGTTGCTTATCTGCCGGCAATGTAATGATCGTCTCAAAAGCCTGGGCCATGCCTGAGAGGGATAATTGACGCATCTGGTCAAGAGTTGCTTGATTGTTCATTTTCAATTGTTTAATTATTAACTATGTGATCTACAAAACAGAAGAATACGGCCTTCATTGATAAAATTCAGCCCCCCTGATATTGTCGTGAAGGGGGATAACGGGGCGTGGAACGCCATCAGCATCGGCTGCAACGACTTCTTCATCTATCAACGGGATGCGGTCCAGCTCACGGTCCAGGATAGATTTAATCAGCGTTGCCGAGATGTGATTGTAGTACAAGGCCCGTTCACAGGCGTTTTCCAGACGCTGGGCAGTGTAACGTTTGGCAAAAGCAAGTACCCCTACGCACGAGCGATAGGCCTGTTCGGGATAAACCTTGCTGCCCAGGATCTCGTTAATGGCAAGGCGCGTATTGGGGCCAATTTTATCAGCTTGTTCTTCAAAAAATGCGGGCGACCAACTCTGTATCCACTGATGGCTAGGGTGCAGATGCTCCTTTAATGTCGTGTACCGATTTTTAGTTATGAGCCTTTCGTGGCATGCAACCCGCTGATGATTATGATAAATCTCCACGGATTCATGGGTGTAAACCAGCTTTACCTGTTTGCCTACAAGCCGGTAAGGGACTGAGTAATAGTGCTTATCCTCTTTCAGGGTAGCGTGGCCGTTGGGATGTACTTTTGATAAGGAGAACTTTTTCAATTGATAATGCTGTGCAGGCAACGGCATTAACGCATCCTGTTCAAGTTCGATAAACCGCTCACGACGAGAACTTTCCTTTCCCTTTTGTTGGGTATTGTTATGAGCCTCCAACAGCTGTCTGACTGCGGCATTGAGCTGCTCGATGGAATGAAAGACATGGTTGCGAAGTGGGGCGTAAATACGCCCGTAAAGGATGTTAACCGCATTTTCCACCAACGCCTTGTCTTTAGGTTTTCGGCTACGGGCCGGGAAAATGCATGTCCCGTAATGCGAGGCAAAATCTGCCAGGGTCTGATTGATCTCGGGTTCATAGCGATCGGCTTTGCTGACAGCTGCCTTTAGATTATCGGGAACGATTGCCTGGGGGACCCCGCCGAAATAGGCCAGTGCATTGCTCAGGGCCACCACCAGGTCCTCTTTTCGCTGGCTCATCACGCATTGGGCATAGGTAAGCTGTGAACAAGGCAGGATGGCCACAAAAAACTCCACTGGTATCAACTGGCCTGTTTGAGCATCTGTCAGATGAAGTTTACCGCCTGCAAAATCGACGAAAAGCTTATCCCCAGCCTTGTGTTCAAAGTGCATGCTAACCTTCTGTGAGGCCAGCCACCGATGAAAGTGGTAGCAAAATTGCCGGTAGCCGAGCGCCGCCGGATGTTTTAAAGAATATTCCGTCCACAGTGTCAGACGGCTCACCCCAGCACGGGCGAGTTCTTTGGGGTAGCCTGGGAAAAGAGCATAAAGCTCCCGATGCTCCGCCGGTACAACTTCTGGTGATGGCGGATTAAGTAACTTGTTCAGTTCTTCCTCCGTCCATGATAAAAAGGTGGATAAGTCTGTGTTGTGAGCAGACAGCTGCCGCAAATAATTATCGAGCGTATTGCGGGATATGCCTAAAACGCGGGCGATAACGCGGTTACTCTTTTGGGAGGTCCGCAGTTCAATGATACGTTTGACTTGGAACATTTGGATTCGCTGGTTTGCCATCGTCTGTCTGACAGCGACCGCTATGTTGAAGGTCGGTGCCCAACAAACTTCGGTTAATTACAGCTACCCAATCAGATCCTTCAAAAGTGGCTCACTTTGCTCCGCCGGGACTGGCTCAGTTTGCTCTGCCGAAGGTGGCTCACTATACTCCGCCGCTCTCAGTACAGGAAGGTCCTTTCCAAATTTTCTCGCCATTCTGTGGGCTGCTCGGGATTCGAGATGCTGCTTTGAAGCATGTCCCATAGCACTTTTTCCATGTCTACGGCATTACCGCAGTAGGAGAATAGCTCTTGGACTTCTTTGTGTAAGTCGACTTGCGCTTCGCCGGCGCTTTCGGCATTGCATGTTGGGCAATTCTTCATAGATTTGTTTTGGTTAGATTATGAAAATTGATTTAGCTGGCCCGGAGTGCGAGTTTTCGACGACACAGCAAACCGGGCTTTCTCTTGTTAACTTCTTGTAGGAATTTCCAACAAGAATAGAGTAAAAAAATTACTTGGGCGTAAAGTTTACGATCGTTTTTACTTCGACATCGCCGAACTCTCCCAATATCTCAACCATCCGTTTTTCTGAGATACCTCTCTTGTGAGTGAAATCACGCCAAGCGGTGACCAGTCTTCCCTTTTTTTGATCGGGCGGAAGGTTGCGATAAATGTTGTCAAGCCACCATTTGAAGGCCTCTTCTACTGAATTAAATGTTTTCATAGTTCGAAAATAAAATGATTTGTTGGAAGTTCCTACAAAAATGAAATTTATTTTCTATTTAATTAGAATTAGGAAACGAGCATCCCACCATTTTTAAATGACAGTAAGCTGTATGTGATTGATTATCAGTGTTCATCGTATACGATGAGTAGGGGAGTTACATCAGAATTTCGTAACCGGCTATTGTCGGGTGTGGGCGTCCATCAGGCAGACATCCGTTTCAACGAGCGGGATTCCCGGCAGTTCGTTTGAAGTTTTCCACAATTTTATGGAAAACCCCAACCCGAGACAAGTATCCTAAAATGAGTGTTTCTGATAATCAGCCGGTTAAGTTTTTAACAATTTTATCAAAAACCTGCTCATTGATCTGAGACCAGGCTCGTATCGTGGTGAAATGCTCCTTTCTCTGTCCTGAGGTATAACTGATAGTCTTCGGCGGATCACAGATTTTGTACAACAAAGAAAGGCTACCAAATTGGCAGCCTTTAATAGTTTATAGACTGTTAAGAAATGTGATTTAGAATTTTTCTGTCGGTGTATAAACGTACCTAACAGTATCCAAATCTTCTCTGTATTCCCCGCTTTCCATTATATTGCTCAAATCCATTTGGTAGGAAAGCGGTTTATTTTCAATAAAGTAGAAGCGGATTTGGAAGCCTTTCGTTTTAGAAATCCGATAGTATTGTACTTCGCGTGTCTTTTCAGGATTTGTCGAATAGCTCCAAGGAATTGCGTCAATTATAGTGGTATCTGTAAAATTAGGCGATGAAAAAGCGAATATATAATGAGGATTGTTAGTCATGTAGGCGCTATCGAACTTAGTGTAGACGCTCATTTTTAGAAAAGCAAGGCTGTCTGCCTCAGTTACATTTACCTGATCAGCCTTTTTGTATAGTGAGGTCAATCGCCAATGGCCTTCGGTCGTGTTGCCTAACGGGTCCCCCTTTGGACCGATAGGTCTGTCACGATCACAACCGCTCAAGGTTAGGCTTGCCATTATTATTACTATTAAACCTCGCTTTTTCATAACAAAATAATTTACGGTACTACAGTATAGGCCTTCATGTTTGCACTGTCATAAACGGTTCCGTCTCCCGTGATGCTTGTGTAATTGAACCATCCACTATTTTCACTTGCATTTCCCCAACCCCAGTTCATTTGATACAGAGTAACGCGATGATGATAACAGTAGCCGCTCTGATCTTGGTAAATCGCATTCAAGTCCTGGACACCATCAATTACCCAAATATGAGCAGAACCAAGGCAAGTTGTACATCCTGCTCCGAATAAGATGACAGGCCTACTAGCCAAAAGATGCTCTCTAATTGTACTCTCGCCACTAAGACCCCAGAAGTCAACTTCGTTTGAAATGTACCCGTGACTATTGAAAAAGTCATCTATTTTGGTGGGTAAATTCCACGACTGGCAACCACTGCCAGAGGAGAAGCCTCCACCCAGCAACGGATTTGCTGTGTTATAGTGTACATCAAGATCTGCGCCTACGTCCCGAAGCAAATGTGCGATGTTTTGATGAGATTCAACTGTCAGATCGCAATTGGATGACGACAAAGTTGGTGGCATGGCATTAAACATCGCTGTTGTAAAAGATCTGCCATTGGCTGTGATAGGTTTTCTATGATAACGAAGAACTTGCCCTACTGCTACCGCCCCGCATGAAGTATTTGTTTTACCACAGTCCATGTTGTTACAGAATAGGATAGAATTTGAGGGACAATAGTAGTTGTAACCTGTCCCTTGCCTCCAACGTGAAAATTGATCAGTCAAATGCTGTATAGTCACGTTTGTGGGAATTGGATGCGTGACAAAGTATTCACAACTTGCTTCTGGCGTCCACACGGGCTGGTCCGTCGTCCTTCCATTGCCAGCATTTTTTTTCTCAAAATATTTCCACTCATTAACGACGTTTCTATGAGCTTTGGTGTTTTTTTCAACACCTTTATAGCTTTGCGAAACCAAATCCTTCCAAAGCTGTATCCCAGGGTTGTCTGTGTCCAGATTAAACGAGCCTTCGTCGGAGTAAGCAAGGACGGGTGTCATTCTTCTATCGGCCGATAGAAGAAGAAAGCCCTTATTGTCCTCGTAATTTATCGCATAGAACACAGTTTTACCACGATTTTCCTTGAATTCCTTCATTTCCTTTACCTTTTTGGAAACTTCCCCTGAGGTGCGGGCATTCGCAGGTGCATTCGAAGCGGTCGCTAACTTTAAAGCCTCTTGTTTGCTTACCTTAAAATCTTCCGGAGGGGTGGTTTCGACCGGATTTAATTGGTCCGTTTTTGAGCACCCTATTATGGATGCAAGTACCAATAGCAGAGACAAAGCCTTTTGGATTAGATTTTTGTTCATAATTAAGTAAGGTTTGTGTGAAATTTGAATTAATCGCTATTAAGTTGGGTCATAATTTAATAGCGGTAAAAGTTATATCAATTGCTGATATTATTTATGCTCTACAATAAGTACGAGATGTTTTTTAGACGAATTCTGTTCCTTTGTCGATCAATTAGCGTCTGGTTTCGACGAATGTTTTTGCGATGTTTACTAATTGCTAATAAGAAAAGCTACCGATATAGGTAGCTTTTCTTAATTATCGGCAAAGTTTCTTTAACCTTCTGCCGTTATGCTCCCTTTTTTAAATGAGTGAAAATAGAAATTAGTGTACGGGCAGCGTGGCCGCGAAGTCGATCGCGGTCTGCCGATCTTTGACAACGGCCATAAATCCGGAGCCATGCCGAAAACTAAAACCATCGCATGCAGCGACCGCTCGGGAACTGTGTCACGGCTTGAATCTGCCAGCCGTTTGCGTACCGCATAATAGCGAAAATATGGTCTAACTTCGCTGCTCAGTTGGTCCGGGATGATGGATGGCACAATCTCCGTACCACGGTCCGGTTGCCGCGGGGTGAGGAAATATAGTTTATTTCAAGAGAGATAGCACGAAGTGCAGGAATATTTCCAAAAATGATTGGCCTAATAGGCCCGTGTCCGATTTGACTCCAATCTTTTTGTCTTGATTGTGTTCTATGTCGCGAATATCGGTGGCGTTCATTTAGTAGGTCGCCGAGGTGAATGGTTCGTAATTCGGATTCTGTCAGACTGAACTTGTTTGTTACTCCGGCGATGTCCTTACTGTAGTTTGCTCAGCAATGCGTGCCCGACCGATTTCTCGAATTCAAGCCATGGCTGCGCTATTCCTCCGAGAAACAGACCTGTGTAAAACGTAGCTGCGAAAGTGAACAAATAACCGCCGAGTGTTGGCGTCACGCCTTCGATAGATATCTTGTTGGCGACATTAGAAATCTTGGCGCCTATCAACGCATTCTTCTTCACGAGCACATATTTTTCCTTGTTGTCATCGACCAGCTCGTATTTGTAGTTATGTGAAAGGTCCTTTTCCAGGATTGAAACGAGCTCTTCCCGAGATACGGATCTATTTGTGGTCAGGGTCTTCATGGTTGATAGGCTGAAAGTAAGTTATTCTTCTCAATATCGGACAACCTGCCATACCAGACAAATAAAATGTGATGGAAGGGCGAACAGACCTATATTGAAAACGATTGCGAAGCAGCGTTTCTGGCAAATACAATGCCAGTAAATAAAAACTATTTTGACATTTGATTGGATTGTGGTAAGCTTATGGAACGTTTACATCCTCCGAAATTAATGTCATATTTTGATGAATGCGACTGATTACAGTCCCCTCATTTTGGCGCTCCCTATGATTCAAATAGACTTAAGCACCATATTGGCGCTCGTGTTTAGTTCAGGCCTAGTATCAGCAATTGTATCCAAATTGGTGGTTGAGCGCATGAAGGCTACTTGGAAGCACGCGGCAGATAGAAAGCTTGAATCGTTAAAAGGGGAGATTACTCAAAATAATGCAATTGTGCTTTCCTTGATTGGGCAAAGCGGCCAGGCCAGGCAAAGAATCGTTGAAAAGCAGGTGGAGTCTGTTCAAGTTCTATGGGAGTGCACTAAGAAAATCAGTAGTTCGGTTCCTGGACTCATTTCGACAATAAACAACATCCTGACTCACGAGGAGGTGCTCTCTGGCGGTTTACAGCATCGACGAAGGGGACTATCATTTGAAGAAGAGATCCTCTCGATCGATAAAATTGAGTATTTCGAGAATGCCTCCGGAAACTTAGAACGACTTCAAACTCTTCGTCCCTTTATAGGACCCCGGCTCAACATTCTTGTAACAGCATATAATGCGATGATCGGTCGAATGGTCTATCTGTTGATAAACGCCGCTGAAACGAAAAAGTATGTACCCTGGAATATGGATTCCGGTATGCTTCAAATTTTTGGAAATGTACTTACAGAAGGGGAAGTAGAATTCCTTAAAAATGGTACAGGTATCCATGGCTTTAATATCATCGTCGATTTAATGGAGCAAAAGGTACTGAATGAAATTTCGAAGTTACTTTCAGGGCAAACAATCGTTGATGACGCACTAGCCATCGTGGATAAAATGAAGTCGATTGAGTCTGTAAAAAATGAATAGTTAACGAGTGTGTAGAAACATCGTTTTCGTTTTCATTGATTTTGTTACCCCTAACTGAATATATAGAGCTCCTTGTTAATGTAACCCATATGTTACACTGTTGATTTTTGAAAATATGAAACTATTTAAGTTCCACTCCATAAATGCAAACCTTCTCCATAGTCTAAGAAAGTGTGTACACTGGTATGCTAGGTTAGATCACTTAAATGATCCTTTTGAGTGTTTTATTGATGACAATACTACCGAAAAAGTATACGAGATCTTTCGATCGTCGCTTTGTTCTTGCTCGTTTTCTAAGAGTATGAAAGAAATCTTGATGTGGTCGCATTATGCCAACAATCACACGGGAGTATGCCTCGAATTTGAAATTGACGATAAGGATCGTGAGAAGATTGAGGGCCAGCTTTTTCCGATAGAGTACTCAAATGACGTTGTTAAAACAGATGCGGCAAGATATCACCATTCTGGCGGTCTCGCCATAAATATCAAGGAAGAGGGAGTGTTTTTAGTCAGAAAGTTTTCAAACTGGTCATATGAGCAGGAAATCAGAGCATACGGGTCTGTCGATGAGGGCGCGAAGGGAAGAGAATATCCATTCATTGGGAAACTTGTGGCTATAAATTTTGGCCTGAAATCTAGTAAGGACGATATAGATCTAGTGATTCATAACTGTACACATCTCCGTGATTTGCAATTTAACAAAGTGCGACTTCATAGACCAAGTATGGAAATTGTTGTCGATTCAAAAATTGAATTGAAGACCCCAACCGAAGCTTAATTCACGATTATGAAATGTATATTTTATATTTTCTTCCTACTTCTTTCATCTGGCGCATTCGGACAGGTATTTGTAAAAGGCGTCGATATCAATAAGCTCCAGATGTCAAGGTATGCGAGCTACTTCTGCTCGAAGATTTTGTTGTGAGCTCTGGGATCGAGGTAGCCATTGACTACGCGTAGAAAAGAGTGAATTTGAGAGTAAGGTCACCGATAAGTCAGGGGGGCAATCAAATTTCCACCAGCTGTGGCTGGTATCAACCACCTAGAGGCCTACGGATGGCAATACATAAATAGATAACTCCGTCACCCAGAAAGGACGCGGAGTTATCTACCGACTATTTTCGTCGGAAATCAGAATCCGAAGCCTCGAAGTGACCGATTATTTTGATCAATGATTTTACTCAGTTTGTCATCAACATCGATCAGCTTCCGAGTGTACGATGTATTTTGAGAAATCTGTGTCAAAACCAATAATGAGGATCTCACATCAAACGCCATCTGAGCATTATAAATTCGGATTGCGTTGAACTGGCCGGCCAGCACTGAGGCCGTTTCCTCGCTCATCCCCTTTATTGAGCCCGACAGTGAGTTATTCAGATTAGCCGCTGAACCTGCGATATCTACACCGGTTATCTCCTGAATCGTATCGGCCAGCTGCTTCGATCCGGTAATGATACCGTCCCAGTCTTTTTTCAAATCTGCCTGCTCATCCTTGCTAATCACTCCGTCACTCAATGCATACTCGCCCATTTTCTTGTAAAAGTCGGCCAGCTTCGCGTCCATAATTTGCGCTTTCAGCGAGTTTACGACTGCATTCCGCATCATTGTCTCAAAGTCGTCGGCAAAGTCCGCGGCAGACGATTTCCCGGCCTGTAAACCGGCTACTATTGCATCGGCAATCTGTGTTTCGGTGGTAGCAGTCAGGAATTGGCGGAATTCGTCGATCAGCTGCTTTTGTTTTTCCTCCGCCTCCTGATAGGTTTTGATCAGTAGTTCAAGCGCTTCCAGGTCCGCCGCGACGACTTCCTTCCCGTTTAACTTGCCGCCGCCTTTCCGGATCTCTGCCAACAGGTTGATAAAGTCCTCGATGTCGTCGTACCCGGAGGTGTCGATGTTCTCGAACTTGTACTTGATTTTGGTTTCTGCCTTGCCGGCCGTCGCAAGCTGCGTGTATACTCCCCAGAATCCTTTCGCTTTGACTTCGGTGCCGAGAATAGGGTCCACGAACACCTTATCGGCAGATTTGATGACATCAATGCTCAAATCCTTCAAACCTTGTAACGCGTCTTCCTGAGCTTTGGCATACGACTCGATCAGTGCCATCGTGCCGCCTGACTTTTCGGAGCCGGTCAGGTTACCCAGCAAATACTGTTGCCGCTCCAAAAGGATGTTTACCCCGTCAATCTCGGCTGCAAGCCCTTTGTAATAGGATTCGTGCTCTTCCATGCCGGTATAGAAATCCTCGGTGGTCTTGAAGGCGTCGCGGACCGTGGTAATCAGGAACGAGTGGATACCGATAATATCGCCGATGGCAGATGCTTTGTCGCTGGCGGATGCGGTGCTGAAATCAAACGAAGCAAGGTTGGCCACGCCTTCGATGGCATTTCCGAGATCGCGCAGGTTCAGTTTAAACTGTTCGGTGAATTCCAACGTGACGTCGCCCAGGGCCTGGGAAAGCACAGAGCCGGCGATACGCAGATCCTCAACGCTCTTGTTATTGAGCGCTTTCTTGGCCCTTGCCAGCGCCTTTTCGAGTTCGAGCCGCTTCTTAACAGAGATTTCCTCGTTTTTAAGTTCCTGCTGGATATTGTCAATCCGGATTTTCAGCTGCTCGCGGGATAGCTGTTTTATATCTTCATGGATGCGCTGATAGGCTTCAGTCCGTTCCAGTTCCTCGTCGGCAATGGCTTCCAATTCCTCCTTTTTCCGCTTCTCAATGTTGTCCAGCTCAGTTTTGAGTTCGTCCTTGCTATACTTTAAGATAGCGGCCTTGCGTAGCGAATTGTATTTTTGCTCTGCCTGGATTCTTTTTTGCAAGTAGGTAGCCGACTCCCGCTGAAACTCAATCAGCGAGGCTTTGAGCGCTTTTTCTGTTTCAACGATTTCGGAATTGAGTAGTACAGACTTGGCCTGGCCGCTGGCGCTATCCGGGTCGCCGACGTTACCCCGCTTGCTGTACAGGACATCCAGGTATTCGGCCAGAGATTTCGCTTCCATTTTGGCCTCTTCGAGCTCATCCTTGAACTGCTCGACCGAGGTTTTCTGGTTGAGCGCATTTCGCCTCAATGAAAGCAGGTTATCAAGATCTGCGGCATCCTGATCGCTGAATTTGCCAACATACCCTGTGTCCTTCATCGCTTCAAGCCTGGCGATTTCGTTGTTCAGGTAGTCAACATAGGTTTTCTGCTCGGAAATAAGGCTAGCGAATTGCTCGTCGGCCGCAGCCTTCCCGTAACTATCAATCCATCGTTGATAGAGCTCGTACAGTTGCTTTTTGGATTCAAGTTCTTCGGCGAACGTCTTGACCCGGACCTCTTTTTCGTTTTCCGCTGATGCGCGAGCGGCAGCCGCAGATTTGCCTCCCGTAATTTTTGCCCGTTGTGCCTCTAAAATCTTGATCTGGTTACCGATGTGGTCGTACTCCTTCTTCGAAGTGGCTTTCTTTTGGACGTCTTGCAAAGCCTTAATTTGGGCATCATAGGCCTCGACGGTCATTTTGCCGGCTTCCTTGATATCGGCTATTTCTTTCCGACGACGGGCGCGGCGTTGTTCAATACCGCTGTTGAGTTCATCGAGAAGAGCTTTTTCTACCTGTTTGGACTTTGCAATGGCCGCAGTTTTCGCCTGTTCCAGGTCTTGTGCAATAACTTTGCTGGCGTTGAAGCTGCCGCCGCCCATTCCAGCCGCGGTTGCGGCCATTCCAAGTCCTGCCGTAGGTAAGAACGACATTCTCAGCTCATCATCCTTCTTGCCTGACTTAATGTCGAGCTGGTTTTGCAACTCTGCCTCGATCTTGGCTTGGATCTGTGCAACCCGGATTTGCTCGCGCTTCGCCCTGATGTATTCGTTTATTAATTCCGTTGCCCTACCGGTTGCTGCATTCTCCAAAGTGATGCCCGAAAGGATTTCCGGATTCAAGTCGACGAGCTTCTTTAAAATCTTTCCCTTTTCCTCTCTGGTTTTTGTTTCATCCTTCAATTGCTGGGTCAAAACGGCGATGCTTGCTTTCTCCTTGTTGATTTCCGATTCAGTTTCCCGAACGGCATTGGCAAGCTTTTCCTTGGCTTCGGTTGCAGCATCGGTTTCTTTGCCGAACACAATGATCCCGGTAACCAGAGCGGCGAGCGCTGTTGCGGCGATCACATACGGGTTCTGGCGTACGACCAAGTTGAGAAGAGCCTGTGCATCGGCCGCCGTCCTGATGGAGCGGGCAAGTGCCACAAAGGCCTGAACCTCGCCAAGTATTAAAGAAGAGGACTGCGCGGCTGTAGTCAGTATCAATGCGGCACGGTATGCACCATAGCTGGCGACAACAACTTTGAGAACATCCAGGATATCCTGATAGTGTTCAACCGCGGTCGTTGCCCCGGTAATGATATTCTCGATAAGGCCTTGATTGGATTTCCCAATATCATTAAAGGCGATGTCGATGCCATCCTTCAAACGTTCGATTAGGCCGGGAATAGATTTGGATTGTTCCGCGGTCAAATTATAGAACATGCCGCCGGCCGAAGTCATATTTTTGAATGCTTGTTCTACTTGCGGGAATCCGACCTTCCCCGCTTCGACAAGCGCATTTACTTCGTCTACCTGTACTTTGAGAACTTTGGCCAGTTCCGCATAAATCGGTATTCCGCGTCCCGCGAATTGCCGGATATCCACAGCGTACGCCCGGCCTTGCGTTCTTAGAGTGCCGTAAAGGTAGATTAGGTCGCTTATAGGGGCGGAGACACCTGCTGCGATGTCGCCAATCATTCGCATCTCGCCAACAACTGTTTCTGCCGCAGACCCATAGGCTAAAAGTTGTTTGGCACCGGCAGAAAGATCCTTCAATCCAAAGGGTGTGGTGGCTGCGGCCTGAATTATTTCGCGGGTTAGATTGTCTGCCTTCGACTTGCTTTGCAGCATCGTGTTCAGCGAAATCTCGAGTTGTTGGAACTCGCCCCGCACACGCACGATCTGCTGCGGAAGTTGCGCTAATTGAAGTCCTGCGAATGCACCAGCGGCGACCCTTCCCAAATTCGAAAAGGTCGCATTCATTCGGTCGGCCTCAGTTGTCACGGTCTTGGTGACGCCCCGTGTGAGGTTTTCAATACGTTTGATTCCCTGGGCATAATTGTCAGTGTGAAGGTAGGAGTCGAAGTCGATCGCTCCGGATGAACTACGCATAGTGTGGTATTTTAGAGGTTATTAAATTGATTTGATTCTCTTCTTCATTGCTGCAAGCAGCTGCGGCATTTGCTTTTTGGCGAACTGCTCGGCTGAACTGATCACGTCATAGCCGTTGGCCTCAACGTATTCGGCGTAATCTTGCCCGGCGACCACCACGAGCCCGTAACCTTTTTGGACATTTCGAGCCCGCTGCTGGGCGATATTGTGGGCAACTGTTACGCCTTTATCCCCCAGATCCCCGTCGATCACTTTGCCATCCTTGATGATGAAATAGCTGATCGACTGCCGAAGATTCGAGGTTTGATCAAGGAAGTCCCCGAACTTGGGCGGCTTCACGGCGGGGTTCTTTTCCCGGTCCCGTGCAGATATCAATCGCTGACGCAATGGTTTCGGATTTGGGGAGCTGCCGTATTTTATGGGAAAAGCGGATGGGTCGTTGTTCCCGTATCCGCGGGCCATTTGGACGCATTGAAGTCCGAGAACATGCAACCTGGTTAAAATCTCCTTCTCCATTACCGCCAACCTTGATGCGATGTGCTTCGTTATGTCAGCCTGTTTGAATCGTGGTTTGATCATCTCACATGAATTTTAAGCCGTTCGCTATCCTACCTCCCTTGAAATTGTCTTTGATGAAGTAGGGAGGGTTACTCATCAGGTTGACGCGCTTGGTATTGCCCTTGATCCAGTCAGTCCAGCCCTTCGGCATCCTATCGACCTCATACTTGCTTTTAAGCGGTTGCGGTTCGTCCGTGTTGGATGAGTCCAGGAACGCTTCAATCTCTGCTCTGCTGGCCAGAATCGGCACGCATACGCACCGACAGTGAGGGTGGTTCCCGATAAACTTGTACGTTTTAGGATACTTCCCGATGAATGAGTCGCACAGATCGCACTCGACCTTGTTATTCGAGCGCTTTACCTCAAAGCCGACAACGAAATCCAGAGACTGCCATCGCTGGTAGTCTGAATCCCGGTATGCCATGTTGATCTCCGTTCTGGTGAGCCGCATGGCGTTTTTGTAAGAAGAGCGGTAGACGCCCTTGCCCGGGTGGTAGTTCCTTGCGGCTTTACTCAGTTGCAGCTGTCCGCGCTTGTCGCGAACCCGCCGAAACAGCTTGTCCGGTTCATTCAGATACGCCCGTACGCTTTGGCTGAGCTGCTGGGCGTTCAGTCCTTCACCGAGCCCCAAATCAATGGCCATTTCGAGCTCCCCCTGAAACTGTTTTGTTAGGTTCCAGACCCTCTTTGACAGGTTCATTCCGGCGACTTTGCGCTGCTGGAACGCCGCCAGCGCTTGAAGGTTGCGATTTCGGTATGTTTGCATGATCTGTCGCGGTACCGTGAAAGTTTTCAGCACTTGGTCAACCAACTCGTCATTGGCAGCGTTTGCGTGTTGCCATTCACGCTCGATGCCTGTAGAAATGGTTGTTTGCAAGTCCTTCGCCAGCTTGGCAAAAAGATTCCGCACGCGCTGGGTGAGTCCGGGGAAGTCTTTAAACTGAAACGGTTTATCAGGATCGTATTTCCCGGACAAAACGAGTCGAATGGCCTCTTTAATAGCCGCCTGAAACAGACCATCAACGATCCTTGCGTAGCCCTCCGATCTGCGGAGCTGCTGCGCCCATTGTTGCTCCCTGGTCATTGTTTTGGGATACGGAGAAGGGTGACCGAGTCGGCATAATCAGCGTAGCCAGAGATAGAATGAACGACCTTTACCAATTTTCTGAGCCTCTCGGCGTCAAGCTTGATAAGTAGGTATAAAGCAAACGGCCATGTCAGGAAGCGGACCGCGAAAATGTTCTGCAAAACCGCAATAGCGACGATGCGGGCCCTGTTCCAGCGATGGAAAAGAGAATCGTCTTCATTTTCGATATTCCAAAAGTCGCGAATAGTTCCAATGCGGCCCAGGCCGCCGAGATACGGCTGGGAAAAGAGAAACGTTCGATCTGGCTTCTCGCTGAAAAGGCGGGAGAAGCGGCTCTTTTGAACCGTGAATGAGATAGTAGGGGAGTCTTCCCCGATTTTGAACGGCTTCATGTCAGTGTGTGATTAATTTAAACATTGTGGGCCCTCTGCCAGTATTTCGGCGGTCAAATTGCTCCCGAGGTTGAACGGGCTTGTGTTACGAATCCGCTCGACGGCCAGCTCAAACTGTTCCTTGTCAAGTAGGCCCGAATAGTGGCCGGCGGATGCCCACAAACCGAGGCAAACCCCTCCGTAGCTGTGAAGCTGAGCAATAAAGAGGCTTTGATAGTGTGTCATGAGAACGAGATTGTGGCAGCCCAGTAGTTGCCGGGCCACCTGATTACTGTTGCTTACAAAGTATGCTTCATCGACGGGGCCGCGGACTGATTTCGCACCGCATATCTACGGAAGTAAATAGCCCTCTCCGGGTCTGCGACCCAATCACCGTTTGGCGTTGGCTTTAAGATTGAGTCGAGACAACCAAGGGTGCGGGAAATGCGATAGTTGGCCTCAACTTTCTTCAACTCCTCGCGGAACGCAGATAGCGCTTTCTCCAGGTTCTTTGCAGCTTGAAAAAACATGATCTCCCCTTTGTCGGTCAGATATTCTCTAGCGTACCGTTCGAGAACTTCCTCCTTGTAGCCTTTGATTAGCCCGAAATTCGATCCGTCAAAAACGATATATTTGAGCGTGTCGCGGTACGTGAGGGGAAGCGTCTGTGCCTTCCGATGCGCTGCCTTAAACTCCTCGATCGGCTCTTTGGACCCGCTTAACACCGTATCACGGAGAATTTTATTGGTCACGCCCGATTTATCAAGCTGCGCTTTCAGAGTATTCCAATATTGCGTTTCGATTGTTTTCCCTCCTAGCGGGGACAGGATCAACTCCGTTACTTCTTCCGTTATTCCGCCAAGTTCAAGGGCTGGGTATTTTTCAACCACCTCATTTAAGGCGTCGACATAATTGTCCAACTCGTTATTGATAGTTTTGGCTAAATCCTTATTCTCGTAAATGAGCACTTTGCTTTTGTCCATTTTGATAATGAATTGTGTTTGAAGATCAGTTAAATGGCTGGTGTGCTTACCATATAATTCTGTCAAGGATGCGATCAGCTTCCTTCAATTGCTCGTCGGTGATGCTGGACCGTTTTTGTTCTCGCTCTTCGTGGAGCTTTCTTTGCCGCTCGCGGTAGGCCTCGCCCGGATCGTCGCTTTCGGACTTATTTTTAATGTATTCGGAGGAGCCCTGGCTTTCGGTTTCTCCGCCTTCTTCTGTCAGTATTTTGGCTACACGTTTGTAGGTTTTGTACTCCTCGTAGGAGAATTGTTCTTGTTGATCTGCCATTGCTTGATTGCTTTTGGTTTATTGGTGAAATGTTACTCCGGGTGTGTTTTCAAGGCGGGTCGCCTCGCTGTGACGATGATCGGTTACAATCGGATCAATGATTCGGTCGATAAGCCGGTCTCGCTCTTCTTTGAGCCTCTTTTTCTCTGTGGGGTCGAGTTCTTTTTCTCGGTTGTTTTCCATTGAATTGGTTGTTTATTGGTTATTAAAGTTCGCTGGTGTCGCCTATGGCGGCTTTTATGTATTCTTGAAGTTGCTCCGGGGTCAATGAGTCGGCACTTATGAAGGTGACCGGGGCTTGTAGCGGAGCACCATCCTTGCCAGTGTGCTCGTGTTTGTAGGCGTTATCCTTCTCAAAGAGGCCGAGAATCTTGGCAATGTTGATCAGGGCTGCGTCTGCCGCGTACAGCTCAACCTTGGTTCCGAATTGGGTCGGGGTGATCGATTTTATTTTACCCTTTTCCTTGTCAGCGACAAGCTTGGCCATATCCAGTTCGGGTACGTCAATGAGTTGGGTAGGTCCATCTACAATTCTCGTCGCATTCGGATTCTGCTCAAATTCGATTTCATAGCGGACAATCTGGCGTTTTCGGTCCTGCTGAGCTGAACGATGGGTTTCGAGTTCCTTGTCACTAAGCCCGGCAGCGGCCGCATACTTATCTTCGAACTCGATTTCTTTTCGGAGGTCGTCGATCAGTTCCGCGAGTCGTTTCTCAACTTTCGGAGTGTAAGGGAGCTGCCGAATGGTGAAGTATTCATTTAGGCTGGACCGTGCAAACTCAGAAATCCTGATAAGCGCTTCCTCCGAGCTCATTGCCAATGCGGAGACCTTTTCGGAGATGTGCTTTGAAATGTAAGGTTTTCTAAGGTTTTCGTGCCCGATCACGGCTGCGGTCTTCTCTGAGTATCCGGCCCGTTTTGCGGCCGCCGTGGCGTTGAAATCGACCAGGTATTCATCAACGAACCTTAGTTGTTTGGCGCTTAGTTTGGTCGGGTTCTTCTCTTGCATAATCGTGTGTGTTTGATTGGTCATTGATGTACTCGTCGTAATTGTTGGCGAAAAACTGGAAAATCTCGTCTTCGGTATCCTCGAGGTCCGGAAGGGGGGTTTTGGGGTGGTTTCATGCTATTGCAGAGTTTGAAAGTATTTGCGGATGTATTTAAGTTGCCGAATGAACTGTGGCCGGTTACCCTGATCTTTCTGGCCTGTAAATGCCGAGATGTGGTTCAGTCGGCCTTTCACGAACGCTTCCAGGTTGTAAATGGTCACAGCATCGTTCAGGATGATCTTCGACTTTGGCATTTCCTTCGTCGAAAACCACTCGCGGTATTCTGCGATATCGAATGGTTCGGGTTTTGCTTCCGGCGCCGGCGCTTTACCGACCAGGGTAGGCAACGTTTGTGCAGTAGCGCCGCAAAACGCGACATCATCGACTACTGGCTGATCCTCTGTTGGGCGTGGTTTGTAATCCATCCTTTCCAGATAATCGGCCATGTCAAGGCCTTTCGCGCGCTCTTCGTCGGTGGCGATCTGTTCCAGGAATGAGCTGACCTTAAAGTCGCCCAGGGGCCGCAACCTCTCAGCCTTTTCTGACCACTTTGCGAATGCTTTGCCTTCTTTGGACAAGTCCGGATATAGGATCACCGTTTTACCTCTCAATGCCTGGACGCGCTCTGGTGTGAGATAATCAAGAGCGCCGACGGCCAGACAAAGCATTTCCGGAAAGAACGGCGTGGCGATGATTGCAGTCTTCGGTGACTCAAACAGGGCAATCTTGCGGTCCGGGTAACGGTTTAGCAAATGCTCGCCGAAAAGACAGTCTACCCTCATATCCTGGGTTTCGTACGCTGAGAGCCATTCGGTCTCCTTTGGAACGAGCTTGTGAATCCACACCGTGCGGCTTGTGCCGTCGGAATTCTTTGCGGTATGCCCGGTTTCATCGAATTGCTTGACCTGGCCGGCGCGAATATTAAGATCTTTGTTCACGAACCAGAACATTGTCGATCCTGGCCATACGTCGTGATCGCCAATCATGTATTCGCTTCGCAGTCGATTCACAACGTCTTGCGGGAACAGTCTCAACAAGTGCTGTGTGAACCGATTTCCCGGACTTTTCTTCAATGTCTCGACCAGCAGTTCCTTCGGTAAATTAACCGGCGGAGTAGTTGGCTTCGGCTTAGATATCGGCGCAGGAACAAACCCGTCTGATTTTTGACCTGCCGTGCCATAGCCGTCTTTATATGGATTCAAATGGTAGCCGCATTGATCGGCGCGGTTACAGCGGCCATACTGCGCGGGCAAGTCCTGACCTGTTTCGATATCAATGTAGGGCGCGAAGGATTTCTTTGCTCCGCATGCTGGGCAGGTGACCCGATCCGACGGGGTTTTGTATCGTTTCAGCTGATATTGAAATGTTGTGGCTTGCATGATCGTCGATATTTTGAGTGTGCGAATCGTACATTAGTACGAGTGGTACGAGTACGAAATATGATAGTTGTTAAGACAACTAATTTATATTTTCCTGGAAGATAGCTTGTTATGCAGTTTAGGTCTCTTAAATCGAACTTTCGTACATTTTTTATGCATTATTGGCTCCGAATCGTTCGAGAAGTACGATTTTTACGATTAGTACGATTTTTACGATTTTAGCCACTTTCGTACAGCTCCTTCCGAAACGCCCAGCTCTTTTGCGATATCTACGTTTGATTTTCCAGAAGCCTTCATTTCCATAGCCTGCTGCCTTCGCTCCTTTTTTATTGACTCAGAATCAAGTTTCAAGAACTGGTATTCGCTACCGTAGCCAATTGGGACGAACTGTAGAAATCCGCCATCCTTTCTCAGATCAAATGTTCTAACATTTTCGGTGTCGTAGACCATTTCAGCAGTCCTTACTTTAAGCTGCTTCACGTACCTGAGATTTTTATCGGAATGACTCCTGCCGATCGTAAAAACGGCGTCCGCAAAATTGGACTTGAATTTTGAGCCCTGAAGGTCATTTGAACTGATCGGCTTAGTTGGGTCAACTTTTTTTGTTATGCTCAATTGCCAAGAAAGTGAGCCCTTCGTGTTTCAATTTCGTAACCTCATTCATTATCGGGATTGTGGCCTTAGCCGTGTCGGTATCCGCCGCGGATAGCTTCGTCATGTTATCAATGATCACCACTTTCGCCCCACATGCCGTGATCGCCTCTCGCAGGGACTTTATGAAGTAATCTTCGTACGAAACACCTTTTGGGTATTCAAAACTTGGCGTGAAGTCGGCCCGATAAAAGCAGTCAGGGAATCTGTACAACCTTCCGCCATCGTCTCGATACCTCTTCTCAAATTGCTTGTCAGATAGCTCCAAATCAACATACAGCAGAGGGACTCCTTGTCGAGCTATGTAATCTCCAATCTGGACCGCTATAACCGACTTCCCAATTCCCGTGTCGGCAAACAAGATTGTAATCTCACCCTCGACAATCATGTGCGGATAGTATTGTTTGGGATCCGGCGTTTCAGACGACTCTTTCAATACCTGGTTGGCGGATCGAACACGAAGCATTCCAGAAAGCGCTGGCTGGGTCAGTTCTTTTTGTTCGGAAAGAATGGCTTCCAATATTGAATTTCCGTTATTCATTGCCCACCTCCTTCCGGAATTGCAGATACCACTCGTAGAATGTTTGGAAACTGTCGGCAATCAGGTAAACCCCGCCGGCCGATTCGATGCTTCGCTGGTAATCCTTCTGCGCCTGGCTCTGTCGATCGGCGCCGATCTTTACCTCAATTTTTACAGAGCGACCGAAAACCGTAGCAGACACATCTGCGCTTCCCTTCTGTGCGCTCGATTTGATCCGTGTAACACTACCGATGGTCCGGGTGCGTCCGATGCCATCAGTAACACGTTGGCGTGTGTCGATAACGCGGCCCTCAATGGATATACGTTCGGCTTGGTGGCCCTCAAATTGAAGGCAAGCTATGATCGCCTTTTGCAAGGCATTGGCGGTATTGTCCTTGTGCTTCTTTCCAGAAAGCGCGTAGGATGGAACGTTTGGGTACTTGGCGGCTTGCTCGGCCATCCATCGGCGGTTGAAATCTGCCAGCCAATTCGTTTGTGAGTAAATAGTGCGTGATGTATCTTTGTGCTTTGCCTCCGATACGTTATGTGGCTCAGACATAATTTGTTATCGGGGGTTATTTTTTTCTTGCAAGTATTTTGCTGGCTGCGATAGCCTCAATTTCTTCGGCGCTTTTAACCTTGCCTTGTAGTAGCCAGGTTTCCAATTCTTCGCGATTGAAGTAGATCATCTTCGCCCGAGGCTTAAAGTGAGGGACTTCGCCCTTTGCCGTAAGTTTATATAGGTATGATTTTGAAAGACCCGTGTATTCGGCTGCCTCGTCAAAGGTCAAAACCTTTTTTGCCCAGTATGGAAGAGATAGAAGATTCTCCGCCGGATGTCCAATGTGATTTCCCATCTTCAACTTGTTTAAAGTGACAAAATGGATTTGCGCAAATCCCAGTCGTGACCGACTTGGAAACAAAGGTGGCGAAGTACGGAAAGGAAAAAGGTTTACCAGAACATAAGGTAAACCAAAAGGTAAACCGTATCGGGGCTCAGGTACTAATCTCGAAAGTTGTGCAATTTTTGTTACTGATACGTAACTGTTTGAAGCAAAAAAGAGCTGTAAACTATTCATTTACAGCTCTTTAATAGTTAAAATCAGTACCCACAACGGGACAAATGTCGAACCATTTTCTTGAGGATCTAAGATTGATATACCAACTAACTAGTTAATTATGAGTGGTTTGCGTTTGTTCTTTTGAATTAGAGCTTGATATAGTCGTTTTAGTGAAATTCTGATGTCCACCAAGAACTAACTTATAGTCGTCAGAAAAGCGCTTGTGTTTAATAAAATTGACATCGTGTTCTTAATTTGCATTCGGTCTATGGCTTCACGCGCCCAAGAGCATCCTTACATGGCTTTCTATTCTCTATTGACCTGTTTTAAGGTTTAGGCCAATTTTCGAAGCATATAAAGGAATATCGATAAGGGGAACATCAGCTCCATATTTTTCATTTATCGATTTCAATACCTCATTAGCAATGATGACCTGTCCAAGTGTGGTTGGATACAAACCGTCAGAAGAGAAAAAATTTCCTCTCATGCTGCTATCAATTAGCAAGCCATTTTGTAAAACATATTCTTTACGATGAATCGCCTTATAAAGCGCTTCTAAATCTACAACCGCCAAGTCATATTCCTGTGCCCATCTCCGAACCTCTTTATTGGAGATATTCACCGCATCACGATATTGGATCAATTCTGAGTCGTTAAGAATAGCTAGACCCCAATTAGCAAAACCGAGATGTTCAAACTGCGGCATTGTAAAAACAACACCCTTCTTTCCACCCTCGGACAAGCTAGCAATTAGTGCCAATCCACGTGGTACCTTTGAAACAATATCTCCAACCAAGTCAAGCATGGTCAAGTTCCTTTTACTTTTCAATCTTATGCTGTTGTAGAAAGTTTCACTAGCATGTTCGAGTAAAAAAAATTAAACTGCTGCTCGTTCTTGATGAGACTAAGAAGTCCGGAGTCAGCATATTTGCTTCGCGGAGTAAACCGCCACAAATACGGAAGTGCGAATGCCCACGAAACACCCATCGTATTTGAAGTGCGCCCTACCATCCAGGGGGCCCACGTGGCGTCTGTCATGTTATCCGCACTTAACCAAGGCGCGGAAAAGTTATTGACTTTGCCTTCGAAAGGTCCAAAGACAGGTGGATAGCCCTCAGCTTCCAGGAATGATAGTCGTCAAATTGTTGGTGACTTTGTTAAAGCTGGGAAAGGCGTTGTCGGTGAGCAGGAAAAAACCTGTCCCATTGGCTTCGGATTTGCCAAAGGCCGGTGTAATGAAATCCACCATACCCAGCTGCTTGGCAACCAGATTGGGGTAAGCTCCCAATTGGCCTTGGCGATACAGGCCACCATTTTGAGCACCAGCTGTCATTCCCCCTCCTATGGCTATCATTTGTAACGCAGCCGCCTTGGGTAACATTCGTCCATAATCAGGAACGGACACAGACCCGGAGAGCCAGTCTTCGATGTGTAAATCGACTATATAATTAGCAGAGCCACCTAGAAGATTGTTGAAATTTGGGAGTGCGTGAACCGCAGTAATATCTGTAAAGGCTTTTTGAACTGGCTGTGGAAATATCGTATCAGTCTCGTCATCTTTTGGTGGTTCTACCTTTACTTTTTCGTTCGAGCAGGTAGTGAGTAAAACTGATGCAATAACAACTAGCATAAGGTGCAAACTATATCGACTCATAGTAAAACGCTGTTATGAAGACTTCGACCGAACTGTAACAAATCAAATTTACCAATTTTTGCGTATAAATCACATCGATTTAGTTGTTCAACTGAACACGGTATTTTAAAATATTTATTTCTAAGACGCCTGTTCGCTGTTTACAATAACCCATATTTACAATAACCCAGAGGTTATAATTCAAAAAAAGTAGAATTTTTTTTTGAATTATAAAAATAGAAACTAAATTTATAGGCATTGGATGTTTGATCCGGGAGTTGCCAAAAAATTCCATTTACACCTTCTTGATCAATATTCTCTTCTTGCGCATTTTTTATATTCTGTAAAAGCACCCATCGTCTTCTTAATTGATGTTTCTGACCTGTACAATCATTTGAGATTGGAAGGGAACTGTATGCTTTGCGAATGCTGGTTAAATCACTACTCACTTAACTTTCGTATTATGAAAATTAGGCTACAAAGTATTCTGGTCCCTTGTAGTGTGGATCGGATGCTCTACGATTCCCGCCAGTGCCGGGATATTTGATGATGGACACTCGGATTCTCTTATAATAGCCAGGCCTACTTCGCGGAAGGCGGAGAAGTTAGATGTCACTCGCCTGCATTTAATGGACAACCAGGCGTCAGTTGTGGGTCTAGTCAATTACCAGTCTGAATTGGATTTTAAAGCATGGCTCTCGATGCCTGTGACAACACCTGAATACGGAAGAATGGTGCCTTCCGGAGCGAAAATCCACTTAATTGCGGTAGGAGGCGGGCTAACCGCTGGGGTGCAGAATGGAGGACTAAGCCGCCAGGGTCAATTAAGCGCCTATCCTAATTTGGTTGCCAAGCAGTTGGGGATGGCGGACTTCGTTACACCGGCCTTCAGTGAAACAGAAGCTAACGGGACAGGCTTTTTAATACCAGATCCTGACGATGTAAGCCCGTTTCCTAAGTTCCGACGTGTGACTAATAACCTCGCGCCGGTGAGAAATGAACATGCAGGATACCCGCCAATGCTAAGTGCGTATAATGGCAGAGTTCATAATTTCTCAGCTCCCGGACTTAGTTTAGATGGAATATTGAATAACACTTGGGCGCCCTGGATGATCGATAAAGTGGTAAGTCTAAATAGTGGTAAATCATGGGCAAGTTATATGCCGTATTTGTGGCGTTTTACACCCCAAGATCGTTACGCCGAGTCTACACTTGCTGATTTGATTACGGAGAAGTCCGAATTTAATTTTTTCCTGTTGGAAGGTATGCATGAACGCTTCCTTCATGTGTTGAAAAGCCGTGCACAAATAGGGTTATCGGACCTTATCGGCGATCTAGAAACGGGTACAGACGTTGGATTAAGAGGTATTAAACTGTTGACCAAAGGAGGAGCAAAGGGCGTTATCTTCACCATTCCCCATTTTCAGGATTTGGCGGCCTATAATTGGTACACTCCTGACTATATCAGGCATAATGCCAGTGCAATTGATCTCTCAATTGCATTGCCGTCAGGAGGAATCCAAAAGATTGATCCGGCAGAGCCTTTTTGGTTACTACCCAGTCCTGCCGTGGATGCAGCTTACCGCAAGTTTGAGAAGGGTGGAGTATTCGCAGGGACATTTGATGATATTGATGCTTTGAGTCGGACAGAACTAATTCAATATACAACGGCAGTCAATATTTACAATTCTAAGATAAAAAAATGGGCTCTCGAATATGACCTTGCTCTCGTGGATTTGGAAGACATATATCATAAGGTTCATTTGGGGCAATACAAGACGACAGCAGGTCTTATTATAGATGGTGGCAGAGATGGGAACTTCTTTTCGTGGGACGGCATCTACCCTTCAACGTTAGGTCATGCAGTCATAGCAAATGAGGTATTGAGGGCGATTGCTGAAAAATATAGTGCCCACGTTCCGGCCATTGACGTTGATGAATATGCCAAAACGATCCACCTAACATTAAACCGATAGAACCATGAAAATCTTTGTTACCATCATATTGGTTTGCTGCTTAACTATTTTTAGCCGGAATAATGCTGCGGCGCAAGGCGGCGCACAGCTAGATCTCACCTGGCCTGTTTGGAACTCCGTGACGCAACGTAATGCGAGCAATCAGGCTACTATTACCATCGCCGGGCAATTGTGGGTGCTAACTGGGGGTAGCTTACCGAGTACTTTGACGTATACAATACGATCTGTATCTGCGACCGGCGCTGTTGGGGCCGTTGTAGGTTCTGATGTGGTCGCGCTGGATGCTACTGGACTTTTTTACCGGCAAGTCGTGCTTAGTAAGGGCTGGTATAACATTGATATAGAGGGACAAATGCCTGGGGCGCCGGACCCAACCTCATTTTGGAGCAGTCGCTTTGGGGTTGGAGATGTATTTGTGATTGCCGGGCAATCAAATGCAAAAGGGGTAGGAGCAACTACTTGGGACGTGCCAGTGACCTCCTCGTTTCCGGAATGGATTGTTTCGGTAAATGAAGATAACCAATGCTTGATGAATTATCCTCCGAACATGTATTTTTCGTTTTCGAAATTACAGGAGGGCAATAGAATATCACCCACTGGCGATAATAGCTGGTGTTGGGCGGCGTTTGGCAAGCGTCATTCTGATGCAAACGGGGGGATGCCCGTTGCTTTTTTCAATGCTGCTTACAGCGGTAGCGGAATCAGAAATTGGTATGAGTCTGCGAATGGTCTGGCGACGAATGACCTTTATACCAGTCCGCCAGCCCAATACTGCGCTAATTTTACCGGTATCAGCCCAAATCCGAGTTATTTTATAGGGCAGCCATTTCAGACGTTGAAGAACGCACTTAACTATTATGCATCCATGTTTGGGGTTAGGGCTGTTTTATGGCATCAGGGAGAGGCGGACACGGACAGACCAACGCCTGGCGGGATCAAGGATGTGGCCACATATCAAAGTTATTTGACTGACGTAATAAGCAAATCTCGGCTTGCGTTCAATGGAAGTCTTTCCTGGATGATCTCACAGGTATCATACACTGCCGGGGCGACTACAGCAAATATTCTTACCGCTCAGAATAATGTTGCTACCAGCAATTTTCTGGGAGGAAACACTGATGTACAACAAAGTGCAGTCATTCAACCTCCTCAAACCTTCCCGCTTCCTACGTCAAGTTTCAGAGGTAGTGACAATGTACATTTCAGGGACAATACCGCCCAAGGTCTCCAGGTATTAGCCAACGAATGGCGGGAGCAAATTGATAAAACTACCACCACTGCGTTCAACAGGATTGCCGCTGGGGCGGTTCCAAGTGTCACCGTAACTAAAAGCGGAAGTAGCAGGACTATCACAGCATCTCCCGGGGGAAGCGAGTACAGATGGGGGACGAATATTAACTCGGCGACATCGACCGGCACGACAAATTCGATCACGCTAACTCCTGCAAGTCACACAGTTCTCCGTTGCTTTAAAAGAGTGGGCAACAACTGGACTGCTTCCGCACGCATTGCCATCGGATCAAGCTATTGTACTTCCTGCCGAGAAGGTGTTGTTGACGAAAATACACTTGAGGATACAGAAATGGGTATCGGCTTCAAAATGTTCCCTAATCCTATCGAAAAGGATTTTACGATAGAATTTGATGTTCCGGAAGCAAGCCTTGTAAAGATAGATATTGTGGATAATCAAGGTAGAATTCTCAAAACGATTGCCAACGCGTCTCATGCCAAGGGCCATTACGTTTATCCCACGATCAAAGTAGCGCATTCGCCAACCACGATTCTGTTTTGTCGCTTGACAATTGGGCAAACTGCATACACTAAGAAGTTGTTAATCGCGCCAAATAAACAATAACGGTTGAAGCATGGCTTTCGTGAAAGACTGCGAAAGCCATGCTCGTTGCGACCTTGAAGAGTCGTTTTGGGAGGGTTGGGATAACAATGCGTAGATGTGTAAACCAGTATGTGCATCGTCCTGAGAATGACGTAGGCGTGCATACGACGAATTGATACTATAAATGAAGGTCTTGGCTTACTTACATATGCGTCCTATGGACATCAGCTAGCGTGGAAATCATATACTTAGTCTTCAAAAAGGTGAAACTGTTCAATAACAGCTTCCATGACATTGGAAAATAAATGCAATTGTGGAATTTAAAAAAAATCACTCTTCAACTTAAACTATATTTACTATGAAGAAAGCCCTCTTGGCAGCTCTTGCTCTGTTCTTTTTTATATCTTCCGGATATACCCAAGATTTAATAATACATCGAGATAAAGACCAGTTTCCACTTTGGTACAGCTCGACCAAGGTGCTGGTAAAGTTTAAAGATGCCACAAAAAACAACTTTTCTCAACCATCTGAGTTAGCTCATGGAGTCAAGGAAATTATAGAGGGTTATCAGAAAGACTATGCATTTTTAACTTTTGCTAGCAAAGATGAATTAATGTCGGCCCTACCATCACTTCGTTCTCACGAGAATGTCGTTCTAGCTCACCCTCTTTTAGTAAATGAGTCTGGCGAAGAGGCTGCGGGATTCACAGATTTGTTGATTGTAAAATTAAAAAAAGGCTTCACAGAGCAAAATGCACTAGATGTCTTTAAAAAAAATGGGCTCGAAATCAAAGAGGTTGATGCATATCAAAAAGATATATACTACCTCTCGGGGCAGTCAGTGATGGATGACCCAAACGAAGTAGCCACTAAACTATACGAGACAGGGGTATTCGATTTTTCACAGCCAAACTGTTTGCGTTTTGTAAAACCAGCCGGTGTGCCCAATGACCCGCTATATTCCGCGAACTGGGGACTTCCGATTGTTAAGGCCGCGGCAGCATGGGATGTTACTTCAGGATGTTTTGCTATCAAGATCGCCGTAATTGATGATGGAGTACTTCTTACTCATGCGGATCTGTCAGGGAATCTATTACCTGGTGCAGACGTGACTGGTGGGGGCACCAACGGTGGAGTATCCGCGGCGGGGGAAACCCATGGAACCATCGTTGCGGGTATCGCTGCTGCGACAGGCAACAACGGCATCGGTGTTGCAGGTATAGCTAGCAATTCTAAAATTATTCCCATCAGAGGTTTTACCTATAATTCGAATGGAACAATAACTGACAAGGATATGGCCGCATCCTTCTTTGAGGCCGTTGCCAGAAATGCGGATGTGATAGTTATGTCATGGACTATCGCAAACGGAACCGCTTACTATACAGCGATTAACAACGCACTAAATAATGCTACAACAGCTGGTCGCGGTGGTAAAGGATGTTTTATTGCAGCTGCAAGCGGCAATGCTGGCTCTGCGCTACACGTACAACCTGCCGACATTCAGGCAGTCACTATGGTTGGTTCATCAACTGCAAGCGATACCAGAAATCCAGATTCCAACTATGGTACGAATTCCACAAGGAGTCTAGATATTGTGTCGCCTGGAGCACAAGTCTCTACTGCGGTTACTGGTGGCTATACAAACCTCCCTTCGATCAATACGACGTCGTACGCTGCTCCAATAGTTGCAGGCACGGCAGCGCTTATCTTATCGATAAACTCTAACTTGACGAATTTACAAGTGAAACGCATTATTGCGGAGACTGCGGACAAGGTTGGTGGCTATACTTACAGCCTTGGAAACAGTACGAAGTTTACCGATCTTACCCATAATAACGAAATGGGATTTGGGCGACTTAATATCCAAAAAGCAGTTGAACGAGCTGCCGGCGGCCCGATTACTGGTGCCGACTTTATCTGTACAAGTGCCTCATACTCTCTATCGGCTTTTTCATCTCTCCCGTCAGGTTCTACGTTTTCCTGGTCAACAAGTAACAGCAGCGCTTTATCGATCAATTCCTCAGGTACCGCAACTCGCCTTGCCAGCTATGTTGGTTCAGTTGAAATCAGAGCCACAATAACGATCCCGGGGGGCTTCGTGTAACCCGACAATATTGAGAAAGAAAGTTTGGGTAGGCGGCCCGTCAATGGGCTTTTCGTATTATACCAGTAATGGAAATCAATATGGGCTAGTCGAGTCAGAGGATACTTACCCCAACACCATTTGCTGGAATGGAAACCCGACATCAACAAATGTTGTGACGACACTTTTCGGTACTACATCCGCTAGCTGGACGAAAATTTCTTCAACGCCCGCAAGTTTACTATGGTCGTCGACCGGCTTTGGGAATATGTCCATTACTTTTAAAGCGATAGGCGAAAAGGGGGTATTTCGTTTAACAACCTCTAATGTGTGCGGATCAATTACAAAATTTCATGGATTCCAAGCGGTGAGTTGCGCTGGTTTCACGGCCTTCCCTAATCCAGCGTCGGATGAATTGACCATTCAATTTGAAAACACAGAAAGTTTGAATTATCTTCATAATGAAATTCAACTCATTGACGAAAAAAGCCAAAAAAACGTAAAAACAGTCAATCTGTCAGAGATTTTCGTCTTGAAGCAGTTTGAAAATGGAAATCAAATAAAGCTTAAAGTTTCAGATTTACCCAGAGGTACTTACTATCTGCGGGGAATTCCGGCTGAGGGATCAAAGATGGAGGTTGAAACTCTACGCATCTTATTAGAATAATCACAAACTAAATATCGAACGCTATGAAAAGATTGACAATTCATTTCGTATCCTTTCTTCTGATATTGCCGCTGTGGGGGTTTGGTCAAAATCCTGCCAAGAAATGGGATTTTGGTATTTCTGCCGGTTATGGATTAGATCGATACAATGTAAAATATAGCGATCAAGAGGTTATTCCTGGACGACCAACTAAACCTAAGTCAAATCGTGTTTTACGATTAGGAGTTTGGACTGAGAGAGAAATATCCCCAGTTGTTTCGTTTACTGGCCAACTTTCATATCAAAATAGCAGACTAGACGAGCGACCTGTTTGTGCTTGCGGAAGTTATTCTGGAACAGAGACAGGAGAAGTATTGAATTGGGTTGGCCTTTTAGCAGGATTACGCGTCTACGCTGCCCCATCATCGAAAATAAAACCTTTCGTCGATGCTAAACTTGGAGCTGACTACCTTATGGCCACGACCACAGTGCGTTCAGATATGAACACAACGCGTTGGCACGGGTACGGATTTCAACGACTTGTTCCAACAGCCTCCCTTGGAATTGGCATAAAATTTACCAGATGGACGTTGGGAGTTGGCTATGACCGCAATATTTATAGAGCGATGAAACGCGACGCTGGAGAGTATTTTGGGAATTCAAGCCTGGTAAAGACCTCCATTTTTCGTCAAGGAGTCAATGCGAACATCACTTATCGACTCTTTTAAATCGCACTTTATAAAATGTAAACCAGAAGTGGTTCAAAGATTAGTTGTCCGACAAGAAACTGCTCGGATGGCTAATCTTTTTGGGACAGTCCGAAGCCTGGCGCACTAACTATAAACCTTTACTTCCTTCATTAACTTCAGCCATTTGCCTGTCCGGATCTAAAACGTAAAGTTAATTCAATCTGAGAGCATATGGATTTAACGAATACTGTATGCCGTTCTGTGACGATGTTCTAGAAAATTCTTAAAATTGGATGATCTGCAATGAGAAGTGCACATCATCCCATATGGTCTTATAGAATTGCTTTATAAAGTTCCTCAACAGATGAAATATTAACCAGAGAACCCAGATGATTTTCGGTTTAACCAAGCAGCTCGCGCTGGTAGTCTCGAAAAGGCAGACTTTTCTGAATACGCTTCTGTCGCTCCTTTTCTTTTAGCTGAGCTACCCTGTCCATCAGTTGTATTCACCGGCTATCTTTACGTAGCCAATTAAAACTTCTTCCGAAACCAGCATTGGTCGCTATTTCACAGTCGACTACCATGTTGCATACTTGATGGCCAAATCGGCAGTGTGATTGCGACTGGCGAAGGTTGCTGTGTAGGCTTTCCCGAATTTAGGACAGTGTAGGATTAGACTCGAAATGAGCTAATTTTAACTGTCACATGAAAAAGAAAAACTACTCAGAGACCCAGATCGTGGCGATCCTCAAACAGTATGAGGGTGGCCGAGAAGCCATGGATGTTTGCCGCGAATACGGCATTTCCAAGGCAACGTTGTTCAATTGGCGCAAAAGATACAGTGGTATGGAAGCTGCGCAATTGAAAGAACTGAAGGCTTTGCAGGATGAAAATCGACGATTGAAGCAGATGTATGCGGAACTAAGCCTGGATTACAAACTTGCAAAGGACATCATCGAAAAAAAGCTGTAGAGCCTTGTCGACAAAAGGAACTTGTGGGGTGGGCTGTTGAAGAAAAAGTATCCGTTGGCAGGGCTTGCCGGGTAGTTGGGTTACATCGATCTAAGTGGTACTACCGTAGCAGAAAAGATGATCAGCCAGTGATTGAAAAATTACGAGCATATGCGGAAGCCTACCCGACAAGAGGCTTTGACGACTACTATGGGAAACTTCGCAATGAGGGTTTAGTGTGGAACCGCAAAAGGGTTCTAAGAGTTTACCGACTGCTAAATTTGAAGCATCGCCGTCGTCACAAACGGCGTTTACCAGCTCGAATCAAGCAGCCCTTACAGGTACCCAGTGAGCCAAACAAGAGTTGGAGCATGGACTTTGTCTCTGATGCGCTGGTGAATAAACGTAAGATCCGAGTGCTGACAATTCTGGATGATTGCAGCAGAGAAGTACTTGCAGCACATGCAGATTTTTCACTTCCTGCTCAGAAAGTAATCGATGTTTTGGAACTAATAGCATTAGTCAGACCATACCCCGAACAAATTCGGGTTGACAATGGGCCTGAATTTCTAGCAGATAAATTCAGGCAATGGTGTGAAGATAAAGGCATCGCAATCCACTATATTCAGCCAGGAAAACCGATGCAAAATGGGTATGTGGAAAGATTGAACCGCACTTATCGCGAGGATGTCTTAGATGCCTATTTATTTGAATCCCTTGAACAGGTTCGTATTTTGTCTGACGAATGGATGGAAGATTACAATCGATTTCATCCGCATCAAGCACTGGCTGGCTTAGCACCGGCAACGTTTGTCAAGAAACTAGAAATGGATAAAGTCTAAACGTGCACTGTCCTCATTAGGGTAAGGCTTCAGCTGCATTCAAATAGCGCCAATATTTCCCAGAAGGATCGGCCTCTGCCGCCTTCAACGCCCATGCAGTGCTCTTTCCCAATTTTGTCTGCCCATATTAGCTCCCATGCTATCCAGTGCAAGATTTTTTGATTGGGCTAAGTAAAGTAGCAGTAACAGAATTTCGAATATAGTAACCGCGGAAATACTAATACCATTTTTCATGCGAATATGTATTTGCGGTAGGGAACAGTCAACGCCCATTTATGTTTTAATTTAAGTTGGATAGTCGAAAGAGACAATCGGGATAACAATGTTGCATTGCTTCTTAGGGCGAAGAATAATGAGGCAAGGCAGGTTACCGAAAAGGTTACCAGATGTTTTGACCTAAATTGGATCGGACTGATATGCTTATCTTTCTAAGAACTCGCAATAATGAGTTCTTAGAACGAAAAAAGCGCCCTTTGGTGTACTATCTGTTGTCCCGCTGGAATCATTTCTATCGCCTAACTGTCTCAGAAACAGTAATATCTTTGACTTCAATTCCCAGGTTACCGGATAGGTTACCAGATGAAATGATCGATTATGAAGATATTTGACCAATATCACGTTACAAGTTACCAATTTTTTCATTGACTCAAGCCAAGTTGTTACAATCTTCGTGTCTTGGGGAACGGTTAGCTTTTTTGTTGCTTGTTAAATTAAACCGCATAGAAGACGATAGGATACCACGCATGCACCATATAGCCAACCTTTATAGTCGTATTCGTACAAGGTTTACCCGTTGCAGAAACGCCAGTGCGTTTTCGAAATCATAGTACTTGCTAATCAAGAGTTCTACTTGAAAATTAATCGGCAAATACTCTCCCCACTTCGAGAATGTGATTAAAGATGGGTTTGCCGATAGGTCATTTGCGATATGAACCCGGAGATTAGCGAAAAGGCCAACAGACAACTGGAATATACTTTTTAAGTCTTGGGACAGCTCCCGAAAGGTGAAGCTGGTGTCTGAATCATCGTATGAGAAGTCCAAATCCAGTTTCCGAAAAAAGAAGGCCAACGTCCGGTTTACAAGTGTACTTTGAAATGCGTATAGCTTAACCTCATTGTCTTTATACAGGACCGGCCTGTCATCGTCCAGACATTCTATGGTAAACCCTGAAAACTCCTTTCTTAATTGCCTTAGTGCCTCTGAGGTCTCGTCATCCATACCCCCGGGTTGAGATTTTTCAAATAGGACTTCCAGCATTCTTTCTCGAATCTTCGAATGGACGACACCGGCATCCCCTGAGAACACCGGCTTTCTACCATCGCTTGCTGGAACAACGCTAATTTTGGTCGCCTTGCGGTCAATATCAATAATTTTCCAGATTCTGGCCGCCAGTAAAATATTCTCATCGATCGCCAACTGCTGACTAAATGGCATCTCTCCGATAGCCTTTTCCTTGTGGAGAATTTTGTAGGCCGGTTCGGTTTTGAAAACTGTGTAGAAGTCCTTGGAATTTACAATATATTCACCATCCACGCCGATGATCAGCTGCCCATTGATTTGCTCCAACATGTTTGTTTTTAACAGCCAATCGACAATGTGTTTCAACTCATTTTCACTAATATCTGCGAAAGCATGATTATCCCGGACGTTTTCCCACAGCTTTTTAAAACTGCATTCTGAAAACTGCTTAACGTAGGCAAGCGTCTGATGAAGCAGAATATCATAGGGCTTGGATACTTGCCTTAAAGATTCAATATAACCTTCCTCAAATAGGTCAAGGCATGCCAACGTCTGCAATAGTGACCATGGCTTTGTCGCATAAAAGAGAAGTCTGCTTTTCTCGCCCTCCCGACGCCCACTCCGTCCGAGCCTTTGCACAAGCGAAGAAATCGATTGAACTGAGTCAATCTGCACAACCATGTCCACTGATCCAATGTCAATGCCAAGCTCCAATGTCGATGTACAGGCAATGGCAAACGGGTATCTGACATTCGTCTTTGCAAACGTTTCGATATACTCCCTAAGCTCTTTATGAATTGATGAATGATGAGAGAAATAGTACGGATGTCCCTTAACCCTGTCAGAAAGTTTCTTCAATTTCACTGCAACTTCCTCACAGCGACTTCGGCTATTTGGAAAGATCAAGACCTTGTGATCCTTAGTTTCTGAATAAAGATTTTTCAGAAGGTCGACTGGCAGTTCTGCTCCATCTGACGCATAGTACCTGAGCCTGACATCAATTTCTTTTGCAGACTTGTCCAACAGAACTTTCGTATTTGCCTCATCCCCAGTCATGTTTTTTGCCTGCGCATAATCTCCTATGGTGGCAGAAAGCCCTACTACCAATGCTTGGGAAGTATTGAACGGTTTAAGTCGAGCAAGAATCGATCTGAGCTGTATTCCGCGATCGGCCCCTAAAAACGAGTGGATCTCGTCAATCACAATGTAATCGACTGCACCAAAGAGTTTCCTAGCATTGTGGGGGGCGTTTACCAACATTGCTTCCAACGACTCGGGAGTAATCAGCAATACACCGCTTGGATTTTTAAGCAACTGCTCTGTATCCGGCCTATCAACTACGTATTTGTTAATTGGTGAACCTTGTTAAAGTGTTGCGGATACAGGTCAGTGATGTTTTTATGATTGATTGTGGAGATGTTTAGTAGAGTGTTTTTTAGCCAATTGTAGGGATTGACGTTGTGTTTTTTGCAGATAGCAAAGAAGGAGTAGATCATAGCAGCCCGCTGTGCTGCTTCGTGTGAGCCAGCGAATAAATAGTTTTTCCGGCCCAGGGCCAACGGGCGTATAGAATTTTCAATTTGATTATTATCGATCAACAGATTTCCGTCGTATAAGTAGGCACTGAGTGCATCCCAACGGCCGTAACTGTACTGCATCGCCTTTCCGATCTGGCTTTTTGGGAGCGTACTTTTAATTTGTTCGAAGATCCATTTGCCCAGCTCGTTGATAACTGGAAGGGATTCTGTTAGCCGCAGCTCTTTGATTTCAACAGCATCCAGCATCAGTTGGCGGGCTTTCCGCTCCACAGCGTACAGTTGCTGGATCATCGATAGTGCTTTTTGCGCCCTGGTTTTGTCGTTGTCCAGGGCCCGTTCAAATTCCCGACGCGCATGCGCCCAGCAAGCAAGATGGATAACATCTTTCCGCTTCCCATGCTTTTCATAAACTGCGTAGCCGTCCGTCTGTAGATAGCCCTTAAAGCTTTCCAACATCGTCTTCGCTCCTGCTGAGCCTCTTGTCGGTTGGTAATCAAAGAGAACGACATCATCCAAAGGGCTGTGGTAGACCCAATAGTATCCCTGATGGCAAGCGCCTTTCTTGTCAGTTTCCAGTACTTTAATCGGACTTTCATCCACCTGCCAATAGCCCTTCGATTTCATATCAAAGACCAGTTGCTCATAAAGCGGTTCCAGCTTGATCAGCGCTTCTTTGGTCCATCCTTCAAGTGTTGAAGATGCGATCTGGATATTTTCCCTGGCAAAACGCTGCTTCTGCCGGTAAAGTGGAAGGTGGTCTTGGTATTTATCGGTTAAAATGCTAGCCAGCAGTCCCGCAGATGGTATTCCTTTGTCGATGACCCGCTCGGGAAGTTGACCGATTCTGACCCCTTCACCATTTTTGGGTGCATATTTATAGCGTATATATCTTTTGATCAAAAAGCGTGCGGGTTCGTAATCCAGCTCTTCAGTAACTTCCTTGCCGATACATACCATTTCAGAAAGATCACCGGCAGGATAAATCTCGATCTCTTCGACGGGTAAATGAGAAGGCAGTGCTGCACGGCCCTTATGGTTTGGCCTTTTACGGATGTAGCTGATTTTTTCATGCAGAATTTCTTCTTGTGCAGCAGCCTGTTCGCTAGGAGCTTCAAAGGGAAGCGCAATCTGGGCCGGATCTCCTTCAAAGCGTTCACGCTTTTGACCGAACTGCATCCGTTTGTACATCTCTACCTGAGATTCCAGGTATGCGTTCTGCTGGGTTAAACCCGATATCTGCTGATCCCGTTCTTTTAAAAGAGCGAGCAATTGGTCTTTATCCAGCGTTTCCAGCGGGGCATTTTGCATACTTAAAAGTACGGAAAAACAGCCTTTAAAGCTAGCAAAAGCACTTATTGCTGTAAAATAAAACGCTTTCTACGACTGCTTTTCAGTACCTGGATTCCTTCGATCATCAGCACCAGTTCGCTCCAAGAAATACTTCCGGTTGCCTGTTTTTTAGGGGAGGGAAAGGTGCCACTTTCCAGTCTTTTATAATAAAGTACAAAGCCTCCCGGCTCCCAATGCAGCATTTTAAGATGGGTCCGTCTTCGGTTAAGAAAGATAAAAACTTCGCCACTGGTGGCCACTCTACCTAACTCGGAATCCACCAGGCCACAGAGTCCATCAAAACCTTTACGCATATCGCAATCGCCTCGGTACAGATAATATTGGTGGGATGAACCCAGACTAAACATTAGTAAAGCCGGATCAACTCAGAGAGCACCGTCAGATCACCGCCCTGATAATTTACCTGCACGCCATTTGGATAAATGACTTCATAAGCATTGTCCATGGCCGAACGCTGGGCGGATATACGAACAAAACCCGTCGCTTTTTCAACCAACTTTTCCTTTCCGACCCAATAGCCAAATTTAGCTACTGTCATGCCGTGCAACTTGCAGAATTCACTTTGGCTCAGGCCACTTTTACGCCATTGTCTCACTAATTTGAACATTTCTTCTGACTGATCCATAATGCGTTATGTTTTTGCCAAAAGTAATCAGGCGGCCGCTGCTAAAAAATATGCACTTGATAGGCCGGATACATAAAAAAGGAATTGCATAAGTTTCTTTGTGGAGACAAAGCGTATAAAAAAGAACGCGAAGCACTCCTTAAGCATGGAACAACTGCACAAGTTTTTATAGTTTCCTCTCTCACAATAGCGATTGCACCGGTTGTCGGAGTCGCAGCTCCAATATTAGCCCCAATAATTGTTTTGCTAATTTCTAGTGCCGGAAAAATTACAATTGGAGCATGGTGTGAAGTCAATAAGTAGTTGACCAGAAGAGAGCGTAAAACGTATTTCTTCCCGCTGACTAGGTATCCGTTAAGTAATCGTTAAGTAATAGTTGTTTAACTTGACAGCCTGGCAATTTCAATGTTGGAAGTAAAATTAAATACACCATCATCATTGTTGATGAGGGTAACATATTTTGGTGTGCCCTGATTTTTTTCTCAATTTTTCAATCATATTGTTCGGAGAGTCATCTGTCCAATTTCTAAGAGAAAGTCGAAGAAGAAAATTAGCTCTTTAAAATCGAAAGTTGCTTAGCAGTCACATCTTCGGAAACGAATATCTCTCGATAGGCCCTTGCTTCGGCGTGGCGTACTGTACTTCTAGTAAAAGTGTGGTATCGGTTTTAACGCTGAACTCGAAATTTATGAATATAGCGACAAAAAATTATAAAGATAGTAAGAACATGAATGCCACCTTTTAGCACAATATCTGATGTTATTTAAATCTCTCTGGATCGAGTCAGGTTCGTCATCACGAGTGCAAAAGACACAACAGAGCAGTATGTGCAAGGCGGAATGGCAGTTTACAGATGCGCAATCCCACGCTTTAACCATTACTCAAAACTTTCATTTCGAGTTCGGTCACGCTCTTGCTCAGATTTCCTGGCCGAATCTATTTCCTCAGTCCATTGGTTATACCTTGATTGCGCCCATTTACGTAGCTGAGCATTCGGAGTGCCGATAAGTTCCGTGAACAATGCGAGCCTGGCTTGGTAAGCGTTGGCGCGAGAGCCATAGACCACTGACGGCCTCAGCGTGTCCTCAACTTGGTCTAGTAGTTCCGTAAGACTTGGGGCCCGCTCTACCAATTTCCAGAAAATCGGCTTCCATGCAAGTTTACCAGTTTCCTCGCTTCCCTCATAACTCATAATTGCGCCTGCAATGAGCGTATATCGTTCCACGGGATCTTCCTCGCACCAGTTAAGAAGCACGTCGTCTGGCAAAGTAGACAAATAAGCATCATACTTCTCGAAATTCTTATGAAAATCAATCCATTTAACATATTCGCTTGGAATACCTTTTTCTAATAGGGAATTAAGCAAACATATTGGCTGAACTTTAACTAATTCTCTCAGGATTCCGTCAAGGTCGTCAGGAAAGATGTAACGACCTCTTATTAACCGCATCAGTCGAAGGGTGAACTCGCTGGCAGCACCAAAGGCGCTTTCTCCGACAAGGCATAAGGACACCATCACCCCAATTTTATAGTTGTCTTCAGATTTCAGCTCTCTATCCAAATCTAAACTCAACAGAAGTTGTCTACCAATAGCAGTTAGATTTTCCGTGAGATTATTTTCAGATCCGGATTTTGCGACATGACATTTATAATATAAAATTTCAAATGCAGCGTCTCGTCCATATGGGCGGTCCAGGATACTTTTAAGAACATCGCAAAGAACATCAGAAGATATATTCGAGTAGGAAAGTGAATAAGAAAGGGACGAAAATTCCTTTGAATGTAGTTCGAACTTATCCAATGCTTTCCTAAGTAACCTTATCCCATCGTTACTGATTGGAATTGCTGCTTGTAATGGGACAAATAGGCTTTTTAGCTCTTCATTATCAAGTATTTGCTCTAATATCTCATCTGCGCATCTATCATTCTCCCTTTGTACACAGTTAATCCATCCTTTCAATATAATTGGTTTACGCTGGTCAATGGGCAGGATTGAAAATGCGCGCAGCAAAAATTCCAGAGTTTTTCTTTTGTCACTCGCTCCCTCGTACATTCCTCTACCCAGATGAAATAGGCTATCATTATTCGAGCATAGCAACGTTGAAATGATCTTCTCGCAGGTTTGATGATCGCTAACCAGCTCATTTCCCAGGTTTTCATAACTTCTTAACAGCTCTTTGAAGTTATCTCTATGATCACCAAGCAATGCCATGGAAATATCCATGCCCTTCGCCTCTGAAAGAAAGTATGCAACTAGCTTGTCATATAAATTCTGTGGTTTCAGAGATTTCTCTAGGCTTATTAACCTTTGCTGTACGTCAGTATCCAGCTTGTTTAAATCGAATTTCAGAATTGACCTCACTCGAAACCACCCGTTAGGCCAGAACGCATCGCGCGTCATTTGCTCGCAAATCGATTCAACCAAATCAAACTGACGAGCTTTAGTCCAGAGTCCCCGAAGCTTTGACGCTAGTATGTTTTTTAGTGTAGTTTTGAAGGGCGTATCGTCATTGAACATTCGTATACAAAGCTCAGTTACTCGTGTAAACCAGCTTTCAATTTCGACTGGTTGTCGGGATTGTGCTCCATAGTCCCGCGATCGCGAGCCGAAAGTCGGATTGTGATGAGTTTGAAAGTGCCATGCTTCCAGTGCAGCGTCAATTAGGTCGGTGGCAAGCTGTTGTTTGTTGGCAATATTAGATGCCCAGAGACTGCTAACGACCTGTAAACGCACTTCTAGGGAGGCATACGTCCCTGACATAATTATACGGAACATATCGCTTAGTTGTCTACGGATCGGATCATAATTCTCGCCAACCCTCTCAGTCAGCGCAAACGCTGCAATGAGATTTGCGCTCCGCAAAAACAGATGTTCGTGATACGCAATATGTCGCAAAAGGCGGACAAACCGCGCAAAGTATCTATTTTCTCGGCTCGCAAATTTTTCTGGTAATAAGATATTTGCTCTTTCCATCGCACATAATGCAGTTTCCGGAAGAATTGTTGCCAGGTTTTCAAATACTGACATCCCAAATTCATTCAAATTGCTGACGTCTTTCATCCATCCGCTTCCGGGCGCCAGCCAATCTTCAACAATACTTTGAGCTTGTTCGCTATCAGGTATGTAACTCAGCCGTCTAGTAAATGACAGAATGAGGCGTTCATTGCCCTTCAGCAGCAAATGTCTATTGATGGAGAAATTTGTCAGTCGTTCTAGGCCCGCGATTGCCAATCTATTGGCGATCGCATGGGGAAGTACAGCTCGATATTTTCCCCTTGCCTGAACAAGGTCGCGATTTCTGAGATCGACGGTGTGGTGATAAAGGACTGATGCGGGTATTGAACTATAATACTCCCAGAAATCTGGACAGCTGCTTAAATTTCTAACTTAGTAGCTGACTATGAAAAAGGAACGTAGAAAATTCAGTGCGAGCTTCAAAGCCAAAGTGGCTATTGAAGCGATTAAAGAGGTTCAGACCGTGCAGGAATTGGCCTCCAAGTACGAGATTCATCCAACACAGATAGCTGCCTGGAAGCGAGAGTTTCTGGAAAAGGCTGAATTAGTTTTCAGTAAAGAGGCACCCACCACTGGTAATGAATCCGAAAACACAAAAGAGAAGGAATTGTATTCTAAAATCGGTGAACTTCAAGTCCAAGTCGATTTTTTAAAAAAGGTCTTGGGGAAATGAGTGTTATGGAGAAACGCGGACTTGTTTCCCCTGAGTACCCTGAGCTAAGCGTCTCGGCACAGTGCAAATTGATTGGTTTACAGCGTAGTAGCTATTACTTTAGGCCGAGAGGTCAGTCTCTGTTAAACCAGCGATTGATGAAGGCCATTGATCGCCAGTTTCTAGAGTGCCCGTTTTATGGCGTAGAACGCATGCGTGATTACCTGATCGGACTGGGATATCCTGTTGGTGTGAAGCGGGTGAGAAGACTTTATAGACTTATGAATTTGCGCACAATTTATCCCAAGCGCAATCTAAGCAAATCCAAACCAACAGATTACAAATATCCATATTTGCTGAAGGGGTTGAAGATTGAGCGCCCCAATCAGGTCTGGCAAGCCGATATATCTTATATTCCAATGTTCAGAGGATTTATGTACATGTTCGCCATTATTGACGTTTACAGCCGTCGAATTGTGGGATGGAGTATCTCCAATACAATGAGTATGGAATGGTGCCGGGAAACGCTTTTGGATACGATCCGTACACAGGGAAAGCCCGAAATATTCAATACCGACCAGGGTAGCCAATTCACAAGTCAGGGTTTTATTAAGCCGCTCTTAGAGAAAGGGATACAAATTTCTATGGACGGAAAAGGACGGGCCCTAGACAATGTTTTCATCGAAAGATTTTGGAGGTCGCTCAAACAAGAGTACATATACTTAAATCCTCCAAATGGCGGGATGGATTTGTATCGGGGAGTAAAAGCATATGTGGAATTTTACAACCGTCGACGCAAACACACAGGAACCGGGTACATTCCCGATGAATTGTTTTTCCAGATCAATGCAAAAGCATCCTAATTAAACTTAATTTCATCCGTCGGCTGTCCAGCAAACCGGGAGTATTTCAGAACTTAAGAGACTAAGGGTGCCAAGTTCAGAGTTTTCGGCCTCAGTGTTCTCCACGTCGTAGGAATAAACCAGCGACAATACTTCGGCAGAATTCTTCAAACCATTGTTTTCAGAATTTCTCTGGTTGAATAGTCTGTCGAAAAGGGCATTATCTTGAAGATGGCCTATTGATTCGCCTGGTGTTAAACTTTTAGCCAATGCAAGTGCGACGCGTGCATTGCCACCTGAAAACTCGGCGACTTTCCATGCCGCCAACTCACCAATTTCGGGAACTCGCCTTAAAACCAATTTTTTTATAACCTGGTCGCTTGAAGGTTCTAGATGAAAAACGCCTGTCTCATCTGGCTGATCGTCAGCGACGTCGTATTCGATGGTGAGTAAACTCACCGAATGTGATTGAACTTTTAGCTTTTCTACAAGTGCCCTATGAAGTTGGGGGGAGCAATTATCGATAACTAGCACAGCTTGATATTTACCGGCCACAAGTTGTTCGGCAATATTTTGCGGACTCGGCGTGGGATCATATGAAATATCAGTGTAAATGACCTGAGATTGATTCAAGAATTTGCCTCCAATCTTTTCATCGAAGAGCGCCTGTGCAAGCCTTGTTTTACCTACTCCCGATAGCCCGGTGAGTCTAAGGTAATTTCCCGGTTGAGCGAGAGAGTCTCTGATCTCGGAAATTCCACTTTCAATGTCAAGCTCGGTGCCTTTTCTTGTTCGTTTGTCAATAATCCTGTGATTGTCGTCAATGATATAACGTCCATCCTTTCCTAGATTTGCTGTCCAGTCATCATAAGATTTCCACCCAAAAATTGGACGCTTAGAACGTTCACGAACCCATAAAATAATTGAGGGATGTTCTTTTACCCAGGCTGCCAGACTTCCACCATGATAATAGTCAACCATTACGTCGAGCCCGCCAATAGCCTTCTTCATTGCAGCTATTCGCGCATTATATGGGTATTTCGGAGAAGTTGACCACCTGATTCCGTGGCAAATTGACCACCTAATTGTCTGGCGGCCGGTAGCAGAAAAAAGCTGCAGAAGCAGTTTCAAAATTAGTTAATTAAGGTCGTATTATTGGTAGCTGTTTTCGGGCTCTATTTTTTTCTTTCTTCTCATCGATTCCCCTCTCAGTTCTATGCGGTGCGCGTCGTGAACAATGCGGTCCAGGATAGCGTCGGCAATGGTTTTTTCTCCGATCACTTCATGCCATTTGCTGACGGGCAACTGCGAAGTAATAATCAACGATGCTTTTCCGTGCCGGTCTTCGATGATCTCCATCAGGGCGGCCCTGCTCTGTGCATCGAAGGGCTGGATACCGAAGTCATCGAGCACCAACAGGTGCTGCCGTTCGATCCTGGCGATTTCCTTGATATAAGAGCCGTCAGCCTTGGCCATTTTCAAGCGGGCGAACAGTTTTGGGGTACTCGCGTAAAGTACGCGGTACCCCTGGATGCAGGCTTGATGGCCGATGGCAGTTGCCACATAGCTTTTGCCGATCCCGGTGCTGCCGGTGATCAGCAGGTTCTCATTGCGGGTGATAAAAGAGCAATCAGCCAGGCGCATGACCTGGTTACGGTCCAGACTGCGATCGGCATGGTAATGGATATTTTCGACGACGGCCTTATAACGGAACCGGGCCTGGTAGATCTGCCGCTCTACGCGGCGGTTGTTGCGATCGTCCCACTCGGCGTCCACAAGGTACCCTAATAGCTCATCTGCCGTATAATCATTGGTTTTTCCGCTTTCCAGGCTGGTTTTGAAGGCATGGAACATGCCATAAAATTTAAGCTTGCGCAGCTTCTCCAAGGTGTCATTGTTCATTGTATAGATTGTTTAAAAGGTTACTGATAATATTCTTCACCCCTGATATTGTCGTGGTTAGGCATCGGCAGCTCGTCGGCGAACAGGCTGTCCTCGTACTGGTCCATCTTCTTTTCCAATATCATCTGGATGATTTTGTAGTTATAAATACCATAGCTCAACGCGCGCTGGCATGCGCTGATCAGCCGTTGTTCGCCGGCCTTTTTTGCGAAGGACAAGATGCCGATGCAAGAGCGGTAGGCCTGCTCGGGATGCTGCTTACGGTCCAGTATTTTAAGGATATAAAGCCTTACGTCATCGTGGATCGAAGAAGCCCATTCGACGAACTTATCCGGGGTCCATTCGGTCAAAAAGCGGTGCGTGCTGGCCAGGTGCTCTTTATCGGTCGAGTAATTGTAGGGGCTTTTGACACGCTGATGCAGGGCTATGCGCTCATAACGGTAGTAAATCTCGACCAACGTGCCCGAGAACAGCAATTTGACCTTCTTGCCGATGAACCGGTACGGGACGCTGTAATAGTGCTTGTCGATGCTCAGGTTCACGTGCCCGTTTTTCATCACGGTCGCATGTGACTGCTTTTTGAACTCGTAGCGGAGCAGCGGCAGCGGAGAGAGTGCGCCTCGCTCGATCTCTTCGAACTGAAGCCTGCGGCTGTAATTGCGACCGCGTAGGAGCTGATTATTATGGACTTCCAGGGCCGCCCATATGGCTGCGTTTAGCTCGGATAGTGAGTTAAAAACCTGCTTTCTTAAAGGCGCATAGATCCGGCTGTAAACGATTTTAACAGCCCCTTCGACCAACGCCTTATCGCGTGGCCGGTAAGCCCTGGTGGGTAATATGGTGGTCCCGTAATGGTTGGCAAAGTCCTCAAAAGTCTCGTTCAGGGTAGGTTCATACCGGTTGCTTTTGGTGACGGCCGCCTTGAGATTATCCGGGACTACGGCTGCCGGAACGCCACCGATGTAATGAAAAGCATTCTCACAAGCCAGGATCAGATCTTCTTTTTGCTGGCTCATGACCGCTTCCACATAGGTGAGCTGGCTGGCGCCCAGGATGGCAATAAAGACTTCAACCTCAATTACTTCGCCAGTCTCCCTGTTTACGAAGCTCAGCTTTACACCGGCAAAATCGATATAGAATTTATCGCCCGCTTTATGGTCCTGGTGCATAACAGGATTTACCCGGGCCTTCCACTGAGCCAGGTGGAAGCAGAACTGGGTATAGCCAAAACCGTCAGGGAATTCCTTTTTGTAGCTCTCCCAGAGCGAATAACGTGTCTCGCCGGTTTTTTTGAGCTCTTTATCTATCCGGGGAAAACAGCGCTGTAAGTTCAACAGCCTATCCTGCGGCGGCATCTGTCTAACTGCACCGAAAAACTCGTCCAGCTCTTTATCGTTCAGGCCGTTGATCTGCTCGAAAGTCAGACCGCTCGCTTCAAAAGTAGCCATGTACTTCTTGGCCGTATTGCGGGAAACGCCCGTTTGCTCAGCAATAAAAAGCTTGCTGCGCCCTTGACTGTACATCCTTAGGATCTGTCTTATCTTATTCATGCTGATAGTCGAATTAGCCATACTTTCCACGGTTGGTATCCGCCAAAAATATGGGTGATTCTACAGCATTTTTCTGCTTGACAGGGTGGTCAGTTTCCTCCGAAACAGGTGGTCAGTTTGCTCCGAAACGGGGTGGTCAATTTCAGCCGGAACAGGTGGTCAGTTTAAACTGAAATGGGGTGGTCAATTTCACCGAATTTTCCACTCAGATATCGATCCCAAAGATTACAGAACGATCAAAACCGAGATTGAAGACAAACTGCTGAGATTGGAAGCAAGATTAACCGAGTTGACAAACAATGCAGGAGGTGTTCAGGGGCTGGAAAAGATGATTGAAAAGGTGCTAGCCGTGCTTTTCAGGCTTGATAAGACCTATACCGGAGCGGATATCAAATTGAAGCGGGAAATCATTGGTTCGATATTCCCTGAAAAGCTCATATTTTCAGAAAACGGCTATCGAACCGGAAAAGTCAACGAAGTTGCTTCGTTTATCTATCAGATAAACAGCGATTTAGCTAAAATAAAAAACGGAACTTCGGACGATTTCTCGCCAAAGTCCCGTTTAGTACCGGGGACGGGAATCGAACCCGTACGAGCGTTTCGGCTCACAGGATTTTAAGTCCTGCGTGTCTACCAGTTCCACCACCCCGGCTAAAAACCAGGTTCCGGTACCAGTAAGAGAAAAAAAGCACCGTTTCCGGTGCTTTTCTTTCCCTGAGCGAAAGACGGGGTTCGAACCCGCGACCTCGACCTTGGCAAGGTCGCGCTCTACCAGCTGAGCTACTTTCGCGTATTTCGCTTAACCGTTGTCGGTTATCGTGGTGCAAATGTAGGGAGGCCTGGTATTTGACGCAAGCTTTTGGACGAAATATTTGATGAAAAATTTTTACAAAAAGATTAACAAATTGTAAATCAATCGATCCCATCCGAATTTTTTTCGTTGGAAAACTGCGCAGAGGGGAGTTTGAGGGACTTTTCCGTTCCGGGTTGTTTGTCCTTCTAAAAATGACGTCCGGTCGGGCCTATTTACCGCCCGTCAGATTTAACCTATCCACTTCATATTTTCCTTACCTTTGCCTCCTTTGAGCCGCGTAGGCTGCAAGGGCCGGCCTGGCTCGATTTTGGTATATTCAGGCCCGCCGATTCAAAAACTAAATTTGCTTGTTCATGTTTTCCAACGAAGTGCTGTTTTTTGGAGGTTTTATTCTGGTGATCAGTGTCATGCTGCTGCTTGATCTGGGTGTTTTCAACAAAAAGGACCATGTGGTCAAGTTTGGGGAAGCGGCAGCCTGGACCGTCGCATGGATCGCGCTGGCGCTGGCATTTTATCTGGTCATCAATACACACGGCGACCTTGTGCATGGAATGGACAATTATGCCGAGCTGGAAGCGATCAAGAACAAGTACGCGCCGCATCTCCGGCTGATACCAGGCGATTTCCACGAAAGTCTCGAAATCTACCGGAAAAACATGTCGCTGGAATTCATTACGGGTTATTTGCTGGAATATGCCCTCTCGGTCGATAATATTTTTGTCATTATCCTGATTTTCTCCTCCTTCGGTGTACGGCCCAAGTACTTTAAAAAAGTGCTGTTCTGGGGCGTCTTGGGCGCAATCGTGATGCGTTTTATATTCATTTTCGTGGGCTCGGCGCTGATGCAGCGTTTCGAATGGATTATTTACCTGTTCGGTCTCCTTTTGGTATACCAGGGAGGAAAGATATTTTTCGAAGGAGGAGAGGAGGAGAAAATCGACCCTGCGAAACACCCGGTTGTCAAGTTCGCTTCCAAATACCTGCCTGTGTTCCCGCGTTACGTGCGTGAGCATTTCTTCGTGCTGAAAAAGGGGAAATGGCTGGTTACTCCGCTTTTTGTGGTGGTGCTTATCGTGGAGTTTACCGATCTTATTTTCGCAGTCGATTCAGTACCGGCGGTGTTCTCGGTAACAAAAGATCCTTACGTGGTTTTCTTTTCGAACATCTTCGCGATCATGGGGTTACGGTCGATGTTCTTTTTCTTAAGCAACATTATGGGCTTGTTCCGCTTCCTGAAATATGGTTTGGGGGTGCTGCTGGTTTTTATCGGTGGCAAAATGCTCGCACATCATTACCTCGAATCTATCGGGTTCAAAACGGTGTATTCGCTCTACGTGATCCTGGGAATTCTGGCCGTGAGCATACTCGCATCGCTCGTTATTCCGGAGAAAAAGGAAGTCGGGGACGAGGTCTTATCCAATAGTTAGGCATCGGGCAGCGTTTGAGTACCTATGAGCCGGATTCTTAAAGCTTATCTAAAACGACTTACTAATCTCAGTACCCGCAACAAGTCGCTGTTACTCACGAACTTGTCTGCCGAACAATTCCTGGATTTTCACGATACGGATTTTCTGTTGTCAAAACCTTCGGTGGAGGTGCTCAAACAGGTTATTCATGGAAAAGCTCGTATCCCATTGTGCGATGTGGCCGACCCGCGGTTCGAAAAGGTAAATGAAACCAGCAGACGGCTGCGCAAAATCTCCCGTACCGAGCGGTTTATCGAAGAGGAAAGGGGCTCGCGCGATCTTTATGTGGGATACCCTTTCATTAAAGGGAAGCTCTCCGACGGTACGCCCATTCATGCGCCTTTGCTTTTTTTCCCGGTGACGTTGCGGATGGACCATGAGCAATGGTGCCTTTTCGAGCGGGACGATAGCGGTGTTGCATTAAACCAGAGCTTTGCATTAGCCTACGGGCATTTTAATGAATCTCCGATCTCGGATGAAATACTCGAAAAATCGTTCGAAGATTTTCCGGATGATTTCCTGGAATTCCGGACCCAGCTGTATGAATGGTTGAAAACAACCCCGTTCAGGATTAATTTTAACCAGCAGCTTTTTGAAGACAAGCTTGTCGCATTCAGCGGGGAGAAAAGCTCCGAACTGGTTGCGAATGAAAGAAATGGCGAGCTGAAACTTTATCCCGAGGCTGTTCTGGGCATTTTTCCGCAAGCAGGCTCCTATCTCGTTCCCGATTATAACAGATTGCTTGACCTGGCGGAAGAGAGCGGGTTCCAGATTCCATTGGTTGGCCTTGCGGAATATTATGCGAGTGCTGATGCGCATTATGATGAAGTCCCGTCAGTGACGCGGCAACGCGACGGTCGGCAGACCCGGGAGGAGGATATCCTTACGCCTTTCGCTATCGACGAGTCGCAGGAGGAAATCATTCTTGCCGTGAAATCCGGGCGGTCGGTAGTCGTGCAGGGACCTCCGGGAAGTGGTAAATCTCAGTTGATATGTAACCTCATCGCCGATTTCGCCTCCAAAGGCAAGCGTGTTTTATTGGTATGCCAGAAGCGGGCCGCGTTGGATGTGGTTTACCAGCGGCTCGCCGCGACAGGGATGAAGAATTTCACCGGGCTTATTCACGACTTCAAAAACGACAGATCGGCGCTTTATGCGCAGATAGCGTCCCAGATAGAGCAAGTGGAGGCTTATCGCCAGCAAAATTACAGCCTGGATGCCGTCTTTCTCGAAAGGCAATTTACCCACGAAAGCCGTGCGATCGATAAAACGGTGAGTGAGCTGGATACCTTCCGCTCAGCATTGTTTGACGAAAACGAATGCGGCGTTAGTATCAAAGAATTGTATCTGACGAGCGATCCACAAGCTACACATGTGGATATGCAGCCCTACTACCGGCATTTTAAAATAGATAGCTGGGATAGTTTCAAAAGACATTTGAAAACCTATTCCGATTATGCGTTTCTGATCCGTTCGGGGCATCCCTGGCGGAAACGCAGGAGTTTTGCTGCATTTGGAATGGCCGAGCTGCGCACGATGGAAAATATGCTCTCCGAATGGCCGGGCGCGTTTGAGAAGCAAGCTTCGGCATTAGGTCGTCTGACGGGCACGACATTCGACACAGCCTATATCCAAAATCGAAAAGAAATTATCGAGCGGCTTGCCGACATTTCGGGGCTGATAAGCGACGCGTTTTCGTGGAAATTGCTCAGAAAATACACCGGCTCGCCTGCGAACCCGCACGAGCGGCTGGCATTGGTGCGCCAGGCCGTGGATGCCATGGAGGGTTTTATAGCAGAGGGAGGCATCGAATTGTCGTTACCGGCCGGGCAGTTGAATGCATTCGAATTAATGCTCAAAAAGTCGCTTGAAACAAAGCGGTCGGCTGTTTCGGGGTTCTTCTGGGATGTTTTTAGTAAAGAAAAGAAAGAAATAGAACGGGTGGCGTCGGCCAACGGCTTCACGGTGTCGCTCGAACATCTTATGCGGCTCGAACAGCGTTTGAGGAATCGCAGGCAGCTGGAATCCTGGCTTCAGCATGACAGCCTGGGGTTTGAACCGGCATTCATCGATGACTTTTCCGAGGACCGTGCGGCGGCATACCTGTCATTTTTCAGATCAGCGGAATGCGCGGCGGATGCCGTGGCGCGTATGGATGCAGGTGTTTGGAAAGGTATTTTTCACAAGCTGGTATCTGCGAATGTAGAGATCAGCCGGTTCGCGGAAACCATTCAGCAACTCAAACAATGGTTGCAGGTATGGGACCGCATGGAGCAGGCGATGCTGCCTTATCTTCTGCCGGAGCAAATCACAGCGCTGGTTACCGACCCGGCGGGACATAGCGCTGTCCTGCTCGATGCATTGCGCGATGACTTCGATTCACTGGCCGATATGGACCGATTGTGGGAGGAAATGACGGAAACTCAGCGGGGCGCCACGCAGGCTACATTGGAAAAGGGTGCAGAACTTGGTATGACCAGCGCGGAGGAGGTCGTCGAATTATTTGAAAATAGCGTCAAGCTGGCCTGGATCGGGCATATTGAAAGTAAATATCCCGTACTGCGATCGGTGTCGTCGCTTAAAATGAAGCAATGGGAAGATCAGATCCAGGGAAGTATTACTTTAAAGCAAAAACTAAGTGCCGACATTACCAACATAAAGCTTCGTGAAGCGACTTATGAGGATGTCGAAAAGAACCGGCTGGGGAATCGCGTGACTTACCGGGAGCTGGGGCATCAGGTAACCAAGAAAAGGAAGATCTGGCCGATCCGGAAATTGTTGGAAAACTACGCGGATGAGGTGTTTGCATTGATCCCTTGCTGGATGGCTTCGCCGGAGGCCGTATCGGCGGTATTTCCGATGGAAAAGGGCCTGTTTGACCTGGTGATTTTTGACGAGGCTTCGCAATGCTACGCCGAATATAGCCTCCCGGCGGCATTCAGAGGGAAGCAATGGGTCGTTACGGGCGATAGCAAGCAACTTTCGCCGAGCGATCTTTACCGTGTACGGTTCGAGGACAGGACGGAGGATGAAGAATATTCCGTAGCCGTCGAAATTGAATCGTTGCTCGACCTTGCCGGCCAATCGCTGGATCATTATCAGCTCACAGGTCATTACAGAAGCCTTTCGCTGGATTTGATTGATTTTTCTAATAAAAAATTCTACAAACAAAGCCTGAAACTGCTGCCGGACTTCAATAAAGTGAACGACCGGGAGCCGGGAATCCTGTACGTTAAAACGGACGGAATCTGGAAAAACAATACCAATGCGGCTGAGGTTAAAGAGGTGTTGCGACTGATCCGCGAGTTGAGCGGAACCGGGAAGAGCATCGGGGTAGTAACGTTTAACTTTTACCAGCAGGCGGCCATTCAGGATGCATTGGAAAAAGAAGTGATGGTGCCGGAAAACCTGTTTGTAAAGAATATCGAGAACGTACAGGGCGACGAGCGCGACGTGATCATTTTCTCAATGGGCTACGCGCCCGACGAAAAAGGGCGCATTTCGATGCAATTCGGGACATTGAATATGCAGGGCGGAGAGAATCGCCTGAACGTGGCCGTGACGCGGGCGCGGGAGAAAATCTACTTTGTAACGAGCCTCTGGCCTTCTCAACTGCAAACGGAAAACACCGCGAATGAAGGCCCCAAGCTGCTGCGCGCCTATATGGATTACGCCTTGCAGGTTTCGGAAGGCAATTTTGTACCCGGGCCACTTACTCCGGGCCAATTCCGTTCCGATTGGCTGTTGAAAGAAAGGCTGGTCGGGCAGAACCCGGCGTTCCGGAAAGAGCTGCCATTCGGGGATATTACGGTAAAAGAAGAAGGGACTTACAAGGGTTTGGTACTTACGGATGACGATCTTTATCATTACAGTAAATCATCCAAAGAGCCTCATGCTTATCTGCCCCTTCTGTTACGGCTGAAAAACTGGCCATTCAGGCGAGTTTACAGCCGGGAATATTGGTCTGGAAACCTGAAAAACGATTTGTTATAGTTCCTTGATGCGGATGTTGCGGTAAGAAACCTTGTCGCCGTGGTCTTGCAATGCGATTTTCCCTTTGGAAGCCGCACCGAAGCCTTCCCAGGTTTTGAACTTGCTGTTGGCAACGAGTTTGTTCCATTCAGCACCCTGGGTAGGGAACTCCACCACTTTTTTACCGTTTAGCCAGCTTTCGCCTTTTCCACCCTTGATGACGATCCTCGCCTTGTTCCATTCGCCGGCAGGTTTTACCGCCGAGAAGTCGGTTGGAGGCAGCATATCGTACAATGAGCCTGCTTTGTGGTTGCCGTTTTTGCCTGCTTTTGCGTCGGGATGCTTCACATCGTCCAGCACCTGGATTTCCGGGCCGGTCGAGTAGGGGCAGCAGTATTTTTTGTCTTCTACGACATGGTAAATGATCCCGCTATTACCGCCTTCCGCGATTTTCCATTCGAGTTCCAGCTCGAAATCGCCGTATTCTTTGTCGGTAACAAGGTCTTTGCCACCTTTTTCGGTTAATACCACAGCGCCGTCCTCGATTTTCCATTGCGGCAACACTTTATCCTGCTGCCAGCTATGCCAGCCATTCAGGCTTTTGCCGTCGAAGAGGGTAACCCATTTTCCTTTTTGAGCTTCTGCGTCGTTTGAAAAGGCCAGGGAGGCCAGGGCGATAACGGATGCTTTTCCGAAAGCCTTCCATTTTGTACAATTCATGTTTCGCTTGTTAAAGTTTTAGTCCACAATATTAAGTACTTTTTGAGTTTCCAAAGGCATATTTGGATCGAAAGTTGACGGCTCCTATTTTTGGGAGTAACTCAAAATAATCCGACATTATATCCACATGGCATCTATATTTTCAAGAATCGTAGCAGGCGAGATCCCTTGCCACAAAATAGCGGAAACAGCGGATTTTCTCGCATTTCTGGACGCTTTCCCCATAACAAAAGGGCATACGCTGGTTATCCCTAAGAAGGAAGTGGATTATCTTTTCGATCTCGACGACGAGCTGTACACCCGCCTGTTCCGGTTTGCCAAAAGCATTGTGCCCGCATTGGAGAAGACGGTGCCCTGCCTGCGGATCGGCGTGAGCGTAATTGGCCTGGAAGTGCCCCATGCACACGTTCATCTGCTTCCGCTGAACAGCATGGCGGATGCGGATTTTAGTAAAAAGATAAAAACCTCGCAGGAAGAATTGGCGGCGCTGGCCGAAAAAATCAGAAATAACTTGTGAGATCGGATCAGTAGAAGGAGAAGTCTTTTCTTACTCCAAGCATAAATCCATAGGTTTTGCGGTATAAATCGCCTATATCCGCGGCATAGGCGCCTTTCAGCGTCAGCCCGCCGAGGACATCGAGCTTGGATTGCATCATGAGCATGCCCGAGAATTGCCTGGGCGATCCGTGGAACGGTTCGAGGTAGGCGCCGCTGTTTTCCGAGAAGGAGAATTTACCCATCCATTGCACCCTGCGGAACAATGTCCCTTCGAAGCCCAGATGAAGCATCGCTACGCGGTTGTTACTCGTAAAATTGTCGGCATAATTGGGCCATTTCCATTTGGTCTGCGAAGTGGGGGGGATGAACGGCGTGCCGATCGTCCTGTCGTAATATCCCCAGCCATCGCGGACCTGCTGGTTGTTGAAATAGTTGTCGTGCCCGCGTTTCTTGCCATTGTCCAGTACGAAATCATCGCCGCCCTGGTCTTTGGTGTACAAAAATTCCAGTACCACCGCATTCACCTCAAAATTGGCGCCGTAGGAATTTTTTCGCTTGACACGGGCACCGTACAAGCCGTCTTTGAGGCCGGTCAGGTAGAAAAGCGAACCATCTTCGTAGATGAACTGCCGGTAAAGGAAAATACTGCTGCCGTAAGTCTCGACTTCCATCGCGAGGTCGATCGAGCCAAGGTGGTTCCCGATCCGGCTGGTGCTGTCGAAGAATGTAATGTCGTCGCCCGAGCCACCGATGGACCCGATTACCGCATTAACATAATTTTTGAAGCCGGTAGGCATCTGTAAAGCTTCGCCGGTAAGGCCGAGGTTCTTTTTGAGCCGCCCGCCCCATTGCACCTGGTGGTTGAAGCCCCCCATAGAGTTTCAGAGCCGAATGCGCTTTTCCGATGCGCAGATAGAATGCCTTTTGATGAAATTTCAGGTTCTCGGTAATCGGCCTGTTGTTTTCAAATAACCCGTCGGAATAAAACGCCTGGAAAGAAAGCCAGCCTTTTGTCAGCGGCACGGGAACGAACCGAGTGGTTCCAAGGTAAATTTTAGGGATAGGCAACGCATTACCCGACCACGCGTAGGAGCCGGAGCCAATCGTGGAATCGGCCAGCCCGAGCGCCTGTTTTTTACGGCCGACATAAAGCTCCCAGTTTTTGTAGCGCAAGGTCACGTGCGCCTGGGGGAGCAGGAAATTTTTGGTTTGTACAAAATTACCAACCGCTTCAACACCCGCACCCAGGCGCCATTCGTTGCGGGTCTTGTTTTCTGAAATGGTCCAGGAGTGTTCCAATCCCGCGCGGGCGCTGAGGTTGGGTCCTGTCTTCGGTACGATGCCGAACTGGTTCGACTGGATCCAGAACGGCGTATACCCGTTGGTACTGCCCATTCCGGCAAATTCCACATAATTGGTGGTGGAGTCGGTATATATTACAGGTTCCTTGATCTCGGATTGGGAAAAACCAATGAAGGGCACTGTTAATAATATGAATAAAAGAATTCTCATAGGTGTGCCCTCACGCTTTGTCCATAATGTGTATAATAGCCAACAAAAATAAGTATAACTTTTCTATTATCATATTGAACACCTACGCCTTCTATCCATACACGGAATTAATCGAGGAAGCCGCTTTTGCGTAGCCCGATCATCAGTCCATATGTATTCGGATACAATTCACCAATATCGGAGGATAATGCGGAATAAACACTGCACTTCCCCAAGATATTTAGGTTTTTTTCAGCACTGAGAAATAGGGATACCTGCTGCTTTACACCTCCGAAAGGACTCAGGAACGTCCCGGAATTACGGGTGTACGTGCCGCGGAATGCCAGTTTCAGGTGTAACCAGGTTGCCGTCGCTCCGGTATGAAACGCCCAGAATCGATTATTATTGGTGAATTCCGAGTTATTTCGCGGCAAATCCCTGTCCGTAGCAGCCGAAGGAGGGGCCAATGGAGTGCCTATACCGGAGCCGTAATACGACCATCCGCGCTGGTAAACGTAGCTATTGAAGTAGTTTGCCTTTTCGAACAGCACCAGCTCCGATACGGGAAAGCGGTTGACCTGATTATGCGTCCCCACCACTTCCAGCAGAAACGAATGGAATGCGAAATAGGACGAGCCTTTTGGCAGGGGCTTGGTCCGTTTCATGCTCAGTCCATTCAGCCCGTCTTCGAAGTTGGTAACCCTGAAAAGCGAGCCGGTTTCATAGATATTCTGGCGATACAGAAAGAAATTCCAGTTTTTCCCATGCCATTCGCCGCCGATGTCGAATGTACCGAAATGATTGCCTACCTTCCTGTAATCCAGCGTTTTGCCTGAAATGGTGTGCCAGTATGCATTCAGCATATTCAGTTTGTAGAGCGGCATTATTTTATCCTCGCTGCCCCAGATAGCCTGATGGTTGGCCCCGATATGCACCCGGTACTGGTGCGATTTGTTCCCGAGGCGGAAATAAAGCTGTTTCTGGTGTAAATAGGTATCTGCAACACGGGGCACACTTCCATAATTGATCCCACTGCCGCCAAGGTAGCCGTCGGAGTAGGTGAACTTGAACGCCACGAAGTTGTTGGTGAAATAAAGCGGAAAGTAGTCCTGAATGGCAACCTGGATTCGCGGATAGGGCCTTGCATTCCCAGCCATCGCGAGCGGGCCCGAAGTTAACGTAGTGTCGGCGAGCCCGGCCGTCATTCTTTTTTGCCCCGCCAGAATTTCCACTCTGCCGATTTTCAATGCCGCATACAGGTCGGACAAAAAAACATTTCCGGATTTGCCATAGCTGGCAATACCCTGAACACCCGCGCTCCATTGAAGCAGCCTCGGGTTATGCGGGTTGTACACTTTATATATGCCTGCGTCCACGACCCCGAAATTGCCGTTCAGCGGAATGCTGCCATATTGATTGGCATATTGCCAAAAGGGCGTCCGGGCCGTCGCTCCCGCGGCTGTTATCGACGCTTTATAGTATACCGTAGAGTCCTGGGCTTGTAATTCGAAGACGATGAGTAATAGATAAAGGGTCAGGCAAACTCGTATATGGGTAATCAGGAACGACATTTAGTAAAATAGAGAAATTGGTCAGTCGGGTTATGAGAATGTTTAAAGTTACCAGATAAAGCCCGATTTCCTCCAACTGATCATCACCGCCATGTTTTGCGTATATAACTGGCCGAAGTCGGAGGCTAAACTTAAACCGAAAAGATCACTGGATTTTCCGAAAAGCGGTGTATCGATCCGAAAAAGGAGCGACGTTTGGTTAACGGACGGGTTGATCGGATCGTCATAAGTACCGGAATTTTGGGAAAAACTCCCTTTTAACAGAAAGTTCAGCTTTTTCCACGAAGCTTCTGCTCCAAGATGCCAGGCGATAATCATGTTGTTCGCCGTAAAAAGCGTCTCCGAAGTAAACAGTTTGTCACGGGTAATGTTTTGCGAAGGGATCATCGGCGTGCCCAGCCCTTTTCCCCTATACGACCACCCCTGGTTATAAACGTAGTGGTTGAAATAATTGTCTTTTCCGAAAATTCCGGCGAGGTAATCGAATACGGCTCCGCCCTGGTTCTTCGTATAAAGAAACTCAAACAGAAGCGTGTTAAACCGGAAGCCCGGGTATGCACTGTTTTTGTTCTTTCGTTTGAACCTCAAACCACTCAGGCCGTCGGAGATCGTGGAAAGGTTTTTCAGGGACCCGTCTTCGTAGATGGTTTGACGATAAAGGAAAATATCCCATTGTTTTCCCTTCCATTCAGCGGCGACGTCGATCGTTCCAAAGTGGTTGCCTACGCGGCTGGCTTTCCATGGCTTCCCGAAAACGACATATTCATAAGCCTTGGAGGCTTTGAGACCGCCCGTAAAAATTTTTTCTTCTCCGCCCCACATGGCCTGATGATTGAATCCCGCAAAGAGGTTCAGGCGATGCGCATGTTTTCCCAATTTGATGTACAGCGATTTCTGATGAAGGTAAATGTCGGGAACGCTGCTTACGTTTCCATAGTGGATTCCACCGGAACCGAGCATTCCGTCACCGTAGGAAAATTTGAAAGAGATCAGATCGTTCCCCGGAATCAGATTGACAAAGTTCGGGGTAGAGAGTTGGATTTTGGGGTAGGGGCGGTAGTTGGACGACATCGCGATCGCGCCCATTGTAAGCAGGCTGTCGCCCAGGCCCATGAAGTCTTTTCTTTGCCCGACGCTAAGCTCGACCGGGCCTGCTTTGCCTGCGATAAACAGATCGGTAAAAAATACATCGGATTTCTTCCCGGCGTAACCCACGAGTTCCGCTCCGCCCGACCATTGGAAGAAACGGGGATTGTTGCGATTATAGATCCGGTGAAAGCTGGCAGCACCTTGCACAAACGACCCTTTTTCGGGCATGCTTGCGTTTTGATTGGCATGCAGCCATAGCGGGACACCGGAAGTCGAGCCCGCCGCATTGATTCCGGCGGAATAGAAAAAGGTTGAATCCTGTGAGTGACTTTCAGCGCAAAGTGCTGCCGAGAGCAGCAGCACATAAAGGATTTTCCTCATTCCAGGACTATTAAGAAATTCAACGAGGTGTCAGAGGGCTTACCTGCCTTTCTTGCCGAAAATAACGACGGCAGTAAGGAGTATTATTTTCAATTCCAGGAATAAATTCCAGTTTTTGATATAGTAAAGGTCATACATCAACTTATGACGGGCATCGTAAACACCAGCGCCGTAAGAGTACATGACCTGCGCATAACCCGTAATCCCGGGTTTGATATTATGACGGAGATTATAGTAGGGAATGATCTCGTCGAAAGTCTCGGTAAACACGGGGCGCTCCGGGCGCGGGCCGATCAGCGAAAGGTCGCGTCTGAAAATGTTGATGATCTGGGGCAGCTCATCGATACGCGTCAGGCGCATGAACGAGCCGTAAGCGAATATCCTCGAATCGTTTTTCTTCGAGAACGAAGCCCCGTTTTGCTCCGCATCCACTCGCATGGAGCGGAACTTGATACAGTTGAAAGGCTTGTTATTCATTCCGACGCGTTCCTGGAAGTAGAATACCGGCCCCGGCGATTCGAACTTGATCCGGAAATAGCTGAGTATCCAGATCGGGAACGTCAGGAGGAACAATATGATTGAAATCGTTACGTCGATGATTTTTTTAGGGTAACGGACCCTCCTGCCGAATGTGGGAACTGTTAGCAGGTTGGGGTTGATTTCGGTGACATCGTCCGGAATATAGACCTTCTTGAGATCCCTTTCGCAAAAATCGTAAACAGTGGTAATACGGATCGATTTGTTTTTCCGGACAACCAGTTCGTATATCACGCGGTTACGGCGATCGTATTGAGGATTGGTAACCAGGTGTATTTTTTCGAATCTGTCGAGTAAAGGTCTTACTGTATGATTGAGAAGGTAGTCGTCGTTGTCCGAGTGAGGAATCAGAATAATCTCCTTGTACTTTTTCAGGAGCAAAGCCAGATCATATTTTTGAAGAAAGTAGTCGTAGCTGGTGACAATCAAGACTTCCTCAGAAATGGCAGTTTTGCTCAGAAGCCGATGGATGTACTTTCGGTCAGTTACGTAAGTGTTGCCCATATGTGTGTATTTAGACTAAGAAAATAGTGTGATTAAAAGATTGTACGTGTGTTAAAGCTACAAGTTTAGGAATAAACTTTTTAAATACGAAATTATAAATACGGTCAAATCAAATATAATTTTAGGCAGAGAAGGGGTTTTTTGCGAAAAATTAATATTTGGTGGAGAAGGGATGAATCTACTTGGGCAAATATAAGTAAGGATTTGACACAAAATATTATTTTACTGTAAAGAATTTTTCCTTTTTTTTCCGGCCCCCGACAGGTTCCGCCGCTTGTCCCGAATTATCACATTTCTTATAATGCCGTCGGAAGCCGTTTGTTTGCGCGGCAATGTTCAGGCAATCGACTTGTACAACGACAGATACATCCGGTACATGGCTCCCACTGTAAAGTATTCCTCGTAAGACTTTCTGGCTTCGTTTTTAGCCTTCGCCAGTTCGGCAGGGTTGTTGGCATAATGCAGGATCTGGTCTGCGAACTCCCTGGCGGTGTTGGCTACTGCCTTGCCATTCAGCCCGTTAAGCACTTCGCCAACACCGCCTACGTCCGAGGCGATTACCGGAACCGCATAGCATAATGCTTCGAGAATGGACATGGGCATTCCTTCGTAATTGGAAGGCAGCATAAATACATCCGCATATTTCAGGAGCCGGTGTGCGTCCTCCGCCTCACCAAGGCAGTACGCATTCGCCGGAAGACCGGTTATCTCGTCCTTGTTACCTATCCAGAAGAAATGGATATTGTGCGCCTCCAGTAGGCCGGCGACCTCGCAGAACAGTTCGAACTTCTTTTGCGGGGAAATGCGTGCGATACACATGACTTTGAAGCCATTTTTCGACCGGATCGTTTCGGCCAGCCGACGGTAGCTCTCGCTCTGATTTTCAGGTATGCTCGCCGAGTAATCGGTAATGCCGTTGTAGATGTACGACACATTCTTTTTAATTCCCTCGCCCAACAGGTTCTGGTAATCGTATTTGCTTACCCCTACGATGTGCTTGGCCCTGGTCTGGAGCAAACGTTCGAGATGGAGAAACTTCCTGAATGCCACACGGATAGAATCGAAACCGTGCACGGTATAGACGATTTTCTTCCGCGGAAATGCGAGACGCCCGAGGATGCCGATCTTGGAGGAATGCAGGTGAACTACGTCGGGTTTAAAAATGCGGTAAACACGGCGTAGTTCATTCACCACTTTATGTTCCTTCGACAGGCTGATGGAACGTTGCAGCGGGCTGATTTTCCACTGGGCTACCCCCGATGGCAGAACTTTCCAAAGTTCGCCGTCTTCCGACGACGCCACCATTACCTCATGGCCGTCGTTAACCGACTCCCGCGCCAGGTTAATCACCACGGATTGGGCGCCACCGAGTTCCGCAAGCGTGATGACATGTAAAATTTTCATAATCTCAATAACAACTCCATTCGAACCGTTTCCCTTTTCAATGCGATACCGGGCGGTCGCCCGCATTCATTGCAAAACTTCATCTATTCCCCCAACGAGCGATTCCGAGTAGGTACCGACGCTCTTCAAGCCGGCGAAGCTCTCCGACGAAATCCGGTTGTAAAGATCCGGATCGACGATCACCGATTCCAGTTTTTTTAATGAATTACCAAACGTTTCCGGTGTACTAATATCTGCAAAAATCGCCGTATGCATGTCAGTGGCATAGTTGGGAATTTCCCCCACCGGCGTCACAAAGCAAACCAGACCGTTCTGCATTGCTTCGGCGACACTCATCGCCATTCCCTCGTTGGTGCTCAACTGAATCAGGAAATGATATTTTCCAAACATATCGAGCTTCTGGTTGCCGGTTATCTCGCCTTTAAATTTAACCCGGTTTTCCAGGGATTTGGAACGAATATGTTCCTTAACTGCACCAAGCATTCCATCGTCCCGGCCAAAAATATCCAGCGAAACGTTGTGGCCTTTATCTGCAAGGTACCGGATCGTATCGACTGCCAAAGGTAAGTTTTTTACCGCATTGATGCGCCCGAGAAACATAAAGCGGATATCCCGGTTATCGAAGGGGAGGGATGTTTTAAATTCAGGCGACGGATTGGTAAAAAATGAAATGACGCGCACAGGCACCGATGGCCCGAATTGCTGCGAGACAAATGTCGCCGTCGCCCCCGAATCGGTGAATATCGTATCCGCATTGCGAATGGCTGTCTGGCTGAAAAAACGGTCGAGGCGGTGGAAAAATGCGGTGTTATGTATGAAAGACACGAACCGTAGCTTCGGGCTGAGCTTTTTGGCGATAACACCGAGCAACGAAGCACGCCAAAGCGAGCAGATCATGACGTCGGGTGCGAAGTTCAATATGAACCGGACCATTTTGAAAACGACCAGCGGATACAGGCTTAATTTGTAATCGAATTCAGCAAAGCAGGCTTTTTCTTCCGCTGTCAAATGGCGGGTCATATTCGCGTCGACGCGCCCCAATACCATTACTTTCAGCTCAAATCGCCGGTTTAAGTCGGGGATGGCCGAGAGTAATGCTACTTCAACGCCGCCGATTTGCACATCGTGGAGAATATAGAGTAGTTTTTTTTGTTTTCAAAGCGTGTGTCCGTCGGTGTTGAGTTTATTTCAAAATGTTATACCACTGGTCCATAATGCCTTCGAGTTCGAGCGTTCCAAGCCTTTGCGATTGATAATGTCTCATGCGCTCGCGCAGCTCGTCGTCCTGCATAAGGGAAGCGAGCGAGCGGGCCAGGGCGGGCACATTTCCGGCTTCTACCAAAATACCGTTCTTTCCATTTTCTACCAGTTCCCCGGGGCCTGTGTCGCAGTCGAAAGCGACGATCGGAAGATGGAATGCCAATGCTTCCAGAAGCACCATCGGCAAGCCCTCGAAACGCGAGCTCAGGCAATAAATGGAAGCATTTTCAAAATACTTGAATACCTCCTTCGTCGCGCCGACAAGTTCCACCGATTGGCCAATTCCCAGCTCAGCTACTTTCTTCTCGATCAGCGGTTTATCCTCGCCGTCACCGATAATGAGCAGTTTCCACTCCTGCCGGAGGATTGCCGGTACCCGTGCCCAGGTGTCGATCAGTAGATCGAAACCTTTCTGAAAAGTCAGTCTGCCGACGGAAATCACCGTTTTTGACGGATTTTCGGACGGCGTTCTCTCTTCCAGGAACATAGGGTTGGGAATGTGGACAAGCTCCGCACGACGGCGCCAGGCACCCTCGTTCCAGAATTGCCTGTCGCGTGCTGTAAGCGTTACGATATGGTCGGCGAAGCACAAGGCAAGCTGCCGGGCGAGCGACCGGGCGGCAATGCCCAGACTGACTTTGAAATTGAAATGCTCCCACACCACGTGCCGGATGCCCGTCAGCGCCAGCGAAGGCACCGAATAGGTAGCCATAATGGATTCAACCGTTACGAAAGTGTCGATATGGTTGCTGTTCACAAATTGCCGGATCCGGTGTTGGGAATACAGGATTTTCCGGACTCCTTTCAGATTATCGATATGCAGGCTCGTCACCCTGACAGTTGGCTCATAGGGGAAGAAAACCTTCTCCGGATCGCCATAGAGGCCCAGCACATGGACATTATAACCTTTTCTCGCTAATTCGTTGATAATGACGGAGGCAACGCGCTCAGTTCCACCAACTGCCGCGATATTATAAATGAAAAAGACAATGTTAGGCATACGATTTCAGTCCGGTGACCACTTGGAGCACCTTGTACAGGAATTTGGCTATCACGAAAGATAAGGTCAGGAAGAGGAGTGCCCAGAAACTGGTGTTGCCGAACAGCAAAATGTCGTCGATGAGGCGGGTTGAACAACTGATCAGTACGACCATGAACAGAAATGCGTAATAATTCATGTTCATTGGGTTGAGGTTCTTAAATGTATTGCGCAGGTAACCTACGAGCAGGCCGATAACCAATGCGTAGATAATCCCTCCCCAAAGCCCGAAGAAATGGTAAGCCAGGTAATTGTAGCGCCCATTCGCACCAGAAGTCCGGCGGTTGGTATAAAATGCAAATACATCTACCCCAACGGGTTCGGGCGGGGTAATGTCGAACCCCAGGTTTTTCAGAATGGCTCCCCATCCCGGATAAAAGGCGTACTTGAAAAACGAAGTTTCCTGAATGCTGTCCATCACGTCATCGAAATAACCGAGCAGGAAAATGTCGCCGCTGGCCATCAGCCGCAAACCTACCTGCTGAATAGCCGATGTAACATCCGCACCCACGGAAATCATCACAATAGCGACGGGAAAACTCGCCAGGGCCACCATTAGCGGCAATGAAAGTTTGATTGTCTCCATTCTTCCCTTATTAACCATCGGGTAGCTGATGAGGAAATACATCAGGAAAAAGACGGCGACAGCCCCTTTCGATCCGCTCGTCGCGATATCGACCAGCAGAACGAAGCAAATGAACAGCTCGAACAGGTTCAGCTTTTTCTTCAAATACAAGGTTTTATAGTAGAGCGCGAGGATTACCAGCGTGCGGTACGAGAGCAGAAATGCGCGCACGATTCCATGGCCGGAGTAGGCTGAAACGTGATTCTCTTCGTCATTGAGCAAGACGATCCCGACCGTTTTCAAATTGACAATCTCTACGCACACATAGGCGGCGTAAACGACAAAACAGAAGATATCGAACTCACTGACGCCTTCGGATCGCAGTATTTCAACTTTGTTGGTGTTGCCGCCGAGTTTCAGCACGGGAATGTATGTTGCGAGTGTCAGCCCAAGAAACAAGGCTACTTCCGTTCCTAGAAACGACCAGCCATAAATCGGTTTCAGGGATTGGTCGGTGTACAGAAAGTATACACAAAATGCCCCACCGGCGAGATTGATCACCGTGATCAGCATCGGATCCAGAATGCCCCAATATATTTTGCGGTAAAGGAGAAGGTAAAAACATAAGAAACCCCCGTAAATGGCCCCGAAGTAAAGCCAGTTATCCAGGATTGCCCTTACGAAAAACTCATTTCCCACCTTTCAGGCTGTTTTTAAAATTTGAAACCTTTACGCGGAACCAGTAATAGGTACCCACGGCACTTCCCAGATTTTGAAAAACCACGCCCACGATCGTTTTTTTATGCAGGTGGTCGATGTTAACCGAGCTCATTCCGAGATCGTTGTATAACGAAATCAGTTTGGGCATATAAAAAAACTGCGCTGCATGTCGGCTGTAAAGTTCCAGGTTATAGATGTGGTCCGCGGTTAATTTATATTCCAAGTTATACTTCTTTTCCTTATAAATGGACTTCGGGTAGAAAATGGCCTGGTGTGAAATGTTCCGCAGTGCGATGTTCCATTTGCTGACTTTACCGGTATAAATCTGGTTACTTTTTTTTAGATAAGTATTGCCATAGTAAATGCCATCGGGGCGTGTGAACTCTGCGACCACTTCTTCGATGATGGTCGGGGAGGCAAGCACATCGTCGCATCCGAGGAAATAGACCCAGTCGCCGGTCGCGAGGTCGAGGCCTTTGTTCATAGCATCAAATATCCCTCGGTCACTTTCACTTTTCCAAAGGGCGATCCGATCGTCGTATTTTCGGATGATGTCCAGAGTTCCGTCGGTAGAGAGACCGTCCAGGACAATGTACTCGATATTGCCATAAGTCTGATTGACGACACTCTTAATGGCATTTTCCAGATCTTTTTCGCCGTTTCTGACAACTGTAATAATCGAAATTTTGGGATACTGCATATACTTCTGCTATTCGGGTACTGCCAGCGCTGCGGTAACCTCATTAAAAAAATTCTTCGCGTACTGCGAAACTGTAAAATTAGCCGAGGCGTGTTCTTGCGCCTGTTCGGATATCCTTCGGTATAAATCAGGGTCTTCCAGCAAACGGACGATCTGATCAGCCAGCACGGCTTCGCCCCCTTTAAACAAGAGGCCCGTTCTTTCATGTTCGATCAGCTCGCTGCTGCCTCCGGAATCGTAGGCGACCACGGGTACTCCCCGCATCATACTTTCGATCGTTACACGCCCCATCGCTTCGTTTTGAGAGCACATGAGGGTGATATCCAGGGAATTATAAATAGCATCCACATCCTTTGAAAATCCGGTGAAATCAACCGCATTTTCAAGTTTATGGGCTTTGATGTAATCTTCCAATGTCTCAAAATAGGGCCCGGCACCGACTTCGCCCACGATTTTCAAACGGGTAGGATACCCCCTCGTGTTCAGTAAATGCACCGCTTTGATGGCAGTCAACTGGTCTTTCGCGGGGTCGATCACGCCTACAACGCCTAACGTTACGATGTCTTTCCTGGTTGCCGTCCTCTTAACGGGCGGATCAGATACCAGCCCATTATAAATCAGCACACTACGAGTCGTGACGCCTGTTTCGACAACCCTTTTTTTGTAAATACTTTTGGAGATACAAATGAGTGTCCATGCCTTGTCGGCCCAGAAACGGAAAGCCGTTCTGCCGAAATTGTACTTCAGATTATAATCTTCATACACAAATTCGCGCAAATGCCAAAGATGCCGGCGCCCCGTAAAGAACGCCACCAGCGCGCCGATAAAAATGACGGAACTGTTGGAATGGATCAGTCCCACCCGCCGGGTAACGACATAAAAACTCAGATAAAGCGCCAGTACGACATTCATCGTGAATTTGACCACACTGCGTAGCTTGTCTGCCGTACCTTTTGGCGACACATCCCACGCCAGCGGGATTACGCTGTGACTGATACCGATTTTTTCCAGTTCACGGGTAAAATCGCCCTTTTCGCGACAAACGACGTGCCAGTCGACGCTGTTCCGGAGGCTGCCAATCAATGCTAATAATGACCTGTTCGCCCCGTATAAGTTTCCATAGTGGCTGATTGTCAATATCTTCGGCCTGCCGCTCTTCATTATATTCGATCAACGTCAATGTTTGCAAGTAACCGGCCCGGGCCGGCTTTCCATTGACGACTGTGGGATTTATTGTTTAACTCTTTTCTTCGCTACCAGAATGAATGTACAGGCATCCTGGTCCTTTCCTGCCTGGGACGGCAACTTATCGAACAGCATGATCAATGGTTGAATGATCATCGCAAGTACCGGACGGGCGATTCTTGGTATTACAAACGTGATACCGTCCTGAAACAACTGCAAGCCCATTGCCGAGCGGCCGATAATGCCTTTAAAATGAATTACCTCGAATCCGGCCTCGGTAACCACCTTTCGCAGCCCGGTGGAAGTCCATCGCCAGAAATCCGTAGGGTCGGGGTGGAACATCCAGTAACCGTGGGTACTTAAAATAAGCTGCCCGTCGTCTTTCAACACGCGGTGTGCTTCCGAAAGGTATTCGCCGGGATTCACTACGTGTTCGAGAACCTGCGTTGAAAGCACCACGTCGAGGCTTTTTTCAGGAAGTTCGATTTGTCCTTCCGGTGAAATATGAATGTCGGCGATCTTGTTTACAGCGAGATCGATGCCAATGTATTTTTCTACAAAAGGAGCGATCAGCGGTTCGTAAGGCTTGTTGCCACAGCCGTAATCCGCCAATACCAGTTTCCTTGGACTCTTGGCGACAAAATCCCTGATCACATCTTCGATCGCTTGCCGCAGCTGACGCAGATAGTAGTAGCGGGTTGCCATTCTTCCAAAAATTGAAGGGTACAGGCGTTCAATACCGGGTTCTCTTTCGTACATGTTAGATTGATTTAAATGATTTAATTTATAGAGCGTTATAGTTTCGGGTTAGGGACGCCTGGCAAGTATTTTCTGATCAGACTGATATTGAACAGTGAAAATATGATGAACGCAATGGCACTTTTGATGCTTAGTGAAATGAGCGCGGATTGGGCATCGACGATCTGAAAAGCCGCCTGGTGGCTGTTGATCCATAATCCTGCGATCATTGCCAGCGCCAGACCGAAATGTTTCGCGATTGCACTGAAAAAGACAGAAGCCGGCTGACGGAATATGTAATGCAGCAGCACAAAAAATATCAGTACAAAACTTACCCAAAACGCGATAACCAACGCGTAGGCCGTCACAATCAGCGATTTGAACACTAATGTTCCCGTTACAATGGCGACGATCATGATCGCCGAGCAGGATAAACCCAGCCTGAAAAGTATGTCGGTCCTGCCCGTAGCCTGAAATATCGCCCCGGCGCTGGAAGAAATCATTTGCACCCAGATCGAAATGCTCAGCACCCGCAGGATAGGTACTACTTCCATCCACCGCTCGCCTAAAACCAGGTAAATGATTTCGTCGGAAGAGAAGTAGACGAATATCGAAATAGGGATACCGATGGCTGCCAGGATTTTCACCACCTTCATGTACTCCGTGAAAATCACTTGCACGTTGTGCTGGAATTGCGCCAGAACGGGGTGAAGCACAGGCGTTATTACGTGGGTCAGGTTCGAGATCGGGTAGGTCATGAGCTGGTAGGCCTGGTTGTAAATCCCCAGGCTCTGGCTGCCCATATACTTGCCGATCAATATGTTATCGAGGTTTCGTGAGAAGTAATTGATAAAATTGAACGCAAACTGGTTCATAGAGTACCGTGCGACTTTCCGTGCGGCCTTCAATGAAAAGCCTCGCTGCACTTTCAGCCCCGAGAAATAGAGGCACAAGAAGAAAATGCCCATGCTGGATATGATAGAACGCCAGACGATCGCATAGTAGCTCCAATCCGCATTCGCCATAAAAATAGCCAGCACGCCGGTAACCAGCGATACGCTCACTTCCACTGCACCGATCGTTTTGAATGCCTTCGCCTTAATGAGCAGGTTTTTGGGTACGACCGTTAAGGCGCTGAATAGTACGTTAATCGCCAGTAGCTTGCTGATAATCAGGTAAATATCGTTCTGGTAGAACCAGGCAATGGCGTAAGACAACCCCGCGAAGCAAACGGCAAGCATCACGCTCAGGAAAAAGCTGAGCTTGAATATGTCCGATATGTCCTTTTTCCCAAGATCCTGGTTCTGGACGATAGCCACGCCAAGGCCGATATCACTGAGAATGTTGAAAAACGCTATGAAAACGGTGATAACGCCCACTACACCAAACTCCGAAGGTGAAAGAAGCCTGGCTAATATTGAATTTACAATAAGACCAATGACAATGCCACTGTACTTCGTGATGAACACAGTGATTGCCCCTTTCTTGATCTCTTGCTGAACCTGCATATTCCTCCTATTTTCTTTTCAATTTAATCAGCACCAGCAAAACAGGAAAAAACAGCGAAAATAACATACTCGAACTTTTTCCATAACCTATTTTACACACCGCTTTCCAGAACACTTTCGCCCCGAACTTCCGGTACATCAAAAGTCGCCAGTTCTGTATGTAAAGCAATGTAGTTTCCAATCGGAACCGTTGAATGGATGAAACGGGCAGTTTTTTGTAATTGTCGAAAATCTCGCCGACGAGCCCGTCGTCGCCGTAACCCCAATCTTTCTTCTTGACCGGCTGCGTCACGCGTACGGGATTGTCTTTGATGAGGTATCCCACGCCGTTAAGGCCTGAGTACGATACGAAAAACACGAACGGATAAATGTTATCAACACCATATTTCATGTACGCGTCGTGCAGCCCTTCGCGTTTCAGGACGATGCCGCTGATCTGATGACCTTTCCAGGAATATTTCAGGATAGAATCAAATCCCGGCTCAAATCTCTGCACCGGCCCGATAAGATCCCTTGAATCGGCAACGAGCTCGTTATCGACAGACACGGGCACATAGTTAGGAACGATGACGGTCGTTTTGGCGTCCTTCCTGATGAGCTTCATGCAGGTAGCCAAATAGCCGGCGTCGATGAAATCGTCGTCACCGAGGTACATCACATAATCCGTTGTACTCTTTTCGAGAACGAACAATGCATTGGCTTTCAGCCCGATGTTGGTGTCCTGCCGGTGTAACGTTATTCCTATTTTAGCCTCGTCCTTAAACCTCTTAACTTCGTGGTATGTATTGTCGGTGGAACAATTGTCCGAAACGATAAGGCTAACTTCCTCAGTAAAACCGCCTGCCGGGATAATTTCCGACAGAATTTCGAGGTTTTTTATGAGAAATTCCATCCGGTTATAGGTAGGAATGAGAATAGTTAGCATATCTTGATCGATCGGGTGTTAAGTGTGTTTATCTTTAAAAGGTGGGGGGGATTATGCATTGTACTCCTGCAAACTCTCATTAATCGCGATCCGTGGCCGCCATTCGGGAAAGATGTTACGCGTTTTTGTCGGATCCAATGCCAGGAACTTCATCGACTCGTCGTATCGTTTCAGCCTTTCCTCTTCGCGCGGGCGTGTGGCATTCATGGTTTCATATACCAGTGAAACGATGTCTTTCACGAGCATTGTTTCCACGCAGGGTACATTATAAATCCCGGATGGCGCGTCGGAATCCAGGAACAGGCTGATCAGGTCGGCTACGTCGCGGACATGGACGTATTGCCGGGTTTGGTTACCGCTCGTCAAAACGGGCGTTTCGCCCCTTGCGATTGAATGTACCAGATAAGGCAGCAGCCGCTTCGGGTTTTCTCCCGGACCGTAAATGGTTGGCAGAATGAGATGATAAAAGCCGAAATCCAGCCTGGCACTTTGGAAAAAGCGGGTAAGGAGCCTTTTGGAAATACCATAGTCATTGGGCGAAGACAATAGCGACGCTACAATTTCCTGCTCGGTGAAATGTTTTTCCTCCGAATTGTTCCCGATCTCCGCATAAGAGCCAAAAGTGACCAGTTTACCCTGGAACCCGTTCTTTTTCAGGAAATTGGCGAGCTCTATCGGGAGATAAGTATTCAGTTCGAAAACAAAATCATCTGATTTGTTGGCCTGAATGCCGCTCCCCGCGCAGTAAACGATGTTGTCGAAGTCAAGCAATGCAGGGAAATCCAGCTTAACCGACGGATAATCGAATGGAACGTGGACGGGTATTCCGGAATGATTGCTTCTGCTATATCCGCAGACGCTGTGACTGGATTGAAGTTTGGCCACCACATAGCGGGCAAGGAACGACTCACTGCCGATAACTGCGGTTTTACGATGCATATTCTTCAATATTAGCCTTCAATGCGGCAGCCGCATTCTGCGGAGAGACGTGGCATGTTTTATACCATTCCAAAGTTTTACGGATAGCTGTTTCGGCGTTGTATTTGGGCTTCCATCCCAATTCGTGGATGGATTTGCTGATATCAAGTTTGAGCAGGCCGGCTTCATGCGGCTGATTGGCCAATGCCCTGGCTTCGTAGGAGCCGCTTCCCCAGTTGCGAACGGCGATTTTCACCAGTTCTTCCACCGTAAGGTTGTCTTCCGGCAGCGGACCGAAATTCCAGGAATCGGCATATTTCACGGGGTCATCGACCATTTTTGTCGCCAGATGGAGGTAACCGCCCAACGGTTCGAGTACATGCTGCCACGGCCGTACCGATGCAGGATTTCTAACGATAATAGGGCTATCCTGGGCGAGCGCCCGGACGATATCGGGGATAATCCTGTCTTTCGCCCAATCGCCGCCACCGATTACATTCCCCGCCCGCGCGCTGGCGACGGACTTACGGTGTTTGGAATAGTCGGAAGGACGGAAAAATGAATTTCTGTAAGAACCGATGATCAACTCCGCGCACGCCTTGCTCGCACTGTACGGATCGTATCCGCCCAGCCGGTCGATCTCGCGGTAAGGGTAATGCCATTCTTTGTTTTCGTAGACCTTATCGGTGGTAATGAGCACAACCGCGCAAGGTTTTTCGAGCCTGCGCACACCGTCCAGCACATTGGCTGTGCCTACTGCGTTCACCGAGAAAGTTTCGGATGGAATCTCATATGAAAGTCTCACGAGCGGCTGGGCTGCCAAATGGAAAACGAAATCGGGTTGGAAAGAGGCGATCGCTTCAATTACTGTTTCACTGTCCCTTACGTCGCCGATCATCGATTCACAAAGCGTGTCGCCGTTGATGAGGTAATACAGGTCGGATTTGTTCTCGGGGGCCAGTGAGTATCCTTTAACGATCGCACCGAGTGAGTGAAGCCATTGCAGGAGCCACGAACCCTTGAAGCCCGTATGACCGGTCAGGAACACCTTTTTGTCTTTATAGTAATGTGTCAAGTGTTGTAAATCCATATTTTTTAATTCCAGTTTTTCCAGGGAGCGTTACCCGACTGCCACAAATTTTCGAGTTCCTGCTTGTCGCGAAGCGTATCCATCGGTTTCCAAAAACCCTGGTGTCTGAACGCGACCATTTTTCCGTCCCGTGCAATATTTTCCAAAGGCTCTTTCTCGAACACGGTGGTGTCGTTGGTAATGTAGTCGATAACTTCGGGCTGGCACACAAAGAATCCGCCGTTGATCCACGCTCCGTCGCCTTTGGGCTTTTCGAGGAACGATTCGACCTTGTTTCTGTCGGTAATATTCAATGCTCCGAACCGCCCGGAAGGCTGCACCGCGGTTACTGTGAGTAGCTTGTTGTTTTCCTGGTGGAACCGGACGAGTTCCTTGACATCGATAGCTCCCACGCCGTCGCCGTAGGTCAGCATGAATGGTTCGTTGTTCAGGTATTTGGCGACTCTTTTCACACGGCCGCCGGTCATGGTGTCCTGGCCGGTATCTACCAGCGTAACTTTCCAGGGCTCCGCTTGTGAATTGTGGATTTCCATTTTGTTATCGGACATATCGAAGGTAACGTCCGATTGGTGAAGGAAATAGTTGGCGAAATATTCCTTGATCACATAACCCTTATAACCGAGGCAAACAACAAATTCATTGAATCCATGTGAAGAATAAATCTTCATAATATGCCAAAGAATGGGGCTGCCGCCAACCTCCACCATCGGCTTGGGTTTTACAACAGTCTCTTCTGATAAGCGTGTGCCTAAGCCTCCTGCTAGTAATACAACTTTCATTGCTTATGATTTGCTAAATGGTTATGACATCCGTAAAGATCGCAGGCAACCCTACCGGTTTGCACCTGACACGATCTTTTGTATTACTTTTTCTTTAAAGAGGAGGATATATAATATGGTAAAAAAGCCCCCGAGGAAGCCGGAGATCAAGCCGATTCGCAAGCGTTTGGGGCTGCTTTTGAGCAAAGGAACTTTCACCGGTTCAAGCACTTTAAAAACGGGACGTTCTTCTTTTACATTCACCTTGGCCTGTTCGTATCTTCTCACGAGGTCGCTGTACAGCGACTCGGCCAACACGTATTCTGCCTGCAACCGCTGCTCTTCGATTTTAGCGGTATTGGAAAAGATATTCCGGTTCTGGTCGCGATAACTTTGAAGTGCGTACTCGGCGGTGCGGAGCCTGGCTTTGGCTTCTTTTACGCGATCGGACAGCAGGCCTTCGCGCTGACTTGCCTTAGACGACCGGTAATCTTCCACATAGTCGACAAGGTATTTTTCTGCCGCTTCAACAAGGATTGCCGAAACGAACGGGTCCAAAGTTTCCGCGCTGATATCGATTACGCCACTTTTGGGGTCTACTTCCGCGGAGAGTAATGCGATAGCCCCGGCGATCTGGGATTGTTCCTGAAGAGAATAAGAGAGGATCCCCTCCTTTTTAAGCTTTATTTCCTTTTTGGGTGCTTTCGGCGACGAAGAGAACAGGCGGGACAGAAGGCCCGGCTTTTGCTGCGCCCGCATGAAGTCCAGAAGTGTTTTGTAAGATTTGTTTTCCTGGTCAACCACAGGCTGTTTGAGAAGATATTCACCAAACGGCGAGCTCTGCATAATAGTCGGGTAAAGCTCGGGTTGCAGCTTTTCCGCACCGTCGCCGGTGAGCCCCGCACCCAGCAGCGAGAATGACCCTCTTTTGGGGCCGCCGTATTCGGGCAGCAGGCTTACCCTGGCCTCGTACTTTTTCGGAAGTGTGAAGCTGTACAGCACACCTCCTATCACCGATGCGATCGTGACCAGAATTAACATTTTAATGTACTTCCTTATAAAAAGGATAATATCGATAAAACGTACTTCGGATGCATTGAACGTACTCCCGGTGCTCTCGGCTACTTCGGCTTTTTTCTCTGGATAGGATATCATGATTAATTTCTGCTCAGGGTAATTGCAGCTAGTGTGAGTGTACTTACCATCGATGCGATGAAAGAGAACAGGGCAATACGTTCACCCGGCGTTCTCTGACGTTCCGGTTCTGCTACCTTCACCGGAACGGTAACGACAGCGCCGGGTTCAACTTTCGGGAAAGATCTGAAAAACAGGAAATTTTTAGTACGGTGTGTCCGACCGTTGGGATAGGACACATATACGCGTTTTTTCCAGCCCTGCTCGGTGTAACCGCCTGCCTGGGAGATATAGTCGTCGTAGCTAAACTTGGGGTCAAAGTTCATGACCGACGGATTGTGCACACCACCCTGGATCCGCACCGTTTCCAGTCGGCGTGGGATAATAAGCGTGTCGCCATGCATAAGCAACAGGTTGGCCGACAGCGAAGGCTTCCTGATAATCGCTTCGATATCGACCGCGATCAATTCCTGGCCACGATAAAACCTCGCACCGGGCAAGTACGCCTCCGGCCGAAGCCCGCCTACTTTGGAGAAAAGGTCGGAAATGCGCTCGAAATTATTAATAATGGTGTAATTGCCGGGATATTTAACCTCGCCGATGACGGTAACAGACTTCTGCGCTTCGTAACGCGGCGATTTACGCACCACGACGATGTCCTGCGGCTGCAATTTAAATTTCTGGTCTTCGGGATTGAGTACCAGGTTATCAGCTACGTCTATCGTGAAAATGCGGACGTTCTGTGAAGCAGGCAGGTCGAGTGTATCATTTTTTACCCTACGCGATACCTCGATACGGTAGGGGATACCACCTTCGGTGTAACCGCCGGCCTGGAATATAAGGTCGGCGATGGTAATGTCTTTATAATAGTAGTAGTTACCCGGATTGATTACCGACCCGGAAATTGTCAGGAACGTGAATTCCTTGAGATCCTCCACGGATTTGATCGTCAGAATGTCCCCCGGGAGCAATGGGATATCTTCAATTTCCCCGTTAATCAGTTTGCGGAGGTCTATCGCCACGATGCCCGTCTGGGTTTCACCGCTCGATCTTTCCAGGATGGCCCTGTTCAGAAACGCGCGGGGGCTGATACCCTGTGCCATCTGAATCAGTTTCAAAACCGTATTGCAACGTTCTTCCAATGCATAGGCGCCGGGCAGGGTTACCGCGCCACGCACTTCAACCTGGTTAGTGACAACATCCAGGATTCGCTTTACATTGAAAATGTCCCCGTTTTTGGGAGTGAAGGATTCGATCTGAACGGAGTCGATGCTGCCGATTATATAATTGGTGCCGGTATTGCGTTGGTAGGTGAGCGTTTTCGTGTAGGCTTCCGGCGTGAAGCCGCCCGCATAACGGATTAAGCTCATCAGGCTTTCTCCCTGTTTCGCTTCGAAAATACCCGGACGTTTCACCTGGCCATTTAACTCGATGCGGGTCTCGAAAGGCCGGATCAGGATAATGTCCTGATCCTGAAGTGCGATATTGTCCCGGAGATCGGCATCCACCAGGAAGCGGTAAAGGTCGATTCTTTTGATGACGTTGTTGTTCCGGATCACTTCGATGTTCCGGTAAGAACCGTTGAAACTCGGGCCGCCCGACAGCGAAAGCGCATTGAAAGCCGTAGCAAGTGACGAAACCGTGTAAGTACCCGGACGGGCGGCTTCACCGGTGATCATCACGCGGATACTGCGGACATTGCCCAACGTAATGGAAGAATACGTGCCCGATCCCGGACGGTTCAGCGTGGAGTAGGCCTGCCGCAAGCGGTTCACGATGCGTTCGCTCGCCTGTTCGATGGTTAAGCCATTTACATAAACCGGCGCCAGGTTCAGCATTTTCACGGTTCCTTCCGGGCTGATTTTCATACGGAAGTTATCCACTGCATTGCCGTAAATATCAACGACGATTTCATCTTCCGGTCCGAGAATATAATTCCGGGGCGTTGCAATGCGGAGGTTGGGCTCGAATGTAGAAGATGCCCGTGCAAAGAATGCGGATCCGAAAGTGCGGCTCAGCCGACGGTTTCTCGAACGGCGCGCATTAGTGGAGTCGCGTTCGTTGTTCGCTTCATCGTCCAGCTCGTCGAGCTCGTCCTGTTCTCTCGTTTCGTCGAGCTCGTCACGGTTGGGATCGTCGGTCTGCTTTTCGTTCGGTTTTTGTTGCAGCCGTTTGCGCATCGCCGATATCTGATCCAGTGTATAGCCCCTTTGCAGCGCGGCCCTTTCGATGTCCATATCGGACATACCCGCCGACTTTGCCTGATTATAAAAATCGACGGCCTGCTGATTGGTCACCTGGGTCGGATCGATCTTAGGTTGCGTCGGATCCGCGGTTGGAAGCTGAGGAGAAGTATTGTTCTGAGCAAAAACCCCGATGCTGGCCAGGAGGAGCAACAACATAAAGGCATTCCTGAAATAATTTCTTAGAAAGGATTGATAATGCATGCAGTGTAGTTTAATTACAGTCAGCAGCTTTCCGTTCGCGGAAGGCCCTGGGGTTAAATTTAAGTAAGCTCGGGGCAAATCTACAAAATCTTATTTTATTTAAATTATCCGGCGGACCGTGATCATTTTGATCCGGAATTGACGCCCTCTACCTGTATTGCAAGCTCTTTCAGCTGTGCTTCGGAGATAGGCGAAGGCGAATCGATCATCACATCGCGACCCGAATTGTTTTTAGGGAATGCAATAAAATCCCGGATGGAATCGGCACCGCCGAATATAGAGCAAAGCCTGTCGAAACCGAATGCAATCCCCGCATGAGGAGGAGCGCCGAATTCAAATGCATTCATCAGGAAACCGAATTGTTCCTGCGCCTCTTCCGCTGAAAATCCGAGGATTTCGAACATTTTTCGTTGCAGCTCTTTTTCAAAAATCCGCACGGAACCTCCGCCCACTTCAACGCCGTTGATCACCATATCGTATGCATTGGCCCGTACCAGGCCCAAATTTTTATCCAGCAACTCGATATCCTCCGGTTTGGGGCTGGTGAACGGGTGGTGCATTGCAAACCAGCGGTTTTCTTCTTCGCCGAATTCCAGTAACGGGAAATCGACCACCCACAACACCCGATATTCGTCCGGATTGCGCAGGCCCAGGCGTGAGCCCATTTCGAGCCGCAACTCATTGAGCTGCTTGCGTGTTTTATCGCCTTGTCCCGACAGGATCAGCAAAAGATCACCCGGCTTTGCATCAAACGCTTCAACCCATTTTTTAAGCTCTTCTTCCGTATAAAATTTGTCTACGGACGATTTGATTGATTCATCGGTGTTGTAACGGACATATACCAGGCCCTTCGCACCGATCTGAGGACGTTTGATCCAGTCGGTCAGTTCGTCGATCTGCTTTCTCGTATAAGCGGCGCAGCCTGGGGCGCAGATACCTACAACAAGGCCGGCATCGTCGAACACACCGAAACCTTTTCCGGAGGTGAGGTCTCGCTCTTCGCCTTTCAGCTCCACAAATTGCATATCAAAGCGTATATCCGGTTTGTCCGAACCGTACAGACGCATCGCGTCGGCGTAAGTCATACGCGGCACTTCCGGCAGATCGATCCCCTTGACTTTGCTGAAAAGCTCGCGGATCATGCCTTCGAAGGTATTCAAAACGTCTTCCTGGGTTACAAACGACATTTCACAGTCGATCTGCGTAAACTCGGGCTGACGGTCGGCGCGCAGGTCCTCGTCGCGGAAACACTTCACGATCTGATAATAGCGGTCGAAGCCGGCCACCATCAGAAGCTGTTTGAAGGTCTGCGGCGATTGCGGCAATGCGTAAAACTCACCGGGGTTCATACGGCTGGGCACCACGAAATCGCGGGCACCTTCCGGCGTGGATTTGATCAGGACCGGCGTTTCGACCTCGATGAAATTCAGATTATCGAGGTAAGCGCGGGTATGGCGTGCCACTTGATGGCGCAATTGCAGGTTTTTACGCACCACGTTCCTGCGCAGGTCGAGGTAGCGGTACTTCATGCGGATATCGTCGCCGCCGTCGGTTTCATCTTCGATCAGGAATGGGGGCAGTTTGGCGGGGTTCAGAATGCTGAGTTCCGATACGCGGATCTCGATATCGCCGGTAGCGATTTTGTCATTTTTGGCAAGGCGCTCTATTACCGCGCCCCTGGCCGAAATCACGAATTCGCGGCCCAGCGAGCGGGCGGTTTCCAACACATTTGCGGGGGGTTTTGCCCTCTTCGAAAAGAAGCTGGGTGATGCCGTAACGGTCACGCAGGTCGAGCCAGATCATGCCTCCCTTGTCGCGGACGCGCTGAACCCAACCACATAATACAACGTCTTGATTTACATGTCCTAAGCTTAATTCCCCGCAGGTATGTGTACGTAACATATAACTATTTTAATACTGAGATAATGAAAGTCGCTGATAATAAATGCGGCAAAAGTACGTAATTTTAGCAAATCTAACATGAAGTGTTTTTTATGAAAATATATGGCAGTGCGGGCGGACGAGCGGGGTCGATTCTTTCTTCACTTGTTTTTTGCATCACTTGTTCCTGTGGCGACCCGGAGCCGGCGCCCGGCGGGAACGGCTTGTCGGACCAGTTTGAAACAGCTCCCGAGCAATTCCCGATAACCGCCGGTATTGTTGACGAGGCATCGGGGCTGGCTGCCAGCGCGACGATGCCCGGTTATCTCTGGACTGTCCAGGATTCGGGCCGGCCCAATTCGCTTTATCTGATCAGTAAGGACGGGAAAACCATTAAGGAATATCAGGTGCCGGGTGCCGACAACCGCGACTGGGAGGAAGTGGCCGTCGGACCGGGGCCGGACAACGGCAGGTCGTATGCCTATATTGCCGACATTGGAAATAACAACCAGCCGGCAACGCCTGTCAATACCATTTACCGGATACCCGAAATCACCGGTACCGGCGGTACTTTCGATCAGAATGCATTGCAAAAGATTAGTTTCAGCTACCCCGACGGCCCTCGCGACGCGGAAGCATTGATCGTGGACCCCGTTACAAAGGATGTTTTCGTTTTGTCAAAGGAAATGCAAAGCACCAATGTTTACAGGTTACCGTTTCCTCAATCGACAGGTGAAACCATTGTTGCCGAAAAAGTAGGTGCCGTGCCCGGGGTAGCGCTTGCTACGGCGAGCAGCATTTCCAGGGACGGAAGTGAAATAATGGTCCGTACTTATCTGGCCGTATATTATTGGAAAAGGAGCAATGGGGAAACCGTCGGGCAGGCGCTTGTTAAATCCGCTAACAAAACTTTGACCGTCGCTCTTGAACCGCAGGGGGAGGCAATCTGTTTTGAAAACGAAGGCAAGGGTTTCTACACGTTGAGCGAAAAGGGAAACGCCGCCAGCGTGTCACTCAATTATTATAAGAGAAAATAATCGCAAACTATGATCAAAAATCTACTCTGCGCTGCACTGATCGTGCTGGGCGGGCATGTTTATGGACAAAATGCTTCCGACGAGCAGTATATCCGTGAAAACTATTCCAAAGCTGAATACGATATTCCCGTGAGGGACGGCGTGAAGCTCCATACGATCGTTTATACGCCCAAAGACGCTTCGGCCGAAAAGAAATACCCGTTCCTCATGCAGCGGACGTGTTACAGTGTGGCCCCCTACGGCGCCGATGCCTATCCGCCCCGGTTAGGCCCTAGTCAGGCGTTAATGCGCGATAAGTTTATATTTGTTTACCAGGACGTGCGCGGACGCTACCTGAGCGAGGGCACCTGGACGAACATGACACCGCATATCGATCAGAAAAAGGATAAGAACGATGTCGATGAAGCTTCGGATACCTACGACACGATCGAATGGCTTCTCAAAAATATCCCGAACAACAACGGCCGCGTGGGGCAATGGGGCATTTCGTATCCGGGCTTTTACACGACGGCCAGTGCATTGGCCGGCCACCCGGCATTGAAAGCCTCGTCGCCACAGGCACCCATCGCCGATTTCTTTTTTGACGATTTTCATCACAACGGCGTATTTACGCAGGGCTATTACCTGACGTTCCCTGTTTTCGGAATTAAACCGCCGAAACCTACTACCGCCTCGTGGTTCACCGGCGAGATGTTTACGCCCAGGCCGGATGGCTACACATTCAACCTTGAAATGGGTTCTTTGAAGAATTTTGATAAATACTATTCACAGAACTTTTACTGGCAGGAAACCGTCAATCACCCCAACAAAGATGAGTTCTGGAAAAAGCGTGATATCCTTCCGCATTTGAAAGGTGTAAAGCATGCTTTCATGACAGTGGGAGGCTGGTTTGACGCTGAGGACTTATATGGGCCTCTTAACACGTATAAAACGCTCGAAAAGAATAACCCTTCCATTTACAATACACTTGTCGTCGGACCGTTCGGGCATGGCCGTTGGAGCCGTGAAACCGGTCATACTTTGCACAATGATATTTACTTTGGCGATAGCATCGCGACTTTTTATCAAAATAATATCGAAGCGAAATTCTTTAAACATTTTTTGAAAGAGGCCGGCGACGGGAAGACCGGCCTGCCGGAAGCCTATTTGTTCGATACGGGTAAAAAAGAATGGAAGACGTTCGATAAATGGCCGACTGCCAACGCCGAAAAGCGCAAGCTGTTTTTTCACCCAAAAGGTAAGCTGGATTTCGAAGCGCCGAAGGAGGCAAAATCGGTGAGCGAATATGTGAGCGACCCGCTGAAACCGGTGCCCTACACGGCCAATTACAAGCAAATGTCGGGCTTTACACCGTTTGAATATATGTCGGAAGACCAGCGTTTTGCCGCAACACGGCCCGATGTGCTGGTTTTTGAAACTGATATCCTGACCGAAGACATCACGCTTGGCGGGGAAATCAATGCATTACTTAAATTCAGTACTACCGGCACTGACGCGGATTTCTTCGTGAAATTGATCGACGTGTATCCCGATGACGAGAAAAATCACCCTTATATGCCTGATCCCAAGGTGGTACTCGCTGGTTACCAGCAAATGGTCAGGAGCGAGGTAATGCGCGCCCGTTTTCGGAACAGCTTCGAAAAGCCGGAGCCCCTTGTGGCAGGTAAGATCACCGATTTGAAATTCCGCTTGCAGGATGTGCTACATACTTTCAAAAAGGGCCATCGCATCATGGTGCAGGTGCAGAGCACGGCATTCCCGCTGTTCGATAGAAACCCGCAAAAGTATGTCGAGAATATCTACAAGGCGCAGGATTCGGATTTTACTCCTGCTAGGCATACTATTTATCACCAGGCCGACGCTCCGAGTGCATTGGAGGTGGAAATTATTAAATAACGGCCGTTTTTATGGATTTAAAAATTTTTCTGATGAGTTTAATGACGGCATCGGCATTGTCGGGACAAGGCAATGCACAACAACTGAAATATCCCGAAACCCGCAGGCAGGAACATTACGATGAATACCACGGCGTGCAAGTCGCGGACCCTTACCGCTGGCTCGAAGACGACCGCTCGGTTGAAACGGCAGCCTGGGTGAAAGCCCAGAACGACGTTACGTTCGGCTACCTGAATGCGATCCCGTTTCGAAAAAAGATTTTCGACGACCTCGAAAAGGCCTATAATTATCCGAAATATTCGGCTCCGCGAAAAAAGGGCGATTATTTCTATTTCTATAAAAACGATGGTTTGCAAAACCAGGCGGTGTTGTATCGCCAGAAGGGGCTGGAAGGCACACCCGAAGTGGTGATCGATCCTAATAAGCTCTCGTCCGATGGAACAACCAGGCTTACTGTTTTCAGTTTGTCCGGAGATGGGGCCTATGCAGTGCTGGGTTTTTCCAAAGGCGGTTCCGACTGGCAAGAGTATCAGGTGATGCAAATGAACGACCTGTCCATGCTGGCCGACAAGGTGGAATGGGTAAAAGTGTCGGGAGCGGCCTGGCAGGGCGATGGATTTTATTACAGCCGCTATCCAAAACCGGACGGCAGTGCACTTGCCTCAAAAAATGAAAACCACCAGGTTTTTTTTCACCGCATAGGTACCTCGCAGGACCAGGACAAACTGGTATTCGAAGACAAGGCCAACCCGCAGCGTTTTCACACAGTGGGCACAACGGAGGACGAGCAATATGCCGTTCTCAGTGTGAGCGACCGGGGAAAAGGGAAGGATGGCAATGCGGTATGGGTACTAAAAAAGGCGACACGCAATTCGTGCCGGTCAGGGAGGAGATTACCGACTCGCGGTTCCGCATTATCGACAATATCGGTGCCGATTTCCTGATCGAAACCAATGACGAGGCGCCTAACGGAAAGGTCGTTCTCTTCAAAACAGCCGACCGGACCTGGCAAACCGTGTTACCGGAGCGCGAAGAGCCGCTTGAAAATGCGGAATTGGCGGGAGGGAAACTATTCGTCTCCTATATGAAGGACGTAGCCACGCGCACATACGTATACAACGCGCACGGGGCCTTAGAAAGCGAGATCGCATTACCTGGATTAGGCTCGGCAGCCGGTTTCAGCGGGGAGCGGAGCGATACTTTCGTATTTTATACATTTACCTCGTTCAATTATCCATCCACGATTTTCCGCTACGATATCGCTACCGGAAAGAGCAGTGTTTTCCGTGAGCCCGAAGTAACATTCAAGCCGTCGGACTACGAAACGAAGCAGGTATTTTATCCCAGCAAGGACGGTACGCATATCCCGGCATTTATTACTTACAAAAAAGGGTTGAAACTAGATGGGACGAACCCCACGATCCTCTATGGCTATGGCGGATTTAACGTCAGCTTGCCGCCTGCGTTTAGTCCTACCCGTATTCCGTTTCTCGATCAGGGCGGTGTGTATGTGCAGGCCAATCTGAGAGGAGGAAGCGAGTATGGCGAGAAGTGGCACGAGCAGGGTATGAAGCTGAAAAAGCAGAATGTGTTCGACGACTTCATTGCCGCAGCCGAATACCTTATCCGTGAAAAATACACTTCGCCGGAGCGGCTTGCCATTCAGGGTGGTTCCAATGGCGGTTTGCTCGTCGGTGCAGTGATGAACCAGCGCCCTGAACTTTTTAAAGCGGCGTTTCCCGCCGTGGGTGTCATGGATATGCTCCGGTTCCACAAATTCACCATCGGCTGGAACTGGATCGCCGACTACGGCAGTAGCGATAATGAGGAGGAATTCAAAGTTTTATACGGCTATTCCCCACTTCACAATATTAAAGAAGGCGGTCATTATCCGGCCACGATGATCACCACCGCCGACCACGACGACCGCGTTGTTCCCGCTCATTCATTCAAATATGCCGCCGAGTTGCAGGCAAAAGCGGGGAGTACTTCATCCAATCCATTATTGATCCGGATCGACACCAACTCCGGCCACGGCGCCAGTAATACCAAAAAAGCACTCGAAACCCAGGCGGATATTTATGCATTTCTTTTCCGCAATATGGGACTTACCTGGAAGTAATTAGCGAGTAGGGAGATACTACAATGTCAAGCTTTGATAATTTTTTGTAATCGGTGCATATTTTATTGTGCATTCGGTTACATTTGTATATATAGAACATTCTTACATTACCGGCAGCTCTGTGTTGCCAGTCCAGGCACCCGCTCAACGTTTCGAGGATTTACTGACCCTTTTTACGACGCTATGAAAAGATGTCTACTTGGGCTTGTTTGCCTTTTTATCTCCATTAATTTATTTGGCCAAACGCTGGAAAATGATCGTCTGGCGCTGATCGCGATCTATAACCGCATCACGGACATGTACACATACTACCCTGAGCTTTCCAATTGGGCGGTAAGGGGTAATGTTGGTGACAGTCCGTGCGGGTGGTATGGCGTCACCTGCGAAGGAGGGCGCGTAACGAAGCTGGAATTGTCACACCTGGGTATCAGAGGCGAACTCGCTCCCGAAGTAGGGAATTTAACAGCATTGACAACCCTTGATCTTTCCGGCGATGGCGTTGAACTGGGATGCTGGACAGGAGAGCTTCCAACTACCTTGGGAAATCTTACCAACCTGGAATACCTGTATTTGAGTGGAAACAGGTTTGGAATTGCCAATATGGCCGTAATTGGAAGTCTGACCAAGTTAAAAGGCTTATCGCTAACACCGCTTGGGCCGATACCGGCGGAGTTTGCAAACTTGGTCAATCTTGAGAAACTATATCTCGGTACTAATGAAGCCATAGGCAGCGGTGAGCCATCTCCATTCCCAGTTTTTCTGACTACGTTGAACAAATTGAAAGAATTAACCCTTGTTGCTCAGTTGGAAGGCGCACTGCCGCCCGAGATTGGTAACCTGTCAAACCTCGAAGTGCTTGAACTTGACCGAAATTTGGCCTTGACCGCCCCATTGCCGGCGGAGATTGGTAACCTGACAAAACTTAGGCGATTAAGTATAACGCAATACGATATTACAGGCCCTATGCTGTTTCCGTTGGAAAATCTCGTAAATCTTGAGGAACTGGAACTAAGGAGTTGCAATTTCACAGGAATACTACCCCCAGCGTTCGGCAATCTGACCAAATTACAAAAGATTGTGATCTCAGGCACCAAACTTGGTGGAGCCATTCCCGCCGGGATCAGCAACTTCGCTAATCTTACCCATCTGAATTTACAGTTTGGTTCCTTTAATGGTCCGATTCCCGACCTTTCCAACGTTCCTGTTTCGGGCTATGTGAATGTGGCGGACAATGCGTTTACGTTTGACGGCATGGAGTCTAATATTGGTCGACTGGATCAGTACACGAGACAGGCACCGATTGACGCCGCTATGGAAGGGCCAATGTGTGTTGGCTGTATTCCTGAAATTATGATACCCTATGCAGGAGGCACCGTTGCTAACAACACTTATGCGCTTTTTAAAAATAATGTGCTGATCAGCACAACAGTCGGTCAGAACTATCTCTACCTTGATGGAGAGGGGATCTATCGTGCCGAAGTAACGAACAGCCTGGTGCCCGGTCTGAAACTGGTTACAAAGAATTATACAGTAATAAAACTCCCAGTCACCCTCGTATCCTTCGAAGGCAAATCCGAAAACAATCAAACGAAACTCGTTTGGAAAACGACCGAAGAAACTAATAACAAAGGCTTCGAAATCGAACGCAGCACCGATGCGCGTACTTTCGAAACAATCGGTTTCGTGGACGGGAACGGCGATACGAAAGAAGTCAAGACTTACCATTATACAGATCCCGATCCGCTTGCAATTACTTATTACCGCTTGAAACAGCTCGACTACGATGGCAAATTTGAATATTCCAAAACGATCGTGGTAAGGGCGGATCGGACGAATGTCAACATTTACCCTAACCCCGCGCAGGAAGAACTAACTGTGGAGGGTGTTGTGACAAATGAGGCGGTTTCAATTTTTACCCAAACCGGGAAAGCGGTGGTCGTCAATGCAAAACTATCTGGCGGGAAGCTCGATGTGAAAGATCTGAAAGAAGGTATTTACACCATCAAAATTGGTGATGTCGCAAAGAAATTACTAATAAAGCGATAAGCACAGTAAGGTTATTTTTGCATTTCGTGGTCTGAACTGTACAAAGATGGTTCAGACCATTTGTTTTATTCCGGAACTTTCAATTCTTACATTAATTCTCGAATTATTTCAACATGCAGGATACAACAGGACGGTGTCGATTGGTAAGTTTCCTAATCTTGCACATACGTTCAGAGTAGTATTAATCTGTTAAAATGCTTTCAGCAAAGAAGAATTTCTTACCTCAAAATCGATAAATAATCAGGAAACAAATATGAGCAGTTCTAAAGTAAGCCAGTACAGGTATGTAAGCTATTTATGGGATGAAGAGAAGGCCGCTTCCCTGGGTGATGATCAGGTTGCACTTCTTCTGTACCGTTCAAATCTGTTGGGTGCCGATCTTCGCCTGACCAACTATGCTGGTGGAAACACGAGCTGTAAAACCATCGAAAAAGACCCGCTGACGGGCAATCCTGTCGAGGTAATGTGGATCAAAGGCTCGGGGGGGCGATATTGGTACTTTAACAAGAAGCGGTCTGGCTGGTCTGTACGTCGATCGCCTGCATAGCCTGAAAAACATTTACCGCGGACTGGAGTTTGAAGATGAAATGGTGGATCTTTTCAACCATTGTATTTACGACCTGAAATCGAAGGCCCCGTCTATCGACACGCCACTGCACGGCTTGCTGCCTTTCAAACATATCGACCACCTGCACCCCGATGCACTGATCGCGATTGCTGCGTCCAAGGAAGGTGAAGCCATTACGAAGGAGCTGTTCAACGGAGAACTGGCGTGGGTACCATGGCAACGTCCCGGTTTCGACCTTGGCCTGAAACTGGAAAAGGCATTGAACGACAATCCAGGCATCCGCGGTATTGTGCTTGGCGGGCACGGACTATTTACTTGGGGTGACACTGCTTACGAATCGTATATCAACACGCTCGATACGATCGAAAGAGCGTCGGAATACCTGGCTGAGAATTATGGCAAGAAACGCCCCGTTTTCGGCGGCGCGCGTATCGAGAGCGAGCCTAAAGAGCGTCGTGCGGCGATAGCGGGCAAGCTTGCACCTTACCTGCGCGGATTGGCTTCCGAAAAGCAAGCGATGATAGGTCATTTCACCGACGACGAGCGCGTGCTCGAATTTATCGCGAGCAATGATCTGGATAAACTGGCGCCGCTCGGTACCAGCTGCCCTGACCACTTCCTCCGTACCAAAATCCGTCCGTTGGTACTGGATTTACCATTCGAGAAGCTGGAAGCGACCGACGAGGAGATCCTCGATCATATCCGTCCGCAGTTCGAAGCCTACCGCGCCGATTATATTGCCTATTACGAGCGTTGCAAACACGCCAACAGTCCCGCGGTGCGTGACCCGAACCCGGTGATCATCCTTTTACCCGGCGTTGGTATGTTCTCGTTTGCAAAGGATAAGCAAACTGCGCGCGTCGCCGCCGAGTTTTATATCAATGCGATCAACGTTATGAAAGGCGCGGAAGCGATTTCTTCCTACGTTTCATTGCCCGAGCAGGAAGCATTCGATATCGAGTACTGGCTGCTGGAAGAAGCGAAATTACAACGTATGCCGAAGGAAAAATCGGTATCGCGCAAAGTGGCATTCGTGACGGGCGGTTCAGGCGGTATCGGTAAGGCTATCGCTCAGAAGTTGTTGCAGGAAGGAGCTTGCGTCGTGATTTCAGACATCGACGAAAAAGCACTGGCAGAAACCAAGGCTGAATTCGACGCGAAATTCGGGAAAGACTTTTCAGACACCACCGTAGCGAACGTGCTCGACGACGAGGCAATCAAGGCGGCTTTGCACGCTACCAAATTGAAATACGGCGGTGTGGATATCGTGGTAAACTGCGCAGGGTTGTCGATTTCGAAGCCATTGGCCGAAACGACTATTAAAGACTGGGATATTTTGCAGGATGTACTCGTAAAAGGCCAGTTCCTGGTATCGCAGGAGTCGGTGGCGATTATGCGCCAACAAGGCCTGGGAGGTGACATTATTAACATCGCGAGCAAGAACGGTATCGTTTCGGGGCCGAATAATGTGGCTTACGGAACAGCAAAGGCCGCTCAGCAACATATGTCACGCCTGCTGGCTGCCGAGCTCGGCCCGGACAAGATCCGCGTAAACGTGGTGAATCCCGACGCGGTAATCGCCGGAAGTAAAATATGGGAAAGCGGCTGGGCTGCCGGACGTGCGAAGGCCTACGGCATCAAAGTAGAAGAATTGCCTGCTTATTATGCAAAAAGAACCGTACTGAATGCCGAGATCCACACGGAAGACATTGCAAACGGCGTATATATTTTCGTAAGCGGCTTGCTCAACAAGAGCACCGGGAATGTGATCAACGTCGACGGCGGTGTTCCTGCGGCGTTCCTGAGATAATCAATCCAATCACAAGCATTGCCGGGCCCCGAAACCCGGCAATGCTTTTTTCCGTACTATCCAGATGAAAATTGAACAATATCAGATAGACCAGCATAACGACAGCCTGTTTTCGCGGCATAATAATCAGTTCATTTTCCTGCAAGAGCAGCTGGGCGAGCAGGGGATCAATGCCAAGGAAATCGTAAGGGCGCTCGAAGCATTTCAGGTGGCGATCCCAAGTTGGGCATTAGGTACCGGCGGAACGCGTTTCGGACGTTTCTCGGGGGTAGGAGAGCCCCGCTCGCTGGAAGAAAAAATCGAGGACGTAGGTTTGCTGCATGCGTTAAACCGTTCAAGCGGCTCGATCTCCCTGCATATTCCCTGGGATATTCCCGGCGAAGCGCAGCCGATCATCGATCTGGCGACGTCGCTGGGCCTGAAATTCGATGCGGTTAACTCCAATACATTTCAGGACCAGAAGGATCAGGAGCTTTCGTATAAATTCGGATCATTGTCGCATGTGGACGCGAAAGTGCGCAAGCAGGCGGTGGAGCATAATATCGAAGTGATCAAACACGGTGTGAACCTCGGCTCAAAAGCGCTGTCGATCTGGCTTTCGGACGGCTCCTGCTTCCCCGGCCAGTCGAATTTTGTGAAGGCATTCCAGAATACGCTTGAATCGTTGCAGGAAATTTACGCCGCATTGCCGGACGACTGGAAAGTTTATGTCGAATACAAAGCCTACGAACCTAATTTCTATTCGACCGTGATCCAGGACTGGGGCAGTTCGTTGCTGTTTTGCCAGAAGCTAGGGCCAAAAGCGGATGTGCTGGTGGATTTGGGCCATCATTTACCGAATGCGAATATCGAACAAATTGTGGCGACACTGATGATGGAAGGCCGCCTGGCGGGTTTCCATTTCAACGACTCCAAATATGGCGACGACGACCTCACCGTAGGCGCCATTCGCCCCTACCAGCTGTTCCTGATCTTCGTGGAACTGGTTGAAGGAATGCAGCGCGCCCGTCGGGCGAGCGATACTTACGCCTGGATGATCGACGCGAGCCACAATGTGAAAGACCCGTTGGAAGATTTGCTCCAATCGGTAGAAGCGATATTGCTGGCTTATGCGCAGGCACTGCTCGTCGACCGAAAGAAACTGGAAGAGGCCCGCAGTGAAAACGACGTGGTACTGGCCCAGCAAATCCTTCAAAACGCCTTCCGTACAGACGTACGCCCGCTGGTACGCGAGGCCATGCGCCTGAACGGCGGCTCGCTCGACCCGATCGGTCTGTACCGTCATTTGGGCGTTCGTAATGAATTGCTTAACGAACGTGGTAAGCTGACCGTAGCGACAGGGCTTTAAGCACTGTCACGCTGAGCGGAGTCGAAGCGAATGTGCGATGTTGCCGTACGGACTGTCTTCGACTTCGCTCAGACTGACATGTATCAAATCAAAGCGATTTCCGCCGGATCAACGTAAACGGATTTTTGACGAGCGCCCTTTTCCCTTCCTTAATGATTTCCGCTGCCGTTTTTCCCATCTGCTCGTGATCGGTGGAAATGGTGGTAATGCCGTCGAGCAGGATTTCTTTCAGCGGCGTTTCGTTGTAGGAGATAATGCCGACATCTTTTCCGACGGCTAGTTGCTGCTCCTTGCATTTCTTGATCAGATTCACCAGGTCGTTTTCTTCGATAACGACGTAAGCGGTATCCTTCACGGCCACGCCGTTTTCATGAAAATCGTACATGATCTCGTGCTCGAACTCGTGCTGAATGCAGAAAATCCGGAAGCCCTTGATGATTTCCTTCGGATAGCGGATCATGGTCGGGAATATGAGAATCAGCTTCTTGTAAACTTTTAACAGGTCAACAGCCTCATTGAGGGCATATACAATGTCCTTCTCGAAGTTCTGGTAGACCGACGAATGCTTTTTGCTGTTGAATTCGATGTCCTTATCGAGCAATATCAGTTTCTCGGGCGGGATCATTTTCAGCGTTTCAATGGCCTCTTCCGTTTTTTCGTAGAAATGCGGCATGATCACATAGTAGTCGTATTCGCCCAGGCTGTTCTTGATCAGATTTTTGAAGATATTGGTATTGGAATGGTGAATATGCAGGTCGACACTCACATTACGGCCGATATTCTCTACAAATGCATTGTAAACCTGCTTTTTATAATTACTTATTTTATTGAAAACCAGCAGAATACGGAGCGAAGTTTCAATGTCTACACGGTTGATGAAATAACCTTTTCCGCGCACGGAGATCAGCACGCCGTCCTTGATAAGGTGCTTGTAAGCCTTTTCAACAGTGTCACGGGAAAGCAGGTATTCTTCACTCAACTGGTTAATAGAAGGTATTTTATCGCCTCGTTTCAGTTTCCCTTTGCTAATCGCCTGTAACAGCGATTTGATGATCTGCATGTACTTGGGTGCACTTTCCTTGAACTCAATGTCGAATTGTATTTCCATTCAATACCGTGGGTTTGGGCAAGCTAAAAATAACATTTTTATCTGTTTTCAAAGCGTAAATCGAAAGTATTGATAAACAAAAACAACCCGGCGGAGAATACTACTATCCCGCCGGGTTGTTTTTGTGTTAAGGGTTGAAAATTATCTTGGTCCTCGGCCGCTGCGTTCGCTGGAACCACCGCCTCCGCGGTTACCGTTATCGCCGCCACGGCCCCCGCCATTATCGCCTCCCCGGTTGCCACGGTCGTTACCGCGCGGCTCGGGAGCGCTTCGTTCCTGGCGTTCCGTGCGGGGCGCAGGCTCAAATGAACGGTTGCTTCGCTCCATACGTTCGGGGCGTTCCACGTTCGGCCTTTCCATCCGTTCCGACCGGTTTATCCGTTCAGGACTGTTGCCAGGGAAGTCGCCACGGCTGCGTTCCGAGCGGTTAGGGGCCTCGTAACGGTCGTTCCGGCCGGGATTGGGCGCTTCAAAACGGTCATTACGGTTTTCGATAGGCGCCGTTTCGCGGTTGCGTTCCGAACGGCTATTGCCACGGTCTTCGAATGGGTTTCGCGAACCACGTCTTGAATTGTCACCCGGTTCGACGCGGTTGTCGTCGTTGCGGTTGCTTCTGTCGATACGGGGATTGGCATCGATTACACGACCGCCGCGGTCGTTCCGGACACCATAATCGTAGCGGTCGTTTCCGCGGTCGGCGATGATCACCCGTCCACGGCCTCTTGGGCTGGCGTCGATGGTGCGTACGGGTACGCTTCTGCGGGTTACGCGTTCGATTTCGTCGCGGCGCGGACCATATATATATGTACGGTTGTTGCTACGGTAATAATTATTGATCACAACCGTGTTGTTGTAGTAGTGCGACACGCGTCGTGGGGGAACGCAGTACGAATGCCAACGTGGGCTGGTAATGTAGCGTTGCGGTACGAACACCCACCAGAAGGACGGAATGTTGATCGATACGTTGATGCTAACGCCGGGGCCGAGCGGTGCCCAGCCGTAATAGCCGCCACCGGAACGCCAGTTAACCCAGGCAGGGCCCCATTCGTAATCTGGCACCCAGAACCAGCCGTAATAGTCATCGTACGACCAGCGGCCATAGTGGAACGGTGCCCATCCCCATTCATATTCCGAAACCCAGGTATTGCCATATTCGGTCACCTCCCAGTAGCCGGCGGTAGAATAGGGCTGGAAGCCGCGGGGAACGTCGGGGATCCATACCGAACCGTACTGTGGATTGCGCATCCATCGGCCGTAGGGGGCGAGCTCGTCGTAAAAAGTCTCAAATGTGATCCTGAAACCGGGCTGTGCCTGGGTTTTGTTTGAAACCGAAACACCTCCCAGCATTAAAATAAACAGGCCGAATATCCTTAGTGTACGCATGGTGTCCATGGCTTGATATGTTAAATTGTTTTCCTGTTGTTAAAAATCGGTTCTTGGACGTTACTTTTAGATGCTGGTTTAATGGTCTCGCCGGACATTAACACGTGTTAACAAAACTTTAAGAGAATGATCGATCCTGAAATCCTGCACTCCGAACTGGTTTTCCAGACGGCCCGGAGCGGTGGTAGCGGAGGGCAAAATGTGAATAAGGTCGAAACAAAGGTAGAACTGCGTTTTGATATTCCGAATTCGCAATTCCTGACCGGCGAGGACAAGCAAAAGCTAACCGAAAAATTATCCAACCGATTAACGAACGGTAAAGTGCTCGTATTATACCACCAGACCGAGCGCTCGCAGCTAGCCAACAAGGAGAAGGTCGTCGAGAAATTCGATAGGCTTATCCGTCAGGCGCTTACCGTTGAAAAGGACCGGAAAGCGACCAAGCCGACATTGGCTTCCAAGCTCGAAAGATTGAAGGCTAAGCAGCGCACGGCCGCCGTTAAATCAATGCGCCGCAAGCCTTTTGAAGAATAAACGAAAACACTTTTATGACCGCCGTCACTCCTGTCCAACCCAAACTCAGTGCCGTCCTCACTTTGCCCGTCATCGTAGCATCCCTCGGATATTTCGTGGATGTGTACGACCTGCTGCTATTCAATATCGTGCGCGTGCCGAGCTTGAAAGACCTCGGACTTTCGGAAGAGGAAATTTCGCAGATCGGTGCGAATATTTATAACTGGCAGCAGGCAGGGTTGCTGATCGGCGGTTTTTTATGGGGGATTTTAGGGGATAAACTCGGCCGCCGGTCGGTGCTTTTCGGTTCGATATTAACCTATTCCCTCGCGAATATCGCTTGCGGTTTTACCCAAAATATTGAAATATATTCAGTTCTGAGATTTATCGCGGGTTTCGGGCTGGCGGGCGAGCTGGGTGCAGGCATTACGCTGATCGCCGAAATCCTTCCCAGGGAATTGCGCGGTTACGGAGCGTCCGTAGTGGCAAGCGTGGGCCTCGCCGGGGCCATTGCGGCGTTCTTCGCCGTGAAGCTCACCGACTGGCGAATGGCCTATTTCATCGGCGGCGGAATGGGCCTGATCCTGCTAATCCTCCGTGTAAATGTGCTCGAATCCATTGTTTTTAATAAAAGCCTCGAAAAGCGCGGCTCAAAACCTGTACCGTGGTGGACGATTTTCACGAGCTGGTCGCGGTTTGTACGCTATATGCGGTGCATGGGAATCGGGCTGCCGACATACATGATCATCGGCATTTACTCGACATTCGGCAATGAGTTTGCCAAAGCGCTGGGCATTGCGGAGGAGGTTCAGGCGGGTACCTGCGTGTTATACACCTACATAGGCGTGGTCACAGGCGACTTTTTCAGCGGAGTGCTGAGCCAATGGCTGCGCTCGCGCAAAAAAGCCATTTTGTTAATGATGCTCATGACGCTCGCCGGTGTCGTCTGGCTGCTTTCGGGCGGTATCGACAACGCCGGTACATTGTATATCTGCTACGTTTGGCTCGGCTTTTCGATTGGTTACATTGCCATGTTCCTGACCACTACGGCCGAGCAATTCGGCACCAACCTCCGCGCTACGGTTACGACCTCTGTTGCCAACAATGTACGGGCTACCGTGCTGCTTACGCTGCCATTGTTCCAGTTCCTGAAAAAGGGTTCCGGTGTATTGCACTCGGGGGCCATTGTGGCGGCACTTTGCTTTTCGCTGGCATTGCTTTCGCTCTGGCGAATGGAGGAAACCTACGGCAAGGAGCTGGATTACGAAGAAGACTAATAGCTTATTCTCCCGCAGCTTTTCCGAATACCAGCTTATCGGGCGTGGGGTATTCCAGCAGTTTGGAAAAATCGACCTTCCAGAAATCGAGGTCGAGTAACCGGCCACTGGTATCCTGCGTTAATGTGATAACGACCGGCGTATCGTCGATATCCAGATACTCGGCCTGGATGAGGTCGCCGGCATAACCGTTCACATCACCGCCGAGACTGATGCTGCCCATTTTGCCACCCTCGTATTCGTCCACCATTTCATTGACCGGGTAATCGATGGGGTCGAGGTTTAGTTTTTCGAGGAGAAAATGGATCAGGTCGAGTTCTTCGCCGCGGATGGGTCTGATATTGCTCATGGTATTTGTTTCAACTGAAAGATAGGTTATCCTGCCGTTTTGCCGCGCCATTGCTCGGCTTTTTTGGCCACAAACCAGAAGGACAACGCCAGCAATGCAAAGAAAATCCCGGCATTGGTCCGGTCCCAGAAATATTCGAAATAGCGGGTATAAATATTCAGCAAAAAGAACACCAGGCAAAGATCGCGAAGCGTTTCCTGCCTGTATTGAAATGCATAATAAAGCATTCCGGCGAGGACGAGCGTGAAGCTCAATGCCCAAAACCAGAAATGGCTTTGTTTAAGCGCTTTCCAACCCTCGTAATCGGCATAGTTACCAAAAATCGAAAGCGTCCAGCCAGCAACCAGGAATAAAAACAATCCGACGGTGTAGGTGACATCATTCAAAAATGCCAGCGAACGGACCTGGCCTATCACCCATGACGACACCCAGACAGCCAGTCCGAATACCGTCATTCGGAGAGGGTAGTTCATCCCCAGGAAACGAAAACTGCCTCCCGACCAGTAATGCGTTTGTGCGCCCCACCAGCCGGCCAGCGCGACAATGGCCGTTACCCAAAGCAACGTCGACCGCAGGAATATCGCGACAACCCCGTAGGCAACGGATGCAAATAGCAGTGGTAATGCATAATTGCCGGGGCCGTCGAGCAGCCCGCGCGTCCAGTAGGTAATGGCAATCGCGACCGTCAGGATTATGGCGATATTGTAAACTTCGTTGCTGATTCCCGCGCCCTGCGTTTTACCAAGCCGCCGTTTGGCAAGATATACGAATAACGCTGCCACAAATGTGAACAGGATGCCGACGATGTTTTCCGAAAATCCCCACCGTTTGCGCAACAACTCGATCCATTTTTCATCCAGTACCAGCGCACCAAAGGCCAATAACCCGCAGGAAACGGCGGAAATCAATGCGTACACGGCAATTGCGTCCACATTCGCGTTTCTTACTTTGTAACTGCCGCGAAGTTCTGTTGCCAGTTCCCTGGAAATACGTGCCTCATCTTCCCAGGATTGAATCGCCCGGTTTACGATTTCGGCTTCTTTCTTGTCGAGTTCCATTCAGATTTTTTGTGTTGATGAAATTAAAATCGTGCCTGCCCGCCGTTGGTTGAATGCTTCGATTTTGTCATTGAAGATCACTATCAACTTGACATGAAAATGTGTCACGCGTGGGGAAGAGAAGGTTTTCAAATATATTCAAATCGCGATGATAACAATATACAAGAGCAAATTATCCATTAATCAAAATAAACCCCGGAATCTAAATCCCGGGGTTCCTTTATAGGTGTTGCGGTTACTTCTTCAATGTCGATAGGAACTCCACAACATCGCGGATTTCTCTTTTCGACATAATGTTCCCCATCGGCGGCATGCTCGACGGTACGTTTTCCCGCTTCGCAATGCGCGAGGTGGCGATTTTCAATGGCTCCGCTTCCGAAGTTTTCAATACGAGCTCGTGCTCGTTTTCCTGCGCCAGAATGCCCGCTGCGGAAGTGCCGTCTTTTAATGTCAGCATCACCATTCCGAAGCCGGGTGACAGGCGCGCGCTTGGCTCGATAAGTGCCTGAAGAATTTGCTCGCGCGTGAGGATATTGCCGATGTTCGAAAGGTTCGGTCCCACTTCTCCGCCCTGCCCGCCGATCGAATGGCAACGCACACACTCGGCAGCGGAGCTGGTCATGAAATAGCGACGGCCCGCCTGGGCGTTCCCGCCGAACAACGCATCCTGATAGTCGGCAACGGTGTTGCCTTGCTTGCGCAGGGGGGCAATTTTAGCGATTAACGTGCTCGATTTGGTAGAATCGACCGCCTCGCCCAGGTCAAGCAGCAGGTTTTGCGGCAGTTTGTTCTCCGCCATTTTGCCGATCAGGCCGGTGAAAATGGTTTCGGTTTTCGCTACCGGCAGGCTTCCCAGCACTTTCAGGATCTGCTGCTGTTCACGGACGCTGCCTTTTTCGAAAATAGTGTTGGAAATATCAGCCAACGCTTCTTTCGACATATTCACGCTTCCTACCATGCTCAATGCTGCCGTCCGCACATCGGCGTCGGAGTCGCTCATACCTTTCTTCATGACAGTTTCCATGTCCGTATATTTCAGGTCGTTCAGTGCTACCAGCATGGCAGCGCGCACTTTGGGATCTTTACTGTCGTTGAGGATTTGGGCCAATGCGGCATTGTTATCGCTCACATTAAGATTCGTCAGCATTTTTGCGGTGGCGATCAGAATTTCCGGTTCGTTCTCCTGTAAAAGATCTGCAACCATAGGCTTGATCTTCGCTTTCACACCAGCCGGGTCGCGCTCGATCGGCCCGCGATAACGGCCATCCACACGGTCGGTTACCGAAGGACTGGCCCAGGTTCCCAGCGTCGCCAACGCTTCCGCCCGCATCTCAGTGTTTACGTCTTTTCGTTTTGTAAATGCGATCAGGTCGTCCAGCTGAGGCTCACCACCCACGCGCAGCGCGGCGTTGATCGAGCGGCGCAGCAATGGCTCGGAAGTAAAGCGCGTTTCGTTCAATACGGAAGCCAGTGCAGGCAATGCGGCCGGGATCGAGAGGTCGTCGTTGATACCACGGGCGGCTTCCGTCACAATGTATTCGTCCTTGTCTTTCAGGAATACGGCGATCTGCTCGTTCCGCATGCGGCGCAGCACCAGTACACCGGCAATACGCAGCGATTTTTCGGGGCTGTCGGCCAGCGCAACGATAGGGCCGACTTCGCCTATGCGCGAAAGCGCGAGTACGCCCGCGTGGCGGATATACACGTCCTCGTCGTTATTCGCTTTGATCATATCGAGCAAAGGCTGTATGGCATTCTTGTCGCGGATACGGCCGAGCGCCTGGGCGGCGAAGAATTGAGCACGCGGGTTTTTGCTTTTCAGCATCGGGATCAGCATCGGGCCGGCTTCCGCGATTTTGGCATCACCAAGCACTTTAGCAGCCTGCACGGCGATTTCTTCGTCCGAATCTTTGAGCAACGTCATCAGCACATTGGCATAAGACTTATCCTGGCGCGCCAGTTGCCCTATTCCCCAGATTCCGTGAATGCGGCCGAACCGGTTGTTTTTTTGTTCGATGGCTTTGTTTAGCACCGCAGCGCCTTTTGCGCCTCTCGAAGCCAGTTCGAACTGCGCTTTCTGGCGAATACGCATGTCTTCATAGGAAAGCAATGGCAGCAATGCATCGTCGGATTGTTTGGTATAATCCAATTGCATCAAACGCTTGGTTTCCGCGCGGACGGCTTTCAGGTCGTTTTTCTCGTCGGTAACGTCGAGTTTCCACACGCGGCCATAGTTTTTGGTATCCCAACCGTTGATCCAGTCGGCAACGTACAATGCGCCATCCGGGCCGAAACGGATACCGGTAGGCAAGATACCCGTAAGGATGTTTTTCTCGCCATCCAGCACGAATGAAGCGCCTTTTGGTTTCAAGCCAAACGACCAAATCGGCGAACGGGCCGGGTTACCTACAAATTCGACGAGGAAGAATTTGTTTTTCCACTCCTTACCCAATGCCGTTCCGGGGTTGTATTGCATACCGGTAGGACCATTGTGGTAGTTTTGAATAGGAGGAATAATGTATGCAGCCTGACCGTCCCAGCGCGGTTTGAAGAGCTTTTCGTCCATCCAAACCTTGTAACTGTTGTTTTTTGGGTCGGTGTATTTGCCGTACTGCCAGTTGGAGCGCCAGCCGGCGTCGGAGCCTTCCACCACGTGCACCAGACGCTCGCTTTCGCCGGGATGGTCACCATCGTTGTCCGAACTGATCAGGTTACCATATTCATCGAACACAAACTCGTGCGTATTGCGCAGACCGTGCGCGAACACCTCGAAATCGCTGCCATCGGGGTTCGAGCGGGCGATGATCCCCGAGTTGGGGTGCTCATGTTTTACCCCGTCCGCGGTAGTAATGTTGGCCCCGATATCCCCGATGTTCCAGTAAATCTTGCCGTCGGGGCCTTCGATCGGGTTCGACATGCCGTGCCCGCTGAAACCGATATGCACCCCGTAACCATGGCTGATCGACGTTTTTTCATCCAGCACGCCGTCTCCGTTGGTATCCCTCAAACGCCACACATCCGGCGCGATCGTCACGAAAATGTCTTTCGCGCGTACGAGCAAGCCGCCGGCTACGTCAGAAACTTCGTCGAAGAAATCGTCGAGGATGCGCATCGATACGTCGGCGATACCGTCGTTATCGGTGTCTTCGATACGCCAAACCTCGTCTTTCTCCACGGCGAGGTCTTTCCAGTCGTGGGAGCCGTCGCCGTTGAGGTCCTTCAACCAGCTGTTTTCCTTGCTTTTTTCGGGCGCAAAAGTCTTGTGCAGGAATTTTCGCCGGTCTTCCACCGTCTGCAATGCGATGGATTCGGTAATCCAGTTGCGGTGGCCGCGGATATCGAATTCGGAGTTTTTCTGGCGGTTCGTTCTGTTCAGGTACACGCGCCCGGCGTCGTCCATCGCGATTGCAACGGGGTCAGGAGCGAGCGAATCGGAGGCCCAAAGGTCGAGTTTAAGGCCATCGGCCAGTTTAACGACCGTTTTTTCGCGTATTTCTTTGGCTCTTGCTTTGCCGGTGGCAGGGTCTTCTTTCACCACCATTTTCGTGCTGTTCGTTTTCAGCACCGGCCCCGAAGCCATTGGCGCTATTTTCATACACGACACTACCGCCACCGTGGTAGCCGCCATCAGGGTCAGAGGTGTTTTGAGATTTTTTTTGGAGATCATTGAGGACGTTGCTTAATGCAGATTATTCAGGTTCAGTTTATAAACCGGGTACAAAGGAATTAAAAATGGAGCGAATAATTGCTTTTACCACCTCGAAAGAATGCAGATATACCTTGGAAAGGTGATTATTTGGCAATTTGATCGACAGCAATTCACCCACCGAAATTTCAAAATCTTCCATCACCGGATATGCCGAACAAATGTCCTGTTCTGTGCAGATTTTGACATTTTTTGAAGAATAAACGTACTACCTCGTTGTCGGGATAAATGTGCCAAACGACTTTGACGGACGAACTAAAGTATTCAGCCAGTTTTTCTTCGACTTTTTCGGCGTCGTCGGTCGGTGAGATTACTTCTATGAGAAATTCGGGAATGGGCTCTTCGTCGGATTTGGCAGAGGCGTCGATTTGTTTACCGGAGAAAAGGGCCAAATCCGGCCGGCACATTTGAATGCCGCTGAGCATGATGTCCTAATCAGCGCGCCGCCTTTGGAAAATGCAGTTGTACCGAAGAACAATTGTTGCAGTCTTCTGATGATGAAGAGGTGTTTTTTCTTCACTTTCCCGAATCTGATTATTTTGCCGTCGTGCCATTCATATTTGAATCCATCGACGGGCTCCCACCGAATGAATTCATCCAGCGTGCGGGGCAAAACCGAAGATGTGGAACGCGGTATCATAGTTTTGAGTATCAGCTATTGTGCTTGCTATTCAGTACAAAGACTATTCCAAATTACTAAATCAAGACTTCACGATCAAAACAACTCCAACTGCCCGTTCCAGCCTTTTGGCTTTGGTACCTTGCCTTTCACGGTACGGCCTTCGTATTTCCAGGAAGTATCCCGTTCGTGCTGGACGATGTCGTTGAAGCGGTTATTGGGCTGGAAATCCTTTTCGAGCTGCGCAGACACTTTTGAGAGGTTTTTCAAAGCATCGGATTTGTCCTTATTGCCCATTTTGGCAAGTTGAATAGCCCGGTCGAGGGTGAGGATGGATTCGTCGTACACGGTAATGGGCACCGGAAATGGGTGGCCGTCCTTGCCGCCGTGTGCGAACGAGAAGCGGGCAGGGTCGCTGAAACGCGACGGCGTGCCGTGGATGATCTCGCTCACGAGCGTGAGCGACTGGATCGTGCGCGGTCCTACGCCTTCGAGCATCAGCAGCGACTCCATATTGTCGACCGGATTGTCGTGCGCCAATGCGAGTACGGCGCCGAGGCGTTTCAGGTTAACGTCTTCGGCGCGGACGTCGTGGTGATCGGGCATGACGAGCTTCGAAACTTCCCGCATAACCTTATCGGGATTTTCCTTCGTAAGATTGAGAATACCCGAGCGGGTGGGGGCCGCGGCTTTGGCGGTAAGGTTCAGAATATCGCCGTGATTTTGACCATAAATGAATGTATGGGGCTCTTCAATGAACGACCGGACGCTCGGGGAATGCCAGTGATAGCGACGTGCAAGCCGGTCGTCGGTGTTCATACCCTGCTGGATTACCGCCCAATCGCCTTCTCTGGATAGAACGAATGAATGCAGGTACAACTGAAAACCGTCCTGAATGGCCGTATTATCGACCTTAGCGGAGAGCTTGCTGTGATGTACGAGCAGGTTGCCGTCCAGGCCTGTTTTATCCGCAATGGCCAGCAACTCCGCAGGGGTTTGCCTCGAATATTTACCCCGGCCGCCGCATATGTAAATGCCCAGCTCCGATGATCTTCGGTTCACCGATTGCTTCAACGCACCCATGACCGAAGTGGTAATGCCCGACGAATGCCAGTCCATTCCCAGCACACAACCCAGCGACTGAAACCAGAACGGATCGCTCATTTTTTGGAGGAATGCGTCGCGCCCGTATTCCATCACGATCGCCTCTACGATGGCGCCGCCGAGCGCGCTCATACGTTGCGCGAGCCAGACGGGCACTTTCCCGTAATGCAGGGGTAAATCGGCATGACCACTTTTCATAAGATACTCAATTTACGAAAATTCGGGGTAGTAACGGGTAACCGGACATGCATTAATGGCAGGCGTGGTTTCTCAATGGTACAATTTTTTGCTAAAATGCAGCTTTAAAACGCATTTTCATCTCAAAACTGATCCGCCGGCCTCCATGGTTTTACAGGTTATCATTACCCTTGTACTCGTTCTGCTGAATGGGTTTTTCGTCGCTGCCGAGTTCGCAATAGTTAAAATCCGCGCTTCGCAGCTCGAACAGAAGGCTCAGGAGGGAAACCGGATGGCCATTCTTTCCAAACAAATTGTGTCTAATCTTGATGGCTATCTGGCTGCTACCCAGTTTGGTATCACGCTCGCGAGCCTTGGATTGGGTTGGATAGGGGAGCCGGTCGTTTCGAAAATGATCATTGGCGCAATGGACCTGGTAGGCCTTTCCATTGATCCGGAAGTGGCGCACCACATCGCGTTACCTACCGCATTCGCCATTATCACCGTTCTGCATATTGTTTTTGGCGAGCTCGCTCCCAAGTCGATCGCGATTCAGCGGCCGGAGTCGACGACCTTGGCTTTGTCCTATCCGCTGCATGGTTTTTTCCTGATATTCAGGCCGGTGGTGTGGCTGCTGAATGGAATCGCGAATGTGATTCTGAAAGGAGTCGGGATCACACCGTCGCATGGCAGCGAGGTGCATAGCAGCGACGAACTGCGCTATCTGGTTCAACAGCAGAAGGAAAGCGGGATGATCGAAGCGGCGGATTATGACCTGATCAAAAATGCCTTCGATTTCTCGGAACGGGTCGCGCGGCAGATTATGATCCCCCGGCCTCAGGTAGTGGGGATCGACGTGAACGATTTCCCTGAAGCCAAACTCGAAAAAATTATAGAAGAAGGCTATTCCAGGATGCCGGTTTACGAAGATACGCTGGACCAGGTGATCGGTGTTTTGCATTTGAAAGACTTGCTGCTTAAAATGCGGCAAGGTAAGGAGATCGTGCTGCGCGAGCTGATAAGGCCGGTCGCTACGGTGCACGGCTCAAAACCAATCGGAGCATTGTTGCGTGAGTTCCAGGTGAACCGCCAGCAAATGGCCGTGATCGTCGACGAGTACGGCGGCGTGGACGGCATTGTGACAATGGAAGACATTCTGGAAGAATTGGTTGGGGAGATCCAGGACGAATACGATAATGAGGCCCCGATCGTTAAAAACGAAGCCGACAATACCTATACCGTGCAGGGCGCGGCATCCATCGCCGACCTGAACGACAGGCTGCCGCACGACATTACCAAGCGCCCCGACTACGAGACGCTAGCCGGTTACCTGATCTGGAAATGCGGCCGGATTCCGGCGGTGGGCGAGAAGGTCAGAACGAAACATTATGAGTTTACTGTGCTTAAAAAACAGCGGAGTACGATTTCCCAGGTGAAGATTGCGGTTTTGGAAGGTTAGGTGTTGGCGTGGTGGTTAGGAGGTGTGGTCAGGAGTAGTCAGGTATGGTCAAGCGTAGTTAGTTGTAGTCAGGTGGTCAAGTTTGGTGAGGTGTGTAGTCAGGTGTTGTCGGGTATAGTTGGTTTTGGTTGAGTATGAACGAGTGCTGTCTTATGTTCGAGGGATTTGGTAAATATGCTAATGGCCTGCTTGCTGTCGGTGTGATGATGGTGCTGGTGGGTTGTGCGCGCAGGAGTGGCGGCACAATCGACGGGCATTCTCCCGCTTATGAACAAATCAGGCTCGACCCTGCCCATATGAACGACCTGGTTGTTCCGCAAACAATGCAGGGTGATTTTCTACCGAGGGCTTCGTCCTATTCCGTTATCATGAAATCCCAATATTTCGGGGCCTTTGATTTCCCTGCGGACAGCGTATCCTATTTTCTGAATGGAAAGCGCATTAAAAACAAGAAGAGGGCAGAAAAAGAGATAAAGGAAAATGCGGAGAGCGTGGAACGGGTGTCGATCGGCGAGGCCGGGCCCGATGGACGACGCGAAATTGAAATCGACTACAACCCGGTTTTGAAGAAAAATTAGGCTTCGTTATAAAGTTTCAAAACAGTCTGCCGCAACTTTTTGCCCGTATCACTTAATACAAAAGCGACGCCTTCGGCCAAATCGGCGGCGGGGACCCATTTGCTGAAATCGGAGCCGGGCATAGCGGTGCGGTTATCGGGCGTGTCGATAATGCTGGGAACGATTACGGTTGCCGTAATGTGCTTCGATTTCCCCTCGGCATTGATAAGATCGGCCATCTGGAAAATGAGCGTTTTCGAGAGTGTATAAGCGAAACTTCCGGTGCCCGTTTCGGGCGCGAGCGCAGGACGTGCTCCTATGAAGATGAACTGGCCGCCTCCGTTCGCTTTGAAGTGTTTCATCAGAGGCTTCACAACGTGAAATGCCGTTTTGAAATTCATCGTCAGCATTCGCTCGATGTCGGCGTCGGTAGTGTCGGCGAGTCGCCCCATGGCGAAACCGCCTGCGAGCAATATGCCGGCTTCGATCCGGCCGGCGCTGGCGATTGCTTTGGCTACGAACAGTTCGGCCTGCCCGGCATCGGCGAGGTCGGCGAGGTAGTTCGAAACGTGTGCATTGTCGGCATAAGCGTCCGTTTTGCCCTCACGGACGTTGATATGCAAGCCATAACCAAGCTCCGTTAGTTTTTTGACAACATCTTTACCGAGGTTTCCGGTGGCTCCGCTGACGATGACTTGTTTGGGCATGGTTATGGCTTTGGAATGCTTATTTGTTTAGAATATCAACCAGGAATTTACGGAATGGTTCAGCGAATTCCTTTCTTTTTAACGCGAATTCGACGGTTGTTTTGAGGTAATCCAGTTTATCGCCGATATCGTGGCGCTTGCCTTCGATATGGTGTGCAAAGATATTCTCACGCTTCAAAAGGAGCAACAGCGAGTCGGTGAGCTGGATTTCATTGTTTTTGCCCTTGGGCGTTTGCTCGATGGTATTGAAAATCTCCGGGGTGAGCACGTAACGACCGGCAATGGCAAGGTTAGACGGGGCTTTGTCGATCGCGGGTTTTTCGACGAGCGTGCTCAGTTCCAGAATCGAGTCGCTCAACGAGTTTCCGCCTACAATTCCGTAGCGGTTTACTTTATTCGCCGGGACTTCTTCCACGGCGATCACCGAGCCGCCGTATTGTTCGTAGGTGTCCATTAATTGCTGCGTTACCGGGATCACTGAATCCATGATAGTGTCGCCGAGCAGTACTGCAAACGGCTCGTTACCAACATGGTGGCGCGCGTAATAAATGGCGTCGCCAAGGCCATTAGCCTCTTTTTGGCGTACAAAATGCACATTGGCCATATCGGCCAGACGGCGCATTTCATTGAACCACAGTAAATCCTCCTTCTCTTCCAGACGGCTTTCAAGCTCCACATTCCGGTCGAAATGGTCTTCTATGGCGCGTTTGCCCTTTCCGGAAATGATCAGAATATCTTCGATACCCGAATCCACGGCTTCCTGTACCACATATTGAATGGTAGGAATGTCGATAATCGGGAGCATTTCTTTAGGCATCGATTTGGTTGCCGGCAGGAATCGGGTCCCCAGCCCGGCGGCAGGTATAACGGCTTTGCGAATCATTGTGAGTACTTCGGCTTTCGGCTTTCGGCCGTCGGCCTTTTTTGTGGTTAATTTCGGCTTTTAGCCTTTTTCTTAATAAATATGAGTAAAAATAGACCTGTGCAAGTTTGTTGCCGACAGCCGACAGCCGACAGCCGACAGCCGACAGCCATCAAACCACAAACGGCCTGATCACCCGTGCGTTAAATTTTTTCAACTGCACGAATAGCTGGTTCAGCATGTCGTCGTCCTTGTAGATGCCGATAATGGTACCGCCGGAGCCGGCAAATTTGGCGGAGGCACCGCAGGCGCGTGCTGCATTGATCAGCTTCTTGTTGGATTCGGGGACGTTATAAATTTTACAACGCAGGTCGAAATTTTCATTCATGAGCTGGTGCAGATCGTCCGGGCGGCCTTCCAGCAATGCCGTTCGGCCGTCTTCGGCTTTCTGTGCGATTTGGGCCAGTACGTCGATCACCTCTTTTTCCCCGCGGTCGTAGCGCGTGCGCACGTCGTTGTGCACCTTGCCTGAAACTTTGCTGAGATTGGTATTGTAGGCCACATACAGTTTCGGCAGCAGCTCAGGGTTAATGCGCTCGTAACGGCCGTGGCCCTGTGTCTGGATCATCGTTTTATCAAAATCCATATACACACAACCTTCGTAACACTGGATCACGCGGTCCTGCAAGCCGGCGGTAATGCCGAGCTCTTCGGTTTCGGTTACCATTACCAGCTGCGGCAGTATTTCGAGGGGTATTTCGACCTTGTAAAATTGCATCAATGCCCGGAACAATGCGACGATGATCGCGCTGGAACCCGACATGCCGACCTGCCGCGGGATCGACGAACGGTAACGGACGGTAAAGTTCTTGTTGGGAAGCCGGATACCATTCTCTTCGCAATAGTCGCCGAATTTTTTGATACCGGCTTTAATGAGCGGGATACCGCCGTTGTAGCCCAGCATATTCACCGAATCGCGGAGGTGAAAAATGCTCCGGAAGGTATTCAGATCCTGCGGTTGCGGCTCGATATGCAGCTCGGGCGATTCGTACAGCGAGACGGAAGCACCGAAATTTCTTACAGATATGGAAATCGTCTTGCCGAAAAAGCCATCGGAAGGATTGCCTAAAAGCCCCGCACGGGCATAGGCGCGTGTTTCAATGATCAATGTAAATGCGTGTTTAACCGGAAGTAATAACTATCTGGACGATAAAATGCCATTTTGCCCCTATAAGCAGGTATTTCAAATTTTTACCCAATACAACTTGAAATCTATGAACGAACCGGCTGGAAACAAAAAAAGCGCGGATAAAAATATCCACGCTTTTAGTAAGAGGAACGGTTTATTGATTTATTGCTTTACAACCTGAACGTTCGCGATCAGCTTCACCTCGTCGCCTACGACCACGCCGCCCGCTTCGGTTACCGCGCTCCATTCGAGGCCGAACTCTTTCCGGTTGATTTTACCTGAAATCTCGAAGCCCGACTTGTTGTTGCCGTAAAAGTCGGTCATGTTACCACCATATTCTACCGCAAAATCGACTGGTTTGGTAATACCTTTTACAGTTAGGTCACCATGCAGTTTATAGCTGTCACCGCCTTTTTTAGACAGTTTACCTGTAAACGACAGTTTAGGGTGGTTCTCGGCATCGAAGAAATCGGCCGATTTCAGGTGCTGGTCGCGTTGTTCCTGCTTGGTATCTATGCTTTCTACATCCGCAGAAAAATGGACGGTTGCGCCGTCGAAGTCTTCATTTTCAGTCTCAACCCCACCTTCGAAGCTGTTGAATGCGCCGGTTACAGTGGAGATTACCAGGTGTTTCACTTTAAACTGGATTTCGGAATGTGTTGGATCGATTACCCATTTAGTAGTAGCCATTGTCTTTATTGTTTTTATGTGTATTGACATTTAATGTATATACATCTATTTGTAAATATTAGTTTCAAATGCATAAAAAAAATCCCGAAAAAAATTATTCCGGGATTTCAGGGACTATTTTGAGTGCTGTTATTGAGGCATTTCGAAGATTTTGGGGTCTATTTTAGGGTTTACTTCGAGGGAAGTAATTCTAAGGCCCATCTTCGTGCCTGGCATCGCCGAGGTGGTTACTTCGGACATAAACGGATAATAGATGCCGTCCACTGCCCGGAAATCGGATTGGATGTTTTCCGACATCACATCCTGCCCGTTCATCTTCGTCTGGGCAACGATTTTCAGGATGTAAAAGGTGTCTTTCGAAATGTAGTTGATCCGCCGGACGCCGTTGGGCAAAATCATGGTCACCTTGTATACCTTTGCGCCGGCGAGGTCTTCCTCACCGTCGAGCGTCAGTTTGTAGCCTTTTTCCTTATAATTATACAGACCGGTAAGGTCGGTTTCATTTGCCATCGATTTTACCGCATCCTCGGGAAGTGCTGTGGGTTTCGTATTGCCGGTCGCGGGGTTAATGCTCCAACCCTTGTCGCCATTGACAGCCTGCACGACAGTCATGCCCTGCACAGTGCTCTCACTTCTGAAACCTTTGTTTTGAACGATCGTCGTCGTGATAGGCACTTTCATATTCATAATGTCCATCTCCGCGGTGATCTTCATGCTTTGCAGTTTGCCGAGATTGTCACCCCCCCATGGCTTTCACGTGTTTGGCTACAATGTCGTCGAGATTCTGCGCGTTCATGGCGTTGCCAATGCAGGTAAAAACCAGGAATGCGAGTAGTTTGAAAAGGCTTTTGGAATGTTGCATATGGTGTGGTTGGTTGGTAATGTTTGTCAGTTGTTGTCAAGAATAGTCAAGAATAGTCAGGAGTAGTCAGGAGTAGTCAGGTGTTGTCAGGAGTAGTCAGGTGTTGTCAGGTGTTGTCAGGTGGTTAGGGTATTAGTAAATAAACAAAAAAACGGCCGGATTGTTGCGATCCGGCCGTTTGGAATATGGTTGAAGGTAACCCTAGTTTTTCAATGCTTCGGCACCGCCTACGATTTCGAGGATCTCTTTCGTGATCGCTGCCTGACGCGTACGGTTGTAGATCAGACGCAGTTCTTTCAGCAGCTCCTGGGCGTTTTCCGTTGCTTTGTCCATCGCTGTCATACGTGCTCCCTGTTCCGATGCATTGGATTCTAGAACGGCACGGTATAACTGGATTTTCAGCGATTTCGGAATTAATTCCGCGAGGATTTCCTCTTCGGTCGGTTCGAAAATATAGTTAACCTCGGTCTTTTTCGACCTGGTCGATTTGTTTTCAGCTACGATCGGCAAATACGGGTCGGTGTGGATGATCTGTGTCGCCACGTTTTTAAATTCGTTGTACACGATGTCCACAGCGTCGTAACGGCCTTCCGAGAAATCCCTCATGATTTCTTCGGCTGCGCTTTTCACGTTTACAAAGCTCAAACGGCCGAAAAGGTCGGTATAAGCTGTATTCACGGTGAAGCCGCGGCGTACGAGCGATTCCGCGCCTTTTTTACCGATGGCAAAAATCTCTACATTTCCCTTCGCCGCCTGAGCCGCATATTTCGACTCGATCAGCTGGATAGTAGCTTTGATAATATTGGTATTGAATGCTCCGCACAATCCACGGTCGGAGGTTACGACTACGATCAGCACCTTTTCTACCGGGCGAACGGCTTTCAACGGGCTGTCGGCAGCGCTTTCCGATCCTGACGAAACTGTCAGAAGCATTTCACCAAGCTTCTGTGCGTAGGGGCGCATTTGCAGAATGCTGTCCTGTGCACGACGCAGCTTGGCTGCCGCCACCATTTTCATGGCTTTGGTGATCTGCTGTGTGGAATTAACCGAAACGATACGGTTACGTACTTCTTTTAAGCTGGCCATTTTCTGGGTGTTTTAAGCGATCCGGTGATCCTATTATATATGTACTAGGAAAATGCCGGAACGGGTCCCGCTCCGGCATTTTTACCGGTTAACGATATTTTACAGCAACTTCTTTAGCTACTTTCTCGATAACGTCTGTCACGCTGTTGTCCAGTTTTCCGGCACGCAAAGCAGCGAGTGCTTCTTTATTCTGGCTAGCCAATACGGTGGTGAAATCCTTTTCGAATTCTTTCACGCGTGCTACATCCACGTTATCCAGCAAACCTTTGGTGGATGCGTAAACGGTCGCTACCTGCAATTCAACAGGAACCGGCGCGTATTGAGCTTGTTTCAAAACTTCCTGGTTGCGGCGTCCCCGGTCGATCGCCAGCTTGGTAGCGGCATCGAGGTCGGAACCGAATTTCGCGAATGCTTCGAGCTCGCGGAACTGCGCCTGGTCCAGTTTCAGGGTGCCCGAAACTTTCTTCATCGATTTGATCTGCGCGTTACCACCCACACGTGATACCGAGATACCTACGTTGATCGCAGGACGGATACCCGAGTTGAACAGGTTGGATTCGAGGAAGATCTGGCCATCGGTGATCGAAATTACGTTCGTAGGAATGTAAGCCGAAACGTCACCAGCCTGTGTTTCGATGATCGGAAGGGCTGTCAATGAACCACCACCTTTTACTTTACCTTTCAATGAAGGCGGAAGGTCGTTCATGTTAGCAGCGATGCTGTCGTCGGCGATTATTTTCGCAGCACGCTCCAGAAGGCGGCTGTGGAGGTAGAATACGTCACCTGGGTAAGCCTCGCGGCCCGGAGGACGACGGAGGAGCAGGGACACCTCGCGGTATGCTACCGCCTGTTTCGAAAGGTCGTCGTAGATTACGAGTGCAGGACGGCCGGTGTCGCGGAAGTACTCGCCAATCGCCGCACCTGTAAACGGAGCATAGAATTGCATGGGAGAAGGATCCGAGGCAGCGGCCGCCACGATCACGGTGTAATCCATCGCGCCGTATTTGCGGAGGGTAGCTTCGATCGACTTGATAGTCGAAGCTTTCTGGCCGCAGGCTACGTAGATACAGTAAACAGGCTCTCCTTTGTCGTAGAATTCCTTCTGGTTAATGATTGTATCGATCGCTACCGCAGTTTTACCTGTCTGGCGGTCACCGATGATCAGCTCGCGTTGTCCGCGTCCGATGGGGATCATCGCGTCGATCGCTTTGATACCCGTTTGAAGCGGCTCGGTTACCGGCTGGCGATAGATAACCCCCGGCGCTTTACGCTCGATAGGCATCTCGAAAGTCTCGCCAACAATAGGTCCGTTTCCGTCGATCGGCTCGGCCAGCGTGTTCACCACACGACCGACGATTCCGTCACCCACTTTCACGGAAGCGATTTCTTTGGTACGTTTTACAGTCGCACCCTCTTTGATGTCACTGAAATCCCCCAGCAATACGGCTCCGACGTTGTCTTCCTCAAGGTTAAGAGCAAGGGCCTTAAGGCCGTTCTCGAAAACAAGCAGCTCACCTGCCTGTACCTGGGAAAGACCATAAATGCGGGCAACACCGTCACCAACCTGAAGGACTGTTCCTACTTCTTCGAGTTCTGCTTCTGATCTAGCGCCTGCAAGTTGTTCGCGCAGGATGGCCGAAACTTCATCCGGTCTAACAGATACCATAGTATAATTGACTTATTTAGAGTATAGTAGTAAGTTTTCTGAAAACTGGTGCAAAGGTAGAGTTTTATTTTGGTAAAAACATATCAATTCGGTTAAAACCTGTGATATAAAATTAGATTTTTCCAAGGAAGGGAGCGGAAGAGCGCCGCGGAGTGCTAAATTACCGTTTATCAGCTTCTAATAACATTTTTAAAACTTTTTTTAGGTACTGATTGTGTTTTTGTTGTAATTGAGATCGTTAATAACACTTACATATTAAATTTTAATCTTTTCGACCGTCCATCAGTACAATGTACAAATTAGAAAAAACCATTTTAGCAGCCCTGGCATTTGGAGTATTGGCAACCGCGGAAGGCACAGCACAGACTATCAAAAAAACAACCAAACCCGCCGCAACTGTAAAGAAATCAGCGGCAACACCTGCGAAAACAACGACAGCACCTGCAACATTGAAGACAAAGGCCGACTCTTTGTCGGCGGCAATCGGGGTAAGCTTCGCAAATTCGTTGTCCTCCCAAGGCATCAGCGATCTCAATAGCGACCTGCTCACACAGACTGTGAAAGCAGCATTGAAAGGTGAAAAAACGGCATTTACGCCTGATGAGGCAAATATGTTCATCCAGGGGTATTTCACAAAGATGATGGAAGAGAAAGGTGCCGCAGTGCGCAAGGAAGGCGAGAAGTTTTTGGAAGAAAACAAGAAAAAGGACGGCGTAGTGACGCTCGAAAGCGGCCTGCAATATCAAGTTATCAAACAAGGCGAGGGCCCTAAGCCTACCGCAACGGATAAAGTAAAGACACACTACCATGGCACATTGACTAATGGAACGGTTTTTGACAGCTCGGTCGACAGAGGCGAGCCCGTAGAGTTTCCGGTCAATGGCGTGATCAAAGGATGGACCGAGGCGCTTCAGTTAATGCCTGTCGGATCGAAATGGAAGCTTTTCATTCCATATCAGCTGGCTTACGGTGAGCGTGCGGCAGGGCCTCAGATACCGGCATATTCAGCTCTGGTGTTTGAGGTGGAATTATTGGAAATCGTAAAATAGCAAACGTGCAAATGAAAAAGTATCTTATCACTCTTATTCCGGTTGTGTTGCTGGGTTGGCAGCGGGGCCCTGTTCAGGAACGAGTGGAGCTTGACCGCGCCGGCGGCCGTCTCCATGGATGAAGATATCAAGCCGATTCCAGCGCAATACAAGGCGGAGGAAGTGGCAACGAGGATACTATCGAGCTTTCATTATAGAAAGACAAAGCTGAGCGATTCGCTTTCGGCCGCAATGTTCGATAAGTACATCGATGCGATAGACCACGGGAAGCTCTATTACCTGGCCGGCGATATCGCGGAATTCGAGCAGTATAAGAACTCATTCGACGATTATTTGCAAAAGAGGGAATTGGACGTTCCTTTTCAGATATATAATGTATTCAGAAAGCGCTATCAGGAACGCAGCGCTTACATTCAGACCTTGCTGAAAGAACCGAAGCCATTCGATTTTACAGAGGATGAATCCATGAATACCGACCGCGAAAAGGCAGCATGGGCCAAAAATACGGACGAACTGAACGATACCTGGCGCAAATACCTCAAAAGCGAGGCATTAGACCTCAAACTGTCGGGGAAAGCGGACACTGCCGTGATATCCACCCTGCGTGACCGCTACAAAACCCGCGACCGTGCGCTTGGCCGTATCCGTACCGAACAGGTGTTCCAGATGTTTATGAACGCCTATGCCGAGTCGCTCGATCCGCACACCAGCTATATGGCGCCTACTTCGGCGGACCGTTTCAAGCAGGAAATGAGCCAGTCGCTGGAAGGTATCGGCGCATTGCTTCGTGAAGAGGATAATTATATCAAAATCGTCGAAGTAATCCCTGGCGGGCCGGCATTCAAAGGAAAACAACTTAAGAAAGAAGACAAGATCATCGGTGTTGCTCAGGGCGATGAAGGTAAATTTGTCGACATCGTCGGCTGGTTTGTGGACGACGCGGTGAAATTGATCAAAGGGCCCAAAGCGACCGTCGTACGTTTACAGGTAATCTCTGCGGATGCATTGCCGGGCGCGCCGCCGAAGGAATACCGCCTTGTTCGCGAGAAGATCAAGCTGGAAGAGCAGCGTGCGAAGAGCGAAATAGTTTCTATCAATAATGGTAATAAGGACTACAAGATCGGTGTGATCGACATTCCGCTGTTCTATCGGGATTTTGAAGGCGCACAGCACCGCGAAAAGGAGTTTTCGAGCACAACCCGCGACGTTCAGAAACTGATTACCGATTTGCAGGCATCGAACGTGGATGGGATCGTCATCGATCTTCGCAATAACGGAGGCGGTTCGTTAACCGAGGCGGTTTCGTTGACCGGACTGTTCATTAACCGCGGCCCGGTTGTACAGGTCAAGGAAAGTCAGGGAGAAGTGGAAGTACAGTCGGATAATGATCCTGGCATCGCCTACGACGGCCCGTTGGCCGTGATGGTGAACCGTTTCAGTGCTTCGGCTTCCGAAATTTTCGCGGCGGCGATCCAGGATTACAAACGGGGCGTGATCGTCGGCGAGCAAACTTATGGTAAAGGAACCGTTCAAACGCTGATCGACCTGAACCAATGGGTGCCGAAAGAGCCGGAACAGCTTGGGCAGGTAAAACTTACCGTTGCGAAATTCTACCGCATTAACGGCAGCAGTACACAGCTGAAAGGAGTGACGCCGGATCTGGAACTGCCCACCGCATTCAAAGTAAATGAATATGGAGAAGGCTCACAACCGAGCGCACTGCCCTGGGACCAGATCGCATCATCGGACTACAAGGTGACCGGCAATGTCAATCCGAAGATCATCGAGCAGATTCGCGACAAATACAAGCACCGGCTCAAAACCGACGAGGAATTGAAAACGCTTGTAAAAACGCTGGAAGATTTCAAGCAGGCGCGTGAAAACAAGATCGTGTCGTTGCAGGAGTCGAAACGCAAGGCAGAGCGCGAGGAAGCTGAAAAGAAACGCGCGGCTATGAAACAGCTCGGGGAGGATAACGTAGACGGCGACGACGAAGAGGAAACCGACCCCAAGGCCGCCGAAGCGCCGAAAGATGTGAAGAAGAAAAAGGATATTTACCTAACCGAAACCGGCAGAATACTTGCGGACCTGATCGTAATCTCGAAGGAGCCGAGTCTGGCGGGTACTAAGAAGAAGTAAAATCTGATATTTTATTGGAGCACGGGCTGTGAGGTCCGTGCTTTTTCATTTACGCGGGGCCGATTCGTCCATGGTGTCGATCTCAGCTTGGCTTTTATTTACATATTTTTCATAAAAGGTTTCCATTTCGGCACTGTTACTGAAACCAAGGTACCTGGCGATTTTGTCGGCAACCGCCCTTGAAATGCGTGTCTTGCCATTTTCCAACTTACTTACCGACTGTTGCCGAACCTCTAAGAGGTCGGCGATTTCAGCTTGCTTAACACCTTTCATCATGCGTACCGCACGAATCGTTCGGGAAAAATTTGCCATATAAGCGCGAGTGTGTGGAGGAAGGAATACTGCAAAGTATATCATTTACAGTTGATGATCAAGTTGTAAAGTACAACCGGCGTAGGTGTAAAGTACAACCGGTTCTTTTTTTGTGTGCTAAAAATAGATTCGTCTCTTTGTAGAGTTATCTCCATTGATCATTTCTATTTACTGCCATGAAAAAACTTTTAACTAGCTGCGCATGCCTTTTTTGTTCTGTTTCGGCCTTCGCACTTCAGATGGCTCTTGTCCAAAAGGAAAGCGTTTGCAAGAACATATTACTTGCACAAAAACTGCCTTTTCCGGTCGGCGCTGATTCTGCCGCGCCTGATACGATTTCCGAAAATCTTTTCGACGAGCTTAATAACCCGCCAGCGAGCGAAACAAGTCTATTATCCTCTTCAGATAAGGAGCTGCGCTATCTGGCAATCGGCGGGTCGCTGACAGCCGGCTTACGAAACGGAGGCCTTTATCGATTTGCCCAACTTACTTCTTATCCGAACTTGATTGCCAGGCAGATGGCGTTAAAGGACTTTGCCCAGCCATTGTTCAGACGCGAAGAGGCCAACGGATCCGAATATTTCAAAGAGGTACGAACAAGCCCATTTCCAACATTTCAAAAAGTAGCAGGAGGTTCAGCAATCATTCAGTCCGAGACGCTCACCTTTAATGCGTATAGTGGAAGGGTTGATAATCTTGGATTGCCGTTTGCAGGAATCTTTGCTTTCGGCGAGCGGCAGGACTGGCGGCATAATTGTGATTTAATTCCGTCGATTCCCTATGATTTTCAGTACCGCCATTTCTTTCGACGGTATCTTTCGGAGAGTGTTGATTCGCAATGGGATACCCGCGTACTTGACTATGCCTTGAGCCAGAAGTCAGATTTGTGTACAATCGAACTGGGCATTGATGACTTCATTATCTATGCGACAACAGGCGGCTATAAAACATCTTCGTTGCCATTTGCAGCCATCAATGAGGAGGGAAACCCGCTGATACATCTGTTAGTTGGGCTAAAAAATGCCAATTCAAAAGTTATCCTCGCAACTGTCCCAGACATCATCGACTTTCCGTACTTCCATTTCGTTACTCCTTCAATGGCGCGTCAACACAATGAAGGTGCGGCACTTTACGCCATGATTAGCGATGATCTCTTTGAAAAGTCAAAAGGATCTCCGCAATTCCTGGTTGAGGTAAAGGATACCGACTTGCTATTGCCCACCCAAAATGTCGAAGCGCTGTTTTCAAGCTCTGAGTGCAAGCGCGGGATATCTCCGCAAAGTCCCCTCGAAAGTAAAGATATCTTGACCGAAGACGAACTCAGTGTTTTTGATTTGAATAATTCATTAAATGACTTGATCAGAAATCTGGCTGCAAAGTTTGAATATCCCATTGTCGATCTGCACGGAATTTACAAGCGTATTTTGGATGGGCAGTTCGTTACTGACGACGGTGTCAGGATAGATCCTTCTTATCCTAACGGTAACTTCTTCTCTGATGATGGCCTGCATCCGACAGCGTTAGGACAAGCTGTGATTGCTAATGAATGGATCAAGGTTATCAACAAACACTATAATACCCGTATCCCTTTGCTGACAATTTCCGAATTCAGTCAGTTTAAAAAGCATTGACCATTTGTATATCCTTTCATTTCGAAGTCTAGATAACTATCACACTATGAAATACTATTCATTTATGAGCCTTCTGATTGTGGCCTTGCTAACAGGTGGAGATGCGTTTTCTCAAATTTCTATTTCTTGGCCTGTTGATAAAACTGTTTTTCAGAGAGGAATCAACAATAGTTTTTGGGTTGCAGGACAATGTTTAATTAGCAATTCAGATTACCAGTTACAATATCGGGTGAAACCGATAAATCTTGAAACAGGATTTGAAACCGGAGTAATTTCAATTGATTGGACAACATTTGAGTATTCAAGGCCTTATGGAGGCATATTCTCAGTTCAGGTATATGTCTCCCCGGGAATGTACAATATAGAAATCCGGGCTATAAATAATGGTTTCTCCATGGCTAGCGGAGGTGTAACAGCGGGTTTGGGGGAAGTTTTCATTATAAGCGGGCAATCGAACGCTCAAGGTGTCGCAAGTACTTTGCCTGCCGATCCCGTCTTTAAAGGAGTAGTGTCCGACACTCGGGATGAACCTTGCGATCTAAAACTGCCGCCGTTTCCTTCCATGTTTACAATAGATGTTGGGAGCAAAATAGGAATGCGAGGCCCCAACAATTGGTGCTATTCAAGGCTGGGAAAGAAGATCTCACAGAATAAGAATGTCCCCGTTGCTTTTTTCAATGCTGCGATTGCGAATACCGGACTTAAAAATTGGATTGATGGTATTAACGGAGTGGCCACAACTTCCACTTACGGTCAATCAATTTGTTCTGGGAATGTGGGAGCACCCTACAAAATTTTAAAGAACGCATTGAATTACTATGGCTCGATGTTTGGTGTAAGAGGAGTACTCTGGCATCAAGGCGAGAACGATGCACATGACGAATGGGCGGGTTTGACAACCAGTGCACAGTATCAATCACGATTGAACACGCTAGTGAGTACTTCCAGAAATGATTTCAACGCGAATCTTGTCTGGTATATCTCGCGGGCTTCTCGCAATAACGAAACAAGCGGGTCATTCCAACCGACAAATCCTGATATAATAGCAGCTCAAAATGCAGTCGCAGGATCCAATAAATATGGCCCTCAGACAGACAATATCCAACCTCTTAGACCTACAAATTCTCCCCACTTTTCAGGAACTGGCTTACTGGATTTAGGTGATGCTTGGTATAACGAGCTTAGTGGCGGCAATTTTACGGCAAATCCATCTATTCAAGCTAATGCTTTTCCGCAAATCACCGCATCTGGAAATGGTGGAAGTGTGACATTGACTGCGCCCGCCGGGTACAGCATTTACCGATGGATGAGCGGCCAGTATACTCGATTTGATGACCCGCCATTCGCAACTACACAGAGTATAACCGTCTCGTCTGGGGTATACAGGTGCTATATGGCACAAGCAGGAAACAAGAATGTCGTTGTATCGCAGGCCATTTATACGCCGCTACCATCAGGCTCTTTTCGGATGTCCGCCGAGGAGATGGTTTCAACGGTCGATTACGGGCAGATACTTCATGTAAGTCCTAATCCCGCGAATGACCAGGTTAATATTGAATTTGGGGTCAATTCCCCCGCTACTGTCAGACTTGAAATTGTCGATGAACGTGGTGCAATCATAACCACCATCGCAGATAACTACCACGCAGTTGGGGCTTACCAATACCCTTTTGACCTGACGAATCTAGCCGCAGGAGCCTATATATGCAGAGTTAAGATTGGAGATCTGTTTTTGAGTAAGAAGTTTGTCAAACTTAACAGATAGAGGTATGTGGTCTTTATGTATTGCCAGATATAACTTTTCGTTGACGAGATTTCTGCCATGGCTTCTCGCATTCTTTTGCGCATGTGAGAAACGGGATATTCTACCTGGCGACAAACCCCGCATCGTGGAAATGGAAGTTGTGGGATTCGACAAAAAGAATGTCTCTATCAATCAAGTGAAAAATATCATCACTATCGAACTACCCGAGGGGATGAATCACTCACTATTGTACACGAAAGTCAAGCTAACAAAAGGAGCAGAGCTGGTGCCAAGAATGTACGGCACTCGAATAGATTTGATTTCCGGCTCGCAAGAAGATAAATTTTTCATGGTTACCCGAAAGGATGCCGGGATGATGCCAGATACAGTCAAATATGCATTTCAATTTATTCAAAACGCACCTTTAAGGATCGAACTGGCCGATGAACACAAAGAAAATCAATATCAGATAGCCCGTGGTGAACCGCTGTATATTAAAGTGGGGAATTTCCTGGATGGATCACCCGGCGAAATTCGTTTGGAACATCAGTTGGACCCGGCTGCACCAGCGATAACCATAGGTGGTTGCGACTTTGGATTTGGAGAACATTCACAGTCGGGCACGCTGGATGGGCAATTGGAATTAGTAATCCCCCTTGCTACTCCCATCGTGCCAGGGCCCTATACGGTGTCGTTCCGCAAAAAAAATGGTCGGATGGCGACGGCATCAAAACCTCTTGTATTGACGAAAGGGCCCATTCGATTGTCGTGGAGCGGTTACCTGCCTCAACGTTCGATTAATGGTGCACCTGTCACGATTACCGGATATAACTTGTATGAAAGTAATAATCTGGCTATTGTACTTATCGATACCGAGGGAAAGAAACATCAAACGAAAATCACGAAATATGACCCATTCGGACAGAGCCTGACATTTGATCCTGGTCGTAACATCAAGCCGGGCTATTACACTTTGCAGATATTTACAAACGGAAAATTAGCCTCTTATTATGATGGAACCTGGGCCTTTCAAAATTATCGGTTTGCAGTGACGAAAACCTCGCAACAGCCATTCATAATGATTTTTGAAAGGTCAAATGACAAAAATCAAGAGTATGCTGACGTCTACAAGTATCTGGAAAAGCCAGTGACTTTCAAAAAAGAGGTAGAAACAGGAGACTTACGCTGGGGATTGGCAAATCGGACAACTTCAAGACTCTGGTTCGATGTGGAACTGGAATCCATTACTCAGCCGGGCTACGTTAAGCGAACAGACATTTGGATAAGGAATTTGAGCACATATCAGGAAGGTGCCGAACGTATGCTTGGAGACGCGTTTTATCCCAATTACCTGCCCGGGAAATATCGCATGCGTGTGGTTGTCACAAACCCGGAGACACATGAGGAGTACAAAAGCGAACCATTCGAACGCGTGGTGGAAATAAAGTAGGGTTATACCAGGAAGGTGAAAATCTTCCTGGTATAATTAAGAATCTACTCCCAGCCTCCGCCAAGCGCCCTATACAACTCCACCAACGCCAGAAATTGTTCTTTCTGCACATTGGTCAGGTTCAACTCCTCTTGCAAGACGCTCCGCTGTGCGGTGATCACTTCCAGGTAGGAAGCATAGCCGGTCAAAAACAGGTCTTTCGAAGTTGCTACGGCTTGTTGCAGCACTTCTACCTCCTGCTTTTTCAACTCGCCGATTTGTTTGGTGTTTTCCAGCTTTTTAAGGCTGGTGCTTACCTCGCGGAATCCATTCAGAACGGATTTGTTATAAGCGTAGAGCGCTTCCAGGCTTGCCGCTTCGGCGCGTTTCCGGTTCGCTTTTAATGCCTTTCGATTGATCAAAGGGGCTGTTAGTCCGCCAAGCGCGGTATATGCTAGCGAACCGGAAGAAAAAAGCAGGTTGCTTTTAAATGCACTGAATCCCAGGGCTGCGGTAATATTCAACGAGGGCAGGAACGCCAGTTGTGCCGCCTGTTGCTCCGAATAGTTGGCAAGCAGATCGAGCTGCGCCTGCTGAATATCCGGTCTTCTTTTCAACATCTGGGCGGGTATACCGGCACTAACGACCGCCGGTATTACCTGGTCGAGCGTGGTGCTTCTTGTAACGGGTTGCGGGAAGCGTCCGGCAAGCAGGTTTACATTGTTTTCGATTTCGATGATCTTTTGCTGTACCTCATATTCGAGACTGCGGGTATTGAGCAACTGGGCTGTCAACTGCCGCACGCCGAGCTCGTTGGCACGGCCTGCTTCTTTCTGAATTTTAATGGTTTCCACGGCCGACTCCTGCAATGCGATGTTCTTGCGGATAATATCGAGCTCGGTATCCAGTGCCATCAATTCGTAATAGGAACGCGCGATTTCGGCAATAAGCCCGGTAACGATCGCCTGGCGCCCTTTTTCGCTTGCAAGGAAGCGGGTGTATGCGGCTTTTTTCTGATTTTTGAGCTTACCCCAGATATCGATCTCCCACGAGCTGCGCAAACCGACAAAATAATCGGGCAGGAAAGGCGCGGGAAGGCGCCGGTCTTCATCGATGTTTTCGGAAAAATTGGTATCGTAATTACCCACACCGTCCATGGTATAATCGCCGAATTTCCGGCCACCTCCGGATACATCGCCGGTTACCACCGGCAGCAATGCTCCATGAGCGGCCATGATGTTACTTCTTGCCATCTCAATGCGCTGAACAGCCATTTTCAGGTCCAGGTTGTTATGCAAGGCAGTGTCGATCAGCGCGGCGAGGTGCCGGTCGTTGAAGAATGTTTTCCATTGCAGCGACGCGATGCCGCTGGAATCGGCTTGTCCTGCGAATGTCGCCGGTGTTGTAATTTGTGCACGTTGCTCCACAGGTCGCATCATTTTACAACCCGATACCGAAATCAGCATTGCAGCGAACCACAGGCCGGAAGCGTAGTTTTTATTTCTTTTCATCAATATAAAATCTGATTGGAAAGCCGCAGGGACATGCCCCGCGGCCAAAACTGGATTCGAGGGGGCTTAATGCAGCAATGCTTCTTCCTCCGTAGCCACTACCGAAGGAGGCGTCTTTTTCTTATTCACCATGCCCGCAAACACGACGTACAATCCCGGAATGATGATCACCCCGAAAACAGTACCGATAAGCATGCCGCCCGCAGCCGTCGTACCGATAGACCGGTTGCCGATCGCCCCTGCGCCGGAAGCCATTACAAGCGGAATAAGCCCAGCCACGAATGCGAATGAGGTCATCAAAATCGGCCGGAGACGCTCGGTAGCACCCTCCAATACCGCTTCGATGACCGTGCGGCCTTCTTTTTGCCGGATAATCGCATATTCCACTATCAGGATCGCGTTTTTACCCAGGAGGCCTATCAGCATGACCAGCGACACCTGCGCGTAAATGTTGTTTTCCAGCCCCATTAATTTCAGGGCGAGGAATGCTCCGAAAACACCTGTCGGAAGCGAAAGGATAACCGGCAGCGGCAGCAGGAAGCTTTCATACTGCGCTGCGAGCAGCAGATATACAAAGACAAGACAGATTGCGAATATGAAAACCGCCTGGTTTCCCGACAGGATCTCTTCGCGCGTCATACCCGACCAGTCGTAGGTGTAGCCTTTCGGCAGGCTGGTGGCGGCGACGCGTTCCACCGCCTTGATGGCGTCACCACTACTATACCCCGGTGCGGCATCGCCGTTGATCATGGCCGACGTATACATATTATAGCGCGTCAGCAATTCGGGGCCGTACACTCTTTCGAGTCTGATAAAAGTGGACAACGGCACCATCTCGCCGCGGTTATTTTTGACGTATAATTTGAGAATATCCTCGGGGTTTTTCCGGAAGCTCGCATCGGCCTGCACCATTACTTTGTACATCTGCCCGAAACGGATGAAGTTGGACGCATAATAGCTACCGATCATGGTTTGGAGCGTGCCCATTGCAACATCTACCGAGACGCCCTTTTTAGCGGCAATGTCCGAATCGACGTGGATCATATATTGAGGAAAGCTCGCATCGAAACTACTGAATGCGGCGGCGATCTCCGGTGTTGCGGCGAGGTCTTTGATAAACTTATTGGTAACCTCGGCGGTTTTTTGCAGGTCCTCATTACCCGAACGGTCCTGCAAGCGCAGCTCGAAGCCGCTGGAGTTACCAAAGCCAGGTACCGTCGGAGGAGGGAAGAACTGGATTTCCGCATCAGTGATATGCTTCGTTTTGGCTTCCATTTCTTTGATAATGTCCTGTACGGAAGCTTTCCGCTGATCCCACGGTTTCAGGTTGATCATGGCCATCCCGTACGATGAGCCCGCCGATTCGGTTAGAAGGCTGTAACCCGAGAGGGAAGAAACTGATTCCACAGGTTCGAGGCTTTCGGCTACTTTCTGAATTTCGTCGAGAACCGCTTCGGTACGTTCCACAGTGGCGCCAACAGGCGTTGTGACGTTAACGTTGATCACGCCCTGGTCTTCGGTTGGAATAAACCCGGTTGGCAAAACGGTGTTGATGCCGAAAGTAGCAACGCAGAACCCGATCAGCAAGCCGACGGTAATCATTCTGCGGCCGACAATCGAGGCCAGAAGTTTGCGGTAGCCGCTTTGAACACCGTTATAGCCTTTGTTGAACCCATTGAAGAACCGTGTGAGCGGGTTGTTTTTAACCGGTTGCCCGTGCGTGTTTTTCAGCATTAATGCGCATAATGCAGGCGTGAGCGTGAGTGCATTGATACCGGAAATGACAATGGAAATCGCCAGGGTAATGGAAAACTGCCGGTAGAAAATCCCAACCGGCCCGGACATGAACGCTACCGGGACAAATACCGCGGACATTACCAGCGTGATCGCGATGATCGCCCCGCTCATTTCTTTCATCGATTCAATGGTCGCGGTTTTGGCGTCCAGATGCTTTTCGGCCATCTTGGCGTGCACCGCCTCGACGACCACAATGGCATTATCGACCACAATACCGATCGCCAGTACCAATGCAAAAAGCGTCAGCAGGTTGATGGAGAACCCGAAAAGCTGCATGAATGCAAATGTCCCCACCAGCGCCACCGGTACCGCGAGAGCGGGGATGAGCGTCGAGCGGAAGTCCTGCAAAAACAGATACACGATCAGGATTACCAAAATAAATGCCTCGATGAGCGTGCGGATAACCTCGTGAATGGAGGCGTCGAGGAAGCGCGAAACGTCGTAGGATACGAAATAGTCCATTCCGGGAGGAAATGTGGTCTTTTTCAGTTCCGCGACTTTGTTTTTGATGTTCCGGATCACCTCCTGGGCATTGGAGCCCGGGCGTTGCTTGATCATAATGGAAGCAGAAGGCCGTCCGTTTGATTTGGAGGCCATATCGTATTCCAGCGTACCGAATTCGATCTTGGCGACGTCTTTCAATTTCAGGATAGAGCCGTCGGGATTCGAGCGCAGCACGATGTTTTCGTATTGCGCCGGTTCGAACAGTTTGCCGGTATATTTCAATACATATTGCAATACGTTCTTTTCACGGCCGGAGCTCACACCGGTTTTTCCGGGCGCCGCCACGACGTTCTGGTCGCGGATGGCCTGGATAACCTCGTCGGCGGAGACATTGTAGCTGTTCATGCGGTCGGGTTGGAGCCATACGCGCATGGAGTAGTCTTTGCTACCCATGATCTGCGCGCGGCCCACGCCGTCGATCCTTTTCAGCTCTTTGAGAATATTGATATCGGCGAAGTTGTACACAAAATCCTCGCCCACGGTGGTGTCGGAGCTCATGATATCCAGGTACATGAGCATACTATTTACCTCTTTTTCGGTCTTTACACCCGCCTTGATAACTTCTTCCGGAAGTTCGTCGATCACCGTTTGCACACGGTTCTGTACATTCACCGCGGCCAGATCGGGGTCGACGCCCACGTTGAATGAAATATTGATCGTGGTAACACCGTCGTTACCCGATACGCTGGTCATGTAAGTCATGCCGGGCACCCCATTGATCGCCTTTTCGAGCGGGACAGCCACGGCGTCGACGCATACCTCGGCGTTGGCGCCGGTATAAGTCGCGGTTACGACCACCGACGGAGGCACGATATCGGGAAATTGGGATACGGGCAGTTCCAGAACCGCCAGCACCCCGAGCAAGGTTATGAAGATAGAGATGACCAGTGAGAGCACCGGTCGCTCGATGAATTTTTGAAACATAATCTACAATTCAGATGGGAGAAGAAATGCTACCGTGCGGTAAGCTCGATTTTTTCGGCCGACACGTCGGTGGTATCGATGGAAATTGTCCTGGGCTTGATGGTAGCACCATCCCTCAACGACTGAATGCCCTCGTAAACAATCGTTTCTCCCGGTTCCAGGCCTGATTTGACTACATAAAAAGTAGAAAGCCGCGACTGCGGTACAAAACTGCGCGTTTTGACCTTGTTGTCTTTTCCCAGCACATATACGAAGTTCTTGTCCTGGATTTCGAAAGCGGCCTTTTGAGGGATCAAGATCGCGTTTTCCACCGTGTTGGTAAGACGGATCGTGCCCGTAGAGCCGTGTTTCAGCAATTTTTCGGGGTTGGCGAAACGGGCGCGGAACGCGATAGACCCCGTGCCTTCATCGAACGCTCCTTCCATCGTTTCAATGGTCCCTTTGTGTTTGAAAAAAGAACCATCGGCCAGTTCCAGCTCCACAACTGCGTTTTTGGTCGGCGCATTGCCTCTCGCTTTTACATATTCCAGGTATTCGTTTTCGGATACATTGAAATACGCGAACACCGTTTTGGTGTCGGACAGCGTCGTAAGCAATGTCCCCTCGTCGATCAGGCTCCCCATTTTGTGCGGCAGGCGGTCGATCACGCCATCGAAAGGCGCTTTGATCACGGTATGTGCCAGCTGGATCGCCGCGTTCGACTTCTCCGACTTGGCTTCTTCTATTTTGGCGTTCGCCGCAGCCAGTTTTGCCTGTGCCACTTCCAGCTCGGTTTTTGAAACCACATTTTTATCTACGAGCAGCTTCACCCGTTTCACTTCCAGCTCGGCGCCCTTTGCTTCGGCGATCGCGTTCTGGAGCGTTGCCTTGGCTTTGGCGAGCTGTGCTTCGTATTCTTCGTTATTGATACGGAACAAAACTTGGCCCTTCTTGACTTCCTTGCCCTCGTCGACGTATACTTCTTCGAGGTAGCCTTTTACACGGGCATATATTTCGACGTTCCGCATAGCGTGGATGTTGCCCACGTACTCGCGGTGTAATTCTGTTTTTTGAGGCCTGAGCTCCGTCACGGGGATCGTCGGAATGCTGTCCTTTGTGTCGGATAAAGTTTCACTTTTCGACGCGCAGCCATAGGCGAACATGCTGACGAACAGAACGAGTGGCCATTTTAAATTTTTCATGATGATGCGTTTGTATAAATAGGTTGGCGGTAATGCAAGGGAACGGAATAGCGACGTTGCTGCACGGCGGTCCGGCAGAAACGGAATAGCATAATGCTGGTATCAGTCCGTATATGCGTGAAAGAGCATTACGGAACAGTCCGTCAGTCAGGAAAATCTCGGATTAAAGAGCGCTTGCGGCGATTTCAAAAGGGGCAAAGGCGATGGAGAAAGCTGTAATAATCGGGCAGCGTGGTTTCTCCATTGCTGACGGGCAATAGCTGGACGGACTCCCTGATGACCTTGGGAATCCTGGTGATTTCATACTGTGGCGTGGCTTGGGCTACCAGGGTCAGGAAGCGGTAGGTAGAGTGCCGGTGGCTAAGCAGGTCCGACAAGGCTTCCTTCCATTCGAACTCGTCGGCCCTTACCACCGTCTCGTTTTTACATACCGTATCGTCAATTAACACAAAATGGCCGGTCCCCGGTTTTTCCTCGACTTGATAGGGGGAAAAAGTGTCAGTTCCCAAATCGATCTTGCACGCAACAGCCCCCTGCTGCCCGATCAGCAGCGAAACGGCAAATTGTGCAAGCCAGAAAAACAATACAAAAGCTCTTTTTGTCATGATGCTGATGGAGATCAGTTCATTGAAAAATTCATACTTTTATAATGAATTCAAGAATGATTGGAACTATTGAAACGGAATTGTGATACAAACGGGTAATAGTTCAAATATAACGTTTCAAATGTACATTGCAAATTATAATAAGTGTTAATGAAAGTTAACGAATATGCCATTGCTCTGAGACTCAAAAAACTATGCCGCTTTTCGGTTCTTGAAAAACCGTTCGATTTATCAACCGTGCTACTGGGAAAAGTGTAGTTTTCAAATGCCTGCAAATTTTTCGTAAATAGTGTATATTTAACTGATCCCAATTCCGGGAGAGAATGTAATTGTCGCACTCATGGCTGTCCAACCTATTTACACCGAGCGTTTTGTGCTTACCAAAATGACGGCTGCCGATGGTGACAAGTATTTCAGGCTGAGCAATAATGACAATGTGATGAAATATGTGACCGGCTACTCGCTCACACGGGAGGAGTCGGACAAGATGCTGGCGGAATTCCTGCAGGAATACGGCATGGATACCTATCTGGGCCGGTACCTGATCGAGGACAGATATTCGGGCGAATTGATAGGCGCCGCAAAACTGGACAAAGTGGGCCCGGCGATAGAGATCGGCTACCGGGTGATGGAGGAGTTCTGGGGAAGGGGCGTAGCTACCGAAATAGCGAAAGGGCTGATACGGTTCTCGAAAAGTGTTTTGAAGGCCCGGGATGTCATCGCATTCGTAAATGTAAACAACACAGCGTCCATCCGGGTGCTGGAAAAAGCCGGTATGACCAACACCGAGCGGATCGAAGACCTTGACGAAGTCAAGTACAGGTTCAATTATTCACTACAAAATTCTCCTTCTATGAAAAAAGTGCTCTACATTATTCTGGGACTCGTTGCGCTGGTTCTTATCGCGGCTTTCATTATGCCGAAGGATTATGCAGTCGAGCGGGAAATCGTGATCAACAAACCAAAGGCAGAGGTTTTTGAATATCTTAAATCTCTCAAAAAACAGAACGACTGGAGTGTCTGGGGCCGCCGCGACCCCGATATGAAAAAGACTTTCTCGGGCACCGATGGCACGGTTGGATTTGTGTCGATGTGGGAAGGGAATGACGAAGTGGGCAAGGGGGAGCAGGAAATCACTAAAATAGAAGAGGGCCGGAGAATCGATACCCAGCTACGTTTCCTGAAACCCTTCGAAAGTACCAGCGACGCCTATATGATTACGGAGGCAATCGATTCGACGGCGACGCGTGTCCGCTGGGGGTTCCAGGGTAAAATGCCGATTCCGATGAATGTAATGCTGCCATTCTTTAACATGGAGGAGTCCATAGGAACGGATTTTCAGCAAGGATTGACCAATTTGAAGGGAATACTTGAAAAACAATGATTGACCGGCATTCCGGTCCCGGGCCGGAATGCACAAAATACCAGCAATGAGCCAAACCGACCCCCGCATCGACGCCTACATCGTCAAGTCCGCCAGTTTTGCCATCCCCATCCTCGAATACCTGCGGGCGCTTGTACACGAGACTTGCCCGCAAGTACGGGAAACCATGAAATGGAGCTTTCCGCATTTCGAATACAGGGGTAGTATCCTTTGTAGTATGGCTTCATTTAAACAGCATTGCGCATTCGGCTTTTGGCTCGAATCGCGGCTTAGTGATCCGCATAACTTGCTGGCCGTAAATGGCGAACGCGTCGGCATGGGAAGTCTCGGCAAAATAACCGCGATTGAAGATCTTCCGCCGGAGGAACATTTGAAAGGCTTCATTCAGGAAGCCATGCACCTGATCGACAGCGGCGTGAAGCTAAAAAAAGAGGATAAGCCAAGGGAACCCAGGGAATTGACAATACCGGCATACGTAACGGATGCGCTTGCAGGCAATCCGGCCGCCCAAAAGGTTTTCGAAAATTTCAGTTATTCCAATAAAAAGGAATATGTGGAGTGGTTCGAGGACGCGAAAACGAAAGCGACGCGCGAAAAACGCATCGGTCAGGCGCTCGAATGGCTGGCCGAGGGCAAGCCGCGTAACTGGAAATACATGAAGAGTCAGGCGTAGTTCATGCTGTTTCTTTGCCGCGGATTTATACTCTATGTAAGGTGAAGCCGAAACAATAAAAATCCCGGATCACTCCGGGATTTTTGGTGCCGAGGGTTCGAGGGGCTAAAATCTGCCGTCTTTCCCCGCAATCGTATATCTGAAAGTGTAGTAGCTTGACTCTTCCGTGGGCACGTCCTCCGGCGCGCCTTTGTAGTAGCTGATAATTTCTATTTTTGCGATTTGACCATCGGCGGTCTTGACGAGCAACGTCCGTCGGGGAATGGGCAGGATCGCGTGCACGCTCATGTCGTATCTATACCACGAGTTTCCGCTTCCGCCTGGAATCGCGAAACCGGCGTCGCTGTCGGCTTTATAGCCGTCTTTCGGAGCTTCGTTTATCTGGTCGAACGGTTTTTCCACGACGATAGCCCCTCCTTCGCCCGGACCGCTGGTGCCGCTGTTGGTAGCGATTGTCGTTTTACTGAATGCGATGTCCCAATTCTTCGTTTTCGCGTCGCTTGCCGGCACTTCTTTGCCCGCAACCAGACTGAAATAGATGTAGGACTTCGTATTAGCGTTCAGGTCTTTGATAACTGTGATTTCGGTCTTTGCCGGGCTGCTGACCTGTGCACAAGCATGCTGAATGCCTGTTATCCAGGGTATTGCCACCATAGCCGAAGCGACGATTGATTTGAATAGCATATTCGGGAATGTTTGACTGAAACGGCTATCGGGTTGTGATGCCGATAGCCGCTTAAATGTGATATCACGCACCTTTTTTAACGAGCTTATACTCCAATTTGGGTTTCCCGCGCTCGCCCCCGTCGCTTGCATGGAAGCTGATAAAACGCAGTTTGTAAATGTTGCCTGCCGGATCTTTGATCAGGTAAAAACGGTCGGTTTTAACACCGATGGTTCCCGTAGTTGCGCGCCATTTTGAACCGATTGCGTCGGCAGACTTGCTGAATGTGATGCCTGTCAGGTTGGTTTCGGCAAATGTGTCGTAAGCCGCGGTAGCCGTTAGCACTTCGGCGGCTTCCACGTTTGCGAGCGTATTGATGAATACCAGGTCGGAGAAGCCGTAAGGGAGCGTTACGCCTGGACCGGCCGCGGTAAAGTACATGCTGTACCCCCATTTGATGTCCCAGCGATCCTTTGCCGGCTCAACACCAACCGTGGCCCCTTTTTCAAGGGAGACAAACCCGAAGTTGTAGGCGGCGTCCTTGTTGATGTCCAGTGTTTTAAACGTGGTTTCGTTTACTTTGGCATATTGCAGGGTATAGCCGGCACCTTTACGAAGAATACGGATTTTATAAAGGTCGGTTGCCGGAAGAACGGTGCCTGAGCCACCTTTGCGGTTCAGGATATATACTTTATTGTCGGCATCGGTTGCAGAAACTGCCGCTATCACTGTCTTGGTAAGGTCTCCCGTTGCGTCGTCAACCAGCGACAGTTTGCCTTTTCCCTGGCCAACCGCCAGCGAATCGGCGACGAAGTCCTTGCCGGAAACGGCATTGAGATCCGTCTTGTCCACCATCAAGGCGGAGGCACCATTGGTCCCGTTCAGGATGACGCGAAAATCGGTGCCGTTGTAAAACCCGAGGTCCCAGCTGTCGCGAAGTACAGGCGTTTGCACATTGCTGCTGAGGTCGAGGAAGACGGTATTGGCCGCGCTGCTTCCCGGTTCGCTGCCCGCTATACCGTTCAACTGAATGCTGGTGCCTTCTGAGATGATGGCTTTGAAGCTCAGTTTCAGGGAAGAATTGGCGCCGACCAGCACAGGACTGCCTGCCGACGCGATTTTAAAGGCAATGCTCTCATCGCCGTCCAGCAACACGCCCGATTTTTTGCTTACCTTGAAAGAAACGGACGATTGCCCCGCAGGTACCGACAATGAGAGCGTGTTGTTTGCTGCTGCGGGAGTGGTGGTGAACTCGGCGTCATATGTGAGTTGCGCAGGTGTCAGTGTCACGGAGATAGGGGTAGCGGCATCGACCGCTCTCGAAAGCATGACCTTGATTTCCGTCTCGTCGCCTTCGAAACCTTTTTCGGTCGCTTCAAAAGCGGCCAGGTTATCCGGTAATGGAGGTTCGTCGTCGCTGCATGCGTTGAATGTACCCAGGAATGCAATCAGTAGTAGCGACCGGACTATTGTCTTCATAATGAATTGGAGTTAGAATGAAAGGGTATCAATTATTGTTTTTTTGTGAATTGAAAGCTGAGACCCGCGAAATATGACCGCCCGAACGACATCGGAACAGCCCCGCCTGTGCTGTGCGCCCCGCCAATATCCGCGGAGGTATTTTGCAGGTTGGTGACATCGAAGAGGTTCTTGACACCAGCCAGTAAGTTAAGGTGTTTGCCAAGCCTCTTGCCGAATGTTAAGTCCGCCATGTGGAAACCTGCGGTTTCTTCAAGACGGACACCGGCTTCGTCGACGATTTCATAAACCGGACGCTTGCCGGAGAATTTATAGAACAGGTTAATACTGGCACCGGCATTTGGGAAAGTATAAATCAGGTTTGCGTTGATTTCAGTGGACCACACAAATCTGGGTAGCGAGCCAAAATCTCCCGGTGTTTCCGAAAATTTATTGTAGCGGCCAATGTAAGTAGCTCCCACCGTCGCTTGCAGGTTCTTCCAGAAAATCTTGTTGTCCAACGAGAAGCCGGTCGTTTTGAAGTGATCGATATTCAGATAGGTCGTCTGGGTACGGTCATTGGGGTCAAAGGCAGTTTCGATCAGGTCGTGGAAAACATTGTAAAAGCCGCCAAGCGTGGAACCGATGCGGAACCCTTCGCGGCTCACGGCTTGCCAGACAAAGAAAGCGTTAAAGCTGTTTGAATATTCGGCTTTCAGGTTGACGTTGCCGTTAATGGAGTGGGAAGCGTCGTGGAAATCGAAATAAAGCTCCCGCAGCGCCGGCGAGCGGAACCCGCGCGCGTACCCAAAACGGAAATCGAGCGATTTGCTCAATGTAAGCTTGCCGTTCAGCGACGGTATCACCGGCGGAGCATCGTAGACCGAGTTTTTGAGGAAACGCAGACCAGGTGTGAGCTTAATGGATCGTCCGATGCGGATTTCAGGCGCTATAAATAAGGCATATTCATTGATGGCGGGAGACCCTTTGATGCGTGCGCCCGATGCATTGTTGTTCGAAAAATCGATTCCCGCGAGCACCGACAGATAATCCGACGCCTTATAAAAAGCCGTTCCGCGGAAGAACGCAGTCGTGAAAATCGATTTGTCCTGCGCGCCGGGGTCGAGCGAGAGCGTGCGACGGTCGTTGATATCCACATTGGTGCTGAGGGTTCTGCGGGAATAGTCGGTATAGGAGCCGGCACCCGTGATATTCAGCCGGTCGTTCACTTTGAATTCGGATTGTAATTGATGGAACCAGCGTTTGCTGATGTAATCCTTATCAGCCGCAATGCCGGTATTAGGATTGCGGTTACCCAGATATCTGATCGTTTCGTCGGTGCCGTTGAAGCGGTACCAGATGTTCCATTGCTTTTGGCCGAAACGCGCTCCGGCCGTGTAGAGCATCTGGTCTTTCGGCATCCAGGCTTTGGCGCGGCCCGTAGAAGCGCCCCGCCAGCCACCGAAATTGTTTCGGGTTACATTGCCGGACAACTGCACGTGTTCGTTTTGCCACGTTAGGCCAACGCTCTGGTTATGGGTTCCTTTTTTGGTCAATGCGTTATATTCATCGCCCGCGGTTTCTTCCTGCAACCTTGCATTGAAAGTGAACGACGAGCCTTCCGAACCCTTTTTTGTAATGATATTGATCACGCCCGCCAAGGCATCCGTTCCGTAAATAACCGACATAGGTCCTTCTACGATCTCGATTCTTTCGATGGTGTTGATGTCGATCTGTCCAAGGCTCTCACGTGTATCGCCGCGATCGGTAAGCGGAATGCCGTCGAGCAGTATCTTGACGCCCCGGCCTGTCATGCCCATTAGTTGTATATCGCTGGTACCGAGCGTCAAATCGTTCGAAAACCTTATGCCGAGTTCGGTATTGAGGACCATTTGCAGGTTGGTTGCACCACGCAGGCGGATGCGCTCGCGGTCGATCGTTCGTACCTGGTACACCGAGTTGCGGAGTGACTGCGGTTCCGGTTGCCCGGTGATTACCACTTCATTCAGTGCGAGCGGCGTTCCGGTTAGCTCGATATCCCCGATTTCGAGTCTTTCACCGCCTCGGACGGAAATTTTAACCATCGATTCCCCATTCCCGACGGCTTTCGCTACCAATGCATAATCTCCGGGCGGCACCGCGAGGGAAAAAAGGCCTTCCGGTGAAGTTTGTGCCTCATATGCCGTGTTTTGCAGGAAGACCGTAGCCTCCCGAATGGGCTCGCCTGTTCCGGATAAAATCCTTCCTTCCACTGTTCCATTGGATTTCTGAGCCATTACGCCACTGATAACCAGTAAGATTAATGAGAGGGTAGACAGTTGCTTCACAAAAAATTAATTTAGACTAATTATAATTACAAAAGAAAAAATTATTTAGACTAATTACAATTACACCAAGATATTTTTTGTGAAAAGGGTGGCATTCTCCCGGCAAGGTGAAATGTTACCTGATGGTCGCTTGAAGATTGACGGTCACAATGTCTTTCAGCTTCCAGTCCTTTTCGCCGATCTTGTAATCGAGGCGGTTTATTTCGAAGGTACTGGTGAGCGAATAGCTGCCGTCGGCATTCTTTTTGGCATCGAAAGGCAGGGCTACGCTTTTGGAAACGTCCCGCATCGTCAATGTGCCTGTCGCCTGGTATTTGTCGCCTTTCTTCTCGACCTTGGAAGACCTGAAATGGATATCGGGATATTTCTCGACCCAAAAATATTTGTCGCTTTTCATATCCCTGTCGCGGGTATTGTTGTTGGTTTTAAATGTATTCGCGGCGATTCTTACATCAAAGGATGCGCTTTGTGGGCTTTTCTCGTCAAAAACGGCTTCCCCGCGCGGCGCTTCGAATGTGCCATTGCAGGTGCCGAGGATGAATTTAACACTGAACTTCGTAGAACCCGAAACGATTTTCGAGGTTTGAGCGGACACATTGCCCGCGATCGCCGCGAGCGTGATCCACAATGCAAATGTGAGCCGGGTACGCATTTCTGTTTCGTTTGGATATTTAAAGCTCTTCCAGCAAGGATTCGCCTTCCGAACGGTCGCCAGAAGTCCATTGCCATTTCTCATGCATACGGATTTTCCCGTTCGGCAGTTGCTCGGGCGTAGACCTGCAAATACCCGTCGTGATCTCGCCTTTGTCGTTCACCTGATGGTAACGCATGTCGAGGTTACCCTGGTCGTCCACGAGCGCGATGAGGTGTCCCGTGCGAATGCGCCCGCCCGAGTAGGTGGAAGTAACAATATTCCCCGTTTGTTTGTACAAAAATTGCATGGACAAATCCACTTCTCCGTTCGCGGAATTGGATAATGGGACGAATACTTTGTTGTTATAATCGATCATAGGAAAAAACGTCGCCTTAGTGCGCTAAATATAGGCATTAAGGCGGCATTTGATCAAAGAACGGACGTGATCCACCATGTATTTCCGCAGGGGTCGGTTACTCCGCAGCTACGACCGTAATCCTGGTCGGCAGGGGGCATCACGCTCGTTGCGCCGGCGTCAAGGGCCTTTTGGTAACTTTCGTCGGCATTGTCGACATACACGAACAGGTTGGCCGGCTGTGCGGGCCATTCGGCGCGGCTGTCGCAGAACATGATGGTGCTGCCTCCAATCGTCACTTCCGAATGTTTGATCTGCTCAGGGTTGTCTTCCTGAAAATGCGTCGAACTGATCGTTCCGCCGAAAACGGAGGTGGTGAAATCGCGGAACCTGGAAGCGCCATCGAGCATCAGGTAGGGCATGATGGTCTGATGGCCGTTGGGGACTTTTACATTGCTCATGATTTTTGTTTTTGGTTTAAGCAAAAGTAGATAAGCGGTCGGGCGCGGAATTGGAAAAATACGACATCATACATCGCGGTAGCCCATACCTTCCGCATTCCCGGAAAAATAGGTTTTGGGGTGCTCGCCCGAGAACGCCTTGAAATCGTGGATAAAATGCGACTGGTCGTAATAGCCGCATTCATAGGCGATTTCGGTAAGCGATTTGTGTTTGTTCCCGTATTCGTTCAATGCCGATTGAAAGCGGATGATCCGGCTGAAAAGTTTGGGACTGAACCCGGAGAATGCCAGAAATTTCCGTTCGAACTGACGGGTGGAAAGGAAACTCCGTGCCGCCAGATCGGGAATGCGCGCCAGGCCGTTGGAGCGGATCACGCTGCTGATCACCGAAAAAACCGCCGGTTCGTGGATTTCCCGTTTGCGGATACACTTTCTTAGAAATTCGGAAACAATGGCGACACGCGAAGTATGGTCGGCCGCGAGCATCACCTGCTCTTCCAGGTCAGTACCGGCCTGTCCGAGAAATGAGGTAAGGTCCGGCATCTGGTTGCTCACTTCCGCCGCGGGCACGCCGAAGAGTGCCGGAATAGCGTAAGGATAGAGGTAAATCCCAAAAATGCCGAAGTCCCGCCCGATCACAAATCGCCGGAAGGACTGCGACTGGCCATGAACGCCGGAATGGAAGGAGGTTTCGGTTTTATCGTTTTTGAATATTTCGTCGAACCGCCCTTTGAAATGGAATACCATTTCGGCGCAGCCATCGGCCAGCGTCCGGTGAAAATAAGGCTCATTGCCGGGTAGGTCGTGTTCCAGCTCCCAGAAGAACCGGACGTAACGGGCCAGGTCGGGGGTGGGCGGGATGGTGAAATACTTCATGACGAGCCTGCTTTCGAAGAAAGCCTAAAATAATCGATAGTATGCAAAAGATCAGCATCAGTAGTAATTTTTATACACTATTTATCCTATCTGCTTTAAGGGGATACTTTTATTATATTCTGCGAAATTTATATTTTTGAAATCTCTTTAATACATTTGAACAGCGTACGGGCCACTTGGAAAAGATGGTTTTGTCCGCTGCGACGGGCTTATCCCCGGCAGTAAAATAACTAGTCGATTACCTACTCAATTTCTTGCTATGAAATTAGTGCCCATAGAGAAGCGCACCGGACTTACGCGCGAAGAATTCATCGAAAATTACTTAAAACCAAGTCGCCCGGTGGTGTTTACCGATCTTGCAAAAGATTGGCCGGCAGTTCAGAAATGGACTTTTCAATGGCTTAGGGAAAATCACGGTAACCTGGATGTGCCATTGGTCGATAACCACATCCACGACGCCGACAAGTATTTCCAGATTGCCAAAACCATGAAGTTCGGCGACTACCTCAGCCTTATCGAAAAAGGGCCGACCGACCTCCGGATTTTCCTTTTCGATATTTTCAAAAAGATCCCCGAGCTCGCCGACGACATCCGGTTCCCGACGATCATGGATGGCTTTTTGAAGTCGTATAAATTTGTATTTTTCGGAGGAGAAGGGTCAATCACCAACCTGCATTACGATATGGACTGCTCAAACGTATTCCTGACGCAGTTCCAGACCCGCAAGCAACTGATTTTGTTCTCTCCAGAAGAAAGCCGGCGGTTGTACCACCATCCGTTCACTGTGATGAGCAAGGTGAATCCGCTCGATCCGGATTACGAGAAATTCCCGGCGTTGAAAGGAGCTACCGGTTACGAAACGATCCTTTACCATGGTGAAACGATTTTCATTCCTTCGCTATGGTGGCATTATATCCGTTATGTGGATGGCGGTTTCAGCCTTGCATTACGTGCGAACAACTCTATTTTCACGGCTGTCAAGGGCGGTATGAACCTCGTTCGCCACCAGTTTGTGGATAAGAGCATGACCAAGTTGCTAGGCCTCGACTGGCAGCACTGGAAGGAGCGGAAAGCGTTCGAGAACGCCCAGGAGCTTTTGCGCAAACAGGCATAAGGGAAACCGTCCGGCCGCCTGTATTTGGAAACGCATTTCAAAGAAACTAATCTATCTTTGAAATGCGTTTCTTTCGTATTGCTTCTCGACTCGCTATGAACTTCGAACTTACTTCACAATACCAGCCGACGGGCGACCAGCCGGAGGCCATCAACCAACTAGTACAAGGAATTGAAAACGGGGAACCGGCCCAAACGCTGCTGGGAGTGACGGGGTCCGGAAAGACATTTACGGTAGCCAATGTGGTGGCGCGTGTAAACAAGCCCACTTTGGTGTTAAGTCACAACAAGACGCTGGCTGCGCAGCTTTACGGCGAGTTCAAGCAGTTCTTCCCCAACAACGCCGTCGAGTATTTCATCAGCTATTACGACTATTACCAACCGGAAGCATTCATTTCCAGCACTAATACTTACATTGAAAAAGACCTGATGATCAATCAGGAGATCGAGAAGCTGCGTTTGCATACCGTTTCGTCGCTGATGAGCGGCCGCCGGGATGTGATCGTGGTTGCGTCGGTTTCGTGTATTTATGGTGCGGGAAACCCTCTTGAATACAAAAAAAGCATTGTGAGCGCTAAGCTGGGCGACATTGTGCCACGCAACCAGTTCCTTTTCAGGCTGGTGGAAATCCTTTACAGCCGTACGGAAGTGGAATTTAACCGTGGTACATTCCGCGTGAAAGGAGACACCGTGGACGTGTTCCCCGGCTACGCCGACTTCGCTTACCGATTTATTTTTTTCGGGGACGAAATCGAGGAAATCCAGCGCATCGAGCCTGAAACGGGCAAGAAAATTTCTTCCGAAAAGGCTATCGCCATTTTCCCGGCAAACCTCTTCGTGACGGGCCGGGATGTGCTGAACCAGTCCATTAAGGAAATACAGGACGATTTGGAGACGCAGGTCAAATATTTCATTTCCCAGGGACGCCTTGCCGAAGCTGAACGGGTGAAAGAACGGACCGAGTTTGATATGGAAATGATGCGCGAGCTGGGCTATTGTTCCGGCATCGAGAACTATTCGAGATACTTCGATCGCAGGTTGCCCGGCCAGCGCCCGTTCTGTCTGCTCGATTATTTCCCGGAAGATTTCCTGATGGTGGTCGATGAAAGCCACGTTACCATGCCGCAAATTCGTGCGATGTGGGGTGGAGACCGTTCGCGGAAAGAGGCATTGGTTGAATATGGTTTCCGTTTGCCGTCGGCATTGGATAACCGGCCATTAACATTCCAGGAATTCGAGGATATGACGCCTCAGACTATATTTGTGAGCGCGACGCCGGCGGATTATGAGTTGAGGAAGTCGGAAGGCGTGGTGGTGGAGCAGATTATTCGTCCCACAGGTCTTTTGGATCCTGAAATCGAGGTGAGGCCGAGTTTGAACCAGATCGACGACCTGCTGGAAGAAATCACGGAACGCATTAAGCTGGGCGACCGCATTCTGGTGACCACTTTAACCAAGCGGATGGCCGAGGAGCTCAGCAAATACCTGGATCGCGTAGGCATCAAATGCCGCTACATACACTCTGAAGTAAAAGCATTGGACCGCGTGGAAATATTGCGGGAGCTGCGGCTGGGCCTGTTCGATGTGCTGGTTGGTGTGAACCTTCTCCGGGAAGGCCTCGACTTGCCCGAAGTTTCGCTGGTAGCCATTATGGACGCCGACAAAGAGGGCTTCCTGCGCGATACGCGTTCGATGATACAGACCATCGGCCGCGCGGCGCGCAACGACCGCGGCAAGGTGATTATGTACGCGGACACCATTACGGGCTCGATGCAACTGGCGATCGATGAAACAAACCGCCGCAGAAGCATTCAGATGGAATACAATCAGGCTAACGGCATCACACCGAAAACTGTTCGTAAATCGAAGGAAGCTATTATGGAACAAACTTCGGTCGCCGATTCCAAGGTTCGTAAAGTCTACGTCGAGCCGGAGGAAATTAAAATCGCTGCCGACCCGGTGGTGCAATACATGGGAAAAACCGACTTGCAGAAACTCATCGCCGAAACCCAGCGAAAAATGGAAGCCGCCGCAAAAGATCTGGACTTCCTGGAAGCTGCCAGGTTGCGGGACGAATTACTGCAATTGAAAGCACGGGTGCAGGAGTAACCCGCTGCCCGATTGTGAAATGCGGATAAATGGCTCCAAAGATATTTATGCGGTGCCATTGCTGATACCGATTTTCTGAGAGGCTCACTTCCGGTGGACAGTTTTATCAGACCAACACGCTTATTTACAGCTGATCGAAGTATCATTATCCGAAGCGCGGGATTGGTCAGTGTGAAGACAATCAGTGAGGTAACACAAGCGGTCATTAAAATTATCCAGTGACTTGCTGAGGCTCTTTTAATTGTTCCAGCAATTCCAGCACCTCTTCCCAATTATTCACCCGCGTATGCTTTTCAATCCCCCTGTTATGCCCGGCGGTGAATAAGATTGGTTTCCCTTTGTGAAAGTCCAGGTTTTTCAAGTGGTCGTCGATGAGGTAATCGGTGTTGATGACACTTTTGTCGCCGCAGAAAATAATGTTTCTCCAATGAATGGACGGAAAATGCTCGGCGAGCCAGTCGTATTTCTCGGGCAGGGAATTCGGGAACTCCATTGCGGCCGAGACTATGTACACTTCATAATTTTCCTGCAATTTGATGATCGCTTCCTGTGCTCCGGGTATTACGGGTGCATTGCGGAAAAATCCGGGTTTGTAGAGAAGGCTGCGTGCGGCGAGCGGATCGGGAAAAGCCTGGTCTTCGGGAATGCCATGCATAGCTTCTTTGGTGACTGTTACGCCAAATACATTCGCATACCAGTTGATCCAGTTGGCTTCAATGTCGACGATGACATTATCCATATCCACCGCAATCGATTTTTTCATGATGTGATAAATTAATATTTGCAATTATTTGCGGCAAATATATGAATTTCTTGCAATATTTTGCAATATTAAATCGGAAATGTTTGCTAAATTTGCAAGCATAATCCCGACGTCTATGTTAAAAGAGGAACGCTTCCAGATCATACTGGACCAACTTGGAAATGAGCAAAAAGTCTATCTGGGGCATCTGAGCACACTTTTAAACGTGTCGGAGGATACGGTCCGGAGGGATATCAAGGAGCTGGCGGACCAAGGGTTGCTGAAATCGGTCAGGGGAGGGGCCGTACCACATTCACCCGGCCCGCACCATTTCCGGGACCGGATCAAGTATGACAGCGAACAGAAGCAAATTATTGCAAAGAAGGCGTTACAATTTCTCAAAGACGGGCAGGTCGTAATTTTCGACGGCGGCACCTCTGCGCTGTTGATCGCCCAGATGCTTCCCAAAGATTTGAAACTGACCGTCATCACCAACAGTTTTCCGATTGCCTCCATTCTCGAAGAGCATGAACATGTGGAAGTACTGTTTGCGGGCGGTCGTTTGTTAAAAAATTCGTTTGTGACGATCGGCAACGATGCTATCCAGTTTTTCAGGAAATTCCGCGCCGATGTTTGTTTGCTTGGCATTTGCAGCATTCACGCTGACCTCGGCGTGACCGGTCCGGACTTTGAGGAAAGCGAAGTCAAATGCACAATGATCGAATCCTCAAAAGAAGTGATTGCACTGGCGACAACCGAAAAGCTGGGCACGGCGGAGGCCTATTACGTTTGCCCGACGGAACGGTTATCGATGATTATTACCGACAAGGACTCTGAAAGCAAGGAGTTTGATGTTTACAGAAATCTGGGAATCAGTATGTCCTGACTCCCTGGGCGTGGTTATTTTTTGGTTGTTTCTTCAATTTTAAAGAAGTGTCTTTAATGCTTTTCGAATCCTGATTGATAGCATTCGAAAATCCGGGCATGAACGAAACAGCGATCCTCAGAAGCCATTTCCGCAGACAGACAATGTTTGTCTGATTTCCATCTCCCATTTGTTCGCGTGAACCGTAAAAAACGCGGCATAACATCGCCCGGATGTATTTTGGAGCGCATCGAGACAAGTATCGGCCAGTGCAGGATTATGATTGGAAGATGAGATGGTCGCCGGAAGAAAGCGAACGGCTCCGAAAATGCTGGTTTTAAATGTGAATGCGGTCTGGGGGCAGTTTAGGCCGGAAACCGGGATGCCGGTTGGAAACATTACTTACTGAAATCGAAAGGGCAGCAAAAAAGTAATGTCCTCTCATAATCGCCGGGTTATACCTATCTCGGGGCCATTCGGATCGCGCCGTCCAGACGGATCACTTCGCCATTCAACATTGGGTTTTCAACGATGGATTTGGCCAGTAATGCATATTCAGAAGGCTTTCCGAGCCTCGACGGAAATGGAATCTGCTGTCCTAATGAGATACGTGCTTCTTCGGGCAGGCCCATTAGCAAAGGCGTTTCGAAAAGGCCGGGGGCGATGGCCATTACGCGGATGCCGGATTTAGCCAGATCGCGTGCCACCGGCAGCGTCATACTCACAATCCCGCCTTTGCTCGCCGCGTACGCTACTTGTCCCATTTGGCCGTCGTAAGCGGCAACCGAGGCAGTATTAATGATCACGCCGCGCTCGCCTTCTGCATTCGGCTCATTCTTTTCCATAGCAAAAGCCGCCAGCCGCATCACATTAAATGTGCCAATGAGGTTAATGCGAATGGTTTTTTCGAAAAGTTCAAAGGAATGCGGGCCGTAGATGCCATCGGCTTTGCCAACGATCTTACGCGCGGGTGCAATGCCTGCGCAGTTGACCACGATTTGAGTGCTGCCGAAGGTTTGCAAAGTAACGTCCAACGCATGCCGGACTTCGCCTTCGCTGGTAACGTCGGTTTTAATGAATTTAATTTGACCAGGGAATTCGCTTTCAAGTGCTTGTCCGGCTGCTTCATTCAGATCAAGAATAACAACTTTTGCACTTTGATTGACGAATAACCGTGCAGTCGCTTCTCCAAGGCCGGAGGCGCCGCCGGTAATGAGGGCTGTGGAGGTGGCAAGTTGCATAAGGTGTTACTTCCTCCTTAGCAGATCTTCTGGAATCGGGTTTTCTTCCAGAAGTTTGCGTGCCCGTTCAGTTTTCGCTCTTACAACCGGGTGGTCAGATAAATCCGGCAGGGAGTTATCGATTGTCTTACGGGGCAATAAATTTGCAGGAATATGTAATTTCTTTTCCAGGACTTTCATTTTTCCACCGGCTTGTTTTTTACTAATCTACCAAATTTCTTGCTATCAAAAAACTTTCATAGGATTGATTTGGTTCAAATATCCGCCATTTCGAGCGTTGGTAACCAAGTATTTTGAGTTGGCGCTTGACGTCATCTCCAGTCTTATTAATGGCAATTTGATAGAGACGGGTTCTTGAAGGACGATTCCCAGTTATAATAATGCCGCTTCTTGGAAATTGGGAAAGATGATCTAAAAACACAGCCATTACCGTTGCAAGAACTTCCGGCATGTCACCATTGTCTGTAATTGAGTCATCAACATAATCTTGCGTCACCAGATCGAAATCCAGCAACGCAAGGTTGTATATGCCAGGTGCCATTTGGTGAGTTCTATCGCTTTGTCAATAGTGCCGTGCTTACCCACACTTTGAAACTTAAAGCGACCGGTCGCCTCATTAGCCGTGTATGGATGTGCCTGGTATTGCCCCATCTACACCACCTCGATCTTCACCTTCAGCAAAAACTCATCCATCTCGATCTCCGTCGCTTCCCCATTCAGGTCGCTGACGAGGTGGAGATCCAGGGCTTGTACTTCCTGGCAGATGTAATCTTTGTTGGCGGTTACTGCGCTGGCGAGCAGGCCATCGTTGTTTTGTAGGGTAATGCGAATTTTGTCCGTTACTTCAAAGCCGCTGTCTTTACGCAGGTTTTGCACACGGTTTACGAAATCGCGAGCAATGCCTTCCAGGCGCAGCTCTTCCGTCACAGTGATGTCGAGGGCAACGGTGAGGCCGCCTTCGCTCGCAACGAGCCATCCCGGAACGTCTTCGGCGATGATTTCCACGTCGGTCAATGCGATATCGATCGGGCCGCCGGCGGCTGCCAGCGTAATTGCGCTGCTGGCTTCGATTTCACGGATTTGCGCTTCATCCATCGCGGAAATAGCGGCGGCTACCTCTTTCATTTTCGGGCCGAATTTTGGTCCGAGGGTTTTGAAGTTCGGTTTGATTTTCTTTTTCAAAATGCCGCTGTCGTCGTGTACGAACTCGATGTTTTTCACATTTACCTCCGAGAGGATGATGTAAGCCACCTGCTCGATCTGGCGTTTTGTTTTCTCGCTCAAAACCGGGATAAGGATCTTCGACAATGGCTGACGAACTTTCAGCTTATGTCCTTTCCGGATCGAGTGAACGAGCGAGCTGATGCGTTGCGCCAGGTCCATCGCCTCTTCCAGGTCGGTGTCCACAACTTCTGCCTCGATTTTAGGCCAGTAAGTCAAATGCACCGATTCATATTTGAAAGGGGCATTGTGGCGGATCGAAGCTTCGCGGTCGCTGTCTGTCAGGTTTTTATACAACCATTCACCAAAGAAAGGCGCGATAGGCGACATGAGCTGCGCCACGGTTACCAAACAATGGTGTAAGGTTTCATAAGCGGCCGCTTTATCGTCGGTCAAACCAGCGCCCTGCTCGGCCGACGGGTTCCAGAAACGACGACGGTTGAGGCGGATATACCAGTTGGAAAGCTGGTCGGTCACGAAATCCTGCACGAGGCGGCCCGCTTTGGTCGGGTTGTAATCGTCGAATTCTTCGCCCACTTCTTTGATCAACGTATTCAGTTTCGAAAGGATCCACCGGTCGAGTTCGGTGCGTTTTTCGACAGGCACTGAATTCGCTTCATGGAACTCGTAACCGTCGAGGTTCGCGTACAATGCGAAGAAGTTGTAAGTGTTTACCAACGTTCCGAAGAACTTGCGCTGCACTTCGCCGATGCCGTCGATATTGAATTTCAGGTTATCCCATGGCTCCGCATTGGTGATCATGTACCAGCGCGTCGCGTCCGGGCCGTATTGTGCCAGTGTAGCAAACGGGTCCACGGCATTACCGAGGCGTTTCGACATTTTGTTACCATTCTTGTCGAGTACCAAACCGGTCGAAACCACATTTTTGAATGCAACCGAATCGAACAACATACCCGCAATGGCGTGCAATGTGAAGAACCAGCCACGAGTTTGGTCTACACCCTCCGAAATAAAGTCGGCAGGGAAAGCCTTATCGAAGATTTCTTGATTTTCAAACGGATAGTGCCATTGTGCGTACGGCATTGCTCCGGAGTCGAACCAAACGTCGATCAGGTCGGGTTCGCGGTGCATGATATGGCCGGTTTTACCTACCAGTACCACATCGTCCACATAAGGGCGGTGCAGGTCGTAGTCGCCGTGTTCGAGCTTTTGCAGATAATCCGAGTTGTGCAATGCCTGTTCGCGGGTAAGGTGGCCCGAGATAATTGCTTCTTCGAGCTTGTCTTTCAGCTCCTCGATAGAGCCGATGCACACCTCGTCGCCATAATCGTTTCGCCAGATCGGCAGTGGTGTGCCCCAGTAGCGCGAACGCGAGAGGTTCCAGTCGACCAGGTTTTCGAGCCAGTTGCCGAAGCGGCCGGTGCCCGTGCTTTCAGGTTTCCAGTTAATGCTTTTGTTCAGCTCGACCAAACGGTCTTTCACCGCGGTAGTCCTGATAAACCAGCTATCGAGCGGATAGTAGAGCACCGGCTTATCGGTACGCCAGCAATGCGGGTAGGGGTGCTCGTATTTCTCGACTTTGAATGCCTTGCCTTCCTCTTTGAGCTTGATGGCGATCAGCACGTCCGTCGGGCGGAACTCCGGGTCGTCCTGTTCCGCTTGAGAGTAATATTCAGGTTTTACAAAACGGCCCGCGAAATCCGTAATTTCTTTCACAAAACGGCCCTGGCGGTCGACGATAGGCACTTCTTTGCCGTTTTCGTCTTTCACCATAATAGCCGGAATGCCGTTCGCCTGCGCGACCCGGAAGTCGTCCGCACCAAAAGTGGGGGCGGTGTGTACCACGCCCGTACCATCTTCGGTCGTCACGAAATCGCCGAGGATCACGCGGAATGCCGGGGCGTCCGGTTGAATGTAGGGAAAGAGCTGTTCATACTCGATGCCTTCGAGGTCTTTGCCTTTGAATTCGTTCAAAACAGTCCACGGAAGCACTTTTTTTGTCGCCGGCCGCATAGTTTTCGAAATCGCCGTCGTGGCCTTTTTCGGAGAAGTATTTGCCTACCAGGTCCTTCGCGAGCACAACCGCTACGGGCTCGTGCGTATAAGGATTGAAGGTTTTAACCAGAACATAATCGATATTGCCGCCCACGGTCAGTGCGGAGTTAGCAGGAAGCGTCCATGGCGTGGTGGTCCAGGCGAGAATGCGGATGTCCTCATTCGCAGAAGCGGCTAATGCAGGCCATTTTTCGGCATCTTTCACCTTGAACATCGCTACGATGGTCGTATCCTTCACGTCTTTGTACGTGCCGGGCATGTTCAGCTCGTGCGACGACAGGCCCGTTCCGGCGGCTGGTGAATAGGGCTGGATCGTATAGCCTTTGTAAAGCAAGCCTTTGTCGTACAGCTTTTTAAGTAAATTCCAGAGGCTTTCGATGTATTCGCCTTTGTAAGTAATATAAGGATTGTCGAGATCGACCCAATAGCCCATTTTTTCGGTCAGGTCGTTCCACTGATCAGTGAACTTCATGACCGTCTGGCGGCATTTCTCGTTATAATCCGCAACGGAAATCTTCTTCCCAATGTCATCCTTGATGATGCCGAGTTCTTTTTCGACTTGTAGCTCAACCGGCAGACCGTGTGTGTCCCAGCCGCCTTTACGCTTCACCTGGAAGCCCTGCAATGTCTTGTAACGGCAGAAAATATCCTTGATCGCCCGTGCCATTACGTGGTGGATGCCCGGCGTACCGTTCGCCGACGGCGGTCCTTCGTAAAAGGTAAAAGTAGGCGCGCCCTCGCGGGTTTCTACCGACGCCTCAAAGATCTTCCTGTCTTTCCAGAATTTGAGTACCTCGTCCCCGATTTGCGGGTAACTCAGATTTTTATATTCGTTGTATTTCATATAAGTGGTAGCGTCCGGCATTTGCCGTGGCCGATCAATGTAAATAGCACTATTTATAACCCGCTCCGGATTTTAAGAGTGCAAAATTACGGATTTTTTTCCGCTAAAAGGATGTACGCGTTTGAATGAATCTGAGAGAGATTGTATTATTTTGGTACTTCAATCATCAATCTGAAAATGGAACTCATTAACCGTCTGTTGACCGCCAACAAATCCTGGGCAGCCAGGCAGCTCGAACTCGACGAAGCGTATTTTGACAATCTGGCGAAAGACCAGAAACCGGATTTCCTCTGGATCGGGTGCTCCGATAGCCGTGTGCCCGCCGAAGACCTGACAGGCTCGCAACCGGGTGAGATGTTTGTTCACCGGAACGTTGCCAATCTCGTGGTGCATACGGATATGAACATGCTCAGCGTGCTGCAATATGCCGTGGAGGTGCTGAAAGTGCGGCATATACTTGTAGTAGGGCATTACCAATGCGGGGGGGGTGAAGGCTTCGATGATGCATAAGGACCTGGGCCTGATCAACCGCTGGCTGCACAATATCAAGGACGTATACGACAAATACGCTACCGAGCTGGACGCGATCGAGGATGAGAAAAAGCGTTTCGACCGCCTGGTGGAATTGAATGTGATCCAGCAGGTGCACAACCTCGCACAAACGAGCATCATACAAGGCGCGTGGCACCAGGGCCAGGAGCTGCATCTGCACGGCTGGGTGTTCGGCCTGCACGACGGACAGCTAAAAACCCTCGCCCACATGCCACCTACCACGAAAGTGGAAGGCATTTATCGCTACGACTTTTAATAACGCTCGATTTGTTTGAGGAAGGAGGAAGGGGAATGCAGTCCGTTGTCGTTACATGCCCAACGGCATTAATGGGTGAGGGGCACCGGGCTGCTACCGATATTCATGCCTAACGGCATTGCCTGTCAAATGTTTCCCTTTTCTTCCCTTCCACGCTCTGCTCTGACACCCTTTCCTCTCTTCCCCCTTTTTGGTAGTTCCCTTCGTTCGCCCTATATTCGTAGTCTTAATTGAGTCTAAATAAGATAATCAGGGCGAATCGATGAAAAAACTGATTGGAAAACTGCACCTGTACCTGGGCCTTGTCTCGGGCATTATGGTGTTTATTATTTCCATCACAGGGTGTATTCTGGCGTTTGAGCAGGAAATCAAGAGCATTACACAGCCCTACATGTTCGTGAAAGGGCCTACCGGAGGGAATGTGTTGCCACCTTCGGAACTGGCGGAGATTGCCCGAAAGGCGCTTCCGGGCAAAGTAGCCAAAGGCGTACTTTATGATACGCCCGACCGCAATGCGCAAGTCGGTTTTTACAACCTCGATCCCGAATACTACTACGTCGCCTATATCAACCAATACACCGGAAAGCTCGAGCACATCTGGAACGAGGACGACGATTTCTTTCACTTCATTCTCCACGGGCATTATTATCTCTGGCTACCCGAAAAATACGGGCAGACAGTAGTGGCTTCCGCGACGCTCGTGTTCTTTTTTATGATGATCAGCGGAATGGTGCTCTGGTGGCCGAAGAACAAGTCGGCGGCCAGACAGCGGTTTTCGATCAAATGGAATGCGGCCTGGCGGCGGAAAAACTACGATCTGCACAATGTGCTGGGCTTCTATGTTATGTCAATCGGTATGATCCTCGCTGTGACAGGCCTTGTCTGGGGCTTCCAGTGGTTTTCGCAGGGATTGTATACGATCACCGGCGGAAAGGGGTCGGATGTGTACTATAACCCACCTTCTGATACCGTTTCGGCAGCCCGGGTGGCCGGTCCTATGCAGGCCGTGGATAAAGCGTGGTATCAATTACAAAAAGAGTATCCCCGGTATTCGACCCTGAATATTTCCTTTCCGACCGAAAAAACGGAGTCGATCTTTTCCTACGTGAATTTCCGCCAGGGCACCTATTACAATGTAGACTACCACTATTTTGACCAATATTCGGTCAAAAAAATCGATGCGGAAGGCCCTTATACGGGCAAATACAGCGAAGCCGATTTCGCTAAAAAGTTGCGTCGGATGAACTACGACATCCATACCGGTGCGATCCTCGGTTTGCCCGGCAAGATACTTATGTTTTTCGCGAGCCTGATCTGCGCCTCGCTGCCCGTTACCGGTTTTGTGATCTGGTGGGGCAGAAGAAAGAAAGCACCAAAAAAGGTAAGGAAGAGCATTCCGGCCTGGGCGACCCCGTCGTGAAACCGGCGATCTGATCTACGCTGCCGGAATTGTTATTGTTTTTGGTAAACTCTCACATAATCTACTTCGAAGCGGGCAGGGAAATCTGTTCCGGACAAATCGCCGCCGTTATCGCCGCCCAGCGCCATACCGAGCAGCAGGTAGTGGGGTTGTTTGAATGGCGTAATGTCCTTGTTTTTGGCATTAACGGCCTTCGACTGTTCCTGGGAAGCCATTAACGTATCATCCACATATATTTTAATGGAATTTTCGTCCCAATCCATCCGCCAGATGTGGAATCTGGACGACCAGCCAGGGTCGTTGAAAGTGCTGATCAGCTTTCTATTGGTATTCCAAACAGGCTTGTAGCGTTCGTTGGAGCCCCAGGCAAGGTTTGCCAGCAGCATTCCCCGGTAAAACTCCATTATATCAATCTCTCCGTTGTCCGGCCATTCGCCTTTTTCGCCCAGCGTCCAGAACGCCGGCCAGAGTCCCTGGCGCGTGTCGATCTTTGCACGCATTTCGCAACGACCGTATCGAAAGCTCTTTCTGCCTCGGGTAATGATGCTGGCGGAGGTGTATTCGGCGTATTCACGGCTTTCTTTCCAGTTGTTGCTGCCCGGTTTGTAGTTCGGGTTCTTTATCCGTTCTTTTTTGGCTTCGATAATCAGGTAGCCACCTTTGCAATAGGCATTTTCACCCTGGTACCATTGGTCTTCATGGTTTCGGACGAAACCCTTTTCGGGTTGCCATACGTTCGGATCGGGTGCGCCGTCATAGTCGAACTCGTCGGCCCAGACGAGCTTGTATTGTGCGGTGGCTGGTACGAACGTGATGAGTGCCATGATAATGGTAAGCAGCAGTTTGTCGGAAGTTGTCATTGTGGTCAGATATAGTTTGTCGGGAATAGTCATTTATAGTTCCTGATATTATTGGGAAAGTGGGAGCGATTGTTCATTTACCCGAAATGCCAGGCGGAAAGAATCGACATTATTAATCGCTGTGCCGGGTTTTATTTCTGACTGTTTTCCTTTTTCTTGTAAGCAACAGACGGCCGTAACATCTGCCGCCGGTGTTGATTTTTGATATGCGTAAATTCATTGATATTGCTAAAAAAGGCCGGACTGGATGGTTTTATGCTCGCGTTGCTCGGCATGATCTTGCTGGCCTGGCTCTGGCCGGCGCCCGGGATGAAGGATAGTCCGTTGCACCTTTCAACGGTTTCCACCTGTGCCGTTTCGGTTATATTCTTTTTTTACGGGCTACGCCTGAGCCCCGGGAAGCTAAGGGCCGGGCTGGTGAACTGGCGGCTGCATGTGATGGTGCATTTATCGACATTTGTACTTTTTCCCGTGCTTGCGCTTGCATTCAGGCCCTTTTTCGGAAGCGAAGATGGGCAAACGATGTGGTTGGCGATATTCTTTCTGACCGTGCTGCCGTCGACGGTCTCGTCGTCGGTCGTGATGGTTTCCATCGCGCGCGGCAATATTCCGGCGGCGATATTCAATGCGAGCATTTCGAGCCTGATAGGCGTTTTTATCACGCCTCTGTGGATGGGACTCGCCCTGGACCCGGGGCCGGAACCATCCGGTCCGGGGCATTTCGACCTGCTCTCGGTAGTCGGAAAGCTGGCATTGCAAGTATTATTGCCGGTATTAGCGGGAATGGCCCTCAACAGCCGCTGGGGGCATTTCGCGGAGGCCCGTAAAAAGTACATCCGGTATTTCGACCAGTCGTCGATTTTGCTGATCGTTTATACTTCTTTTTGCGAATCGTTCGGCGAGCACCTCTTCGATTCGCTCGGAATAAAAGAAATTGTATTTTTAGGGATAGGAATGCTCGCGCTGTTTTTCGGGATCTATTTCCTGCTGACGTTCATCAGCGGCCTGCTGCATTTCAACCGGGAGGATAAAATCACTGCTGTGTTTTGCGGTTCTAAAAAGTCGCTGGTACAAGGTGCGGTTATGTCGAAAGTGCTGTTTGCAGGGCCTGAGGCAGGTTTAATGCTTTTGCCCATTATGCTTTATCACGCATTGCAGCTGATCGCGGCGAGCATTATCGCGCAACGGATGGCCCGGGAGCCGGAAGTGGCGGAAAATTTCGTACTTAAAAAATAAGGTATGCGTATCATTTCGTGGTTGATGCGGCTTCTGGTGCTGATTTTGCTTTTGGCGGGGATCAATGCTTTGTGGTCGGGGTTTAAAACCGGGGACTGGCGGCCTGAATGGCTGGGCGGCGAAGGAAAGGTTGAAACAATGCATACGGTGGTTTTGCAGGAAATCAGTTCGATGGGAAAACTTGAAGTTGTGAAATACAACTTCAAGGATGTGGTGGAGCAGGAAATCGTGAAAATGTGGTTGCCTAATGCCAAAGCGATACTGATCGTGCAAGGCGAGGCGGTCGGCTGTGTGGATCTCGCCAGGGTTTCCATGGAAGATATTACCTCGGACGATGAAACGCTGGTTATCGATATGCCTGAGCCGGAGCTGTGTGTTTTTAAAATAGACCACAGCAAATCAAAGGTTTACAATACCGAATACGCTTTTACCGACGAAGCCAAACTGGTGCAGGAGGCTTACAAACAGGCCGAAAAACAGATCCAGAAATCGGCCCTCGACATGGGTATTCTTGACCAGACAAAGGAGAATGCGAAGAAAATACTGACACCAATGCTGGAAAAGGCTTCGGGTAAAAAGGTGGTGCTTAAATTTCCGATGACCGCCAAAGTAGACAAGTTGCGATAAAATAAACTGCGCTAAACCAACCCTTTCTGATGAGTAAAAAAGGATTTCTGACGCTGGATGAACTTTCGGGCAAGATTGGAGGGGGAGAAATTGAAACAATTGTCGTCGCGTTCACGGACCATTACGGCCGGCTGATGGGCAAGCGCGTCGATGCAGACTATTTTCTGGATTCGGTTGCCAAATCTGGTACGCACGGTTGCAACTACCTGCTCACCACCGACATCGCGATGGAACCTGTGCCTGGCTACCGCTATGCGAACTGGGAGCTCGGCTATGGCGATTTTCACATGGTGCCCGATCTCGGGACATTGCGCATCGCCGACTGGCTCGAAAAAACGGCGATTGTGATCTGCGACATCCATAACGACAAATCCCTTCAGCCTGAATCCATCGCACCCAGATCCGTATTAAAAAAGCAATTGTCGCTGCTTTCAGGCGAGGGCCTCGAATGCCTTGCCGCTTCGGAACTGGAATACTATCTGCTTGAAAACAGCTATAAGCAGGCATTTCAGCAAAATTATCAGAACCTGAGTCCGGCAGGATATTACCTTGAAGATTACCATATCATGCAGGGCACGCGGAACGAAAAATTTACTTCCGCCGTCCGAAGGCACTTAAAGAACTCGGGCATCGCCGTCGAAACTTCAAAAGGCGAGTGGGGTTTGGGACAACACGAGCTGAATATAAAATATGCCGACGTACTCTCGATGGCCGATAATCACGTCGTGTACAAGCAATGCCTGAAAGAAGTAGCCGACGCAATGGGGCTGTCGGTAACTTTTATGGCGAAGTTCGCGACCGATCAAGCCGGGTCCAGCAGCCATATTCACATGAGTTTGTGGAAAAACGGCAGGAATATCTTCGAAGGCGACGAGCAGTTCGGTCCGGTAAAAGGCTCCGACATTTTCCGCTGGTTCCTGGGCGGCTGGATCAGGCATGTGCCCGACGTAATGCCGTTCTACGCGCCGACGGTCAATTCCTATAAACGTTTCGTAGACGGTTCCTGGGCGCCGACGCGTCTTGCGTGGAGTTACGATAACCGCACGGCCGGATTCCGGGTGGTGGGCAGCGGTGCCAGTCTGCGCATCGAATGCCGCATTCCCGGCGCCGATTGCAATCCGTACCTGGCATTTGCGGCAGCCCTGGCCTCGGGTCTCGATGGCATCAGAAACCGGATTGAACCGCCCGAATGCTTTATCGGCGACATTTATGCGGCCGCGCATTTGCCGCGCGTGCCTTATACATTGGCGGAATCCATTACATTGTTCGAAAACAGCCGGTTTGCAAAAGAGGCATTCGGCGAGGAAGTCGTGGAGCATTACACGCATTTTTTCAAAACCGAGCAACGCGCCTACGACGCCTCCGTAACGGATTGGGAGCGCAGGCGATATTTTGAACAGATTTAATGCAGGTTTGCGGTAGGGCGTCAGGAGGCCCCTCCGGGGCCAAATACGATTATAGCTAGGCTGGTTGCCATAAACAGCCAGCTCCTTCGGAGTTTAAACGCCAAGTAGGATGTTTCAAGGCAGCGGCAATAATTACGATGGCTGCGGAGCAGCTTCCTGTTTGTAGAACGAACGGTGCATACAATTGACGGGCTCTATCTGAACCTCCCGAAAATGGAATGACGAAGAAAATGGCCTTACCGAGGCGTTCTACCGTAATCGAATCGACCGGATTTAACATTAACTCAATTACTATTTCATAATATTAACCAATTGACCCCATGCGCTTAGAAAACAAAGTCGCGCTTATTACAGGTGGTAGCGGCGGAATCGGCCGTGAAACTGCCATTCTATTTGCCAGAGAAGGAGCTAAAGTCGTGGTGACCGACGTGAACGACGCGGCCGGCCAGGAGACTGCCGACGAAATCGTCAGGAATGGCGGAGAAGCCTACTTTCTGCATTCGGACGTTTCCGAAGCCGCTGACAGCGAGGCGGCTGTGGCGTTTGCGGAGGAGAAGTTCGGCAAGCTGAATATCCTTTTTAACAATGCCGGCATTATGCACAGCGACGACGATAATGCCATAACAACCGAAGAGGCGATCTGGGACCTGACGATGAACATCAATGCGAAAGGTGTTTTTCTGGGGTGCAAATATGGTATCCCGGCATTGCAGCGCGCAGGCGGCGGATCAATTATAAATACGGCGTCGTTTGTGGCGATCCTGGGCGCGGCTACACCGCAGGTGGCCTACACGGCCAGCAAAGGCGCCGTCCTCGCGCTCACACGGGAGCTCGCGGTTATCCATGCGCGCGAGAATATCCGTGTAAATGCGCTGTGCCCCGGTCCGCTGCGTACCGAATTGCTGATGAAGTTTTTGAATACCGAAGAGAAGAAACAACGCCGGCTGGTGCATATTCCTATGGGCCGCTTCGGTGAAGCCAGAGAAATGGCCTACGCGGCATTGTTCCTCGCTTCCGACGAGGCTTCGTTCGTAACAGGTACCGATTTCCTCGTCGACGGCGGTATTACCTCCGCTTATGTAACACCTGTTTAATGGAGGAAAGGGGGGAAAAGGAGGATGGAAGTATCCTTCTTCCCCTTCCTCTTTCCTCCCTTTCTTCTTCATTCCTTTCAAAAAAATGATTCAGACAACAATAAGCCCGATCGACGGTTCCGTGTATGTGGAGCGCGAGTTGGCGACTGCCGCGGCTGTGGAAGCTGCTTTGGAAAAGGCCGTTACGACGCAAAAAGAGTGGAAAAAATCGAAACTTTCCGAGCGCGAGGCGATCTGCCGGAAGGCGGTGGAGTATTTCCTGAACAATGCAGACGAAATAGGTCTTGAACTGACCTGGCAAATGGGCCGGCCCGTGCGGTATACGGCTAATGAGATCCGTCGTGGTTTTCAGGAACGAGCCAATTATATGATTTCCGTAGCCGGAAAGGCCTTGGCGGATGTGGAAGTGGACGAGATTCCGGGATTCAAAAGGTTCATAAAGCGCGACCCGCTGGGCGTGGTATTCGTGGTTGCGCCGTGGAATTATCCGTACCTGACTTCGGTAAACTCGGTGATACCGGCGATTATGGCAGGTAATGCGGTGCTTTTGAAGCACGCACAACAAACGCCGCTTTGTGCGGAGCGCTATGCAGCCGCATTCGAATACGCCGGATTGCCCGAAGGGGTATTTCAATATCTGCATTTGAGCCACGACCAGGTAGCGCAGGTGATCGGCGATGCACGGATCGACTACGTCGCATTCACGGGCTCGGTAGAGGGAGGGCATGCAGTTCAGAAGGCTATTAACCAGCGCTTCATCGTCGGAGGGCTCGAACTGGGAGGGAAAGACCCGGCCTACGTGCGTGCCGATGCCAATTTGGCCGACGCCGTGGAAAACCTTGTGGACGGTTCTTTTTTCAACTCGGGGCAGTCGTGCTGCGGGATCGAGCGGATTTATGTGCATCGGGATGTGTATGAAGAGTTTGTGCGGGGTTTCGAGGCGCTCACGAAAACCTACGTCCTGGGCGACCCGCGCGACCCAGAAACGACATTGGGGCCAATGGTGAGAACCTCTGCGGCCAATTTTGCCCAAAAGCAAATCGATGACGCTATCGCGCAAGGTGCCAGCGCGTTGATCGATCCCGCATTGTTCCCCGCCCACAAACCGGGTACGCCTTACCTCGCCCCGCAGGTCCTGGTAAACGTAAGCCATTCAATGGATATCATGACGGAGGAAACATTTGCACCGGTGGTAGGCATTATGCCCGTTTCGGGCGACGACGAGGCTGTTCGTTTGATGAACGACAGCCAGTACGGTCTGACTGCCTCGATCTGGACAAGCGATGTGGACGCGGCATTGCGAATCGGTGAGCAGGTAGAAACCGGTACCTGGTTCATGAACCGCTGTGATTACCTCGATCCGGCGCTGGCGTGGACGGGTGTGAAGAATTCCGGGCGTGGTTGCACCTTGTCGGTGGTCGGTTACGAGGCTTTGACGCGGCCTAAGTCTTTTCATTTGAGAATAGGGTAGCTTGGTTTGATAGTCTATCTTTAATCCGGAATCACTTAAATGAGGACATGAAAAGCATCGACACACTGGATTTGAACGGCACATATAGTTATGCCGACTATTTGAAATGGCAATTCGAAGAGCGCCTTGAATTGATTAAAGGTAAAATCTTTAGAATGTCGCCTGCGCCTGCTACGCGACACCAAAAAATTGCGGGGATGCTATTTGCAGAATTGTGGCATTTGCTCAAATACAGGGATTGTCAGGTTTTTATGGCGCCATTCGACGTAAGGCTTCCGAGATTTGGTGTCAAAGCCGACCAGGAAATTTTTACCGTTGTCCAGCCGGATGTTTGCGTGGTCTGTGATCCGGCAAAAATCGATGAAAAAGGTTGTATCGGTGCACCGGACTGGATCATTGAAATACTCTCTCCGGGTAACACGAAAAAGGAAATGAATGATAAATTCGATGTGTATGAAGAGTCCGGCGTGAAAGAATATTGGTTGGTAGAGCCTAATGATGAAGTAGTGTTCGTATATGTATTGCATGAAGGGAAGTTTATCGGATTGAAGCCATTTACCGCAGGTCAGGTTTTGACTCCGATCACATTGCCTGAATTTACCATAGAACTGGACCAGCTTTTCGATAAAAAGTAAAATAATAGTATGACAAAAGTCGGATTGCTGGAATGCGATCATGTGCGGGAGGAGCTTTTGCCGATCGCGGGCGATTACCGGGAGATGTTCCCGGCATTGTTTTCACAGGTTGCACCGGATTGGGAGTTTACATTTTATGATGTCTGTAACGGACATTTTCCGGCTTCAGCGGATGTATGCGACGTCTACCTTTGTACCGGGTCCAGGTTTTCAGTGTACGATGATGAGCCTTGGATTCACCGGTTGAAGGAATTGGTCAGGGAAATCCATAATTCGGGGAAAAAGTATATCGGCGTTTGTTTCGGTCATCAGATGCTGGCGGAGGCACTGGGAGGGAAAGTCCTGAAATCGGCGGTTGGCTGGTGTGTGGGCGTGCATAACTTTCAGGTTTTGCGGCAGGAAGCGTGGATGTTGCCTTCGCGGCAGTCGTTTAACCTGCTGATGATGTGCCAGGACCAGGTTATGGAACTGCCGCCGGACAGCACGCTTTTGGCCGAAACGCAGGATTGTCCGGTCGGAATGTTTCGGGTAGGGGAAAACATGATAGGCATTCAGGCGCATCCGGAATTTCCGAAGACTTACGAAAAAGCGCTGATGGAAATACGGACGGAGCGTATCGGGCAGGCGAAGGTCGAAATGGGAGTCGTAAGCCTGGAATTGCCGCTGCATGAATTGACTTTTGCCAATTGGTTAAAGAATTTTGCGGCATTATGAAGTGGTAATATGGTTTGCTATTTTTACCACGACTAAGATTTCAACTTACCAATACCTGCAATGACCGAGAACAGCACGGTGGCCAGGCGCCAGGTTCTGACGGCCCACCAGGCGGGCCAGAAGATACGCCGGATCGCTTTTGAGATATACGAACAGAATTTCGAGGAAAAAGGCATTATCATCGCCGGAATCGCCGGTGAAGGGTTCGCTTTTGCCCAACGGCTCGCGGCGGAACTCACCGAAATTTCGCCACTCGACGTCCAGCTGATCGAGCTGCGGTTCGACAAGAATATTCACTACCAGAGCCCCATCCTGTTCGACCGGGAGCTGAATGTGGAAAATCAGGTCGTGATTGTAGCGGACGACGTTTTAAATACCGGGCGTACACTTGCATTCGCCCTGGAACCCTTCCTGAAAGTACCGATGAAGAAGGTACAAGTAGCGGTGATCGTGGACCGCAGCCATCACAAGTTCCCGATTCATGCCGATTATGTGGGATATTCGCTGAGCACCACGCTTACTGAGCATGTGGAAGTGGTTTTGAGCCGTAAGGAAGAAGAGGGGGTTTATTTGAAATAGTTTTAATGCCACGAAGGCACGAAGATATTCGTGCCTTCGTGGCATTAAAACTTTACGATACCGCTATTTCACTTCCGAAATCTCCAAAATAACACTGGTCCGTCCGGCATTTACAACCGGATTAAATCCCGCCGTCATCAAAAAGTCCCCGGAATAAACCTGATCTTCCTTAACCGGCGACCTGGTGTCGGGATAGAGGTTCAATTCTCTTACCCTGTATTTTTTCGCCGCATCCAGCCCCTGCAAGCGCACGGCAATGTCCGATCCGGCTCCGTTGCGGTTGCTTACCAAATACGAAAACAAAATGGCCCGGTCCTTGTTTTTAGTTGCAAAAAGTAATGAGGCAAAATCATTTTTCTTCGGATCGACCAGCCGGTAGAGGTCACCGTGCCACACCACATCCTTGATCGCGTTGTAAGTCGCGACGGATTGCTGGCTGAATTGCAGATCTTTCTCGTTGAGATGGCTCACCACAATGTCGTAACCAAGTTTGCCCATCATGGCCACGTCGGTCCGGAATTTGAGCGGCTGCTTGCCCCAGTCGGTAACGTGCGCGCTTTGTGCGAGAGCAGGGAAGAAATAGGAGTACTCCCATTGCATGAAAATACGTTCGAGCGGATCGGTATTGTCACTTGGCCAGAATTCGGTGAAGTATTTCAAGGCCTCATAATCGACCCGCCCGCCACCGCCCGAGCAGAGCATCATTGGCACTTTGGGATATTTGGCTCTCAGTTTTTCCAAAACCTTATAAAGGCCTTTCACGTAATCCACATACAGTTGCGATTGCTTTTGCCCGGTCTTTTCGAGATAAGCCGAATGCGCATTGAAAGTGATGGCGTTGCAATCCCATTTGATATAGGCGATCTCCGGATTCTCCGTAAAAAGCTTGTCCAGAACGCCGTAAACGAAGTTTTGCACTTCGGGATTGGACAAATCGAGCGGCAACTGATTGCGCATATAATGCTCGGGACGCTGAGGTTGGCGGATCACCCAATCGGGATGTTTTTCGTAAAGTTCGCTTCTGGGGTTTACCATTTCCGGTTCTACCCAAATCCCGAATTTGATACCCGCGCTTTTAGCCTCTTTGACCAGATAACCAATGCCATGCGGCAATTTTTTGACGTTCTCCTGCCAATCTCCAAGCCCTGCACGGTCGTCGTTGCGGGGATATTTGTTGGCGAACCAGCCGTCGTCCAGCAGGAACAGGTCAACGCCCAGTTTCCTGCCGTCTTTGAAAAGGCCCGAGAGTTTCTCCTCGTTAAAATCGAAATATGTGGCTTCCCAGTTGTTCAGCAACGTCAGGCGTGAACCTTCGCCATCGAGAATGCGGTATTTGCGGGCCCAGTTATGCAGGTTGCGGCTTGCATCGCCTTTTCCATGTTCCGAGAAAGTGTAGATAAACGAAGGCGTTTTGAAATCATTGCCCGCCGCCAGCGGGTATTCCGAGGCATAATTGTTGATTCCGGCAATTAACCGAAGGTTATGGTAGGAATCCACCTCGAAATCCATGCGAAAGTTGCCCGACCAGGCCAGGGTCCCAAGCAGTACCTTGCCCTCCGTTTCGGTGGCTGGTTTATCGAAAGAAAGCTGAAAACTCGGCGGCTGAAATAGGTTGGCACGGGTGCCCAGCTTCGAATCGAGCACGCGGATACCGGCTGTAAGCTGTTCTTCTTCCGGGTTCATTTCATGCGCCCAGGTACCGTTGTAATGGGTGAGGTAGAAGTCCTTTCCGGGAAAGTAGAGGTTAGCGGAAGCGTATTTGTTCAACATGATTCCGCCTTTTCCGGCGTTTTTGATCATACTCCATTGTTCTACCACATTTTCTCGGAAGTAGGTTTTGTAAAATAACGTAACCTCCACCGCATATACCGGGTCTTTAAGCTGAATGCCTGTTACCGACACATTATCGTTTTCGCGGGTCGTCTGATGGTTTATATAAATCAGGTCGGTGGATTTATTACCGTCGGCATGGGTGATTTGCAAGGCGGGCTCAGAAACATTCCACGAGCCCGCAGGCGTGTAGGCAGAGTTATAAATGCCGGCATTGCCGTCGCGCTGGCGGTTTTGCGAACCTACCAGATCATACTCGGCCGCCTGGGCCAGTTTTTTGCCAAAGTATACGATCGACAAATGCTTGTCCGGACCGGTTTGCAATACGAGGGCGTTTTGTGCGGTTTCAATGGGAATGGTAACCTTGTCCTGGGCCGTTGAGCCGAAGGAGTGCAGAAGAAACAGTGGCAGGAAAAGGGCAATGCGCCGGAGAAAATTCATTGGTTTATCAAAAGGTGATGTTTTGAATAAAAAAAGGACCGATACCAGCAATGTTTACCTGGGTTTATCGGTCCTTCAAATGTTTGAAATGTTGAAAATCAGGAATATACCCTTCTTAACTTGACGTTTTCGACCGGACGTATGATAAGCGGAACCTTCTCGATTTTGACCGAACTGCTATCCAGCCCGAACCATTTGTCTTCGGGCGTCGTGAAATCCTTGACAAAGAAATAGGTTTTCATAACCAGCTGTTCGAAGAATGGCAGGTCATTCTCGAAGGACAGGAATCTTTCGAGCACCACGAACCGGAAATCTCCTGTAATGTTCTGTTTGCTAAGCGATTCGTAGCGGCTGGTGATATCCACTTCCTTGTTCAAAACCATATCCTCCACCACTTTCCGGAAGAACATGTTGATCCGCTGGTCGACACGGAAACCGAGCCGAAAATTGATTTTGATCACATTGTCATGATTATCCTCGTCGGACAATACCTTGTATTCCATCGTATAAGGGTCATCCGTAATATCGACGTGGATAAACCAGTACACATCGGCACGTTTCGGCCGTTTCTGAAAGATGGAGTAGATAACCTTCGTTTCAATGTCCGAAGCGCGCGACGCGTTGGTCATGAACACCAGGTGGGTGGTGTATTTGGGAATGCTGATATCGCGGCTCAGCTCATGTAATGCGGGCAGGTATTTTTCCAGCTTGGTGTATTCAGTAAGGCGCAGTTTAATGTAGAACGCTTTGAGCCACACCGCCATCAGCCCTGCTACCAATGTACCTACCATAATGGTAAACCAGCCTCCGTGGGTAAACTTCAAAAGGTTGGCACCCAGGAACATACCTTCGATGAACAGGTATAGCAGCATGAAAACGATCACAATCCAGAGATTCACCCGTTTGATATACAAATAATAAGAGAACAGGATTGTCGTCATGATCATCGTGAGCGTAATGGCCAGGCCGTATGCCGCTTCCATGTTCGATGATTTCTGGAAAAACAACACCACGCCGCAACAACCCATCCAAAGGAGCCAGTTGATACTCGGTACATAAAGTTGGCCCTTTTGGTCGCTGGGGTAAATGAGGCGCACTTTGGGCCAGAAATTCAGGCGGATAGCTTCGGAAATCAGCGTAAACGAGCCGGTAATAACCGCCTGGCTGGCGATGATAGCGGCCAATGTCGCGATCACGACGCCGGGTAACAGCCACCACTCCGGCATGATTTCGTAAAACGGCTTGCGGGCATCGAGCAGGTTGCCCATTTCGGTGAGGAGCCATGCGCCCTGTCCGAAATAGTTAAGTATCAGACATATTTTGACGAATATCCAACTGACCCGGATGTTTTCGCGGCCGCAGTGGCCGAGATCGGAATACAATGCCTCGGCTCCTGTCGTACAAAGGAATACCGCGCCGAGCATCCAGAAGCCACCGGGATGTTTGGTAAGAAGATCGTAACCGTATATAGGGTTGAGTGCTTTCAGGATTTCGGGGTGGTCTTTGATCTGGTTAAGTCCCAGTACACCCAGCATGACGAACCACGTCACCATCAGCGGCCCGAATGTGCGCCCTACGACTTTCGTACCGAATGCCTGGATAATAAAAATGGCTGTCAGAATGGCGATTACAATCGGGACTGTCTGAATATTAGGATATAATAATTGCAAACCTTCCACCGCCGAAGATACCGAAATGGGCGGTGTAATGACCCCGTCGGCCAGCAACGTGCTTCCCCCGATCACCGCCGGCACCGTCAGCCATTTCGCGTGCTTGCGTACGAGCGCGTAAAGGGCAAAAATTCCCCCCTTCGCCCCGGTTGTCGGCCCGGAGGATCAGGATTACATATTTGATCGTCGTTTGGAGTGTCAGGGTCCAGAATATACAGGAAATCGCCCCGTAAACGATTTCTTCGGTGATGGGCTCATTCATGATAATCGCCTGCATCACATAGAGCGGCGACGTCCCGATGTCGCCGTATATAATGCCGAAGGCCACCAGCAACCCGGCGGCGGTGACCTTGTCAATTTTGTGTTTCGATTCCATCCACCTTTTTTGAAAAAACGGCGAAAGTTAGGAAACCGTGAAAGAAAATGTTCCCGGGCGGGCATTAAAATTTTCGGTCCGATAACTGTCGTTGTGGTAATAATTACATAAGTTCTTGAATAAATAATTTTCTATATATTGACGACGGTGATTGACTAGCGGACCTCTATTACAAGATTCTGCATTCTATTCACAAGGCAACGTTCCGAACTTCTCGATCATTTCTCACTTTAACCAACAAGTTGATGAAAAAGTACGCGTTTACGGGCGTTGCCTGCCTGTTTTTGTTGTTTGTGAGCTGTGCGCAGGAAGCGCCGAAGAGCTCGCCACCCGTTGATCCCATCGACGAACAGAACGATTCACCGGAAATTCCGACTACACCGGATGAGCCGGAACGTCTCCTGCCGTCGCAGCTCCCGACTATTTCCGACCCGATGTTTATCACCGGAACGACCACTTACGAGTCGAAATACGACGCCGATAAATGGTTTTTACGACCGCTTGAGAAGCCGTACCTTGGGACAATTACAAAAGAAGGGGCCGTTCCCGTGATGATTTCGTTTGGCGGCGGTCTTACTGCCGGGGTAAGCAATGGCGGACTCAACAGGGAGGCCCAGCAATTTGCCTACCCGAATCTGGTCGCGCGGCAAATGGGAATTGCGGATTTTAGAACGCCACTTTTCAGCGAGGCAGAAGCTAACGGGACCGGAATCTTTCTCTATGGCGAGCCGAATGGAGATTTCCCGCGCTGGCTGGAAGTGACGAACAATCTCGCGCATCTGGAACCTGGCGAGCCGGTTAAAATGACACCTTTCCCGGGCTTGATTCACAATTTTGCATTCCCTAATGGCGGGACTATCGGTGCCAGCTATCCGTATTGTCCCGATTGTAAGCCGCAAGCGTATTCGTCGCGTTTCAGTTCCTATAAAATAACGAAGGATACCACACTTCTGAAATCGATTCAGCAAAAGCAAAAATATGATTTTGTGATCATGGAGGACTTCTATGATGCTTTTGCGAATTGGATTATTAATTCACCGCGTCTGGATGACAGGTTCTCGCTGGCCAATTACGCGAGCGTGCCTACGTACGCCATGGACGGCATAGTGAGTAAAGGGCAAAAAGGTGTGGTGTTCACTATCCCGCATTTCAAACATTGGGGATTTATGAATTGGTATGATATAGAGGTTTTGAAAAAAATGGCTCCCTCCATATCTATGGTTTATTGGATAACGAATAGTGCGGTTATTGCAAATCATACCCAAGAGTTCTATCTAAAACCAACCAAATACACCGAGGGGGTATTTGGAACTGCGGAAAAGGGAAAGCCCATTCAGGGACAGGTAACCGATATGGATATCATCGATCAGGGAGAGGCCTGGTTTGCGGATCCTGACCGGCTCGTCAATCCGAGCGTCCGAAAATTTGCGGAGAAGTACAATCTTGCGCTCGTCGACCTTCGGACTATTTATCAAGAGATTCACGAGGGAAAATACACAACCGAGGACGGAATGCGAATGGACGCTTCGATGAAAGGAAATTTCTTTTCATCAGACGGAATTTACCCGACTCCATTGGGGCAGGCTGTCATTGCAAATGAGGTGATTAAGGCTATTAATACGAAATACGGCTCCCATATTCCTCTCATCAATGTAGGCGAATTCGTTCGGATCATTTCTTCAAAATAAACAAAAAACGCAGGCAGAATCTTTCCCGAAAATTTCGGAGTAAGGTTCCGCATGCCTCAAACACACCTTTTATGAAAGAAAAATTGCTTATTCTTCTGTCAATCCTCGCATTGACTACGCAAATTGGTCAGGCACAATATCTTAGTTTGTCTTATCCAAAATACAATTCAGTCCTACAACGTGATGGTAATAATCAGGCGGTCGTAACAATTGCCGGGCAATTGGTTTGGGGAACCGGGGCGAACGGTGAAATAGTGCCGGGTACTACAATCAGCTACAAGATTAAGACACTAAGTGTCAATCCAAATGTACAAGGACCTACGATCAACTTGACCATGGCATTTAATGGTATGTTTTACACCACCACAACGCTGACAAAGGGCTGGTATTTGGTAGAGGTTATGCTGAACGGGGCCGTTTATGCGTCTTCGAAGGTGGGCGTTGGCGATGTTTTTGTGATAGCCGGGCAATCTAATGCCCAAGGAATAGGCGGACAATTTGAGCCAATGGGAGGATGGAAATTACCGGCAACGGCAGGATTCCCTGAATGGATTGTGGGCATCAATGAGGATTATAACTGTACAAAAAATTTGTTGGATAACTTCGGGGAAATGTACCCTCTCACGGATGTGGCAATACATTACAACAGATTAGGGCCAACCGGTAACAATGTATGGTGTTATGCATTGCTAGGAAAGAAGATTTCTGACGCGAATGGAGGAATGCCGGTGGCTTTCTTTAACACCGCATCAGGTAGTACAGTTACGCAATGGTACTTGGGAGCGCAGGGACTTGCGGCGCCCAATCCATACACCGGAGGAACTCAGTTTTGTCTGGGTTACAAACAAGGTTCATTGAATCCGGCCGACTATTATGGGCAGCCTTACACACCGTTACGCTTTACACTAAATTGCTATGCATCGCTTTACGGTGTCAGAGCAGTGCTTTGGCACCAGGGAGAAGCCGATTCTGATAGTAATGTGCCGGCAAATTACAAAGCAAGCAGCTCGGCCGACTATCAGACGAAACTGCAATTTGTGATTAACAAGTCCAGAACCGATTTCGGAGCTGCTATTAGCCCTAATATTCTCTGTTGGGTAGTTTCAAAAGCAAGCATTAGTAAATATGGACCATTGAATAACACGGTTCGCACGGGACAAGGAAATGTGGTCGGCGGAGCAACAACCGGCGGGCCGGATACGGATTACATTGTTGGAAGTGGCGGAGCAATTGCAGGCATTACCTATCGCAGGGATAGCACGCATTTCGAGGAAAATTACAACGGAGCCCTAACCTGGCTGGTAAATGGTACGACGCCATCGGCAACAACGGCAACAAAATTTCTGCCGGCTTTGTACCACAGCTTACCTACGCAACTAACGGAAACAAACGATACCTGATAGCCCCGGCAGGTTACGCCGAATACCGCTGGGGTTATAGCATCAACAGTCCAATAGCAGGAGCGAACACCAATACATTTACAACTGAAGATTGCTATTCCGGTATCAAATGCTTTATTAAGGACAGTAAAGGTAACTGGCATATCTCGGCTACGACGTGGGTACATTGTTACGCGTCCAACCGCATCGCGGCGGAAGAGCCAGGATCAGCCAGCAATGAGGACGGATTAATGGCCCTGTCTGCCTATCCAAATCCATTTCAGGAAGAATTTCTGATCGAATTCGACGTGCCGGAAGATGGAAGCCATGTAAAGCTCGAACTGGTGGATGTCGCTGGGAGAGTCTTGAAAACAATCGTCGATAACCCACATGCAAAAGGGCGATGGAAATATTGTTCCGGGAAGCTGGATTCCGGAGTGCGGACTACGCTTTGTCGTTTAAAAGTAAATGACTTGTATACGATCAAAAAATTGGTCAAAGGCAACTAGCGATGTTGTGGGAAACGTCAAACAAATGTTTCCCACAACAAAAAGCCATTCAATCCCATAATTATCAGCGCGATTATCCAGCTAACAAGCGTCATCGGCCGCGAATTGGCAAAGGGGCCCATGATTTTGCTGTTCGAAGTGAAAAATACCAGCGGTACCACAGCGAAGCTGAGTTGCAATGAAAGAATTACCTGGCTCAGGACGAGCAGCTCGGCTGTGCCGCGCTCGCCGTAGAGATAGGACACGATCAGGGCTGGGATAATGGCGATCCCACGCGTCAGTAACCGGCGCACCCAGGGTTTCAGACGAATATTGAGAAAACCTTCCATGACGATCTGCCCCGCGAGCGTGCCTGTGAGCGTGGAGCTCTGGCCGGAAGCGAGTAGTGCGAGCGCGAAGAATATACCTGCCAGACTTACTCCGAGCACCGGGTCGAGGAGGTGGTAGGCGTCGGTAATGTCGGCGATTTCATAGTGGCCGTTGGCGTGGAATGCAGAGGCGGCCAGGATGAGGATGGAGCCATTGATAAAGAATGCCAGTGCGAGCGAAACAGTGGAGTCGATGGTGGCGAAGCGGATCGCGGAGCGCTTGCCGTGCTCATCTTTTTTGAAATTCCGGGTTTGTACGATGCTCGAATGGAGGTACAGATTATGCGGCATGACGGTGGCACCGAGAATTCCGATGGCGATGTAAAGCATGCCGGAGTCGGTTACGATCTCTTTTTTAGGGACCAGACCACCCATAATACCGGCCAGCGAAGGCTGGGATACGATCATTTCGTACAGAAAGCTCAGCAAAATAATGCTCATAAGCCCGGCTACGATGCTCTCGATGATGCGAAAACCTTTCTGTTGGAAATATAGAACAATAAGCACATCGAATGCAGTGAACAGCACGCCGACGGGCAATGGGAGGCCGAAAAGCAGGTTCAATGCAATTGCCGAGCCGATTACCTCGGCGAGGTCGGTAGCAGCTATGGCGATTTCGGAGAGTAGCCAGAGCACAAATGACACCGGACGGGAATAGTAATTCCGGCAGGCCTGTGCGAGGTCGCGGCCGGTTGCGATGCCGAGTTTGAGGGACAAATGCTGCAGAAGCATCGCAAACAAATTGGAAATCAGGATCACAGAAAGCAATGCGTAGCCGAACCGCGAGCCGCCCTCGATATCGGTCGCCCAGTTGCCCGGGTCGATGTAGCCTACGGCGACCATCAGGCCGGGACCGGCGAACGCCGCCATTTTCTTCCAGAAACCGGCCCCCTCCGGCACGGAAATCGAGGAGTGAACCTCTGACAGCGAGCGGAGCTGTTCGCCGTCTTCGGATGCTTTCTCTTGCAAAGGTCTATCTATTTTTAAATCGTCAATCATTTCCTTAGTCTCCGAAATAAACAATTTAGTTCTCTGAAAACAAAGATAAGGAAATTCTTAATATATTTTTAGATTAGTCTAAATTTTTTAATTTATAAACAGGAAGTCGTACTTTTGCCGGACATCAAGATTGGTAACCGGGGCTTATTGGGCATGCAGAACTCCTTCACAGAAGAAAATTATTTAAAGATCATCCACGCACTTTCCGGGCGCGACGGGGTAGAGGTGAGCACGAACGCACTTGCGGAGAGCACGTCCACGCGCGCGGCATCGGTAACGGACATGCTGCGCAAGCTGGCGGACAAGGGGCTGATCCATTATAAGAAATATCAGGGTGTGACGCTGACCGAAAGCGGGGAAAAGGTGGCGATCAAGGTAATCCGCAAGCACAGGCTCTGGGAGGTTTTTCTGGTGGAAAAGCTGGGTTTCGGCTGGGACGAGGTGCACGATATCGCCGAAGAGCTGGAACACATCCCTTCCGAAGTGCTGGTGGAAAAGCTGGATGCATTCCTTGGTCATCCGAAGTTCGACCCGCACGGCGATCCCATTCCGGATGCGAAGGGAAACCTCACCGAACCCGATTACCTGGTACTTACCGACGTGCAGGTTGGTGAAAAAGTGTTAATGATGGGGGTACTCGACCATGCGCCTTCATTCCTGCAACACCTTGATCGGTCGGGAATTACGCTGGGATCGGTGATAGAAGTGCGGGAAATTAATGAATATGACAAGTCGGCGTCCGTACAGATTAACGGCGGACAAACGTTGTTTATCAGTCTCGAAGTGTCCAAAAACCTGCTGGTACAGCGCCGATGAGACCATAATCAGCCATGAACTTCAAAATCCTCGATCGGTACCTGATCAAAAACTTCCTGATTACCTACGTTTTCGTGGCATTCGTCATCGTACTGATCATCTGTATGATCGACTATACCGAAAAGGTGGACGACTTTCTCGACAAAAAGGCGCCGCTCCGGGAGATCATCATCGACTATTACCTCAATCTGATCCCTTACTGGATCAATTACATCAGTCCGCTGATGGTGTTCATCGCCACGGTGTTCTTCACCTCGCGCATTGCCGCACGTACGGAAATCATCGCCATGCTCAGCAGCGGGATCAGTTTCGGAAGAATGCTGCTGCCGTACATGGCCGGCGCGGTAGTACTGGGCATCCTGACATTCATTCAGGTGGGCTGGATTTTGCCCAGGGCCAACAAAATCCGTAACGGTTTTGAGAAAACCTACGTAAAAAACGAGTTCTATTTCAGCGGGCATAATGTGCACATCACGATCGCGCCCGATGTGTACGCGTACCTGGAAAGCTACAATACCACGACGCAGACAGGCAACAAGTTCACGATGGAGACGATCAAGGGTACAAAACTGCTCCAGAAGTTTTATGCCGACAAAATCGTGTGGCAGCCGAAAAAGAAGAAATGGACGCTGCAGAATTACCAGGTGCGCACACTCGACAGCCTCGGCGAACGTCTGAGCCGGGGAGCGGAGATCGACACGACCATCAACCTTTCCCCCAAGGATTTCGAAAGCGATTACAACCTTTTTGAAACATTTACATTACCCGAGCTGAATGCGTACATCGACTTGTTGAAAAGCCGGGGCGCCGACGGCCTTGAAGTGTATCTTATTGAAAAATATACCCGTTTTACGCAACCTTTCGCGATCCTGATCCTCACTGCGATCGGTGTGATCGTTTCGGCCCGGAAGAGCCGGCGCGGCGTCGGCTGGCAGATAGCACTGGGTTTTATGCTGGCGTTTATTTATATCCTTTTCTTTTTGTTGTCAAAGGGCGTTGCGGAGGCGGGGACAATCAATACACTTTTCGCGGTGTGGCTGCCCAATATCGTGTTCTCCCTGATCGGGGTGTTACTTTATAAAACATTGCCGAGGTAATATGCTGTCATCGTCGTCCGTTCGCGCTTACCTGCATTTGCATTTCCTGGTGATGATCTGGGGCTTTACGGCCATTGTCGGGCTGATGGTCACAATCTCACCGGTGGCGCTGGTGCTGTACCGGACACTTTTCGCGGCTATCGGACTCGGCATTGTGATATTGTCATTCAAAAAGAGTTTTGCGGTTACCGGTCGAGATCTGGTGAAAATGCTGGCGGTCGGTTTCGTGCTGTCGGCGCACTGGATGCTGTTTTTCGCATCGGCGAGGATTTCGACGGCGTCGGTTTGCCTGGCGGGAATGGCCACCACGTCGCTCTGGACGAGCCTTTTGGAGCCTGTCGTCAATAAAAGGAAGGTACAGCCATTGGAGGTAGGCCTGGGTATCCTTGCATTCGCTGGTTTGTACGTGGTATTCAAATTTGAGTTTGACCACGCGCTGGGCCTGATGCTCGCGCTGGCGTCGGCCGTGCTCGCGGCGACATTTACGGTTGCCAACAGTCGCCTCGTGCAGCGGATCGATGCCCGGCTGATCACTTTTTATGAAATGGTGGGTGCCACGCTGTTTTCGATCCTGTTTCTTGGAATTTCCGAAAGCAAAAACTGGAACGGCGGCGCGCCTTTCATTCCGGCCGCCGGTGACTGGACCTGGATATTGTTCCTCGCCCTCGTGTGCACGGTGTACGCGAGCACGATGGCGACGCAGCTCATGAAACAGTTTTCGGCATTCCTGATCAACCTGACTATCAATCTCGAACCCGTCTACGGCATTGCGTTGGCCTTTTTTCTGTTCGGGGAAAAAGAGCGGATGACGCAAGGCTTTTATTTGGGGACGCTGCTCATATTGCTGGCGGTGCTCTTGTATCCGCTGCTGAGGTATGCCGCTTTTAAAAAGAATGACCGTAAGGTAATTGAAGCCGGTAAATAGGTTCTGATTAACCGCCGAAAGGAAAGAGAAGGAGCATATTAACTTATTACTGCTATTTTTGTCGATTCAACCAACAGGGTGACTTATGAATCCAGCTCGTTTACTTTTAGTCATACCATGCTACAATGAAGAAGCGATCTTGTACCGGACGTATGCTAAATTAAACACCTACTATAACGGCATCAAAGAGCAGGGCCTCATCGCGGGGGACAGTCGCATCTGTTTTGTGAACGATGGCAGCCGTGATAAAACCTGGTCGATTATCGAGGACATTTGCAGCAAGGATTCCAACATCATCGGTGTGGGGCTTTCCCGGAATTTCGGGCACCAGAGCGCCATTATGGCCGGTTTGGAGCAGCATGTCGACGATTACGATTGTTTCATCACCATCGACGCCGACTTGCAGGACGATATCAATGCCATCACCGCCATGATCGAGAAACACCGCGATGGCGCCATGGTCGTGTATGGCGTGCGCAGCGATCGCAGCTCCGATACCTGGTTCAAGCGTTTCACCGCCGAAGGGTTTTATGTATTAATGCAAAAAATGGGCGTTCCAGTGGTATTCAACCATGCGGATTTCCGTCTGATGGACCGGCGTGTGCTGAAAGAGCTTGGCAACTTCCGGGAGATCAATATGTTTCTCAGGGGCATTGTGCCATTGATCGGCTTCAAAAATGAAAAGGTATTTTACAGTCGCCTCGAACGCGAGGTGGGCGAGACGAAATACCCGCTTTCCAAAATGCTGCTTTTCGCCTGGAATGGCATTACCTCGTTTTCCACATTCCCGATGCGACTGGTGCTGTATTTCGGGTTTGTCAATTTCTTTATCGCGATGCTGATCGTGGTGTACATCCTTTTTTCCTACCTGATAGGCCATACCGTACCCGGCTGGACATCTACGATGCTTCCGCTGACGTTTTTCAGCGGATTTAACATGATGGCCCTTGGCCTGATCGGGGAATATATCGGTAAGATTTATGAAGAAGTAAAAGGCCGCCCACGCTATATCATAGAAAAAATTGTCAATGAATAGATTTTATAGAAAATACCGGGTTGTTGGCAACTGGATCAACATCCTCCTGATGCTGACCGTGCTGGTGCCGCTGCTGGCGCTTTCGTATTTCAACCACCCTTCGCCGGCGGATGACTTCTGTTATATATTCACCGTGTTTAAAATCGGCTGGTTCGAGGCCATGAAGCTCTATTATACCGAGTGGACCGGCCGTTATTTCGGCATATTCCTGAACCACACCAGTCCGCTGCTTTTCCACTCGATCACCGGTTTTAAGGTTTTGCCGGTCATATTGCTGGCAGGGATGATCTTTGCCTTATACAGTCTGTTCCGCCATCTGACCCCGACTTTGTCGAGATTGGCGCATCTGGGCTTTGCAGGGGTGGTTTTCTTTCTGTACATACTCAAAATGATGAGCATTTCGGAGGCATTCTACTGGATGGCCGCATTTGTGACCTACACCGTTCCGAATATCCTGACGCTGCTGTGGATTGTTCTCGTGCTTCGGTGGTACCGCCAGGATACGCAGCCCGCGAAAGTGTTTGTGGGGACGCTTTCGGGTTTTTTGATATTTGCCGTGATCGGGAGCAGCGAAACCAACCTGCTGATTATGGTGCTGCTGGTTGGCGCGTGGCTCGCTTACAGGGTGCTTTTTCACCGCAAAGTGGATGCGTTTATGATCTCGATGGCGGTGGTAACTGCAATTTCCTGCTATTTTTACTTTGCGTCCCCGGGCAACGCGGCGCGTATCGGCGGCAACCCGTTGGGGGGCAATATCCCGTTCTCGGTTATTTCTTCCTTTAAAAAACTGGCCTATCTGGGCTACGACTGGGTTTTCCGGACGCCGCTGGTATTCTTCACATTGGCCTGGCTGTTCGTGCTTTCACGGCTTTCCGAGGGTGCCCGCAACTATTTTTCGATCCCCGTCTGGTATGCGGTGCTTCTGTTTGTGGGTGTGCTTTCCGCGCAACTTTTCCCTTCCTATTACGGGGTCGGGATCGAGCCTACGCCGCGTGTGATCAACTGCGTATATTTCTTTTTTCTGATCGGCTGGTTCTACGTCATCGGGGTGTTTTTTCATTATTTCAAACAGCGGAAAATAAATTTCCTGCACTTCACAACCTTGCGTTATGGCGTCGTTTACGCCATGCTGCTGGTGTCGGTAGGGCTCTCGTTCGCGCGTAGTAATAATGTAAAAATGATATACGGTGATTTGCTGAAAGGCCGTGCCGCGGCATTCGACAAGGAAATGTACCAGCGCTATGCGTTGATTAAAAACTCCCGGGAAGAGGTTTTGTACCTGCCGCCGGTGCGTTCGAAACCGATGTCGATCTTCCTCGACGACGATATCAAAACCAATCCCGACCACTGGTGGAACAAGTGCACGGCGGGCTATTTTGGCAAAGAAGCCATTTACATGAAAGATACCGAAGGTGGACAACAGCAATAGAAAGCCGTTTCTTTTCCCGGCAATGGCGCTGCCGGTGGTGGTTTGGATGGCCGTAATCCTGTACTATTCGGTAAATCTGCCCTGGTACGACGATTTTGACCCATTCCCCGATTTTCTGCATAAATGGATCACCAGTGACTCGTTGTTTGAACGTCTCACTTTCCTTTTCCAGCCCAACAACGAGCACCGGATGGTGGTGGGCAAGCTGGCGACGCTCGGTTACTACTGGGTTACCGGGCACCTCAATTTTACTTTCCTGCACATCGGCGCCGCCCTTTTCACATTAGGCACCTTGGCGGTTTTCTGGCGCGCATTCAGGCGGTCGGGTCTCGGTGCCTGGTATTTCCTGCCCGTGCCATTTCTACTTTTTCAACTGCAATACCACCTCGTTTTTCTCTGGGCCATATGCGGCTGGCAGCACGAGCCGGTGGTTTTCTTCGTGGTTTTGTCCATGTTTTTGCTTTCCGGAAAGCGTTTCGGTGGCGCATTACTTGCAGGTGTATGCGCTACGTACGCGATGAGCAGCGGCATTTTCGTATGGCCTGCGGGAGCGGCCGTCCTGATCCTGCGTTCGCAGTACAAACAGCTCGCGGCCTGGGTCGCGGTTGGCGTAGTAGCCGTTGGCCTGTATTTCTACGGAATGTCGGCCCAGGGTAACGAGTCGAGTTTCGCTTTTTTCGCCCGATATCCGCATCTGTCGGTACTCGGCTTTTTTGCTTTCCTGGGAGGGCTTTTCGATTTCTTTCCCGAGAAAAGCATCGTAGTACGGTCGGCGTTGCCGGTCGCGATGGCGCTTATCGTGATGGTTTGGGTGGTGGTTTGGCTGTGGCGTCAGCTTGTGCCGTGGTTGAAGCGGACATTTGGGATGTTTAAAAATGCTCCCCAATCCGCTGGAATAGCGGATATGGGTAACCTGAATGCATTCTTGCTCGGTATCCTGAGTTTCTTGCTGGTAGAGGCGCTGGTGATCGGACTGTTGCGGCCGCGGTTCGGCTTTTTTGTCATGATTGTCAGTAATTACAAAATATATCCGGCTCTTTTCCTGATTGTTACCTATCTGTCTTTCATTGTTTCGACCCGGAGCGAAAACCTTCGGAAACGTGCATTGCGTGTGGCCGCGCTGACAGGACTTGTGATCTGGGGCGTTTCAATTTATTCTTATCTTCCTGTCATTGCCGAACGTCGCAAGTATTACATGGTGAACGGGTACAACCAGGAACACAACGGTTTCGGTTTAGGCCACGTGCCTTATTCGGAGGGCGCCAGGTATGTAGACAATGTGATGAAACACCTCGTTAAGAATGGTATTTACAGCTATCCGACGGAAGGGAACGAGCTGGGCAGGCAGGTGCACGCGCTCACGACGGCATTCCCGGTGGAACGCCAGGTGACGGTCGCCCATCGCGAAAAAGGCATTTATGTGAACGACCCCGAGGGCACAATTTCGCCCTTGCGTTCGAATGGCGAATACGCATTCGTAAGGAATGCCGAACGCTTGTATTTTTTCAAAATGGAGCCGCACAAGTACACAGGGCGTAACTTTTTCAGGCAGTACGACAAAGGTTTCGACATCGAAATACCGCATTCCTCCCTGCTGCCGGGAACTTACGACCTGGGAATAGTGAATGTGGAAGGCGCCGGCCTGAAAGGAGGCATTCTTGGAAAAGTGACAATACCTTAAATAACAGAATGTTTCGATAATGCTCCGAAAGGTGTATTTTTGCCAACATTGGTCATTGAAAAACTTAGCATATTGAAAACTCCTCAAATTTCAATCGTCGCGCCGCTATATAATGAATCCGAGACGTTCCCGCTCCTTGTTCAACGTCTCAACGCATTGATGGACGCCAGTCCGCTCTCCATCGAAGTGGTACTGATCGATGACGGGAGTAGAGACGATACTGCGCTCAAAATCAGGCAAGTAGCATTGACTGACGGCCGCTACCACGGTGTTTTTCTTTCACGGAACCATGGTCACCAGCTCGCGCTGACGGCCGGTATTTCAGCCGCACGCGGCACCGAAGCGCTGTTTGTGATCGACGGCGATTTGCAGGACCCGCCGGAGCTTTTGCCGGAATTTTACAAATTGTTACAGGAAGGCAACGACGTCGTTTACGCTGTCCGCAAGAAACGCAAGGAAGGCTTTGTGAAAAGAATGAGCTATTACTGGTTCTACCGGATTCTCCGCTCGATTTCGTACGTCGACATTCCGCTCGACAGCGGGGATTTTGCGTTGATCAGTCGCCGGGTTGTCGATGTTTTGAACAAAATGCCCGAAGAAAGCCGCTATCTGCGCGGAATGCGCTCCTGGATCGGTTTTAAGCAGGTCGGCTACGAGTACGAGCGGGACGCACGTGCTGCGGGAGAGTCCAAATATTCTTTCAAACAGCTTTTCAGGCTTGCTTACAACGGCATTTTCAATTTCAGCGAGTTCCCGATCAAGTTTATGAGCCGGGTAGGCATGACGGCCATTGTGATTTCTTTGATCTACTTCGCGACAGTCGTGCTCAAAAAGTTGTTTTTCGCCCATGTCATCGAAGGTTTTGCAGCCCTGTTGTTTGTGATTATCCTGTTCAGCGGGGTACAGTTGCTCGCACTGGGCATCATTGGAGAATATGTGCTCCGGATTTTCTTTCAATCCAAAAACCGTCCCCTGTTTATTATTAAAGAGGAAATAGTCAACCGGGAGTACATTTGACCTGATGGATTTTCATTCGATTCAATTTGCAGTTTTCTTCATAGTAGTCACGCTGGCGTATTTCAGTCTGTCGTGGACCGGCCGTTGGGTGCTTTTGCTGCTCACGAGCTGCTACTTTTATATGGTTTTCAAACCGGTTTTCATCCTCATCCTGTTTGGGACCATCATAATCGACTATTATGCCGGGATCTGGATCGAGAAATCGCGGGAGCAGCGACAGAGGAAATTGCTCCTGGTCATCAGTCTGATATCCAATATAGGTATCCTCGCATTCTTCAAATATTACGATTTCGTGCAGGATTCGGTGAACACCATCCTCGCCAACCTACATTTACGGCCCGCATTTCCGGCATTCACCCGCCTCATTCCCGGCCCGATTGCCGAATGGATGACCACCGGAAGCGGAAAGTTGCTGTTACCGATCGGTTTGTCGTTCCATACATTTCAGGCTATGAGCTACACCATCGAAGTGTACCGCGGCAACCAGGCGGCCGAGAAGCATTTCGGGATTTACGCATTGTATGTGATGTTCTACCCGCAACTCGTAGCTGGCCCGATCGAGCGGCCGCAGAATATGCTTTTCCAGTATCACTCGTTTTTCAAATACGATTTCGAGCAGGTAAAGGAAGGGCTGATGCAGATGGCTTTCGGTTTTTTCAAAAAAATGGTGATCGCCGACAGGCTGGTAATGCTCGTGGATGCCGCTTACGACGACCCTGCCGGACATAACGGACTGACGCTCATCGTGGCAACCGTTTTCTTCGCATTCCAGATTTACTGCGACTTCTCGGGCTATTCGGATATTGCCATCGGAGCTGCCCGCGTGATGGGCTTTACGCTGATGGACAACTTCAGGACGCCCTACATTTCCAGATCGATTTCGGAGTTTTGGGGCAGGTGGCACATCTCACTCTCGTCCTGGTTTAAAGACTACCTCTATATTCCGTTGGGGGGGCAACCGGAAAGGCGAATGGATCAAATACCGTAACCAATTCATCGTGTTTCTCGTGAGCGGACTCTGGCATGGCGCGAGCTGGAATTATGTGATCTGGGGCGCATTACACGGTTTTTATCAGGTAGCCGCTTCCCTGCGCGATAAATGGCTGAAAAAAGCAGGCATTGAAATACCCAAAAATGCAGTTACCAACGGGTTGAGCGTCGTTTTTACATTTGCGTTGGTAACCCTCACCTGGGTTTTCTTCCGGAACGACAAGGCGCCGGTGAGGCGTTCATTCCTGATTCTGGAAAAGATGGCCGGCTTCTCGTTCTCGGAACCGTTGCAAACGCCTATGAACCATATCGAAATGTGGTTCTGCGTGTTCCTGATCATTTTCCTGCTAATCAAGGAACATTATTATCTGAAAATACCGACGCGGAACACCACCGTGTTCTTCATACTGTTTCCGTTGATCCTGCTGGCAAACTATTTTCTGGGTGTGGTTTCGGAAAACCAGTTTATCTACTTCCAGTTTTAGAAGAGAGCGGCAAACATTTGCTGTTATTTATTTGTTACCCGATTTGCGAAGGACCAGCTGACGTTCTTATTACCGATTAAGTATCAATTAAAATGTACGAAGTAACATCCGACAACAGGCTCAAAAGCCTGATCGTAGTAGGGGATCGCGTTTTGATCCGACCCAAAAGCCCCAACGACCGCACCAACAGCGGCCTGTACCTGCCCCCGACCGTAACCGAAAAGGAACAGGTACAAACCGGTTATGTGATTAAAGTAGGGCCTGGCTATCCTATCCCGGTGGCGGTGGAAGACGAGCCGTGGAAGGAGACCGAAGAAAAAGTGAAATATATGCCCCTCCAATCCAAGGAAGGCGACCTGGCTATTTATCTCCAGCGCAACGCCATCGACCTCGAATACGACGGGCAGAAATATGTGATCGTCCCCCAGTCATCGATCCTGATGCTGGAACGGTCGGAGGATTTGTTTGAATAGTTGGGTTTGGTCATGTATGGTCAGAAGTTGCCAGGGGGTGTCATGAATGGTCAGGTGTAGTTGGGAGTCGTCAAGGGTGGTCATGAATGGTTAGGTGTAGTTGGGAGTCATCATGTATGGTCAGGTGTAGTCAGGAATTGTTAAATATTACTGTCAGAAAGGAATTTCAGTTACTTATAACAGAAACTATAAATACCAGCCATTAACCACTGCTGACCATAAATGACCATACATGACCACCCTGACAATACATGACAACTCCCGACCACACTTGACCACCCCTGACAATACATAACAACCTCTGACCGCACCTGACTATACTTGACCAAAACGCCACATAACAGCAACAACGCATGAAATACAACTTCCTGGGCAACACCGGCGTACTCGTTTCTGAACTTTGCTTCGGGACGATGACTTTTGGTGGCGATGGCTATTTTGAAGTAATTGGAAAGGTGCAGCAGGACGAGGCGACGGCATTGGTGAAAACCGCACTGGACGCGGGCATTAATTTCTTCGATACCGCCAATGTGTATTCTTACGGCAAATCGGAGGAAATACTAGGGCAGTCGTTTCGGACCCTGGGTGTGAAGCGCAGCGATGTATTTATCGCTACCAAAGTGCGCGGCCGTATGGCGCCGGGTGCTAATCAGGTCGGGTTGTCGCGGCTGCACATCATGGATTCGGTGAATGAAAGCCTGGCTCGCCTTGGCTCCGACCATATCGATCTGTTCTACATTCACGGCGTGGATGTGGAAACCTCCCTCGAAGAAACCATGCGCGGCCTGGAAGACATCGTGCGCTCGGGCAAGGTGCGTTACCTGGGCGTGAGCAACCACGCGGCGTGGCAGATCATGAAGGCTAACGGCATTGCCGAAAAGAACGGATGGACGAAGTTTGTGGCCTGTCAGCATTATTATACCATCGCCGGCAGGGACCTGGAACGCGAGCTGATCCCTATGATGCAGGATCAAAAGCTTGCATTAATGCCGTGGAGCCCGCTTGCGGGCGGCTTTCTTTCGGGAAAATATACCCGTAACGGCGAATCGACCGGAGAAAACCGTCGCGATAACTTCGATTTCCCGCCGGTGGATAAGGAAAGGGCCTACGACATTATCGACGTCATTCAGCCCATCGCGCAGGCGCACGGAGTCTCGGTGGCGCAGATCGCATTGGCCTGGTTGCTGCACCAGCAGAGCGTTACCAGCGTGATTATCGGTGCTAAAAAGCCGGAACAGCTAACCGACAATATTGCGGCTACGAATGTAGCGTTATCCGCCGATGAATTGGATCAGTTGAACAAAATCAGCGCCTTGAAACCCGAATATCCCCAGTGGATGATCGAACGACAGGCGCGCGAACGCATTCCGGGCAAGCCATGAGACATTGCCTGCTGGCGGCATTCTTTTCGATCTCCACTTCGTTGGCTTTCGCCCAGGAGCGCAGCGTCGCCGTCACGATCGATGACGTTCCGAATGTTCACATCTATGCGGCGGATGGCAATTCGCCGGGGCTGTTGAAAAAGCTCGACTCGCTGAACCTGCCGGTTGCGATTTTTATCAATGAAGGCAATTTGAAGCAAAACAATGCTTTTGAACAAAACAAAAAACTACTCCGTGACTGGATTTCAAGACCATATGTGACCGTCGGAAATCACAGCTATTCGCATCCCAATTACGGGGAAATCGGATTCGACGCGTTCAGGGACGAGGTTTTGGAAGGCGAAGAGCTTTCGCGGAAAATGGTGGAAAAGGAGGGAAAAAAGCTGGAATATTTCCGGTTTCCATTCAATGGAATGGGTAAAGACAGTGCCGGGCAGTTGCGCATGAGGCAGTTTCTGGCGGAGCACGGTTACATTTCCACCCCTTTTACCGTCGAAAGCGAAGACTGGCTTTTCACCCAGCTTTACGAAAAGGCATTGAAGGAGGGTAAACCGGAAGAAGCGCGGGCAATCGGCAACCGATATGTCGACCTCAGCATGAAGCTTTTCGGGTATTTCGACAGCCTGGCCATAAAAGTTACTGGCAAGCCGGTGAAGCAAATTTATTTGTGCCATGACAACCGGCTCAATACCGATTATCTGCCGGTTCTAATTCAAAAACTCAAAGAAAAGCAATACCGGATAGTCGGCCTGGCGGAAGCGATGGGCGATCCGGCATACCGGTTACCCTTGCATTATCACGGAAACTGGGGATTTTCGTGGATTTACCGGTGGGTGAAGGATGTCGGTCAGCGCCGTTCGCTCATGCAGGCGGAGCCGTCGGATAAAGAAGCGCAGCAGGCTTACGAAGCGCTTATGAAGGGTAATAAATAAGCAATTAAAAAAGCACGCTTTTGACGGCGTGCTTTCGAAATGTCCTTATTATGATCTAACCTTAGATAACGCGTACGTTAACTGCGTTTAGGCCTTTTCTTCCATTTTCTACTTCGTAAGAGACTTTGTCATTTTCACGGATATCGTCCTGAAGACCTGAAACGTGAACGAAAATGTCTTTCTCACCATTTGATGGTTGAATGAATCCGTATCCTTTTGATTCATTGAAAAACTTTACTGTACCTTCTGCCATTAGAATTGATCTTATTATTTGTAAAAGCCAAATGTAGACATAAAATGCAGATTTGCAACATTAAAGTTTTTTTACCTTAGTGTTATTTCCGAATACCTGAATGCTTTTTTTACCATGCCGCTTATCCGATTTCAATCGAAAATATCCCCTTACTGGCTCCCAAACGGGCATTTTCAGAGTATTTACCCTGCGATTTTCCGGCAGATAAATGGTATACAATATTTTCGTGAAAAAATTGTAACTCCCGATGATGACTTCCTGAATCTGGACTGGGCGTACGCCGGAACCGAAGGCCCGAGGCCCCTGGTGGTCCTCTCGCACGGCCTCGAAGGCAACAGTACGCGCCAGTACATAACGGGTATGGTTAAACTCCTGACGTACCACGGGTTCGATTGCCTCGCGTGGAACTTCCGCAGCTGCGGTGGTGAAATGAACCAGACGGCCCGGTTCTACCACAGCGGTGCTACCGAGGACCTGGACGCGGTGGTTCAGTATGCATTCGAAAAAGGTTATTCAGATGTGCGGCTGATGGGTTTTAGCCTTGGGGGGAACCTCACGCTGAAATACCTCGGCGAAGCGGGCGCAGCCATCGACGGGCGCATTCGGGGTGGCATCGTTTTCAGCGTCCCGATGGATTTGAAAGCTTGCAGCCTGGCGATTATTGAGCCGAGGAACCAGATTTACATGCACCGGTTTTTGAATACATTGAAACCGAAAGTGGTGGAGAAAGCGCGTTTTTTTCCGGAAAGGATCAGTCTGGACAACCACCGGCTCGTGAGGACGCTTTATGATTTCGATGATATTTATACCGCACGGCTGCATGGTTTTGATGGCGCCGATCATTATTATGCGCAATGCAGTTCAATGCACTTTATCAAACCGATTTCGATTCCGACCATGATTGTGAATGCGGAGAATGACCCGATCGTGCCGTTCGAAAGTTTGCCCGTCGACGTGCTGCGATCGCATTCGCATGTGACTTTGATGGCTACGAAAGACGGCGGCCACTGCGGTTTCCGCCCCGCCCGCCTCACAGACGAATTCTATTGGTCGGAAAAATACGCCCTCCAATTCCTGACCAACCTCTAACAATCCCTGACTATCCTCCAACAATCTCTAACAATCCCTGACTATCCTCCAACAATCTCTGACAATCCCTGACTATCCTCCAACAATCTCTGACAATACCTGACTATCCTCCAACAATCTCTGACAATCCCTGACAACTCCCCGCCCCCGCGGACTTCGTCGAAGAATAAAACTGTTCCAAACATTATTTTGTTAGCTTCATATACCAATAGATTTTGGTAATTTTGTGGCCTGTTTCAGACAGGTCGGACCCTTAGAGATAAAAATTACGTTAACTCGATCATTTTTCAGTTATTTCCCGCTTCATGTCCACATTAACTCTCAATCCACCACCGTACATTATCATTGATTTCGACAGCACGTTCACGAAAGTGGAAGGGCTCGACGAATTGGCCGCGATCGCCCTCAAAGGCCATCCGGAGCGTGATCAGATTGTTCAGAAGATTTCTGACCTGACCAACAAGGGTATGAATGGCGAAATGTCGTTTGCGGATGGTTTGCGCCAGCGAATCGCCTTGCTGAAAGCCAATCGTTCGCATATTGAAGAGCTGGTTTCCTTCCTGCGCACGAAGGTTTCGGATTCGTTCAAGCGTAATACGCAGTTTTTGACGGAGAATGCGGAGCAGATTTTTATCGTTTCCAGCGGGTTCAAAGAGTTTATCGTTCCCGTGGCTACCGAGCTGGGCATCCTGGCGGATCATGTGTACGCGAACGAGTTCGTGTTTGACGAGGAAGGAAATATCATCGGTATCGACGAGGAAAACGTATTGTCCATGGACGGCGGAAAGATCAAGATCCTTTCTGCATTGAATTTGTCGGGCGACGTTTACGCAATCGGCGACGGGTATACGGATTATGAATTGAAGGCATCCGGCCTGGCCAATCGTTTCTATGCATTTACAGAAAACGTCGAGCGCCCGAAGGTTACGGCGGTGGCGGACCATATCGCTACTTCTTTCGATGATTTTCTTTTTGATAATAAATTCAGCAGAAGTCAGTCGTATCCGAAAAGCAGGATCAAGGTGCTCCTGCTCGAAAACGTTCACCCGGTAGCGCGCAAAGCTTTCGAGGACGAAGGCTTTAATGTGGAGTTCGTGAAAGGCGCCCTCGACGAGGACGAGCTTTGCGAGCGCATCAAGGACGTATCCATTATCGGTATCCGTTCCAAAACCACCATTACCAAGCGCGTGCTGGAACATGCGAACCGTCTGATGGCGATCGGTGCGTTTTGTATCGGTACCAACCAGATAGACCTGGACGAAGCGGCGAAAAAAGGTATCGCGGTGTTCAATGCGCCTTACAGCAATACGCGTTCGGTGGTTGAGCTCGCCGTAGGTGAGATGATCATGCTGATCCGTAATATCGTTGGCAAGAGCAATTCCATGCATAAAGGCATTTGGGACAAATCTGCGAACGGCAGCTTCGAAATACGCGGTAAAAAACTGGGTATGGTAGGCTACGGAAGCATCGGGACTCAGCTGTCGGTCGTGGCCGAAGCCCTGGGTATGGAGGTGTATTTCTACGATACAGTGGAAAAACTGTCGATCGGAAATGCCAAAAAAGTGAGCACGCTGGAAGAGCTTCTTTCGATCTCCGACGTGCTGAGCCTGCACGTGGACGGCCGTAAGGAAAATACCAACATGATCGGCAAGCGCGAATTTGATCTGATGAAGGATGGTGTGATTTTCCTGAACCTCTCACGCGGGCATGTCGTTGACATTAAGGCATTGGCCGACGCCGTGAAAAGCGGAAAAGTAGCCGGTGCGGGCGTCGACGTATTCCCGAAAGAACCGAAAACCAACGACGAAATGTTCGAAAGCGAGCTGATGGGCCTGCCGAATGTGATCCTGACGCCGCATATCGGTGGCAGCACCGAGGAAGCGCAGGAGAATATCGGCCATTTCGTACCTGCCAAATTGCTGGAATACATGAATAACGGAAGTTCTTACGGCAGCGTGAACTTTCCCGAAGTGCAATTGCCCAAGCTGAAAGGCTCGCACCGTTTACTGCACATCCATGCCAACGTGCCGGGCGTGCTGGCAAAACTGAACCAGATATTTGCCAAAAACAATATCAACATCACCGGGCAATATCTTAAAACCAACGAGCATATCGGCTATGTGATCGTGGACATTGCAAAGGATTATACAGAGGAATTTATCCAGGAAGTGAAAGAGGTGGAAGGAACGATCCGTTTCCGGATGCTTTACTAACATAATTCATGTGAATGGTCAGCTCGCCAAGGCTGACCATTTGCGTTTTACGACGGCTCATTCTCCTATTCAAGCATTCTTTATTCACCAATGTCATTAACTTTTTTCACTCCCGGTCCAGCGGCTCTGTACCCGACGTTCGAGCAGCATTTGAAGACGTTCGTCGAAAACCAGCTCGGCTCCATCTCGCACCGCAGCCAGCAGTACCGCGATTTGCATAAGTTTACCGTCGACCAGCTCCGTACGCTCCTCAACGTGCCCGACACGCACGCAATCCTGTTCCTGGGATCGGCATCCGAAGCCTGGGAGCGCATTCTGTTTAGCACGGTTGAACTGGAAAGCTTCCATCTGGTGAACGGCTCGTTTTCCAGGAAGTTCTACGACTATTCCAACGCGCTGAACAAGTATGCCCACAAGTTCGAAAAACCAATGGGAGAGGGGTTTGTGGCATCGGAGGTGGAAGTGCCCGAATATGCGGAACTGATTGCTACCACGCATAACGAAACCAGTTCAGGCGTGCAAATGCCGGTTGCGGAAGTCCATAAGCTGAAACAGAAAAATCCGTCGAAATTTATCGCTGTGGACATGGTATCGTCGGCACCTTACCCGGAGCTGGATTACAGCATTATCGACACGGCGTTTTTTTCCGTACAAAAAGCATTTGGACTGCCGGCGGGCCTTGGAGTGTGGATTGTGAGCGAACGGTGTCTCGAAAAAGCGAAAAGCATTCGCAACACCTATTCCATCGGCGCGCACAACGACTTGCCGACGCTCTGGAAAAATGCGCAGAATAACGAAACCCCTGCAACGCCGAATGTGATGGGTATTTACCTGCTCGGCAAGATTGCGGAGGATTTCAACCGCATAGGAGTGCAGCAGATCCGTAAAGAGACCGAACAGAAAGCGGGTTTGCTTTATAAGTTTATCGAAAAAACAGCGGGTTTTTCAGCATTTGTAAAGGACAAAGCTTTCCGCTCGCAAACCGTGATCGTAACCGATACCGAAGCTCCTTCGGCGGATATTATCGGGAAAATTAAAGAAAAAGGCATGGTAATCGGGAGCGGTTATGGCGCTGGAAAGGCCACACAACTCCGTATTGCCAACTTTCCCGCGACGTCTTTGGAAGAAACCGAAAAGCTGATCCACGAGCTCGGTAAGCTCTGAAAAATAGTTTGTGGAATAACGTTACCAAAAGGGTGTCCGAACGTGACAATGTTCGGCACCCTTTTCTTCTTTGAATTGAAGCGTAACGACATACTATGGAAATCAATACTGGAAGACATTTCTGATGATTTCCTCAAATTTTTCTCCGCCAATGCGGACACCTTTTCGACCTCGAAAAAGGTTTCGAATCCTCGGCGAGGAGCTCGAACAACTCTTCCTGCCCGATGCGGACCGGTTTGCTCCAAAATGTGTGGATAAACTCGTGAAAGTGCATTGCCGAAATACGATAGCCTACCGCTTCAATGGTATTTTAAGTATAAATTTTTAGCTTTATGCTTTCTTACGAAAACATTCAGAAGCGGTGATTCAGATTGCTACCTCAATGGGGGAAACCAAAGATCATGATCTATGGCAAGGGATTCGCATGGGCGACGAGCAAGCCTTTACGGCGATTTTTGAAAAATACCACCGCACACTTTATAACTACGGCAGCAAGTTATCGACTAATTCTTCGCTGGTAGAAGACGCGGTGCAGGATGTATTCATCGATGTATGGCGTTTACGGCAGAACCTGACGGAGAATGTCACTTCGGTTAAGTTTTACCTGTACCGGGCATTGCGGCGACGTATCCATGTGGCACTGGATAAATTTCCTTCGATGGAAGAGATCAGCGGGCTCGACGATGAGGACACACCCGCGAACCATACGCATTCCGAAGCAATCCTGATAGAGGTCGAGTCCTCGTCTATGCGTGCCCAACGTATTCAGGAGTTGCTGGCCCAGCTACCCGATCGGCAGCTCGAAGCGCTCACACTCCGCTATTTCGACGATTTCAGTATCGAGGAGATCGCCGATATCATGAACGTCAATGAAAAGTCGGTGCGTAACTTTATTTACAAAGCATTAACCTCGCTTCGCCAGAGCAGGGAAATTCTGCTGATTTCCTCGCTGATCCTCTGGTTGTTATTGGTTTTTTAAAATTTTTCTTCAAAAAAATTTCATTTTGAAGAGGTCAAATCAGCGTTTCGTCGCTCTGTACTATTGAACGACGATAACTGCATCCCCGCGAAACATGAAGCATGATCCTTATTCTCTGACCGAATTGATCAGAAATGAAGAGTTTATCGCCTGGGTAATGCATCCCGACGAACTCAGCGACCGTAAATGGCGGGCGTTCCTGGAAAAACATCCGGGGAAACGTAAAACGGTCGAATCGGCAAGAGAATACGTCATTTTGCTTGCGAAGGACACCGGAAGGCATCAGCCGACCAGAAAGCAGAGCGACCGAATGTGGAGCGTCGTAGAAAGCCATATGCATGACAGCATGCAAAAGGTGCCGGATGAAGAGACGGCTCCGGTGTTAAAGGCAACCCGCGGACACGGGTGGCGCTGGATGCGGGTTGCGGCTTCGGCGGCGCTCATACTGAGCATCGGTTCGGTGAGCTACTGGTTTTATTACAAAAAGGCCGAAGGTCCGGTGCAAATGGTAGCTGTGGGCGAGGAGGCGGATCCGCCCCGTACGATCCGGAGGTTCAACGATACCGACAAGCCAATGACGGTATTGCTGCAAGACGGAAGCTCGGTGGTGCTGCAACCCGGTGGCCAGCTGAGTTATTCCGAGGGATTGAATAAGAAGCGCAGGGAGGTAACGCTGACGGGCAAGGCGTTTTTTGAAATTGTAAAAAACAAGCAGAAGCCATTTCTGGTGTATAGTTACGGACTGGCTACGAAAGTACTCGGCACCAGTTTCACGGTCGACGCGTCTTCCGGGAGCAAGGATATTAAAGTGGAAGTACGGACAGGTACGGTATCGGTCTTTTCGATCAGTAATCTCGATAACAGCCGGAAAGAGGCCGTTCTCGACAAGCCGGAACTTGAAGGCGTAACACTAAGCCACGATCAGGGGATCGCATTTTCGAAGGAAAGCGGCAAGATCGTGCAGCTGCCTCCGGCCACGGCGGTGGGAGCCGATAAAGATGTTTCGAAGCAACAGTTTGTATTTGATGAAACACCGGTTTCGGAGGTGTTCGGGATACTGGAAAGTGTCTACAATGTCCGGATCGTGTACGACCGCGAAAAGATGGGCAATTGCCCGCTGAATGCCACTTTGATGGGACAGCCTTTTAAGGAAAAGCTCGAAGTGATCTGTAATGCGCTGGATGCGCAATATGAATTGGCCGACAACCAGATAACGATCCTGGGACGAGGATGTAAGTAGTTTTTAGACCCGACATATCAACATTTTCCCTTGAACGCCGCCTATGACGTAACGCTACCCTATTGCCTGAAAATAAAAAAAGATCAGCCATGTTCCAGCATGACTGATCCCGGGTTCCCCGACAGTAACGGACATTACTGCACATCCATCCGGACGATGGATGAACCGGGGAAGACTTCGTTGAATAATCTCCTTAAACAACAAATTCATTCAAAAATATGAAAAAAGTTCGACGACCTGAAGACTTTCTCATCAAGCTCATGCGAATCACATTTATACAATGCATGCTGGCTGGCCTGTTCGCGGGCATCACGTGGGCGAACGACGGGAGGGCTCAATCCGCATTGGGCCAGAAGGTTACCGTTGACATCCGGAACGAGGAGATCAAGACGATCTTCGCGCAGCTGGAAAAGCAGACCAACGCCAGGTTTATTTTCAGCTCGAAACTGATCCAGTCGGATCGCCGTGCTTCGGTGAAGGTCAGGAATGGCTCGTTATCGGCCGTGCTGGACGCTTTGCTGAAACCTCTGGATTTGCATTACAATATCAGGAACGACCTCATCGTGATCAAACCCGACCATCCGTCGCCAACTCCGGGGACGGTTTCAGAGGAGGTTCCGGTAGTGGAAATCAGTCCCGAAGTTGCGGACAAATCTGTTTCAGGCACTGTAAAAGATGAAACCGGGACAGGTTTGCCGGGGGTGAGCGTGGTATTAAAAGGCTCACAAACGGGCACTTCGACGGACGAAAAGGGCAGGTTTTCACTTAGCGTTCCGGATGGCGAACATGTACTGATATTCTCGTTTGTAGGCTTTTTGTCGCAGGAAGTGGTAGTTCCGTCGGGGCAGAATGTGGTGGATATTACTTTGAAAGTGGATAACAAGGCGTTGGAAGAGGTAGTTGTGGTAGGTTATGGCACGCAAAAGAAGGAATCGCTGACCGGTTCCATTGCGACGGTAACCGCCAAGGATATCGAGCGGGTGCACGGGGGTTCGACGGTAAGCTCCGGCCTGGCCGGTAAAATTCCCGGGGTAACCTTCCGAATGCCCGACGGCCGTCCGGGGGCGAGCGCCAACATCCAGATCCGAAACATGGGTAACCCGCTGTTTGTGATCGACGGGATCCAGCAGGACGCCGGGCAGTTCAATAACATTTCTCCGAACGATATCGAAAGCATTTCGGTACTGAAAGATGCTTCCGCGGCCATTTACGGGGTGCGCGCGGCGAATGGCGTAGTGGTTGTTACGACCAAGCGCGGTAAAATGGGTGCAAAAAACACGGTAAGCCTCGATGCCTACACAGGCTGGCAAAACTGGTCGCGCTTCCCGAATGTGGTAAATGACTCATACCAATGGATGCTCGGAAAAGCGGAAGCGGAGATGAACCAATATGGCAAAACTTCGATTACCCAGACCGAACTTGAAAAATACCGCGTGGGTACGGAACGTGGCTATCAGACATTTAACTGGAAAGATTTCATCATTAAAAAGAACTCCCCGCTGAGCTCCATTAACCTGAATATGACCGGCGGTTCGGACAAGATCAACTATTACATTTCAGCAACAAGATTACACCAGAACTCGGTACTCGGCCGCGAGTTTACTTTTGACCGTACCAACATCCAGAGCAATGTGGACGCCAAAATTACCGATCGCCTGAAACTCGGTGTGCAGATCAACGGCCGGATCGAGAAGCGCGACCAGCCCGGTATTCCCGGTGGCGACGATTACTGGCTGCCGCGTTTTGCGATCCTGCGTAACCGCCCGTTCGAACGCCCGTATGCGAACGATAACCCCGAATACCTGAACGATATCAAGCACAACGAAACCAACTGGGCGTACAATAACAAGAAACTCGGAGGCTACTGGACGGAATACTGGCGCGTATTGCAAACCAACTTTTCGGCGGAATATCAGATTCCCGGCGTAAAAGGCCTGAGCGCAAGAGGAATGTATTCCTACTACATCGCCGATCGCGTGATGAACGGGCACGAGTACACCTACAAGGCTTACACCTATAACCCAACGGACGATACGTACACCGTAACGGGCGGCAGCACCAACCCGTGGCGGGAACGTGGTACCAAGAAAGTTATGCGTAATGTGTATCAGGGACAGCTGGCCTATAACAATACATTTGGCAAGCACACCGTCGGCGCGACTTTCGTGTCCGAATGGCAGGACGAGCAGACGCAGGAGCAATGGGTGCACGCGGTGCCCAAAACCAACGCACTGCCGTTGATCTACTTTCCTACCATGGATACCTACAACGACAGTGATACGGAGCTTGCGCGTATAGGGTATATCGGTAGAGTGAATTACGATTATGCCGGCAAGTATTATCTGGAAGTTTCGGCCCGGCGTGACGCTTCCTGGAAATTCGCGCCGGATCGTCGTGTAGGTTTCTTCCCGTCGGCTTCCGTCGGTTGGAGGATTTCGGAGGAGGATTTCTTCAAAAACCTGGTGGGCGACCATAGTGTCCTCGACGATCTGAAGTTCAGAGGGTCCTACGGTATCCTGGGAGATGATAATATTCTTTTTAACAACGATCCCAACCGGCCGCTGAGTCCGTATGCCTATTTGCCGGGTTATGACTACAACAAAGGCAATGTGATTCTGAGCGGTAATGCGGTCGTTACGTCGCGTGATAAAGGACAGATCATCAACAATATTTCCTGGTTTAAAAGCAAAATCACGGATATCGGTGCCGATTTTTCTTTCCTTGGAACAAAAATCACCGGTAGCGTCGATTACTTCTACCGCCTTCGCACCGGGCTGCTGGGCCGCAAATACGATATTCTCGTACCCAGCGAACTGGGTTATGCTTTGCCCGACGAGAACGTGAACAGCGATTCGCAGCAGGGCTGGGAGGGCGCGCTTACCTACAACGGCAAGGCGGGAAGCGTGAATTTCTCCATAGGCGGAAACGTGTCGTTCGCGCGAAGCAAATTCGTGTCGTCCTACAAGCCGATTTTCAACAACTCCTGGGACCGTTACCGTGCTTCGGCCGAGGATCGTTACACCGGTATTTTCTGGGGACTCGAGGCTATCGGCCAGTTCCAGTCGCAGCAGCAGATCGCCGAATATTCCGTGAATATCGACGGCCAGGGCAACCGCACATTGCTGCCGGGGGATTTGATTTACAAGGATATCAATGGCGATAAGGTGATTAACGGCCTCGACGAAAGACCGATCGGCTACAATGCGACCGGCCAGCCCAACGTCAACTTCGGACTGAACTTTTCGGTAAGCTGGAAAGGCATCGGGTTCAATGCGGATTTCTCGGGTGGCGGTATGTATTCGTGGAACCAAAACTACGAACAGCGCTGGCCCTACCAGAACGAGGGCGCCTTGAACAGCATCTTCCTCGACCGATGGCACCGCGCCGATCCGTTCGATGTGAATAGCGAATGGATTCCGGGAAAATACCCTGCGTTGCGCTATAACGACGGCGGGCATTCCAATTACCGCAACTCGACTTTCTGGCTGCACAATGTGAAGTACATCCGCGCCCGCACGATCGAGCTGAGCTATTCACTGCCAAAATCGGTCCTGGAAAAACTGCGCCTGCAACGTGCCCGCTTCTACATCAACGGCTATAACCTGTTCTCGATCGACAACCTGAAAGAATACGGTGTAGATCCCGAGATCCAGGACGATAACGGGCTGCAATATCCGCAGAGCAAGTTTGTAAACGTAGGCATCAACCTATCTATTTAAACCGACTGGAATCCAACATGAAAAAGATATTTCAAGTATTATCGATTGCCGTATTGACATTAGGTTGGAGCTGCAACGACGACGAGTTTCTGAACCGCCCGCCGACCGACCAGCTTTCGGAAGAACAGATCTGGACGGATGAAGGCCAGGTGCTGTCGGTGCTGGGCGACCTTTACAACCGTTATGTCGATATCTCGACCTTCAAGACCATCAACGACGTTCCCGGCTGGACAACCGTGGCCGATTTCAATGAGGCATTCTGGTCGGAAGCAGGGCGTTACAATAACTTCCAGAACAGCGGCTGGGACCTGAAATCGTGGGCGGCCTGGGATTACGGTTACATTCGGGAAATGAATTTGTTCATTCAGAAATGCGCCGTTGCCGACAAACTCAGCCCGGCTGTCCGCGATCGTTACTTGGCCGAGGCCCGCTTTCTGCGCGCATCCTACTATTTTGAACTGGTGAAAAGAATGGGCGGCGTGCCGCTGATCCTCGAACCGATGGTGTACGATTTCAGCGGGGACCCTTCTTACCTGCAGCACCCGCGTGCGAAAGAGTCGGAGATTTACGATTTCGTGATCAGAGAGGCCGAGGAAATCAAGGACAAGCTTCCCGCAACACCGGGCGAAAAATCGCGGGCGACCAAAGCCGCTGCATTGGCAATGGAAGTGAGGGCGGCCATTTACGCGGGCTCCATCGCAAAATATGGAGTGAATACCCCGCAGGTTGCCCTGCCGGGCGGAGAAGTGGGTATTCCGGCTAATATGGCCAACGGGTATTATACCAAAGCGCTGGCGGCGGCAAAGGAGATTATTTCCGGCAACGCGGGCGCCTACGGATTGTATGCCAAAAAACCTGATCTGTCCGAAAACTTCGCCAGCATCTTCTACGATAAAGCAAATAACCCGGAAGTCATTTTTGTGGAGGATTTCAAATTGCAAAGCGGTAAAGTACATTATTTCACCGGCTGGAACCAGCCGCGCTACGGGGCAGAAGAGGAAGAAGGCGGGCGTATCAATCCTTCGCTGAATTTCGTGGAGGCATTTGAAAAACTCGATAACACCTTCGCGCCGATCCCGGCAACCAATGCAAACGGGACACCGGTTTACTACACTGATCAGACCGATATCTTCGCGGGCCGCGACGCGCGCCTCGGCGGGACGGTAATGTTGCCCGGTACTACGTTCAAAGGGCGGAAAGTGGACATTTGGGCCGGTTATCAGCTCGCGAACGGCACCATTATCAGTGGCGACGACCGCGGTGCGCAGAAAACACTTCCCGGCAAAACGGTGCCCGAGCAGGTAGTAGGTTTCGACGGCCCGATCGACGGTTTCGAATTCACCGCGCAGACGGGCTTCTATCTCCGTAAATACCTGGACCCGGTCGTTGGGTCGGGCCAGCGCGGGGTGAACAGCGAGGTGTGGCTGGTTCGCTATCGCTACGCCGAAGTACTGCTGAATGCGGCGGAAGCCGCATTTGAACTCGGCCAGGCTGCGGAAGCGGCCGGTTATATGAACCAGGTTCGGGCCCGCGCCGGTTTGGTAACGCCATTAAAAGCCTCCGAAATCAATTTCGACCGCCTTGTACATGAGCGCCGTGTGGAGCTGGCATTCGAAGGACATTATTTGTACGACATGAAAAGGTGGCGTATCGCACATCAGATCATGGACGGCAACGCGATCACCGCAGCCGATCTTTCGAAAGACCTTGGAAAAGCTACCAAGCGCAATACGCAGCCCTGGGGATTGTGGTCCTACAAAATTTATGATCCCGGCTCGCCGAATAATGGCAAATGGATTTACAAGCCGGTAAAACTGAGCCGTGTAACCGGCGCCGACCGGTTCCAGCTCGGAAACTATTACTCCTACATCGACGATGCCATTATCAGTAACAACCCCAAGCTCGTCAGAAATCCGAACCAATAGGCCATCACATTCAAACGATACGATATCATGAAAATCAGATTTCATATAATGCCGCTTGTCGCGATGATTGCGTTTTTGGCGGCTTGCCAAAAGGACAATTATACCGAACCGAAATCGACGCTGTCGGGTCAGATCGTGTACAAGGGCGAGCCAATTGGCGTGGAAGAAGGGCAGGTACGGCTGCAATTGTGGCAACCCGGTTTCGGGAAACTGGCGGCTATCGACGCACCGATCGCGCAGGACGGGTCCTATTCCGCGGTTTTGTTCGACGGGAATTACAAACTGGTTTTTCCCAAAAACCGCGGACCATTTAAAACGATAGCCAAAGACGCCACCGCCAAAGACACCTTGTTCGTGAGCGTTTCGGGCAACCAGAAGCTCGATGTGGAGGTGATGCCGTACTATATGATCCGTACACCGCAGTTCTCAGGCGGCGAGAGCAAGGTGAATGTTTCACTCAAACTCGAAAAAATCCTGACCGGCACCGAGGGTAAAGATATCGAAAGAGTCTCGTTATATGTGAATAAAACAGATTTCGTGGCGCGTGCCACCAACGTGGCGGTTACGGACATGCCCGGAGCTGACATCAAAGACCTGAACGCCATTAACCTCACAACCACCGTACCTGCGCTTTCACCTGCGCAGAACTACGTTTTCGCGAGAGTAGGCGTGAAGATCAAGGATGTGGAGGACATGGTTTTCTCACCGGTCCAGAAAGTGAATTTGTAGGGTAAATACCCACATTAAAACCGAAACTTTTTCTTAAAAAAACAATTTGAATGAGGAATTACATTGCACTCCTGCTTGTCGGGCTTATGGCGCTGGCATGTGCAAAGGGTAAAACGGGAGCGCCGGTCGTCGGGAGGCCGGACCCCAAAGCCGGCGCCCCGAAAGGCCGGCGTGCCGAAGTATTGTTCCTGGGGCATAACAGTAAGCATCACGATTCGGGCAAGTATGCCCCCTGGCTGGCAGTGAAGCTGTTCAAAAGCGGCATTAACATGTCGTACACGGTCGATCCGAACGATATCAACCCGGAGAACCTGGAGAAATACGACGGACTCATCATTTACGCGAACCACGATTCGCTCCCGCCATCCCAGGAAAGTGCCATGAAAGCGTTCGTCGAAGGCGGGAAGGGACTTATCCCGATCCATTCGGCTTCGGGCTGTTTCAGGAATTCTTCATGGTATATCAACACCGTTGGCGGGCAGTTTGCTTCCCACAAGACAGGTACATTTAAAAACACTATTCTGAAACCGGAACACCAGGTCATGAAAGGCATTGCCGCCTTTCAGACCTGGGATGAAACTTACGTGCACAAAAACCTGAACCCTGACAGGATTGTCCTTGGCGAACGCGTAGAAGGCGACGTGCACGAGCCCTACACATGGGTGCGCAACGAGGGCAAAGGCCGCGTTTTTTATACCGCCTACGGCCACGAGGACAGTACCTGGACCAACAAGGGCTTTCTGGACCTCGTGAGGAACGGCGTGTTGTGGGCCATTGGCGACGAAGTACAGGCGCAAATCGCCGCACTGAACCTGCCCGACGTCGATATTTACCAGTCGGATACTATTTCGCATTATACCCGTCGCCATGTGGTGCCCAAAATGCAGGAATCGTTGTCGCCGACCGAATCGAACAAGCTGACGCAGGTCCCGCCGGGGTTTGAAATACAACTTTTTGCCTCCGAACCCGACATTACCAATCCCATAGCGATGTCGTGGGACGAGCGTGGCCGTCTTTGGGTGGTCGAGTCGGTGGATTACCCCAACACATTCAAGGAAACCGACGGTGCGGCCAACGACCGCATTAAAATTTGCGAGGATACGAATGGCGATGGCAAAGCCGACAGGTTTACCGTGTTCGCCGACAAGCTGAATATCCCCACGAGCATGGTTTTCTCGAATGGCGGCATTATCGTTTCCATGGCGCCGGATTTCGTTTTTATGAAAGACACCAACGGCGACGACGTGGCCGATGTAAGGGAGGTGATCATGACGGGCTGGGGCAAGAACGACACCCATGCCGGGCCCTCGAACCTGCAATATGGTTTCGACAATAAAATCTGGGGCGTACTTGGCTACTCGGGCTTCAATGGAAGCATTAACGGTAAAAAAATGACTTTCTCGCAGGGCGTTTATCATTTCAGTCCGGACGGCAGGAATTTCGAATACCTCGGAAATAGCAGCAATAATACCTGGGGGCTGGGCTTCACAGAGGATAACAATGTTTTCCTTTCAACCGCCAACAATACGCACAGCGCGTTCTTTTCGATGCCGGGACGATTAATGCAACGTTCTTTGGGCGAAGAGCAGCCATCCGTACAAGCAGTTCAGAAAATCGATGGACATTACGATGCCCATGCTGTGACGCCTAATTTGCGACAGGTGGATGTGGTAGGAGGGTTTACTTCGGCCGCCGGTCATCATTTTTACACCGCACGCAGTTTTCCGAAAGATTATTGGAACCGTGCCGCGTTCGTCGCCGAACCGACTATCCGTTTGGTACACAAAGCCATCCTTGAACCGGACGGCGCAGGTTTCAGGGAAACCGACGGCTGGAATTTCATGGCCAGCTCCGATGAATGGTTCGGACCGGTGCAAGCCGAAGTGGGCCCCGACGGCGCGGTGTGGATTGCCGATTGGTATAATTTCATTATCCAGCACAACGTGTTCGTGCCGGCGCAATCGCCTTCGAAATTCATCCTGCCCTTCGAAGAGCAGCCGCATGGCCCCGGCAATGCATTCAGCAGCCCGATGCGGGATCTGACCCACGGCCGTATTTACCGGATTGTTTATAAAAATGGCCGGAAATCAGCTCCGCTGAAACTTTCAAAAGACGATCTGCCGGGACTGGTAGCCGCCCTGGAAAACGACAATATGTTCTGGCGGATGACCGCCCAACGCTTGCTCGTGGAGTCGAAAAAACTGTCGGTGCTGCCGGATTTGTACAAAATCATCAATAATCCGAAAGTCGATGAAATTGGGTTGAACAGCCCTGCTGTACACGCACTATGGACACTGCATGGCCTGGGTGTGCTGGATGGCTCGAATGCGGAGGCGTTGCAAGTCGTAAACAGGGCACTGGCCCATCCGGCCGCAGGTGTACGCAAAGCAGCGGCCAGCGTATTGCCGAGGCAGGAGCAGAGTTTTGAAATGCTGAAAAGAAGCATGAAGGACGCCAACCTGAATACCCGTCTGAGCGTATTTGTGGCCATTGCCGAACTGCCCGCCTCCGAAAGGGCCGGGGCCGCCATTTACCAGGCTTCCCTCGATGAGCAGAATGCGAAAGATCCCTGGCTTTCACGGGCCATTCTGGCGGCGGCCATACAACACGAAAAGGGTTTTCTGGCAGCATCCGTCAGCCAATCGCGGTCTTCCGCATTGACCACGCAAATAGCCGGGGCATTAACCAGGGAAGTGTACCCGCTTGGAAGAAGGAACACGCTGCAATTCCCGCCGGATATTTCGGGTAAAGAAATCACCATCCGCGCCACCATTACCAAAAGCCGCGACCGTGCGTTGCAGGGTTTCATTGTCGGCCAGGGCGGAAAAAGCGACGGTTATGCATTGTACATCCAGGGCGGAAAACTCATTATGGCCGTAAAACAGCACGGAATGCTAAGCCAGGCAGCCACAACCGGTACATTGCCCGATAAGTTCGATGTGGTGGCGAGCCTCACGCAAGGTGGCAATATCCGCATTGAAATCGACGGAAAAGAAGCGGCCACGGGCAAGGCACATATGCTTTTTAATGCGCCGCTGAACAACCCGGTGCGTACGGGCGAGGACATGGAAGCCGACGAGATCGGCGACTACGACGGGCGATTCGGGTTTGTGGGTAATTTTCAAAAAGCATCCCTGGAACTGAACCGCCCGAACGAAAGCGTTGGCAATACCACGGCAGCCGCGAAACCGGCTCCTGAAACGAAGGCTTCTAATGCGACGGTGATCGAACTGAAAGTGGAAAAAGAGATTATGCAGTACGACAAAAAGCTGATCACCGTGAAAGCCGGGCAGAAAGTTGCGATCAACCTGGAAAACCCGGACGGTATGCAGCATAATCTGCTGATTATCAAGCCGGGAACATTGCAGAAAGTAGGGAAGGCGGCCGACGAGCTTCTTACGAATCCTAAAGCGGCCGAAATGCAATATGTCCCGCGGATCCCAGAAGTGCTGTTCTCGACGAAACTGGTTAATTCGGGAGAAACCGTTACCCTGGAATTCACAGTACCAAACGAACCGGGCGACTATCCCTACGTATGCACATTCCCCGGCCACTGGCGCGGCATGAACGGGATTTTACGTGTGACGAAGTGAGCTGATGAGTTTATGGTTATGAGTTGTAGAGTTCATGAGTTTAGAGTTAAAAGTTTAAGCTCATGAACGTCTGTAAACTGATAAATCGCCTGAACTCGTAGATTCCCGAACCTAAACTCTGAACTCAAAAACGCCAACCTCACAGAACCTTAAGCCCTAAACTAATAAACTCTAAACTAATAAACTCTAAACTAATAAACTCTAAACTCAAAAATGAAGCGTTCAATATTGAAAATCATTGCCGCATTCCTGGCCGTGTTAATCATAACGGGCAATAGCATAATGGCGGAATCGAACCCGGGGGAGAAGAAGGCAATACGCGTGCTGCTGGTAGGTGGCGGCGCGTCGCACGATTTCGACCGGTGGTATAAGCAGGAAGATGTGCAGACGCTGCAAAAAGGCGGCCTTGCTTCGGTGGAGTATACCGACAACCCGACGACTATTTTGCCAAAGCTGAACGATATCGACGTGTTGTACCTTTCGAACAACCAGCCCATAGCCGACAAAGCGACCCGCGAAGCGATTTTCGCTTTTGCAGATGCGGGAAAAGGCCTGGTGCTGGCCCACCCCGCGCTTTGGTACAACTGGGCCGACTGGCCGGAATATAACCTGAAACTGGTAGGAGGCGGGTCGAAAGGGCATGACAAATACGGGCCGTTTGAAGTAACGATTACCCGAAAACATCCGGTAACCGGAGGTGTCCCTTCGAGTTTCCAGTTGGACGACGAGCTATATTACTTCAAACCGGACCCTGCCGGAACGCCCATCGAAGTACTGGCAACCGCCAAAGCCGAATCCTCGGACAAAGTTTTCCCCAGTGTTTTCATTGTGAAGCATCCCAAGGCGAAAATAGTGGGAATAGCACTGGGCCATGATGCCAAATCGCACACGATCGGGCCTTATCAGACAATTTTAAGAAATGCCGTTGAATGGGCGGCTGGAAATAAATAAGAGGCTCTCTTGAAAATAATGCAGATAAAATCCGAAAAAGATCTCAAATAAAAAGAGTCATACACTTAAAAAGCAAAGCAAATCAATCCATTGGCCCCGGGTTCAACCCGGGGGCGACTTTAAACAACATAGAAATGAGCGACAAGCAAATTACAGTAGTTATCGTGGGTATGGGTTTCGGGAAAGAATTTATTCCTATTTATCAAAGCCATCCGAACATCAAAGCCGTAGGGATCTGTACGCGCAGTAAGCAAACCCGCGACGAGCTGACTGCTAAATTCAATCTGGACCCTAACCTCGTTTTCGAGCACTTTGAAGACGTTCCCAAGCGCGACGATGTGGATGCTATCCATGTGGTAACGCCCGTGCCCGACCATGCACGCATGACCCTGGCATCCCTCAACGCCAATAAGCACACCGCCTGTACCATTCCAATGGCGATGACCGTCGAGGACTGCAAAGCCATTGTAGCGGCCAAACGCCGCTCGGGCAAGGTGTATATGATGATGGAAACCGCGCTCTACACCCGCGAATTTCTCTATGGTCTCAATCTGGCACGAACCGGCCAGTTGGGGCGTATTCAGTTCGTGCGCGGTTCGCACATTCAGGATATGAGCATGGAAGGCTGGGGCGAGTACTGGAAAGGCTATCCGCCGATGCTGAACGGTACGCATGCCATTTCCCCGCTTTTAAAAATCAACGACACCATTGCCGAAACCGTCGTATGCCACGGTTCGGGGCGTTTGAGCGATGATCTCGCAAGCCGCTACGGCTCACCATTCGCAGTTGAAACAGCCACATTTACCTTAAAAGGCACCGACGTAGTGGCCGAAGCCACCCGCTCGTTGTTCGATGTGGTGCGCCAGTACCGCGAGAGTTACGATGTGTACGGCACCAAAATGTCGTTCGAATGGGAGCAATTGCAGGATGAGCGGCATGTGATCTTCGATGGCGGCGAAAATGCGGCCCGTGTCGATGTGCCGGATACCGACGAGCTGTTGATCGGGCCTATCAAGCATTTTACCAAACGCGAAAAGATCGACGACCCAAACCATGTTTCCTTTTTGCAGGGAGCCGGCCACGGCGGTTCGCACCCGCACCTGGTACAGGAGTTCGTAGCGGCGATCGTGGAAGGCCGCGATTCGGCGGTGGATGCGGCGCTTGCGGCCAACTACACCTGCGCGGGCATTTGCGCGCACGAGTCGGCGATGAAGGGCGGCGTCCGGATCAGTATCCCGAGTTTTGAAGAATAAATAATCCTGAATACGGGCCAGGCTTCAAAAACCTGGCCCGTTGCTAAAACCAGCCCTTATGCTATTCGGAGCCAGTACATTTCTCTGGGTATCCCCATTCTCCACAAAAAATGCCGATCTGCTTTCCAAGGTCAAAAATATCGGCTACGATATCATCGAAATAGCCGTGGAAGATACCCGCATCATCGATTGGGAACTTATCAGGGCCATTGCCCGCGATCTCGACCTGAAAATCACAATCAGTGGCGCATTCGGTCCCGAGCGGGATATTTCCAGCACCGAGCCTGCATTCCGCGAAATCGGCAAACAATACATTATCGACTGCATCCGCATTGCCGAACAAATGGGCAGCCCTGTTTTCGGCGGGCCTTTGTACTCGGCGGTGGGCAAGACCCGCATTGTTTCCGAAGAGCAAAAGAAACAGGAGCGCGGCTGGTGTGTGGACATTTTAAAAGAAGTAAGCCAAATCGCGGGCGATTGCGGGATAGCGCTCGGTCTCGAGCCTTTGAACCGCTTTGAAACGGATATGGTCAATACCGTAGACCAGGCATTGTCCATTCTTGCCGAAGTAGGCAGCCCGCACCTGAAAATCGTGCTCGATACTTTCCATTCCAATATCGAGGAAAAAGATATTCCCGCTTCGATCAGGAAAATCGGAAAAGATTTGCTTTGTCATGTACAAGGTAACGAAAGCGACCGCGGCACGCCGGGTACCGGCCATCTGGAGTGGCCGGGTATTCGGGAAGCACTTTGTGATATAGGTTACGAAGGTGCGGTGGTGATCGAAACCTTCGGCCAGCCTTCGAAAGAACTGGCACGGGCCGCCTGCATCTGGCGACCGCTTGCCGGCAGTGCCGATGAGCTGGCGGAAGAGGGCCTCGCTTTCTATAAAAAAATGTTAGTACCAACGCCATCTGTCATCAATGCGTAATATCCTGCTTGTTTTCCTGTTGTTGTCAGCGGTAACGCTGGAAGCACAGATACCGGTCGATTTGAAAGGCTTCGATCAGAAACACGGCGTCAAGGCAGCCGTAAAAGGCGCGTTGCTGAATATCGAATGGCCCGCAGGGAACGCGGAGACAGGCAGAATTTCTATTGATTTAAACAAAACAAATGCGCTGATAGGTAACCTGGGAATTGGTACCGCCGAAAAGGAATACACGATCGCCCGTAACCTCGATCCGGCCATAATTCTGACCGTAGGCAAACGCGACCTCGTTTCACAGAACGGCTGGAATATTTTCTTTGACAAGACCGCTTACCTGAAATACCGGAGCTATGCGGTCGGGCTCGACAAAACCGACGTAAAGGTGATCAGCAATGGCTCCCGCACCGAAATTACTGTCAATGGCGCCAAAGCCGGGCCATTTTCAGGAGCTGTTCAACTTACACTATATCACGGAAGCCCGCTCATGAACGTGGCCGCCGTGCTGAACACCAACGTCGACTCGCTGGCGGTTGTTTACGACGCCGGACTGACCTCCCGCGATGTACCCTGGGAAAGACTTTTCTGGGCCGATACCGGGGATTTCGTGCGGGATGTAGCGGTAAACAAAACGGACACGGTAGAAATGACGGCCGTCAAGTACCGGACGATCATTGGGCAGGGGAAAGAAGGAAATCTCGCCGTTTTTCCGGCGCCACACCAGTATTTCTACCCGCTGGATAATTGCTATAATCTCGAGCATATCTGGTATGGCACGAATTACCGCAATTTGCTGCCGGGCTTCGGTATCGGCATCCGGCACGACCTGCTCGGTGATCGCCGCTGGGTACCGTGGTTCAATGCACCGCCGGGGACACTGCAGCGGTATCATTTCTTCTGTTTGCTGAGCCGCGAGAAAGACGGCAAAGTGCTCGAAAACGTGAAGGCGTTCACACATTCCGATAAATACCAGCCGCTGCCGGGCTATTATACGATGTCGAGCCATTTTCATCAGGAACACGTGGACGACGTGCTGACGCGCAAACCGTTGCCGGATATGCCCGGCTTCGTGAAGGCATTCCGGAATACGGGCGTGAACATCGTGCATTTGGCCGAATTTCATGGTCCGGGCAGCCCGCGAGGCCCGGAAGCGAAGCGCTGGCCAGAGCTGAAAACGATGTTCGCGGAATGTGCACGGCTGTCCGGGGGGAATTTTCTGTTGTTACCCGGAGAGGAACCCAACAATTTCTTTGGCGGGCATTGGATGAATATTTTTCCAAAACCGGTTTATTGGCTTATGTCCCGCGAAAAAGACCAGCCATTTGTAGAAGATCACCCCGAATATGGCCGGCTTTACCGTGTTGGTAACAAGGAGGAAATGCTGAAATTGCTCGAAATGGAAAACGGCCTCGCGTGGACCGCCCACGCGCGCACGAAAGGCTCCACCGGTTTCCCTGACAAGCACAAGGATGACGCATTTTACAAATCCGACCGTTTCCTTGGCGCTGCCTGGAAGGCCATGCCGGCCGATTTGTCGCAACCAAAACTGGGTAAGCGAGTGCTCGATCTGATGGATGACATGGCCAACTGGGGCTACAAAAAGAATGTCCTGGCAGAAGCCGATCTCTTCCGCGTCGAGCCGGATTATGAACTGTACGGGCACTTGAATGTCAACTATTTGCAGCTCGACCAATTGCCCCGTTTCGAAGACGGATGGCAGCCAGTACTGGACGCGATGCGGAAAGGTAAGTTCTTTGTCACAACGGGCGAGGTGCTGATTCCCGCATTTAAAGTCAACAATGCGACCGCAGGGGAAACGGCCAGGCCCGACGCGAAAGGCAACGTGGAAATCAGTCTGGATGCCGGATGGACTTTCCCGCTTAATCACGCGGAGATTGTCTCCGGCGACGGCAAAGAAGTTTACCGCGATATTATTAATCTTAACGACACACAGGCATTCGGCCGGAAGAATTTTAAATTTGCCCAAAATATGAAAGGCCGGAAATGGCTGCGGGTGGAGCTCTGGGACGTTGCCGCAAATGGGGCGTTTACCCAGGTCATCTGGCTCGAATGACCACATTAAACCAAATCTGAAATGATCAGACCGCTTTTATCGATACTGTTACCACTTATGCTCACGGGGACCGGCCCGGGTGATAAAGAATATAAAAACCCTGTTTTCGAACCGATTCTGGCTGACCCGACGGTCGTGAAAGGCGACGATGGCCTGTTTTACGCCTATGGGACGCAGGACGATTGGGGCGATGGCAAGGGCTCGCGGCTTATTCCCATTGTCCGTTCAAAGGACCTTGTGCATTGGGATTATGTGAAAGAAGCATTTACAACCAGACCTGCCTGGAAAGAAAAGGGCGGCATTTGGGCGCCGGATGTGGTGAAAGTAAACGGGAAATACCACATGTACTATGCCTACTCGACCTGGGGCGACGTAAACCCGGGCATCGGACTGGCGATTGCGGATACGCCTTCGGGGCCGTTCGTGGACCATGGCAAGTTGTTTAACAGCCAGGATGCGGAAGTGCCCAATTCCATCGATCCTTTTTATCTCGAAGCGGATGGTAAAAAATACGTTTTCTGGGGCAGTTTTAGTGATAAGCCCACGCAGGGAACCTACGGTGCGGAACTGTCGGCCGATGGCAGGTCGGTACCGGACGTCTCCAAGAAATTCAAAGTGGCCGCAGGGGATTTCGAGGCGGTAATGATCCAGAAAAAGGGAGATTACTATTATTTTCTGGGTTCAAAGGAAAGTTGCTGCGAGTATGAAAAAAGTAAGTACCATGTACGCGTAGGACGTTCCAAAAGTATTTTTGGCCCGTTTGTGGATCAGGATGGAAAAGATTTGAAGGAACGCGGTGCAGGAACGATATTGCTTCACGGAAACGATGTGTACGCGGGGCCGGGACATAATGCACGTTGGGTAACCGACGATGCAGGTGACGATTGGCTCTTGTATCACGCGATCAGCAAGGCGGAACCAAGGGTATCCAGCGGCGCGAATCGTCGTGTATTGATGCTGGACAAATTGATCTGGAAAAACGGCTGGCCTGAAATTTCAAACGCGGAGCCAAGTATAGAAAACCGGCCCGCACCTCTTTTTAAATAACAAAACCAATTCTAAACACCTGATGAAATTGTTAAAAACGACGATCTGGGCTGTTGCGGCCTGCTTTATGTTTCAGAACTGCGCCAAGAAAGCCGACGAGAAAAAAGAAGAAGCCCCGGCACAGGAGCAAACCGCCGCCGGCCGTGAAATATGGACCAAAGAGCAAGCCAGGGAGTGGTATGCCAAACAAGGCTGGTTGGTAGGGGCCGATTTTCTGCCCAGTACGGCCATCAACCAGCTCGAAATGTTCCAGGCGGAGTCATTTGATACCGCTACGATCGATAAAGAGCTGGGCTGGGCCCAAAATATCGGCATGAACACGATGCGCGTATATTTGCATGACCTGCTTTTTCAACAAGATTCGGCAGGTTTCATCAAAAGACTGGACACCTTCCTCGATATTACCAAAAAACATAACATCAAGCCGGTATTGGTACTGTTCGATTCGTGCTGGGACCCTTTCCCGAAGCTTGGCAAGCAGCGTGATCCGAAACCGGGCGTGCATAACTCCGGCTGGGTACAGAGTCCCGGCTTCAATGCGTTGAAGGACAGTACGCAATATCCGCGTCTGGAAAGATATGTGAAAGGCACAGTTGCCGCATTTGCCGATGACGACCGCGTGCTGATGTGGGACATCTGGAACGAGCCTGATAATACCAACAACAGCCCCTATGGCAAGGTAGAACTCCCCAATAAGGTCGACTATGTGCTTCCGCTAATGGTAAAATCGTTCGAATGGGCACGTTCGGTGAACCCCTCGCAGCCTTTGACGGCCGGCGTATGGGCAGGCGACTGGTCGACGCCTCAAACTTTGAAACCGATCGAAAAAGCGCAAATCGAACAATCCGATGTGATCACATTCCATAACTACGAAAATGCGCAGGAGTTTGAGAAACGCATCAAATGGTTGCAGCAATACGATCGCCCGCTGATTTGTACGGAGTATATGTCGCGCGGTAACGGCAGCTTCTTCGAGGGATCGCTGCCGGTTGCGAAGAAATATAATGTCGGGGCAATTAACTGGGGACTCGTAGACGGTAAATCCCAAACCATTTATCCCTGGGACAGCTGGAAGAAAACCTACACCAAAGAACCCGATCTGTGGTTTCACGATATTTTCAGAAAGGATGGAACGCCTTACAGACAGGCGGAAGTTGATTTGATCAAGAAGTTGACCAGCGAAAAGAATAGCTGATATTAATGTAGAAAGAAACAGCCCGGAAATAGCTCCGGGCTGTTTTGTTACTGTTTATTTTTTGATCGATTATAGGCGGATTCCAATAGAGTTTCCAGGAAGAACCTATTTACATCTCTGCCGAGTTCTTCCGAATTGGCATATATGCCTTTGAGTGGCTGTGGTTTGAAGTCCTGTGTTTTCTTTGCTTGTGCTTTCATTTCGATGTTGGTTAAATTAAAAATCGATTGGTAACGAAGAAAAATTGATAGGGCTGATTGGGTTCAAACGGTTCGTGCTTGCCGTTATCGCTTCTGACGCCCCAAATAAGGTATTTTTCCAAAAACTTATCGAGATCTCTCGAGATCGCAATTCTGTACAATCGGGTTTTTGCGTCTGTATTTCCCGCAAATCCGACGATTGCTCTCGGATTAACAGTCGTAAAAGTTTCAATTGTCTTAAATACAGTCGCCATGGTAGGCTTCACGTCTGCATTGCTGTTGTTAATGGTCGTCGAGAGTTTCCCATCTGATTGGACCTCCACCAATGTCAATAGATACAAAAAAGGAACCTCGGTCTCTTTGTAAAGTATTGCTTTATGAGTTATCGTATATCCAATACTTAGAAAGTCAAACCGGCAACCTTCTTCAAGAACTTTGACATTATAAACAGGTTGATCCATCTCATAGTGGTGTAATACCACAACATTACGCATTTCGATCCGGCGTCTCCAAATCCGATTATCAGGCGGTTACTTTATTTCCGGGACTGCGTTCTCTGGTAAAGTTTCGCTCTTCAACCGGCGAAAATCCGGCTGAATGAATATCTTCACAGCCGAAATTCTTAACCCCAGCCTTATGAAATTAAAGTACGCTCTGATGTCGCCATGGATGCTGGCGGCGGCTATGCTTTTGCCGCTCATGGCAAGGGCGCAGAAAAAGCAACCCAAGCCGAATGTTATCTTTATCTACGCCGATGATGTCGGGTACGGCGATCTGAGCTCGTACGGTGCTACGAAAATCAGCACGCCGAATATCGACAGGCTGGGAAAAGAAGGTATCCGCTTCACCAACGCCCATGCAAGCTCTGCTACCTGTACGCCATCGAGGTTCGCGCTTATGACAGGGAAATACCCCTGGCGGCAAAAGGGGACCGGCGTGCTTCCCGGCGACGCTTCGCTGATCATCCCGACGAACCAGCTGACCTTACCCGCGATTTTTCAGAATGCCGGCTACAAAACCGGATCGGTAGGCAAGTGGCACCTTGGCTTGGGCGATACCAACAAGCAGATCAATTGGAATAAACCCATCAGCAAAGGGCCGAACGAAGTCGGTTTCGATTATGCATTCTTTTTTCCGGCGACTTCCGACCGGGTACCAACCGTTTTTATCGAAAACCACGAAGTCCAGGGACTCGACCCGGCGGATCCCATCGAAGTGGACTACTCCGGAAAGATAGGCAAGGAACCGACCGGTCTCGAAAACCCCGATTTGCTCAAACTACCCGCTTCGCCGAATCATGGACATAATAATACAATCGTCAACGGCATCGGCCGCATCGGCTGGATGACCGGAGGCAAGCAGGCGCGCTGGACGGACGAGGAAATTGCGCACGTGTTTCTGAGCAAGGCCGAACAGTTTATAGAGGATAATCACAAAAACCCGTTCTTCCTGTATTTCTCGTTGAATGACATTCACGTGCCGCGAATGCCGAGTATGCAGTTTAAAGGGAAAAGCAAAATGGGCCTCCGGGGGGATGTGATCCTGCAAATGGACTGGACAGTGGGGGAAATTTTAAAAAAACTGGACGAGCTTAAGATCGCGGACAACACGCTGGTTATTTTTTCGAGTGACAACGGCCCGGTGCTGGACGACGGCTACGCAGACCGTGCCGTGGAGCTGGCAAAAGGGCATAGTGCGGCCGGGCCGCTACGTGGGGGAAAGTACAGCGCATTCGAAGGCGGCACACGGGTACCCTGGCTGGCACGCTGGCCGCGGGGGATCAAGCCGGGCATTGTCTCCGACGCCCTGATTTGCCAGATAGACATGATGGCTTCATTTGCACATTTTCTCAATCAGAAGACCGGCAGCGAAGAAGCCGTGGACAGTTTCAATGTGATGGAAGCCATACTTGGAAAGAGCCTTACAGGACGAAGCTGGCTGATCAAGCAGGGCGGAGCATTGTCGATTACGCAGGGAAATTGGAAATACATCGAGCCGCGAGAGGGTAAAGCGGTTGCCGAGCTCACGAATATCGAAACGGGAGCCAATCCGAAACCGCAATTGTATGATCTGAGTAAGGACATCGGGGAGAAAAACAATCTGGCGGAGAAATATCCGGCCAAGGCGAAAGCGATGGCCGCGGAGCTTGAAAAGGTTCGTACAGCCGGTCGGAGCCATTGATTTTTAGTGCCGCGAGCGGCACTAAAAATTTTTACTTCTACAACCTGTTACCAATCCAAACCTTCAACGTCTAAATGCATAAACATCTAACCAGTTTATGCAAAGCAAATATCTCCTGGCATTAGCCCTGATGCTTCCGGCCCGGCCCGGTTCCGCACAGAACGTCTATTATCATCAGGATTTCAGCCAAACAACCGGCCTGATCAACCCGCAACCCGATACAGGCCAGTTCAGCCACATGATCCTTACCGCCCCGGCGCTTTCGTATTACAAATTTCACAGGGGCTATATGGAGCTCACCCGCAGCAGGCAGGATTCGGCAACGGGAGGCATTATACGCGCGTTACGTGCGACGCCTTTCACGCCTGGCCCCGAAACGCTCGTCGTAAGAATTACCCTCGGCGTGGAAGGTATACAAGCCCCGGCGTTGAATGCGATGTATTTTTATGTGGGGGAGGATTTCAACCCCGTCAACAATTCCTTTCCCGGCAACGGATTAATGTTTGCGAAATGTTCGCTGAATTTTCTGGAAGACGGCTTCAATATGAAAGACCTGGAAACGCAGCAGACCAGCAGGGCCCGTCCGCAGCGGAAGCAGGTCACCCTCACATGGGTTTTAAACAACTCGGATAAGCCGTTGCCATATCGTATCGGGCCGGCAGGCGACGAATCGGCCGCCCTTCCGGGTACCTACGACCTTTGGGTGGACGACGAGCCCGTGAGCAAAGGCAGCAAGGCCTATCCCGGCACATCGGCCTATTCCAAAACAAAGCTCTCCAATTTCGAAATGCGTTTCAGGAACGGCGTGGGCAAGATCCGGATCGATGAGATCAGCATCGACGACGGGAAACCGCAACCCGCCACGGCGAATGCGATTATAGCGCCCAATCCGGCAAGCCGCCACAGTATTGCTGTTTCGGGCAAGGGGGTGAATGCCTCGTCAGTTCGTCTTTTCGATGGCCGCGGACGTGAGCTTCCCGTCAGAACGCCCGAAACGGCTGGCCGCCTGGTGATAAACCCGCTAAGCCCGCTCGCGTCCGGCATCCACATTCTGCAATTGCAAAGTCCCGACGGGAAAAAGCAGTCATTCAGGATAATGATCGAGTAGGCATGTAATATAGGACGATTGCCGGATTGAATTAAACGAATCTTGTAAAATAAATTGAGTTTGCGGTTAACTTTGCCTTATTTAGTCGTCCTTTTCAGCCGGTTATGAAACCAGTGTCCTCTTTTACGGAAGATCGTGTGCTATGGCAGGATTTCCTGGCGGGAGAGGTACGGGCATTCGAGAAGCTCATGGCCGGGAACTTCCGGCTCCTGTTCCGGTACGGAAGCAAGTTTTCCAAAGATCGCGAACTGGTGAAGGATAGTATTCAGGACCTTTTTCTGGTGCTATGGGAAAAAAGGGGCAACCTTAATCCCGACGCGGCCGTAAAGCCTTATCTCATGGCTTCGCTCCGGAGGCTCATGCACCGGCAGGTATCCTCGCGCGCCTGGGTGGGCGGGGAGGTTTTCCAGGAGGAGGACGACTATTTCGATATCGAATTTTCGGTAGAAGAGGAATACATTGCGAACGAAGCTACCGTGGCAAGGACGCGGCAGTTACAAAACCTGCTGAATGCGCTACCACGGCGGCAGAAGGAAGTCGTATATCTCAAATTTTTTCAGGAACTCAGCCGGGAGCAGATCGCCGAGGTAATGGCGGTGTCGCCGCAGACGGTTTCCAATTTACTCCAGATCGCGATCCGGCACCTGAGAACGCATTGGAAAGCCGAATTCCTTATATTTTTTCTATTGCATTTTCTGTTCTAACTGCCAGACCGTCAGCTTGTCTTTCCGGTTTTATTCTTTTTTGAAGAAATAATTTAAAATTTATTGGTATGCGGTTCCCGGTTTTGTCTATACCCGTTTAGACACAACAAACCGGTATGGATCGCTACAACGACTTTTCTGTTGAAGACTTTGTCTGGGACGATTTCTTTCGTCAATGGGCATTGTCGCCTACCCCTGAAACCCACGCGCTTTGGGACGACTGGATCGACGCCAACCCCGAAATGCTCGAAAAAGTGGAACAGGCGAAGGCCATTGTGCTTTCCCTGCGCCTGCACGAGCCCGAGATCGACGACGCGGAGATCAACCAGGTTGTGAAAAAGACAGTGGGCCGCATTACGGAAGCAGGTGAGGAGAATATCCGGCAGCCGGGCCGCCGGATACCGGTATTTTCTATTCCCTGGATGCAGTTCGCGGCTTCCGTGGCATTCATCGTGCTGCTGGGCTGGGCGGTGTATGCGGTGATGATCAAAGGGGACGAAAAACCGCAGTCCGCGCAAGGGGATACCGTCATCGAGCATCATGAATCATTTATTGAGAAGGTTAATACAACCAGTGAAACCTTGCAGCTCGCATTGAGCGACGGCAGCCGCATCAGCCTCGCGCCGAAAGGACGCGTCCGTTACCCCGAACGGTTCGATGGTCAGCGCCGGGAGGTGCTTCTTGAAGGAGAGGCGTTTTTCGATGTCGCAAAAGATCCCGAACATCCGTTTCTGGTGTATGCCAATGGGTTGGTCACCAAGGTATTAGGTACCAGTTTTCGAATAAAGGCTTATGGCGACTCCCGTGAAGTGACTGTCGAGGTCAAAACCGGGAAAGTGTCGGTGTTCGCGCAATCCGACCCGCATTTGAAGGAAAAAGTGGAAGACAGGCAGTTCCAGGGCGTCGTGCTGACTCCCAACCAGAAGATTATCTATGCCCGCAATAAAGTCAAAATGGTGAAAACGCTGGTGGAAAGGCCCGAAATAGTGGTCTCGAAAGCCGAAACCCCGCAATTTGAGTTCGAAGACACGCCCGCGAGCGAGGTTTTCGATACCATCGCCAGAGCGTACGGGATCGATATACTTTACGACGAGGCATTGCTGAAAGACTGCCCGCTTACCGCGCATCTCGATAACCAGACGCTTCACGAAAAGCTGGACATTATTTGCAAGGCGGTCGAATCCAGTTACGAGATCGTCGACGGCCAGGTGATCATCCATAGCAAAGGATGCAGGAATTAATCAATCACGTAACCCTTTAAACCAGAAGAAAAAAACAGAAAGCTAATCCAGAAAAGAAGAGCCGGCGATGTTCCCGCATCACCGGCTCGGAGAATATCCCTGAAAGGTTCATCGCCATTATCCTCCCGGGAGGGGGAGGCAGGGATCGTTTTGCCAAATTTCCTATTCTACAAAACAATCAAATCTATGAAAAAACCTTTAAAGTACCGTAGGGTATTACTGTGGACCATGCGAATGACTGCAACTCAATTCATGCTTGCCCTTGTGTTCATAGCGACAGGTTACGCGCGGGAAGGTAGCGCGCAATCCCTTCTCAGCCAGAAGGTTTCGGTGACGGCGAATGGTAGCGAAGTGAAGAAAGTCCTGAGCCAGGTGGAAAAGCAGGTCGATGTGCGGTTTGTTTTCAGTTCCAAACTGATCAAGTCGGCCCGGAAAGTGACGGTTTCGCTGAAAGACAAACCCTTGTATGAAGCGTTGGATCATATTCTGACCCCGCTGGGGCTGGATTACGAAGTTTCGGGCAAGATCATTATCCTTCGAAGAATAGAAACCGTCACACCGGGGGCGCCGGCCGCGCCGGGAGCACCCGCGAATGCACCGAAACGAACGGTTTCCGGTAAAGTGCTGGATGGAGAGTCCAATACCGGTCTGCCTGGCGTGAGCATCGTTTTAAAAGGAACGCAAACAGGTACTACCACTAACCCCGACGGCAATTTTGAATTGGAAATTCCCGAAGCCAACGCTCCCAACGCGGTCCTGGTTTTCAGTTTTGTCGGCTATAAGTCGCAGGAAATTGTGCTGGGTAGCCAAACTGCCCTGACGATCAGTATGATGCTGGAAGATAAATCGTTGCAGGAAATTGTGGTGATCGGTTACGGCCAGATCAGGAAAAGCGATTTGACCGGCTCGGTTTCATCTATCAAGTCGACCGAACTGAATGCCTATCCGGCTACGAACCTTATGCAATCGCTGGCCGGCCGTGCGGCGGGGGTGTATGTTTCGCAGAATACCGGTGCGCCCGGCAGCCCCATCAGCGTGCGCGTGCGGGGAACTAATTCCATTCAGGGAAGCAACGAGCCGTTGTATGTGGTCGATGGCTTTCCTTATTCCGGTAATCCCACTTTGCTGAACAATGCGGACATCGAGTCGATCGAGGTGTTGAAAGACGCTTCTGCAACCGCGATCTACGGTTCGCGCGGCGCGAACGGCGTGGTGCTGATTACGACCAAAAAAGGGAAAGCCGGGCGTGTAAGCGTGGATTATGACGGTTATTACGGAGTTCAGACCATCCGGAAGAAGCTCGACCTCATGAATGCGACCGAGTATGCCAATTTCTACAATGAGCAAGCTGCAAACGACGGATTGCCACCGCATTTTACTCCCGATCAGATAGCCGGCTTCGGAAAAGGGACCGACTGGCAGGATTTGGTATTTCAAAAAGCCCCGGTGCAAAATCATGCATTAACAGTCAGCGGCGGAAACGAAAAGACCAGATTTTCGGTGGCGGCGAGCAATTTCAGTCAGGACGGTATCGTCGTAGGCAGCGATTATGTAAGAAATGCATTACGCATCAACCTGAGTTCGGATATTGGCAAGAAATTCAAGTTCGACCTGAGTTCCCTGCTCAGCCGCATCGATTCGGATCGTAAGAACTCCGAAAAAGGCAACCGCGGAGGAACGCTGATGTCGGCGATGTTATCCGGCTATCCGACCATTCCCGCTACGCTTCCGGACGGCAGCTATTCACGCCTGGCGGAGGCTTACGCCTGGGGTTCGAACGTGATCACCAATCCGCTGAACTTTTTGTATCAATTCTCGGATGTGATCCGCTCCAATAAGATACTGACCAATGGTGCTATCACATTTGAGCCGGTTAAGGGGCTAACGATCAAGACACTGGCAGGTATCGAAAGCACCGACGACCGGACGGACACCTACACCACGACCAAATTCGTGAATTCGAAAGGCAGCGCCATCATCGAAACGCAGCGTGCGGCAAGCATCCTGAGCGAAAACACGGTCAGTTATATTAAGGAATTCGGTAAGCACAACGTTTCGGCGGTGGCCGGTTTTACCTACCAGAACTATGTGCTCAACTCACTCAGAGCCAGCGGAAGTGGTTTTATCAGCGACAACCAGGAAACGCATGATATCGGCGCGGCCGCAACGCAGGGCGTGCCGACGTCGGGCTACCAGAAATGGGCATTGCTCTCCTATCTCGCACGGGTCAATTATACTTTTAACAATAAAATCCTCGCAACGGCCAGCTTCCGGGCGGACGGCTCCTCGCGGTACAGCGAAGGACAAAAATGGGGCTTTTTCCCATCCGGCGCACTGGCCTGGCGGATGTCGGAAGAGGAGTTTATTAAAAATATCCCATTCATTTCGGATTTGAAGATCAGGGCCGGGTACGGCGAAACGGGTAATACCTCTATTCAGCCGTACTTTACGCTGAACCAATTGGCCTCCGGCCAGGTGGTGTTCGGAGATGCCTTCATGACGTCCTATTCGCCTACAAACCGGCTCGCGGGTTCGCTGAGATGGGAAACTACCGCTCAAACCGATTTCGGTATCGACCTCGGCCTTTGGAATAACCGTGTCAACCTTACGGCCGATTATTATATCAAGAACACCCGCGACCTGCTGAACAACGTCGCTTTGCCGTCGTCGCTTGGCTACACTTATACCGTGCAGAATGTCGGAAAAATTCAAAATAAAGGTTTCGAACTCGGGATCAATGCGGCCGTTCTGGAAGGTACGTTCAAGTGGAACGTGGCGACGAACCTGTCCATTAACCGAAACAAGGTTGTGAAGCTGTACGGCGGAAATGACATCCTAGGCCAGACGATCGGGGCAGCGGTGAACGACAACGTCAATATCCTCCGCGAAGGATATCCGCTGGGGTCTTTCTATGGTTATGTGGAAAAAGGGTACGATGAAAAAGGCTTTATCGCCTACGAAGATTATAACAACAACGGCAGCCGCGATGCAGACGACAAGCGGATTATCGGCAACCCCAATCCCAAGTTTACCTATGGTTTGAATTCCAATATGTCGTTCAAAAATTTCGAACTGACATTGTTTATCCAGGGCTCGCAGGGTAACGATATCTTCAACCTGAGCGCGCAAGGGCAGGGTTACGACTACGGGCAGGCATTGAATATGCCGAGGGAAGTGTACCTCGATCACTGGACGCCGCAGAATACCGATGCCAAATACCCGATCATTAAAACATCCTCTCAGGCGCAAATGTCGGACCGGTTCGTGGAAGACGGCTCTTATCTCAGGTTTAAGAACATTCAGCTGAGCTACAATCTGCCGGTTACCAAACTGCATATCAAATGGATGAAATACGGCCAGCTTTACGTAAGCGGACAAAACCTGATCACATTCACGAAGTACTCGTGGTACGATCCCGAGGTAAACTCTTACGGAGGCGGGAATTCTATCGTGCAGGGTGTGGATCACTACGTATATCCCGTAGCCAAAACAACCACGGTAGGTCTCAGGATAGGGTTTTAAGGTCAGTTTCAAATAACCGGTTAAAGAATTTAAGATATGAAAAAGATATTCACCAGTTTGTTTCTGGCGGCGGTTTGCATGGGATGTTCCGATATCCTGGAAGAGAAACCCAAATCGCTGGCTTCTGAAAATTTTTATAACACCGCCGCGGAGGCCAAAGCGGCTGTGAACGCTATTTATGGCCCCATGCGGACGGACGCGGCACTGTCGACCAATTACCCGGCGCAGCTCGAAGGGATGGCCGATTATGGCAATTCGCGAGGCACGCAAACGCCCGTGAGCTTGTACCAGGGGCTCGATAATACGAATATCAACCGCGTGGCGACGATTTGGGACAATTTCTACCAATCTATCCGGAATGCCAATCTGGTCATCGCCAACGTGCCGAAAGGAACGGGTATGACGGACGCGGAGAAGGCCCAGTTCGTGGCGGAAGCAAAATACATGCGCGCGCTCATCTATTTCGCGATGGTGCGCAACTGGGCAGGCGTTCCCCTGCGTACCGAAGAAAATATGACGGTGGCGGACGTTCCCAGGGCCAGTATTGCGGATGTTTATAAGCTGATCGTCGCCGATGCGCTGGCGGCTGAGAGCGGGCTCCCCGACAACCCGGCTGAAATAGGTCGCCCCACAAAATGGGCTGCAAAAACGCTGCTCTCGGAAGTTTACATGTATCTGGAACAATGGGAGCAATCGAGCGCCAAAGCGAAGGAGGTGATCGATTCCAAAAAGTATTCGCTCGTTGCGGTGAGCACGTCCGAGGATTTCCAGAAGATCTATGGGCCCGAAGTTGTGAATACGCCGGAGGAGATCTTTTATTTTAAATATTCGCGTCAGCAGGGATTCGGTCTGGTGAGTTATGCGCACCGGAAAACGGCCCAGTATAATTACTATGGCCCGGGCGGTGTGTACGCGCAATACACCGATTCGGTTTCGAACCCGGTGATCAAAAACTGGGATTTTAAAGATTTGCGTAAAAATCACATTCTCTACAATGTCGACATTGGTCTTGGCACCACATCCATGTTATACAGAAAATACCGCGATCCATTGGCTACGGGAGGTGCCGGTAACGACTACCCCTGGTACCGCTACGCCGACCTGCTCCTTTTCCACGCCGAAGCCGACGCCCGTGCCAACGGCAAACCCACCGCAGAAGCACTTGAAAGCCTGAACAAAGTGCATCGCCGCGCCTACGGAAAACCGGCCGAGGCAGCTTCGTCCGTCGATTTCAAGCTGGCCGATTTTACGTTACAAAGCTTTATCGATAAGGTGGTGCAGGAAAGAGGCTATGAAACGATGTACGAAGGCAAGCGCTGGAACGATTTGAAGCGGTTGGGCATCGCCAAGCAGCGCATTCTGGAAGTAAAGAATATCGTGGTGGCTGAGAAACACATGCTGTGGCCGATCCCGAATTCGGAGATTTTGTACAACAAAGCCATTACCGCCAAGGATCAGAATCCGGGTTACTAAGTATTTCGTAATCAATTAAAAACAATGAGAAATAAGATAGCAATTGCGCAGATCGCCTGTGTTTTAGCATTTCTGTTGTCGGGGTTCCGGGAGCCGGAAACTCGATGGCCGGAGGAGCAGCCTGGCACCGGTATCCTTGCGGCAGCGCCGGAGCAGGTGGAGGTCTGCATTTACGGCGCGACCTCCGCCGGGGTGATCGCGGCATATACCGCGAAAAAGATGGGCAAATCCGTCGTACTGATCGAACCGGGCGGGCACCTGGGAGGCATGACCTCCGGTGGCCTGGGCTATACGGATATCGGGAATAAATATGCCATTACCGGCCTGTCGAGGGATTTCTACCGACGCATCGGCACGCATTATGGGAAATTCGAGCAATGGACATTCGAGCCGAAGGTTGCCAAAAGGTATTTGCAGCAATACCTGGACGAAGCCGGAATCAAGGTAATTTACCAAAACCGGGTAATCAGCGCCAGCAAATCGGGTACCGAAATCAAGTCCATTGTTTTGGAAAACAGCCTTAAACCCGATGCTGCGACGAACCGTACCGTCTCTGCGAAGGTCTTTCTGGACTGCACCTACGAAGGCGACCTCATGGCCCGGGCGGGTGTTTCGTACGCCGTTGGCCGGGAAGCGAACAGCGACTATAATGAGACGATCAACGGTGTGCAACTGATGAAAGGGCACCAGCTCCCCGATGGGATCGATCCTTATAAAATCGAAGGAAAACCCGAAAGCGGCCTGCTGTGGGGTATTTCTCCGGCTAAACTGGAACCCAACGGGACCGGCGACAAAAAAGTGCAGGCGTACAACTACCGCATTTGCCTTACTTCCGACCCCGCCAATATGGTGCCCATCACCAAACCGGAGGGTTACGATCCGGGCCATTTTGAACTGCTGGCGCGCCTGATCGCAAAGCAGCCCGAAAAAAAGGCATTGAACGATTACTTCATCTGGAGTAAAATGCCGAACAACAAAACGGATATTAACAACCGGAATGGCTTCTCGACGGACATGATCGGAATGAACTACGAATATCCCGATGCCGATTATGCCAGGCGCGAAAAGATCGTCAAGGCGCACGAAACCTACACCAAGGGCTTGCTCTATTTCTTCGGCCACGACCCGCGCGTGCCCGTGGAGCTGCGCGAGGCGATGTTGAAATGGGGTTATCCCAAAGACGAATACGTCGAAACAGGTAACTGGTCGCCGCAGCTGTATGTGCGCGAGGCGCGCCGGATGATCGGCAGCTATGTGATGACGCAGGCCAATTGCGAGGGAAAAGAAGTTGTGAAAGATGGCGTCGGCATGGCGGCTTATACGATGGACTCGCACAACATTCAGCGTATTGTGGTGAATGGCATGGCGAAAAACGAAGGTAATGTGGAGGTCGGAGGCTTCGGGCCTTACCCGATCTCTTACCGCTCGCTGGTGCCCAAGGAGAAGGAGTGTACCAATTTGCTGGTGCCGGTGTGCCTCTCGGCGACACACATTGCCTATGGTTCGATCCGCATGGAACCCGTGTTTATGGTACTCGCCCAGTCGTCCGCCATTGCAGCGGCGATGGCAATCGATTCCCGAAAGAGCGTACAGCAAATCGACGTTTCGAAATTGCAGGCGAAACTGAAAGCCGATCCGCTGGTGAACGGCCGGACGCCCGAAATCCTGGTCGATAATGAGGATGGTAAGCACGTTTCCGTCAAGGGGAACTGGAAATCGGTCAAAAAAGGCGGCTACGGCCCGTCATTCCTGACTTTCGGAGGCGACAAAAATGGCGGCTCGGTGACTTTTACGCCCGAAATTCCCGTTTCCGGCGACTACCAGATCTACGTGTACTTCCCGAAGGTGGCTAAACCGGCTTCCGAAATAAGGCTTTCCGTCCAATCGGGCAGTGAAACTAGGAACCTTTCGGTGCTTGAAAAAGACATTGTGGTAGAAGGCCAGACTTCCGGCGAATGGTACCATGTCGGTAAATTCAATTTGCCCAAAGGTAACGCATCGGCAGTCAGCATTTCGTCGGAAGGCGCATCGGGCGCCGTCGTAGCGGATGCCGTTCTATTCGTGCCGGAGGTAAAATAATTGGTTTTTCGGTTATCGATATTTCAAATCCTAAATCAGACATTAATGAGAAAATTACGCTTACTGGTTGCAATCTTCATTTCCCAGGTAATACCCGGGGCACTTTTCGCACAATCGTATGAAGCCGACGTGATCGTTTACGGCGGCACTTGTGCGGCTGTTACGGCGGCGGTGCAGGTGGTCAGATCGGGCAAAACGGTGCTCGTCGTTTCGCCCGACAAGCATTTGGGCGGGCTTTCGTCGGGCGGCCTTGGATTCACCGATACCGGCAACAAATCGGTGATCGGCGGATTGGCGCGCGAGTTTTATCATCGCGTTTACCTGCATTACGACAAACCCGAGGGCTGGCATTGGCAGAAAAAAGAAGAATATGGCAACAAGGGCCAGGGTACCGTGGCTATGGATGGCGCCGAGCGCACCATGTGGATCTTCGAACCACACGTGGCGGAGCAGGTCTTCGAGGATTTTGTGAAAGAAAACAATATCAAGGTCTATCGCGACGAATGGCTCGATCGCAGTAAAAGCGGCGTTCAGAAAAGCAACGGTCGCATTGCCTCTTTTAAAACTTTAAGCGGCAAGACATTCAAAGGCAAGATGTTCATCGACGCTACCTATGAGGGCGACCTCATGGCGGCGGCGGGCGTAAAATACCACGTGGGGCGCGAAGCCAACAGCGTTTATAACGAGCAATGGAACGGTATCCAGGCGGGCGTTTTCCAGCACAGGCATTATTTCGCGAAAAACATCAGCCCTTATAAAGTAGAAGGTGACCCCAAAAGCGGTTTGCTGCCTTATGTTTCGGGCGAGAAAATCGGTAAGAATGGGGAGGGGGACAACAAAATTCAGGCATATTGCTTCCGTATGTGCCTCTCGTCGCACCCCGACAACCGCATTCCGTTCGCGAAACCGGAAGGTTACGACCCGGGTAAGTACGAGTTGCTCGCACGCGTGTACAAGGCTGGCTGGACCGAAACATTCGACAAATACGACCCTATCCCCAACCGCAAAACCGACACCAACAACCACGGCCCGTTCAGCACCGACTTCATCGGGCAGAACTACGATTACCCCGATGCTTCCTACGAGCGCCGCAAGGAGATCATCAAAGAGCATGAGCTGTACCAGAAAGGCCTGATGTACTTCCTGGCCAATGACCCCGCGGTGCCGGCGGACGTCCGCGCGAAAATGAACGAGTGGGGGCTGCCGAAGGACGAATTCAAGGACAACGGCGGATGGCCGCACCAGATTTACGTCCGCGAGGCGCGCAGGATGCTCGGGCAGAGCGTGATGACCGAAAACGAGACCCTCGGCAAAAAGCCCGTCGAGCAATCGGTGGGAATGGGCTCGTATTCGCTCGATGCGCACAATGCGCAGCGCTATGTGAAGGAGGATGGTTTCGTGCAGAACGAAGGCGATATCGGCGTACATCCGAAACAGCCTTACGGCATTTCCTACGGTTCCATCATCCCGAAAAAGGCAGAATGTGAAAACCTGCTGGTACCGGTTTGCGTTTCGGCTTCGCACATTGCCTACGGCTCTATCCGGATGGAGCCGGTTTTCATGATTCTCGGGCAAAGCGCCGCCACGGCTGCCGTGCAGGCGATCGACGCCAAAGTGGCCGTTCAGGATGTGGATTACGGGAAGCTGAAAGCCCGGTTGCTGAAAGACAAACAGAAGCTGGAACTCTGAGGCGGCGCGACCGGTCACTCAGTTGGCCTACCGGTCACTCGGAAATGCGTCGGGATGGATTAGTAAGGGCTTAATTTTGTGGTTATTAATCACAAAAAAGCAACCATGAAAACACCATCCATGAAAAATCTGGCGAATTACCTGATGTTATTCGTATGCGCGGCAACAATGCTGGCTTGCAGCAAAGATTCCGACGATCCGGCTCCCCAAACGCCTTCCGGCAATGCCGTGGAAGGCACCTGGAAAATCAAGGCAATGACGGTGGACCCGGCCCAGAACGGCATTTCCGACGTGCTCGCGTTCTACGAAGCGCTTACCGATAAGAAATGCTTGTCGGAAACCGAGCTCACTTTCAAAAGCAATGGTACAATCGGCGCGAAAGTACCGATCGGCTGCGACGATGTGCTCGACGAAGCGGATATTGTCGACGATGCCTCCAAATGGGCGGTTAAAGACAAGAAAATAGTGCTCACCGAAGGCACGGACGTCACAGAATTTGACCTTGAAACCGGTGCGACCGAAATGAAATGGTCGACAACGGAGGAAGAAGACGGCGTCAAATATAAAATGACCATCGTATTCAAGAAGATATAGACAATGAAAGCAAGAGAAAGTCAATATTCTGTAAAACAAAACTTTCTCTTTGAATTTTATAAATTTGCCAACGAATAGCCGGGCTTATGTCCGGCTATTTGCATAATATTGTACGTTATTCCGATGAAACCCATACAAAACCAAATGTCATCCGTTTCCGCAACGCGCTCAGATGCTTCCTACCTTTTCAGTGCTCCCGTTATAGTCGCTGCCCTTGGTTATTTTGTTGATATTTACGATTTGCTCCTTTTCGGGATCGTCCGGCTGCCCAGCCTGGCCGCATTAGGGCTCTCGGAAGCGGATATTTCCATTACCGGCGCCAGTATTCTGAACTGGCAGATGACGGGGCTGTTGCTCGGCGGTATCCTCTGGGGTGTTTTGGGGGATAAAAAGGGCCGGCTTTCCGTACTTTTTGGCTCCATTATCACCTATTCGCTTGCTAATATCGCCTGCGGTTTTGTGCAGGACGTTACGGTTTACAAGTTACTCCGTTTTATCGCGGGCGTCGGTCTGGCGGGCGAGCTGGGCGCGGGCATTACATTGGTGTCGGAAATCCTCCCCAAGCATTTGCGTGCGATCGGAACGTCGCTGGTCGCCGGCATCGGTTTGCTCGGTGCTGTGGTAGCCTATTTTACGGTCGAGTTTTTCAACTGGCGGTACGCCTATTTTATCGGCGGCGGACTGGGAATTTCGCTGCTGCTTCTGCGGATCGGCGTGTTCGAATCGGGGATTTTCAAGGATATTAAAGAAAAGGAGCATGTCGAAAAAGGTAACTTTTTCGCGTTGTTCAATAACCGGGACCGGCTTGGGCGCTACCTGCGGTGCATCGGTATCGGGCTGCCTACATGGTTTGTGATCGGTATTCTGGCCACATTCAGCAACGAGTTCGGTAAGGCCCTGGGCATCGACGAGCCCATCAAACCCGGCCTTTCGATTATGTGGTGCTATGTTGGCCTTTCGGCGGGCGATCTTTGCAGCGGGTTCATCAGTCACTGGCTCGAATCGCGTAAAAAGGCGGTCTTTTATTTAATGATTTTTACATTGATCGGCAGCATTGTCTACCTGTTCGCGGGTATCAAATCGGCTTCGCTGTTCTACCTCGTGGCTACGTTGCTCGGATTCGGAATCGGTTACTGGGCTATGTTCGTGACCATCGGCGCAGAGCAGTTCGGGACCAACCTGCGTGCTACGGCCGCCACTACCGTTCCCAATATGGTGCGTGGGACCGTAGTAGGAATGACTACATTATTTGCTATTTTTAAAGATTCTTTTACCGTCATTCAGGCCGGGGCGCTCGTGGGGCTGATCTGTTTTGCAATAGGTATCTTCTGCATTCTCACAATCCCCGAAACGCATGGCCGCGATCTGGACTTTTTGGAAGAGTGACGGTTGGGACGGGGGGAGTCATGTGTGGTCAAGAGCAGTCAGGAATAGTCAGGCGTGGTCAGGAATAGTCAGGTTTCGTCATGGGGGCCAATGGTAGTCAGAGAAAGTAGAAATTCTTACGATTTCCAGTTGAAGCCAATCCCAGACAACACATGACAATCCCTGACAACACATGACAAACGACCATCATCGACAAAAACAGCATAGTTAAAGACGTTTAAACAAAATAGAAACGAAAATGGAAAGACGCGTTGCGCTTAAGAATATGGCAGTTGCCATGGGCGCCATGGCGGGTTTGCCTGCGTGGGCATCCGGTTGGAACAAAAGTGCGGTAGCGAAGAGCGGGTTGCTTTCGGCAGACCAGTCCAAAAACCTCACGATGATCGTCGAAACCATTATCCCCAAAACCGATACGCCGGGCGCGGGTGAGTTGGGGGTAGGTGATTTTGTGCAAAAGATGGTTAAGGATTGCTACGACGCCAAAGCGCAGGCCAGCCTTTCAAGCGGCATTTCGAACATCGACGAGCAGAGCGTGCAGCGTTTCGGCAAGTCGTTCGCGGATGCAAACAAGGAGCAGCGCCTCCAAATCCTGACGGAGATCGAAAAAGGCGGCGACGCGGCTCAGAAAGGATTTTTCAGTATGGTCAAAAACCTCACGATCCAGGGATATATGACCTCGGAATATGTGATGACCAACATTACCCATTACGAAATGATCCCCGCCCGTTACCACGGGTGTGTACCTGTTAAAAAGGGATAGGTGGAGGGATGGAGGAAGGGGAGCAAGGGCTTTAAAAATCCCTGCTCCCTTTCCTCCATCCCTCCTTTCCTCCATTAATCGAAACTATGGCAAACATAAATATTGATAGTAAAAAAGCACGCACCTACGACGCCATTGTGATTGGCTCGGGGATTAGCGGTGGCTGGTCGGCGAAGGAGCTGACCGAAAAAGGATTGAAAACCCTCGTACTAGAACGTGGCCGGGATGTACAGCACATCAAGGACTATCCCACCACGAACATGATGCCCTGGGAATTCGAGCATCGCGAACGGCTTCCGAAGGAGATAGCCGATGCCAACCCGATTGCGGCACGCTGCTATAATTTCAAGGAATCGTCGATGCACTTTTTCGCGAAGGATAACGAGCATCCCTACATTCAGGAAAAGCCTTTCGACTGGCTAAGAGGCTATCAGGTGGGCGGCAAATCGCTGCTCTGGGCGCGGCAGACGCAGCGCTGGAGCAAGTACGACTTCGAAGGGCCGGCTCGCGACAAGTTCGCCGTAGAATGGCCGATCGGTTACGACGACCTGGCGCCCTGGTACAGCCATGTGGAGAAGTTCGCGGGTATTACCGGTAATAAAGACGGCATCGACGCATTGCCTGACGGCGAGTTCCTGCCCCCGCATGAACTCAACTGCGTGGAGAAGTATTTCAAAGAGCAGGTTGCGAAACAATACAGGGACCGTCACATTATCATCGGCCGTGCCGCGCATATTACCGCTCCGCAGCAGATACACCTCGATCAGGGGCGTGCCAAATGCCAGCACCGGACGATCTGCGAGCGCGGGTGCCCGTTCGGAGGGTATTTCAGCAGCAATGCTTCCACCATTCCGTGGGCGATGAAAACGGGCAATATGACGCTCCGCCCGCATTCGGTGGTGCATTCGATCATTTACGACGACAAAAAGCAAAAGGCTTCGGGTGTGCGCGTAATCGATGCGAATACCAGGCAAATGATCGAGTTCTATGCCGATATCATCTTTCTGAATGCGTCCGCATTGAACTCCAATCTGGTGTTGCTGAACTCGACGTCGAGCCGTTTTCCCAACGGGCTCGGTAACGACAACGGCCTGCTGGGCAAGTATATCGCATTTCACAATTACCGCGCCACCGTTTCCGGCGAGTACGAAGGTTTCCTCGACTCGACGACCGACGGCCGTCGACCGAATGGCGGCTACATTCCGCGTTTCCGAAATGTTTACAAGCAGGAGACCGACTTTTTGAGAGGCTACGCAGCAGGTTTCGGTGCCAGCCGCATTACCTACAACGATCGAAACGGCCTCGGTGAATCGCTGAAAGCCGGATTGCACGAGACGAAATATGGTAACTGGAGCGTTGGCTCGCACATGATGGGTGAGACAATTCCCAAAGAAAGTAACTTCGTGGCCCTCGATAAGAATGAAAAAGATCCGTTCGGAATGCCCAAGCTGAGGATCTCCGTCGATTATGACGACAACGACGAGAAGATGATCAGGGATTACATGGAACAGGTGAGCGAAATGTTTACCAAAGCAGGCTTCACGAACGTCAAAACCCACGACAATCATCGTAACCCCGGCAACGATATCCACGAAATGGGCGGCGTACGCATGGGCAAAGACCCGAAAACGTCGTTGCTCAACAAATGGAACCAGCTGCACCATTGCAAGAATGTGTTCGTGACCGACGGCGCTTGCATGACGTCGACTTCTACACAGAATCCCTCGCTTACCTATATGGCCCTTTCGGCCCGCGCCGCCGATTATGCGGTGAAGCAAATGAAGGCGAAGAATTTGTAACCGAAAATAATTACTTGTAGAAAAAGGCTGCTATTCGCGGGAATGGCAGCCTTTTTGTTTTTAGGGCTTGTAAGTGTCGGGATAGCACTTAAAAAAGTTTTAGTTTTTTTAAATCAAGGGTAAGGGATTTTAAATGCAAGAAAGTCTTTTAATTATTACATACGAACAGACACTCAATGCACGATCCTTTGCTTAACCCGGAAACGAAGCGCCCTGGGCCATTTGTGTCCCCTGTACACGAAGGCAAGGCGCCTGTAAGTGAGATTGATTCTGCTACCTTTCTGAAATCGGCTTTTGAACAAAATCCGGGGAAGGGTCTGGAACTGCTGTTCAAGCGGTATTATAACCCGCTTTGCAGCCACGCGGTGCGGTTTGTGTATTCCAAACAAATTGCGGAGGATCTGGTAAGCGAGGTGTTCTTCCAGTTTTACCGCACGAAGGCATACGAGAACATCACGACGTCCTATACCAGCTACCTGTTTCGTTCCGTGCGTAACGAATGCTATACGTATATGCGTCGGGAGTTCGGAAAGACCGATACTCTTGAAATGAACGAGGAGCATCCGATCTCCACCTATCATCAGCAGCCTGATGCCGAAATCCATTATAATAATCTCTATCTGAAAGTCAATGAAGTGATTGCGCGGCTACCCATGCAGTGCCAGAAAGTGTTCCTGCTGAGCCGTTTCGAGAACAAGAAATACCATGAAATAGCGGATGAGCTACACATTTCGCCCAAAACAGTAGAAGTACATATCTCCAAGGCATTGAAGCACCTTCGCTCCGCCCTCCATGGCGAATGGATGATTTCGCTGTGTCTCACCATTTTGAGTATCCTCTAATGCCGGCCGTGGAGGCCTGGCCCGGAAGCCCGGTCCCGTGGGGCCTCGTCAATTTTGTAAACCGAACACAAATGGAAAAAACTATATCGAAATATACCCTTTTCGAGTATCTGGCGGGTCGCGCCAATCCGCTCGAAAGGCAGCTTGTGGAGGACTGGATCGTCCGGAAGCAGAACCTCGAAACATTTCATCAATGGCTGCTGGAATACGAAACCAAATCGCCCCAGTTTGTTCCGGATCAGGATGCGGCACTGACGAACCTGCTTCACAGGCTGGATTCGGGTATGGAAGAAGTAATAGAGGAGGGAAAGACGGAGGAGGTGGAGGAGGAACGTTTGCCTTCCTGGTTCGGGCGCCGCAGTAACCGTTTCTGGCTGGTAGCAGCTTCGGTGACGGTGCTGGTAAGTTGTGGCTGGTGGTTTCGCGACCCGATCCTATACAAATCCTATCAGACGGCCTACGGGCAGACCACCGACGTATACCTCGAAGACGGAAGCCGCGTCGCATTGAATTCGAATTCCAGACTGAAAGTACCGAGACTGGGTTTTTGGGGTGATGTGCGCGAGGTGAGCCTGGGAGGCGAAGCAGAGTTTTCGGTGAGCCATACCATCGATCACAAGCGTTTTGTGGTAAAAACATCGGACGAGTTCCGGGTAGAAGTGCTCGGTACCACATTCTCGGTATTTGCAAGGCCCCGGGGCACGAAGGTCGCCCTGAAATCCGGCAGTGTCCGCATCGATTATTCGCAGAACAATCAGCGGAAAGAGGTTATGATGGAGCCCGGCGACCTCGCATTCCTAGACCGGGAAGGCGCGGTGCAGCTGGAAAAGAAGCAGGACATCAAAGCATTCGCTCCCTGGACGGAGCAACGATACGTGTTCAACGGCACACCCGTGGGAGAAATACTGGCGATGATCGAAGAGAATTTCGGACAAAAAGTGAGCCTGTCCGATTCCAGCATCGCCCAACGGTCGATCACCGGCAATTTCAAGACCAGAAATGCGGAAGAACTTTTGAAGACGATCTCGGAAGTGCTTGACCTCAGAGTCGAGCAAAGCGGCGCTACAATCCTTTTAACGAACAATTAATTATTCCAAACCAATTGATTATGAATCTTACGCTATCAGCCAAGCAATGGGTGGCGATCGGGATTGTGTTGATGACGCAATCCTCGCGGGTCGTGCATTCACAGGTCATTGCCTTTGCGTCGACGCCGGCCAGGAACCATGCTTACATAGGCCAGGAAATGAAGCTTAAAAACGTATTGCTGGACTTGCAACGGCATTACGGCGTGGAAATCATCTTTGAAGACCGTCTGGTAGGTTCGGTAAATGTAGCTTCCAGCAGCCTGGACCTCAGCCTGCCGATCGAAAGGAACCTCGACTTGCTGCTGGGGCAGAATGGATTGAAGTACAAGCGGACAAGGAAAAATACTTTTGTCATTACCGAGAGCAAGGCAAAGGAAGCCATGCCCGTGAAAGAGGTCAAGGATGAGGCGATGAATTTGCCGGAGACGCAGGCAACGGGCAGTTTGGTGGCGTCGGCCGGTCAGGCAGCGCAAATGGTCGTCGAAAGAACAGTTAAAGGAAAGGTAACCGACGAAGCAGGCGGCGCATTGCCGGGTGTGAGTGTATTGCTCAAAGGGACGCAACGCGGAACTTCTACCGGAGCGGAGGGCGAGTTTTCGCTCGAAGTGCCGGATGGCGGCCAGAATGTGCTGGTTTTTAGTTTTGTCGGATATAAGTCCCAGGAAGTTCCGGTCGGCAACCAATCGGTAATCGACATTAAGCTCGTACCTGATGAAAATGCACTGGAAGAAGTGGTCGTGGTAGGTTATGGTACTGTCAAAAAATCCGACCTTACCGGCGCCGTGGGTACAATCAAGGCCGATGTATTGCAGGAACGTCCGGCTTCGTCCCTGAACCAGGGACTTTCCGGACGTATTACCGGGGTCAATGTATCGTCGAACTCCGGCCGTCCCGGCGGGCGCGCCAACATACGCATTCGAGGGGCCAGCTCCATCAGTGTTTCCAATAACCCGCTTTATGTGATCGATGGGGTGATCCTGAATGCAGTGGACCTTCAAAACGGCAGTACGCCCATCGATTACCTCAACCCGAACGACATCGCTTCGATCGAGGTGTTGAAGGACGCGTCGTCCACGGCTATCTATGGTGCCCGCGGTGCGAACGGGGTAATTCTCGTAACCACCAAGCGTGGCGTGGCGGGTGGTGGCCGTGTAACGTACGATTCCGATTTCAGCATCGGCGTCGCCCCCAAAAAACTGGAAGTATTGAATTCGAAAGAATTCCTCGCGGTGGAAGAGACCATTTATGCGAATGCGGCCAAGTACGATCCTGTGGGCTGGGCCACCGGCACCAAGTATACCGACCCGAAGCTGAAACGCACGAACCCACGCCTGTTCGATTCGAACGGGAATCCGCTCTATGATACCGACTGGCAGGATGTAATGTTCCAGAAGGCATTTACCCAGAATCACCAGCTTGGTTTTACCGGCGGTAATGAGAAGGGCACCTACGGCGCATTCCTGAATTATCGCAACGAAAACGGTATCGTGCGCGAGTCGTGGCAGAAGCGCTTCGCTGGCCGTTTTGTTTTCGATACACAAATCAAACCCTGGCTGAAAGTAGGCGGTACGCTCGGCTATACCGACCAGAACGAGAAGCAGATCGACCAGCTTGGCGGCGGCGGTATCACCACCATGCGCCAGGTGCTGGAAGCATTGCCGATTATTCCCGTTAAATATGACAACGGTGCGTGGGCCAGCAACCGCGACTATCCGGGTATGGAAGGTGGCGATAACCCGTTGCGCGTAGCGAGCGAGCGCCTGTTCTACCTGCGCACGCAAACGATGCTGGGCAATATGTACGCGAGCATTGCGCTCGCCAAAGGGCTCGAATTCCGGACGACCGTCGGAACCAACGTGATCAACCAGCGCCGGGACTATTTCGCGGCCAAAGGCTTGCAATACATTTCCAACAATGGCGATGCGAGCGTGATCAACAACCGGTACAATTCGTGGCAGTTCGAGAATTACCTGACTTACAACAAAGATTTCGCGAGAATCCATTCGGTGAATGCGATGCTGGGTTTGTCGTGGCAGCATGTGGACCGTTTCGAAAACCAGGCGATTACTCAGGGATTTGACGATACCTATTTCCAGTTCAATAACCTTGGTGCCGGTGCGAGCCCGCAGGCACCGCAGTCGGAAGGAACTGCATACGGTCTGAACTCCTACTTCGCACGGATCAACTACGGCCTGATGAACAAATACCTCGTGACATTCACAGGGCGTATCGACGGTTCTTCCAAATTCGGTGCGGCCAACCGGTACGCATTCTTCCCGTCGGCGGCGGTTGCGTGGCGCGTAACGGAAGAGGAATTTATGAAAAGTGTCCCTGCGATTTCCAATTTGAAAATCCGGGCGAGCTATGGCGCGACCGGTAATTCCGAGATTCCTGCTTACCGCGCATTGGCGGGTATGGCCAACAACGTTTCCGGGGTGATCGATTACAGCGTGATTTTCAATGGCTCACGCAATATCGGTACCGGTATCGCCAGGATGGCGAACCCGAACCTGCAATGGGAAAAGACCCAGCAAGTCGACTTCGGTGTTGAATTGGGCCTGTTCTCCAACCGCCTGAGCTTCGAACTCGACCTGTACCGCAGAAAAGTAAATGATATGCTTCTGGACGCGCCGCTTCCATTGAGCAGCGGTTACAGCAGCATTTTTACCAATATCGGAAGCATGGAAAATAAGGGAATTGAATTTGCCGTGAATTCGACGAATATCCGTACCGACAATTTCTCATGGAGCACCACATTCAATATTTCTGTGAACAAAAACAAAGTGTTGGCGCTTTCCGGCGGTAGCGACATCTTCTCGGGCGCGACGGTGATCCGTGTGGGCGAGCCGGTGGGTTCATTCTTCGGAAGACAGCATTTGGGTACCTGGTCGACGGCCGAAGCGGAAGAAGCTAAGAAATACAATATGCTGCCGGGCGACGTGAAATATGCCGACCTCAACAAGGATGGTATTATCAACGATAATGACCGTACTATAATAGGAAAAGGTATTCCGGACGGTTTCGGGACTTTCCTGAACACATTTAATTACAAAAACTGGTCATTGACTGTCGACTTGCAATACATGTACGGCAACGACGTGCTCGACAGGAGTATCCACTCGGCGGAGGATCGCCAGGGTATCGCGAACAGCTATAAAACGGTACTGAATGCCTGGACCGAGACCAACCAGAATACGCCGATCGCGCAGATCCGTCCGATTAACGCCTATTACACGACTAACAACGACAGCCACAAGGTCACCGACGCGTCGTTTATCCGTGGCCGGAACCTTTTGCTGGCCTACACCTTCCCTGCGGATATTGTTTCGAAACTTAAACTCGACAGATTGAGAGCTTACGCCTCGATACAGAACTTTTTTGTGGCTACTAAATACAGGGGCTACGATCCGGAAGTGTCTAACTCCGGCTCACCGTTCGACCAGGGCTTCGGTTTGTACGACTATCCCAAGCCACGGGTGTTTATGCTGGGCCTGAACATCGGTTTGTAACAATAATGACTCTTATCCGAAAATAATAATGACTACCATATCAAAGAAAATCGGCTTGCTCGCCATGTTGAGCATTTTCGGGGCGACAGGTTGTTCGGACTTCCTGGATGAATCCGATCCCAGCAATTTTACGGTCGAAAACTATTTTACCAAACCGGAGCACGCACGCAGCTCGGTGAATGCGATCTATGCCAACCTGCGTGTACCGATGAACAGCGGCTTCGGTGGTGGGACGTGGATGATGACCGAGTTTGCCACCGGCCTTGCAAATACCGATCTTGGCCAGGCTGTGAACAGCTATTTTGTGAAAGACCTTCGGAATACTTCCGACAATGGCTATGGACAGTCGTACTGGCAATTTTATTATAAGGGCATTGCCAATGCGAACCTGTCGATTGCCAAAATACCCGGTATTTCTATGGATGCGGCCGAGGCAAAACGGCTGATGGGCGAGGCTTATTTCCTCCGCGCATTCTATTATTTCAACCTGGTGCAGATGTTCGGTAATATCCCGCTTATTCTCGATCCTGTTGATTTGCAATCGGAGCAACTGCGGCCTTCCGCGGCAGCACCGGAGGAGATTTACAATCGTATTGTGGAGGATTTGAAAATCGCGGAAGCCGCCGGTTTACCACTAACCGACGCGTCGGGAAAAGTGAGTACCGGGGCTGTGAAATCGCTGCTCGCGAAAGTTTATCTGACAATGGCCGGCTATCCGTTGCAGAAAGGTGCCGCTTATTACGATTTGGCTGCCAAAAAAGCGGAGGAAGTAATCGATTCCAAGCAGTTCAAACTGTTTGCTTCTTACGACGATCTGCATAATCCCGCCAAAAAGAATGTGGAGGAAAACATTTTTATGATCCAGTTCAAAACGCAGATACTTCCTTCCAACTGGCAGGTTTCCATCATCCCTTACAACAAAAATATCTCGGCCTATTCCGATGAAACGGGCGGCATTTATGCTACGGGTGATTTTGTGAGGTCATATGAACCCAACGATTTGCGTGCGAAGGAGAAGCAATTTTTCTTCACCAAATTCACCAACGAATCCGACCGTACCAAGGAAGTCGACCTGGGAGGCTATTTTATCTACAAACATTTTGACAATGTGGCCCAAACCAGCACGGCCAACAGTGACCTGAACTGGCCGGTGATCCGCTATGCCGATGTGCTCCTAATGTATGCAGAAGCTTCCAATGAAGTAAGTGGCCCGTCGGCCAAAGCCTATGAGGCGGTAAATGCGATCCGCACCCGGGCGCAGCTACCTGCATTGGCCGGGCTCACCAAAGACACATTCCGCGAGGCGGTATGGAAAGAACGCTGGCACGAACTGTGCTTCGAAAACATCACCTGGTTCGATATGGCGCGTTTGCGGAAGGCATTCAATGTAACTACCAAAAAATTCGACAACTATGTCGGGCACAAATTCTCCTACGGGCCCACTTTGACGGAGCGTGAGTTGCTTTTCCCTATTCCGACAGCGGAGATCCGCAACAACACCAATCTGAACCAGAACAAAGGATATTAGCAGAACAGGTTAATCATTAAACTCAGCCAGTTTAATAGTAGATAGTAATCGATAAGCCTCCGGAACTTCCGGTGGCTTATTTGTTTTACGCAGTGTCAACTCCGGTTACCTGATCGATTTCAAATGTTTTCCGGCAATGTCTTCCCAGCGGTACAAATGAAACGTTTTATCGTCGCTCATAGCTACGAACAAACCATTTTTGAATTGCGCATCGAGGGGAACAGATACGACATCGGAGCCGTCGCTGTGGCTTGCTCTGACGGTCACTTTTCTCAGTAGAGGATGTTGATGAGGCTTGCCGGATGTTCCTTCTCTTGGAAATATCTGAAAACTATTGGCACCCTGGTCCGAAACGAGAATGTAGCCGGTACTTTCCGTGAGCTGGTAAATGGAAATGCCCTCATGGTCTTCGGTAAAGCCGCTGGTGGCAAAAAGCGCCAGCTCTTCGTTCCCCTTCTCGGGATCGGCGTAATATTTGCGGACGCCCGTACCTTCATCGGAATAATACACATAACCTAACTGATCGTCGACGGCAATGGCTTCGATTTCTTTCAGACCACTGTATTTCCCGAATTTGCGGACGAGCGATGCTTTTACCTGGCCTTTGCCATTGTCTTCGAGCAAATATTGCCAAAGATAAGTCCCGTCGGTTGGCCCCGATTTCCGGCCGACAATGGCGTATATTTTGTCTGACTTGCTTTTATAAAGCGCAATACCCATCAAATCACGCATATTTTCACCTGTTTCTCCGACAAACACCTCGATACCACCATTGTCGACAGGCCGCATGTGGGGCAGGCTGTAAATGCGCAGCTTGTGGGTGAACCGCTCGGTGGTGACGGCGATGTCGGTGGGCTTGCCGGCGAGATTCAGGCCATATTCGACGTCGACATTGTCAGGGCGTTTCAGGCCGGTGACGGTTTTGTCGCGCTGCAATTTGCCTTGTAGGTCGAACACATACAGGCCGCCGTCCTGGTCTTTGTCCGTACCGATGATCAGGCTTTGGGCGGGATCGGCGGGGTTGATCCAGATCGCCGGATCGTCGGTATCGTGGGCAACGGTGTCGGTAATGAAAACCGGCTGGACGATTGAACTGACAGTGTCAGCCTTAGCGGAATGAAAGGGGGCGTTTTGGGTGGACTGGCAAGCAATAACCATTGCCGCCAGGCCGGAAATGGCCGGTATTATGAATAATTTCACTGGCTGGAATAATGTAGATTGTACTGGACTAAGAATGTCAGTCTGAGCGGGAGCAGCCGCAGCTGCGGTCGAAGGCATCACGCAAGATGTTTCGACCGCCCGGCGGCCCGTCCGCTCAATGTGACATTACATCACACCTGGTACACTTTGTATGAATAGAAGATTACTTGGTGCCGAACGCCCCGATGTAGTCGGCAGGAGCGGGCGATTTGTATGTTACGCCGTTGATCACGAGGCCGTTTGCGTACAGGCGGGTAAAATTGGTTTTGCCCTTACCCAGCGCCGGTGAGCCCGCTTGCACATGGAAGTCCCACGCAGTGTTGAAAGTGGCGTTTTTGCCCTCGGTCGTCAACGGATAGTTCACGAATTTGGGATCGTTATCACCCACTTTGGCGGAGATCAGGTCGTCGGCACCTTTCAGGATCTCGGCCGAAGGTTGGAACTGCTTCACACCTTCCTCGGTAGCGCCGTAATACAGTGTGTTGCTGATCACCGACCGATCGTCTACCGATTTATCCACATTCTCCTTCTTGATCCCGAAACGGTCGTTGGCAAGCAGATTATTGTAAAGGTCCGAGCGAACGCCTTTTTCGAGCCAGATGGAACCTCCTTTGGTAGTGGGCCTTCTCCAACCCGCATTGATGATCGTATTGTTGTATCCAACGATATACGCCTGCGGGGTGCGGTAGCCGGAGTTGGAAAGTTTCAACGCATTGGTATTGGGGCTGTAAACGAGGTTGAATGCCACGTCGGCCTGCACGCCCGATTTGATATTGATCGCGTCGCCGCCCGATACGCCGGTGGTATAGAACATATTGTTGGCAATGATCACCTTCCCGCCTTCGATATAAAAGCCGTCCTCGTTGAAATTGCGGATGGTACTGTTCACAACCACCAGTTTGCCGTCTTTGTTGGGGTAATAAACTACCGGTACATGCTCGCCGGCCTTCGCTTTGTACAGACCCGCCTTCACCGATGGCGATTCTTCTGTGGTTACCGCGCCGCCATATTCGAGAATGGTGTTGCTCAGGACAAATTCAGCGGAATTCGGACCGGCAATAAGACCGCCCCAAAGGTTACCGAATTGGTTAACTGGCGTTTTCCAGGCGTCGGGTATGGTAAATTTCACCGGCGCGGCGGCGGTACCCAGGCTGTACAGGTTGCCTTTCACGACCACTTCCGGCTTCACTACCGAGTCGCTGAAAAGCACGGTTACGCCTTCCTCAATGGTCAGGGATTTGCCTTCCGGGATTTGGAGGTGCCCGGTCACTTTGTAGGTATTGCCTTTAGTCCAGGTGCCGGAGACCTCGCCGGTTACAGACTGTTCAGTAGGCTGTGGGTCCACGGGCGTGGGTTCGTCTTTGTCGTCGCTGCAACCGGTGATCAGCAATGCGGCGAGGGCTGAAAGCATGAATAGGTGTTTCATTTTGGATTGGTTCATGAGATTAAAAAATTTGACGACTGATTTAAAACTTGTAGCGTACGCCAATGAGGTAGGAGCGCTGGTAACGGTCGCGGCGGATGAGCGTTTTGCCAGGCAGGTCCTGGTGCGGGATATGGGCATTCGAGGCATTGGTATTCTTCATGTAAACTTCCATTGGCGTGTCCAGGAGGTTATTCGCTTTCAGAAACACGCCCAGACCGTTCCGGAATGTTTTTTCGACGGAGGCATCCATTTGAATAAAACCCTTTTGCCAGAGGTCGTTATCGAGGAACTGTGAAACGGTATTAATCCTGTCGCCTGTGTAACCGCCGGCGAGCTGCGCGTCGATGCCGTTTTCCTGGTTTTTGTAAAGTATGGAAAGGTTGGCTACATGGGCCGACTGTCCGTAAAGCGGCCGGGTTTGGTTCACGTTGATCGTTTCCAGGTCGCCGCTTTCGTTGCGTATGCGCCTGGATTTAGGTGTGGTAATGCGCGAATGGGTGTAGGTATAATTGGCCTTGATCCCGAACTGTTTTATGTATTTGATATAATCGATTTCCAGCCCGTAGTTCTTCGCATTCCCGAAATTGCCGGGCGAATAGTAGATGTCCTGCCCGCGGACCGCATCGCGCTGGAGTGTGTATTCGATCGGATTTTTGATCATTTTATAAAAAATACCCACCATTAACTGCTCCGAAGAGCGTGGAAAGAGCTCATAGCGCAGGTCGATATTGTCGGCGATAGCGCGTTTCAGATCGGGATTGCCGCGCTCCTGGTATTCTTCCTGCACGATGCGGTAAGGCACGATCTCAAAGAAGCCCGGGCGGTTGACCGACCGGAAGTAGGAGGCACGCAGGTTGATATGGTCTTTCGGCTTGTATTTAAAATGCAGGCTCGGCAAAATGTCGGTGTACTTTTGCCTGCCATCCGGCCGGTCTTCGCCGATAGGAAATAGCATCGAATATCCCTGGTTGGTCGCTTCGGCACGCACGCCACCGAGGATTTCCAGGTATTTTGTTTCGGCTTTGAATTGAATGAAACCCGCTTTGATTTGCTCGGTAGCATCATAATTCAGCGCGCTGGCGACAGAGCCGCGCGGGTTCTGAATCGTCCAGCGGATCTGGGTGTAGTCGGTAAAATCTCTTCCATATTCTGCAAACGGGTCGGCGGGCCGGAGTTGGTAGTTATTATAAAAATTGGAGCGTGATTTGTCGCGGAACAATCCGCCTGTGGTCCATTCCACCTGCGCCGCGCCCATAACCGTATGATAAACCAGATTGAAGTAGCCCGAAAGGTCGCGGTCGGAGTTGTGCTCCCAGCGGCGCGAGGCGTCGCCGACGGTCGTTTTTCTTTCCCGGAAGTTTTCCATCACCCCGATCAGCGGCACGGTCACATTGTCGGGAACCTCGCTGGTCGCTTTGGAATACACTGCCGACCATTGCAGAGCCAGCGCTTCGAGCAGTTGGTGTTTTCCCTGCAACGTACTGTTGAAGATTTGCTGCCTGGTCAGACGCGAGCGGGTGGAATAGCCGAGCGTCGCATTGCCGGCCACAGGGTCGTAGCCGCCAATCGTAAGCTGGGTGGATTTGACATCGCGTACCTGGACGTTCGTCAGGTTCATGAACGCATTATAGAATTGGATTTTGTGTTTTTCATTAATGCGGAAATCGATTTTGGAATGCAAACCGCAGCGGATTTGCTGCTCGGAATACTGCCGTTCGCTCATTTTGGTAAGTACTTCGCCGCGCAGAGTATCGACCGCCTCGGAGTCGAAGAACAGGCTATTGCTTCCGCGATGGGTGTTCTGGTAACTTCCCGCGAGCAGGATACCCAGCTTGTCGTGCAGAAAACGATTCCCTACGGCAATGCTTCCAAGCAGGTTGGGGGCGGGCGTTTTGTGTTTGTAATTCACGGCTGCCGCCGAAAAATCCGCCGGGACCGCATTATACTGGCTACCATTGCGCTCATACGGCGACTTCGATAGGATATTCCGGAAATCGTAGCCCATAAACTTGCGGTCCATAAATAGCTCGTTGTAGCCGGTTGATACGTTTGCAGAGAGCGTAAACTTGTCGGGCGCATCCTTCATGACCATATTCACCGCGCCGCCGATCGCGTCGCCTTCCATGGCGGGCGTTAATGCCTTGTACACTTCGAGGCGGTCGAGAAGGTCGGAAGGGAAGATATCCAGCGGCACATAGCGGTATTTATTATCCGGACTGGGGATTTTGACGCCATTCACCAGGGTATAATTATAGCGTTTGTCCATTCCGCGCAGGATCGCGTATTGGCCATCGCCATTGCTGTTGCGCTCGATGGATATTCCGGAAATGCGCTGGATGACGTTCGCTACCGTGAGGTCGGGGGGATATTTGAATAGTTTTGCCGGAAACAATATTCATTACCTGGCTGGCATTGCGCTCCATCAATCGCGCGGTGTTGTCGCTGGCGCCGTCGCGTTTGCCGGTGACGGCTACTTCTTCGAGTTTCAGGCCCGCCGCCGCTTCGAGCAAAAGATCCATTTGAACTACTTCATTCCCGCTGATTGCAAACTCCTTTTGAATGGGAGTATAGGAAATGTGCCGGATGCTAAGCCGGTAGGAGCCTTTTTGCAGGTTAGGGATTGAGAACGAGCCGTCGAGCCCTGAAATATCGTGCAGGTTAGTACCCTCGACAACGATTACCACGCCCAATGCCGGCTCGCCGGTGGCGGCTTCGAGGAGCTTGCCTTTCAACGTCCCGGCATGAAGGCTCGTGAATGTGAATAAAAGCAGAAGGATATACAGGTAACGTCGGATCATCGCATTTGGGGGCTGTCGGCTTTCGTTTTCTTTTGTTGATGCGAAGGTGTGCAGAACAAAGTTTGTGATCCAAATCCGGCCTGTTAACAAAAGGGCAACAGGCGATTTCGCGGCGTTACATCAAGGCAACAAGCGTTGCTTATTGTTTGTATGTCTTTGGTATTCAGCCTGTTGATTTTCTTGGCAATGCCATTATGTTTGTGTTACGACAGTATTAACAAACTGTTAACCACTCAGATAGATTGGATATAAGCCGAAAGATTGTCGCCTGGCGCGAGGTTCAGTTTCTTGCGCAGGCGGTGGCGGATTACACGCAGGCTGTCCTGCGAAATGCCGAGGAGTGTGGCGATGTCGGCGGAGGTGAGGTTCATTTTGATCAATGCGATCAGCCGCAGGTCGTTGGCGGTGAGCGGGCCGGTTTGTTGTTGCAGCCGGTCGAAAAACGACTGGTGTACCTGCTCGAATATACCCCGGAATTCTTCCCAATGCCGGTTATCCTGCAAGCCTTCGCCGATCTGCTCGGATAACGCCTTGATCTGCTTCCGCTGGTCGCGTTTATCGTCTTTGATCATTTCGTCGAGTCTGGCGCGGAGGTCTTCCAGCAACTGGTTTTTGCGGATCACATGCAAGGTGTAGCTGCTCAGTTCCTGCGTTTTGGTTTCGAGTTGTTGTTTCAGGTTTTCTTCTTCCAGCTTCTTGTTTTTCAGTTCCGCTTCCATCAACTGGCTTTGGGCCTCGTACACCTGCTTGTGCTGTGCAAGCAATTTTTGTTCGTTCCGGATTTTGAGGCGTTGCCGGCTGATAATTAATGCTGCAACCGCGATAATCAATACTATTACAATGCCCGTAGCAATCGAAATCAGCGTATCGATCCGCCTGGCCTGGGTCAGTTGGGCTATCTCATTGTCTTTTTTTTCTATTTCATAAAGTGTTTGCAGCAATGCAAGCTGCTTGTTGCTTTCTTCTGAATAGATGTCGTTCAGCAGGCTTCGGCTCAGCGCCAGATAGTGGAATGCACTGTCGTTGCGGACCAGCAGGTTATAGGTTTTGGCAATATCATTATAGGCGCTCGAAATCTGGTAGCGTTCGCCATTGGTTTGGGCAAGTTTCAGGCTTTGCAGACTATAAGCGAGCCCTTCACGGAACCGGCCGGTTTTTCGCAGTACATCCCCCAGATTATTCACCACTTCTACCTGCGCACGTGCATTGTGCGTCCGGGCATTGAGGGCATAAGCCTTGTTGAAATAGAAATAAGCCGAGTCGTATTTTCCCAGGTCTTCATAAATGCTGCCGATGTTCTCGTAGATCTTCGCGGCACCGTCCGTACGGCGGTCGAGCTCGTAGGAATGTAGTGCCTTGTGCTGAAAGTAGAAAGCACTGTCGTACATTTCACGCTTTTCATAGAGGTGGCCGATGCGCCCGTAAATCTCCGCTTTGCCCGATTCCTGTCGGAGGTTTTGGTAAATGATCAATGCCTCGTCGTATTGTTTCCGGGCCAGTTGCGGCCTGCGGGTGCGGTAATAGAGCTCGCCGAGCATATTCAGGTTCGCGGCCAGCATCTTTTTCTGGCCCCGGTTGCGGAATATCTTTTCGGCTTTCAGCAGGTAGTCCAGCGACTGCGGGTAATGTCCCGAAATAAAAAGCAACCTGCCGATTTGCTGCAAATAGCCCGCGGCTTCCAGTTCGTTATTCTTTCCGACTGCTGAGTTATAATTTGTTTTCAATCCAATCAGCAAAGAATCGGGATTCTGCGGACTTGCCGGAACGCCGCGTTCCGTGAAATTTGCCTGGCCCGATACGGTTTGAACAAATGTGCAGGATATCGAAATTATCCAGGCAAACAGGACAATGCCGGACAGAATGGGAGGGGACGAATGCTCTTTGGCACGGCAGTTATGCATGGCAGAAAGCGCTAGGTTAATTTCATGCAAGTTACGGTGTGTGCCTGCCTATGAATGCCAAAAGCCATCGAAATACATCAATGGCTTTTGAAAATTAATATTGAGGTAACATGGAGGCTAACCTCAGATGAACCGGTTGATCAGGTTTTCGAGGTATTCCTGCTTGCCGGAAGTCGTTGCGGGCTCGCCTTTGGCAGCGGCGTGCTCGAACAGGTCTTCCAGTTTCAATGCACCTTTTTCGTAATCTGCACCTTTGCCGCTGTCGAAGCTGGCATACCGGTTTTTACGGATTTTGTCGTACTCTCCGTTTTGCAGGATCTTGTCGGCGATCACCAGGGCACGTGCTACGGTGTCGATACCGCCGATGTGTGCGTGGAATACGTCATCCACGTCGGTCGAGTTGCGGCGACGTTTCGCGTCGAAGTTGATACCACCGCCCTGCAAACCGCCTGCGTTCAGGATCACGAGCAATGCGCGGGTCCATTCGGCGATGTCGTTAGGGAACTGGTCGGTATCCCAGCCGTTCTGATAGTCACCACGGTTGGCATCGATCGACCCAAGGATACCCGCGTCGGCGGCTACCTGCAGTTCGTGTTCGAAAGTGTGCCCGGCTAATGTAGCGTGGTTCACTTCCAGGTTCAGGCTGAAATCGGCCAACAGATCGTGCTGGCGAAGGAAGCCGATTACGGTGGCAGCATCGTAGTCGTACTGGTGTTTGGTAGGCTCGCAAGGCTTCGGTTCAATGAAGAATTTACCTTTGAAACCATTTGCACGTGCGTATGCAACCGATATTTTCAGCATTTGTGCGAAGTGCTCCTCCTCGCGTTTCATATCGGTATTCAAAAGGCTCATATAACCTTCGCGGCCACCCCAGAAGACGTAGTTTTCACCGCCCAGCGCGATCGTCGCGTCGAGGGCCATTTTGATTTGCGCCCCGGCGTGTGCTACCACATCGAAATCCGGGTTGGTGGAAGCGCCGTTCATATAGCGATGGTGCCCGAACAGGTTGGCGGTTCCCCAAAGAAGTTTCACGCCGGATGCTTTCTGTTTTTGTCCCAGATATTCAGTCAGGGCTTGCAGGCGTTTTTCGTTGGTACGCACGTCGTCGTCGTAATCCACTACGTCTACATCATGGAAGCAGTAGTAAGGCAGACCCAGCTTGGTAATGAATTCGAAAGCGGCATCGGCTTTGTCTTTGGCGCGGTCAACGGCGTCGGCTTTTTTATCCCAGGGGTAAAAAAGTGTCGGGCCACCGAACGGGTCCAGACCGGCACCGCAGAATGTGTGCCAGTAAGCCACTGCGAAGCGCAGGTGATCTTTCATCGTTTTGCCGGCGATGATGCGGTTTTCGTCGTACCAGCGGTAAGCCAGCGGGTTGTCGGTTTCGGGCCCTTCGTAAGCGATTTTGCCGATGCCCTTGAAATACTCCTGTTCTCCGAGTAGAATGCTCATTGTAATGTAGTTAATCGTTTTTCTAATGCTTTAACAAACCGGCGGATGCAGTAACGGGAGAAGTGTTTCCCCCTTTCCTCCATCCTCCTTTTTTCCTTATTTAATTAATAAGTGTAAAATTGACATTTTATACTGCAATACTATCATTTTTTTCTGAAAAATTTGCAGTGCAAATAAAAAAAGGAGCAGAATTAATTTCTGCTCCTTTTTTGTCAGGATTTTTCCGGAATCTGATCAGAAGAATTTCGCGCGGCGGTCTTCGATCTTCGCGTTCTCGCGGATGGCTTCGTTCACCAGGTACGACATGCGGCTTTCCAGCGATTGGGTTAGCTGCGTTTTGTACTGAGTGAAGTCTGCGATTTTAGGTGCGTCGGTTTTGCTGGTCAGTTCCATGATAAACACGCCGTTTTCGCCGGTGAATACGCCCGATTTCTGGCCCGCTTTCAACCCGAACGCTTTTCCGAGTGCGATTGGGTCGAAACCTGCGCTGGTAAGGAAGCCGGTTGCCAGCGAGATGTCGTTGGCCGATTCAACCAATGCGCCCGCGCCATATTTTTTTGCGATATCTTCGAGTGATCCGGTAGCACCTTTCAGCTTGGCGGTAATCTGCTCGGCTTTGATCTGGTTGCGTACTTTCGTGGTCAGCTCGTCGCGGAAATCATCCACTTTTACGTCCTTCGCATCCGATTTGCCGGTAAGGACAGCCACCACATATTGTTCCTCCGTTTCGAATACCGGTGACACCGTCGAAGGCTTGGTATCCTCTTTAAATGCCCATCTTACGATTTCGCGTGCATTCTGGATCGCATTGATATTGGTGGCGGATTCGGGAATGCGGTTGGCAGTGGCCAGGACCAGCGCTTTATTTTTCTTGACGGCCTCTTCGAATTGCTCGCGGCTTTTCACAGAGTTCGCAAATTCATCCGCTTTACGGTAAGCCTCGTCACGCGTAGCCTGGCTTGGTGCGATCGTTTTGGCAATAGTCGCAATGCGGTACAACGTGTTCGATTTCGGTGCTGTTACCTTGATAATATGGAAACCAAACTGGCTTTCCACCAGTCGCGGGATCAAACCGGGGGCAGTTGCCGAGAAAACGGCTTCTTCGAACGGTTTCACCATCGCGCCGTTGTTCTGGAAGTAGCCCAGGTCACCGCCACGCTGTGCCGAACCGGGGTCGGCGCTGGATGTAGCAGCCAGTGCCTCGAAGTTGGCACCCGCCTTGATTTGCGCCAGAATGCCTTCGGCTTTCGTGCGCGCAGCGGCTTTTGCAGAATCCGACTGGTTTTCAGCGCGGATCAGGATGTGGCTTGCTTTGGCGGAATAAACGCTGTCGGAACGGGTTCCGCCGTATTTGTAGATATAATAGGTATTGCCTTCGCGGTAGGGTCCGTAAACACCACCGGGAATGAACGTCTTGACGGCTTCTTTCAACTGATCGCTCATGGTTGCATACGACTGGTTGATCGGCATCGGAATATCGGTATTCATGGCCGCGAACGCCGAGTCGCTTTGCGCAGTTGCGAGGCCGCGGGCTAGTTCCTTGATCTCGGTATACAAGGCGGCGCTGTCGTCTTTCGCCGGCTGAACCGGGAACGTCACGTACTCGATCGAGCGGGTGTCGGTTCCTTTATATTCTTTTTTATGCGCGTTCAGGTAATCCTGCAACTGCGAGTCGGTTACTTTAATGGTAGTGTCTACAACCGAGAAAAAAGGCACGTACAAATAGCGCAGATTGGCTTTGGTGTTTTGCGCTATGTACTCTTTTTCAGCCTGGGCTTTTGGAGTGTAAGTCGACAGGCGCAGCATGTTTTCATACTTCGTGCGTGTGCGCTCCTCGCGAAGGCTTTTCTCAAAGTTCTCCCAGGATTTTTGTTGTTCCAAAGGAAGGGTTTTGAGGTTTTTCAGATAGTTGATCACCGCATTCTTATCGAAACGGCCGGTGGTAGGATCTGAAAATGCCTGCAGAATCGATGGGCTGATGTGGTTACCCTGAACCATATCGTACAGTTCCTCGTCGGTTACGGTCAGTCCCAGCTTGTCGTATTGCTTTTTGTAAGCGATATCGACCACAAACTGGTTCCAGGCCTGGTCTCTCAAAGAAGCCAGCTCGCCTTCGTTCAGGCTGCGGCCCGATTGCGCCTCGTAGTTTTGACGGAACCCGTCCACCCGGCTTTGAAAATCTTTGATATTAATTTCTTTCCCGGCAATCTCCCCCACAATCTGGTTGTCGTTGCCGCCCAGAAGGGAATTAGGGCCCAGCAAATCGCCTCCAACCATAAAAAGAATTAAACTGATAGCGATAACCGTAACGGCTATCCCGGATTTTTCTCTGATTTTGTTAATTAAAGCCATTTTCTCGATTCAAATTAGTGCGCAAAATAAAAAGTTTTCTTCATGGAATGCAAGATCTTACATCCCTATTTACAATTATTGGTAACATCCGGACGTTGCGTGGCCGGCCGGAGCGAACAAGAGGACGATTTAAAGGCTTTAATACATGTGTTTCAGGTTGAAAGCGTAGAGGATCGCCATGAAGACGCTGAAAAATACGCCGGCCATCGCGGTAATGACGCCCATCCATCCGCCGATCATCAGTAAGGGCGCGATAAACGCGACCGCCATCCCGCCCAGATAAAGGTAATAACCCCGCCGCTGCAGGTGCCACATCAAGTAGGCCGCATATAGCGAAAGCGATTCGAAGATGAGCATGATAATGGCCCCGGTTTTAATGTTTTCGGCGGTGGTTTGCTCGATTACGGCTTCGAACATCCGGTCCATGGTTTTCGCCTCGGCGGTTTGTGCCTGCCGGTCGAGGTTTTCACGGACGGCTTCAAACGTTTCGCGGGTTTTGTCAGCGGTAATGCCCGGGTTCCAGAGCCTTTCCGATTGGGTCCAAAGGCCCGAAACAGCACTCATGAAGGTAAGAAAACACAAAATCGTAAGGAACGTGGGACGATTCACAGGTGCACTCATTCAGTTAATAACAGATCAGCAGGTTTTCTGATGAAGGACGTAAAATTTGCCGTTTTCGGTGAAAACACCAAAGCCATTTGAATATTCTTCCGGCCGGGCTACATTTGTCGTTTTTTAATCCGGCAAAAAACTTAAACTTTCTAACAAACGGTACTTATGAGCCTTCAAATTCTGACTGATCGCATTAAAAATATACTCGGAACGGACAGCGGCCTGGATGCTACGGCCAAATTTGTAACGGACGAGGGTGTTTTGTTCGTCGACGGCAAATCGGTACCCAACAACGTTTCGGATACCGATGCGGAGGCTGATTGCACTTTCAAAGTTTCGGTAAAAAACGCATTGAAGCTTATCGACGGCGATCTGAATGCTATGATGGCCCTTATGACCGGGAAGCTGAAAATTGACGGCGATATGGGCGTGGCGATGAAGATCGCAGAAACCTTCGGGCGTCGATAGTAGGCTTTGCCGCCGGGTGCCTTTTTTCCGTACCAGCAGTTTTTCAATAAACGATCACACAAGCATGGACAATCACGAAAAGGCATCCGGAAACACTATCGGAAGAAGAGGTTTTATGAAAACCGGCGCAATGGCCGCAGGTAGTCTGATGATCGTCCCGAGGCATGTGCTGGGGCGGGGCTTTGTTCCTCCGAGCGACAAACTGAATATTGCGGCCGTGGGCTGTGGCGGCAAGGCCGATTTTAATATACGGCAGGCCTTTAATAATGGTACCGAAAATATCGTCGCGCTTTGCGACGTCGACGACCGCCAATCCGAAAAATACCGCAAGCAATTCCCCAAAGCACCCTATTACAAGGATTTTCGCAAGCTGTTCGAGAAGGAGGGCAAGACGTTCGACGCCGTTATAGTCACCACGCCCGATCATATGCATTACCCCGTCGCGATCGCCGCGATGGAGCTCGGAAAGCATGTTTATGTGGAAAAACCTTTAACCAAGGATATTTGGGAAGCCCGCATGCTTACCGAAGCCGCGAAGAAATACAAGGTGGTAACCCAAATGGGCAACCAGGGCAGCAGCAGCGACGGTACGCGCAACACCGAGGCACTCGTTCAGTCGGGAGCTATCGGCGATGTGCACACCATCGAGGTATGGACCGACCGGCCCGTGTGGCCACAGGGGGTGAAATCTCCCAAAGACAAAGGGGAGTCGCAACCCGTTCCCGCCGGCGTGGACTGGGACCTTTGGCTCGGCACCGCTCCGAAACGCGATTACCATGAAGCATATATGCCGTTCCGCTGGCGCGGTTACTGGGATTTCGGCACGGGCGCATTGGGCGATATGGGCTGCCATTTTATAGATGTGCCTTTCCGCGCGTTGAAACTCAGGTACCCGACTTCCGTGGAATGCAGCGTCGGCTCCGTTTACTCTGATTTCTTTCAGCAGGCATTCTTCGATGACGTCGCCCCGCCTTCTGCAAGCATCCATTTGAAATTCCCTTCCAGAACGCCGGGCAAGGAAATCAACCTGAACTGGTATGACGGAGGAATGCGGCCTCAACTGCCCGATGGCTGTGATTATAAAACCGTTTTCGGCAGCGTCGACGGCGGGATAATGTTTATCGGGACAAAAGGCATTATCAGCGCGGAAATGTTTGGCGAAAATCCGCGGCTTTGGCCGGAAAGCAAATTCGCGAGCATCCGGATCGCCACCAAACCCCGCGCGTTGGTGCAGGGAGGATGGCAGGGACATCAGCAGCAGTTTGTCCAGGCGTGTAAAAAGGGATATGGTGCTTACACCAGTTCCTCATTCGACCAATCGGGGCCGTTGACGGAGATCGTGCTGATGGGTAACCTGGCGGTGCGGTCCTATCTGCACCGCGAGCCCAAAGCGGATGGAAAAGGCTTTATTTTTCCCGGCCGCCAGCGGTTGATGTGGGACGGGCCCAATATGAAGATTACCAATTTCGATGTGGCGAACCAGTTTGTGAAGCGGGAGTACCGGACGGGGTGGTAATCGTCGGATACCGACATTGGTTTTGTTGTTGCATGCCTATCGACATTGCGGATTGTGTAGGTTTATACGTTTTCTACCAATGGTATGTTGCTAACGCGACTTGGCGCAACGGGCAGTCAAGTGCCGTTAGGCACATAATATTGGTAGAATCCGTCGTGAACCCGTAGATCAGAATCCCGTAGGGATGTAACATCGCGCTTATCCAAAGCGAATTTCACAACTCCAACTCCCGCAAATACATCTGGATCGTATTCTCCAATCCTATATATAATGCGTCGCAGATCAATGCGTGGCCGATGGACACTTCGTCGAGCCAGGGAATGCTTTGTTTGAGGAAATGCAGGTTATCGAGGCTGAGATCGTGGCCGGCATTTAATCCCAAACCGATTTCCCGCGCCTTTTCAGCGGCTTTGATAAAAGGTAGCACCGCTTTCTGACGGTTTTCGAAATAGCCTGCGGCGTAAGGCTCGGTGTAGAGTTCCACACGGTCGGCACCGCAGATTTTGGCACCTTCCACCATTTCTTCGTCGGCATCCACGAAAACCGAAACGCGTATTCCGGCGGATTTGAATGTACCGACGAGGTCGGTCAACACGGACCCGTGGGTGATCGTGTCCCAGCCGGCATTCGAGGTAATGGCGCCCAACGCGTCCGGTACGAGCGTAACCTGGTCGGGCTTGTTGGCCAGTACCAGCTCTACGAATTTTTTTTCCGACGGATTGCCTTCGATATTAAACTCCGTGGTTACGAGTTCGCGGAGATCGTACACATCCTGGTAACGGATATGCCGCTCATCGGGTCGCGGATGTACGGTAATACCCTGTGCACCAAACCGCTCGCAGTCCAGCGCTACCTTCAATACATTGGGATTGTCACCGCCACGGGAATTGCGAAGGGTGGCGATCTTGTTGATGTTGACGCTTAGACGGGTCATGATGCTTTAATGATTGAATGACTGAATGAGTGAATGACTGAATGGGGCTTGGCTAATGAGCCGCCGTGGAACGGGGAATGAGTGAATTTTGAATGATTGAATGATTGAATGATTGAATGATTGAATAGGGCGGTAATAAAACCGAGTTTTCAAGTGAATCACTAACTTTGCCGGTCCGTTACAAATTTAGCATTTGAGTACTTAAAAACACTTTTGAAGCTAATTTTTGGTCAAAATCAATATTACAAACAAAAAATGACCGAATGACAATGCCTGACTAATACTGACAATATTCACACATTCAAAATTCAATCATCGCTCCGGCGACCCGGTCACTCATTCAATCATTCAGTCATTCAATCATTCAATCATTAAACTACCATGTCACTAAAATCCCAAGTAGAAGGCGGTATCAAGGACGCGATGCGGGCCAAAGATCAGGATACATTACGTGCGTTGCGCGCGATCAAATCGCTGATTTTGTTGGAAGAAACCAAAGGAGGCGGAAGCGGTGAGCTTTCGGCCGACGACGAATTGAAACTTCTGACCAAAGCTGCCAAACAGCGCCGCGAGTCGGCAGATATTTACAAGGCACAGGGCCGTACCGATCTTTTGGAGAAGGAAGAAGCCGAGCTGGCGGTGATCGAGCAGTTCTTGCCGAAACAATTGAGCGAGGACGAAGTAAAGGCCAAATTGCAGGAAATTATCGCCCGTGTAGGCGCTGCCGGGCCTTCGGATATGGGCAAGGTAATGGGCGTTGCCACGAAGGAACTTGCCGGACAAGCCGAAGGACGCGTCATTTCCACGCTGGTTAAGTCGTTGCTCGCATGAAATTACTGGATGTCCTCATCCTTCTTCCCCTGTTATGGGGCGCATTACATGGTTACCGCAAAGGCCTGCTGATCGAGATCATCGGGATTCTGGGCATGGTGGTAGCCATGGTTTTGGGTTTCAAATTTCTGGGCTTGGGGATGGAGATCCTCACACCGTATTTCAGTGAGGGCGTCGCGCGGAAGATCCTGCCTTATGTGGGTTTTTCGGCGATTTTCTTTCCTACTATTTTTCTTCTGAACCAATTCGGCTACACCATCCGTCGGTCGTTGCGGTACTCTATCCTGGGTACTTTCGACAGTTTTGCCGGCGCTATGGTGGGCGTTTTTACGTGGGTTTTCGGTATCAGCGTGTTTTTCTGGCTGGTGGATGCGATCGGCGTGAAAATTCCCGCGCACCGCACGGCTGATACATATTTGTACCCGCTCGTAGTGCCCGTCGCGCCTACGGTAATCACCAAAGGATTGTCGCTCATGCCCAAAGGCACCGACATTATCCGCGAATGGAAACGCGATTATCTCGACGATTGAACTTTCGAATTTCGCTCCGGGTTAAGCATTCGTTATTGACTTTCAGTACCTTTGCAGAAAATTATAGTTGAATGCCCTGTGTGTTTGACAGATTATAGAGAAAATGACCACGATACAGCAAAAGCAGGACATCCGTAAAATGAATGTCGACCAGATCAAAACCTGGATGACCGAACACGGAGAGAAGGCTTTCAGGGCAAAACAGATATATGAATGGATCTGGAAAAAATCGGCCCATTCATTCGACGAAATGACCAATCTCTCGCTCGCTACGCGTCAGCTGATGAACGAGCATTTCGTGATCCACTCGCTCGACGTTGCCAAAAAACAGCACAGCAACGACGGCACGATCAAATCCGCATTCAAACTTTTTGACGGTAACCTCGTGGAAGGCGTGCTTATTCCCGCCGCCGACCGCATGACCGCCTGCGTGAGCAGTCAGGTAGGATGCTCGCTCACCTGCAAGTTCTGCGCCACCGGTTATATGGACCGCAAGCGGAACCTCGAAGCCGGGGAAATATACGACCAGGTGGTAGCCATCGCCCGCCAGGCCGAAAGCACTTTCAATGCGCCTTTAACCAACATTGTTTACATGGGAATGGGCGAGCCGCTGCTGAACTATGCCAATGTGCTTCAATCCATCGAATACATCACTTCGCCCGAAGGCCTCAATATGTCGCCGAAACGCATTACCGTTTCCACGGCGGGTATTGCCAAGATGATCAAGAAGCTGGCCGACGACGAGGTGCGGTTCAGGCTGGCATTGTCGCTGCACGCCGCCAACGACGAAAAGCGCAATCAGATCATGCCGATCAACGAGTCGAACTCGCTCGATAACCTGGCCGAGGCATTGAACTATTTCCATAAGAAGACCGGCAACCGCATTACTTTCGAATACATTGTTTTCAATAATTTCAACGACACTTTGCAGGATGCGAAAGAACTTTGGGAGTTTACCAAGCGCGTTCCCGCCCGTGTGAATATCATTGAATACAACCCGATCGCGGAGGCTAATTTCAGAAATACGGAAGCCGACCGGTTGGATAAATTTGCCGCTTTTCTGGAAGACAGAGGCGTTTCGGTGCATGTTAGGAGGAGCAGGGGCAAGGATATTGATGCCGCTTGCGGGCAGTTGGCCAACAAAGAAACAACCTAAGATTAACCCGACTTAACAATTTCTTAACATTGGGTAGGTCGTTTATAAGTAGTTTTGCGTCAATAATTCAACCTATCAACTTCTTTTATGTTTGGTCTTGAAACCGACATTTTCCTCCTCCTCGCTTTTAGTATTTTAGCGGCATGTGCATTCGAATTTGTTAATGGTTTCCACGATACCGCCAACGCGGTGGCGACGGTTATTTACACCAATTCCCTGAAACCGAATGTAGCGGTAGTATGGTCGGGTTTCATGAACTTTTGCGGCGTGTTCTTCGGAGGGATCGCGGTGGCGATGGGGATTGTAAACCTGCTTCCCGTAGAGCTGCTGATCGATCAGAACGTCTACCATAGTGCGGCGATGGTGTTTGCATTGCTTTTCAGTGCCATTATCTGGAACCTGGGAACGTGGTACTTCGGCCTGCCGAGTTCGAGCTCCCACACGCTCATCGGATCGATCTTGGGCGTTGGTCTTGCATTTACATTGATGCCTGAGAATACGCAAGGTACCGGAGTGAACTGGACGAAAGCTCAGGAACTTTTCATGTCGTTGCTCACGTCGCCGATCTTCGGTTTTGCGCTCGCGATCATTATCATGTTCATATTAAGAAGGTCGTTGTCCAAGCCGCTTCGCGAGGTCGTTTTCAGCGAGCCCAAGAAGAACGAAGCACCGCCGATCTGGATCCGGGGGATTCTGATCCTGACCTGTACGTTGGTGAGCTTTTTTCACGGCTCCAACGATGGCCAGAAAGGGGTCGGGCTGGTGATGCTGATCCTGATCGGTATCGTTCCTGCGCATTTTGCATTGGATAATTCCAAAGATCCTATTGAAATGAAAGCCGACCTGGCAGGCATCGAACAGGCGGTTAACCGCATCGATTCGACGCGGCTGTCGATCTCGGACCGCCAGCATTTGAGTACAGTTAAATCCGAGCTGACGCATTTGCAGGCGCAGATAAGCCACCCGCTGCCCGAGCACCGTTTTCCAAAAGAGGAACGTATGGAAGCGCGTCGCTCCCTGTTGCTCGTGAGCCGCAATATCAAAACAATTCTCGACAATGGTCAGGCTAACCTGAATGCGGCGGATCTCGCATTTTTGAAGAAGCAATCCGGCAGCGAACACGGTATCAGAAGGTACACCGATTACGCTCCCGACTGGGTGATCCTCATGATCTCGCTTTCCCTGGGCCTCGGAACAATGGTAGGTTGGAAGCGGATTGTGGTCACGATCGGAGAGAAGATCGGTAAGCAGCATCTGACTTACGCGCAAGGTGCTTCGGCGGAGCTTGTAGCGGCGAGTACGATCGGGGTTTCGTCCTATATGGGGCTTCCGGTAAGTACAACGCACGTGCTTTCGTCCGGTATCGCGGGTTCAATGGTAGCTAGCAAAGGGGTTAAAAACCTCCAAGGTGGTACGATCCGTAACATTGTGATTGCGTGGGTGTTGACGCTTCCGGTGAGCATGTTGCTGTCGGGAACACTGTACGCATTCTTCCGCTGGATTTTCTAAGATATTACATTCATAGGACATAAAAAGCCGTCGGGACCGTTCCCGACGGCTTTTGTTTTAGCGCGGCTGCCGCACTTTCTTTGCTTTTCATTGGTTTAATATCGTAAATTCGGCATGGATTTTAGTATTTAATAAAAGCCAATTATTCACCATAATGACTACAATTGAAGCGCAGGTTAACCGCTACGGCTATGTGACGGAGGCGATCACGGAGGAAATCGATCTGGTGGCGGAGATCAATCGACTCAAAAAAGAAAAGAATGCGGTAATTCTCGCGCATTATTATGTGGATGCTGAAATCCAGGACCTGGCCGATTACATTGGCGACAGTCTGGGCCTCTCGCAGCAAGCCGCGGCAACCGATGCGGACATGATCGTTTTTTGCGGCGTGCACTTCATGGGCGAAACGGCCAAGATCCTCAGTCCGAATAAAAAGGTAGTGATCCCCGACCTCAATGCAGGCTGCTCGCTGGCGGATTCTGCACCGGCCGACAAGTTTGCCGCATTCAAAGCGCAATATCCGGATCATATCGTGATCAGCTACATCAACTGCTCCGCGGAGATCAAAGCGCTCACCGATATCGTTTGTACTTCTTCGAATGCATTGCAGATCGTGGAAAGCCTGCCAAAAGATCAGAAGATCATTTTTGCACCGGATGCGAACCTGGGCCGTTATGTAGCCCACAAAACCGGTCGCGATATGGTGCTTTGGGATGGGGCCTGTATTGTACACATTGATATTTCAAGAGAAAAACTCGCGCAGCTCCGCGCCGAAAACCCGGATGCATTGCTGATAGCCCATCCGGAATGCAAGGAAGATATTCTGACACAGGCGGATTTCGTAAGCTCTACGACGGGCCTTCTGAAATTCGTGAAGGAATCGAGCCACGACAAGTTTATTGTTGCTACCGAGGCAGGTATTTTGCATAAAATGAAGCAATCGGTGCCTGAGAAGAAGCTGATTCCGGCTCCCGGCTCCGATAACAACACCTGCGCCTGCTCCGAATGCCCTTATATGAAAATGAATACCCTCGAAAAGGTTTACAATGCGCTCCTGTACGAGCAGCCGGAAATCTTCGTTCCCGAGGATATCCGCCTGAAAGCTTATGATTCCGTAGCACGCATGCTGGAACTGAGCAAAGGCATCTGACACCCGATATAAAAACCCTATTCCTGAAATTATGCCCCAATTTGATTTTCTGATTATCGGTTCGGGAATCGCCGGACTTAGCTATGCAGCCAAATTAGCCCGCCATTTCGATGAACTGAAACAGGAAGTGTCCATCGCCGTGATCACCAAGGTCCAGGCGGATGAAACCAACACCAAGTATGCCCAGGGCGGCATTGCGGTCGTTTGGGCGGAATCCGATTCGTTCGAAAAGCATATTCAGGACACGATGGACGCAGGAGATGAAGTCAATAAAAGGAATATCGTTGAAATCGTGGTGCGGGAAGCGCCGGAACGCATTCAGGAGCTAATCGACTACGGAACGCGTTTCGACAAGGAAAAGGGAGGTGAATATGATTTGGCAAAGGAAGGAGGGCATTCCGACCACCGCATTCTGCATTTTAAAGACATTACCGGGGCGGAAATCGAGCGGGCATTGCTCGAAGAGGTCAACCGGCATAAGAGCATCCAGATTTTCACGCATTACTATGCAGTGGAGCTGATCACCCAGCACCATTTAGGCGAAACCGTCTATCGTTACCGGGAAGATATCAAATGCTTCGGTGCGTATGTTTTGAACCGTCAGACCGGCGAAGTCGAGAAGTTTCTGGCGAAAACTACCATGCTGGCTACCGGCGGTATCGGCAACATCTACCAAAGTACGACCAATCCAACCATCGCGACCGGCGACGGCATTGCCATGGCTTACCGCGCCAAAGGCATTTGTGATAACATGGAGTTCATCCAGTTTCACCCCACCAGCTTTTACCAGCCGGGGCAGAAGCCTTCCTTTCTCATTTCCGAAGCCGTGCGTGGGTTTGGAGGTATATTGAAAAGGGCCGACGGGAGTACTTTCATGGAAAACTACGATAGCCGCCTGTCGCTTGCCCCGCGCGATATCGTGGCGCGGGCCATCGACTCCGAGATGAAGAAAAACGGGGTCGACCATGTGTACCTCGACGTCCGGCATTGCGATTACGAAAAATTCGTGGAGCATTTCCCGAATATCACCGAATACTGTCTGCAACAAGGCGTCGATGTGCGGAAAGACATGATCCCCGTCGTGCCTGCACAGCATTACATGTGTGGAGGCGTGCGCGTGAACGAGTGGGGGAAAACCAACATCGAGTTCCTGTACGCGGTAGGGGAGTGCGCCTGCACCGGATTGCATGGCTCCAACCGGCTCGCATCCAACTCGCTATTGGAAGCGGTTGTTTTCGGGCATCGGGCATATGAGAGCACGATCGCCAATTTTGAAAATGCGGTGGTTCCCCAAAATATCCCCGAATGGGACGATTCGGGCACGACGCACCCCGAGGAGCAAGTGCTTGTGACCGAAATGACCCGGGAATTGAACAGCATTATGTCCAACTATGTGGGCATTGTGCGCACCGACCGCCGTTTGAAACGCGCCTACGACCGCCTCGAACTCCTGCATCAGGAGCACGAGCAGCTTTACCGTGAGTCGAAGGTCTCCGTCGCGATATGCGAGCTTCGGAACATGATTTCGGTTTCGTACCTGATCATCAAAATGGCAATGGCCCGACGCGAAAACATCGGGCTGCATTACAATGCGGATCACGTATAAAGTTATTGCTTGCGGTTTTGTGCGAGAACGTTCCGGTTTCGGCGGGTAATGGCCCGCTGCCACACGTTTTCACCTATTTTTTGACCCAGATGCGTCCCTTCCTCGACGCCGTCGCGGTAGTGGATGCCGCCATAAACACGGCTGATCGACGCGTCCCAGTAAGCTTCTTCAAATGACTTGAAGGACTTGGTGCCATGGCCGTATTTTTTTTCGGTCGTATCCGTAAAAGCTACATTATCGCCTAGCAAGTGCGTGAGCACGACGCCACAGGCGGCCGAAATGGAGCTGTGGCCGCTTACATATTCGGGAAACGCGGGGGTTTCGAGGAACGGCCGCCAGTTAGGGTCCCAGTTGTTGTTGATCACGGTTTCAGGGCGGATACGCACGCTTCGGTATTTCTCGTCCCAGCAGGCAATGAAAGAGTCGTAGATTGCCAGCGCGCCAAGGGTATAGGCTTCTACCGACTGCATTAAATCAAGCTTTTTGTCGGAAGCTACCGTTCTTACGATCGCCATCCAGTGACCGGCCGGGGTCATTTTTTTATTGGCAAACATCGCGTGGCCTACCACATTGGTTACAAATGCATTGTCGTCCCAGAAATAGGCGGTTGCCTTTTGCTCCTCGGTCAGATTGTTACCGATGTTGTAAACCTCCATGGCCAGCTGCATGAACTTGCTGTTTTTGGCCAGATCGTATTTCGCAGGCGGCGGACAACGGAATTGCGTCACCGAGTCGAGTGCGAAGGTCCTAACGGTATTCCACATAGGTTCGCAGGCGTCGGCGTAGGCGGGGGGGCGTCGGCACCCAGCTACCGGGTTTATTGGTGACCGTATAGCGGTATCCGCGTATCTCTTTGTAATGATCTTTGGCGGCGTAGGCCATCACATGCTTTGCTACGGTGTCGCCGTATGCTATGGAGCGTTCGTATACGTCGTCCGGGATGCCCATCTCCTGATACTTTTTAAAAAGCCCCTTTTCGTACTCATCCCACATATTTCCGGAAAAGGTGAGCGTGCGGCCTACGACAGTGAACGCCCTGATGCCCGCGAGCGGAAAGCAATAGGCAAGCGAAGTATCCGGCTTAGGCGGCTCCTGGAATTTAATAAGCTGGTTCCCAAGTGACTGGTATTCGGGATAGCCGGGCGCCAGGGCCTCGTAGGCGGCCAGGAACGAATAACCGTAAATTCGGCTGGCGACCGGCGGCTTGAAGATATCGTGAATGATGACGTCGGTCAGATATGTGGCGGTTTCATGGAAAAGTTTCGGGTCTGCCGCTTTTGCGTTGTACTCGTCCGGCGACGACTCTTTTTTGCACCCGAAAACAAAAGAAACGAACAGCAGGGAGAGTAAACGGAACTTCATTCGATGTCAAAGGGAATTTGTAACTAAAATGCTCTACGAATATAGCAAGAAATAGGAATCGGATGATAAAAATGTACAAAAGAATGATTTATTGTAACTTATATATCACTAAATCATAAAAAATGTTCGATTGATGCCATTATTTATTGTTATTTTTTAAGAATGCATATTCATTAACCGGGAAACCTTTTTTTTGTAAAAAAATTAATATCTTTTTGTACAATCAAACGGGTATATAACATCTAATGGTACTTCTTCTGGAATCAACAGGAGTATCCATATAAGATTGTGTATGATATACACTGTTTGATATCCTGAACTCTGATCGATGAAAGTACTCACCCTAACTACTAAAATTACACTATGTAAAGAATTCTCCTAGCTACACTTTTATCAATCCGCCGCGGCAGATTTCGGAATGGAAATCAATGTATGCCTCTACGTTCCGTGCTTATACGGTTAAGCAAACATTTTACTACAATTATTTAATCTAACTATTAATCTATGAGATTTTCTACTGGATGGACGCCTCGTGCTGTATCACGAAGTGTTTTTTCTCTTTGTCTCGCACTGATGACCGTGATGGGTGCATTCGCCCAGAACAGCATCAAGGGTAAGATCAAGGACGAACAGGGACAACCACTGCCCGGGGTAAGCGTTGTCGTGAAGGGAACAACCGCAGGTACGGTTACCGATAATGAGGGACTTTATACAGTTAACGCTGAAAAAAATGGCACACTGGTCTTCTCGTTTATAGGATACCTGACGCAGGAAGTTCCGGTAGCAGGAAAAAGCATCATCGATGTAATCCTGATCGCCGATACAAAAGCCCTGGAAGAGGTTGTCGTGGTAGGTTACGGTACCGCAAAAAAGGCAACGCTCACGGGTTCGGTAACGGCGGTTAAAGGTACCGAGCTTCCAGAAGGCACCTGCTGCCAACTTATCCAACACGCTGGGTGGACGTTTGCCGGGTATTTCGGCCGTACAATCCAGTGGTGAGCCCGGTTATGACGGCTCGGCGATCCGTATCCGCGGTACCAACTCGCTCGGTAACAGCAATGCGCTGATCGTTGTGGACGGTGTCCCTAACCGTTCCGGTGGTCTGGACCGCATCAACCCGGCCGACATCGAGAGTATTTCGGTCCTGAAAGACGCTGCTGCGGCGATCTACGGTTCGCGTGCAGGTAACGGGGTTATCCTGATCACCACCAAGCGCGGTAAGTCAGGCAAGCCGCAAATTTCCTACGATATGAACCTGGGTGTTTCGCAGCCCACCCGTACCCCCGAAATGTCAAATGCTGCCGAATATGCTACGATCCGTAACGAATTGCAGATTTACGACAACCTGCCCGTAGGGGAATGGCAAGGCGCATTGCAGGGCTTCAATACGACTGGTTCTTACAAGAGGCTCGACAACGGAAATACGATCAATGCGGTGTTCAATCCGGACGATATGCAGAAATTCCGCGACGGTTCGGACCCATACCTGCACCCGAATACCGACTGGTACGGTTCCGTGATCCGCAAATGGGCACCTCAGCAACGCCACAACATTCAGCTGACGGGCGGCAGCGAGAATATTAAATACCTGGCTTCCATCGGTCACATCAATCAGGATGGTTATTATGTAAATTCGGCAACGGGTTACAAGCAGTACGACATGCGTGTGAACCTCGATACCAAAATCAACAAATATATCACCGCAAATCTGGGTGTTACGCTGCGTGAAGAATTCCGTCATTTCCCAAGCGGTGGCAACAGCGCCGGAGCGATCTTCCGGATGCTGATGCGCGGTAAGCCTACCGAAATCGCCATCTGGCCCGACGGGCGTCCCGGTCCGGATATCGAAAACGGTCAGAACCCGGCGGTAATCACCACGAATACAACGGGCTATAATAACGACAGAAGAGATTATATCCAGACTAACGGTGGTTTGGAAATCCAGATACCAGGTGTGCCGGGCCTGAAAGTGAACACCATGGCTGCCATTGACAAGCAAATGCGCCGGGTGAAAAACTTCGAAACGCCATGGACGCTGTATTTCTGGGATAAAAAAACTTATGAAGCCGATGGTAAAACGCCATTCCTGACAGGAACTGTACGCTCTACCTTCAAAGACCCGCGCCTGACCGAAACTTCCGCACAGGAATTGTCGATCCAGCTGACGGGCCAGGCATCTTACGAAAAATCGATCGACGGCCACAATTTCAATTTAATGGCCGGTATTCAGCGCGAGAAAGTGGATGCGGACGGTTTTTTTGCATTCCGCCGTTACTATATCTCGCCTGTTGTAGACCAGCTCTTCGCCGGAGGTACGCCTGAACAGAACATTGGCAACTCGGGTTCGATCTCGTTGAATGGACAAACAATCAACAATACCGACCTTTATAAGAGAGCACGTTTGAGTTACTATGGTCGTGCAGGGTACAACTTTAAGGAAAAATACCTCGCTGAATTTCTTTGGCGCGTTGATGGTTCTTATGTATTTCCTAAGGACGGACGTTTCGGGTTCTTTCCTGGGATATCTGCCGGATGGCGTATTTCGGAAGAAGGTTTCTGGAAAAACAGCATTTCGCGCTACGTGAACAACGTGAAACTGCGTGCTTCCTGGGGACAAATGGGTGCCGAACCTTACTTCCTCGGAACAGAAACCCTGGCCGAGTACCAATATTTGTCGACAATGGGCTTCGGAACCTACATTATCAATGACCAGGTGGCCAAGACATTGCTCGAAACACGTGTGGCGAACCCTACCTTCACCTGGGAAGTTGCCAACAACTCCAACTTCGGTATCGAAGGAACGTTGTTCAACGACAAGCTGGCATTCGAATTCGACTATTTCGTAAACAACCGTTCGAAAATCCTGATCCCGAAAGCTGGTTCTACGCCATCGTCGGCGGGTATCGACGGCAAGCTTCCGCCTCAAAACCTGGGTAAACTCCAGAACAAGGGATGGGAGTTTAAGGTGAGCTACGACGGCAATGCGGGCGATTTCACGTACTCTGTCAGTGTGAATGGAGGTTATGCCAAAAACAAAATCAAATACTGGGATGAAACCCCTGGTGCTCCTTCTTATCAGCGCTCGACAGGCATGCCTTACGGCTCGTTCCTCGTGTACCAGTTCGATGGTGCGTTCAGAAGTCAGGAGGAGATCGACGCCAATAAAATCGACTACGGCCCGATCACAGGTAACCTTCGCCCGGGCGACATGAAGTTCAAGGATGTGAATGGCGACGGCAAAATCAGCGCCGACGACCGTATCCGTTCCGAAAAAGTACAACGTCCATGGTTCACGGGCGGTGCCTCGATTAACCTCGGCTACAAACAGTTCGACCTGTCGATGCTGTTCCAGGGAACATTGGGAGGTTTGCAGATCGTGGGGCTGACGGAATCGGGTGACATCGGTAACTACCTGAAATACGATTTCGACCACCGCTGGACGATCGACAATCCAACCGACAAATACCCGCGCCTGACCAACCGTAGCAACCGTTACTACACCAATACAAACCAGGCGGGTATTAACAACTACTTCCTGAAAAGCAACAATTATCTGCGCTTGAAGAACATAGAGATAGGTTACAATCTGCCGGCGGAAATCGGTTCAAAAATCGGTTTGAGCAATCTGAGAATTTATCTGAACGGATTGAACCTCCTGACTTTCGACAAGATCAAGGTTTGGGACCCCGAAGCTACTACCAACAGCGGTCAGTATTATCCACAATCAAGAGTTGTCAGCGCAGGTGTACGTTTAGCATTTTAACGAATAAGAAACATGAAATTGAGATATAAAAGTCTATTGCTAATTGCATTGCTGGCCGGGGGGCTTTCTTCATGCGATACGGATTTTCTGGATGTAACGCCGCCGACGGAAATCCCGAGCGAAGAAGCCTGGAAGGACGGCGCTTTGGCCGAAGGGTTTGTGACGGGCATTTACGCAGGCCTTCAACAGGGCGGTTTCAGCGAGCAGATGCTCGCTTCGCTCACGGACGAGGCCGTATTTACCCACACAGGCCGTAACATCAATACCGTAAACGAAGGCAGTTTGAGCCCTTCGAACCTCGGATGGGTGGATGCGACCTATGGATGGAGCCAGATGTACCAATACATCCGTGCCGCCAACATCGCCCTGGCCAACCTGCCAACGGCGACATTCGCCGATGAAACCTTGAAAGCGCGCCTCAAAGGCGAGGCATATTTTATGCGCGCTTACTACTATCAGCAGTTGGTACGCTATTACGGCAGTGTTCCCATCATCAAAAAAGTATACGCGCTGAACGAAGACTACTCCGTTCCCCGTAGTACCTGGGACGAATGTGTGAAACAAATCGTCAGCGATGCCGATAGCGCAGCCTTGTTGCTGGACGGTAAAAACCCGGCCAAAGGACGTGCTACCAAAGCCGCAGCATTGGCGCTGAAGTCGCGGGTGCTGTTGTATGCAGCGAGCGATTTGCACGATATGCCTACCGCAAAAGCGAAATCGGCCGTCATCGGGGCATTCCCGAACCCAGAGTTCCTGGGTTACACTTCGGGTGACCGTACCGCACGCTGGCAGGCGGCGCAAGCTGCCGCAAAAGCTGCCATGGACGCTGCCGGTCCGGGTTATAAGCTGAACCTGACTGCCCCGGTGTCTGCCGAGCAAGGAAAGATCAACTACATTTCCATTGCAATGGCCGGCGCCAGTGCCGACAAGACCCTGGACGCTTCCGCGAACGAGATCATTTTCGGTCGCTACTTTACGCCAAGCCAGAACGAGGGTGCACGCCAGACGGGCCTGAACAACGGTCCTAACGGCTACCACAACTGGGCAGGCAACACGCCTATCGGAACGCTGGTGGATGACTATGAAATGATGGACGGAACGCCGTTCTCCTGGACTAACCCGACACACAAGGCAAACCCTTACGTGAACCGCGATCCGCGTTTCTACGCAACGGTCATGTACGACGGCGCTCCCTGGAAACCACGCCCGTCCGACGCGAAAGACCCTGCCAACCAGATCCAGACCGGTTCTTACGACCTTTTGGATGAAAAAGGCACATTGTTCAACCGCAAAGGTCTCGATACCCGCAGCAGCACCATCGAGGACTGGAACGGAAGCCGCACCGGTTATTACATGCGCAAGTTCATCGATCCGAACCCTGCATTGTATGATAACACCGACCGCCAGAATATCCCCTGGCCGTTCTTCCGTGTGACGGAGGTCGTGTTCAATTACATCGAGGCGAGCATCGAGCTGGGCCAGGATGCGGTTGCGCTGGAATGGCTGAACAAGATCCGTTTCCGTGCCGGTATGCCTGCCTTGAAAGTGTCGGGAGCCGCTTTGAGAGAAGCCTACCGTCATGAAAAACGGATTGAAATGGCTTACGAAGAGCAGCGTTACCACGATGCCCGCCGCTGGATGATCGCCCCGACGACCCTTGGCCGTCCGCTGCAATACATTACTGTCATTGGCAAGTTCAAGCCGGGCAAGTCGATGAAGGAGCCATATCACTACGATCCGACGATTTATGATTACACCTACACGCCGGTGGAAGAGAAATCGCACGAAAACCGGACGTGGGTGGATAAGATGTACTACCGTCCGTTCAGCCGCGACGAGATGAACCGTAACGCAAAACTGGTTCAAAACCCGGGTTACGATAAATAGTTATATTTTATTGACTAATTTTACAGAAACTATGCCTTGGCTTACAAGGCATAGTTTCTTTTTTATCCTACTAACTCTTCATTCCTGTCATGAAGCAAATATGGTCCCGGAAAACAGGCGGCGTTATCTTGATCGCTGGACTGCTCCTTTCCGGTTGCAACAAATCCTCCGATTCCAAAGAAGACAAGAAAGGCCCCGCCGGACCACCGCTTTTTACGCTACTCGGTCCCGAACAGACCAAAATCGATTTCGCCAATACATTGACGGAAGGCCTGAATACCAACGTATTGATGTACGAATACTTTTACAACGGCGGCGGTGTTGCCGTGGGTGACCTGAATGGCGACGGGCTGGATGACATTTATTTCACCGGTAACATGGTGCCCAACAAGTTATATCTGAACAAAGGCAACATGGTGTTTGAAGACGTTACCGGCATCGCACAGGTAGGTGGCCGTGAGCGACCATGGAAAACGGGCGTTACCATGGCCGATGTGAATGGTGATGGAAAGTTGGATATTTATGTGTGCTATTCGGGAGCCGTTTCGCCGGAAAGTCTTAAAGATCAGTTGTTTGTCAATAAAGGCAACAACGCACAGGGAATACCGCAGTTCGAAGAGGTAGCCGAGCAATATGGCCTGGGAACGCCCAGCAACAGCACACAGGCAGCGTTTTTCGATTTCGACAAGGACGGCGACCTCGATATGTTTCTCCTCAACCACAATCCCAAAGCACTTCCTATTCTCGACGAGGCAAGCACGGCGGATATTTTGAGAAAAGAAGATCCCGTAACAGGCGTCAGGTTCTTCCGCAACGATCCGCAAAATGGTACGCCGCATTTTACCGACATTACCGGAAAAGCGGGCATTCATAGCTCGCAACTGACCTATGGCCTGGGCATCGGCATTGCGGATATGAACCAGGACGGCTGGCAGGACATGTACATTTCCAACGACTACTCCGTCCCGGATTTTTTATACGTCAACAACGGAAACGGGACATTTACCGACGTGCTCGATACGAGCATCGGCCATACTTCGCACTCATCGATGGGGAACGACATCGCGGATTTCAATAACGACGGTTTGCCCGACATCTTTACGCTCGATATGTTGCCCGAGGACAATCGCCGCCAGAAGCTGCTTACAGGGCTTGATAACTATGAGTTATTCGATTTCAATGTCAAAATGGGCTTTCATCATCAGTATATGCGCAATATGCTGCAATTGAACGAAGGCCTGGGAAAAGGGAAAAAAAGCCGCTTTTCTCGGAAATAGGCCAGCTTTCCGGCGTTTCCAACACCGACTGGAGCTGGGCGGCACTTTTTGCGGATTACGATAACGACGGCTGGAAAGACCTTTTCATCACCAACGGGAACCTGCGCGATTTTACCAACATGGATTTTGTGAAGTTCATGGGCGATCATTTGAAACGTATAGAAGGGCAGGTCAAGCGCGAAGACGTGCTGCAACTGGTGTATCAAATGCCCTCTTCGAATATGAAGAACTATCTTTTTCACAACAAAAAAGACCTGACCTTCGCGAACGTGGCCGATGCCTGGGGCCTGGGTGAGATATCCAACTCGGGCGGTGCAGCCTATGCCGACCTCGACAACGACGGTGATCTGGACCTTGTCGTCAATAATATCAACAAACCCGCATTCATCTATCAAAATAACGGAGACAAGCATTTAAAGAACAATTACCTGAAAGTAAAACTGACCGGAAACGGCCGGAATACACTCGGCTTGGGGGCGAAAGTGACGATTTACCGGAAAGGCCGGCAGCAATACCTCGAGCAGATGCCGACGCGCGGCTACCAGTCGAGTGTGTCGCCGGTGCTCCATTTTGGACTAGGCAAAGAAGGCGGCGTCGATTCGCTGGTCGTGACCTGGCTGAGCGGAAAGCAGGAAAAGGTTATTAGTCCGAAAATAAACACGACACTGGCACTTTCCGAAGCCAATGCGAAGGTTAACGCTAAGACGGAGAAAGTCGTTGAACCACTGTCCAGGCCGGTTGCTTCGCCGATCGCATTCAAAAGTCCGGATGTTAAACTGAACGATTTCAAACGCCAGCCGCTGCTGATTAACCCGATTTCGTTTTCAGGGCCTTGCCTGAGGAAGGGCGATGTGAATGGCGACGGCCTCGACGATGTGTTCATAGGAGGGACATCCGGAGAGAGCGCCAGATTGTACATTCAGCAAAAAGGCGGGGCATTTACGCCGAAACCGGTACCCGCGTTTGAAGCAGACAAACAAAGCGAAGACACAGACGCATTGTTTTTCGACGCGAATGGCGACGGGGCCCAGGACATTTTCGTAGCCAGCGGCGGTTATGCGAACTTCATGCCCGAGGACCCATTGCTGCAGAGCAGGCTATACCTGAACGATGGCAACGGTAATTTTACTAAAAGCGCCGGTGCATTGCCCGCGATGCCCACCAGCACAAGTTGCGTGCGTGCAGCGGATGTCAACGGCGACGGCAAACCCGACCTTTTCGTAGGTGGCCGCGTCATTCCCGGACGCTATCCGGAAACGCCACGCAGCTATATTCTGATCAATGACGGCAAAGGCAGGTTTACCGATCAGACGGCCGCCTTGTCAAAAGAGCTGGAACACATCGGGCTGGTAACCGACGCCGCCTGGACCGACTTGAATGGCGATAAAAAGGCCGATCTGATTGTGGTAGGAGAGTGGATGCCGATCACTGTTTTGATCAATACCAATGGGAAATTCGAAAATAAAACCACGGAGTATTTCGCGAAGCCCTACAATGGCTGGTGGAACAAAATCCTGGTCGATGACCTGAATGGCGATGGAAAAGATGATCTGGTGATCGGCAATATGGGCATCAATACCCAGTGCAAAGCCAGCGACACCGAGCCTGTGGAAATGGTTTACAAGGATTTCGATGACAACGGATCGATAGACCCGATCATGAGCTTTTACATTCAGGGCAAGAGCTACCCGTACGTAACCCGAGACGAAATGCTGGATCAAATGAGCATTATGCGTACCCGTTTTCAGGATTACAAAAGTTACGCGGATCTTACCGTAAAAGAAATTTTCACGAAAGAAGAACTGGAAGGAGCAAAGGAACTGAAAGCGACTTATCTGAAAACAGCCTGTTTTGAAAGGTCTGCGAATGGCAAGTTCGTCGAGAAAGCCCTGCCGCTGCAAGTGCAGGTATCGCCGGTTTTTACCGTTACCTCCCTGGACTACAATGGCGATGGGAAGAAAGACCTGCTGCTTTGTGGTAATATCAGCAAAGCCCGGCTACGCTTCGGCAAATACGACGCCAACTATGGAGTATTACTGCAAGGCAATGGAAAAGGGCAATTTGAATACGTACCTCAGGATAAATCGGGTTTCGGATTGAAAGGCGACGTAAGAAGCGTGTTGCCGCTCGGCCATAAATTGCTATTTGGGATCAATCAACAGGAAATTAAAGCATATCAAATTGGTAAAATTCAATAACCTCCTCCTGGGAATGCTGCTGGCTGTAACGTGGACAGCCTGCAAGAAGGATGAATCAAAAAAAGAGATCGATCCGGCTGTAATAGGCCAGGTAACGTTGCAAATGACCGATGTCATGGTACACGACGTGACGAATCCGCCGCTCGGGGCCCGGTTCTTTTCATATGCCTGCCTGGCCGGATATGAGGTAGTGGCGTTGAACGACAAGCAATATGCCAGTATGAAAGGCATACTGAACGATTTTCCCGAGATCGAAAAGCCGAAAGTGGAAGAATACTCCTACCAGCTGGCTTCCGCGCTGGCCATGCTCGAAACGGCAAAGAAAATGCAGCCGTCCGGGGCCCTTCTTCAAAAATACCAGCAAAGCCTGATCGATTCCTGCAAAAAAAACGGGTTCAGCGATGAAGTAATAGCCGGTTCGCAGGAATATGCCCTGGCAGTCAGCAAACAGATTTTGAAGTATGCCAAAGGCGACCGTTACAACAAGATCAGCAACTTTCCGAGATACGAACCACACGGTGGTCCGGGAACCTGGTATCCGACGCCTCCGGGCTATTTCCCGCCGGTAGAACCCTATTTCAAAACCGTCCGGCCGTTCACTTTGGATTCGGCATCGCAGTTCCGTCCGGCGCCGCCTGTTGCGTTCTCTGAATCGAAAGATTCGGAGTTTTACAAGCTGATGAAACTCAATTATGACGACGATCAAAAAGCGGAGGAGCATCGTGTCATCGCGGCATTCTGGGACTGTAACCCGTTCGCACTGGAAAACAAAGGGCATTTATTGGTGGGGATGAAGAAAATTTCTCCGGGCGCGCACTGGATGGGCATTACCGACATTGCCTGCCGGAAAGCGAAAACCGATTTCTCCAAAACCATGCTGATCAACACCTCGGTGGCGATCGGACTAATGGACGGTTTTATGGCTTGCTGGGATGAAAAATACCGGAGCAACCGCATCCGTCCCGAAACCGCCATTCGCAAGTACATCGATCCGACCTGGAAGCCGTTCCTGCAAACGCCCCCGTTTCCGGAATACCTGAGCGGCCATTCGGTGATATCGACAGCCGCCGCCGTTATTCTTACGCATTATTTCGGGAATAATTTTGCCTATACCGATACGGTGGAAGAGCGCTTCAATCTCAAAGCGCGCTCGTTCGAATCGTTTCTCGCGGCCTCGGAAGAATCCGGAATGTCGCGGTTTTATGGAGGTATTCACTTCATGGACGCGATCGAAAACGGGCAGAAGCAAGGGCGCCAGGTAGGTGAATGGGTGGTGAAAAAGCTTGGGGACAAAGCGATGGCATTAGGGAAGTAGGTCTGGTCGGTCATTCAGCAATGCTTTTGTGAATTTATAACCCGCCTCGAACAACTGATCTGCTTTCCTGAAATCGAAAATGCTGTAACGGCTCAACGCGGGCGGTTCGATGAGCAGGTCGCATTTGGCAATGCGTGCCTTGGTCTTTATGTGCATGGCCAGAATGAGGCTGCGATAGATGACCTCGGTGGTCCGTTTCAACGGTTTATCGAGGTTGAAAGGATTGCAATGGCTGCCGATAATATAATCTGCCTCGCCGAGCACCGGTTCGACGGGCAGATTGTTCAAAACGCCCCCATCGACGAGGTCGTGGCCTTCATGGCGCATCGGACTGAAAAGACCGGGAATGCAGCATGACGCCAGGACCGGTAACGCCAGTTCGCCGGTGCGAAAACGCACCTCTTCGCCCGAGATAATGTCGGTGGCAGTTACTATAAGTGGCGTTTTCAGTGCTTCAAATGTATTTTCAGGGATGAATTTGCAGAAAACATCTTCCATTTTCCGCAAATGCAATAGCCCGCTCGTGCCGATCCCGAACCGCAGATAAGGGTAAAAACTGGTGTCCCTGATCATGTTCAGAATATCGGCCGGCTCATAACCATACGCGAGCAATGCTCCTACGAACGCGCCGGAACTGGTCGCGCTGATCACATCCGGGCGTACGCCGCGCTCCCACAATGCCTGCGCGACGCCCACATGTGCGATCCCGCGCGCACCTCCACCTGAGAGGATTAGTGCTGTTTTCATGGATTTGATAGGATTTTAAGTGCTTCGATCCTTTCGAAATGCCTGACATTTAATGTAACAAGCGACAGGACATGGTGCACGGCTGTGGCGGCGATAAAGATAGCTGCCGTTCCGATTAATTTGCTTTTGGAGTGTTTAACTAATATCGGCAGCCGCATGGGCGATCTCTCTCTCGAATGCAAGGATATCAGTTCTGATCAAAAAATCCTCCCAATACTGCGCTTGATCAGGTGTAGTGCCGGTGTAATTTCGAATTCGGTGATCACCGAAATGCAATAACCGAAGTCCTCTTTAACCGATTTAAATATAAGGAAATAGTGGCACCTACTCAATCAGAAAATCTCTCAGTGCCCCGCGCTCGCGAATTCTGACGCCTTTTTCGGTATGCTCCACCAACGCCGCCTCGTAAACAGGGTCGTGCTCGAAAAGCAATATGCACTCCTCGTCGGCGGCTTGCCGGAGAATGTCCTGTTTTTCTTCGATGGTTTGCAAGGGGCGCATGTCATAGCTCATTATCCAGGGAACAGGCACATGATACGACGATGGAATAAGGTCGGCGCAGTAAATGATTTTCCGGTTCTTGTAATGGATAACCGGCAGCATCATTTGCTCGGTGTGGCCGTCGACGTTCATCAGACTGATATTTCCGAAGGGAGAGTGCCCATTTGCCACAAATTGTAATTGCCCCGATTCCTGCAATGGTAATATATTTTCTTTCAAAAATGAGGCCTTTTCGCGTGGATTGGGGTTGGTAGCCCATAGCCAATGTGCTTCGTTCGACCAGTAAACCGCATTCGGGAACGTGGGGACGAGGCGGGAACCGTCGCGGCTGAACCGGACCGCGCCGCCGACATGGTCGAAATGCAGGTGGGTGAGGAACACGTCGGTGATGTCGGCCGGGCCGAATCCTTTTTCTTCGATGGACGAAAGCAATGTTGCATCGCCATGGAGGTCGTAATGGCTGAAAAACTTGTCGTCCTGCTTGTTCCCTATTCCGGTATCGACCAGTATCAATTTTGTCCCGTTTTCGATCAGCAGGCACCGCATGGCCCAGGAGCAAAGGTTTTTTTCATCGGCCGGGTTTTGTTTATTCCAAAGCGCTTTCGGGACGACACCAAACATTGCGCCGCCGTCGAGTTTAAAAAAGCCGGTATCGATGATGTGGATTTTCATAGGGTTTTCAGGATTTAATTCGTCTGCTTTAATGGAATGTCAACATTCCGTCGACCTAACATACCATAATTTTTTCGATCTTCCGCCCTGAATTCATAACAAGCCTAACCATGCGCGTACCTTTTCTGTCAGTCGGTTTACTGTTCCTGTCGGTGTTTTGTATTGATAATCAATCCTGTGCGCAAAAGACGCCGGTCGACTACGTCGCGACGATAATCGGTACCGCGCCGTCGGCAACGGAAAGTGCCAGGGCACATAGCGAGGCGGGCAGCGAACTGAAAGGACAGACGATTCCCGCAGCGGGCGTTCCGAATGGAATGACCCAGTGGACGCCGCAGACCCGTGCCCGAGAAACAAAATGCATTGCACCTTATTACTACAACGACAACAAATTTCAGGGATTTCGCGGCACGCATTGGCTCAACGGGTCCTGCGTGCAGGATTACGGATCGTTCACTGTGATGCCGCTGTCGGGCGAGCTCATCACCGATCCGGAGAAGAGGGCCAGCGTATTCAGTCACGAAAAAGAGCAAAGCTCACCGGACCATTACGGGGTCTGGTTGCAGGACCATCAGATCCACGCCGAAGTGACGGCGCTTGCCCGGACGGCCGTCATGCGGTTTAAATTCGGGAGCGGAGAGGAATCGTTTATCGTTGTTGAACCCAATAGCGACGAGGGCGAAGGTTTCGTCGAAATCCTCCGGGACCGGGGCGAAATCGTGGGCTACAACCCGGTGCACCGCATTTATCAGGGAGCGGGACAGCCCGCGGGAATCAGCGGATATTTTGTGATGAAGTTCGATCAAAAATTCATGCAGTCGGGCGTGTGGCTGGCGGATACCATTACACCGATGGGCAGAATGCTCACGGGCAAGGGCAACCGGGAGCGACTTGGGGCTTATGTGGGATTTGGAGATGAAAAACAGACCGTTACCGTTCGCATCGGGACGTCGTTTACCAGCATTGAAGGCGCCCGCGCGAACCTCGAAAAGGAACTGGGTACAAAAACTTTTGAAGCCGTCAGGGAATTGTCCAGAACTGCCTGGAACGAGGCATTGGGGAAAGTCCGCGTGCAAGGGAGCGAAGATGATAAAACGCTTTTTTACAGTGCATTGTACCGAACGAAGTTATCTCCCCGACTTTTCTCCGACGTGGACGGGAGCTACCCCTCGTTCGCGGGCGGTACGCCGCTTCAAAAGGCGGAGGGCTTCGACTACTATTGCGATTTCAGCTTATGGGACACATTCCGTGCGGCTATGCCGCTGGAAATCCTGCTGGAACCGGCACGCGCCGGCGATATGATGCAGTCGCTCGTGAAAAAAGCGGAGCAGGGAGGCTGGATGCCGATTTTTCCCTGCTGGAACCACTACACGGCGGCGATGGTGGGCGACCATGCATTGTCGGTCATCGCGGACGCCTACGCGAAGAATGTGCGGAATTTTGATGTAAACAGTGCGTACATCTATCTGCGGAAAAACGCATTTGAAATAAATACTAATGCCAAAAGTTACGAAGCGGGCCAGGGGCGCCGCGCATTGAAATCTTACCTGCAGTACGGCTATGTGCCGCTGGAAGACAGCGTCTGGCAGGCGTTTCACAAGCGGGAGCAGGTTTCCCGAACGCTCGAATACGCATATGACGACTTCTGCCTGGGGACATTGGCGGCCGGCCTGGGCAAAAAAGAAGATGCCGACCGGCTCCGCGAACGTGCAATGAACTACCGGAACGTGATCGATCCGTCGACCGGCTACGCGCGCGGCCGCTATGCCGACGGGCGCTGGATTGCGAATTTCGATCCGTTCGCCAAACGTGCCAGTTTTATTACGGAAGGCTCGCCTGCGCAATACACGTGGTTTGTGCCACACGACATCGCGGGATTGCAGGAGATAATGGGAGGTAAAAGCCGTTTTATCGGCAAATTGGATACGCTATTCAACCGGGGATATTACTGGCATGGCAACGAGCCCAATCATCAGATCGCCTACCTCTATGCATTTGCGGGACAACCCTGGAAAACGCAGCAATGGACACGCGCCATTATCCGGAGCGAATACGATACCGGCACGGGCGGGTTGAGCGGAAACGAGGATGGCGGACAAATGTCGGCCTGGCTGGCATTCAGTATGATGGGCTTTTACCCTGTCGCGCCCGGGACCGATCAGTATGTGCTCGGAAGCCCGGTGTTCAGCGAAATATCGTTGAATGTCGGAAAGAACAGAAGGTTTACGGTGATGGCAAAAGGCGTTTCCGATAATGCGCGCTACATTCAGTCGGCAACGCTGAACGGAAAGCCGTTTACCCGGACTTACATTACCCACGCCGAGCTGCTCAAAGGAGGAACGCTCGTGCTGCAGATGGGCGACAGGCCCAATATGCAATGGGGGACACAGGAGGCGGACATGCCGTTTTCGCTTTCCCAAGGCCCTGCCTTTAAGAGATAATGGTATTAATTTAATTTTAAGAGATAATATTTGGATAAATAACAAAATAGCGATATAAAATTTGTATTCGTAGCGGTTGGTTGCTAAATTCCACAAAACCATTATCATTCACTCCAACCCAATGAACCGCAGAGATTTTTTTGAAAAGGCCATCCCGGCCAGCTTCGCGTTGGGCGCAGTAGCCACTTCCTGTGCGCCCGGACCTGAAAGGAGGTATCCCGACAAACATTTTCACATCAGCAGGGGGTATCATCAGATCCCCAAATTACGCCTGTCGATGGACCGCATCGTAAAAGAGACGGTCGGATTACGGCCTTTCCGGGCCTCGGGACCGCGCCTCGATGTGGAAAAATTAGGTAACAAGACGATCGTCCACAACTATGGCCACGGCGGAAGCGGCTGGTCGTTGTCGTGGGGTACCGGTGACATCGCGCGGCGGAATGTGCTGGCGACAGGAGAAAAAAATAGCGGTGCTGGGGTGCGGAACAGTGGGTATCGCGACGTCCCGATTATTGCAGGAAAGCGGCTGCGAAGTAACTATTTACACCAAAGACGTGCCCCCGAACGTAACGAGCAACCTCGCCACCGGCACGTGGTCGCCGGCGTCGCGGGTCTGCGACAAGAAGATTGCCAGGCCGGAATTCAAGGATACCTGGGAGCAAGCGACGCGGTTTTCGTTCAGACGGTTCCAGTTTCTTTTGGGAATGAACGACATTGCCTGCTGGGCGGAGGAATACGGGGTGTTCAAACAAGCCCCGGTTTATACCCCCGGAGCCGGTGGCGAAGATTTCGAGATAGACGGCCTGCTGCCCGAACGCGTGCGACTCGAAAAGAAGGAACACCCTTTCAAAGCCGACCATGTGACGCGCCGGACGAATATCATGTTCAACATTCCGACCTATTTGCGGCACCAGTTGCAGGATTTCACGATGTTTGGCGGGAAAGTCAAAATCCAGGAAATCAAAAAAGTGGAAGATATCGATGCGTTGCCTGAAAAAGTAGTTGTGAATTGCATGGGCCTGGGAGCGAAGCCGGTATTCAACGACGAAGAGCTGACGCCAATTTCAGGTCAGCTTTCATGCCTTATTCCACAGGGAGATGTGAACTACAAGTTATACACTCAAGGCGCCAATTTCATCGCCCGTAAAGACGGCATTTACATCGGAAGCAATGGCATCGTCGGTAATTGGGACACCACACCGAGCCGGGAACAGACGGAGAAAACCGTCGGGATATTGATGAAGTTAATGGAAGAAATGAGAGGATAGGATACAAAGGCGCCCGGAATGTTTGCACTGCCCCCAGGAAGCTGGACACTTTCCGGGGGGTATTTTTGTATCAGCGGTGGAAGCTCTGCCCCACGAATTTCAGCACCTCGGGCAACGCCGTGCGCCAGTACGTCCAGGTATGCCCGCCGTCGCGCACGCGAAATTCGTGAGGAATGGCCTTATCGGTCATAGCGGCATGAAGGTTCATATTACCTTTGATAAGGAAATCATCGTCACCACAATCGATATAGTATTTTACGGTTTTAAGTTTATCAACCGGAGCGGTTTCGATTATTTTAAGGATTGAATTTTTATACCAGTTTTCCGAAAGGCGTTCTTTACCCGGAGCTGCTTTGCCATACAATCCGGCCAACAGGCCGTCGTAGCGCTCGGCAGGCATATTGGATAGCTCTTCGTCCGACCAGAACGCCCCGCTCAAAGGAGCCGCCGCCGCAAACAGATCGGGATGCTTGGTAGCCATGATCATCGTACCGTAGCCGCCCATCGAAAGTCCCGCCACAGCCCTGAATTCCTTTTTAGCGCGAACGCGGTATGTCGATTCGATGTGGGGGATCAGTTCCGTTACGAAGAAATCTTCGTATCTGGCCTTTCCGTCGGCGCTGTTGATGTAGAAAGTGACACCGGCGTCGGGCATTACGATGATCATCGCGGGGGCGTCGCCGCCGGCGATGGCTTTATCGGCAATATGCTGCACTTCGCCAAATTGCGTCCACCCGGTTTCGTCATCCGAATAGCCGTGGAGAAGGTAAAGCACCGGGTAACTGCGGTTGGTTTTATCGTAGTCGGCAGGAAGGTAAATATTATACCTGATTTCCTTGCCCATGGCCTTGCTGTTCAGTTTCAGGCTTTCTTTCACAAGACCTTGCTGCGCAGAGGCATGGAGCGAAACAAAAAAGAGAATGAGGAAAGTTAACTTTTTCATAGGCACGTTTTAGGTTTTTGATAAAAGATTGCAAATGCGCCAGTCCTACCGCTATTCTTCGTTGAGATGGTAACGCCGGCGGGTTTCGTTGATCAGGAATTTTTTGTGTGCCGTAAAACTTTCGGGATGCATTGTTTCAAACAGGCTGCTCCATTCCTGGTACCGCAGCGCATCGCCCTTTTTGAATGCTTCCGCATCTATTTTTTTTGATCTCAGATACTCGTCGAATTCCATAATGCTTGATTTTGCCGCAATATACCCGTTTAAAGTAAGCAATACCTGCCCGCAAATCAGCTTTTAAGCATTAATTTGGCACAAAATCGCATTAGATACCCGATGAATACTTTTGAAATGAAAATAGACCTGCGCAGCGACACCATTACCAGGCCCACCAGGGAAATGCAGGAGGCGATGTGGGCGGCGGAAGTCGGCGACGATGTGCTGGGCGACGATCCCACGGTGAATGCATTACAGGATAAGGCGGCAAAGCTCTTCGGGATGGAAGATGCCCTGTTTTGTCCTTCCGGCACCATGACCAACCAACTGGCGATCCGTGTGCATACACGACCGGGGAGCGACGTCATCTGCGACAAACATTCTCACATTTATCTCTACGAGGGAGGGGGCATCATGTTGAACGCCTTTTCGTCCGTCAAACTTCTCGAAGGCGACCGCGGCAGGCTCTCGGCAGGGCAGGTAGCGGAGGCGGTCAGCCCGGAGCACGATGTCCACTCGACGGTAACGCGCCTGGTTTCGCTGGAAAACACGATGAACAAAGGCGGGGGTTGCTATTACGACTTTAAAGAGATAGAAGCGATCCGTGAAGTTTGTACCCGGCGCGGCATACCACTTCACCTGGACGGAGCCCGGCTGTTCAATGCGCTGGTCGAAACGGGAGAAACCCCATTGCAGTACGGAAAAGTTTTCGATAGTATCAGTATTTGCCTTTCCAAAGGCCTGGGATGCCCGATAGGGTCGCTGCTGCTCGGTACGAGTGAAATGATCCGCGAGGCCCGGCGTTTCAGGAAGGTAATGGGCGGAGGATGGCGGCAGGCGGGGTTCCTCGCTGCGGCGGGCATTTATGCGCTCGATCATCACGTGAGTCGCCTGAAAGAGGATCACCGGCGGGCGAGGGCGATCGGGGAGATGTTTGCCGGGAGGCCGGAAGTTGCAGAAATTTTTCCGGTCGATACCAACATTGTCATTATCAGGCTGAACGACGGGCTCGCCGAACAGCAATATGTGAGCCGGCTGGCCGAGGCGGGGATTCTGGCGGTAACATTTGGAAAAGGGATGGTCAGGTTTGTAACACACCTCGATTTTACCGACGACCACCTCGACGCCATGCGCAGCCGGCTGAAAACTTTCTAAACCTCTGGAATCATTTCTTCGTATTCATATTCGGAGTTGGGGCCCTGATAAATCACCTTCATGCCCGAAAGATCGGCTACATAGGTGTGTATGCCCGCGGCCCCGATTTCTCGCAGGAAAGTGGGGTAATCCGTAATGCCCTCCTGGGTACGCTTGATGGCCGCCTTGACTTCTTCCAGCTTGAAATCCTCGGCACATTCAAATTCCGGCAGGTCACCCGGGATAATAAGCTTGTCGCCATTAACGGAGGTATAAGTACGTTTATGGTTCTTCACTTTCACTTCGTAATTGTCCACCCCGATTGCTTTCAGATTTTTCACGAAATATGGGTAGGGCTGGCCGGCAGACCGTTGCTCGGCTGAGTGAATGAGTTCGTCGGTCAGTTCGATCATTTCCATAATCACTTCACTTTAAATATCTGTCCTGAAAGTTTTAAAATACCTGTCCTGAAAGTTTTAAAATACCTGTGCCAGGCGGTTGAGGGCGGTTTTGCCGAAAGATGGGCGGCTTATCGGGAACAAAAAATGTTGCTTTGCCACGGCGGCAAAGCAACATCGGTCATGAGTCGAAGACGGGCAAATCAATGTGCCATGTCGTCGTCTTCCGGGTGGTGCACGATCAGCGAGCTCCGCGTATCCAGTTTTTTGATCATTTCATTGGACATCGTATCGGCATACACGCCGTAGCTGCTCACGAGCGTACCTTTCAGGCCGTCTTTGGACTCGATTGCATACAGGATCGACATGTCCGACGGGTTAGTCATTCCTTCGAACCGGTATACTTGTACGATATCGAAATCTTCGGGGGACAATGTCAGGCAAATCCCGTCGTCCTTATGTACTTCCAGGGCATGGGCAGTCAGGTTGAAGTCATAGGTATAGCCTTGTTCCTGTAAATCTTCCAGCGTTTCGAGGAGCGTATCGGGCTCACTCATGTTTTTGTTGGCCGGATGCGGTTTCTTAACCTTATCCTGGTCTGTTCCTTGCAAGTCCATAGTATTTATTTTTAAGATTGATGATCTGATCGAATGAACAGCTGATAGCGATCCTGGGAACTGACGGAGAAAAAAGTATGCCTTTGGAGAGGAATGATTTCAGTACCCAAATGGCAATCCGGCGATGTACATTTTGAGGTAGTTTGACCTCATATTGCCAGATTATGTAGAACAGAAACAGGAGTTAAGCCGGATTATTTGGGACGATATATCGATTGTCCGGCATTGTAGGACCCGAAACATCCCAGGCCGCCTTCTATATTGGTATAGATCAAAGAAGGCTCCACGAAGGGGTTATCGGCGTCGCCCCGCGTTTGCAGTGAGCGGTGGTATTTGAAATAATGCTCGTCGGTATTGTAAACCTCCATGGTGACCGATATGATCTTGCTTTTCGGATATAACGTGTAAAAGGCGCCGTTTCCCAAACCGATGGTCATTACGTCGGGCAGATTGACGCGCCCGATGGGGGAATTGAAACTCGCTCCATCCAGATTGACGTCGTTGCGGAAATCGTTCCGGCCAATGGTATCGTCCCAGTTGATATTGAAACGGTTCCGTAGCCTTTTCTCCTTTACGCTATTGCCGTCGGCACTCTGCGGGACACTGTATTCCAGATCGAGCCAGGCACGTACGCGATAGTAATTGGTTTCCTGCGCGATGTCGTTCCAGGTCATTTTCACGGTGAGCGAAGTATCCTGATTCGGCACGCTTCCCGAATAGGAGGTGTCGATTTCGTAAGTCCGGGGCAGTACCGCACTGGCTGGCACCGTACATGTTGAACTTACCGAACGAGCTCCGTCGGTTACCGAAAGGAAATAGGTCTTCCCCGGTAAAACCGTGAATGCAGCTTTTTCAATCGAATACAGCTGGTCGGTTGTATCAAAAGGAACCACCACCTCTTTTGTCCCGTCGGACAGTTTCACGATCGCGTTCCGGATCACGCCCCCTTTCAGGCCGGGTTCGGCAAAAAGCGGGACCGATTCAGTCACCACCACATTAATGCGTGCCGCCTGAGGGGAAATAAAGCATTGTACCACCAATTTGGAACCGACCTGCGGGAGTTTGGACTGGTCGATATCGGTAACAAGCGATTCACACGCGGCCAGGACGAATGCCAGTAACAGGAGAATGAGTTGTCGGGAAAACATGTGGCCGCTTTTAGAATTTAAAATTGTAGCTGAAATAGGGAAGTACCGGAAACAGCGAATAACGTTTCAATGAATATTTCGTGACCGGCGTCGCGGGCATTACGTTGGGAAGTATGACCACCTCTTCGTCGATATTGTAAAAAAACGGGTTCCTCCGGTTGTATGCATTGTAAACACCGAATTCCCAGGTCCGCTCGTGCCGCTTTTTTTCTTATGAAACTGCACGGCGACATCCATACGATGGAAAGGTTCTGCGCGGTAGCTGTTCTTCTGCCCGTACTCGCTCACCGTAGGACCGAACCAGTTGATCACCGGTTTGCCCTCGGGCGTCAGACGGGTAACGAAATTGTCGGTTGCCGCCCGGTAGCTCGATACCGGGAGCGTCAGTGCATTGCCGGTGCCGTACACCCACGTCGCCGAGAGCGTAACCCGCTTGCCCAGCTCGTATATCCCTACCACGGAAATATCATGGCGACGGTCGTAGCGCGGGAAGAAGGTCTTGCCGAAATTGAGCTCGGGAAACTTCCAAAAAGTCCACGACAATGTGTAGCCTACCCAACCGGAGAATCTGCCGGTTTTCTTTTGTATGAGAAATTCACCGCCGTACGACCATCCTTTTCCCGAAGTCACATTGTCTTCCCAGCTTAGTTCATTGGCATTTTCGCCATTGATGCTCAGGAACGACGACCCTTCCCTGTAATTAAGGATGTTGTTCATTTTTTTATAATAACCTTCCAGCGTGACGGTGAGTGCCGGGCGTTCGAGATCTTTGGCAAAACCGGCGGCTATCTGCTCGGATTGCTGGGGAGCGACGCGCGCCGTTGTAGGTACCCACAGGTCGGTAGGCAGGCCAAGGCCGGTATTCGAGAGCAGGTGCACATACTGGTTCATGCGAGCGTAGGACGCCTTGAATGAAAAGTCTTTGGCCAGGCGCAGGGCGGCGGAAATTCTTGGTTCGGGGCGCACGTAAGTCCTCACGTCCGTCTGAAACGTACTCATCCGTAAGCCTGCATTGACTTTCAAAGCGTCCAGTGCCTGCCAGGTGTCTTCGATGTAAAGCCCTGTTTCGAGTGAATAAACCGGCTTGACCGATCGTTCGATGGGATTGTCGGTGAACGTCCCGGCGATCGCCAACGCCGACGGCACGAATTTGTGAAGCGTAGCCTGCCCGCCAAATCTGACCGAGTGCCGGGAAGACGGGTAAAAGTCGAAATCCGTTTTCACGCCCAGGTCGCGGATGCGGGAGTCGTATTCGAGACTAAACTCGTCGTCCACCGAGCCGTCGGGGTTCAACTCTTTGGAATAACTGGATACCCCGAATTTGAAATTGCTGAAAATGAATGAAGTATTGACGAAAAGTTTCTGGTTGAGGACGTGATTCCAACGTATTGTGGCTGTTGCATTACCCCAGTCGAGCCCGGCACGTGTTTCCGTTGTACTACTTTTTTCGTTGGCGTGAAATTTATCGCGTCCGAAATACCCGCTGATATAAAGTTTGTCCTTACCGCCCAGGTCGTAGTTCATTTTGGCATTGAGATCATAAAAATAATAGCCGGGCTTCACCTGGCTGTCTTCGCCGCGTTGCTGCCGGGCGATCAGCGGGGCTGCCAGCACGTCGATGTAAGTTCGCCGGCCCGAGATCAGGAAGGACGATTTCCCTTTTTTTATAGGGCCTTCCAGGGTCAAACGCGAGGAAATCAGGCCAATTCCCCCCTCGCCATGCAGTTTTTCCTTGCTGCCCTCCTTCATGTTCATTTCCAACACCGACGATAGCCGGCCGCCGTAGCGTGCGGGAAACCCGCCTTTGGTCAGTTCCACACTGCGGAGCGCGTCGGAATTGAATATGGAGAAGAAGCCAAACAGGTGATTCGCATTGTAAACCACGGCATCGTCGAGAATTATGAGGTTTTGGTCGGGACCGCCACCGCGTACATACAAACCCGTTTGTCCTTCTGTTCCCTTTTGGACGCCCGGCATCAGTTGCAGGACCCGCAGTACGTCCTTTTCCCCGAAAAATGCCGGCACTTTTTTTAATTGCTGGATGGGGATTTCCACTTTGCTCATTTGCACCGTCCGGCTTGCATAATCCTCCTGCCTGCGGGCGGAAACAACCACTTCTTCGAGCTGTGTGATGGTGGGGAGAAATACATTTAACTCGGTATCGGTTCGCAGCGTAATGCGCCGTTCCTGCTTTTCGTAACCCACAAAAGAAAAGGAAATGGTCGCCGAATCCGCCGCCGGTACCGTGAGCGAGTAAAAGCCGTATGTGTTCGTCACTGCGCCGTAAGGGGTGTTGCCGATGTACACATTGACACCCGGCAGTTGCTCCTGGCTGCCTTTTTCTTTCACAAAACCGCTGATCGTAATACGGTGCTGGGCGAAAGAAAAGAGATGGAGCAGGAGAAGAAATGCCGTAAAAATCAGACGCATAGACGGGGGGTGTGGTTAGTTCAGGAACGAGCCGACGAATGATCTAGTATGAAAATATTGTATTTGTCCATGACGATATATGTTCCGAAACCGTTGCATCGGAGTAAAAAAAGAATGGCGGAATGTCCCGGAATACCAGGAAATCCCGCCATTGCAGCAATCGGGGCCGTTATTTTACACCTTTGACCCGCATTTTTAGTCCATATACCGCCGTTTCGGCCGTAATGAATAGCATGTCCCGGTTTTTCCCGCCGAAACACACATTGGCCGTCCAGCCTTTATGTACGGGAAAATGGGCAATCTGCGTACCCGACGGGTCGAAAACGGTAACCCCGTTGCCTGTAATATAAAGATTGCCTTCTTCGTCGAGGATCATACCATCGGAACCTTTCGAGACGAAAAGCTGGCGATTGGCAAGCGTACCGTCCTTCCGGATGTCGTAAACGTAGGTTTTGTTGTCGCCGATATCGGCCACGTAGAGTCGTTTGCCATCGGCAGTTCCGATAATGCCGTTCGGTTTTTTCAACCTTTCGTCCACGCGGATGAGCTTTTTATGGTCCGGAGCGAGGTAGTAGACATGTTCGCCGTCCTGTTGCATGGCCGGGTCGCGTTTCCAGTAATCGCGTTTATAGAGAGGGTCGGTGAGATAAATACCGCCTTTCGGATCGATCCACAGGTCGTTTGGACCATTGAGCAGCTTGCCTTGATAGTCTTTAACGAGGACCGTCGGATTACCTTTTTTATCAAAGGACCAAACCTGATTTTCCTCGTCCGAACAAGCCACGAGGTTACCTTTTTTGTCAAAATACATGCCGTTGGCGCGGCCCGCTTTGTCAGAAAACGTGCTGAATGTGCCCGTTTCGGCATCCCAGCGGATGATTTTGTTGTTAGGCTGATCGGTAAAAAATACATTACCGTCTTTGTCCGCGACGGGCCCTTCTGTGAATTTGTACCCGTTGCCCAGCTTTTCGACCTGAGCTCCCGGCGCGACGATTGATTTCGAATCCATAATTTGTGCGGATAGTAGAACAGGAGTAAACAGCGCGGCAATGCCGGCCAGCATGGGGATAATGATTTTGAATTTTTGCATATTAAACGCGCCCGGCGTTGTTTCGAACCGGGTCAATTTATTAAAGTCGGGATGGCTGGGGCTTTACTGATTGATGGTGGGGGGCTATTGCGTATCGCGCGGTTTCATTACTGCCGGGAAATCCGGGTAAAATGCATCTATTGCCAACGCCGGCACCGCGTGTTCTTTTCCAAACCATTGTTCAATACGGATTTTGGCCACGTGAATAGGCTTGCTTTGCGCAGATGTAAATGCCTCGTAATCGTCTTTGGGAATATGTTTGAAATACCGGTCGAAGAAATCGTTCATCGCCTGCATTCGTTCCTCTTCGTTTTCGATAATTCTGATTGTCCCGTAGATCATCACACTTTGATATTCGCAACCAAAATCAACTGCCTTAGCTGCTGTATAGAGTCTGCCGTATTTGTATACTGAAATGCTCGCTTTCTTTCCGTCCGTAATTTCCTCGCCTGCGTGCCCATGCTTAGAGAAATGAAAGACGATGTCATTGTTTGCCTGGTCGAAGTGATAAAACGCGACGTGGATTAACGGATAACCCTCCTTTTCTATGGCAATAGAGCAGGACATCGCATTGTTTAGAATTGCGTGCAAGAAAGAGATGTCGATCTCCTGGCGGTCTTTTCTTCGCACACTTTGGGGGTAGTCTTTCATGACTCGATGGTGTTGGATATGTCGTGTTGTAATAATAGGTTAATACAGTATAAAAGGCAACCGGATCCTACCAGTTGCCTTTTGTTCACGATCACCATTACGTCGCGTTCTTCATCTTTTCAGGCCTCAAAATGTGTTTCCCAGCAGACTATTGATTTTCGTTGTAAGGATTTCGATCAGCTCTTCATCCATAAATTCATATTCATCCGGGATATCGAGCACTTGAATGGGCGGCAAATCCAGATGAGTATACAGTTTCCGAATCTTGAATTTATGATCGCTTTCCATTACCAGCGTGATGTCAGCCCAATTGAGATCGCTCTCAGAGATTTTTCTGTTACTCTGAGGGCTCAATCCGGCTGACCGGATATTGAATCGGGGGGTCGTTTTTGAAAATGTATTCGGCCGTACGGCTGCGGCGCTTGTTCTTGCCGCAAATGACCAGAATGTTGGGACGATGCATATATTATTTTCCAGCGAGCATAATTTTAGCCCCGCCTTTGCGGATTGACTCGTATACCGCATCTACCACGATCATATCTTTCAAACCCTCCTCCCCAGTCACATTCGGATCCGGTTTGTTGTTGAGGATAATATCGGCGATACCGTCCATTTGAAGTGTCTGGTGCGTAACCACGGGCTGGTTCATCGGGCCGAGGTGTGTGCGGCCTTTGATGGGCCCGTAGCCGAATGCAGGGCTCAGTTCTACAAATCCCTTTTCTCCGATCACATACAACCGCTCATAATTGTTGAATGCGTAGGTCGTGCCGCAACTCGCCACGATGCCGCTTGGGAACCCCAGCTGGAACATGATCGTCTCGTCTACCTCCCTGAATTTGACGGGGTCGGTTTTCGTTTCCTGCGCCGTGACCCAAATCGGCTCCTCGCCGGTTGCGTAGCGGGCACCATTGAGTGCATAAATCCCCACGTCCATCATTGCCCCGCCGCCCGCGAGGGATTTTTTCAGTCGCCATTGGTTTGGGTCGCCGGATTTGAATCCCATATAGTTGTTCACATGCAATATCTTGCCCAGCTCCCCGGCCTCGCGCATGCGTATAAGCTCACGCGTATGCGGTTCGAAATGCATCCGGTAGCCGATATAGAACTTCACGCCGGCCTTTTTACACGCGGCGATCATCTCGCGGGTTTGCTGCGCATTGTCGGCGACGGGTTTTTCACAAAGTACGTGTTTGCCGGCCGCGGCAATTTGCAATACGTGCTTATGGTGCAACGAGTTAGGCGTGGTAATGTACACAAGGTCGATGTCCGGATTGTCTTTGATCCCGCTTACCGTCTCGTAGTTGTAGGTATTCTTCCCGGGGATATTGTATTTCTGTTTCCAGGTTTCGAGTTTTGAAGGCGTACCCGAAACCGCGCCGACCAGCGTCGCCATTTTGCAGTCCTTCATCGCCTCCGCTACGCGGGTAGCGTAACTTCCCAGCCCCATTAATGCCACGCGCAACTGCTTGTCGGCCTTCGGGCCGGAATACAGCTCCTTTGCGGATGCAGGGAGGTCGCTCAACGCCGTTGCGCCGATGCCCAGGGATAGTTTTTGCAGGAAATCTCGACGGGTATCCATAGTAATGAGTGATTTTAAATTGAATATTCAAAAGGCAAAAAGTGAGCTGTGCTATCGATCTCCTTGAAATTTAGTAACTCATTTATTTGAAAGTGTTAATTTGTCGCCAACATGTTCTTCCTGTTGAGTTTCTTCCTGCAAATCGTCCTCATCCCAATTTTCCGGCAGTAACCCGTTTGCTCCGGGCGTTTCGCAAGCGTTTCGCGTAGCATGCTAGCCTTTGGGTTCAAGGAAGAGATTTTATCTATTGCAGTTTCCAATCGGCTTAATGTTTCCTGTGAGGGGATTGTGATGATAAGATCTGTGAGCGGGATTTCGAAGAGTAAATGAATCAATTTTAAGTCATTGGTCGAAAACGGCCTGATGCCGTTCAGCAATTCAGAAGTATAGGATTTGCTGTGATTTAATAGGAGCGCAAGGTCTTTTTGTTTTAATGAAAGTTCTTGAAGCTTTGCGAGAATCAGCTTATTCCGTTTCCGGAGAAATGCATACTCTTTTTCGGCCTGAATTTTTGCGGCTTCGCTTTCCTCCATTTGGGCATCGGTTACCAGGTCTTCATCGGACCAGCATCTTGCCTCAAATTCTACTATTAGATCACTTATCGCTTTTCGGGTTGGGCGCAGATCAGGTTGAGTTTCCTGTTGTAGCCTCAAATGCCGGTCTGCGAGCAGAACCCGCTCGTGGTCAAGGTCTTCGATGAGTTGGTTAACAGCCTCTATCAAACGTTTATTCCGCTTTCTATTGATACGCCGGTTTTGAAATAGGTAACAGGAAAATTATCCTGAGGTATACAAAAAAAGCGGCACCTCCCGCAATGGAAGGTGCCGCCCGAAACGAAACGATATATTTGAACCTTAATTAACTGTAAGAATACGTTCTACTTTTTGCTCGGCCAGTTCGAAAGTCTTGGTCTGGATTTCGTTGCCGCAAATGATGTCCAGCTTGTATTTCCCTGGATCCATCGCATCGAGGTTCAGGGTGCGTCCGAATTTTTTGTGGTCTTTCGAAATCGTTTCCCGATATACGATGGTTCCGTCGGCGTCCCTGAGCAACAATGTCGTCTTGGAATCGGTGTTGGCCTTGTCGACAAGCACATTGATCTTGCCTGTTTTGGTGGCGTAAACACCGGTTCCGAAAGTGGAAGCTTTTTTTGCCTCTTTGTCGGCCGCGCCGGCGGTGAAAGAAGCGGTTGCGAGCGCAAATGCGCAGATGAAGGTTTTGACTGTTGTTTTCATGGCTATTTTATTTTTTATGGCTATAAGTTTTGTTCTATTTTAAGAACACGACAAAAGTAAGATTACGCCCGTGTACCCCGGTAAACAAAGTACACGAGCGGGGTTTCGGGTGGGACAAGAGGTTGATTCCCAGCGTAAGCAATTAAACGGTATCTCATGGCTATTTTCAAAATTTAACCAAGAGACGGGGAATGGTGCGGGAGTGTTGCTTGGAAAAGTGTTAATAACTGTTAAAAAAAACGGCCCTCCATCTGTGGGGGCCGCTTTTAACTAAAACTAAAACCGAAACTATTCTTTTTCTACAAAGTCCATATCCTTTGTAAATGTCTCTTCCAGGAAATATAAGGCCAGCAATGCCACCAGTGCGGTTGCCACGCCTATTACCAGCCCGCTCTGAATCACGCCCAGGTCGGGTTTGAAACTCACAAACAGCGCTGCAAGCGGAATCGTTGCGCCGCGCACGAAATTAGGTACTGTTGTCGCCACGGTTGCCCGGAGATTCGTACCGAACAGTTCCGCGGCAATGGTAATGAACAACGTCCAGTATCCATTACAGAATCCCAGCAAGGTACAAAGCAAGTAGAAAGAGAACAAATCTTGCATCGGAATAAGTAAATAACCGATTACCATGGCAAGCGAAAGCACGATAAAGAGCCTGATTACCTTCTTCCTGCTTCGCATATACTGGCTTAGTAACCCACTGACGATGTCTCCGCCAACTTGCCCTGAAAAAGCCAGCATAACCGCCTTTCCCGCATTGATGCCCTCGATGCCCTTCGCCGCCCCGAATTCCGGCGAAAAGGTAATCAGAATTCCCACAACAAACCAGATCGGTAAACCTACCAGGATCGCCATCAGGTATTTGCCGAGGCGTTTGCCGTTCAGCAGAATCATCATAATGTTCCCCCCGGTCCACCGAACGCTCCTTGGCATGTTTGAACATGCCCGACTCAAAAACATTGAACCGTAATACCAAAAGCAACAAACCCATGCCGCCACCTACAAAATAGGATACGCGCCACGCGAATAAATCGGCTACGAAATAAGCCAGAATTGCACCTAAAACACCCAATGTCGCTACCAATGTAGTGCCATAGCCGCGTATTTCCTTTGGCAATACCTCGGTTACGAGCGTAATCCCGGCCCCAAGCTCTCCGGCGAGGCCCACGCCTGCAATAAAGCGAAGAACCGCATACTGATCAAGCGAAGACACAAAACCGTTGCCGATATTAGCGAGCGAATACATGATAATGGACCCGAAAAGAACGGAAAGCCGGCCTCTTTTATCGGCTATTATTCCCCACAACACGCCGCCGATCAGCATTCCCGCCATTTGATAATTCAACAAACTGATGCCCTCGCTGAGCAACTGATCGTCGGCGACATTCAGGGCTTTCAGGCTCGGCACCCGCACCACACTGAACAAAAAGAGGTCGTACATATCGACCAGGTAGCCCAGTGCAGCTACGATTACAGGTATTTGCAACAACTGCGAAAGCAGCGAAGGTTGGGAATTGTTGGTTGTTGTTGACATAGGGTTAGGTTTTACTTCGGCTTTCGGCTTTCGGCCGTCGGCCTAATGTTATGGAAATGTCAATCAATTCTTTTTTGACCGCCGGATTCTTCAGGTCAGAGGCTGTCAGGTGTGGTCAAGGGTTGTCATGTGTAGTCATGGACTGTCATTGTGTACGTCAATGACTGAAGTTACAATGACTGACTACGCTTGACACCTGACAATCCCTGACTACCTTACAATCTGTCGATCAGCATTCCGCCGTCCACGCCGATTACCTGGCCGGTGGAGTAGGGGAAATCGCCTCTTGTTAGCGAAGCCACTGCCTTGCCGACGTCCTCCGGCGTGCCCCAGCGCGGCTGCAATGCAATGCCGCTTTGGAACAGGTTGTCGTATTTCTCCTGTACTTTGGAAGTCATGTCCGTAGCAATAATACCCGGACGGATTTCATAAACCGGAATATTGTACTCGGCCATCCGCACGGCGAAAAGCAGGTTGGTCATCGCAAGCCCGGCTTTTGAAATACAATATTCACCCCGATTGACGGATGCCACGGTAGCCGAGATGGATGTGACGAAAATGATCGCTGCTTCGAATGCATGGTTGTCCTGTTTCGCCGCCGCCATACGTTTGCCGATAGCTTGGGTAAAAAAGAACGGGCCTTCGAGATTGGTCGTCATTACTTCCCGGTAATTCCCGATGGTCGTTTCGAGAACATCGAGCCTTACGCGGGGCGCTATGCCGGCGTTATTGACAAGCAGGTTGATCTGCCCGAAAACGGAATAGGCCTTTTCGATAATGGCTTCGCGGTCGGCGGCATCGGCGATGCTTCCCTGGCAATAGGCTACTTCGGCGCCGAGCTCCCGCAATTCATTGAGTGCCGCCGCAGCGCCGGCTTCGTCGCGGACGCCGTTGATGGCCAGGTTATATCCTTCTTTGGCTAGCGCCCTGGCAATGCCAAAGCCGATGCCACGGCTTCCGCCGGTGATTAATGCGGTCTTTTTCATAGTTCCTCCACATCAACCCATTGGCGTTTTTCCCAACTTTCGAGGCCCTTCTCGGCGAGCTGCACACCACGGGCACCCGCTTTCAGATCCCATGGAAAAGGGGTGTCTTTTACAATGTGTTTGAGGAAGAGCTCCCATTGCGCCTTGAACGCGTTGTCGTAAATCTCCTGCTCAGGCACTTTCGACCAGCCGTCGAAGAACGGGATCGGCTGTGGAATGTCGGGGTTCCAGACGGGCTTCGGCGTGTTGCCGTAATGTTGGATGTAGCAGTCGCGCAGACCGGCGACAGCGGAGCCATGCGTTCCGTCCACTTGCAGCGTGAGCAGGTCGTCGCGGCGCACGCGCACCGTCCACGAAGAGTTGAAATGGGCAATCACGTCGCTTTCCAGCTCGAAGGTGGCGTAGCAGGCATCGTCGGCCGTACATTTATACGTGTTACCATTCTCGTCCACGCGCTCGGGAATGTGCGTTGCGCCCAGACAGGAAACGGCTTTTACTTTTCCGAACAGGTTATCGAGTACGTAACGCCAGTGGCAAAGCATATCCACGATAATACCGCCGTCGTCTTCCTTGCGGTAGTTCCACGAAGGCCGTTGGGCCGGAATGCTGGTCCCTTCGAAAACCCAGTAACCAAACTCGCCGCGTACCGAAAGGACTTTTCCGAAGAAGCCGGCTTCCATCAGTCTTTTTAGTTTTACCAAACCCGGCAGCCAGAGTTTATCCTGTACCACACCGTTTTTCAAACCGGCCTTCGTAGCAAGATCATACAGTTCCAATGCCTCTTCGGTAGTAGTACCGGTCGGTTTTTCACAATAAATATGCTTTCCAGCCTGAATGGCCTTTTTCACAGCCGCCGCACGCCGACCGGTCACCTGCGCATCAAAATAGATTTGATAATGCGGATCGGACATCACCGAATCGAGGTCGGTCGTGTATTTCTGAACGCCCGACTGTTTGCAAAGCGCCTGGAGCTTGGCCTCGTTGCGGCCCACCAGGATCGGGTCCGGCATAATCGCTTCATCGGAAGAAATCTTCACGCCGCCTTGTTCGATAATGGCTTTGATGGAGCGCAATAAATGCTGGTTGGTACCCATACGGCCGGTTACGCCGTTCATGATAATGCCAATGGTATGTGTTGTCATTGTCGTTTATACAGTTTTAAGAAAAGCCTCAGTAATCTCACTCAAAAACAAATGCTGCTCCTTTGCCCAATGGATATTCGAGAAAATCTCCACTTCGCAAAAGCCATTGAAGCCCGTCGCTTCCACCCAGCCCCGGATCTTTTTCAAATCGATACATCCTTCACCCATTAAGCCGCGGTCGTTCAGCAGGTCGATGGTATTTACCTTCCAGTCGCAGACGTGATAAGCGAGCAGGTTGCCCTTCGCGCCGCACCGCGCGATTTCCTTTTCCAGGTCGCCGTCCCACCATAAATGGTAGACGTCAACTGCTACTCCTACAAAAGGCGATTGGAAGTGTTCGGCCATGTCGTTAGCCTGCGCCAGAGTGTTAATGGCGGATCGATCGGCTGCGTACATGGGGTGCAGCGGCTCGATAGCCAGTTTTACGCCCAGTTTTTCCGCCAGCGGTAAAATGGCCGCAATGCCCTCGCGGATCTGGTCGCGGGAAATTTCCAGCGGCTGATCCGGCGAAGCGCCGCAAACGAGCACGATCATGGGCGCTCCCAAAGCTGCGGCTTCTTCGAGTAGTTTGCGGTTATGGTCGATCGCCTGTGCGCGCCCGGCGCTGCTCGTGTGCGGGAAAAAACCACCACGAACGTAGGACACGATTTCCAGCCCGGCAGCCCGGATAATTTCGCCCGCGCGGTGCGGGCCGATCCCTTCGGTGGCATTCTGCCATACGCTGATGCCTTTCACACCTGCGGCGGCATAGTTTTCAACCGCCTCCGAAAGTCCCCAGGGCTTGGTGGTAATGGTGTGGATACAGCACCTGTCGAGTGTTATGTTTTCCAATTCGGAGAAATGGTTATGGTTTTAATATTGATATTTTGTTAGGTGTGAAGTCGTTCTTGTCACCCTGAGCGGAGTCGAAGGGTGACAGTACCGTTACTTCACCGCGCCGAGGTAGGAGTAATAAGGCAGCCCTTTGTTGATCCGGTGCAGGTAAAGCGCCACTTCGCGAGCATGGTAGTCGCCCCACATGCTCGATTCGCCGCACGGGATCTTCCGGCCGGCAGGTACATTGTCCCAGCCGTTCGGACGGTGATAGATCGAATGCAGGATTAAACCCTGATGTGCAGGATCGGTTGAAAGATATGGCTCGTCAAAGAGTGAATCCACGGCCGTCAGACCGGCCTGCCAGTAGCGGTTTCCCGCCTCGGCCTGGCCCTTCTCATTCAGGTATTTGCCCAAACGAAGCAACCCCTGCGCGCCAATGGCCGCCGCAGAACTGTCGATAGGTTCAAACTCATTGTACGGATCGGATGTCCGGGAAGTGTAATCGCCGAGCTTATAGAGCTGCGGAGCGCCGGTATCCCAGTAAGGAATGCCATCGGATGCTGTATTTTCAATGTAAAAATCACAAGTGGCCCGAGCAGCTTTGAGGTAAATACGCTCGATTTCGGCGCGACCGCCCAGCGGTGCGAGTTCATTGTCGGAGAAGCTGGCCAGCGATTCGAGTTGTTCGGCGAAACCCAGCATGGCCCATGCCAGGCCGCGTGTCCAGGTGGTGAAGCCCGAAAAGCCTTGCTGCGAGTTGGGGCAGCGATAATTGCCGTCGTTGGTGTTGAAAACACTTTCATGCGCAGTACGGCCCCAGATATCGTAGCTGTCGCGGCCTTCGCCGTAGTAAACCGAATAGTTGGCGGTGGCAATGGAATGCAGTGTTCCGCGTTCGAGCAGACTGGTTGTCAGATCGTTTTCACCCATATAGCTATGGCCCAGCAAATGCGAGACTATCAGCGCCCGCACCGAGCGGATCGTATCCACAAATAACGAGTGCGGCCCGTTGAACGAGTAGATAAAGCCCTGGCCATTCTTAATGGCCGTCCACCGGCGCGCCTGAACTGACCCGGAGACTTTCAGGGCAATCTCATAGAAATTACGTTCCCATTCGTTTTCAGGGATTACCCCTTCGTTCATCAGGCGCAGCAGGTTGCCGTACGTACTTACATTGTTGAAACCATGGTCGTGTACGCCGAAATGACCTACATGCGAAGCCATCGACTGAACGGTATTTTTACGTGCACTCGCAAGGTAGTTTTCGTCGCCGGTGGCGTCGAATTGCAATACCTCGGCGCCATATTGGAAACCCTGTGTCCATTCGGTCCAGCCACGAAGGGTATATTTGCCGTTTACGGTAAATACGGGCGTTCCTTTAGAGTTGTCGTACTCTTTATTAATAAGTTTGATTTTCTCTCCGGAAAGCTCCCAAATCCTGTCGATCTTAGGTTGAAGCGAAGCGGCAGCCAGTTCGTTTTTTATCTGCATAATTTATATCGATAGTATTATTTAGTCATTTTATTTTAGGACAATACAAAGATATTTCGGCCAAAAAACGATAACAAGGTACAAATTTGCTATTAAATGGTACTTTTCCGAACATGTTCACGATATTCGTTCGGGGTAAGTCCGGTTTTCTTTTTGAAGATGCGGCTGAAATAGGACGGGTCGTCCATGTGGATGTGGTAGGCGATTTCCTTACTGCTCAGATTGCTGAAAACAAGGAGCCGTTTGGCTTCGAGGAGCAGTTTGTCGAGGATATATTCCTGGCACGAAATACCCAGGAATCTTTTGATGATTTTACTCAGATAATCGGGCGTAACCGACAACTGGCTGGCATATTGCTGCACTTCGTGCATTTGCCTGAAATTCTTTTCCACCATCTCCTGAAAACGGCCGGCCAGTTCAGGAACGCTCAACGCCGCCGACTCCGCAGGCCGTATGTTATGCTGGGTCAGGAAGGCGCATTTTTGCAACATCAGCCCCAAGTACCGGCCGATCAATGTCTGGTCGGTGTCGGCATTGAGGTGGTCGGTGACCATGTTTTCCAGAATGTTGTGAAAATAATGCTTGTCGCTTTCGGAAAGCATGATAATCGGTTGTCTGCGTGCTGGCTGGAAAAACGGCAGCTGTGAAAGCGACGGGTTCATCGGATTGTAAAATGTGTAAAAATCCTCCGAAAACGCGACGATGTAACCCTGGAACGAAGTTGAAAATGTAAGCAAATGCACTTGTCCGGGCGTCAGGAAATGCAATCCGGCACCTTGAATACCATAAGAATGAAAGTCGATCTCGTGAAAGCCCTGGCCTTCTTCGATGAAGAGGATCTCATAATAGGTATGCCGGTGCGGCGTGTCGGTCGGGAGCGGGGTAATGGGCAGGGGAACCGGACCGTCTTTCTGAACTTCGATGCTGTTTTTGAACCTGAAAATCTTTAAAGCAGGGACCTGGCTGGGCGTTTTGGGAAGGGAATGGACCGGGATTGCATCAGACACGAAAACCATGCATCAGGATTTTTTCAAATTCATTAACCGTTTCAAAAGCCATAAAGCCAGCAGAACTACCAGTACCAGGGCGATTACCGGCAGGAATATGGCAAGCCCCGACAGTCCGAACGACGCGACATTCTCTGCCGTGGAAACCACCGGATTACCGATGCCGGCCGTTGTCTTGGACGAAAGTAGCCGCAGGATACCCGTACCAGCCTGCACAAGTCCGGCCGTGCCGCCCCCGAGGATCAGCCCGAGTCCCCAATGCAGCATTGGGTTGTCGATTTCGATGAACGATGTCGTGAGCAATGTGCCTGCCACGACGGCGGCCGGCGTCGCGACGGTATCCAGCAGGTTATCCACAAACGGAATGTAATATCCGGCAATTTCCAGCAATGTAGCCGTCCCGAAGGCAAAAAAAGCCGTCCAGGTACTCAGCCACCCGAATTGCTCTCCGGGCGTAATCCACCCGTTCATAGCCGCGACATTCGCGACCAGCATAGGCAGGAATATCCTGAAACCACAGCTGGCGCTCAGTCCTATTCCCAGGCATAAACTCAGAAACAGCTCCATTTTGGCGATATCACATTTAAGTCCGTAATGTAGTGTATTTGAAAAAGATATACGCCGTTTGCCAGATTTTTTATCCCCTCTGCGACATTTTCTAACTTTGCATTGTTGAATCAGAACAACTACTGTACTTAAAAGCGACCCGGTGAATCAGGAAACCAAAAGCGGCCAGATATTCGATCTTCCTACCCTAAGGCGTCTATACACATTCGTTCGACCTTACCAGAAGCAGTTTTACCTGCTTATTGCCATTATTTTGCTTAATGCGGTCCTGGCGCCGCTGACGCCCCTGCTGATCAGGTATACCATCGATACGCCGATTGCCGGCGGAGATTACCGGCAACTGACGGTAATGCTGATGGTGATGATAATCGTAACCATCCTGCAAGGCCTGGCGCAGTTCTGGAATACCTATATGTCGGGCTGGCTGGGGCAATATATCATCCGCGATATCCGCGTGCAGTTGTATCAGAAAATCATCGGGTTGAGGCTCAAATTTTTTGACAATACACCCATCGGAAGACTTGTAACACGTACAATATCCGACGTGGAAACGCTTTCCAACGTGTTCAGCGACGGTATGGCGGCCATAGCGGGAGATATTCTGCAACTGGTGCTGATCATCGCCGTGATGTTTTACACGGATTGGAAGTTGTCCCTCATCAGCCTCTCGATGATCCCGCTGATGCTGTTCTGTACCTACATTTTCAAGGAGAAAATCAAGGATTCGTTCAACGAGGTGCGCGCGGCGGTTTCCAATCTCAATGCATTTGTACAGGAACACATTACCGGAATGGGTATCGTGCAGATTTTCAGTAGCGAAGACATCGAATACAAGAAGTTCAGGGAAATTAATAAGGTACACCGGAATGCGAACATCCGGTCGATTCTCTACTATTCGGTATATTATCCGGTGGCGGATGTGATCGCGGCGGCGGGGACCGGTCTGGTGGTCTGGTATGGTTCAAAACAGATTCTGAACGCTGAAATCACATTCGGTACGGTTACGGCGTTTGTCATGTTCATCAACCTTTTTTTCGCCCCATCCGGCAGCTGGCCGACCGTTTCAATACATTGCAAATGGGGATCGTCAGTACCGACCGGATACTGAAACTGCTCGATAGCGAGGAATACACCTCCAATGAAGGGAGATTCGTGCCCGGATCGATCAAGGGAAACGTGGAGTTTAAAAACGTCTGGTTTGCTTACAACGACGAGGAGTATGTTTTAAAGGACATTAATTTCAAAGTCAAAGAAGGGGAAACCATCGCTTTCGTAGGTGCGACCGGCGCGGGTAAGTCCTCCATTATTAACCTGCTTACGAGATTCTACGATATTAACAAGGGAAATATTTACGTCGACGGCGTTGAAGTGCATGATTATGAGCTAAATGCATTGCGGAAACATATCGGCGTGGTGTTGCAGGACGTATTCCTGTTTTCGGATACGATTGAAAATAATATCCGCCTGGGCGACGAAAGTATTACGCACGAAAAGATCGTGGAAGCCGCAAAGCTTGTGGGTGTGCACGATTTCATTGAGCGCCTGCCGGGCGGTTACACCTATAATGTAATGGAACGCGGCGCAACGCTTTCGGTAGGTCAGCGACAATTGATTTCCTTCGTGCGCGCGATGGTGCACGAACCGAAAATCATCGTCCTCGACGAGGCAACTTCCTCGGTCGATAGCGAAACGGAAGAGCTGATTCAGCACGCAATCGAAAACCTGATGCACGGCCGCACGGCTATTGTGATCGCGCACCGTCTGTCGACGATCCAGGAAGCCGATAAAATTATCGTCGTGGATAAAGGGCGGATCGTAGAAGAGGGCAATCACGAGCAATTACTCGAAAAGGACGGGGCTTATGCGAACTTGTACCGGATGCAGTATAAGGAGGTGCATAAGATCGGGACGTTGTAGTGTTTAGAGTTAAAAGTTTAGAGTTAAAAGTTTAGAGTTAAAAGTTTAAAGCCTGAATTATGAACTCTCAACTTTAAACTCTTAACTCTAAACTCAATTCCTCTTCCCGGTATCCAATGGAATTGGCGGTGGGCCTATCAGGAATTCGTCTTCATCGTTCCGTTTAGCCGGCGTGCTGTCGCCTTCCACACCCAGCGAATCGCTTTCGGCCGGTGCCCATTGGGTCGGGCAGTTGTATGTTTTGGATACCTTAAAGGTCGGTTTCGGGAATGGTCCCGGTTCGAGGGATTTGTCCTTATATGCTTTTTCCAGGAATGCACCCACGAGGGGCAATGCGGTTTTTGCCCCTTCCCCGAGGTTCGTTGTCCGGAAGTGAATGCTGCGGTCATCCCCGCCCACCCAGGCACCAACCACGAGGTCACGCGTGACGCACATGAACCAGCCGTCGGAGTTGTTGGAGGTTGTTCCGGTTTTGCCGCCCAGTTCGTTGCCATTCATGGTAACATTAAACCGCCAGCGAATGCTACCGGAAGTACCACCCGCTTCCTCCACGCCTGCACGCAGCATTTGCAGCATCAGGAACGCGGATTCTTCGCTGATCGCCTGGCGGTGCTCGGGCTGGAATTCCTCGATCACTTTCCCGTTACTGTCCTCGATTTTTGTTACCAGAATCGGCTGCGTGTAAGTACCGTTGTTTGCAAACACGCTGTAAGCCGCCACCATGTCGTAAAGAGACACGTCGAACGGCCCCAGACCAATTGAAGGGACTGCCTTCAAAGGCGTGGTAATACCCATCTTTTTCGCATAGCGTACCACATTGGCTGCGCCGACCTGGTCGGTCAGTTCAGCCGTGACGGAGTTGATCGACTGTGCGAGCGCGCGCCGGAGCGTCATGGGCGCATACGTGTAGGTCCCGGTAGCGTTTCTGGGTTTCCATACTTTCTCCTCGCCATCTTCCTCGTAAGTCTTCTCGAAGGGTTTGTCCACGATCTCGTCGCAAGGCGTCATATTGAACGTAGAGTCGTCGATCGCTGCCGTGTACACAAAGGGCTTGAAAGTGGAACCCGGTTGCCGTTTGCCCTGCTTCACGGCGTCGTATTTGAAATAATTGTAATCCAGGCCCCCCACCCAGGCTTTGATCTGCCCCGTATGCGGGTTCATGGCCATCATGCCCGCACGCAAAATGCGTTTGTAGTAATCGAGTGAATCCATGGAGCTCCAGTACCTCTTCATTTCCCCGCTATTCTTCCAGTCGTACACGGTCATGGTGTCCTTTTTGTTCAGATAGAAGTCGATACTATCGGGATTGTTCGGGAATTTCGCGGCCAGTGAGCGGTATTTGCTCGTACGCTTGACCACCGTCGGAAGAAAATCAGTGATCTCGTTGCCCTGCTCGTCGCGCCAGGGGTTCTGATTGCGCCAGTGGTCCTCGAATACACGCTGCAATTGCCTCATCTTCTGCGTCATGGCCTCTTCCGCGTCCTCCTGCATGCGGGAGTCGATGGTCGTATAGATTTTCAATCCATCCGTATAAAGGTCGTAACCGTTTTCGTCGCCCCATTTTTTGACGAAATCGACCACCGCATTCTTGAAGTAGTTGGCATTCCCGTCGTACGGTGTTTCGAATTTGGTTTTCAGTTCAATGGGCAATGCGCTGATCGAGTCGGCTTGCCGGGCAGTCAGGTAGCCATATTTTCGCATTTGATCGATCACCACGTTGCGGCGTTCCAGGGAGCGCTTCATGTTCCGGATCGGGTTGTACGTCGTGGTGGCTTTTTGCAGGCCCACCAGTACCGCTGCCTCCTGAACGTTCAGGCTGTCGGGCGATTTGCTGAAATACGATTTGGCCGCCGTGTTGATACCGTAAGTATTATTTCCGTAATCCACGGTATTGAAATACATGGTCAGGATTTCCTCTTTGGTAAAATTCCTTTCCAGCTTGATCGCCGTAAGCCATTCCTTGGTCTTGTAAATCAGCGTGCTAAGGCCCGGAATATAACCCAGCAAGCCTCGTGCGCCCGATTTCCGGGTTTTGAAAAGCTTTTTGGCCAACTGCTGGGTAATGGTGCTGCCGCCTCCACGGTCGGTGGCGCCGGTCGCGATGCCCCAGGCAACGCTGGCCATAGCTTTATAATCGATACCCGAATGCTTGTAAAAGCGGACGTCCTCGGTTGCGATCAGCGCCTTCACGAGGTTGGGGGAAATCTGTTTATAGGGGACGGGCGTCCTGTTTTCGGTATAAAACTTTCCGATCATCACACCGTCGGCAGTGTATATTTCCGACGACTGCGCCACTTTGGGGTTCTGAAGGTCTTCTACGCTCGGCATGCTTCCCATGAGCCACAGGAAGTTGGTTTCGACACAAAAAATATAAACCGCGAACAACACGAACCCGTACAGCAATACTTTCCAGGCTGTCACGATCGGACGGTAATATCTGGCATTGACATCGACCGTGTTCTCCCACCAGCTTCGCACCGATTTTTTGTTCTGCCGGTAAGTGTCAAAGAGCCGGTCGGCCTTTTGTTTGCCGGTGATCAGTGCGGTAATTTTGTATGCGATCCTGTTGATGAGTGTGGCGAGCCACGTCCGGAAAGACCGGAAGAGCATTCTGATTTTGATAAAAAACGATCGGATAACTTCCATCAAACGTTTTGGTTCGTAATGTGCCAAAGATAAGAAAAGCCGGATAGATATGATTCAATCCGGCTTTCTCTATAATTTATTCTATTCTGCTTTGTGGAATTTCAATGCAGCCCCGTTCATGCAGTAACGAAGGCCGGTCGGTTTGGGACCATCGTTGAAAACGTGGCCGAGATGCCCGCCGCAGGTTCTGCATACTACTTCGGTGCGGATCATGCCATGACTTTTGTCGGGTACTTCCTCTATATTCTCCTTGGCCACAGGCATAAAGAAGCTCGGCCAGCCGGAGCCTGAATCATATTTGGCCTCAGAACTGAACAGTGGCGTTCCGCAGGCCGCGCACACGTAGGTGCCTTCTTCTTTATTGTCATTATAAGGATGCGAAAAAGGCCTTTCGGTACCCTTTTCAAAAAGAACGAAGCATTGCTGACTGGTAAGCTCCTGCTCCCATTGCTCCCTGGTTTTTTGTACTTCTCTCATCGGTTTGTTTTTTGGAATGGCCAGAAAAATCGTACCACATCCCTTGATAACGTTGAAGCGGCAATTATCGTTTGGAAAAAATGCGCCGGAGCCACGAATCCTCGGGTGGCCAGCATTTGTTCTGCGATTCGGGCGGTTTTCGGAAGAGGCCTCCCGATATGCCGAAATAAAGATTGAATGCCTTCGGATTGCCGATATTCAGCAGACCCGTAAGGTGATCGGTCCCCAGCCATAGCGGCCCTATTCGCCCCGCAAGCCCGATGGCCGGTGAGCGGTAACGATTCATGAGCGACATTGGAACCGATATTTCGTACCATTTGTGCTCGTAGCGGGGTGTTACGCCGATATACGATTCCGCCTTCATCCCGAATGCGCCCTGGGAAATCAGGTTTTGTACCCAAAGCCCGTTGACGTACACATTGGGCCTGATATTATAATCGACGCTGGCCTGGAACGCCATGGGCAGCACTGATTTAAAGTTAGGCGCAATTGGCGGCCCGCCGTCCAGCGACGAGTTGATGGCATTGAAAATACCTTCGGAACCTTTCAGCTTCTGAAAGGTGTCGTAGCGGAACTCCTTGTTGGTGGTGTGCGTCTCCTGTTGAAGAATGTAGGCCGGGTTTTTGAAATGGACGCGGCCGATGTCGGTGAGCGATACGGCTACCCGATAAAGATATTTGTTCTTTGAAGCATCACGCTTCCGGATACCCCTTTCGCGATAGGTCGCTTTGTGGACGTCGGGGCGATACTCGTACACCGCGCCGATGTCGAAGCCCCATCCGCTTCCCGGGGGCGCATTACCCAGCAGCCAGGCCGGGGAGGGCTTTATATTCTGGAAACCTTCGTCACGCGTGATCGCGTACCGCACATTGATCTGGTTTACATTGATATACTGTCGTTTGTTCTCCCAGTTGGGGTCGGGCTGGATGTCGTAGGAGGAGTTTTCGATAATGGCATGCGCATTGTAAAGGCCGATCAATCTTTTAACGGTGAAGCCGACTTTGAGATAATCCGTTTCATTGTCAAAAACAGTTCCTCCCAGCGTCATCGCTATTTCGCCCAGGCCGTTCAGGTGTAACTGGCCCGACTGGTTTTCAAAAACCTGATTATGTAATTCCTTCAACTGTGTGGTTTTGCTGATTAACCTGGCCATCGGCTCGGTTACCTGCGTGGTATTCAGGACATAGCGTGCCCGGGACGAGAAACTCACACCGATCCTGCCTTTGAACATGTTGAACATGATCGACGGCAGGCGGGTATCTCCGCCCGCATTGAGGTATTTTTTATTGCCGTTCAGTTTCTCGCCCAGGTAGGAGCGCGGGAAGAGCAGCATGCCGCGTTCGTTGTGGTATTTGGCCGGGACCGTATTGGTAATCAGGCTCAGGAAAGAGTAGGGCGCCTCGTATCTGACGTGGTTATTGGCGGTATAGAACTGTGTGCCCACCAAGTTTACATATACGCTGTAACGGCTGTCGGCCACAAACGCCGGGTTGTGGTACAATGCATTCGTTCCGGCAAAATTACTCATGGCCGTTCCCGGCAGATGCTGGGACAGGGCTTCGATGGTTAATCCGCAGACCAGTCCTAATATGGATAACCAGCTTCTTTGCATAGGGAACGTGATTCGGTGGGGTGCCGACATTTTAATCAGGTACAAAGAAAATGCTAACGTTACTGACTTGCAACAATGTTTACGGATTGCGTAAATAATATTCCTGAACGGCGGGCGGCACGATTTTAATACGGAGGAATTGAGCGAACGGTTGCCGCTTCGTAGGCTGTCGGTGTCAAATAATTTAGGGAAAGCCGGTTTTTGTGAGCAAACCAAATGCGCGGTCGCTGTCGGGCTGTAATTGGTATTTGTTTTGTTAATTCATACATTGACCATATATTGTTCTGTGAACTATAGGTATTGACTTATTCAAATTTTGAATTGTATGAATTTTTCATTTTCAAATTACCAAATAGAAAATTTCTTCGATGAGATGTTTACCCCATCTGGCGAAATACGTCCGGGCTATGAGCATTTAAAGAATAAATTCGAAAACCTCACGCATGAAGACCTCACCAACCGCCAGCTGGCAACCGAGCGTGCGCTATTATCGATGGGCATTACCTTTAATGTGTATTCGGAAGGGGAAGGTACCGAACGGATCATGCCGATCGACATCATCCCGCGGGTGCTGTCGAATGCCGAGTGGGAGTGGCTTGAAAAGGGGCTGAAACAGCGGATCAAGGCATTGAACATGTTTATCGACGATGTTTACAATGAGCAAAACATATTGAACGATGGCGTGGTCCCCCGGGAACTGATTGAGTCGAGCAAATGCTTTCTCAAACCCTGTATCGGCCTGAAACCGCCGAAGGGCATATGGTGCCACATTACGGGTACCGATCTGATCAAGGGCGACGACGGTACTTTCATGGTGCTGGAAGACAACCTCCGGTGCCCGTCGGGCGTTTCCTACATGCTGGAAAACAGGGAACTGTCGAAGCAGATCTTCCCGGACGTGCTCGCACGCACAGGCGTAAGGCCGGTTTCCGATTACCCGACGCGCCTGCTGCAGATGCTGCAACACCTCGCAGATCGCCCGAATCCGACGGTAGCCGTGCTGACGCCGGGCATTTATAACTCCGCATATTTCGAGCATTCGTACCTCGCGCAACAAATGGGCGTGGAGCTGGTCGATACGCGCGACCTCGTGGTTTCGGACGGGTACGTGAAAATGCGTACGACCAACGGCCTGCAGATTGTGGACGTGATCTACCGCCGTATTGATGATACTTTCATGGATCCCGAAGCATTCCGTGAGGATTCGCTGATCGGTATCCCGGGGATTTTCGAAGTGTATAAAAAAGGACGCGTAGCATTGGCCAACGCCCCGGGCACCGGAGTAGCCGACGACAAAGTGGTGTACGCCTACGTTCCGCGCATGATCAGGTACTATCTGGGCGAAGAAGCGATTATTCCGAATGTAAGAACCTATATCTGCGGCGAAGAGGATGATATGCATTATGTTCTTGAGAATATTTCAGAACTGGTTGTAAAAGAGGCAAATGAGGCCGGTGGTTACGGAATGCTGATCGGGCCGAAGGCGACGGAGGAAGAGCATGCGCTTTTCCGTCAGAAAATAAAGGCCAATCCGCGGAATTATATTGCCCAACCTACGATTTCATTATCGAGAGTGCCTTGTATGATCAACGGACACGCCGAAGGACGTCACGTAGATTTGCGGCCTTACATCTTATACGGTGACGATATCAGCGTAATCCCCGGGGGACTGACGCGCGTCGCGTTGCGTAAGGGATCGCTTGTGGTGAATTCGTCGCAGGGTGGTGGCGGAAAAGATACGTGGGTATTGTATTAAGTTATCATTAACAGTTACTGGCAGGCTGTTCGTGATAACGGTTTATGAGTTTTCGATAAACCTTGTTTGAACTGCCTGGATTTCAGAGAATGAATAGTCAGTAACTTAAATGATCGAACAATGCAACGCCATATAACCGGATGGTTCAGTCCGGCGCTTAACAAGGAAATGGAAATTGCCGTTTACGGGCATTACGGGGTCGCCCTTCTGCTCATTCCTACCGCGGCGTCCGATTACCTGGAATATGAACGGAATGGGTTGGTAGACAGCATCGAGCCCTACATCTATTCCGGAAAAGTTAAAGTTTATTGTATCAACAGCATTAATGGGGAAAGCTGGCTAAACCCGTACATGCACGGGTACGACAAGGCGGTGCGGCACCAGGCTTTCAATGATTACGTGATTAAGGAAGTAGTGCCTTTTATCAAGCAGGATTCCAGCCCAACCAACGAGATTATCGCCGCCGGCGCGTCGTTCGGGGCATTGCACGCCGCGAACCTGTTTTTTAAACACCCCGATTACATTCACGGGGTAATCGCCATGAGTGGGTGCTATGACCTGAGCGTTTACACGAATGGGTACTACGACGACAACGTCTATTTCAATTCGCCGGTGCATTATTTGCCGAACCTCAAAGCAGAATGGCATTTATCGATGTACCGCGACAGCCGCCATATCCATTTTGTGACGGGTTCCGGTGCGTACGAAGTGCCGGATTATTCGAGGCACATATCGTCGATACTAGCTTCAAAGAATGTACCGCACGAGCTGGATATCTGGGGGAGCGATATTCCTCACGAATGGTGGGCCTGGAAGAAAATGCTTCCATATTACCTGGAAACGCGGTTTTGATATCTGCCCCAAAAGCGAATGTCCCCGAAATGGTACCATCTCGGGGGCATTCGCTTTTAAAAGTATTTCCGATCAGGCGCCTTCGAACTGGCGAAGGAACCTTACATCGTTTTCGGTAAACAAACGCAGGTCGTTAATACCGTAGCGCAGCATCGTAATCCGCTCGATACCCATTCCGAATGCGAAACCGGTGTATTCTTCGCTGTCGATACCGCAATTTTCCAATACATTGGGGTCCACCATTCCCGAGCCGGCAATTTCAACCCAGCCGGTGTGCTTGCAAACATTACAGCCTTTTCCTTTACATATAAAGCAGGAAACGTCGATTTCGGCGCTGGGCTCGGTGAATGGAAAGTAGGAAGGGCGCAGACGGATTCTGGAGTCCTTCCCGAACATCTCCTTCGCGAAGTGGTATAGCGTATCCTTCAAATCCTTGAAACTTACATTTTTATCCACATAGAGCCCTTCCACCTGGTGGAAAACGCAATGCGCCCGTGCCGAAATGGCTTCGTTACGGAACACGCGACCCGGCATAATGCTGCGGATAGGCGGTTTCTGGCGTTCCATCAGGCGCACCTGTACGTTGGATGTGTGCGTACGCAGAAGGACGTCGTCTTTCACATCGCCCGCACTTTTCGAGATAAAGAACGTGTCCTGCATTTCACGGGCGGGGTGGTTATCGGCAAAGTTCAATGCGCTGAAATTATACCAGTCCTTTTCGATTTCCGGCCCGTACGATACGTTGAAACCCATTCTTTCGAAAATCTCAATGATCCTCCGGCGGACGATAGTTAGCGGGTGGAGGCTTCCCTGCAAGTTGGGAGTTACAGGCAAAGTCAGGTCGATCAGCATTTCAGGGGAGCTGTCCGCGCTATTTTCCAATGCGGACTGAAAATCCTGAAAACGGCTTTGTGCCAGATTTTTGAGGGTATTTAACTCCTGGCCGACGGCCCGGCGGTCCTCTTGAGGGATATTTTTGAGGTTGTCGAAAAGCTCGGTTACCGCGCTTTTCTTACTTATATATTTCAACCTGAAAGCTTCCAGCTGCTCCTTGTTACTAACTGTTGCCTGTTCGATTTCTGAAACTAACTCTTTTACCCGCTCGGTAATCATAAAAGCTGTTGTTATTGGTGACTGTGCTGTCCTGAGGCAGCCGGAGGCGCCATTATGAGAGCCTCGAAATTTGTGCAAAGATAACGAAAGTTAGCTCGTTGCCCGAAGTGAAATGCCGGCGAAACGTAGGCGAGGCGGTTTATTGGAAAAATCCATGTTTCAGGGGCTACGTAAAATTACGCGTTTTACTAAGTTTGGTTACGTCATTTTATATATTACCTATTTGTTAAATATTTGATAATGAGTTGGTTGTGTTGGGGTGCGTACTTTTACGTATTTTCTGAAGGTCATGCGATGTGCTAATTTTGGAACAAGAAATCACAACAATATTAGCGTAGTTACCATGAAAAATTTTCCAAGCTTTACTCGCCCCAACCTGTCAGAGAAATCATATAACGACAGCCGCTCTTACATTTCAGTTCAGTCGATGGGCAGAACGATCTTTTTGACTCCCGACGTCATCACTTTCCTCGAAGGTGAAGGAAACTATACATTCATATATACCAATACAGGTAAGAAATACCTGGTTTCGAAGACATTGAAGTCCCTTGCGGAGCAACTTAACGCAAAATTTCTCCGCGTGCATAAATCATACCTCGTGAACGCCGACTACGTGGTGGAACGCCTGGAAGACGACCGCATGCTGAAACTGTCTTGCGGCAAGGAAGTGGTCGTATCACGCAGAAAAATCAAAGAGGTGTCCGGCCTTCTCGATCACAGCAACCTCCGCATCAGCGCATAAAAGATATTTGGTGAATTAAATTAGTGGGTTATTCATAAAAACAGCAGCCATCGCTACGATCGAAGGCTGCTCGTTTTGTTTTGTGGAGGTGAATGAATTTTGAATGAGTGAATAAATTTTTAATGATTGAATGACCGAATGATTGAATGGCCGAATATTGAGGCCGATTTAAATCACGAGTCTCAGAAATTGTAAATACCCATTCACCGATTCACTCATTCACCATTCACTCATTCGGTCATTAAAACAACTTCAGCCCCAGCGTCACCTGCCAGGAACTCACTTTTTGCTTCAATGATGCGCCGCCATTGATAGGCTGGCCGCTTACCTGGAACGATGCCAGGTTCGTGAATGAACCTTCTTTTCTTACATCCAGACTGAAATTGCCCAAATCGAGCCCTGCGCCGAGCTGGTAGCCGAACGTGGCTTCCGACATGGCGTTGCTCAGGTCGGAAGTGTAATATTTGAAAGCATCGCGCAACCGCTGGTTGTCGCCGATCCGGAAGGACGTGACGGGTCCGGCCAGAATGCGGAAAGGGCCCCCTTTCAGGCCGATCAATAACGGGACATCAATATTGCTGTATTTGACATTGACTGTTTTTTCAACCGGTACTTCCTGGTCGTTCTGGATGATTTTGAACGAACCGCCTTTTGTTGAAATCAGTACCTCGGGCTGTATAAATATAGTCCGGCCAAAGCGCATCCAGACACCGCCCACGGCGCCGGTCCTTGTATTGAAACTTTCTTTCAGGTTGTCCCGAACCTCTTTGCCATCGTATCCCAGGTAAGGATTTCCATTTTCATCGTAACGCGTCGTAAAAACGTCGCCCATTGTAAGCCGCGACAAATTCACTCCTCCCTTGATACCGAACGCAAAACCTTTTTTCTGGGCCTGGACATTTGGGAATGCCAAAATGCACAGCAAACAGCCACAGGCCACTTTTGTCAGGATGTTCATGGATAATATAATTTTTTAAGTAAAACCGGATAATAACGCCAAATTGCAAAAAACTATACCTATCCTACATTTTTTTTGATTTTGTGGCCAAAACATCCAAATATTGGATTAATATCACCGGAAAAACGTTAGTCACCAAGAGGATATAAATTAGATTTTTCTATTATGGCCAAAGCCAGGACCGCATATTTTTGTCAGGAATGTGGGTATAATTCGCCAAAATGGGTCGGCAGGTGTCCGTCCTGCGGCGAATGGAATACTTTCGTACAGGAAGTTATCGAAAAAGAGGATAAAAAAACAGGGGTTTCATGGAAATCGGTGAATCTGGCAAATCGTCCGCGGGCGATTGCGGAAATTGTCTACGAAAACGAACCGCGCATCCGGACATTCGACGAGGAACTTAACCGCGTACTTGGGGGAGGTATCGTGCCCGGTTCGCTCGTACTCATCGGGGGAGAGCCTGGAATAGGGAAATCGACATTGATGCTGCAAATCGCATTGACGCTTTCCGACAAAAAGGTGCTTTACGTTTCAGGTGAAGAATCAGAAGCCCAGATCAAAATGCGCGCGGAGCGTATGGCAGCCAGGAGTGATAACTGCTTTATTCTGACCGACACGCAAACGCAGAATATTTTCAGGCAAGTAGAGGATTTCCAACCGGAGATACTGATCGTCGACTCCATTCAAACCATGCAGTCGACCTACATCGAGTCGGGTGCCGGCAGCGTATCGCAGGTGCGCGAATGCACGGCCGAATTCATGAAGTATGCCAAGGAGATGGGCGTTCCGGTGTTCCTGATCGGGCATATTACCAAGGACGGCTCGCTCGCAGGCCCGAAAGTGCTGGAACACATGGTGGATACCGTGCTCCAATTCGAGGGTGACCGGCATAATACTTACCGCATTCTGCGGACTATGAAGAACCGTTTTGGGAGTACTTCCGAACTGGGTATCTACGAAATGCAGGGAAACGGTCTCCGCCAGGTGAGTAATCCTTCCGAAATCCTCATTTCGCAGCGCGATGAACCGGTAAGCGGTATTGCCATTGGTTCGATGATGGAGGGAAACCGGCCGCTTTTGGTTGAAATACAATCATTGGTGAGCGTAGCCACTTACGGGACGCCACAACGAAGCAGTACCGGTTTTGACGCAAAACGCCTTCAAATGCTGCTGGCGGTGCTTGAAAAGCGGGGAGGTTTTCGTTTGGGCGTGCAGGATGTGTTTCTGAACGTAGCCGGTGGCCTGAAAGTGGAAGATCCCGCGATCGACCTCGCGGTGATTGCCTCGCTCGTTTCTTCGTATGAGGATAAGTTCATCCCGGCATCCGTATGTTTTGCGGCGGAAGTAGGGTTGGGTGGGGAGGTTCGCGCTGTGAACCGGATCGATAGCCGCGTTTCGGAGGCGGAAAAACTGGGATTTAAAAAGATTTATATTTCAAAATACAACAGCAAAGGGCTGGATTTAAAAAGAGGGAAAATCGAAGTGGTACCTGTGGCGCACCTGGATGAGCTTTTTATGTCGCTTTTTCTGAATCAGCCGGTTTGATTTCGACAGGGTATTACCGCATTTTGGAATGCTTCACCAAATAGGCGAGTAGTACGGGATCGAAACCCTTGGCGATATCCGCCTCGATGAAGTCGATCTTGTATTGCCCGCACTTCAATTTCAGTTTTTGGTAAAAATCACCTACGAATTGCCGGTATGATTCGCGTACCTGCTCTGGCTGGACTTTAATCTTTTCACCGGTTTCGAGGTCGATAAACTCATAAGGGCGGTTTTCGAATGCGAAGTTTTCCTCCGTTCTCCGGTCGGTGACGTGGAAAAGCAATACCTCGTGCAGGTTGTGCCGTAAATGCTGCAATGCGGAGAAAATTTTGTCGGCCTCCTCGATATTGTCGAACATATCGCTGAAAATGACCACCAGCGAGCGCTTATGAATCTTCTCGGCGATCTGGTGGAGGACGTCGGCGACCGATGTTTTGAGTAGTGGGCGTTTGGCCTGCAACTGCTGTTCCAGTTCGAGCATGATCTTATGCACATGCGACGGGGTGGATTTTACCGCAGTCTGCACTTCGATCTGTTCCGAAAATGTACACAAGCTAACCGCGTCTTTCTGCCTTTGCAGCAAGTAGGTGAGGCTGGCAGCCGCCATCACGCTGAACGTCATTTTTCCGTAATTATCCTCCGGATAATACATGGAAGACGAAGTGTCGAGCAGAATGTGGCATCGGAGATTGGTTTCTTCCTCGTAGCGCTTTACATAAAGCCGGTCGGTTTTGGCAAAAACCTTCCAGTCGATATTCCGTGTGGATTCGCCTGTGTTATAGAGCTGGTGCTCCGCAAATTCGACGGAGAAGCCGTGGAAGGGGGATTTATGAAGACCGGTGATAAAACCTTCCACCAACTGTTTAGCAAGAAATTCCAGATTTCCGAATTCTCTGACTTTGGCCAGATCCAGTTGGCGGACACTCATGTTGGCATCAAGGCTTACTTCTCATGGAAATGACTTTGCCCGACTTGGGGTCGATTTCTTCGTTGGGCGAGAGGAGGACCATTCCTTCCATGCCTACCACTCTCACGGAAACACTGGCGACACCCTTGGCGAGAATGCCCAGCAGGCGGGCAGCTTCCTTGCTGAGGTCGATCACGCGGTGCTTGGAAAACGGGCCCCGGTCATTGACCCTTACAATCACTTTTTCATCGTTTTCGAGATTCGTCACTTCAAGCATCGTATTGAGCGGGTAACTCCGGTGCGCACATAGCAGCTCGCTGCTTTTATGTATTTCCCCGAAGGAGGTTTTCCGGCCATGGAACCGCGCCGAGTAGTAGGAGGCGTTTCCGGTTTCCGTTTTACCTAGTTTTACCTGGGCAAATGCTTCAGGCAACAGCGCGGCAAACGCTAACAGGGTGAGAATCAGAATCCGACGATAGGTCATTTTTCTGGATTTAGGTGAAACATAATAAGGTAAATGTCCCTTATCTCATATCTTTCTTTGGTGTTTCAGATCAATTTTAAAACCCACGAATTTCAAAACTAGTGAAAAGATTTTAACAATCCAGCAAAAGTTGCACTTAATTTGAGGATGGGAAGCCTCGGTCATTGTAACCCGTAACCAACAAATCGCTAATATGTTCCGGTTTTTTTGGAAGCAGCAATAAACTTTATATTTTAGCGTTTGGAAACCTATTTAAAACTAAACATAGTGGAAGACAGAGAGCAAATCTACTCCAAAAGGGTCAGGGCGGGAAAACGGACTTACTTCTTCGATGTTCGCTCTACGCGATCTAACGATTACTATCTTACCATCACAGAAAGCCGTCGCCACCCCCAGGGAGACGGATTTACGTACGAAAAACATAAGATGTTTTTGTACAAGGAGGACTTTGACAAGTTCGTGGAGGCATTGAAAGAAGCGGTTGATCACGTGAAAACAGAGTTGATGCCGGAGGTTGACTTCTCGCAATTTGAATCCAAAGGAGACGAGGTAGACGTACTAGGAGAGTCGGACCTTAAGTGGGATTAAGAATTTAAGATATTGGATAGAAGCCTTCGCAATCGATTACGAAGGCTTTTGGTTTTTGTACCTGCTAAATAGTAATTTTGCGAAAATTATTATTCAGCAGGCGGGCATGCTTTGCTTTACCGATAGGGCATGCGGCCGCCGTTCACTGCTTACCATTCATATATGAGTCTTCAATGTGGGATTGTCGGATTACCAAACGTTGGGAAATCCACCCTTTTTAATGCCATTTCAACCGGCAAAGCCGAAGCTGCCAATTACCCGTTTTGTACCATAGAGCCCAATGTGGGCGTTGTAACCGTCCCGGACGAGCGCCTGGACGTCCTTACCAGGCTGGTTAACCCTCAGAAAGTGATCCCGACCATTATCGAATTCGTGGACATCGCCGGCCTTGTGAAGGGGGCGAGCCAGGGAGCCGGGTTGGGAAACAAGTTCCTGGCGAATATCCGTGAGGTGGATGCGATCGTACATGTGGTACGTTGTTTCGCCGACGATAACGTGGTGCATGTGGAAGGCCGTGTCGACCCGGTTTTCGATAAGGAAATCATAGACGCCGAACTGCAATTGAAAGACCTCGAGTCGGTTGAGAAGAAAATCCAGCGTGTGGAAAAGGCGGCGCGAGCAGGTGATGCGAAAGCTAAGGCCGAACTCGAATGGTTGAAAAAATATAAAACCACGCTTGAAGAAGGGAAAAATGCCCGCAGCGTGCAAATCGACGAGGAAACGAGGCAGGCTGTTATCGGTGACCTTCAATTACTGACTGCAAAGCCGGTACTTTACGTGGCAAATGTGGACGAAGGTTCGATGCTCACAGGTAATGAATATTCAGAAAAACTGCGTGAAGCCGTAAAGCATGAAGGGGCGGATGTGATCGTGCTTTGCGCGGCCATCGAATCGCAGATCGCGGAAATAGAAGATCCGGAAGAGCATGAAATGTTCCTGAGCGAATACGGATTGACCGAATCCGGATTGAGCAAGCTTATCAAGGCGTCTTATGCGCTTTTAAACCTGATCACCTATTTTACGGCCGGGGTAAAAGAAGTGCGTGCCTGGACGATCGTGAAAGGCTGGAAAGCGCCCCAGGCTGCGGGTGTGATCCACAGCGATTTTGAAAAAGGCTTTATCCGTGCCGAAGTGATCAAAATCGCGGATTATGAGCATTATAAAACGGAAACGGCTGTGAAAGAAGCCGGCAAAATGGCGGTGGAAGGAAAGGAATATGTCGTGGAGGACGGCGATATTATGCACTTCCGTTTTAATGTGTGATACCGGCCCCGTACCCGAATATGCAAAGAGCGGCACATTGCCGCTCTTTTGTTTTATTGTTCGTCCTCATAGTAATCAGGTGCGTCCTTGTGGATAACGGCCCTGAGTGTCCTGGCCATATGCAGGATGGAATCCACCTTGTAATGCGCCTTTTTCAGCAATTCCGGATTATGCCCTTCGTTGACCAACTGCATAAACATGTCACGAAGAAAGACCAGGTCGTCGATGTTCTGTGAGAAGTCTTCCACAATGTACATCTGAAAGCCACGATCTTCGAGCTGGGGAAAATAAAGCACTAGGTAAAGGTCGGTTGCAGTGTAAAAGGCGATTACGTGGCTGTTTTCGAAATTGGCGGGCATTTCGTCATGATCCACCAGGCAATCTATAATGTAATTCTCGTCGTTGGTAATCGAGAGGTTCGATGTAAGATACACACTGTTTGCTGATGATTTCATAACGTCACGTGGTTAGCGCCGCCTGTTCCATTCCACGGTGCGGTAGCCGATGAGCAGATCGGCACGACTTGCTGGCGGTCGGTGATAGATCAATATATCGTAATCATTTTCGGTTGCGGCAAAATTTCCTTCGATATATGACTCGTCGGGCTTTTGATTCCCCTTCACAACGGTGTAATCATAGTTGATAACCCCCTGTTTGATCATCATTTCAAGCTGATATGCCTGGGCGGTGGCATCGTAAACCATCTTGTTGCGGTCGGTTAGCTGCCAGAGGTTGAACGCGCCATTCACATAAAAAGTAGCGTCGGGATCTTCCTCTGTCTTTAATGTAAACACAACAGGCGTATAATCGGCTTCCACACTTCCCCGGCCCGATTCGCGCTGATCGACGATGTATTGCCCGTTAAAATCGTCCATCTGAATGTAAGGGACATGCGCCCGTGGCTTGTCCGGGAAAAGGAAAAGCTTGGTATACTCATCCGTGCGTTCGATCTCATTCACGCCATAACCACGCCCGGTCAGCGAACGGCTATCGAAATATCTGAACTCGTTCCCCCCTTTAAAGGTGTTTTCAAGGTCAAAAAATGTGTATTCCAGCAGTTGGTCGAACGGCCGTACGTTGGAAGGCTTGAAATTGGTTTTGGCCTGGTCCCAGCGGAAATTCTTCCGGATCACCACTTTCAGGTCGGTTTGCGGCGCATTGAGTTGATACCCTTTATAATCGACCGAAAAATCGATCTGCTGATCCGAAAACTGTTGTTCGATGCCTTGTGAAAAACGGGCTTGCGCGGTAATGCTCACGCGCGGTTGATAATGCATAAACCGCCGGCTGAACATTAGTTGCCTCCCACGGTCTGAAAATACATAGATTACATAGTTGCCCGGCAGCTTCAATTTCGGCAATTCGAAACGGTAATGCGTATAGGGGACCTTCGTACTGAACGACTGGTCGTAAGTGTTGATCGGGTATTCGTTGAATTCATAGGTGAACTCGATATCGTTCAGATTGGATTTGGTCCAGTCGGCATTGCAATGGATGATTTTGGCGCGGTAGCCTTCCGGTTGGCCGCTCATGTCATCGAACTCGAGTACCAGTGGCGCCGGGTTGTTCAAAGGGGTAATAGGGGGTGTAAGCAGGCGTGTCGGCGTTTCGGGATCGTCCAAAGCCGGGTACAGGAGCACGGTTTTGATCTTGTCCTGGTAAATAAAATCTTCCAGGCGCAGGCCCTGCGGCTGCGCATAAGCGTGTGTACAAAATAGGAAAAGGAATATCAACGGTACTAAGCGCATCTTGGGACTTTTAATGGGTAACGTAACTTTTTACTGTAAGGTACATATAGTTTGGAAAAGGTGATTTGAACATTATTAACTATTTTTGATTAGAAACCATGACAGCAGTTGCAATCAAAATGTACACGGAAGAAGAATATCTTGAAATGGAACGTGTCGCCGAGTACAAGAGCGAGTACTATCGGGGAGAGATATTTGCGATGTCGGGGGCGAGCCGTAACCATAACCGAATTACGGAGAATTTATCTATTGAAATCGGTATTTTCCTCAAACAAAAAGGTTGTCAGAGTTTTTCCCGCGACTTGCGTGTCCATATTCCTGGAAACACCCTGTATACCTATCCGGACTTGCTGATAGTTTACGGTAAGCCGGAGTTTCTGGATAATCAAGCCGACACTTTGCTTAACCCTTCGGTGATTGTCGAAGTGCTTCCACCCAGTACGGAAGGTTACGACCAGGGGAAGAAATTCCAGTTATACCAAACTCTTCGAACGCTGACAGAATATGTGCTGGTCGACTCCCGGGAAATAAGGGCAGAGGTGCATCGGAAAGGAGATAATGATGTTTGGTATCTCGCTTCTGAGGCAAGTGACATTGATGGCAGCATTGAAATCGGCCACATCGGTCTAGCCTTGAAATGTCCGATATCTACGCGAAAACTGAAGGGATTTTGAAATAGTAAAAAAGGGAGCCATTCGACTCCCTCCCATACGCTTTTTATTTCCCCGAAAGCTCTTCTACTTCCAGCATCAGATTCTCCCAGTCCTCCGTGCTTTGTTCAAGTTTTTGCTTGATATCCGCATAAAACCGGTTCATTTCAGCTAACGCAACAGAATCGTTGTAAATTTTCGGGTCGGCCAGTTTGGCTTCGGTTTCAGTCTTCCTCACTTCCAGATTGTTAATGGTCTCTTCCAGCTCCTCGATTTGCCTTCTCGCTTTTTTCAGTTTTTGAGCATCTTCGTTGGACTGCGGCTTGCCATTGTTTTTATTCTGATTCGCAGGTGCCGGCTGGTTTTTCTGTGGTGGGGCGCTGCTAACCGTCGCTTTTTCACTCACGGCCGATTGCAATCCGCGTTCTTCCACCCAAATTTCGTATTCCTGGTAAGTACCCGGATATTCCTTAATCTGATGATCTTCGATATACCAGATTTTGTTGGCAATGTTCTCAACAAAATAGCGGTCGTGGGATACGACGATGTAACTGCCCTCGTATTGCTGCAATGCCTGGATCAGGATGTTCACCGATTGCATGTCCAGGTGGTTCGTAGGCTCATCGAGAAGCAGGAAGTTGGCTTGCGAAAGCAACACTTTTGCCAGCGCGACACGCGACTTTTCACCTCCGGAAAGTACCTTGATTTTTTTGAAAACGTCGTCGCCCGAGAACAGAAAGCAACCCAGCACAGTCCTTAATTCCGTCTCCGTCTTGGTTGGATTGGCGTATTTCAATTCCTCGATGAGGTTGTTCGCCACATTCAACGATTCGAGCTGATGCTGGGCGTAAAATGTAAACGATACATTGTGCCCCAGCCGGCGTTTGCCTTCGATGGGCTCGGTTCCGGCCACAATGCGCAGCACGGTAGATTTACCGCGGCCATTCGCCCCGATCAGCGCAATTTTATCGCCCCGTTCCATGCTGATATTCGTGTGGTCGAGGATGACCTTGTCGCCATAAGCTTTCGAAGCGTCTTCCAGCTGAAACACATGGCGGCCCGGTTGTGTCGTGAACTGGAACCGGAAATGCACTTTGGCGTTCTCGTCGATCACCTCGTCCACCATTTCCATCCTGTCCAACGCCTTCACCCGGCTCTGTACCTGCCGCGATTTCGTCGCTTTGGCTTTGAAACGTTCGATAAAACGTTCTGTCTGACGGATTTTGGCCTGCTGGTTCTCATAAGCGCCACGTTGGATGTCGTTACGAAGGGCTTTTTCTTCCAGGTAATAGGAATAATTTCCCGCGTAATAATTGAGCTTCCCGCCCGAAACCTCCACGATGGTGTCGACGGTGTTGTCGAGAAACTGGCGGTCGTGTGAAACGACGATTACCGCTCCCTCGTAATTTTGTGTGTATTTTTCCACCCACTGGATCGACGGAAGGTCGAGGTGGTTGGTAGGCTCATCGAGCATGAGGAGGGCGGGTTTTTGCAAAAGCAGTTTCGCGAGCATTACGCGCATTCGCCACCCCCCCCGAAAACTGCCGCAATGGCAGGTTAAGATCGGCCGTTGAGAACCCCAGGCCTTCCAGGATGGCCTCCGCCTTGGATTGTACCGAATAGCCGTCCAATGCTTCGAACTCTTCCTGCACGCGCGCCAGTTTGTCCACGAGGTCGTCGGTATAGTTGTGCTCCATATCGTGCAGGATTTTATCCATTTGGACCTGAAGAGCGTTCTGTCTTTCAAACGCCTGCATCGCTACCGAAAGGATCGAATCCTCGGTCTGATACGAAAGCAGGTCCTGATTGAGGAAACCGATCGTACAGTCGCCGGCTTTGGAGATGGTTCCGCCGTCGGGCTGGAATTCCCCGTTAATCATGCGCAATAGGGTCGACTTCCCGGTACCGTTCAGCCCGATAAGCCCTATCTTTTGTTTCGGCTTGATATGTAATGAGGCGCCGTCGTACAATGCACGGTCGCCCAGGAAATAACTGAGGTTCGTAATCGCGATCATGGTGCAAAGGTACGGGGAAAGAAGCAGATAGAAAAAGCGGAATGTTGGAATAGTTATAAAGAGGTTGTCGCTGTCGCAACGAATGCGTTATTTATGTAAATTTGATCCAATGAACAATCTCTTTCCCATATTCCTGAAACTCGAAAACCTGCACACGCTCATTGTGGGCGGCGGCTATGTAGGTTTGGAGAAAATAACGGCCGTACTCGATAATTCCCCACTCGCCCGCATAACACTCGTCGCACCCGAAATACGAGAGGAAATCAGGAACATTGCGGCCGCTAATTCCCGAATAAATCTAATTACGCGGAAATTCGAAGACGGCGATCTGATGGGAAAGGACCTGGTGATCGTGGCGACGAACGACAAAGCTGAAAACAACAGGATCCGGGAAGCCGCCCGCGCCTGTCATATCCTCACAAATGTGGCGGATACGCCTGATATCTGCGATTTTTACCTCTCGTCGGTGGTCCGGAAGGGAAATTTGAAAGTAGCTATTTCTACCAACGGAATGTCACCTACGCTCGCCAAGCGCCTCCGGGAAGTACTGGGAGAAGCGCTTCCCGACAATCTTGAAACGGCGATGGAGCAGCTCAAAGCCGTACGAGATATGCTGAAAGGCGATTTCGCGTCGAAGGTCGACGAGCTTAACCGCATTACCGCCGTTTTAACGGAAAAGAAAAAAGATGTGCCCTGAGGGCGCTTAAATCGCTTTATCAAACAATAAAATGCGGTTTTTTCCTGTTTTAGAAAGATAATTTGTTAAAATAGGGTTGTTTGCTTTCACAGTGTCTGTAATTCCTGCGTATTAAATATATTCTTTTGTTTCAGAGGGATAAGTGCGCGGTAAATTTGTCACCGCTGGCGGGGATTGTTTTCGCTTTTCGTGCGATAATATGTATTATTGAATTAGTTAAATTTTAAACCGCTGCGGCGGACGGACAGTTATTTGGGGTTAGACTTATACTTATTTATATGAATCTTTTCTATCGGATCAGTGGCCTGAGTCGGCTTATTGTGTTGCTCCTGGGTATCTTCTTTCTGTCCGTTGCCGCTTTACCGTTTCGCTCTTATGCATTTACCGCCGATATCGACGTCAGGGGTGTCGTGAAAAGCAGTACCGGCGAGCCGCTGATAGGCTCCACGGTAAGGGTGAAAGGCTTGCAGAAAGGTACAGTCACGAACGAAAAAGGAGAGTTCGTGCTGGAAAATGTGAGCGACAATGCTACCCTGGTAATTACGATGATCGGTTTTTTACCCAAGGAAGTGAAGGCCGCCCGAAACCTGACGATCGAGCTGGTGGAAGACGCCGTGGGCTTGCAGGACGTGGTCGTGACCGGTTTTCAGCAAATCAATAAGGACAAGTTTACCGGCTCGGCGGTGACGCTTAAAACCGACGATGTGAAAATCGACGGTTTACCCGACGTGAGCCGGATGCTCGAAGGTCGTGCGGCGGGCGTTTCAATCCAGAACGTTTCCGGTACTTTCGGGGCGGCGCCCAAAATCCGTATTCGCGGTGCCACTTCGCTGAATGGCGCCAACAAGCCGCTTTGGGTGATCGACGGTGTGGTGCAGGAGGATATTGTCAATATTTCAAACGACCAGCTTTCCAGCGGCGACCCCACGACGTTGCTCGGCTCGGCGGTTGCAGGGCTTAACCCGAACGATATCGAGACTTTCGATATATTGAAAGACGCCGCCGCCGCCGCATTGTACGGCGCCCGCGCGATGAACGGCGTGATTGTGATCACTACTAAAAAAGGAAAAAGCGGCAAGCCGGTCATCACCTATTCGGGCAATTACAGCACGCAACTCGTGCCGTCCTACCGCAATTTCAATATTATGAACTCCGCACAGCAGATGTCGGTGCTGGGGAATCTGGAACGAAACGGCTATTTGAATTCCGATATTCTTTCAAAGCCGGATTATGGTGTTTATGGGAAGATGTACAATCTGATGACCGGCGACGGCCAGGGAAATTTCCCGTTGGAGAACTCCACGGCGGCGAAACGGAATTTCCTGATGGGTTATGCAAGAGCCAATACCGATTGGTTCGATGTACTTTTCAAACAAAATTTCATTCACGAACACTCGCTGAGCGTTTCGTTCGGAACGGAGAAATCGAGCTCGTACGCGTCGGTGAGTTACCTGGACGACAACGGCTGGACGATCGCCGACAAGGTGAAGCGGTATACCCTCAATTTCAACAACAACTACCAGTTGTCCGACCGCCTGAGCATTGGCCTCACAACATTGGCATCGGTGAGACGGCAGCAGGCGCCAGGCTCATTGAGCAGAAGAAGTAACCCCGTAGAAGGCAAATACGACCGTGATTTCGACATTAACCCGTTCAGTTACGCATTGAACACCAGCCGGACGCTCACAGCCTACGACCAGAACGGTAATCTGGAATTTTTCCGCCGGAACTTCGCGCCATTCAATATTATCTCGGAGCTCGCGAATAACAGGATCAGCCTCACGTTGGCGGATATTAAATTGCAGGGTAATCTTTCCTACAAAATCACCGATAACCTGAGTTACGATTTTCTGGGTGCGCTGAGATATATTCAGACCGGCCGCGAGCACACCATTACGGAGCATAGCAACATGGCGAATGCGTACCGCGCGGCCGATAATTCTACTATTGCATTGGCTAATAAATACCTCTATACCGACCCGGACGTGCCTAATGCATATCCCGTGGTGGTGCTGCCCAGCGGTGGTTTCTATAACCGTAACGAGGATCAAATGCTTTTCTACAACGTCAGGAACAATATCCGTTACAATCAGAAATTTAGGGAGCGACATGAAGTGAATGCGCTGGTGGGGCAGGAAGTGAAATTTACCAACCGCCAGAACTCCAATAATACCGGCTACGGCTTTCAGTACGATCAGGGTGGAACCCCTTTTGTGGATTACCGCATTTTGAAACAAACCATCGAAACCAACTTCCAGTATTATGGAATGCAAATGGATTATGAGCGGTTTGCAGCGTTTTACGGAAGCCTGGGATACACATTGGATGGTAAATATAACCTTACCGGTTACGTCCGCTACGATGGTTCGAACCGGTTCGGGAAATCGGCTATTGCGCGCTGGCTGCCTACGTATACCATTGCCGGTTCCTGGAACTTCGACCGGGAGAATTTTTTCAAAAACCTGAAATGGCTGAGTATGGGCCGTTTGCGCCTTAGTTACGGGCTTTCGGCGGATACCGGCCCGGCTACCAATGCAGCCGTACTTTTGCAAAGTATTATCACCCGCAGACCATATGCAGACGAAAAAGAGTCGGCTATTCAGCTCGCTTCATTGCAAAATACCGAGCTTACCTGGGAAAAATTGTACAGCGGGAACGTCGGCCTCGACGTGGGCTTGTTTGCCAACCGGATCAATTTTACGCTCGATGGCTATATTCGTAATAGTTTCGACCTGATCGATCAGATTAAAACATCGGGCATCGGCGGTCAGATTTACAAAGTTGCCAATTACGCCGATATGGAGTCGTATGGCGCCGACTTTTCGGTCGACGGCGTGTTGTTCAAAAACCGGGATTGGGACTTCCGCTCGCGCATTACATTCGGATATTCCCACACGCTCATCACGAATGTGGACAATAGCCCCGGTATATTCGATCTCGTGAAGGCGGAAGGGGCCAATGTGCAGGGCAAGCCCGTACGCAGCCTTTTCTCGATCGATTACCGGGCACTTAACCCTAAAACCGGCGTGCCGATCTTCCTGAATGAGAACGGGGAAGTAAGCTCCGATGTGTATTTGCAGGATCAGAATATAAAGTACCTCAAATACGAAGGACCTGTTGACCCGCCATTTACAGGTGGCTTTAACAATACATTGACTTACAAGGGACTTTCCCTGAACGTGTTCTTTACGTATCAGGCCGGTAATAAAATCCGTCTCAACCCGCTGTACAAGAGCTCATTCAGCGATCTGGATGCGATGCCCAAAGAATTTCTGGACCGCTGGGTAATGTCCGGCGACGAGAAGTTTCCTGCAACCCCTTCCATTTCGGACCAACTGGAACAGCTGTATCTCCAGGGCACTTATCCTTACAACATCTACAACTACTCGACGGAGCGCGTTGCAAAAGGAGATTTTGTGCGGTTGAAGTCGGTGTCGCTGGCTTACAAGCTGCCGTTGCAGGTGATTTCGCGTTATGGTTTCAAAGCGGCCAGCATACAGGTATCGTCGATCAACCCGTGGCTGATCTATTCGGACAAGAAGCTGAAAGGACAGGACCCCGAGTTTTTCAATTCGGGCGGTGTGGCCCAGCCGATCCAGAAGCAATTCACGGTAGCTTTGAAACTGACATTGTAGGAATTGAAGATGATTCATTTTAAAAATATGACCACCATCAGAAGCATTAAGGCAATCGTGCTGATCTTCCCGCTACTGGCATTGGCCGGCTGCGAGGATTTCCTTTCCAAGGAGCCCGACAGCACACGGGCGATCATCAATACGCCCAAACAGGTCTCTCAATTGCTCACTACCGCTTATCCGCAGGCCGGCTATGTTGTGTTTGCCGAAAGTATGAGTGATAACGTGGGCGACAAGGGAGTAGGACAGGACGATAAGACCAACCGCGGTTCGTTCCTTTTCGAAGTCGTGGAAGCGACCGTGGATGAGCAGGGATTCGCCGGACCTTTACTGGGCGGAATGCTATCGTGCGATTTCGGTTGCCAACGAGGCCCTCGACATTATCAGCAAAGTATCGAATCCCGAGGAGTACAATGCTCAAAAGGGCGAGGCACTGCTCGCACGCGCCTACGCACACTTCATGCTGGTCAATTATTACTGCAAATTTTTTGACCCGCAACAACCCAACGATAGTCCGGGTATTCCTTATGTAACGGTTCCCGAAAATGTCGTAATCAAGCAATATGAACGCGGTACAGTGGCTTCGGTGTACCAAAATATCGAAAAAGACTTGCTGGAGGGCCTTCCGTTGATCAGCGACGGCGTATACACCGTGCCGAAATACCATTTCAATATTGCCGCCGCCAATGCTTTCGCGAGCCGGTTTTATCTGGTCAAGAAAGATTATCAGAAAGTGTTGCAATATGCCAACGCCGCTTTTCCGAGCAATAATTTCGGGGAGAACCTGCGCCCGTGGAATACGACTTATGCGAGCATGTCGCCCGCGGAATTGTTCAATACCTATTCGCGGGCTACCCAAAACGCCAATTTGCTGCTCGTCGAAACAGCATCGAACTACGGGCGTTATGTGGCCAATTACCGCTATGGCATGACGTACGCCAAATGGCAGGAAATTTCGGCAAGCGAACAGATCATCGCGGGCAACGCGAGCTGGGTATTCCCGCTTTACTACCGGGGTGACAACAATTATTTCATTCCCAAACTGACCGAATATTTCGTGCGTGAGTCGGTGAATGCCGAGATAGGGCTTCCTTATGTAATGCTGCCGATTTTCACGGTCGAAGAAGTGCTCTTTAACCGGATCGAGGCCAATGCATACCTTAACAATACAACGGCCTGCCTTACCGATCTCAACACTTACATCAGCAAGCGTGTGGCCAACTACGATCCGTCGCAGCATAAGGTTACCGCGAGCAGTATGTCCAATTATTTCAGGGGAAATCTGAGAAGCAACATTATCAATACAGTCCTGGCATTCAAACGCGTCGAGTTTGTGCAGGAGGGAATGCGCTGGTTCGATATCCAGCGGTATAACGCGACGGTCTCGCATACGACGCGTGCGGGATCGGTCATTACGATTCCCGCCGGCGATAACCGTCGGGTGTTACAAATCCCGCAAACTGCGGCACTTTCAGGCATACAACAAAATCCGAGATAGGAAAGCCATTGAAAATATGAAAACTCTGTTCAGACATTTCGCGTATTATGCCATTGCAGCCCTGCTATTCGGCACGACGTTAAGCTCCTGCAAGGAAGAGGATATCGGCAACGTGGATGATATTAAAGGACTTGGCGGCGACGAGTGGGTAGAAGGCCCTGTCGACCGGTGGATCCATGACAGCCTCGTTGTGCCGTATAATATATCGGCCAAATATAAATGGGACCAGTTCGAGTTCGGAAACCTTACCAAAAACCTGGTTCCGCCCGACGAAGCACAGGTAATCCCGTTGCTCAGTACGATTCGCAAAGCATGGACCAACCCTTATGTGGAGGAAGCAGGGAAGGTGTTTTATAATAAATACTCTCCCAAGTTCTTCATCCTTTCGGGAAGTAACGAGTATAACTCGGAAGGTTCCATCACACTTGGAACCGCGGAAGGCGGCCGTAAGGTGATCTTATATGGGGTAAACCTGTTCAAGATCAAGGGAATGCAGGGGTATGATCCGGCGAGGGATTCTTCGTTCGTAAAAGACTGGTTCCTGCATACGATCCATCACGAATTCGGACATATTTTGCATCAAACCGTGTTGTACCCGGTCGAGTACAAGAATATTTCGAAATCGTATTACCAGGGTGGTAACTGGATCAACTGGTCGGATGCGGATGCGCGCCGCGACGGTTTCATTACGGCTTACAGCTCTTCGAGTTTTGATGAGGATTTTGTGGAAATGATCGCGATGATGTTAACCGAAGGGAAGGCCGGTTTCGACAGGCTGGTTAATTCCATCCCGGAAGGAACGAGCCCCCACGGCGTAACAAAGGCGCAGGCGCAGGCCGCATTGCGGCAAAAAGAGGCTATTATTGTAGCTTATTACAAAAACACCTGGAAAATTGATTTTTACAGTCTTCAGAAAAGGGTGCGGACTTCGATGAATAAACTTTTTTAACGCCAGATGAAGAAATCTCTTTTTTTACCTGCTGTTTCTGACCGTTGTTTTCTTCTCCTGCGAGAACAGCGACGATACGGTTTTTGAAGAATCGGCGGATGTGCGTCTGAATGCGGCATTGGCCTCATATGAAAAGCAGCTCGTCGAAGCGCAATACGGCTGGAATGCGGTCATTTATCCGGGTGGGGGAGGCAGCTACGGCTTTTACTTTAAGTTTGACGATAAAAACCGGGTGACAATGTTCTCCGATTTCACGAGTGAAGCGGCAGCGAAGCCAAAGGAAAGCAGCTACCGCTTAAAGGCCATGCAAACGCCTTCGCTGATCTTCGATACCTATTCCTACCTCCACGTGCTGGCCGATCCCGACGAGGAAGTGAACAACGGCGTGCGGGGTGAAGGACTGCTATCCGATTTCGAATTCAGCATTTATCCCGACTCGGTGAAAACCGACGTGATCACTCTCGTAGGCCGTAAAAACCAGAGCCGGCTGGTGCTTACCCGGGCAACTCAGGCGCAGGCGACTGCCTATGCGAAAGGGGATATGGCAAAGGGACTGCTATTCCATAATATTGCCAGATACCAGCCGTACTTCAAACGCGTTACGCTGGGAGCGAATACCTATGAAGTTACGGTGAACCAAAGAACGAGGACTATCAAACTTACCTGGTTGAACGGAAGTACGCCTAAGACTTTTACAACAAACTACTACTTCACTACTTCGGGCCTGGCATTCGTGTCCCCGCTTGTAAATGGTTCACAAACGATCACAGGTTTTGGAAATATTACCTGGAATGCTAATACGACGCAGCTGGCGTTTTCGGGCGGGGGGGCAAATGGAACGCTTGTGAGTGCTATCAAACCCATATCCGTAGATCTGGCGGCGGCAAAAAGATGGTGGCAAGCTCCCATTGAATCTGGTGGCGACTGGCGATCGGAGAAGGGGTTTCATGTCAACGGAGTAGACGACGCGTTTAAGCTTAGCGAGTTGAAGTCGGGTGACTCTCCTTATGTATTTTACCTGTTCCAGCCTGCTGCAACCTCTCAGTTTGATTTTGTGGCGCCGATATTCTATGACGGCAAGAATATCTATTACGACTATGGCCATGCGGTTGCTCCAACATTTACGTCCGACGGCAGAGTGAAATTCGAGGAAGTAGGGAAGATACTCAACCCTCCAACGACCGGCCCGGCCGCGGAATCGATCAAATTGCTTTACGAAGCCAGCGGTTTTTATCTGATTCAGACATCCGAAACTACGTACGACATGGTGAGTGCTAAGGATGCGAAGGCTTGGATTACATGGGAATAAAGCAGGCTTACCAATACCTCCCGTTGTTTCGTGCAAACCAATAACCCCGCCAGAATATACGCAGATGGTTAATGAGGGTCGGGATAAAACCGAAGTGCTTTGCAAGTACCCTGAAACGATCGGTGAGCGACCGGCGATGACTTTTGACGGACAATCCACCTAAAAGGTAACGGCACAGAATGAATGGCAGAAATTGTATGCGCTCCGCGCGTTTGAGGCAGGCGATCTCCCAGTCGATGTCGGCGCTGAGGTTTTGAAATTCATAAAGCGGGGCAATGGCCTTTTTCGCGATGAATGCCTGATGACAAACTTTCATTCCCAATGCGAAATCCTGCCAACGGAGGTTTGCAGGCAATGTATGGGGGGTAAAATGACTGCGCAGGCCCACTTCGGTTCCGTCTTCACGGACCATCATGGCGTCGCTGTAATAAACATCTGCTCCGGTTTGCAGCGAAGTCAGTAAGGTTCGGAGGACGTTCGTATCAAAAACTTCGTCGCCTGCATTCAGGAACCACAGATATTGGCCCGAGGCGAATTGCAGTCCCTTGTTCATGGCGTCATAAAGTCCTTTGTCCCTTTCGGAAATGACTTTGGAAATAAACCCAAACCGGGCGGCAATGCTCAGCGTCTGATCGGTGGAGCCGCCGTCTATGATCAGATATTCGATCCGCACGGGAGAATGCACGTGATGCAATGCGTTTTCGACACTTTTCAACGTGCGCTCAATGTATTTCCCGGCCTGATAAGTGACAGTGACGATCGTGAGTAACGGGCTTTTATCCATGACACAGCGATTGATAAAGTTGAGAATATTGCCCCGCAACCACTTTTTCCGAATAGTATTGCATTGCTTTTTCACGGGCATTCCGCGACACAGTTCCGTCGCCATTGTGTTCCAGGACCCATTGAATGCCCTCCGAAAGCGAGGGGGACGATCGGGACGTCGATACGAAGCCGCTTCCCAGGTGCCCGATCATTTCCGGAATACCCCCTGTGTCGAACCCTACGGCTGGTGTACCGCATGCCATCGCTTCCATAATAGTATTCGGGAGATTGTCTTCCAGCGACGGTACTACCAGCATGTCGGCCGCATTGTAGGCTTGCACCATTTTGTTCGCATCCGAAATTTTGCCGAGGAAATGCGTTTTTACAGGCATATCCTTAAAGTTTTCGGGTTGTCCTTTACCAAGAATCATCACTTCGATATCGGCTAGTTCGGGATGGCGCATGGCTTCGCGGAAATAGGAAAAACCTTTGCGCGGGTCTTGGGTGTTCGCACCAGCGAAGAGCAGCAACTTTTTATCGGCCGGCAGACCGAAGGCTTTTCTCGCATCCGTGCGGTCACCGGGCATGAAAAAATCGGTATCGATGCAGTTGGGTATCGTTAGTGAGCGGAGCCCGGTCGTCAGGGTAGCTTTTTGAACGAGGTTATCCAGCCACCGGCTCGGTGAAACGAGCGTCAGGTCGGCATTTTGATAAAGTTTCAGTTTCTTTTCGAATTGGGCAAAAGCTATGTCGTATTCGCCCGGCTTTTTGAGATAGGGGCAATAACAACAATGCGAGAGGTAGCGTTCGCAACCGCGGTTATAGTGACATCCGCCGGTGAATGTCCACATATCGTGTAGCGTCCAGACGACCGGCTTTCCCAGCGTAAAAAGTTTTTCGAGCGATTGAAGGGACAGAAATCCGAAATTGATCCAGTGTAAATGGATAATACTGGCCTGTTTCACGAGCGGATGCCCGCTGATGTCGGCACCGATTGCCGCAGGAGAAAATGCGAAACGCACGGACCTGTCTTTTTCATATGGAAGAAAATTTAGTCGTTCCAGCACAAAATTCCCCCATGCCTTTTTCGACTTCCACGAATCGTCGGCCCAGGCCGTGGTTTGCGGATCGGGGCGGGACGTTTGGGAAACCATCAGACGCGAGTCGGTACCGGCATCGAGCAGCGCCTGATGTAACCTCGCCGCAGCGACCCCGGCACCACCTTCCCAATGAAAAGTACTCAGTTGAAGCACCATTTGATCGCTATCGATAACTTATATTCTGGCAAGACAAACATTTTAAGTGGGTAAAATTAATAGTTCTGCCTTTAAATAATTTTTATCCGATGAAACTATCTTTATCGCAAAATCAGTAACCCCGGGGACATGTCAAGCGAAAAACGAAGCCATGAAGCGCATTCGGAATGGTATGAATTGCAATTTTCCACGCAGGAGGCCAAAAACAAGGTCATTGAAATGTGGGAATATGACAACGCACACCAGACCATCAACCACTGGCTTCACAAGCGCATGTTGGAGTTGACCGATCCGTTTGTCCAGGAAAAGAAATCGTGGCTGACGGTAGGGGATGGTTACGGGTTCGATGCCAACCATTTTTTTCGCAAAGGGCTGGATGCCACCGCCAGCGATATTGCGGGGACGTTTCTGCCGATGTCGAAGGAACGGGGTTTTATCGATAAATATTCCGTTGAAAACGTCGAGCACCTCACCTTCGCCGACAACAGTTTCGACTATGTTTTCTGCAAGGAAGCGTATCACCACTTTCCGCGCCCGTACCTGGGTGTGTACGAGATGTTGCGCGTCGCACGCGAGGCCGTCATCCTCGTGGAGCCGCATGATCCGATCTCCAAAATGCCTCTTCTCCTTGCGCTGAGAAATATTTTCGATCGCTTCGATACCAAAGCATTGCAGAAATACTGGAAAAACAGGTATTCATTCGAGACCGTAGGGAACTATGTTTTCAAACTCTCGGAGCGGGAAATGGACAAGCTCGCAAACGGAATCGGTTTACCGGCAGTTGCTTTTAAGGGCATCAATAACAATTACTATCATCCGTCCTACGGGCGCGAAAAGGCGGACGACTCAAGCCCGGCATTCCGGAAGATCAAACGCAAGCTCGCATTCCATAATTTTCTTGTCAAAGCTTCCCTGATGCCATCGCAGGTGCTTTGCGCAGTGATTTTTAAGAAATTACCCTCGGAGCAGGTAATGAAAGCGATGAAGCGAGAGGGGTTCCAGGTACATATTTTTCCACCTAATCCATATGCACGGTGATCAGGTTGTGTTTTTCTGCTTAAAACCGGCGTGCTCGATAGCATTGCTACGCCTTGTTCTGTAAATGCGAATGGCAGATACTTGATATGACGGCCCCTGCCCTTTTCTAAGGTCACAATTTGTGACCTTAAAGATTTGAACTCTTCCGCTGTCAGCTCAAACATAAAATCTTCGGGAAACCGCTCGATATTCCTTCTGACAGCCTGCTTTAATACTTTTGTTTCAATTTCATACAGTTGGGCCAAGTCAAAATCGAGCATGACTTTGCTTCCATGCAGCGTAAAACTTTGTTTTGAATAATCAGTAATTCCATAGAGTTGAAGACGATAGTATCAGTACTTTATTTGAATACGTTCAAATAAAGCTTTGGTAACGCAGTTGCCGATAATTTTTTGGTGGCCTGAAATATGCCTAGTTTTATGCCCCAACATTCATTAATGTACCTTCCATGTTACCCGGATCAGATGTCAGGATTGCCGTTATCGGACTTGGTTATGTCGGTTTGCCGTTGGCGGTCGCTTTCAGCGGGAAGTATCCCGTGACGGGATTCGATATCGATGAAAGGCGTATTCAGGAGTTAAAGGACGCCTACGACCATACCAAGGAGATTCCACGACAGGATTTGCAGAAGGCCGTTAACCTCAAATTCTCTTCGGACGAGTCGGTATTGAAGAAATGCAACGTATTCATCGTTACGGTACCTACGCCGGTCGATCATTACAAAAAGCCTAACCTGACCCACTTGCTCAAAGCAAGCGAGATGATCGGGCAAATGCTTAAAAAAGGAGATGTGGTGATCTATGAGTCGACGGTGTACCCCGGTTGCACGGAAGATGACTGCGTCCCGGTGCTGGAACGCGAAAGCGGCCTTCGGTTCAATGAGGACTTCTTTTGTGGTTACTCTCCCGAGCGGATCAACCCGGGCGATAAGATCAATACCTTTACGAAAATTAAAAAGGTTACGTCCGGCTCGACACCGGAAGTGGCGCGATTTGTGGATGGCCTGTATGCGTCGGTGATCGAAGCGGGGACACACCCGGCATCCAGCATTAAAGTCGCGGAAGCATCGAAAGCCATCGAGAATGCGCAGCGCGATGTAAATATCTCGTTCGTTAACGAGCTGGCGCTGATTTTCGACCGTATGAATATCGACACAACAGAAGTGCTCGAAGCGGCAGCTACCAAATGGAACTTCCTGAAATACAAACCCGGACTGGTAGGAGGGCATTGCATTGGCGTGGACCCTTACTATCTGGCCTATAAAGCAGAATCATTGGGTTATTACCCGCAGGTAATTCTTTCTGGCCGAAGGGTAAATGATATGATGGGTGTTTTTGTGGCTAACAAGCTCGTCAAACTGATGATCCGAAAGGGGCACAGGATAGAAGGCAGCCGTGTGCTCATTCTGGGCATTACATTTAAGGAAAACTGCCCGGACATCCGCAATACACGTGTTATCGACGTCTTTCGCGAGCTGACCGACTTTGGAATGAAAGTGGACGTCCATGACCCGTGGGCGTCGGGTGAGCAGGTGCTGGCGGAATACGACATCGCGCTGCTGGATAGGCCCGTAGGAAAGTATGAAGCCGTCGTACTTGCCGTGGCACACCAGGAGTTCCGGTCGATGGAATTTACGGAGTTTACGGCGTCCGACTCGGTGATATACGACCTGAAATCGGTTCTACCCCAGGAAATGGTCGATTCGCGACTTTGAAGGAGGCTATTCGCGCCAACCGAAGATATTCAGTTGAAGGTCCATCACATCGTTACCCCGGTAGCGGTGGTTCACAAACGGGCGAAGCCGGTGCTGGTTGGTGTCTATATAATAGCGGAAGCCGTTTTCTTCGAATATCTTCACTACGTCGGCGAGGCCTTGCGGGTTGCCGATGTAGGAGTGAAACTCCACAAACAGGTTCTGCACATGTGCAAGCGAGCCGCGGCAATCGTTCAGGACATCGATTTCCGCTCCTTCAATGTCGATTTTCAGGAAGTCGATCCTCGTTTCTTTTTTCAGGTATCCTTTGAGTCTTATGGAATCGATTTTGCGCTTTTGGGATGTGGAGTAAATAGAGGATGAGTCCGCCGACTCGCTGCCGAACCAGATACCGTCCTCGTTAGTCCAAACAGCCTTGTCGATGATTTCCACATCATTAACCCCATTGGCTTCCAGATTGCGCCGCAACAGCGACGCGATCGCCGGTTCCGCTTCGAACGCAAGGAGCCTTGCGTGGGGGTATAGTTTTTTGAAATACAGAACGCTCATTCCAATATTCGCTCCGCAGTCGAAAATAACAGGCTGTGGCTGTGTTGTTTCGAAATAATAGAACTCGTCTGCGAAAATTTCCTTGTGCTGCCAGAGAAACGACATGGCGTCGGGCACGTTCAGCCTGAAACCATTGAACGCCACTTCGGTCAACTGGTAGCGCGGGCGGTTGCCGTATTTAAACAGCAGCCCCATAAACTCCCGGTTCGGGGCGGAACTGAGCGCGTGGTAAGGTTCTTTAAGCAGGTAGCGAAGCCAGTACATATTGGTTCTCTGATCAAATGCCGTATTTGACCCGGTTTTTTATTTTTAAAAGGAATGGCAACTTGTAATAGTCTTTAAATATCCGGATGATATTTTCATCCGGCATGAGGTCGGCTGGCATAGCGACATTCCCCTCGATCATTTCCTGACCATATCCCGACGATTTAAATGTAAAATTAGTCCCGCTGCCATCGGTTCCGATGTTCCTGATTTTGGAATGGACGGGGTAGAGTCCGTACGCCTGATTCCGGAACTGCGAATAAGTCCAGCGGATCGCCCAGGAGTCGATTATCCCCTGTTGCTGTTTGGCGAGCATGGGCCAGAGGTCCCCGCCACCGCGGTTGAATGCTTTCTGCTTCCCCGGATCGTTTTTCAGGGCCGCAAAATCTGTCACCTGCCAATCGGCTTTCGCCCATTTGTGCGCCCACGTGCCCCACCCCCACGAACTCGCGCGTGGTACAAGATATACGCCATGCGGATAATTTTGAGGGAATTGAACAGGCGGAGTATAGCCGCTGACGGAAAAAATGTCCTCGCGTTGGGCATACACATCGAGCGCCTGGTTCATGAACGAAAGAAAATCCGAAGTGCTGAGCATGTCGTCTTCGAGTACGATCGCTTTCGGGTATTGGGAAAGCACCTGACCGACCCCCTCTATGACCGAGGCGGCGAGGCCTTTATTTTTTTCGGCTTCAAAAATTGTTATCTTTTTAAAGCCTTTGATCCCAGTAAGAAACTGTCTTACCTCGCGGATTGCCTGCGCATCCTGCTCGCGTTTCGGTCCGTCGGAAAACACAAAGAGCTCACTTTCGGAAGCCAATGCGTTCGTTTGCAGACTTTCCACAGTCTGACGCAAATGTAACGGACGATTATAGCAAAAAAGAACAACAGGGGCGTAAAAGCGCATCGGGATCGCGAGTATCGGATTTTCCAATTACAAAAGTAGGCTGATTCGTTTCCAAATCACAATAAAACACAAAGTAGCAAAAAGTCAGGACGCAGCATTTTGCTGGTCAAACAATGCTACCTTTGCAGAATAACTGTCGTTCAAGTCGTTGAAGATTATATGCGTGATGGGCGCCCGGCCTAATTTTGTCAAGGTGGCGGCGCTGTACAGGGCCTTTACAAAACACCCGGAGTTTTCCGTTAAATTGCTTCACACGGGGCAGCATTACGACGACGTGATGTACCGTGTTTTTTTGAGACAGTTGAGTCTTCCTGATCCGGATTTTTCTCTAAACATCCGTGGCGGTTCGCATACGGAGCAAACTGCGAATATCATGCTGGGTTTCGAAAAGATCCTTCTGAACGAGCGACCAGATATGGTATTTGTCGTGGGCGACGTCAATTCGAGTTTGGCTTGTGCCCTTGTTGCGGTAAAAGAGGCGGTGAAGGTAGCTCATATAGAGGCCGGCTTACGGAGCGGTGATAAGGCAATGCCGGAAGAAATAAACAGAATCCTGATAGATCACATTTCCGATGAGCTCTTCGTGTCGGAAATGTCGGCCGTAGCGAACTTGCAAAGTGAAAATATCGGGGCGGACAAGATTCATTTTGTCGGCAATGTGATGATCGATTCCCTTATTTACTGTAAGGGTCGCGCAATGGAGTTGTCGGTATTCGAGCGCCTGGGTTTAAAAAGCAATGCCTATTTCGTCATGACGATGCATCGGCCGTCCAATGTGGATTCGTCCCAGGCATTGATTGAGTTGATAGGTTTGATAGAGGCCGTCAGTAACCTCGGAGCGGTGGTTTTTCCCGTTCACCCACGTACAAAATCCAGTTTAATACGCCATGGTTTTTGGGACAAGGTTCAGCGAATAAATGGATTGATATTGCTTGCGCCGCAGGGATATCTGGAATTTTTCAATTTGGTGGCTAATGCTATTCTGGTAATAACGGACTCCGGTGGTGTTCAGGAAGAAACTACTTTTCTGGATGTTCCTTGTGTGACGTTCAGGGCAAACACCGAGCGCCCGGCTACCACCGAAGGAGGAAGCAACTACCTGGTTGGTGGCGTTGCAGCAGTCGATACAGCAATAGGTATTATCAAGAAAATTCTTAACGAGGAAAAAAAGCAAACTTCATTGCCGCCGCTATGGGACGGATTTGCTTCGGAACGCATTGCGGAGATAGTAAAGAAAAAGTATACAAAATAAATCATAGTGGGAATAATTGTTCGACAAAGTCTGAAGGCCGGATTAGGCTCTTATATTGGAGTTGGCATTGGTATCATCAATCAAATGTATGTGTCTACCAAATTTTTATCGGTAGAGGAACTGGCTTTAACCCGCCTTCTTTTTGAGAATAGTTTACTTTTTGCCGCTTTCGCACATTTAGGTACTCCTTTTATTGCCGATAAGTTCTTTAATAAATTCCGGAACGATAAACTTGGGCATAATGGAATATTGCCGTTTATATTAGGGCTTCCTTTTGTAGGGGGGATGCTATTCACGATTTTGTATCTGCTTTGTTCGAATTGGATTAGGGAATATTACTCCGAAAATTCACCCCTTTTGTTGAAATACCACATCTTGGTGATACCGCTTACATTGTTTTGGCTCTATTTGTCGGTACTTGAGGCTTATTGCCGCAACAATGCCCGAATTGCCGTTCCCAATTTTATTCGCGAGGTTTTTTTAAGGCTAGCCAATGTATTGATAATTCTTATCTATGGATTTGGTTGGATAAATTTCGAATTGATGCTCACTCTGGTAATTGCTTCATATGGATTGGGCGTCGTCTCGTTGATTGTCTACATCAAACAACTTGGCAGGTGGTATTGGTATAGACCCAACCGGAAAATCCTCACCTGGACTCTCTTTCGCGATATGCTGGCTTATGGAACGTTTACCATCCTGGGTGGAATAGGTGTAAATCTGATGCTGTTTATCGATCGCTCGATGTTGGCTGGCGAACGTGGCCTTATTCAGACGGGCATATTTATTATTGCCGCCTATATTGCAGGCGTAATAGAAATTCCAAAAAAGGCAATCGCACAAATATCCATTCCATTGCTGGCGACTTCGCTGAGTAAAGGGGATAATGGCTACGTTCAGGAAGTCAACAGTAAATCGGCACTGAATCAACTGATTGCCGGAGGGCTGATTTTTTTACTAATATGGAGTAGCATTGACGAGATTTTCTACCTTATTCCCAAGGGTGAGACTTACAGGGAAGGAAAACTTGTGGTTCTTTTTCTTGCGCTGGTCAAAGTGTTTGATACCGGAACAGGCCTTAACACAGAGATTATTCTATATTCCAGGTTTTTTAAGTATGCAACCTACCTTATTGTTGGATCGGCTGTTTTTGGCTTTGTATTAAATGTGCTACTTATTCCCCGTTATGGATTCGTCGGTGCGGCGATAGCCACAATGGTAACGACATTCTTTTATTCTCTTTCCAGATTAATTGTAGTCTGGCGTAAATTCCATATACAGCCTTTTTCAACAGGTACGCTGAAAGTTATTCTGGTTTTGACTGTACTTTACCTCGCCACGTATCTGGAACCGGCTTATACCATATCAAAATGGTCGGCAATGGCCGCCATTTTACTTAGGTCTGCATTTCTGTGCTTCGTATTTATTATACTGATTCTAAAATTAAGAGTGTCAAAGGAAATAGAGATGATCTTTAATAATGTAAAGCGACGCTTGCTGTAAGGAGATTGCCCGTATATCCGAAGTCGGTAATCAATTGTTGGCCGATAAGAATTCCGTGTGAACGAAGCGGTTTAATCACCACATAGAAACAGATGGGGATGTCATCGGTATGTTGAGTAGGGTATCAAACAAGCATATCGCGGAAACGAATTCTCCTCGCACTTTGAAGGCGTTCCTTAATAAAGCCGGAATCTCTCAGATATATGGTATTCTGCGCACCTGTTGTCGAAACCTCTTGGAGGTTTCTTTTGAATGCATCGTAGCTGTGCGGTATAAATCCCAGGGACAATAACTTGTCGTGAAGATAGTTTTGGCCAAATTCGTATTGATCCGACAGGCCGTTTGTTTCCATAATGATAACTTTCAAATCGGGGCTGGCAAGTGTATCAGGAGCGCCATTGATCACATTGGCTTCAAATCCTTCCACATCGATTTTCAGAAAACTAGCTTTTTTTGCCGGTCAGAAGGTGATCCAGCGTATCCACATGCACTTTGGTAGTAGCCCCGTGCAGGTCGTTTTCATTGCTGACGACATGGTTTGTGGCATCCAGATTGCTGGTAAATACGAGCGTTTCCTCTTTATCGCCTACGCCAAGATTACGCAAATCCACCCGGTCCAGCAAAGCGTTGTAAGCAATGTTTCTTCGGAGTTTGGAAAATGTGGAGGGTATCGGTTCGAAAGCGATTGCGTCCGCGCCAGCTACACCTGCGGCGAGCAGGGTATAAACTCCCACATTGGCGCCTACATCGACAAAAGTATCGCCCGGGCGTAGATAATGCATTAGAAAGAGCATTTCATGCAGGTCGTAGAGCCCTGTATATATTTGAAGTTCAGCGCTCGACATCCCTTTTTCCACAACAAGGGATGTGTCTTCGACAAACGGGTATACAATGGGATGTCGGTGCAAACGAATGATTATCCCCCTTTTAAAGAATGTCAGCAAGGCTGCAAGTTTCTGGTGCTGATTCAACGGATGGCTCAGAATCGTCTTGATCGTTTTTAACTTCATTAAGCTCTTTGAGGTTTTGCAGCGTCGCTGAAAAAATTTAGGCTGCTAATGTAGTATATTTGCCCGCTGTAAGCAAAACGTTCGGAAGTCGCCCTACACGCATCGTTCAATCGTGGCAGGGGCAGATACAATGAGATGATCCAATTATTAAAAAAGCGTAGCTGGGACTTACTCAATGCCGTGGGCTTGGGGGGGAGGTATCCAGTTGTATATCGATAGTGCCCTGAAACAATACGGCTGGTTCCGGAGCTTTTCACAGAGAATGTCTGTGGATGCCAACGGCGATCCGATTCCTTGGTATACTTACTCATTCATTTTTTTTCTGGAACCGCGATTGAATGCGACCTTCCGGGTATTTGAATACGGCTCGGGAAATTCTACCCGCTGGTACAGCAAAAGAGTGCATTCAATTAATGCAGTTGAGCATGATCACGAATGGATCAAGATCATTGCTCCAAAGCTTCCCGATAATGTCAAACTTGTTGAAAGGTCCCTGGGTAAATCGTATGTGGAGGCGGTGAGAGAGGTTGGTGCCAAATTTGACATTATTATTGTCGACGGACGGCAGCGCGTTAAATGTGTGAACTACGCGGTGAATTATCTCACACCCGAGGGAGTGTTGATTTTGGACAATTCGGAGCGCTACTGGTACCAGGAGGCGAAGGATTTGCTGTATGCGAACGGTTTCCGGAGCTTGGATTTTCGTGGTATGGGCCCTATTGTTGGTTACGAATTTTGTTCAAGTGTGTTTTACAGGGATGGAAATTGCCTGGGGATATAACTTCCGGAATTAGTAGGCGACCATCAGACTGCCCTCTTTAACCAGCTTTTCGCCCGATAAGATACGGAACGGATAATTGCCGGAAGGTACAAGTTCATTTCTATACTTGCCGTCCCACTCTGTTGTGTATCCCTGCGAATAATAAATCACTTCACCCCACCGATTGAAAATATAAATGCGTAGTTTTTCTATTCTTTCGGCATTGTAAATTTTCCATGTATCGTTTTTGCCGTCCTGGTTGGGGGTAAAAATATCCGGTACCCAGAGGCTGGATGTCTGCTCCGGAGGGTTAACACAGTTTCTGATTTCGAGTGTTTTATCCAGTTCAAATGCGGATGGTTGGGTGAAGCAGGTCGGGTCGAAAGCGACAGCTACATTTACCTTTATCTGGTAGCCGGACTTTCGCTCTTCTGTTTTTAGCAGCAGTACCGATGAGGATTCTGATTGCGCGACATCATCTACTTTCCACCTGAAAACGGAGCCCGGTTTGTCGGAAACAACTTTTAAAGAGACACTCTCGCCGCCACATATTTGACTCCTATCAACGACGAGCTGCCCTGTTGAGGGGACGGACGGAACGTTCAGACCTTTATATAAGGCTTCGATTTCTTCTTTATTCAATGGGCGGTTATAAAGGTGGATATCGTCTATGCGTGCACTCGAGGCTTGTCCGTAATTGTTGCGGGCGCCAATCATGGCCCGCACCGTACCCGTTCCGTAGAACGCCGTCTTTCCGTTCGCGCTGTTGGAGCAAACCATCCTTCCGTTGACGTAGAAAGTGTAATTATTGTCGTCTTTTACCAATACGAGATGATACCATTGCTTGATGGGTTCCACCGACGGTCCCGAGCAAAGGATATTGTCGGCAACGCCCAGATAACAGCCGTGTGAGAAGCCGGTATGACGATCATTTGAATAATGGTCTCCAAAAAGAATATGCTGATCGCCATAGTCGCTTCCGACAGAAAACAGAAACATGGCGGTCGTGAGGGCGGGAGCCGCATTGGGATTAGCCCACAGCGAATAGGTGAAATTGTTGAGTTGCAAACCATCGGGGCTTATTTCGATCATGTCGTCGAACCCGTCAAATTCGTAAGCCGAATTAGCATTGCCGAAGCGGTCGGTAGCCAGTTTGGCGCCAGATACGCGGCCATGATTTGCAACCGGACTGTAATCCATGGCATTTCCCGAAAAAGGATAACAACCAATCAGGCCGCGTTCGAGATCGGCCTGGGCGTATGTCGCGGAATTGAGGCAAATGATAGAGAATAGGATGGTAACCCTGCGAATCAGGTTCATAGTTTTAAACAAGATAACCTTGACTATATGAATGAGAGAGGAAAGATCAGGAATTTTTCCCTCTTGAAGAAGGGAGGGTGCCCTGTGGGTGTTAAAAAGTATCAAAAGTTTACTTCATAGGTAACTTTATCGCATCCGATACCGCCAATACGTTTTTTAAAACCAGCCAGGGCGGGTTTTTCGTAACCAAGATGGTCGAGCGAAATGCCCAGATCCAGGATTTGAACTCTGTTATCCCTGCCAAATTGATACGCCGCTTCAAAAAGCATAAGCGACGGGCTGAGCGCACCGAATTCGGGCAGGAAACCCGAAAGAAAATGGTACAACACGGTATCGCTTACACGTACCATCAATGCAGCGGCCACTGGCTGTTCTCGATTCCAGGTTACCAGGGAGAGATAGTTATCAGGTGCACACCGGGCAATGTGTGCTATCCCCTCCGGAGTGACCGGTAGTTTGTAGCCTTGCATCGCATAGGATCGACAGAGCGTCGGCGTTGCCGAAATGTCACAAGTACCTGTTTTCATGCTCACCCGCAAGCCACTCCTTTTGCCTTTTGATAACCGCCGTCTCTCCGATGGCTCAATTATTTGCTCAAAAGGTCTGTTGTCGATTGGAATATAATGATTAGAATAGGTATGATTGGGTAAAAAACCGGCGGCGAGGTAGCTTTGATGACAAAGTTGATGCACGGCAGGGTCGTAACATGACGGGGCGGTTTTGATGGTCAATGAATGCCCGCCACGGGCGCTTACCCATTCACGGACACAGGAAAGCAGGAACGTCAATTGTCGCCCGCAGCAAAATGGTGAAGGCAACACCCCTCCGAACGGCGAGATGGGAAGCGAAATCCAGGTGTGGTGGACTGGCATACAATGAAATACGGCCAAAATGCCACCAGACTCTTTGGATGTAAGAATAAATGAATAAATTGGGTCTGAAGTCCTGAGCAGGAGATATTCCCGGCGGAAAAACAGCCACGGAACGGTCGTGGGAAAGGGGGCTTCCGGCATTGGAAATACGTCCACGATGCTGTCGTTATCGGTCCAGGAGCAAAGAGAAGTGCGTGTAATATTACTGCTGATCGGGCCCAAAAGTTATAGTATGTGCGTTATATGTACTCAGATCAAGGAATTTGATAAAATATTGATATACTAATTTGATATTTTTTATGTTTAATACAATGCTGATTACTATTTTTGTTAATTCATCAAATCAGTTCAATCTGAATGTACAAAATTGTACTGGTTGGTAATCAGGATATTCAAAAGAAGGGCAATCATAAAGCTGGAAATTGTTTGTCCGGATTAATTTGACACCAGTATTTTTTACATCCATTGGACCCAACCCATCCATGAAACACATACTGATCGCCGAAGACCACGCTGTGGTAAGAATCGGTACCAAACACCTCCTCAAATCACTAATTCCGGATTCGACGATTTCGGACGTTGACGATTTTGACAAAATTCTTCAGGAACTCGAGACGAAGGCTTATGACCTCCTGATCCTGGACATTAATATCCCCGGCGGTAACACTACCAAAATGGTCGAGACCATTCGTGCCAAATCGCCGGGTATCAGGATACTCATGTTTTCGAGCTACGACGAGCAGTTGTACGGCTTGATGTACCTTCAGGCAGGTGCGGACGGCTACCTCTCCAAAGATGCGCCCGAAGAAGAATTCAAAACGGCCGTTATGAGCGTTCTGAACAACAAAAAGTATATGAGCGAAGATATGCAACAAATGAATATCAATCGCCTCATTAACCCGAAAGAATACATGCCGGACCCGATCGTGAGCCTTTCGCCCCGCGAGACCGACGTGATGAACCTTTTGAAGGAAGGATTAGGTACCGCAAAAATTGCAGAGAAATTGAACTTGCAGCTTTCGACAGTGAGTACTTACAAAGCCCGGATTTTTGAAAAACTGGGCGTGAAGAACATTGTAGAGCTGATCACGAAGATCAAGTAATGCTTTTCTTGCCATATTGAAAAAGGTTTCTGTACCAGGTGCAGAAACCTTTTTTTATAAAAAACAATGAAGTGAAATCCATGCGCAAGCTGAGCGTAGACGAAATGGACCGGCTTACGGTCGAGGAATTCAGGGAGGCGGACAAGTTTCCGCTGGTGATCGTACTGGACAATATCCGCAGCCTGAATAACATCGGGTCGTTTTTCCGGACGGCGGATGCATTCAGAGCTGAGAAAATAATGCTTTGTGGCTATACCCAGCAGCCACCGCACCGCGAGATCACCCGGAGCGCGTTGGGAGCTGAAATGTCGGTGAAATGGGAGAAATGCCCCAGCGCGGCGGAGGCTGTTGCCGGCTTGAAATCGCAGGGATATAAAGTCTGGTGTGTGGAACAGGCAGAAGGAAGTGTTTTGCTCCAACATTTTGAGCCCGATCCGGCGTTTCCGTACGCATTCGTATTTGGGAATGAGGTGGAAGGCGTGGACAATGCGGCGATCGAGGCTTCTGATGGTTGTGTAGAAATTCCGCAGTTCGGAACGAAACATTCTTTCAATGTGTCGGTTTCTGCCGGGATCGTATTGTGGGATTATGTGCGGAAAAAGATAACATAAATATAATACGAAAAATTTGCTATTATTAAATTAATAATTGGTATTTGTAGGTTATTGTCTGATGACAATTTGACGCGTTGCACCTCCTTTAGGGGGCCGGGCTCCATGTATCATTAATGAATTTTAATATCAGATTTATGAAATCCGCTACCAAGAAGTTATCGACAGAGATTGCTGAAACACTTACCGGAAAAATTGAAGCAGTAACTGCCGGTTCGAAGAAAATAAAGAAATCGATCGAGAAAGCGGCTGCGAAGCTGGCCAAGAAAGTGGCCAAGTTTGAGAAAGAAACGCAAAAGAAGAAAGCCAAAGAAGCAAAAAACGCGGAGAAGAAGGCAAAAAAGGATAAAAAGGTGAAAGAGCCGAAGGCGGACAAGGCAAAGGTAGCGGCATTGGTAGCGGAAGCTTCATCCAAAGCGCCGGTAGCGGCTCCCACAAAACCTACGGTAGGCAAGGAAGCCAGCGCTCCGAAACCGGCGGCCAAAGCCGCGGCCCCAAAACCGGCAGCGCCGAAAGCCGCACCGGCCCGACCCGTGGCAAAACCGGCTGAGCCAAAAGCGGAAGCCGCGGCAGTTCCTGCACCTGAAAAGGCATAAAAGCGACTTTAATGCATGCAAATGCCCTGTGCCGGTTACCCGGTGCAGGGCATTTTTGGTATCAGCGCGTCCGGCCGATGGTTACGAGCAGCCGCCCGGTAAGCCCCTTTTCCGCGCGATGCGAAAAATAATCGTGGTTGTGAATAACCGTCGAATAGGGGGACACCTCTATGTTTTCGGGTTTCACACCGCAGCGGATCAGCTGGTCGCGGTTCGATGTTTTCAGGTCGACAAAAAATTTACCGGCATTTTCATCCCAGCGCTTGTACGCTGGGGCGAAATGTTGCGAAACGTCATCGCCCACTTCAAAACTGCGTTCGTCGATGCAGGTACCGACATAACCGACACAATTTTCGGCTCTCGTACCATAGTTGGCTGTCATGGCGGCCAGGGTCTTTCCGACAATCCCGCCGACGGTGCCGCGCCATCCCGCATGAATAGCCGCCACGGCGCCTGTTGCGGGATCATGCACAAGAATTGGCGTGCAATCCGCTACTGTAACTGCCAGCTGGATGCCTTTTACGTTGGTTACCAACGCGTCGAAATCCTCGAAACGGCCCGGCTCGGTGACCGTAACAACGTCGGTGCCGTGCACCTGATGCGCTTTGGCGACGTTTTCGAAAGGAATACCCAATGCTCCGAAAAATATCAGATTGTTTTGCATGATATTTTCAGGAGTGTCCTGTGAACCGCCGAGGTTCAGCGAGGCATAATGGCCTGTGCTTACGCCACCGTGGCGGGTACTTTCGGCGGTAACCAATCCGGGATATTTATCGAAGATCCGTGGTTTACGGAACAAGAGCGGTTTTTCTTCGGTCGTATGGGAAGCAAGCATTCGTCGGGGAGTTATGGAAACAGTACCAAAATTAAACGATCGCATTGCCAGATTCATTTCCGGCCGAATTTATTTTAAGGCGAAGCGGTTATTTGTCGGGGCGAAGTGCGCAGAACCGTAAAATAGCCGGACTGAGATTTTGAAGAGAATTAAGCTAAATTTGTGTCGGGCGACTCCCGCTTATTCAATGAAACAGTGACTATGATAAAAGTGAGTGTGTGTGTAGTCACCTACAACCACGAGAAATTTGTAGCAAAAATGCTGGATTCGATCCTGATGCAGCAAACTACATTTGATTTCGAGATCATTGTGGGGGATGATTTTTCCAAAGATAATACCAGAGCGATATTAACTGAGTACCAGCAGCGTTTCCCGGACAAAATCAGGCTCCTGCTACATCCGAAAAATATGGGCCTCAATGGGAAATTCAATGCATTAGCCACCTTCGCAGCGGCCAGAGGCGAATATATCGCGCAATTCGACGGGGATGATTACCTGATTGTGCCCGACAAGCTTCAAAAGCAGGTGGAAATGATGGACGCCAACCCGCATTATTCGGCCTGTTTCCATAATGCCAGGGTGATCTTCGATGACAATGCGGCACCGCCATATCTGGTAAACACTATTAAAAAGAAGGAATTTACGGTCGATGACCTGATTGGTGAGGACGAACTTTGCTTTATCGCAACGTCGAGTCTCATGTTCCGTACCGCGGACTTTGCCAGGAACCCGGATCCGGAATGGACCAATCGTTCGACCAGCGGTGATATTCCGCGCAATATCATGCTTGCCACCCGAGGACCGATCGGTTATATCGACGAGGTCATGTCGGTTTACCGCAAGCAGCGCGGCGGTGCGAGCTTCGCCGATAACCACTACGGCAAGGATTTTCTTTTCAACCGTATCGAAATGTATTCCAATATCGACAAGGAATTGAAATACAAATATCACGACCGGCTCACCAAAAACATTGCGACTTACTATTATAAAATGCTGTTTTCGAAGGAGTACGGCAGTACTTATTGGCCCAGGGTAAAATACGCGGTGAAATATCTTTCAATGGCCGATCCGTCGCCCGAGCGGAAAAAGGAGGTGATCCGGGACTTCATAATCCCACCGTTCGTTATGAAGATTTATAGCTTTTTCGCTTTGAACCTCTATAATCTTAAAAGCAAGTTATCGGGACAGGGCTGAGTACAAAAAAAGGGCCGGAGCCCTTTTTGATTTAACTAGAACAGTTTTTCCTGCGGAGGCTTCACACCTTTCATACGGATGTACACGGTGGTCTGGCCGCGGTGGTGGGTCTGGTGTTCGAATGCCTTTTCAAAAGCGGTACCGGCCTTCATATCCATACCGAATACCTTTACATCCTTTCCAAAATCCGCGTCGGTCATATCTTTCAGCGAAGCGATTACGAAGTCGTAGCTGTCGAGAACGCCCTTGGTTACCGCGGCTTTCGATTGGTCGGCCATTTTTTCGAGCGAGCTGTCCATAGGCTTCTTCTTGCCGGTGGCAGCCGAAACGAATGCGTAGTTGGCATCGCCGATGTGATCCATCTGTTCTGCAAACGATCTGATTTCAGGGGTCGGTTTTAATGCATAGCCATCTTCTGGCATCGCATCCAGGTATTCTTTTGTGTAAGCCTTTGCGCGTTCCCATTCCGCGATTTGCTTCGCAACTGTGGTTTGGGCGGATGCAACTTTGCCCGCCAGTAAGAACATACAGATAATAGCAATCCTTTTCATTCGATTTTTGTGTTTGGTGGTTGATATATTTTCGCGAAAGGTAACTGGAAGGAACGCGATTGTCAACACCGTAGCAGAATTTTAAAGAAACAATTATGTATAAATCGGTTACAAATTGCGGTGCGGCCCATAAGAAATTTGGCGTGATCGTTGGGGTTAAATGGGCTTATTGTTTTATTTAACATCGATGCCATCAACCGAATCACACCATTATGCCCGGAACTTCCGAAGAACGTGCCCAGAAATACCTCGGACTCGGTCACAGCGAGGCTGAGAACCATGCCAAAACCCAGCTCGAATTGTACGAAAAACGTGTGCAGCAAACATCTTCGGTCACCAATGTCATTTCCGAATTTTTCAAAACCAACCTGATTGGCTTTGCCTGGCATTACCTGCGAAGCCGCTTCGGCGCGAGGCATCCCTACCGGGCTTACCCCCGCAATGACGACACCGGCATCTATCCCTTGCAGTCGTCGGTTGCAGCAAGGGAGGAGATCAGTATCGCATTGCTTTCCGACTGGGCCAGCGACACGGCCGAATCCGACGCCGTTGCCAATCTCGTGGCCCGCCACGTGCCGGATTATACGGTCCATATGGGCGATATCTATTTCGTTGGGACGCCCAGGGAGGTCGAGGAGAACTTTACGGCCCCTTATGCTTCGTGGTACTATGGTGCCTCGGGGAGTCTGGCGTTGTCGGGGAACCACGAGATGTATTCCAATGGCAATGCATTCTTCCGGCACCTTCTTCCTGCGATGTATGCGCAGGTGGGCGAGGTGCGTAAAACGCAGCAGGCCGGTTTTTTCTGCCTTGAAAACGACTACTGGCGTGTTATCGGCATCGACACGGGTTACACTTCCGTAGGGCGGCCCTTTTTGGAAATCCTTTCGCCGCCCGACTGCCATTTGAGAAAGGAGCAGGTGGCATGGCTACGCGACGTGGCGAAGCTCGGTGATCCCCGGGATACGCGGGGCGTTGTGTTTTTGAGCCATCATCCATATATGTCGGCATTCCGGGAGGAATATGTGAAGCCCGGCGAGCAACTGCAGAAACTGATGGGCGATGCGCAAAGGCCGGTCATTTGGTTCTGGGGGCACGACCACCGCCTCGTTGCCTACCGCTTCGATCGAAATGGAAAGGGGCCGCAGGCTTACGGCCGCTGCATCGGACATGGGGGGGCTTCCGGTGGAGGTGAGGCCGCCGGATGCCGGCGAGCTGTATAAAATCGACTATTACGATACGCGCGTGAGAAAGGAATTGAAAGGCAGGGCGCTGGGTTATAATGGCTTCGTGCGCCTGTTGCTGCGAAGCGAGAAACTGGTTGCCGAATACCGGGATCTCGAAGATACCTGCGTAATGGAAGAGTCCTGGACCGTAAACAAAGCGAACGGCCAACTCGATTGGGAGGTGATTAGCGTCCTTCCCGAGTTGGCCGTCCGTTGAATATGATTATGCCCCTGCGGGCGGATTGTCAATGATGATTGTCGTGGCTCTTGTCTTTGTAGAACGCGGCGAATGTAACAATCAGGCCGATGGTTCCCAGGATGAAAGTGAACAGGTCGCTAAATACTGCCAGGATAATGAAAAGGATAATAAATGCTGCGATATAAGCGAAGCTTGGCAGCGAAGCGGATTCGGTATGTGATGTTTCAGACATATTCGGAATGTATTAATAGCTTTCGATGCTGCGAAAATAATAAATAGGGGCTAAGTTTCTCGCATTCATTTCCATTTTTTAGCAGGGAGTACGAAAACCGGTCTATAATTTGCTTAGCGGTTCGGCGCGGCTGGCGGCAAGGTGTTCCGGCGGCCATAGAATTGATGGCATCGCGTGTTGCGACGACCTTCCGGACTTGTTCGTTATCCCAAAATCCATACTTTTGTTTAATAATCATAACCGTCTTTCTTCGGAGCGGGAACGCGGTTTTGCCTCTAAAACAATTGCCAATGCCCTATATTATCGGTTGTGATATCGGCACAACAAACGTCAAATCGGTTGCATTCGATGCTGTTTCCGGGACTATCCTCGCTTCCCATAGTGAAAGTTATGAAATGCAGCATCCGCAACCCGATTGGAGCGAGCAGGATCCTGAAGAGATTTTTCAGGCTGCATGCAAAACGTTGAAAAAAGTCGTCTCGAAATGCAAAGCTCAGGGCGATCCGGTCGGGATCTGTTTCAGCGCGGCCATGCATGGTGTTCTGGCGCTCGATAAGGACGGAAGGCAACTCACCAACCTCATCATCTGGGCCGATAACCGGAGCGCCGACGTGGCGACCAGGCTGAAGGCGTCCCAGGTCGGAAAGAAAATTTACAACAACAACGGCACGCCGATCCATGCCATGACGCCCGTATGCAAGTTGTTGTGGATGAAGAAAAAACGAGCCGGAAATTTATCGCAAAGCCGGTAAGTTCGTAGGGGTTAAAGAGTATATCGTATACAGGCTGACGGGCGAGTTTCTGGTCGACTATTCCATCGCTTCCGCTACGGGCATGTTCAATATCCGTGAACTGCAATGGGATGTATATACATTGAAAAAGCTCGGGCTGAAAGCGGAGAAGCTGCCGAAAACGGTTTCGCCCTACCATATCGTGAAGCTGCCGAAGAACAATGCCGCAGGAGTGCCCGAAGGGGTCCCGCTCGTTATGGGCGCCAGCGATGGGTGTCTGGCGAACCTGGGCAGCGGTGCGATCAGGACCGGCTCAATGGCTGTCACTATCGGCACGAGTGCGGCTGTGCGTATCTGTTCCGGCAAACCATTTACGGACCCGCTGATGCAGACATTCTGTTATGTTCTCGACGAGAAAACCTACATCGTCGGCGGACCATCGAACAACGGGGCGGTTATTTTTGAATGGCTGATGCATACATTCTTTCCGAAAGAAGAATACGATGCGGTTTTCGAGGAAGCCGGGGGGATCAAACCCGGCTCGGAGGGCCTGCTTTTCTATCCCTATCTTTTAGGGGAACGCGCCCCGCTCTGGAGTTCATCCGTTCGCGGAGGCTTTTCGGGGCTCGACATCACGCATACGCGCGCACATTTCGCGCGGGCGGTTATGGAAGGTATTCTGCTGAACCTTTACAGCGTCGGCAAAACCCTGATGGAGATGCAGGAAATCAGTGTGATTTATGCCAATGGCGGTTTTGCCCGCAGCACGACCTGGGTACAGATGCTCTCCGACGTATTCGGTAAAACGGTTAAATTGAACGAAACCGTGGAAACAGGAGCCGTGGGGGCAGCTATGATGGGTTTGAAAGCCCTGGGTTTCGCAAAAGACTTTTCCGAGCTGACCGCATTCACGAAGGTGGGAAAGGAATTTGATCCCGAAAACGCTGTACACGAAAAGTACGACGCCCTTGCCCGGAAATTCAGTAAAGGTGCGCAGCTGATGATGTCGCACGCGGTCTGATCCGGCCGTTGTTTTCAATGGTATGCAAAAAAGGCTTCCATCGGGAAGCCTTCTTGCATTTACCTAACTATCTAGTTAAAATTTGTAAGCAACGCTCAAACGATAATTTCTCGGGGGATCAGTTTGCCAGTAATAGGCATTCAGCCATTCGTAGTAGCCGCCGCTGTATAGGTATTTATCGAGAATGTTGAATACATTCGCCGTCAAACGGATATTGTTTTTCTCCCAGAAAATACCGCCGTCCAGTTTGAAGTAATCGGGCTGGTTTAGGCTGGAATTGGTGGTCGACCAGTTAGTGGTGGCGCGGCCGGCGAGATAGGTGAAACCACCCGAGATACCGGCGTTCTTCAATGAACCGTGTTGCACCTTGTAGCTCAACCACGCGTTGGTCGTATGTTTCGCGTATCCGGGTATTGGATCGCCTACTTTGACGTCGGTTACGCCCTCAGCCACTTTTGTTACTTCCGAAATCGTGTAAGCGTAGTTAGCAGTCAGATTCAGGCCGTTGATGATGGTCCCGCGAAGATCAAAATCGATGCCTTGCGCCCTTTTCTGGCCTAATACGATGCTAAGACCTGAATTAGGCGGGCTGTTTGGATCGGAAGTCAGCTCGTTGTTTTTCAGAATGCGGTAAAAGGCGAGGGTGGTATTCCAACGTCCTTCTGCCCAGTCGCGCTTTACACCAATCTCGGTGTTGTTCCCCGTGATCGGCTTCACCGAACCACTCGCCAAACGGCCAGCCTGCGGAATAAAGGCCTGGTCGTACAATGCATACAGGGAAGTATTTTTTGTAAGCGAAACGCTCAGGCCCACGCGTGGCGAAAAATGCTTCGCTTCCTGCGCCGCGCCGCCGTATGCCGATTGTTTTACATAAGTGTATCGGCCTGCGAGCGTCAGACGGATGCGGTTGTCCAGGAAACTCAATTCGTCCTGCAAGTAAAGGCCTGTATAGTTCTGGTCCTGCAATCCTCCGCCAGCCGCTGCCCGGGCTTCGAGGTTCAAAGTACGATCAAAAACCGGGTAACCCATTACCGGCGTGCCATAATAAGGGTTTTTAATATCGAATTCGGCACCGGTAGAGTCCAGTGGCAACGACTGTGCAAAGTCGGCGAGGTAATTTTTGCTACCCACATCAAAGCCGCCGAGTATCCGGTGTCTAACTCCCCCCGGTCTTCACATCGCCATTCACAAACACCTGCCCGAGCGTCATTTCGCTTTTCGCGTCCCAGATGCCCACGCTGCGGATCAGTTTCCCGTCGGGTTTTACAACCGACGGCCACATGCTGCTGCCGTTCATGCGGTAATTGAAATATCCCACCTGCGCGGTCAGCTTCCAGTTGGCATTGAACTGATGTTGCAGGTTTACGAAAACGCTTTGGTCTTTGATCCTGGTGGGGGAGAGGCCCGGAGGCATGGTGGTGAAGTCGCGCGGTAAAGTGGCGTAGCCGTCGGGCGAGAACACGTAGAATGAGCCTACATCGGACATTTTTGCATATTGAAGTGTGTACTCGGCCGTCAGCTTGGTCTTCTCGTCGATCTGATAAGAAATCACCGGAGCAATGCTGTAACGGTTGTTGTATTCATAGGGACGGAACGAACCTTTGTTTTGAGCCGCGAGGTTGAGGCGGTAAAGGAACTTGCTGTCTTTGGAAAGCTTGCCGTCGAGGTCGAGGGTGGTGCGATAGAAGTCGAAACTGCCCATATTGAACGAAACTTCCCCTTTGGCCTGGCCGGTCGGCTTTTTGGTAACTACATTATATAATCCGCTTGGGTCGCCATTGGCAAGCATGAAACCCGCAGGACCTTTTACGAATTCGATGTGGTCCACAAAGCTCATGTCCTCGGTCAATGGCCCCCAGTAAGAGTTCACCACATTGAAACCATTGCGGAAAGCCTGGATTTGCGAACCGCGCATGCTGATATTCGCATACATATCGCCCCAGTGTTCAAGGCGGACGGCACCGCTGACATTGCGGATAAGACCGTCGCTCATGCTGATAATTTGCTGGTCCGCCAGAATTTTCGATGTTACGACTTGTATGTTCTGGGGTGTTTCGAGGATCGGGGTCAATAGTTTCAGGCTCGACGAAACCTGGTCCGATTTGTAAGTCGTACCGCTTTTAACGATTACTTCCTGTAACTCGTTGGCACTTTCCGACAGCGTGAAGGAAACGTTCACCGTCTCGCCGGCGGCCACCTCCACTTCCTTCTCCTGGGTCGCAAGGCCTACAAAGCTCACGAGCAGAATGTGGTTCCCCGGCTTGACCCGCTCAATTGTAAATTTTCCCCGGGCATCCGTGACAGCACCTCGCGGCGTTCCTTTGATTCCGATGGAAACCTGTTCTGCCGGTTGCCCATCCGAACTGAGTATTTGTCCTGATATCCTGCCGTTCTGCGCAAGGGCGGAGGCGCCGGCCAGCAGGAATAGGATGAAAATATAAAATTTTTTCATTTTATTTAAAATTGGACTAAATAGTTAACGAGCCGCAAATATCCATCGTGAATCCTTATCAGACAAGGGTTTATTTAGATTTATTTAAAATAGCTTTTCGCGACCGGTTATATTAAAGTCAAACCACAAAAAAACCGCATTGTCCCTATGAACAATGCGGCCCTGAATGGCTTTCGAGGAGCCGTTACTTTTTCTCTTTTACCTCTTCCACCATCTTCACGGTGATCATTTTTTTCTCGGAAGAGTTGCCCCAGGAGTTCATGATGTAGTTCATCACGTCGGCGATTTCGTCGTTTGCAAGGCCGGGGGCAGGCATCATGTTGTCGTAGTTAACGCCGTTTACCGTCACTTTTCCAATGAGGCCGAATTTGATCGCCTGAATGGCCTTTTCGGGTGTTTTCATCAGGTAATCCGATTTGGCCAACGGCGGGAACGTAGCAGTAATGCCCTCACCGGTACCCATGTGGCAGGAAATACAATTTTCGGAATAAACCATTTTACCCCGCTCGATGCTTTTTGCGAGCTCATCGTCCTGGCCGGGCGCGATGGCGAGGCCAAAGATGGTTGCTGAGAGTAACGTTAGTAATAATTTCATGGTGGTATTTGATTAAATGGTGCGGTGCAGATTTGCCCGCAAGACGGGTGCTTGTGCCATTTCAGCTTCGGGGAGTCAGGCGAACGACCTTGCCCGAGTTTTCCAGCACCACATACACATTGCCGTCCGATCCCATCCGTACGTCGCGCACACGACCGATCTTGTCGAATATGATCTCGCGTTTGGTCACTTTGTCGCCCCGTACGGTAAGGTGTTGCAGGTAGGCGAATTTGAGGGATCCCACGAGCAGGTCGCCTTTCCAGTCTTTGTATTTGTCATTGCTCAGGAAAGTGACTCCGCACGGGGCGATAGACGGTTTCCAGTAGGTAACGGGCTGTTCCAGGCCAGCTTTGGCGGTATCTTTTGAAATAATGCTGTTATCGTAATCGATTCCGAAGGTAATCAGCGGCCAGCCGTAATTCTTGCCTTTCCGGATAATGTTAAGCTCATCCCCACCCTGCGGGCCGTGCTCATGTTCCCAGATCACACCGGTAGCAGGGTTAATGATCAACCCTTGCGGATTGCGGTGCCCGTAGGTCCAGATCTCGGGCCTGGCACCCGCCGTTTTGACAAACGGATTGTCCGAAGGAATTTTGCCGTCTTCGTGCAGCCTTACCACCTTACCCTGGTCGCGGCCAAGATCCTGTGCGTTTTCCTTCTGCCCGCGTTCACCGAGGGAGAGGAATACATAACCGTTCCGATCGAAAACAATGCGGCCGCCGAAGTGAACGTTGGCTTTCACATTCGGCATTGCTTTAAACAGGTACTGAATGTCGGTCAACGCATGGTCCTTCAATTTGGCGCGCATCAATGCCGTGTTGGCGCCGCCGTCGTCGCCTTCTTCACCTTCCTTTTTCGGAGATGAATAACTGATGTATACCCAGCCGTTGGTTTTGTAATCGGGATGCAATGCGATGTCGAGCAACCCGCCCTGGCCTTTGTAATATACTTCCGGAATACCTGAAATTTCCTGCGGGTCGAGCTGGCCGTTTTTAACGATACGCAACTTGCCGCCACGCTCGGTTACCAGCAGGTCGCCGTTAGGCAGCAGGGCCGACGCCCAGGGCATGGTGAGGCCTTTCGCAACGGTATCAACTTTGAAATTGGCCTCCGAGAATGCCCTGGAATCGCGTTTGTCGTCGGAGGAGCTATTGCTCATAAGTCCAAAGGAAGCAGTCAGCAGTATGCCTCCCATTGCCAATGGCAGGTACTTTCTGAGCAAGGAAATGTTTGGGTTCATCGGTAATGAATGAATAGGGGTGATTTTTACTTCGGCTGTCGGCTGTCGGCTGCTTTTCGCGGGTCAATATTAAGCAATGATCTGTAAACGCATTTACTCACAAATTGAAAAGCGTTTTTAAGCAAACTCCGGCAGTCGACAGCCGGAATCCGCATCGAATCGCCAGCCTTACTTGCTGAGCGAGAACGGCGCCGCTTCGGGGTTGGTCCCCCAGCTTTTGGAAGGCTTGCCCGACAGGTCAAACTGCACCGTTCCGCCTTTCTGGATATCGGCGTGTTCGAGGTAAGTTTTCTCGTACGACTTACCGTTAAGTTTCGCGGCCTGAATATACAGGTTGGTATCGCTGCTCGCCGGTGCTTCGATTGTAAATTTCTTGCCATTCTCCATCGTCAGCGTAGCTTTTTTGAACAATGGCGAGCCGATTACATATTGCGTCGTGCCGGGAGTAACAGGGTAAAAGCCGAGCGAAGAAAAGACATACCATGCCGAGGTCTGGCCGTTGTCCTCATCACCGCAATATCCGTCCGGTGTGGGCTGGTAAAGCCTTTTCATCACCTGGCGTGTCCAGTATTGTGCCTTGTAGGGGGCACCGGCGTAGTTGTACAAGTAAATCATGTGCTGGATCGGCTGGTTACCATGTGCGTAATTGCCCATGTTCATGATCTGCATTTCGCGTATCTCGTGTATCGGGAAGCCATAATAGCTGTCGTCGAATACGGGCGGTAATGTGAAAACGGTATCCAGTTTCTGCACAAACGCCTCGCGGCCACCGACAAGATCGATCAGTCCTTTCACGTCCTGGAATACCGACCAGGTATAATGAATGCTATTCCCTTCCGTAAATGCGTCGCCCCATTTGAACGGATTGAACGGCGACTGGAACCTGCCATCCTTATTCTTTCCGCGCATCCATTTTGTTTCAGGATCGAACAGGTTTTTATAGTTCCGGCTTCTTTTAAGGTACAGGTCGATTTCCTGCTGCGGCTTTTTCAACTCTCTTGCCAGTTGCGCGATGCAGAAATCCGCATAGGCGTATTCAAGCGTCCTGGCAGTATTCTCATTGATCTTGACATCATAGGGGACATAGCCCAGCTCGTTGTAATATTCATGACCAAAACGGCCTACCGAGCTTACAGGGCCGGCATTTTGGGTGTTTTTAATCACCGCTTCATACAATTTGTCGATATCGTAGCCGCGGATACCCTTGACATACGAATCGGCTATCAACGAAGCCGAGTTCGATCCGATCATGCAATCGCGGTGGCCCGGGCTGGCCCATTCGGGCAGGAAGCCGCTTTCGTCGTAGGCATTGGCCAGGCCTTCCATAATATGAGCGTTCAGCGTCGGGTACATCAGCGTAAAGAACGGGAATACGGCACGGAAGGTATCCCAAAAACCGTTGTCGGTGAACATATACCCGGGGCGTACCTCGCCATTGTACGGGCTGTAATGTACCACTTTGTTGGCCTTGTCCATTTCATAAAACTTCCTCGGGAAAAGCAGCACGCGATACAGGCAAGAGTAGAATGTGCGGACCTGATCGATGTTATCGCCTTCTACTTTAATGCGTGAGAGTTCGGTGTTCCATGCCTGCTCGCCTTTTGCTTTCGTAGCGTCGAAAGAATCGTTACCCAGCTCGCGTTGCAGGTTCAGCTCTGCCTGTTCGGGGCTGATGAAAGAAGACGCTACCTTGATGCCCACCTGTTCGCCCCTTTTGGTTTTGAAACCGACCACGGCACCTACGTGCGCGGCTGTGAGTTCCAGCGTGTCTTTCGCCAGGGTTTTGCCGTGAAATGCGGAAGAGAAAGTAAATGGTTTGTCAAAAACCAAAACAAAGTAGTTCCTGAAATTGGCCGGCACGCCGCCGCTGTTTTTGGTGGTGTAACCGATGATTTTACGTTCTTTGGGCAGGATTTTTACATAAGAACCCCTGTCGAATGCGTCCAGCAGCACATAGGAGGTGTCGGCCTGGGGGAATGTGATGCGGAACTGCGCCGCACGTTCGGTGGGGGTAATTTCTGTCGTAACGTCATAATCTGCCAGGTAAACTTTGTAATAATGGGGCCTGGCGGTTTCGGCTTTGTGCGAAAACCAGCTGGCGCGGCTCTCTTCATCGATTTTCAGCTTCCCGGTAACGGGCATGATCGCGAATTGCCCGTAGTCGTTGATCCACGGGCTTGGCTGGTGGGTTTGTTTGAAACCACGGATTTTTTCGGCGTCGTACATATAAGCCCATCCGTCGCCCATTTTGCCGGTTTGCGGCATCCAGAAATTCATCCCCCACGGTAGGGCAATGGCCGGATAGGTGTTACCGGCTGATAAACTGAATTTCGACTGCGTACCCATCAGAGGGTTCACGTAGTCGACGAGACTGGCAGCACCTTGCCCGTAGGATAATTGCACTGCGGCAATAATGGTAAAAAAGCAGGACAGGATTTTTTTCATGTCGGGGATAATTCTTTATTTATATTGGATCTGGAATATGCAATGCAGGGACAAAAGTAATCGAAGGGCAGAGAACAAAAAGTAATGCAGGCAAAGATTTCCCAACGGCAGGAATCCTGACATTTTGTACCGGCATAATTCTTTTTAGCGTTAACGATCGAGGCAGGAGCCGCCTTGCGAAATCTTTACATTCATGTGCTTGATCCGCCGCCCGGGCCTGTCCCGGAGTCAGGAGCGGCAAATCGAGTTTCGAATCCATAGCAATCAAAAATGACAGAACACCTTAACCGCCTAACACCGCGTCAGATCGTTTTCGAGCTTGACCAGTATATCATCGGACAAAATGACGCAAAGCGCAATGTCGCGATTGCATTGCGGAACCGGTGGAGGCGAATGAACAGCCCCGAAGAGATCCAGCGGGAAATTATTCCAAACAACATATTGATGATCGGTGCCACGGGCGTCGGCAAAACCGAGATCGCCCGGCGACTGGCCAAGATCGCCGATGCGCCGTTCGTGAAGGTGGAGGCTTCCAAATTCACCGAGGTGGGCTATGTGGGCCGCGACGTCGAAAGCATGGTCCGCGACCTGGCAGAACAGGCCGTAGGAATGGTGCGGATGCAGAAAAAGGAAGAAGTGAAAATCAAAGCCGAGCAGGCTGTCGAGGACATTATCCTCGATGCGTTGATCCCGCCCGTTCACGGTTCGACTTCGCCGAGGCCGGTTGCCGACAATGGCTCGGACGAAATGCCGCAAAGCGACGCCGAGCTGAACCAGCGTACCCGCGAGCGCTTCCGGGAGAAGATCCGCAACGGCGAGCTGGACAGCCGTAAAATCGAAATCGAGGTCCAGCAAAACCAGATACCGAATGTGGGAATGATCGGGGGAACGGTGGACGACGTTTCCATGATGAATATCCAGGAAATGATCGGGAATATGATGCCAAGGCGTGGCAAAAAGCGGAAGGTGACTGTCGAAGAAGCACGCAAGCTGCTTTTCGATGAAGAGGCTTCCAAACTGATCGATATGGACGAGGTAAAGCTCGAAGCGATCAAAAAGGCCGAAAACCTGGGTATCATCTTTATCGATGAGATCGACAAGGTGGCTTCCAGCCGTTCGGGTGGAGGCGGCCCGGACGTCAGCCGCGAAGGCGTACAACGCGATTTGCTGCCGATTGTGGAAGGAAGTTCGGTGAATACGAAGCATGGCGTGATCCAGACCGACCATATTCTGTTCATAGCCGCGGGAGCATTCCACGTTTCAAAGCCATCGGACCTGATCCCCGAATTACAGGGCCGCTTCCCGATCCGGGTGGAGCTTAACAGCCTTACCGAAAGCGATTTTTACCAAATCCTGAAAGCGCCTAAAAACGCGCTGACAAAGCAATACGGCGCGATGATGGAAGCGGAGGGCGTAGAACTGGAATTCGAGGACGGTGCGCTGCGCGAGATTGCGCGCATCGCATTCGAAGTGAACAGCGAAGTGGAAAACATCGGCGCCCGTCGCCTCCAGACGGTCATGAGTTCGCTCCTCAACGACTTCATGTTCGATATCCCCGACGTCATCGGCGATGGCTCGCATATCACCGTCACGGCCGAAATGGTACAGGAAAAACTTTCCGCGCTGGTAAAAAACCGGGATCTGAGCCAGTATATTCTTTAAATAGGGAGGGAAGGGAGGAAGAAGGAAAAGGGAATAAAGGGGGGAAGAAAGAAACGAAGTAGCAAAAGACAACCTCCCTTTCCTCCTTCCTCCTTTACACTATTCAAAAAACAACCACTCAAAAGCTTTCGGGAATTCTTTGCTCCATTGCTTTTCGTCGTGCTCGCCTTTGGCGTCGACGGATGATTTGATTTTGACGCGTGTATATCCGAAGCTTTGTGTTTCCAGCGTTTCTTTAAGCTTGTTGACGTTCGGGATCATATGAGCGCCTTCTTTGCCGCCGGCATAAAGATAAATCCGTGTTTCGAAAGGCTCGAAGAAATGGACCGCATCGAAGTAAACTTTCTCCGAAATCCATAATGCGGGGGAGAACACCATCAATTTGGCGAATGTCTGCGGGAACATCAATGCTGCATAAATACTGAGCAGTCCACCTACCGAACTTCCGCCTATTCCGGTGTTGAGCCGGTCGGGTCGTGTGCGGTACTTTTCGTCGATGTGAGTTTTTAGCGGTCCCGTGATGAATTGCAGGAATTTTTCGCCATATCCTTTGCCAAGTTTCGGGTTATCGTAAGGAGAAAGCTCTTGCACACGGTCCTCTTCGCCGTGGTCGATAGCCACGACGATCACGCCTGCCTTGTGTTCCCTGGCCAGGTTTGCCAGGCTTTTGTCAATTTCCCAATTGCCGTATTCGGAGCCCTCGCCGAACAGGTTCTGGCCGTCGGTCATATAAAGTACCGGGTAACGCTGATCCGGATTTTCGTAATAATCGTGCGGGAGTAACACGCGCACGCGGCGGGTCCTGCTGAATTGTGTTATTTCAAAGGTATCCGAAACGGTCTCGACGATGGGAGACACGTCGGCTTTTGTGGAAACGTCCGTTTGCCAACGAATTACGCTGTCTTTAATGAGCGTTTCGCCTGCTTCGACGATGCGGTTGCCATAAGGCCGGCCGGCACGGTCGAGTTCCACCTGGTCCCAGCCGCCACGTGTGTATTTATATTCGATCGGATTCGGTAATTCCAGGTCTTCGGGAAATTGGTAACGGTAATTACCCGGGCTCACCATTGTCATGCGGTATTCTTCCAGGTCGGGTAGCCACTTGCAAAAATTGCCGGTGAGATAGACGGGGCGGTTATCGAATGGAACTGTGCTTAATTCAATGGTAAGGGTGTCAACTTCTACTTGCATTCTACTCTTGTACTTTCATTGAGTCACTATGGGTTACGAGGATACAAAAGTACTTATTTGTCAGCTTTTTTTAATATAATTTATGAATTCAAATGGAAAAATATGCCGCTCGTCCGGCCCGTGGTAAACCCGCTCGGTTTCAGTCCAGGCTCCGGGGGGTTTCGATTTCAAAGAATGTGTCGCCATCCATTTCGGTATGAACCAGGGTCAGGTAAATGTGCGTTGCAACGGCTTGTGACTGGTTATAGATATCTCCCCCGCCAACAATGCTAACTTCTTCGCCGTCAATTTCTCCGGCCACTCTCAGGGCCTCTTCGAGCGAATTCGCCACAATTACACCTTCGAATGCGAAATCCGCGTTCCTGGTAACCACAATGGAAGTCCGGCCCGGTAGCGGTTTTCCGATCGACTCGAACGTTTTTCGGCCCATGATCATGGGATGGCCGAGAGTGAGTCGTTTAAATCGTTTCAGGTCGTCGGGCAGTCGCCAGAGGAGTTGATTGTCCTTGCCGATTGCCCCGTTTTCGGCGGCTGCCACAATGATCGAAATGTTCATGGGATGATTTATGTTTATGCAAAGATGGCGGAAATGTGGTTTTAGTCTGTCTGTAGTAGGGCGTTTTGTTGCATTCACATCAAAACAATGCCGTCAACCATGTGATATGGGTAGCAAAACGGAGACCGACGTTGCGGGAATGCCCGTGGGCATGTAGCGACAATGCATTGGCCTTAGCATTGTTGTTGCATTCCTGGCGGGATTTCCGGAATGATATACTCTCCTTCGTGCCATTAATGTTCCATCGCTAACGCAACTTTTACTCCGGCAATTTGAAAATGTGCTTTCGTCATATTGCACTTCAAATTTTTCCAAAAACAGACGATATTCTTCCCGGAACGTTGATTTGCGATGATGCTCCTTTTGCCTTTGGATGTAACGGACGACATCCGGCACCTGAGATTTGGAATACGAAAACGCACCATAACCTGCCTGCCATTCAAACCGACCGTTACAAAACCGGTTAACATTGATCCATTGCGATGTCTGCCTTGACATCCCGCATCAAATCGGCAATCGACTGTGTAGTACGAAATCCGACCAGCATATGCACATGATCGCTCATGCCGTTGATCGCGATCATTTTATGTTGCCGGGCTTCAACGATACCCGTCATGTATTTATACAAGGAGGCTTTCCAGTCGCCACCGATCAGCGCCTGTCGGTGTTTAGGCGCAAATATGGAGTGCAAATGAACCTGTGAGTAGGTGTTAGCCATGGATAGTGTGTGTAATAGTGTGTAAGAATGCGCAGATAAAACACAGAGGTTTTACAATTTATACCCCCCTCAAAAAATCCCCGACGCCCATTCGCTTCTTCCCTTCGATTTGTAGGTCGTCTACGGCCAGCCAGCCTTCGCCGGTGCGGAAATAGAGGTAGGATTTGTTGTCGGTGCTGTATTCACCCGGCTGCGCGTCGCTGGTGAAATCAACGGGTCTTGTTTTGAAAATCTTGCATGAAAGTCCATTCAATGTAGTCCAGGCAGCAGGATAGGGCGAAAGCCCGCGCACGAAATTGTGAATCTCGGTCGCGGATTTGTTCCAGTGGATCTCACAGGTCTCGCGAAAGATTTTGGGCGCGGTTTTGATGTTATCAGGTTCTCCTTGCGGCTCCTGGGGATAGTTACCCTGCGCAATCGCTTCGACGGTTTTCACGACCAGTTTCGCTCCCTTGTGCATAAGGCGTTCGTACAATGTGCCCGCGTTGTCTTCGGGAAAAATGGGTTCTTTGTCCTGAAAAATAATTTTTCCGGTATCGATGTCCTTCTCTATAAAGAAAGTGGTAACGCCGGTCTCCGTTTCGCCGTTGATGACGGCCCAGTTGATCGGAGCAGCACCCCTGTATTGGGGAAGGAGCGAGCTATGGAGGTTAAATGTTCCTTTTAGCCGGCATACTCCAGACCACCTCGGGCAGCATCCGGAATGCGACCACCACCTGCAAATCGGCATTATAGGACCTCAGCTCTTCGAGAAACGCCGGATTCTTCAATTTTTCCGGTTGCAAAACAGGTATTCCATTCGATTCTGCGTATATTTTAACCGGCGACGCGGTTTGTTTCCGGCCCCGGCCCGCCGGCTTGTCGGGAACTGTTACGACAGCCACAACATTAGATTTGTTCTCGACGAGGCTTTGTAAACTCGGGACTGCAAATTCGGGCGTCCCCATAAAAATAATTCTCAGCGGATTTGACATATCAGATGGTGCTTTTGGATAAAAATGGTGCTACCATTCACAAATATTGTTATTTTTGTCGTTCCTAACAGAAAATTATGGTGAACACAAAATCATATATCAACCGAAAAGAAAAGGTCTTCTAGCCTTCTACGAGAGTGTCGTTAACTCTGTAGAGCGGTCTTTGAGCCGTTCTTTTTTTTTATGTAGAATTTCAAAAATTAAAAGACTTATAAACTAAATAAAGGTCATGGCTAAAATTTCATACTACACGGAAGAAGGACTAAACAAGCTGAGGAACGAGCTGAATGAGATGAAAACCAAAGGCCGCACGGAGATTGCACGACAAATTGCAGAAGCGCGGGATAAAGGTGACTTAAGTGAAAATGCGGAATACGACGCGGCTAAGGACGCCCAGGGTATGCATGAAATGAAAATCGCCAAGCTGGAAGAAATCCTGTCCAATGCACGCGTGATCGACGAGTCGTCGATGGATACTTCCCAGGTTTCGGTCCTATCGAAGGTTAAGATCAAAAACCGTAAGAATGGAATGGAAGTTACCTATACATTGGTTTCGGAAGAAGAGGCCGACCTGAAAGCAGGTAAAATTTCGGTAGGATCGCCGATCGGCAAGGGACTGCTGGGTAAAAAAGTGGGAGAAACCACGGAAATAAAGGTCCCTGCGGGTTTGATGGAGTTTGAAGTGCTCGATATCAGCCGTTTCACCGGGGAGTAACCTTTTACGGATATAATGGATTGGGTTGCGGAACTGGCTGTTTCGCAACCCAACTTTTTTGTGGAGATTTGTAATGACCGCCGGCCATCTGCTGCTGTCGAGCATCCTGTAAAATCCTACCCAACGCCGCAAAACGTCGCACATACTATGCGCATCAAAGGCTTCCTGCTTAACATCCCGTCTCTCTGGGTCGATGGAATGGCGCTTTTCCCGTTCATTCTGTCGAAGCGTAAGGTCCCGTCGCGCTATTTTCTCAATCATGAACGCATTCATTTGAGACAACAGCTTGAACTCGGGCTGGTTATCTTTTATGTATGGTATTTCATCGAATATTTAATCCGATTTGTCCAATACAGGAACCATTATTTAGCCTATCTTCATATTTCGTTTGAAAAGGAAGCTTACGCCCACGAGCGCGATCTTCGTTACTTGCGGAAGCGACGTTTCTGTGCGTGGTGGAAGTACCTTTGAGCAATGCATTTTTAGTGGTTATTTAAATTAAAAGTATGTCAGATCAGAGCACAGAGTTTCTTTATAAGTACCTGAATAATGCGTCCCCGACCGGCTTCGAATCGACCGGCCAGCAGATATGGCTCGACTATATCAAGCCATATATTGAAGAACAGATTATCGACGTGTACGGGACGGCCGTCGGCGTTATAGGGCCAGGGCAGGATTACAAAGTGGTGATCGAGGCACATTCCGATGAAATTTCGTGGTTTGTGAACTATATTTCGGAGGATGGCTACATTCATGTGCGCCGTAACGGCGGTTCCGATGCGGCCATCGCGCCTTCCATGCGGGTGAACCTGCATACGGCCAAGGGCGTGGTAAAAGGCGTTTTCGGCTGGCCGGCGATCCACGTACGCGACGTCGCCAAAGACCAGGTACCCAAGGTGCACGAGCTGTTCATCGATGTGGGCGCTTCCAAAAAGGATGAGGTGCATGAAATGGGTATCCACGTCGGAACGGTGGTAACCTTCGCGGACGGCCTGGATGAGCTCAATGGCAAATACTGGCTCGGCCGCGCGCTCGACAACCGCATGGGCGGATATATGATCGCGGAGGTGGCGCGTATGCTGCACGAGAATAATGTGAAGCTGCCGTTTACATTGTATGTGGTGAATGCGGTGCAGGAGGAAATCGGGCTCCGCGGGGCGGAAATGATTTCGCGCCGCCTGAAACCGGATCTGGCCATTTGCACGGACGTAACCCACGACACCCAGTCGCCGATGTACAACAAGAAAGAGCAGGGCGATCTGAAATGCGGAAGCGGGCCAGTGATTTGCTACGGACCGGCGGTACAAAACAATGTGCGCGACCTGCTGATCCGCGTAGCCGAGGAGAAAAACATCCCGTTCCAGCGCCAGGCGGTAAGCCGCTCGACGGGTACCGATACGGATTCGTTTGCTTATTCGGCGGAAGGTATCGCGTCCGCATTGATCTCATTACCATTGAAATACATGCATACCACCGTGGAAATGGTTTCCAAAGAGGATGTGCAGAATGTGATACAACTGATGTACGACGTGCTGCTTTCGCTGAAAGGCGGGGAGGATTTTCGGTACATTAAGTAATTGTCGCGCTGAGCGCTTTGTCACCGTGAGCACAGTCAAAGTGAATACGTTATCGCAAGTATGCTTAGATTGCGCTCGGGATGACTTACCGCTCAGCCTGACATCACGCCACACACACTTTCGTTAGCATACTTCATAACTTCATCAACTTGCTGAAAAACAATGGATAACAGGGCGCGCGGGCGCGGGGCTGCTATCAACACGCCCAACAAATTTTTCAAACTCGAGACCGAGTATACCTCCGAGGACTGGCAGCAGTGGGAAGACCAGGAGGTGAATCCCAAAACGCAATTCATAGAAGAGGAATCCAAAACCCTCATGAGCGTTTCGGACAGTCCCGACTTACCTAATTTTCATTCCATCAATCCTTACCGCGGCTGTGAACATGGCTGCATTTACTGCTATGCCCGCAATTCGCATGAGTATTGGGGGGTTCTCGGCGGGACTGGATTTCGAGACGAAGATTATTGTCAAAAAGAATGCCCCGCAGTTGCTGGAAAAACTCTTCAATTCCAAAAAATGGGTCCCGCATCAGATTCATATTTCGGGAAATACGGATTGTTACCAGCCGGGAGAGAAGAAATACCGGCTCACGCGGCAATTGCTCGAAATATGTTTGCGCTACCGCAACCCGGTGAGCATTCTTACCAAAAATGCATTGATCCTTCGCGACCTCGATGTGCTGGAAAAAATGGCGAAACTGAATCTGGTGCATGCGGCGCTGTCGATCACGTCACTCAATGAAGAGCTCCGAAGTGCTTTGGAACCCCGGACGGTTACCGGCAAAAGACGTTTACAAGTATTGAAAACACTGAGCGAGGCAGGCGTGCCCACGGGCGTCATGACGGCCCCCATTATTCCGGGGTTGAACGACCAGGAAATTCCGTCGCTCATTCAGGCAATTGCCGAAAACGGCGCATTATGGTCGCATTACACGGTCGTGCGGCTGAATGGCGCGATTGCCACCCTGTTTGAAGAGTGGATCCACCACCATTTCCCGGATCGCGCGGCCAAGGTTTTGAACCAGATCAAAGAATGCCACGGTGGCGTGGTGAACGATTCGCGTTTCGGGATACGGATGGTGGGAGAGGGGAACTTCGCGGAGCATATCCGGCAATTGCACGACCATTCCTGCCGCAAATACCTCGCAGGCCGAGAGCTACCGCTTTTGGATACGTCACAGTTTATGCGGGCAGGGCAGATGCGTTTGTTTTAATAGCCAGCCACGAAGGCACACGAAATTCGTGTATAATTTGTGCCTTCATGGTATAAAAATCCTATTTTAGTCGGTCCTAAATCTGAACCTATGAAAACCCTGGCACTTGCATTAAGCCTCACAACGGCGCTCGGACTGAATAGCAACTGCGTCAATTTCTCATCCCAGAAAAGCCCGGCCATGGCCGATTCGCTTTCTGCGGCCCCTGAAGACTTGACGAAAGCCAAAGGCCCGACCACCGGCGCCGACCAGACCTCGCAATATATCGACTACCTGAAAGGTAAAAAGATCGGTATCGTCGTTAACCAAACGTCCATTATCGGCACGAAACCGATTGTCGATAGCCTGGTCGCATTAGGCGTGAACATCGTCACCATCTTCGGTCCGGAGCACGGTTTCCGTGGCACGGCGAGCAATGGCGACAAGGTGAACGACAGCGTTGACCCGAAAACCGGAATTCCAGCCATTTCACTCTACGGGAAACTTAAAAAGCCGACGAAAGAACAAATGGCGGCCATCGACCTGATGGTTTTCGATATCCAGGACGTGGGCGCGCGCTTCTATACGTACATCAACACGCTCGGACATGTGATGGAGGCCTGTGCCGAGACCAATAAGGAAATGCTCATTCTCGACAGGCCCAATCCGAACGGGTTCCTCGTCGACGGCCCGGTGCTCGAAGATCACCTGCATTCCGGCATCGGGATGTACAAAATCCCCATCTCCCATGGCCTTACAATAGCCGAATTCGCTCGGATGATCAATGGTGAAGGCTGGTTGCCCAACAAAATGCAGTGCAAGTTGAAGGTCATCAAGGTGGCCGATTACAATCATAATATGCCGTATGTACTGCCGGTTATGCCTTCTCCCAATCTCAACACGCAGCAGGCGGTTATGTTGTATCCGCATATTTGTATGTTCGAAGGGACGATTTTGAGCCAGGGGCGCGGCACTTACATGCCTTTTACAGTACTGGGGGCACCTCTGCTGAAAGGGAAATACGATTTTTCATTTACCCCTCACAGCATCAAAGGCATGAGCGAAACGCCGCTTCACCAGGACAAGGAATGCTATGGTCTCGACTTGCGCAAGTACGACATGAAAGACATTCAAAAGTCGGGAAAACTGAACCTGAAATGGCTTATAGAGCTGTATAACGCCTATCCCGACAAAGAGAAGTTTTTCGATATGAGCCAGAGCAAACAAATGGGCAACTTCGACAAGCTGGCGGGTACGGAAAACCTTAAAAAGCAAATCATCGCGGGCGTCCCGGAGGATGAAATCCGCAAAAGCTGGGAGCCGGCCCTGGGGCAATTCAAGGAAATGCGGAAGAAGTACCTGCTTTATCCCTAGGGGTTGTTCCCCCGCGTAAACAAAACATCCCAGGGATAATTCCCGGGGATGTTCAATTATTCTCAACGATATTTAATTAAAAACTGGTAGGCGATTTAGTTTAGGTTTAATAGGCAAGTATTATGTCTGTTTGAGCATAAACGTCTGGCATTATGCCAAATGCTCAATCGACAGTAACTACGTTTTTTGTGGTAAAACAGATGCCTGGGCCTCGGAAAATTTTTAAAATTTATGAAGCCCAAGCTTTCTGTCGGGGTAAAATATATATATATATGTATTAATAGAAGAGGGTGTTTACGTGCTATAAAATTACTTCGTACGTAAATCCTCCCCAAATGAAAGGGGTGAAGTGCACCTTTCTTGGGGTGAAGCAAGGGAAACTGTAAGTAACCGTTTTTCCTGTGGCAGGTCCGGGTTATCAGGAGAAAGTTTTGATACGACTGAGCAGTTCCGTACGGTTGTCGTTTGTAATGGGTATTTCGATGTCGTTGATCATCACATGCACGTAATCAATGGCCGTAATGGCATTGAGATTGATAATAAACGATTTATGTACCCGGAAAAAGTAGTTGCCCGGCAGTTGCTGAAGCATGTTTTTAAGCGTTTCGCGGATCGTATATTTCTTTTTTGGTGGTATGCAGTTCGAGATAGTTGTCGTCGCTCCGGATGTATAAAATGTCGGTCAGCAGGATTTTGGTGAACATATGCTTTTCCTTGATAAACAGCGCATCCTTGATCACCGTCGTATCCTCTTTTTCCTCCGAAGTAGTTTCACCCGCAAGTGCCGCCAGGCGATAGTTTTTTAGCGCGAGCTTTACCGCCGTGTAAACGGTAATTTTTTGAAAAGGCTTTTGCAAAAACGCATGCGGGGCAGCTTGCAAGGCTGCATTCACCACTGCAATGTCCTCATGGGCCGACAGGAAGAGAAAAGGGATCCGGAAGTTTTCACGTATGTAATCAGCCAGGTCGATGCCGGTCTGGTAGCCGTTGAGGTTGATGTCCAGCACGGCCAGATGGAAAACTTTGCTCTGGAGAATTTCTATGGCAGTCGTGTAGTCAGTCGCAATATCGTTCGCCTCGTAGCCAAAGCCATTCAACAAAAATTGGAGATGTTTTGCAATGATAAAGTCGTCCTCAACGATTAGAATATTCATTTTCGGTATAAAGTAGTTGGCCTTTTTGCCCGCCCTGAATGTGGACCTAAAATGGTTTACGCCTCACAGCAATTCCGGCACCTGACGCGAATAGTATACAAATAATAAGGATAATATACGAATTAATTGAATATCCGGATTTACAGATTCTATCGAATTATTTATGTTTTGGAGGCTGTTGAAGTAACCTGGGAATAAAATAAGGAGAAAATATACTCTCGCACAACACATTAGGTATGCGTAGCATTAATTTTACCCTGGAATCTGCCGTTGGGTAAACGGCTTGCCCGGAAATTCATTTCGCGTTTGGCCGGCCTTTCGGAGATAAACTAAACCTGGTGCTGCTCTTCCGGCCGCTGCAACGTTTCCACACTTTTATGGCGGCCGGTAAGGCCGAAAATCAGTGCGACGAACCCTAAACCGGTAAAGAACCAAAGGCTGAGCGTGAAGTTGTAGTAAATGATCGCGACAAGGCAAAGAACCGAAAGTACCAGCGCAATAGCCGGAAAATAAGGGAATGCGGGAACGGTGAACGGCCGTTCGAGCTGCGGCGCTTTGCTCCTTAATGCGAACAGTGCGATCATACTGATAATATACATCACCACGGCACCCAGCGCGGCAAGGATAATCACCTGGTCAGTGGTGCCGAGCGATAATGCGAGGCAGCCCGCGATCCCCCCCGGCGACGAGCGCCCAATGGGGAGTTTGAAACCGTGCATTCACATTTCCCAGAAAAGCAGGGAGATACCCCTCGCGTGCGAGGGCGAAGATTTGCCTCGAGTAACCGATTACAGTTCCATGGAATGAAGCGATAAGCCCGAAAAGGCCCAGACTGGCGAATAATTGGGTAAGCCCGCTATCACGGCCGAGCACAATGCCGAGCGCTGCGGGTAACGGGTAATCGATGTCGGCCAGCTGTTGCCAGGGCGCAATGCCGCCGGTAAAGACCATTACGGCCAGCGCCAGTACCACCAATGTAAGGATGCCATAGATATAGCCACGTGAAATGGTCTTTTTCGGATCTTCCACTTCTTCCGCCACCATTGCAACCCCTTCTATGGCGAGGTAAAACCAGATAGCGAAAGGCAAGGCGGCGAAAATTCCGGCCCATCCGAATGGCATGGGCTCCGCGACAAACGTCCGGTAGGAGAAACGGGGAGCCACGATACCGATGTAGATCAATAGCTCCGCCACCGCCAGCAGTGTGACGATCAGCGAAAAAGTAGCCGACTCTTTAATCCCCAGCAGATTAATCACGATAAAAATGGCGTAACAGGCAAAAGCCACTTCCAGTACCTGCAAATCCGGATACAAAAAATGGGTATAACTGCCCAGTGCAAAAGCGATGGCGGGAGGTGTCACCAAAAACTCCACCAGCGTCGCGTAACCGGCAATGAGCCCTCCCCAGGAGCCAAATGCGCGATATGCATAGGAAAAAGGGCCTCCCGCTTGCGGAATGGAGGTCGTGAGTTCGGTGAAACTGAATATGAACGTTACGTACATGACCGTCACCACCAAAGTAGCGATCAGGAAGCCGATGGTCCCCGAAACACCCCAGCCGTAGTTCCAGCCAAAATATTCACCTGAAATTACCAGCCCGACGGCGATGGCCCAAAGATGGATCGGTTTGAGGACTTTTTTGAGCGTAGCGGTTTTTTCGGCGGACATGGACGGCAGTTTTGGCTAATTGGTGGCAGTACAATATAGTCTATAACTGTTTCAAAGCCATTTGATACTACCGAAAAATTATCACAGGCCATATTTTATTTTGCGAAACTACCTTGGTGCAGTACGAAGATAGTCGCCAAGCTCGCGCACTTTGTCGGTATTGATGTAATCGACGCCCAGGGCCATCATGGTTTTCCACGCGTTGATATTGTCGGGCGTGGCCCAGATGCGTACCTTTTTACCAAGATCATGCACGTCGTTGATCATTTTCTGAATTTTTTTCCTGTCCTTTTCCAGCAATGGTCCTTCGCCATTCCATTTGGAATATTTCTGGAACGCCTGGCTGATAAGCCCGATATGCGCCATTTGCGCGGGTGTGTAAACGTTTTCGGGCCGGCCGTCGAAATAGATAAAATCCGGGTACCGCTCGAACTGCGAAGCGTCGGGCACATCGCCGCTCACTACTACTTTAACACTGCCCGTCGGGGCGAAAAGCTTCCGGTGCGGTTCCAGTACCCTCATCAGCGCCGCCAGCGTAGGCTCACCTTCGGTTTTAAGATCGACGAGGAGTTGCAGGGGGACATTGTCCTGTGGGTAAATGTGGCCGCCGTTCTGTTCGGCCTTTTGCAGGATCGGAAGCAGGTATAAGGTCGTAAAAGTGCGTTGGGGCTTGATATCTTTAAGGTTATGGGCAACGAAGAGGGTGTCGTTGACCAGGAAAATATCGGCCTCGATTGAGCCGAACTGCTGTTCATAAGCATCATCGAACGGCCTTGCCCTTTCATAATCGTTATGGGAATGCGCCTGGGCGGTGGAATACGATTTAACGCTTTGGGCAATACTTTGAACCGACAGGACGGTGCTGATGAAGTAAATAGCGATTTTTTTCATGGACAGATTGGTGGAACGATATGACGGGGATTAGTTCGATAACGCAATCGTTAATCGTTTGATTTCGTTATCGAAGAATTTTCTACGGATTTTTTGGGACAAAAGGAACAAATTTTCGGGCGATGCCGGGATGATTTTAGAATATCATTATTTTTAGCCCGACTTATTACAAACTGATACCTGATAAAATACGCCTGCATGAGCCAGAACTCTCCGCTTTTCCGAAAAAAATCCGTCGACCAGATTCTGAAAGATGCCCATTCGGGAAGCGGGGGGGAGCTTGCCAAAGTACTGGGCGTACGCGACCTGGTTTCCCTGGGAATTGCGGCCATTGTCGGCGCGGGGATATTCAGCACGATCGGTCTGGCAAGCTACAACGGCGGGCCGGCGGTTTCGCTGCTCTTTGTGTTCACCGCCGTGGCCTGCGTGTTTACGGCGCTTTCCTACGCGCAGTTCGCGAGCACGGTGCCGGTGTCCGGGAGCGCCTACACGTATGCGTACGTAGCATTCGGAGAGCTGTTCGCATGGATTATTGGCTGGGCGCTCATCCTCGAATACGCCGTTTCAAATATGGTTGTAGCGATTTCATGGTCGGAATATTTTGTGAGTATGCTGAAAGGCTTCGGCATCGAGTTGCCCGGCTGGCTGACGATCAACGGAGAATCGGCAAGAGAGGCTTTTATGAAACTACAAAGTTCGGGTGCGGCGGAGCTTTCGGATTATGAAAGATTTGCGGCTTCGGCTTATGCTTCCGCGCCAACGCTGGGCGATCTGCATATTCTGCTGAACCTGCCGGCGGGGCTGATTACCCTGCTCATTACGGCGCTGGTTTATATCGGCATCCGCGAGTCGCGGACCGCCAGCAATATTATGGTGGTGTTGAAGGTAGGTGTCGTTTTGCTGGTGATCCTGGCTGGCGCATTCTATGTGAAGCCGGAAAACTGGTCACCATTCGCACCTAATGGCGTAAAGGGTGTTCTAAGCGGGGTGGCGGCGGTTTTTTTCGCGTTTATCGGCTTCGATTCTATTTCCACAACTGCGGAAGAATGCCGGAATCCCCAGCAGGACATGCCCAAAGCGATGATCTACTGTCTTGTGATCTGTACCATATTATATGTGCTGATCACGCTCGTGCTCACCGGGATGGTCAATTACACCGAGCTGAAAGTAAGCGACCCGCTGGCGTTTGTATTCCAAAAAAACGGTCTGGATTTTATGGCGGGCGTCATTTCCGTGAGTTCCGTCATTGCGATTACCAGCGCATTGCTGGTTTATCAGCTGGGGCAGCCGAGGATCTGGATGACGATGAGCCGTGACGGCCTCCTCTGGAAACGTTTCGCGAAAATTCACCCCAAATATCAGACGCCTTCATTCGCCACGATCGTCACCGGCCTGGTAGTCGGTATTCCGGCATTGTTTTTCAAAATGGATTTCTTCGTGGATCTGACGAGCGTCGGGACGTTCTTCGCATTCATCTTAGTGTGCGGAGGGGTGCTTTACCTGGACCACAAAGGTATTTCTGCCCGTTCGAAATTTCGTGTTCCTTATATCAACGGGAAATTCCTGGTCGGAGGGTTGTTTTGCCTCGCCATTATCGGCCTGCTCACGTACGGCAAAGATGTGATTGTTGAATGGCGGATGCTCAGCTTCGCAGAGATCATGGAGCATAAGCTGCTGACGATCATATTCTGGATTACCTGGTGTACGCTGTCGATTTTAAGCTACCAGCACAATTTCTCCGCGCTGCCCGTAGCCGGTATCCTCACGAACCTGTATCTCATGACCGAGCTGGGCGCTTCCAACTGGCTGATTTTCGTGATATGGCTCGCAATTGGGCTGGTGATCTATTTCAGCTACGGATACAGGCAAAGCAAACTGGCAAAAAAATAGGGAAGCTGTTTCCGGCCTCCCTCTCTGCATTGCTCAGCAATCAGGCTATTTTTTCTCTATTTTCAGTTGTATCGAATACTTTTCCTTGGTCCTTGTAGAGTCCTGAAACTTAGGGTAAGGGTTGACGGCGCTGAGAACGAGCCTGTATTTTTCGCCGGCAAATGTCTTTTCCAATGTATCCGAACCCGTGCCAGCGTCGCATTCGCCGAGGCACATTTTGACGTGTTCTTTAATGCCTCCCTCGGTGGTAACACCCGAAAGCAGCAGGTCCACCACCGCCCGACCGCCCCAAATACACATCACGCCGTCGGGACAACGGCTGTCTTCCACATCAAAAAACGTCAGCGTAGCCTTCGGAACGTCATTCAATGTGACCGTTTCCTTGTATTTGATACCTTCCTCTCTCTTGTCTATTCCGGCGTTTTTGCAGGCTATTGCCATTGAGGCAATGAGCACGAATACATACTTTTTCATCAGCTATTAATTTAGGTTTGTGGAAAGACAACAGCCGGACAGGGATGGTTGCAACGGGGCTGTCGATAGTTGGTGGTGTACCGCCGGCCTAAAATACCAGCGTAAAAACCGTTCCCTTGCCTACCTGCGATTCGACGTTCAATTGTCCGTTATGTTGCTGTAAAATTTGCCGGGAAAGACTTAGCCCGATGCCGGAACCCGTTTTTTTAGTCGTGTAGAAGGGAATGAAGATGTTTTCCAGGGCCTCCGGCTCGATGCCGTCGCCGTTATCCGCTACTTCTATCATTACCGTGCCGTCCACCTGATAAGCCGAAAGCGTGATAAGGCGATCGGTTTGATTGGAGAACGCCTCGGAGGCATTTTTAATGAGGTTGATCAATACCTGCTGAATCTGGCTGGCGTCCGCCTTTACGGTCAGCGATTCGGGTTTGACGGTCAGCTTCCAGAGCACGCCGGATTGGGTCAGGTCGGCTTGAAGCAATTGTAATACTTCCTGCAAAAGCTCCGCCACACTCAGGCTGGCAAAAACCGGTTTGGGTAATGTGGTGAAATCGCGGTAGGCATTAACGAACTGCATCATGCCTTTGCTGCGTTTTTCGAGGGTCGACAATGCTTCTTTCAAATCGTTTACCGCCTCCTGATCGTTCGTCGAGCGTTCGATGTCTTCGTTGACGATCAGGCGCATGGTGCCCACGAGCGAAACAATGGGCGTCATGGAGTTCATGATCTCGTGGCGCAGCACGCGGGTAAGGTTTTGCCACGATTCGATCTCCTGCTGCTGCAACTCGGTCTGGATGTTTTGCAACACCACAATTTTAACCCACATCCCGCGCAGCTGTATAGCCGCTGCCTGTAACGCCAGGGGCTGGTCGTTAGGTGTCCGATAGAGGTCCCGTACGCCCGTGTCGAGGTCCGAGAGGAGCTCATAGAGGCGTGGGTGTTTCTCTTTAAGTTCGATGAGCTGGTGCAGCCGGTAAATCCCCAGCATGCGTAATGCCGCATTGTTGATCAGATTTACCTGTCCATTGGCGTCGAAGGTAATAAGCCCCGTTCCGATGTGCTGGACAATGGTATTGAGGTATTGTAAATTGGCTTCCTTTTCGGCCCGTGCCTGCCGGAACGCGAGCAAAACTTCGTTGAACTGCTGATTAAGCTCCTTGAATGTCCTGCCCATCTTGTTGTCAGAACGGAAATTGATCGTGAAATCCGAATACCGCACCGATTCCAGGAAGTAGGTCAGCTTGCGGTTGACGTTCGTGACATACTGGTACAGCAGCGACCCCTGAATGAATATGAAAATGGTGCCGAGGACGTACACCAGCGTGTGGTTCGTGTGCTTGGACGCCAGCCACGCGAGGGCGATAACGCTCAGGACAATCACTGCTATCCTGATCATAATCATGATACTGAAATGCCGGAGTCCGATCATGCGGGTTCAGCGAATAGGGTCGAGGTTTAGTTTTCGATCACACTTTGCGGCACACCCGACATTTCGCTGAGAATGTACTTTTCGAGCGAAGGAATCTTGTAATGCGCCATATCAAACTTCTTGTCTTCAAAAACCTCCGCCGCAGGCACCGAAACAGTGATCATACCCGCCGCGTGCGCAGCGCGCAGGCCTGCGTGGGAGTCTTCAAAAGCAATACATTCCTCTGGTGAAACGCCCAGTTTTTTGGCGGTACTAAGGTACACAGCCGGGTGCGGCTTAGTGTGTTCTTCCAGTTCGCCGGAATGCCAGGTGTCAAAATAGTCAATAATTTCCAGTCTTTTCAATACGCCTTCAATGAGTTCCATGTGCGAAGCCGAGGCGACGGCCAGTTTGAGCCCCTGTTTTTTGAGTTCTTTTACCAACGTAATGGCCCCGGGCATTGCTTCGGCGCCGGAAAGGATATCGCGATGCGCCTTTTCAAGTATTTCGGATTCAAGCTCCTCGAACGAAGGCGTGTTCCATGGCTGGATTTTATGGCAAAAGTCGAGAAAAAGCTTGATAGACAGTCCGGTAGTTTGCAAACGAAGTGCTTCTGTAAGTTCAAAATTGACTTTCCGCATGACGGAACGTGCCGCCTCGGTCCACATCGGTTCGGAGTCGATGAGCAAGCCGTCCATGTCGAAAATTGCTGCTTTGATCATAATCAGGGAGTGTATGGATAAATGCCGCTTCGGGTGGAAACGATTTTTGATAACCACCCAAAACTACTACATTCGTCGCTGATGAAGAAGGGGAATGGAGAAAAGGAGGATGGTGGAAAGGGAGAAGCGGAGGAAGGAGGAAAGGGAAACATGTAATATAATGCTCCTCTTCCTCTGTTTCCCCTTCTCCCTTTCCTCCCTTAAAAAAACAACTATGGCAATTCAACTCGAAGCAAATTTGCAGAACCTGCGAAGTATGGCTCCGCTGGTGCATAATATTACCAATTTTGTGGTGATGAATTTTACGGCCAATGCATTGCTGGCGGTGGGGGCGTCGCCGGTGATGGCCCACGCGGCCGAAGAGGTGGAAGATATGGTTGCGATAGCGGGTTCGCTCGTAGTGAATATCGGCACGCTCTCGCCTCCCTGGGTGCAGGGCATGAAACTGGCCATGAAAAAGGCCGCCGAATTGGGAAAACCGATTATTCTCGATCCGGTAGGGGCCGGCGCAACGCCATACCGCAACAAAGTGCTGAGAGGCCTTCTCGAAACCGCCCCGCCGACCATCATCCGAGGCAATGGCTCCGAGATACTCGCACTGGCGGGTGCCGGTATTCAAACCAAAGGCGTGGACAGCACGGCCGAATCGACGGACAGCATCGGTGCCGCCCATGCAATGAGCGCACGCTTTGGTTCGGTCGTGAGCGTAAGCGGAGCGGTGGATGTGATCGTACATGGCAACCGTACCGGCTGGATTTCCAATGGCGTACCGTTAATGACCAAGGTGACCGGCATGGGCTGCTCGGCATCCGCCATTGCTGGCGCATTCGCCTCGGTCTGTGGCGATCCGTTCGAGGCTGCGGTTTCGGCGGCTGCTACCATGGGCGTTTGCGGGGAACTGGCCTATCGCGACGCGAAATCGCCCGGTTCGTTCCAAATCGCGTTTCTGGATAAACTGGCGGAGGTAAGTCCGGCGCATTTAGCCGAATTGAGCAGAGTTAAACTTGCATAACAGCCAATCGCGCAGCTATGCAATATTGACAGCGACAGATTGTAACCGTATGTTTGGAAAAACCGTCAGGGATGTAATAAGGGAGCAAATTGTGATTGTTGTTACATGCCTGAGGGCATTTAGAAGTTTGGATGCGATTTAATGGCTGTTAATATTGCATTTGACGGCATTATAAGCGATTAACACTTTTTGAAATGAATATTAATGCAAACCTCGAACTATATCTTGTAACTGACGAAGCCGCCTGTCTCGGGCGGGACTTTTACTGGGTCGTGGAAGAGGCCGTGAAAGGCGGCGTTACCATGGTGCAGCTGCGGGAAAAGTCCCTTTCTACGCGCGCATTCATCGACCGAGCGATGCGTTTAAAGCACCTTTTGGAAACCTATAATGTCCCGTTGATCATTAACGACCGTGTGGATGTAGCGTTGGCGGTGGATGCCGATGGCGTACATATCGGCCAGAGCGATATGCCTTTTCAAACGGCGCACCGGCTGTTGGGAGAAGGCAAAATTATCGGCCTGTCGGCGGAGAAGCAGTCGGATGTGACGGAAGCAGGGCATTGGAACCTGTCGTACCTCGCGGTGAGCCCGCTTTTCACAACGCCCACCAAAACCGACACCGAAAAACCATGGGGAATCGAAGGGCTGCAATGGGCGAGGCGGGAGAGCCGGCATCCGCTGGTGGCGATCGGCGGGCTGCATACGGGCAATGCGCGAGAGGCTATCTCGAACGGTGCCAACGGCATCGCGGTGGTCTCGGCCATTTGCAGCGCACCATCGCCACGCGAGGCCGCAAGAGTGCTCAAAAAAATCATCCAGGATACCATCCTCTGGCCAACCTCCAACCACACCTGACTAGACCTGACTACACTTGACCACACCTGACCACACTCGTCCAACCACATCCATATGAACCGTTACCCGACTGTACTCACCATTGCCGGATCCGATAGCGGAGGTGGCGCAGGCATCCAGGCCGACCTCAAGACCATCGCGGCATTGGGCGCCTACGGAACTTCGGCCATTACCGCGCTTACCGCACAGAATACCCAGGGCGTGCGGGCTATTCATCCGGTTCCGCCGGCCTTCTTAAAGGAGCAGTTGGAGGCTGTCTTTGAAGATATTACCATCGATGCCGTCAAAATCGGGATGGTAAATACGGTGGAAGTGGCCCTTGTTATAGCACAAATGCTCGACCGTTTCAAGCCTGGTTTTGTGGTTTTTGATCCGGTTATGGTGTCCACCAGCGGTTCCAGACTGATCCGGGAGGAAACCGTTGATGTGCTTTGGAAAGAACTTTTTCCACGCGTAGATCTCATCACACCTAATCTCGACGAAGGGGAAATCCTGATCGGCGGTCAGGTCCGGACCGCTGCCACCATGAAAGGGGCTGCTACTCAAATGGTGGAAAAGGGCTGCAAAGCGGTGCTGCTGAAAGGGGGCCACCTCGTTGCACCGACGATCTACGATGTGCTGGTGCAGAAAGCACAGGACCCTTTGATCCTCGAATCGGATTACATTGACAGCCGGAACGTGCACGGTACGGGTTGCACATTGTCGTCGGCTATCGCAACCTATGTAGCCAGGGGCAATTCCCTCACCGAGTCGATTATTTTCGCGAAAGAATATATCGCGGGGGCTATCAGGGAGGGGAAGGATGTGGTTACCGGTCATGGTCCGGGTCCGTTGAACCACACATTTTCACCAATTTCCATGCAGATTTTATCATGAAGTTCACCGACCTGCTCTGGGCAGAAGCATTGCCGATATTCGAAGAAATACAGCGACATCCGTTCAATCAGGAGCTGAAAGAAGGTACATTACCGCTCGAAACGTTCAAATTTTACATTTACCAGGACTCGCTCTACCTCGCTGACTTTGCCCGTGCATTGGCCGTCGCCGGTACGAAAGCCGGCAACAGCAACGAATTGCTCGATTTTCTTCAATTCGCTCAAAACGCTATTCTGGTAGAGCGGGCATTGCATTTGGGTTATTTCAAAGAATACGCTATCGATTATCGATCAGGCAAAGCGCCGGGTTGTTTTGCCTACACCAACTACCTCATGGCCGTCAGCGCATTCGAATCCTACGAAGTGGCGGTCGCTGCATTGCTGCCTTGCTTCTGGATTTACAAGCGGATCGGCGATTACATTTATGCGAACCAAAACGCGCCGAACCCTTACCAAAACTGGATCAATGCATATGCCGGTGAAGACTTTGCGCAATCGGTACAAAAGGCATTGGACATTTGCGACCTGTTAGCGGAGAACGCTTCGGAAGCAACGAGGAAGAAAATGACCGAGGCGTATGTTACTGCTTCAAGACTGGAATATGTGTTTTGGGACAGCGCTTATCGGTTGGAAAAGTGGGTGGTTTGATGGCCGTGTTAGTATATGGCCTCCTTTGGGAAAATGGCGATAAGGCATGCCTGGGGCAAGCTCGCTCTTCCGTTCACATGACTGCTGAAAATTTTTCAACAAATTTTTAGGGGCACGTCTGGCTGAGTTGTCAGAATTACAAAACAACCAGCCATGAAAAAGTTTATCTTGACCTTACTGGCCGGGGCCACAAGCGCCCTGGCCTTTGCCCAGCCCGCACAAACTGTCAAAGGGCGCGTCGTCGATACCGAATCCCAGCAGCCCGTGATCGGGGCGAACGTGATCATTACCTCCGTTACGCCCATTATCGGCGGCGTGACCGACACCGAAGGGAATTTCCGCATTGAAAAAGTACCCGTAGGCCGCCATTCGTTTAAAATTACGAGCATTGGTTACGACGACGCTTTCTTGCAGGAAATCAACGTAGGCTCCGGTAAGGAAGTTGAGCTGAATATCAGGCTCACGGAATCGTTCCGCTCGTTGAACGAAGTGGTTGTGAAAGCGCAGAAAGAGAATGGCGCGCCGCTGAACGACATGGTGAGCGTAAGCGGCCGCTCGTTTACCGTGGATCAGACGAAGCGCTTTGCCGCGTCGGTTAACGATCCGGCGCGGATGGCGATGTCGTTTGCCGGTGTGGCGGCAACGGATGACGGGAGTAATCAGCTTATTATCAGGGGGAACAGTCCCAAAGGCATGCTCTGGCGCATGGAAGGGGTGGAAATTCCCAATCCCAACCATTTCGCGCAGGAAGGCGCGAGCGGCGGCGGTATCAGTGCATTGAGCGCCAACGTATTGGGTAACTCCGATTTTCTGACCGGCGCCTTCCCCGCCGAGTACGGCAATGCAACTTCCGGTGTTTTTGATCTCAAACTCAGAAAAGGCAACAATGAAAAACGTGAATATGCGATGCAGGCCGGTATTCTCGGGCTCGATTTCGCCGCGGAAGGGCCCATCGGTCCCAAAGGGGGTGCTTCGTACCTGGCCAATTACCGCTATTCTACGCTTTCTGTTCTCAACAAGGTTGGCGTTAATCTTAATGGGGATGCTTCGATCGATTTTCAGGATGGTGCTTTTAAGGTATATATTCCTTACGACGACAAGGTGGTGGTAAGCGTGTGGGGAATGGGTGGGCTCAGTACGTCGAAGGTGGATGATGAGGATATCAGGGAAACATTCAAGTCGAACCGTGGGATAATAGGGGTGAATTACCTTCGCTACATCAATAACAAGTCGTATATGGAACATATCGTTTCCTACTCGGCGACCAGCCAGACAGGTGATTTTTACGACAAAAATATCGATGCGACCTACCAGCAAAAGTTTGTAAATCAGGCATTGAGGCTTTCCTCTTTATATAATTACAAACTTAATGCACGGAACACCGTCCGCCTGGGTGTGATCATCAACCACCTGGATTTCGACTTGTTCGACAAGGATAATGAGGATGGCCCTTACGAAATCAATGTGAACCGGAACGGTAACACGCAGTTGTTTCAGGCCTATGCGCAATGGAAGTCGCGTTTAACGCCTACCGTTACCCTGAACGCCGGCTTGCACGGAATGTTGCTGGCTTTGAACAACCGTTCGTCGGTAGAGCCGAGACTGGGATTGAGATGGGCTGTGGCACCGCGTTCGACAGTGAGTTTCGGGGCCGGTTTACATAGCAAAACGGAGTCTATTTCAACTTATTTCGCACAGGTAAAAGTGTCGGACGACAAGACGGACCTGTTAAATAAAAGCCTCAAACTGACTAAATCGGCACATTTGGTGGCGGGATATGAGTTCCGGCCGTCGGCGAGCTGGCGCATCCTGGCGGAAACTTACTATCAGCATCACTACAACATCCCGATCGGCCCGGCGAACACGACGACGCCTTATCTGCTCCACAATTCACAACTGAACGAGATCAGCGGTTTTGTGAGCGATTCGCTGACGAGCGACGGAAAAGGCCGGAGCTACGGACTGGAACTGACCGTTGAGAAATCGCTCACCGCGGGCATTTATCTGATGAGTACAACTTCCTTGTACCAATCGAAATACACTGGTCGCGACGGAATCGAGCGCGACAGCCGATTCAATGGCAAATACGTACAAAACTTTCTCGCAGGAAAAGAATGGCGCGTAGGCAAGAACAAAACCAACATTTTCGCCGCCAATATCAAGCTTCTGGCTGCCGGCGGTAACCGCACTACGCCCGTCGACCTGAAAAAATCAAGGGAGAAGGGTCGCACCGAACGCGATTGGTCGCGCTCCTATTCGGAACAGCTTCCCGCCTATTTCCGCACGGATCTTCGGGTGAGTTATACCAAAAACAAAAAGCGCACGACATCCACCATTTCGCTCGACCTGCAAAACGCAACCAACCGGCTGAATGCATTGGAAAGCTATTACAACAAGAGGGAGGACCGGGTGAAGGTGGTTACACAGACGGGCCTTCTGCCTGTACTCAATTATCGTCTTGAATTTTAGGGAAGATTGCGGGACATATTTTCCGGTCGATAGTCGCGACGCCGGAACGGGAACCGGCAACGAGCCCGGCTTTGATGAAGGCGTCGGAGACCGTACGATAAAACCAGATCCCCGGCTAAACGGGCCTGCGTTCAAATCTTGGAACGGTTGTTTTACGGATGCCGGTTCAAATGAAAATTCAACGGATCTAAAAACAATCGTTATGGAAAAGGATTTTGAAGATAAAGAGGCTATTAAAAAATTAAAGTCGCTCGCCGGGGACATCCGGTTTTGTATGTACACGACGTACGAAAACGGCCGGATCGAGTCGCGACCGATGACGACGCTCGATATCGATGCCGAGGGGAATATCTGGTTCTTTACCAGCCGGCATACGGGGCTTGTGAAGGATATGAGGCATGGCGATCCGGTCACATTGATTTATTCAGACCCGAAAAACAATACCTACCTGAGCATTTCCGGTACGGCATCGATCGTAGAAAGCGAGCGCCGGAAGGAAGAATTGTGGGGCCTGATGTCGAAAGCCTGGTTTCCGGGCGGGAAAGACGACCCCGATCTGGCGGTTTTGAGGGTTACCACACAGGAAGCGGCCTATTGGGATAGTACTTCATCCAGGATGGTCGTATTCTTTTCGATGCTCAAAGCGGTTATTACGGGCGGTACACCCGACGGGGGCGATCATGGCAAGCTGAATCTGGTGTAGATGTATAAATTGAATGCAAAAGAGGCGGCCGGGTTTCCGATCGCCTCTCCGCTTTTATAAAAGGCAGAAGCATTTACTCCACACTTGCTTCCTCATTCACGTAGGCCTCTGCCAGTTCCGTCAGCTTGTGGTCGGTTTCCCCTTCCTGGTCAAGCGTTTGTTGCAGCATGTCGGCTACTTCGCTATGGCCAAGTGTGCGCGCAATATTGCGCAGCGTGCCGTACGAAGCGATTTCGTAATGCTCTACCTTCTGGGCGGCCATAATCAGCCCGCAGTCGCGCACCATCGTACCTTTGTCGGTGCTGTTGATGATTTCGTTGGCTTCTTCGATCAGCCCTTCCATGGCCGCGCATTTTTTAGCCTGCGCTTTTTCACCGATTCTCTCAAACACCTGTTCCAGTACTTTGGCGTGTTCTTCGGTTTCGGTAGTATGCTGTTCGAATGCCGCTTTCAGTTCTTCGGAAGTCGCGTTTTTCGCCAGTTTAGTCAATGCTTTCGCAAGGTTTTTCTCTGCCCAATACATGTCTTTGAGGCCGTCCACAAACAATTCCTTCAATTTTTCGCTGTCCGTTTCGGTGATTTGCTTACTGGCTGTTTTACCTTTTGTCGCTTTCATGATAATGTAGTTTTAATGGTCGTGGTTTTTATTGAAATGGATGGCAACCGCCATTTAATTGCCGTGCGCTGTTTAAAAATCCATACCAAGGGCGAAATCGCGCCCGCCGGAAACGTTTGGGTGACGCTTGAAGATATTCCTACACATATACGTGTGGCGAAGGTGCGAAACGGGCAGGAATGCTTTTTGAAACGGAGGCCGCATCATCAAAACAGACACCATGAAAAAGCGAAAACCATTCCGATCGGTTATTATTATTCTCGTGCTGGCTGGCGTAGCCTTTGCGATCTGGTATTTCTTCCAAAAAAGCGGCCCTGACCCTGTTTCCGGGTTAAAACCCCGTGTGGAAATGAGCGTTGGGCGTATCAGCGATATTACCGACAGTACCCTTAAAATGGAGCTTAAAACGGTCGTTTATAACCCGTTGCCGGTGGGTATGCATTTGAAAGGAATTAATTACGAGGTTAAAATGAATGGCAAGTCGATCGTCGAGGACCGTTACGGCAAGCCGCTTGAAGTCGCGGCGGCCGATAGTTCCCTGCTGACGTTGCCCGCCAAAGTAAAAATCCGTAATCTGCGTGTGGAGGGTGACGAAGAAGCTTCCCGGGGTAACGACAGCGCCGATTACCATTTTCAGACCGTGCTGCATTTCGAAAGGCCGTTTCTCGGGAAAGATTCGCTTGTACTCGATATCGACAAGCGGCTGCCGCTTTATCGCCTGCCGAAAATCAAGATGGCCGGCTATGATTTCAAAAAGCTGGGTTTGAAAGAATCGGATATCGTCGTTAAAGTGGAGGTGGCGAATATGAACCCGTTTTCGCTGGAATTTCAAAACCCGGTTTATGCGATGGATCTCGGGAAACAAAAACGCTTCGCGGAAGGGGCTGTGAAAGGTATTACCAAGGTAAAGTCGAAAAGCCGGGATATTTATGAAATTCCGCTGGAAGTCAGCCTGGGAAAAGTGATCAAGGCAGGTGCGCAGATCATCGGTAAGGGTAAAGAACTTCCGTTCACATTCTATTTTAAAAGCAAAATCAAATCCGAAAGCGAAGTTTTGAACAACAGCGACATTAACCTGGTAATGGACGGTGAACTTAAAGACGTGGAATCGTTCCAGAAGAACATGCAAAGAAAATAGGCCAAGCGGCAATCCCGGTACGCGGGCATCGCCGCTTAATGCATTACTGCTTGTCGAACCAGACCGTCATTTCATTCGCCCCGCGGTTTGCCCAGGCATAGTAGGGGATCAATGTGATATTTTGCTCCGTTGATTTCAGTACATTTATGCCGCCGAGCATTTCTTTCCGGTACTCGGGTGTAAATTCCTGTGTACCGGATATTTTTATCGAAAGGGCCTTACCGCCGTTGTCGTGGCCTTCCGCGCAGTAAAGTACCGGCCCGCGCTCGATCGCGACCTTGCCCTGGTTACTTTTCAGCTGCCCGCTGGCTATCACCTTTCGCACCGGCATGTCGAGCGACAGTTCGATTATATCGCCTTTTTTCCACAGGCGGTCGAGTTTCAGATAACCCTGTTCAACGACCGCTTCCGCTTTCCTGCCATTGATCATCAGATCCACCGGTTTGGCCAGTTTGTTTTCATAGGCGTACAGGTCCCCGGGGATAGCCTGGCCGGTCGCCCAGCCGGGAATGCGAATATGCAGCGGGAACGCGGCACTTTTTTCGGGATCGACCTGAATGCGGACGATTCCTTGCCATGGGTATTGCGTCTGCTGGGTGATGTGTACTTGCGTGGAGGGAAGCGCAATATTTGCTTTCGTATCTCCAAAAAGGTTGATAACTAATGTATTGCCCCGGGTTGCGTACATGTAAGCGGGCATGGATGGCAGAAAGCGCGAGACATTCGTCGGGCAGCAGGCGGTACCGAACCATTCGTGCCGTACCGCGCCCGAACCTTTGTTGAAGTCGTTAACCCCATTGGACGACATCGGGTTGACGTAGAAGAAGGTGTTCCCTTTTACGCCCATTCCGCCCAGGAAGCCGTTGTAAAGCACGCGTTCGAATACATCCATGTATTTGGCTTCGCCGCTGAGCAGGTACATTTTGTGGTTCCACAGCATGTTCGCAATGGCGGCGCAAGTTTCGGCATAAGCATTGTCGTTGGGAAGAACATAAGCTTTATCGAATGCCTCGCCGTCTTCACGGGCGCCCATTCCGCCGGTTATGTACTGCTTTTTGTAAGTAGCGTCATTCCAAATGGCATGGATGGCGGCTTGGTTTCCGGGATTGGGACGGAGTGCCAGCAGGTCGGCCACGCCCGTATACAGGTACTGCGCGCGTACCGCGTGCCCGACGGCCTCGCGCTGGCGTACGAATGGCACCTGATCCTGGAAGTAAGCCGGACCGAGCTTGTGCTCGTCGAGGAAAAGTGCGCGCTTGTCGGAACGGCCGCGCATATCGATGAAGAACCCGGCGAGGTCGAGGTATTCCTTTTTGCCGGTCACCCGGTAAAGGCGGATCAGCGCGAGTTCGGTTTCTTCATGGCCCGGCACTACCACCATTTGCCCTGGTTTCGGGCCTATTGTTTTTACCAGATGATCGGCATTCCGGATAGCCACATTCAGCAATGTTTTCTTGCCCGTTGCTTCATAATGCGCTACGGCCGCTTCATATAAATGCCCCGCATTATAAAGTTCATGGCTCCCGTTCTCAAACGAATAGCGGTAAGGACCGGCAATCCAGTCGAAGGAGCCGGTGGTGTCCTTATTGATGGTACGGATAGTATAAAGATAGCCGTCCGGCTCCTGGGCGGCCATGAAAAGCGTGATCAGACTGTCGAGATAACGGTCCAGCTGCGGGTCGTAACGGTTCGCGAGTACGTACGAGGCACCTTCGACAACTTTGAATACATCCGAATCGTCGAAACGCGCACCTTTGAATGTGCCTTTTTTCAGTCCGCCGGCGATGGCGAAATTATCCAACCGGCCCGACTCCTCACATTGGTGCAAAGCATGCGGGACTGTCACTGCCCGCGCGAGTTCCACACGGTCGTGCCAGAAACCCTGCGTAGTTTTGACGTTTTTGAGTGGTACCGGCCTGATGTCGCCGTTCTGAGCAAATGCGGATTGAAAGAAAAGAACAAGAATGAATAGGGGCAGCAATCTGGTCATCGGAAGTACAAAATTGGAATGCAATTGAGCTGAATGATTTGACTTGAACTCAAAAAACATGCCAAGTCCGTACTTCCGCAGGGCTTGAAGCGGCTCTACCCTGGCTACAAACCGTATTTCTCCATACGTCTGTAAAGCGCCGCACGGCTGAGTCCCAGCTCACGGGCGGCGTCGGTGATGTTTCCGTTGAAGCGTTTCAATGCCTTGATGATCATATTTTTTTCCATGTCTTCGAGGTCGAAACCGGTGGCGGTAGCCGGCTGCCCGGCCGAACTTTTGAGGAAAAGGTCGTCAGGTTGCAAGGTTTTTTCCTGAGAAAGGATTACCGCCCGTTCTACGGCATGCTGTAATTCGCGGATGTTGCCCGGCCAGTTGTACTGCTGCATTTTTTTTACCAGCGCATTGCTGATATCGTTGACGGGCCGGTTGTATTTCCTGGCGTATTGTTTGAGATAATAATCGGCGAGCGCGCTGATATCCTCGGGCCTGTCGCGTAGGGGGGGCAGTTCGAGCTCGATGGTGTTGATCCGGTAAAGCAAATCCTGCCGGAATGTTTTTTCGGTAACCATCTTCTCGATATTCATATTCGTCGCACAGATCAGCCGGACGTCGAGGGCAATAGGCTTGTTGGAGCCGACGCGCGTCACTTTGCGTTCCTGGATTACTGTGAGCAATTTGGCCTGCAAGGATAACGTGAGGTTGCCGATCTCGTCGAGGAAAATGGTACCGCCTTTCGCTTCTTCGAACCGGCCGGCACGGTCTTCTTTGGCGTCGGTAAATGCGCCTTTCACGTGTCCAAACAGCTCGCTTTCGAAAAGCGTTTCGCTGATTGCCCCCAGGTCGACGGCCACGAAAGGTTTGTCTGCTCGCCTGGAATGCTGATGCACATACTTCGCGAGTTGCGTTTTGCCTGTGCCGTTCTCGCCCAGAATGAGCACATTGGCATCGGTGGAGGCCACGCGTTCGGCGGTGAGAAGCACTTGCCGCATGCTGTCGCTCGTTGCCACAATGGTGTCGACGGCCGCCTTGTTATTCTTCTTGTTATCGTCCTTCGCTTTTTCCTCCGGTACGGGCACCACTTTGTCCTTGCCTCCTTCGAGTGCCGTACCGATCGTCGCGAGCAATTTGTCGTTTTCCCAGGGTTTCAGGACAAAATCGATGGCTCCGGCCTTGATGGCCCTGATCGCCATTTCGATATCGCCATAAGCCGTGATCATGATCACTTTCGCGGCGGGGTTAATGTCCAGGATACGATCGAGCCAGTGGAAACCCTCACGGCCGCTGTTCACGTCGCGGGTGAAGTTCATGTCGAGCAGGATCAGGTTGTAATCGCCGTTGGTGACGAGAAATGGCAGTTTTTGCGGATTCTTTTCAATGTCGACGGTCTTGGCGTGGCGTTTCAGTAAAAGTTTGGCGGCACTGAGTACGTCAACATCGTCGTCGATAATCAGGATCTTGGCTTCTGAGAGTAGCATGGCTGTTTTCTTGTGGTGCGCAGGCGGGTTAACACTGCCGGATACGGACTAAACGGAATTGTTTGTCAAGATAAGGAGGCAATTTCAAATATTATTTCCTACAAAGCTAAAATGTCACTATTTTACCTAAAAAGAGGAGGAAAAGACGCTTGTCCGCGCCCGAACAAAGTTGTCCGATAACGGACATCATGAGGCTTGTTTGGAATATAAATATTATTGATATTCAAACGGTTAAAGGGTATTGCCTGCTTTGGCATAGTGATTGGATTGTAAAAGCCGAATACAAACGCGAACTCAATCACTAACATATAATGGAAGTTAAGACACCTAACTCGACGAGCACTGGCAACGGTTTTTCCGGAGGATCATCCATGGACAGAGTCAAACCCAAGAAATTCTGGAATACCAAACGCATCAGCATCATCGGCGGTAGCGTTTTGCTGGCAACGTTCCTGATCTATCAGTTCTTTTTCGCAGATAAAAGAAGCAAGCTGAATGTAGAGCAGGACAAACTGACAGTTTCGACCGTCAAGCAAGGCAAATTTGATGAATTTATCGTCGTAACCGGGGTTGTCCAACCACTCAAGACTATCCAGCTAGATGCGATCGTGGGTGGTTATGTAACTGAAAAACTGATCGAAGGCGGTAACATGGTGAAACAGGGCGACATTCTGCTTCGCCTGGAAAACCAGAGCCTGAAACTGAGCTTCCTCCAATCGGAAACGGAGGCCAGCCGCCTGGTAAACGATCTTCAAAATACCCGGCAGAACTTGAAAGTGGCGCGGTTTACACTTCAAAAGACATTGAGCGACCTCGATTTTCAGCTCGATCAGGCCAAAGACGCACACGAACGGAATGTGAAACTGTACAAAGACAAGGTTATTCCGGAAGCCGATTACCTGAAAACCAAACGTGACTACGAAAAGCTGGTAAGGCAGCGCGAGATCGAGATCGAATCGCAGAAATACCAGGAAGAGAACGCGAGGATGCAGATTTCACAACTGGAAGGAACACTGGCCAATACCCAGAAAAACGTGAGCCTGTGGCGGCAGACGCTGGATAACCTCGTGGTAAAAGCGCCGGTATCGGGTCTGTTGTCGTCCATGAATGTGGAGGTGGGCTCGAATATCAACCAGGGGCAGAATATCGGTCAGATCGACGACCTGAACGGTTTCAAAATGCGTGTGAGCGTGGATGAACATTACATTTCGAGAATTTTCGTAGGGTTACAGGGCTCGATGGAGTTCAATGGGAAGGATTACGGTTTGAAAATCATCAAAATCTATCCAGAAGTACTGAGCGGCCGGTTCGAAGTAGATATGCAGTTCGATAAAGGGGCACCGGAGCTGATCAAGCGCGGTCAATCGGCGCCGATCCGCCTGCAACTCGGCCAGCCTTCGCAGGCTACGCTGCTGCCATCGGGAGGTTTCTTCTCGGAAACAGGCGGAAACTGGGTGTATGTGGTTAGTGAAGACGGAAAACGCGCCGTGAAGCGTAACATCACGCTCGGTCGCAAAAATCCCGAATATTTCGAGGTCCTCGAAGGCCTGAAACCAGGTGAAAAGGTCATCACCAGCTCGTACGAGAACTTTGGAGATAATGAGGTTCTGGAGTTTTAGACGACTTGGGCCGTCGGCTTTCGGCTGTCGGCTTTTACAACGATGACTTAATACTGAACTTGTCATAAAACCGGGCCTCAGGCCTAAATTCAAAGAATTACCATAACCAAGGCCGAAAGCCGAAGTTAAATTAAATCCCTACAATTTATCATAAACCACGCAGACAGCCGAGTGCCGAAGCCGAAAGCCAGAAAAACCAAATGATCAAGATTAGCAACATGCACAAGGTATTTTCTACCGAAGAAGTAGAAACCACAGCCCTGAACGGTATCGACCTGGAAATCAAGGATGGCGAGTTCGTCGCTATCATGGGACCTTCCGGTTGCGGAAAATCGACCTTGTTGAATATCCTCGGGTTGCTCGACAACCCCAGTGAAGGCTCGTACGAGTTTTACGGAACAGAGGTTGCCAAAATGTCGGAACGCCAGCGTGCGCAGATCCGCAAGGGTAACATCGGTTTCGTGTTCCAGAGCTTCAACCTGATCGACGAGTTGACGGTCTATGAAAACGTGGAACTGCCTTTGCTGTACCTGAAAACCCCTCCGGCAGAACGGAAAGAAAAAGTGGAAGCGGCCTTGACCCGCATGAACATGATGCACCGCCGCAACCACTTCCCGCAGCAGCTTTCGGGGGGACAGCAACAACGTACGGCCATCGCGCGTGCCGTGGTCGCGAATCCTAAGACAATCCTGGCCGATGAGCCTACCGGTAACCTCGACTCGAAAAACGGGGAAGAAGTAATGAACCTGCTCAGCCAGCTGAATGCGGGCGGCACGACCATCCTGATGGTAACGCACTCACCTTACGATGCCGGTTTTGCCCATCGCATCGTGAACCTCTTCGACGGTAAGATTGTGACTGAGAAAATACATGTTTAGAAATTCTCCGGCTATTGGCGTGGCTTTATAGCGGGAACTTTTGATGCGGGGCCAAGCACCCCTGGAATGCAATGCGGGGGGCCTCCGGGGCAAGCCCGGTATCGAAGCCAGTTTATACAATATGCCAAATCTAACCATGAAGAAAATCCTAACCATCCTTTTGGCCGGCGTAAGCACGCTGGCCATCGCCCAGAAAAGATCTTATCTCAGCCGCAGTATCGACGACGACGGGAAAAAATTATCCATCAAAATCTCCGGGACGCTCGACGGCCGGGAAGTGAACATCGACAAGTCTTTTGATGTCGAAGGTATGAGCAAGGAAGAACGCGAAGCGTTACGCGAGTGCGTATTGTCGTCCATTGCCGAGGGAAATCTGGATTTGCCGGCTCCCAAAGGAATCGGTAGTGAATCGGCTGTGGCGGTTTTGCCCAAACCACCGGTGCCTCCTGCTCCTCCCTCGTCGGAACCGATGGCATTCTCGTCGAATGAAGTGAATGCCGAAATAGTGTCGTCGGGCAAAGGTTTTATCCGGGAGCCGGCATCAAACGCTCCGAAAGGTTTTTCCAAACACGTCCGCTACAACTCCGAGACCGGTGAAATGTTTATCAAATACCGGTTTGTGAAAAACGGGGACGAGTACATCTATGAAAAGACGGTGAACGCCGCCGATAAATCGGAGAAAGAGCGGCAGCGGATCGTCGAAAATTTCGAAAGCGAGATGGGCTTGCCGGGGAACGGCATGGAAATATAAATGCTTGGAATAATGCTGAAAAATTATCTCAAAATTGCCTGGCGGAACCTGCGTAAACACAAGTTTTACTCGGGTCTGAACATATTCGGTTTGTCGTTCGGGCTGGCAAGTTGCCTGCTCATTACGCTTTACGTGATCGACGAACTGGGGTATGACCGTTCATTCGCAAATGCAGACCGTATTTACCGGGTCAATGCAGATATCCGTTTCGGCGGTGCCGACATGTCGCTTGCAGTGGCGCCAGATCCGCTTGCATTTACATTAAAGAAGGACTACCCGCAGGTTGAGCAGGTGGTGCGTTTGCGTGAAAACGGCAGCCAGCTGGTGAGACGCACCAATGCTACCGAAAACCTCAAAGAAGAGCATGTGTTCTTTGCCGACTCTACCTTTTTCAAAGTGTTTTCGGTGCCCTTGCTGTCGGGCAATCCCGAGAAGGCACTGACCGAACCGCATGCGGTGGTCATCTCGGAAACCGATGCAAAGAAATATTTCGGAAAGGAAAACCCTATCGGAAAAGGATTGTTGATCGACGGTAAAGAAACGTATACCGTTACCGGTGTCATGAAAGATTTGCCAAAGCGCTCGCACATGCGTGATCTCAACATGTTGCTTTCTATGAGCACCTATGAAGCCAGCCGGCAGAACGACTGGGGAAGTCATAATTTTAATACCTATTTATTGCTCCGGAAAGGGATCGATCCTGCGCAGTTCGAGAGAAATTTCGAAACGGTCCTTCAAAAATATACTTCCAAATGGCTGCAAGGGTTTCTGGGCGCGTCGCTCGAAGATCTACGGAAATCGGGCAGTTATCTGAAATATACGTTGTTGCCTCTCACCGACATTCACCTGCATTCCGACCGTACGGCGGAGATCAATGCAAATGGCAATATCCAGTACGTTTATATTTTTGCCGTCGTAGCCGTTTTTCTGCTGGCGATTGCGTGTGTGAATTTCATGAACCTCGCCACGGCGCGTTCCGCTAACCGCGCGAAGGAAGTAGGCGTTCGCAAGGCATTAGGCTCGGAGCGCTCATCGCTGGTAAGCCAGTTTCTGACGGAGTCGGTGATGCTGAGTTTCTTCTCGCTGGCACTCGGAATGCTCATCGCTTATCTTGCATTGCCGCTGTTCAACAATCTGGCGAGCAAGCAGATCGGGTTTCCGATAACGAACCCGTGGTTTTGGCTGATATTAGTGCTGACCGGCACCGTAGTAGGTGTTTTGGCCGGAAGCTATCCCGCATTTTTTCTGTCGGCATTCAAACCGTTGAAGGTCTTGAAAAACACCATCGAGCAGGAAGGCAGGGGCAGCGGATATCTGCGCAATGCCCTGGTTGTGTTCCAGTTTGTGATTTCTGTAATGCTGATCGTCGGTACCGGCGTTATTTATCGCCAGCTTAACTACATCCAAACCAAGAAACTCGGCTTCAACAAGGATCAAATGCTGATCGTAAACGACGCTTATGCGTTGGATAATCAGGTGAAGGCGTTCAAAGAACAGGTTTTAATGCTTCCGAACGTGGAAAGTGCCACAGTGACGAGCTTCCTGCCTACACCGTCTTCGCGTACCGACCACACTTTTTTCCCGGTCGGTCAAATGCAGCAGGATAAAGGCATTAATATGCAGAAGTGGGCAGTCGATTATGATTTTGTGAAAACAATGGGCCTGCAGATGGCCAGCGGCCGCGCTTTTGCAAAAGAGTTTCCGTCCGATTCTGCGGGAATTGTGATCAATGAAGCCGCAGCAAAAGTGCTGGGTTATGCGAATCCCGTAGGAAAGAAAATATTCGGTTATGAGGACGCCGAATTGACAAAGCGGGTCGATTACACGATTATCGGAGTCGTAAAAAACTTTCATTTCGAGTCGCTGCGAAAAAACATCGGCGCTCTGAGTCTGATCCTTTACAAAAGCTCCGGCTCCGTTGTATTCCGCATGAAAGGCGGCGACGCTCCCCGCACAGTGAAGCAGGTAGAGGCGCTTTGGAAGAAAATGGCACCCGGCCAGCCTTTCAATTACCGGTTCATGGATGAAGATTTCGACAATGTTTATCGTAGCGAACAGCGTGTAGGTCAAATATTTATCACATTCGCCACCATCTCGGTCATCATTGGCTGTCTGGGCCTGTTCGGGTTGTCGGCCTTTACGGCAGAGCGGCGCACAAAGGAAATCGGTGTCCGCAAAGTGCTGGGCGCGAGTGTTGTCAACATTGTTGCGCTGTTGTCCAAAGAGTTTATAAAGCTGATCGTCATTGCCATTGTTATCGGCAGCCCCATAGCATGGTTCGGTATGAACCTCTGGCTGAACGATTTTGCCTACCATGTTGATCTTGCCTGGTGGATGTTCGCCGCCGCGGGAGTGCTGGCGATTGTTATTGCATTGGTCACGGTAAGTTTTCAGAGTATCAAGGCCGCGCTGACGAACCCTGTGAAGTCGTTGAAATCGGAGTGAGGTAGTCGTTATCCGATATTTAAATAGAAATCATATATACGCCACTCGCTGCCCGCTCTTGCAGGAAGCCGTTAATCCTATTTCCTATGCTTAGAAATTATCTGAAAATTGCCTGGCGGAATTTGTTGAAAAACAAGACGTTTAGTTCCGTCAATATCCTGGGGCTGGCCCTGGGGATGGCTTGCAGCCTGCTGATCATGCTTTGGGTGCAGGACGAGATCAAGATGGATCGGTTCCATGAGAACGATGCGCGACTCTACTCGGTGATGGAGAACCAGCATTATTCGGGCGCGATCAATACCTACGCGGCGACACCGGGGATTCTGGCGGAGAATATCGTGAAGGATATTCCCGAGATCGAAAAAGCCAGTCAGATACTCTGGGAAATGCAGCCGGTTTTGAGGGCTGGAAATGTATTTGACAATGAAAAGGGACGGTATGTGCAGGGAGATTTCCTGAACATGTTCTCTTTTAAACTCAAACAGGGCGACGCCCGGACGGCCCTGAAACGCCCGGATGGCATCGTGATTTCGCAAAAGCTAGCCGATAAATACTTCAAAGGTCAGGATCCGGTAGGAAAAGCGATGCGTGTCGATAATAAGGACGATGTGGTGGTTACGGGGGTACTGGAAGAAATCCCGCGGTATTCGTCCATGAAATTCGACTTTCTGATGAGTTATGACCGGTGGCTCAAAGGTGCGGAATGGGCTAAGGAATGGGGTAATAACGGTCCGCGCTGTGTTGTGCTGCTGACGAAGAACGCCGACATAAATAAGGTCAATGCGAAGATCAAGGGTTATATCAAAACGAAAAACAAGGACAGCAATGTAGACTTGTTCCTGATCAATTACGGAGAATCATACCTTTATTCGAACTGGGAAGCCGGCAAGCAAAATGGCGGGCGCATCGAGTATGTGAGGATGTTTACGATCGTGGCGATATTTATTTTGATAATCGCCTGCATCAACTTCATGAACCTGGCCACCGCCCGCTCGGTGAAACGCGCCAAAGAAGTTGGTCTGCGCAAGGTGGTCGGGGCTTATAAAACAAGCCTGGTCGGCCAGTTTATGGGGGGAGTCGATCCTTATCACCTTGCTTTCACTGGTGGTCGCGATCGCGATCGTGGTGGTATTACTGCCGGGATTCAATGCGCTTACTGAAAAGCAGCTCGCCCTGGATTTTCTCGATCCCTCGTTCCTCGGATTGCTGCTTGTGCTGACGGTGATCACCGGTCTGGTGGCGGGAAGTTACCCGGCGTTGTTCATGTCTTCGCTTAACCCCGTAACAATCCTTAAAGGCGCATTGAAATTCAAGCCCAGCGCGACGTATTTCCGTCAGGGACTGGTAGTGTTCCAGTTCGGGTTATCGATCCTGCTCATTCTCTCCATGATTGTCATTTACAGGCAAATCGACTATATCCAGCACAAGAACCTCGGTTTCAACCAGGAGAACCTGCTTTACATTCCGGATATCGAAAATTCGATGGGGAGCAATTTCGATGCATTCAAGCAGGCGCTCGAAGCCGAGCCGGGCATCAAATCGGTGGCGCGGTCGCAAGCGAGCCCGCTCGCGTACGGCAGTTCCACGATGGGTGTGAGCTGGCCAGGGAAAGACACCACAAAGCAACTCCTGTTTAATGTGAATCCGGTTGGTTTCGATTTTGTCAAAACCATGGGTATTAAACTGATCGACGGCCGGGATTTCAGCCCTTCGTTCGGTACGGACACAACCAATTACCTGGTCAATGAAGCAGCAGCAAAGAAGATCGGGTACCGCGATCCGGTGGGCAAGGAACTGACCATGTGGGGCAAGAAAGGCAAGATTATCGGTTTGATGAAAGACTTTCACATCGGTTCGTTACATGTGGCGATCGAACCGCTGATCGTAAGCCTGCAACCGAAAAAAGAAGCCTGGGGAGTGGGTATGATCCGAACCGAGCCAGGTAAAACCAGGCAGGCTATCGAAAGTCTCGAGAAGGTCTTCCGTCGCTACAATTCCGGTGTGCCTTTCAAATACCATTTTGCGGACGAGGAATTTGGCAATCTCTACAAGGCCGAAACGGTCGTCAGCAAGCTCTCCAACTACTTCGCGTTCCTGGCGATCTTCATTTCCTGCCTGGGACTGTTCGGTTTGGCCGCATTCACTGCCGAGCAGCGGACGAAGGAGATCGGTGTACGTAAAGTGCTGGGCGCGAGTGTTTCTAACCTGGTGGGGATGCTGTCGGCGGATTTCCTGAAACTGGTAGGCATTTCCGCTGTCATCGCATTCCCTGTCGCCTGGTATTTCCTGAACGGCTGGCTGGAAAAATATGCTTTCCGGATCAAAATGGAATGGTGGTATTTCGCTGTCGCCGGTGTGGCGGCATTGATAATCGCCTTGTTTACGGTAAGTTTTCAGGCCATTAAGGCGGCGCTGATGAATCCCGTCAAGTCACTGAAATCAGAATAAATCATTCAAAATAACAGCGGTTCATTCGGGCCGTTTTTACTTTTTAAGCCATGATCAGGAACTACTTTAGAATCGCTATCCGAAATCTCACCAGAAACAAGGTTTTCTCGCTGATCAACATCGCCGGGTTGTCCCTGGGGCTTACCTGCTGCATGCTTATCGTACTTTACACCAAAGACGAAGTGAGCTTCGACCGCTTTCATAAAAACAAGGATCATCTTTACCGGATAATGGTAACGAGTCAGGATGACCGCGAGACGCGCACGTTCGGCAGCACGAATGCAATCCACGGGCCCACTTTCAAGCAGGACATTCCGGAAATCAGGGAAATTGTGAGGGCTCAGAGCAGCTCGTTTATTGTCAGGAAAGGGAATAATGTATTGCAGGAGAACGTGTTGTTTGCGGACGAACCCTTTTTCTCTGTTTTTTCGATGCCTTTGCTTTCAGGCGACCCCAAAACGGTACTGTCGGATATACATTCGATCGTTTTGAGCGAAGACCTGGCTGAAAAATACTTCGGTACGAAAAATGCGATGGGCCAAACCCTGAACCTGAAAATAGGGGATGAGTACGAACCATTTGTGGTATCCGGCGTGGCCAAACGCTGCCCGCAAAACTCATCGATCCAGTTCGACGCCGTGCTGCCGTTCAAATACCAGGAGGCAAAGGGCTGGACAGACACCGAATGGCTGGGTTTTTACATGAACACCTTTATGCTGCTACACGAAAAGGCCGATTACCATGCGGTAGTGGCGAAAATGAACCGTGTGTCGGAGAGCAAGGCGATGGCGGAAATGGCTAAGAACAGGGACATGAAATTGCACGTCGTATTCGACCTGATGCCCTTCCTGGACATGCATTTACAAAGCGAAAGCGGCGATATGCGCAATGGCCTGGATCATGGCAGCAGTCCTATCTACTCCTACATTCTCTCCGGGATTGCCATTTTTATTCTTCTGATCGCCTGCATCAACTTTGTAAACCTGACCGTTGCGCGTTCGCTGAACCGCGCGAAGGAAATCGGTGTGCGGAAAGTGGTCGGAGGGCTTCGCAAACAGCTGATATACCAGTTTATGGGCGAATCGTTCTTGTTGTCGTTCATCGCATTTGCGCTGGCGGTCGCTTTGACGCAGATCGTGTTGCCGGTATTTAACGAATTGGCCAACAAGCAACTATCGCTTTCCTACCTGATGGATACAACGCTGGTATCGGGCTATATTGCCTTGTTCGTGGTTACAGGGCTTGTTGCCGGTATGTATCCCGCATTGGTGCTTTCCGGTTTCAGTCCGGTTGCCACGCTGTACAACCGTACGAAACTGACGCAAAAGAATTACATCACGAAGGGGCTGGTCGTTTTTCAGTTTGCCTTATCGGTTTGCCTTGTCATAGGCACCATTGTGATTTACTCTCAATTTCAATACCTCACCAATAAGGACCTTGGGTACAACGACGAGAACCTGGTGAGTTTCAGTCTGGGACGTGGCGGGCCGGGAAAGGAGGTTATGGAAGTGATGCAAAACGAGCTCAGAAATACCGCCGGAGTGGCTTCCGTGGCTGCATTTAATGGCAGTTACAACGGCACCGGCGCGAAAATCGATGGGCGTGCCATCGGTTTTGGGTATATCGGTGTGGACGACCATTTTCTGAACACATTGCAGATTCCGGTGCTCAAAGGCCGCAATTTTTCAAAAGCGTTTTCTACCGATCCCGAGGATGCGATCATCGTGAACGAGGCATTTGTAAAAGAAGCCGGTTTGAAGAACCCGGTCGGGCAGGAGGTAGATTTCGAGTGGAAGCAAAAGAAAATGAAGATCATCGGTGTAATCCGTGATTATCATTACGCGTCTTTGAAGGACACCATCAAGCCGTTGGTGCTTACGCAGGACCCCCGTTACCGGTTAGGTACAATTTTTGCGAAACTGGATTCTGGCGACATTCCCGCCACGATGAAGGCCATCGAGAAGATTTTCAGGCAGCATATCAAAAATCTTCCTTTTGAATACCAGTTTGAGGACGAGGCTAATTTACGGCGTTACGAATCGGAGGCCAAATGGAAACAGATGATCACGTTCGCCGCAGTACTCTCGATTTTCGTGTCGTGTATCGGGTTGTTTGGCCTGGCTACGTTCAACGCCGAAATGCGGGTGAAAGAAATCGGTATCCGGAAGGTGCTCGGCGCTTCGGTGACAAGCATTACCGCGCTGCTCTCGGCGGATTTTGTGAAACTGGTGGCCATCTCGATCATCATCGCAATGCCGATCGCCTATTATGGCGCAAATACCTGGTTGCAGGATTTTCCTTATCGTATTTCCATGTCATGGGCGTATTTCGCCTGGGCGGCGGTATTAGCTATTATGATTGCAATTCTGACGGTCAGCTATCAAAGTATCAGGGCGGCGACCCTGGACCCCGTGAAATCTTTAAGAACGGAATAAAGAATCCAATCGGACATCATGCTAAAAGAACTATTTCAAAATCGCTTTCCGCACGCTCTGGAAGAACAGGCTTTTTACGGCAATCAATTTGCTTGGGCTTTCGCTGGGATTGGCCAGTGCGGGTGTTTTGATCCTTTTTATCCAGCGGGGCATCACATTCGATACTTTTCATAGGGACAACGACCGCATCTATTTTGTGCAGACAGCCGACGCGGAAGACCGCTATAACCAGACGGTTTATCCTATTCTCGGACAAATGGTCAAAACGTATCCGGAGATTGAAACCGGGACCCACGTGCAGGGGTGGAACAATGTGTGGCTGAATTATAAGGGCAAGGATCTGCAAAAAAATACAAAATATGTCGACAGCACGTTTTTTGATGTTTTTTCCTTCAAACTGAAATACGGCAATGCGGCAACAGCCCTGAAAAGGAAGCAGTCGATCGTACTGGACGAAAAGGTGGCGGAGGCCTTGTTTGGCGAACGGAACCCGGTCGGCGAGAATGTGGTTGTGGAGGATTCTCTGTCATTTACCGTTACCGGCGTGCTCGAACCGGTTCCCGCAAATTCCTCCATACAGTTCGAGGTATTGCTGCCCGTTTCCAATCTCGAAGGGAATCCGGATTTTGCTTCCGGCGCCGATTGGTATAACACTTTTGCTTCCGTGTACTTGAAATTGCGCAAGGGCGCCGATCCAGGTAAACTGGAAGCCAAATTTCCCGCATTTGCCAAAACCCATTTCACTGCCGAAGGCCAAAAGCGGCAGATCCGCATTGCACCGTTGGAAGACTACGTCCATTACGAAAACCCCAACTTCCGCTGGATGATCTACGGCGCGGTAACCATTGCCCTGTTCATAGTACTGATCATTAGTATCAACATGGTGAACCTGAACACGGCTATGTCGTTCACACGCGCGAAGGAAGTAGCGGTGCGCAAGGTAACCGGGTCGACGTTGCGGCAGATTTTGGCGCAGTTCTGGACGGAGTCGGCACTTGTACTAATGGCTTCGCTGGCGATTGCCATCGTGTTTGGCGTGTTGTATCTGGTACCGCAATTCAACGAGTTTCGGGAGGGGAGAATGCAGCTGGTGGTAAACTGGCAGCAGGACTCGGCCACTTTCCTCACATTGATAGGAATAATCGGCATCATCACGTTCGTGGCGGGTACGGTTCCGGCCGCTTACCTGAACAGGCTGGACCTGCGGGACACATTAAAAGGAAAATTATCCGGAAAACCCGCTTCCAGAAACTGGACGCAGGGAACATTGATCGTCGTGCAGCTCGTGATCGCCGTTATCCTGGTGGTGGGGGCCATTGCGGTTCGCTGGCAGATCGATTATATGCGGCGGGCCGACACGGGGTTTCGGGGAGAGAACATCGTGGTGGTGTCGTCTGACCTCCAATACAAAGACCGGAATGCGGCCACGGCGCAATTTGTTCCGATTTTGAACGGGTTGAAGCAGAATTCCAGGATCGAAAGCGTTGCCACCTCCAGTATTGTTCCGACACGTTACTGGAGTAATTACAATATTTATACGCCCGAAGGAACGGAACCAAAGGACGTCCGCCTGCGCCACGTCGGAACGAGTACCGGTTATGCCCGTACGTACGGTATCCGGATGATCGAGGGAAGGGATTTTTCAGAAGATCTGGATGGAAAGGGCGAGCACCATCCGGTGGTTATCAACGAGGCGGCGCGGAAAGCTTTCGGATGGACATCGGCCGTAGGGAAACGGCTCCGGCAAGGTAATAATTCGGACGTTTACACGGTGGTGGGCGTGATGAAAGACTTCCATTACGGTCCCCTGAAAGAGCGGATTGAGCCGTTGCTGCACTGGTACGACGGCCCTCCGGGCCTGAGGAGTTACCTCACCCTGAAATTCGCGGACATTAAACAGGCCAGGGAAGTTTTGAGTGACCTGGAAAGGGATATGAAGAAAATACCTTCCAAACGTCCGTTTCAATATTTCTATATGCAGGAAGAATTGAGCAAGCAATATAATGACCTCGATGGTATCTGGAAGATGGTCAACTTTGTGACCTTGCTGGCCATCGTGATAGCGTTCGCGGGCATATTCGGCCTGATTTCGCTGGCGGCGAGCAAACGGACGAAGGAAATCGGTATACGGAAAGTCCTCGGCGCCAATGTGCGGGGCATCGCCGTTCTCCTTTCGCGGGATTTCGTGATATTGCTGGTGATCGCCCTCCTGATCGGCTTGCCGCTGGCGTACAGCTTTGTCATCAAATATCTGGCCAGTTTCGAATACCACGTCCATCTGCCCTGGTACGTTTTCGGACTGGTAGCACTGGGCGCTCTTGCACTGACAATCGCGACGGTAGGCTTTCAGGGAATCAAAGCCGCGCTGGCCGATCCGGTTAAGAGTTTGCGGAGTGAGTAGACAGGCACCTGATTGAGGGATATTCCGTAACTTTAAGAAAAAATGGCTTATGGAATGGAATAGAATCACTTTTGACCCTAATGTTATGGGAGGGAAGCCTTGCATCAGAGGAATGCGAGTGACCGTAGGAACGATTGTAGGACTGATTGCATCGGGCAGGAGTTTTAACGAAGTGCAGAAATTTTATCCGTACCTCGAAGCGGAAGATATCAGTGAGGCACTGGCATACGCAGCGTGGCGCGCAGATGAAATAGAAATTCCGTTCGAAGCCGCGTGAAAGTACTCATCGATATGAATCTGTCGCCGGTTTGGGTGCAGTACTTTGCTGAAAATGCAATCGTATCGAAGCACTGGTCCGAAATAGGGAAAGCTACCGATCCGGATAGAATAATTTTCGAATACGCGAAACGGAATGACTTCGTGGTCTTCACCCACGACCTTGATTTCGGCGCGATTCTGGCAGCGACGAATGCGAAAGCTCCCAGTGTTTTTCAGATTCGAAGTCAGAACATATTACCCGAAGCTATCGGACCAACTGTATTGAAATGTTTCCATGATTACAGTAGCTTTTTGATGTCTGATAACCTTATTTGATCAAAAATCGAAGATCAGGTTGCTGCTTCTAAACTAATTTCGCTTTACAATAATGAACAAGAGTGTCCGGTTTCGGACACTCTTGTTGCGTTATATTCAATTTAATGTTCTGATTATTAGTATTTTTAAGGCAAATTAAAGGCTTGGTATAATTATTCATTCTACAATGCCGGAATGCAATCCCTTACCCGGCCATGATCCAAAACTATCTGAAAATTGCTTGGAGGAACGTCTTGAAAAACAAGATGTTCTCTGTTATTAACGTCTTCGGCCTGTCGGTCGGGATGGCCTGTTGCATGCTTCTGCTGCTTTACATTCTGAGCGAGGTTTCGTTCGACAAACATCAGGAGCACGTTAATGATCTCTATCTGGTGCGTTCTGAGAACGTTCAGCCGAATGGAGAGAAAATGGATAACCCCCGCGCGCCGGCGCCTTACGCCCACGCGTTGAAGGCGGAATACCCCGAAGTTGTGCAGGTAACCCGCCTCTGGCAAAATTTTCTGGAAGACAAGGCATTGCTGACGGTCGAGCAACCCGGCAAAGACCCGCTGTCGTTCTATGAAACCAAGGGGACGCACGTCGATTCGACATTCTTCGATGTTTTTACTTACCAATTTCTGGAAGGCGACCAACGGACTGCGCTTAACGATCCGCATTCCATCGTACTTTCGAACGTGCTGGCACATAAACTTTTCGGAAATACGCCCGCGCTGAACCGTACCGTGAAGGTCGGCGGAAAGACCGGTCATAACGAGAATTTCAAGGTAACGGGCGTTTTCCGCGATGAAAGCGCACGTTCACATATCGACGCCCATTACTTCGTGACATTCCAGGTAGGCTGGATAGGCGATTACCTACGGCAGCCTGACCTCAACTTTACCAACAATAACATGTTTTACCATTACCTGCGCCTCAGGCCGGGTACCGATGCGGCGGCATTCGAAGCGAAATTGCCGGCTTTCATCGAAAAATATGCGCGTAAAGACCTTAAAATCGCCGGATATGACAAGAAACTGGCATTGCTTCCCGTTCGGGATATTCACCTTTTTAGCCAGATCGACCGCATCGTCAGCTCGACAACCAGCCCGACCTACCTTTATGTGCTGGGGTGTATCGCTGTATTTACTTTACTGATCGCCTGCATCAATTTCATGAACCTGGCCACTGCACGCTCCGCGAAGCGGGCGGCTGAGGTAGGCATGCGCAAGGTGATGGGCGCCGGCAAGGGCAGTCTGGTAGGTCAGTTCCTTGGCGAATCCATGGTGCTTACGCTGCTCGGACTGGCGATCGCTGTAACGCTTGTGGTCCTGCTATTGCCATTCTTCAATCAGCTTGCCGACAAATCGCTTGATGTACACGATCTTTTGCAACCGAAGATAGTCGGCGGATTTGTGCTGCTGGCGTTGGTTACCGGTTTGCTTGCGGGAAGTTACCCGGCATTTTACCTGTCGGTATTCAATCCGCTGGATGTAATCAAAGGCCGGTTTGTCAATTCGGTATCGGCCACAACGCTCCGCCGTGGGCTGGTGGTGTTCCAGTTTGTGATTTCGATTGGTTTGGTAGTCGCTACCATTGTGATTCAGGGGCAGATACGTTTTATGAAGAATCAGCCGCTCGGCTTTACAAAAGACCAGCAGATCGTGATCCCGTTCCGAAGCCAGGAGGCGCGACAGGCCTATACGGCATTGAAAAACGAACTTTTACAGGATAGCCGGATATCGGCTGCATCGGGCACAGCCTATTACCCCGGCATTCTCAATCCCAGCGATATGTCGGTTTATTTACCAGGGCAGACCGTAAATGACGATAATCTTATCAAAACCAACTGGGTGGCGCCGGATTTTATGGAAACGATGGGTTTCAAACCGGTTGCGGGCCGCATGTTCTCAAAGGAATTTCCGGCTGATACGAATTATAAAATTGTCGTTAACGAGGCTACGCTACGCAAATTTGACGTTCCTTTGAACAAGGCGGTAGGGCAGAAGTTCCTCTTCAATAACGGCGGCGATACGCCAGGCTCGGTGGAGGTGGTAGGCGTCGTGAAGGACTTTCATTTTCAGGATTTGCATAAGGTCATAGAACCATATGCCTTTTTTCTGAATATGAACCCCAGCTACAACTACCTGATCGCACATATCAACGGAAAAGATGCAGCTGCCGTGCTGCCATTTATAGAAGGTAAATGGAAGTCGCTTGTACCTGACGAACCGTTTGCGTACTCATTTCTCGATGAGGATTTCCAGAAGAATTATGCCGCCGATGCACGCACTTCAAGGCTCGTCAACGCATTCACTGTCATTTCTATCCTGATTTCCTGCCTCGGGCTGTTTGGGTTAGCGGCATTTGCGGCCCAGCAGCGTATCAAGGAAATAGGCGTACGAAAAGTACTCGGGGCCTCCGTGACGAGTATTGTAGGGCTGTTGTCCGGCGATTTTGTGAAACTGGTTGTTATTTCTATCATCATTGCAACGCCGCTCACCTGGTACCTCATGAACCGCTGGCTCGCCGATTTTGCATACAAGATCAGCTTGCAATGGTGGATGTTTGCCGGGGCAGGCGCATTGGCGGTGATCATTGCGTTGCTAACGGTGAGTACACAAGCTATCAAAGCGGCCATTACAAATCCTGTGAAATCATTGAAAACGGAATGACGGAGGAAGGAGGAACGGAAGGGTGGAGGAAAGGAGTTTCCTGTTCTCCTTTTTCCCTTTCCTCTTCCTCTCTTTTCCGCTTGTCCTTAAAAATACCTTCTTATGTTTAAGAATTATATCAAAATCGCGCTGCGTAACCTTTGGAAGAGCAAGGGTTACGCGTTTATCAATGTCGTGGGTCTGTCGGTGGCGTTCTGCGTCAGCGTTTTTCTTTTTTTGACAGCCTATTTCGCGCTTTCCTACGATAATTTTCATGCGGACAAGGAAAGGATATATGAACTGTACTTTTTCGCGAACGACCCGGAGCGTGTCGATCGTACGGCATCGATGCCGTTTCCGATTACGCCGGCGTTGAAGGAGGATTATCCGGAAATTGAATCCATTGCCCGGATTATCAACGGCTCGAATGTGGTGGAGTACAAAGGGAAATACCTCGACAAGAATATCAAATTCACCGAACCCGATTTCTTTCAAATCTTCTCCTTCCCTTTTGTCAAGGGAGGGCCGCAGACCGCCTTGCAGGACCTAAGCAGCATCGTCATCACCGAGAATATGGCCAAGGCGGTTTTCGGGGATGAGGATCCAATGGGCAAGCGTATCAATATCGGCCTGGAAGGGAATAAAAAGCAATATGTAGTGACAGGCGTTCTGGCCGATTTTCCTGAAAATTCCACCCTGCAATTCGACGGTTTTTTGCGGAGCGAGAATGTTGGTGGTTACCAGGAACAAAAGGACCAGTGGGATGCATTTTCACATAGCGTTTTTGTGAAGTTGAAGCCGGGGATCGACAAACTCGCATTCGAAAAGAAACTCAGGTCTTTCACTGCCAAGTATTTCGCCGAGACATTTACCCAATTGAAAAAGAAAGGCGCAACGCCCGACGACAGGGGAGATGTGTACGCCCTGCGTCTTCAAAGGCTTGAAGACTGCCATTTTAACCGCGAGATTTCCGGAGGCAAGGAGGGTTCGCTGATTTATGCATTGATGGGCATTGGGCTGTTTATCCTGCTGATCGCCTGCATCAATTTCATAAACCTGAACGTCGCGCGCTCGTTTATCCGTGCGCGGGAAGTGGGTGTGCGGAAGTCGCTCGGTGCGCTGAAAAAGCAGCTTTTCTTTCAGATCTGGGGCGAAGCGGCTGTGGTGTGTTTCCTTGGTTTTTTGACAGGCGTAGTACTGGCAGTATTATCGCTGCCGGCATTTAATGCGGCTTTCAGGTCCAAGCTGACCCTGGAATACATTTTGGAGCCGGACAAAATCGCGCTGCTCGTCGGGCTGTTCCTGTTCGTGACATTAGTGGCGGGTGGTTATCCGGCGTTGCAAATGTCAAGGTTCAACGCGGTGGAAGTTCTGAAGGGAAAAGTATCGCTTAAAAAGCCCGGTTTACTGCGGAATTCGCTGATCATTGCCCAGTTCGCATTGTCGAGCCTGCTTATTTGTTGTACTATCATCGCCATGCAGCAGGTTGATCACCTTCGTAACCAGCCGCTGGGCTTTCAGAAGGAGCAGGTAATCAGCATTCCGGTGGGAAGCAAGGTCAACGGGCAAACCGCCCTGCGCAGGATGCGGAACCGCCTGGCCAACGATCCGAATATCGTAAGCATCACCGGCTCCGGCGTCAACATGGGCCTAGGGCTCGACAGAAGTACTTCACGAAGCGTAATCGGGTTCACTTTCAAAGACCGCGAGGTAACCACCGACTGGCTGCATATCAGTTATGACTACCTCAAAACTTTAAATATCAAACTCCTGGCAGGGAGGGAATTCGACCCGGCTTATCCGACTGATTCCATGGGGCGGGTCATTATCACCGAAAGCATGGCCAAAGCCATCGGCGAAAAGGACCCCGTCGGCAAGTTCTTTCAGACCGACACGGCCGGCGTCAAGCACCAGATTATCGGCGTCGTTCCCGATTTTAACCTGTACTCTTCCAAATCCGAGAAAAAACCGATCACAATGTATCTTTCCCATTCCGATGGAATCGGTTACATTTTTGTACGTGTGACGCCCCAGAGCCTGGTGACGTCGATGGAGAAACTGAAAGCCGTTTGGAAGGAAATAACACCCGAATCGGAGTTTAAGGGTTCGTTCATCGATGAAAATACCAATGCGTGGTATAAGGAAGAGGAAAGGTTGTCGCAGATATTCAGCCTGGCGTCGGGCGTGGCGGTGATTTTGTCGTGTCTCGGGCTATTCGCCGTCGCATTGATCGTCATGGAGCAGCGCACGAAGGAAATCGGCGTGCGTAAGGTGCTGGGTGCAAGCATCCCGAATCTGGTGTTTGTGCTTTCGAAAGACTTTGTAAAATTGGTCCTCATCGCTATCCTGATCGCCACCCCGGCCGCCTGGTATTTTATGCAACTATGGCTGGACAATTATCCTTACCGCATTGAAATCAGTCCGCTGGTATTCGTGGCGGTCGGTTTCGCCGCCGGGCTTGTGGCAGTGGTTACCGTCAGCTTCCAGAGCGTCAAAGCGGCATTAATGAACCCGGTGAAGTCGTTGAGGAGCGAGTAGGGTCAATTTAATATAATCGAGACAGAGGATTGGTACCGGAGGAACTTTTCATCGGAAGAAACGATCGGAATTTGCTCGCGAAAAGCAATAGCGAGTAACATCCTGTCGAAGGGGTCCCGGTGGTCGTCGTAAAGTGGAATTGATTGATATGCAAAGGTATGGTCGAGTTCGAGCGGAAGCAATTCAAATCCGTCTTTCAGGATTTGTCTGGTAACTTTTTCGATACTCACTTTAAATTGTGGAAGCTTGCCAAGTTTAAGTTTAATGGATATTTCCAATAAGCTTATCGGGCTGATAAATATGGCATTGTTAGCATCTTCCAGAAGATTGCGGACTGTTGGTTTGAGACCGGCATGGTCTTCCAGCGACCAAATGGCGATTTGGGTATCTAGCAGGTATCTCATCAAAGCATATCGTCAGCGAGGTCGTCCAATGGAGCATTAAAATCATCAGGAGTACCAACTTTCCCTTTCAGGCCGCCCAGGCGGCGCTTTGGGTGATTCGGTTCGTCCATTTCTTCCAGGAACGTCACGACAATCTTTGATTTCTTTCGAATTACGGGAATTTCGTCTAATGTGATTTTCCCGTTCTCATAAATTCCGCTAACAGAAGTCAACATAAGGAAATCTATTAATTGTATTCAAAAATAGAAAATAAGGTGCCATGATCAAAAACTATCTAACGACCTCATTCAGAAACCTTCGGCGCAACTGGAATTTTACATTGATCAACATTACAGGGCTTACGCTGAGCCTGGCGTGTTGCCTGCTGATCTTTTTTACAGTCCGGTATGAGCTCAGTTTCGACCGCCATCACAAGAACGCCGATCGCCTGTACCGCTTGCTGAATCACAGCGTGGAGGATGGGGAGAAGGGATTTGGTGCGGGAATTCCGCTTCCTGCGCTCGCCGCATTACGTAACGATTTTCCGGAAATCAGGGATCAGGTCACATGTACCTATGGTTTGCGCGAGACGCTGATCACCGTCACGCAAGGCTCGGAGAAGAAAAAATTCTCTGACCCCGGTTACAATGTGGCCTTTATCGGCCCGGAATATTTCCGGATGTTCGACTATAAATGGCTGAAAGGTGCGCCCGGGCAGGCGCTGAAAAATCCGGGCTCGGTCGTACTGACGCAAACACAGGCCCGGAGATATTTCGGAGATACCGACCCGATGGGGAAGCGTATCCGGGTAAGAAATCAGATGGATTTCGTCGTAACCGGGGTTGTGGCCGATCCGCCCGTCACAACGAACCTGCCGTTTACGACGATGCTGTCGTTCGCGTCGTTGAAGGACTTTGGCGCATTCACGAATTGGGACGACTGGGTTTCGACCTACGGTGGTGGCCAGGTGTATCTGATGCTGCCCGAAAATGTGAGCGAAGCACAGTTTGAGCAACAGCTATTGGCATTCAATACCAAATACAGAAAACCCAAGGACGCCGAAAAGGTAAAATTCGTACTACAACCCGTCAAAGACATTCATTTTGCTACGAAAACAGGTAATTATGCCAACCGTTCGATCAGTAAAGGGATGATCTGGGCCATGTCGCTTGTCGGCATTTTTATTCTGATTACGGCTTGCGTGAACTTCGTGAACCTCGCTACCGCGCAGGCGGCTCCGCCGCTCGCGCGAAGTAGGCGTGCGGAAAGTGCTGGGCAGCACCAGAGGGCAGCTGTTGCGGCAATATTTCTCGGAAACCGGAATCATCACGGTATTCTCGGTGATCCTGGCGCTTGTTCTGGCGCAAATACTGCTTCCGTATGTCGGCAATATCCTGAATGTAAAGTCCGAGAATGTAGTGTTCTTTCGGGATCGCGACGTGTTGTTGTGTTGCCTCGTGCTAACGGTTATTACGACTTTCCTTGCGGGATTTTATCCGGCGCTGGTTGTTTCTGGGTACCAGCCTATACTTGCTTTGAAAGGCAAGATGCAGAGCGCGGGCAGCGGCCAGTCCAGCCTGCGGAAAAGCCTGATCGTACTTCAATTCTCTATTTCCCAGGTAATCCTGATCGGTACGCTGATTGCTTACACCCAGATGAAATATTTCAGTTCGATGGATTTGGGCTTTCAGAAGGATGAGATCGTAAATATTGCCATTCCTAATCAGGAGAAGGGGGTTCTGGAAAAATTGCGGTCCGATATCCAGGCGATTCCCGGCGTCAAAGCGATTACTTACAGCGCCTTTACCCCGATGTCGAGAAGCAACTGGCAGACTGCTTTTAAATATGAGAACGATGCGGAGTTTCTTGATTTTGAGGTAGTGATGCGTCCGGCCGATACGGCTTACTTCAATACTTATGGTTTGAAAATGGCGGCCGGCAGAATGTATCTGCCCTCGGACACGATCCGGGAATACGTGGTAAATGAAGCTTTTGCCCAAAAAATGGGTTTCAAAAACCTTCAGGACATCATCGGAAAGCGGCTTACCATCGGGGGCAGCGATTTTAAGCTACCCGTCGTAGGGGTTGTGAAAAATTTCAATACTTACACCCTGCATCAGGAAATTATCCCCTGCGTAATGACGACCATGCGGGATAACTACCAGACTTTGAGCGTAAAACTGGATAAGAATGCGGGGATCGAGCAGATCAACCGCATTGAAAAAGCATGGTCCGCCCTCTTCCCGGACTATTTGTTCAAATACACTTTCTTTGACCAGACGATCGACAGTTTCTATGAGAAAGAAGCCAAGTTTCTCTCACTCTTTAAAATCCTGAGCTTCATCGCGATATTTATCGGATGCCTTGGCCTGTATGGTGTGGTTGCGTTCATGGCCGAATCGCGTACCAAGGAAATGGGCATCCGCAAGGCGATCGGAGCATCGGCAATGAATATCTTCGGACTGTTTTCGATCGATTTTATCAAGCTGGTGGTGATTGCGCTGGTAATCGCGTCGCCGATTGCCTGGTACTTCATGAATGAATGGTTACAGGATTTCAGCTATAAAGTGCAAATCAGTTGGTGGCTCTTTATGGTAGCCGGTATCGCGGCGGTGCTGATCGCCCTGGTAACGATCAGCTTCCAGAGTATAAGGGCGGCCCTTACCAATCCCGTAAAAGCATTGAGGAGCGAATGAAACCGTGCAACCGGCGATAGTTTTTTTTCATCTTTCCCCAAATGACTTTTTAAACGCTTCTTATATCAACCGGCCATGATCAAGAACTATCTGGTAATCGCGCTCCGAAACCTTCTTAAAAACAAAGTTTATTCGCTGATCAACATCGTCGGGCTTGCAGTAGGCATTGCCGTAACGATGCTGATCGGCTTGTGGGTTTGGGATGAACTTTCCTATAACAAATACCACAAAAACTACGATCGCATCGTGCAGGCGTGGATCAGCCAGACCTTCAATGGCGAAACCGGTACCGGCACGGCGGTTTCCATTCCTTCGGTAACGGAAATGGCGACGAAGTATCCGGCGGATTTCCGGCATACCGCGCTGGCTTCCTGGAATTTCGGGCATTTGCTGGCTAATGGCGATAAGAAGATCAATAAAACGGGTATGTGGGCGCAGCCTTCGCTTCCCGAAATGCTGGGCCTGAAAATGATCCGAGGCGATTATAATGCACTGAAAAACCCGGGATCGGTGGTGATATGCGAATCGCTCGCCAAAGCACTTTTCGGTGATGCTGACCCGTTGAACAAAGCGCTCAAACTCGATATCAAGAAAGATGTGAAGGTGACGGGCGTTTATGAGGATATTCCTTTTAATTCGAATTTCAATGAATTGTACCTGATCCTGCCATGGAACGACTACCTGCAAGCAGAGGGCTGGGTGAAGGAAGCACAAACACAATGGGGTAACCACTCTTTCCAATGGTTCGCGCAGGTGGCCGATCACGCGGATATCGCCACGGTTTCTCGTAAAATCCGGGATGTGGAAATGCCGCACGCATTCTCAAAAACCGATAAGCCGCAATATTTGCTGCATCCGATGAGCCGCTGGCACCTGTATTCCGATTTCAAGGACGGCCGGAATGTAGGCGGGCGTATTCAGTTCGTATGGCTTTTTGGCATAATCGGCGCTTTTGTGCTGCTTCTGGCTTGCATTAATTTCATGAACCTGAGCACGGCCAGGTCGGAGAAACGGGCCAAGGAGGTGGGTATCCGCAAGTCGATCGGGTCGCTCAAAAGCCAGTTGATAGCCCAATTTTTGAGCGAATCGTTCCTGGTTGTCATGTTTGCGCTGGTACTGGCGATCCTGATCGTACTCGTCTCGTTACCGGCATTCAACGGCCTGGCGGGCAAGCAAGTGAAGTTTCCGTTCTTTTACTGGCAGTTCTGGCTGGTTTTGATCGCCTTCGCATTGTTTACAGGCCTGGTAGCCGGAAGTTACCCGGCGTTTTACCTCTCGTCGTTCAACCCGCTCTCCGTTCTGAAAGGCACATTCCGGGTTGGCAAATATTCGGCTGTTCCACGGAAGGTGATGGTCGTCTTGCAATTCACTGTTTCAATTACGCTTATTATCGGGACAATCATCGTATTTCAGCAAATCCAGCATGCCAAAGACCGGCCTGTTGGTTACGACCGTCAGGGACTTTTGCAGATTAATATCTCGCCCAATCTATGGGGCAAATATTATCCTTTGCGAGATGATTTGCTCAAAACGGGCGCTGTTTACGAAATGAGCGAGTCGTCGAGCCCTACTACGGGCATCTACTCCAATCAGATCGGCTTTGAATGGGAAGGACTGGAGCCTGGCTCGGTACCATTATTCGGGACGATCGCCTGTACGCATGATTTTGGTAAAACCATTGGCTGGAAAATCGTCGACGGTCGCGATTTTTCGAGGGAGTTCTCCACCGACACCGCCGCATTCATCCTCAACGAATCGGCCGTCAAGCTTACCGGTCTTAAAAATATCATTGGCAAAACGATCCGCTACAACGGCAAGCCGCGGCAGGTGGTCGGTGTCATCAAAGACATGGTCATGCAATCGCCTTACGAGCCGGCCGTGCCGACTATTTTTATGCTGAACTACGAATGGGCCAGCCTGATCAACGTCAAACTTACGCCGGGCGCGCCCGTAGAGAAGGCTTTGAAGAAAGTAGAGGCGGTTTTCCGTAAACACGATCCGGATTCGCCGTTCGAATTCAAGTTTGCAGACGACGAATATGACGCCAAATTCAGGTCTGAGGAGCAGATCGGGAAGCTGGCGCGGGTATTTGCGGTGCTGGCGGTGTTTATTTCCTGCCTGGGGCTGTTTGGACTGGCCGCTTATACCGCCGAGCAGCGTACGAAGGAGATCGGTATCCGTAAAGCATTGGGCGCGAGCGTGGCGCAGATGTGGGCGATGCTCTCCAAAGAATTTGTATATCTGGTGATTATCTCATGCGTCATCGCTTCACCCATTGCGCTCTATTTCCTGAGCGACTGGCTGGATAAATACGAGTATCATATTCAATTAAGTTGGGTCGTGTTCGTCGTTGCGGCACTGCTCGCGGTAGCCATCACGCTGCTTACAGTCAGCTTCCAGGCGATCAAGGCAGCTTTGATGAATCCGGTTAAATCGCTGCGGAGTGAATGATGTTTTCGGCAAGCCATTCGTCGATCAAAACCAGCCTATCATCTACCAGCAGTGACATTTCGTAGATTGCGTTTCCAGTGGGTTAAACTTGGGGTCAAAATGTGCCTCTAAAAGACATAAACAAACAATTTAACCACTGGAAACCATGAAAAAGATCATTTTCGCTATCGCTGCAATAGTTACTTTCACTGCTGGAAATACTTTTGCCCAACGATATAGCCAACCTGCCAAAGTCGTGATCGACGCCCGCGCCGATAACGTCCGTGAGGAGTTCAAGATCAACAAGCTGGACGAGATCGTGAAGCTGAGCCGCAAGCAGGAGAACCAGATCAAAAAGATCGAGAACAAATATGACCGCCTGATCGGCAGAAGTCAAAGATACCACACCTACCAGGGCATGAAACGACTGGAAGAAGAAAAGCAAAAAGAAATCCTGGCTGTGCTGACACCCGCACAACGCCAGCGTCTGTTCGCTTATCAGCACCACTTCGACAACCGTTACAACCGCCGGGGATAACCGATTAAAAAAATAGCCATGAGCGAACGGCCAGGTCTCAGGATCTGGCCGTTTTACCTGCGGATATCCATTTGCCTCGCAGATAATAATCAAGCAACATAAGGCACGAAAGCCCGATGACCGTAAGCATCACAGGCTGCGGAATTGTATCAAACTTCTGGTCGAAAACCTGGCTAGACATCAGTCGCGCATTCAATTTGCTGAAAAATGCGTATTGCGGCTCATTGCCAGGCAAGAAAAAGCACGCTACGATCAATGCCGCCCAGCAGGCGGCAATCCAGTACCACGACCGGCGCGAAATGACCGGTTCCCGAGCGACGACTTTCCTGCCGGCTTCTATTTTCGCCATAACCGCATTAGTGAATGCCCCGGGTGCCACGTCAAGCGTATTTTGCCGCATTAAGGCACGAAATGCCGCTTCCTCGTGCACGCGCTGCATAACCGCCTGCGTGAACGCGTCCGAAGGCGCGTCGGTGGCGGCCTCCCGGATCAGTTTTTTGAAATGCGCTTCCTGTTTGTCGTCCATCGGCTCCATAATTCCCGCATTATAACAAAAATTGCAATTCTTTGCCCAGCACCTTCCTGGCCCGGAACAGCTTTACTTTCACGTTACTGTTCGAAAGCCCGGTGATCTGTTCGATTTCTTCGATGGGGCTTTCATTGAGGTAATACAAAGTGACGATTAATGCCTCCATTTTGGGCAGGCGGTTGATCGCGTCCTTTACAAATTGCTCTCGCTCACGCGCCTGCAACGCTTCCAACGGCGGTGGGCTGTGTTCATAATGGTAGTTTTCTTCAAATTCGTCGTCGATGCTTCGCAATGCGAGCCGGGGTTGCTGTAATTTCGAAACGGCCGTTCGATAAACAATGGTGTAAAGCCAGGTTGAGAACTTGGATTTCCCTTCGAAGCTGCCGATCTGCATATAAGCTTTCACAAAACTTTCCTGCGCCACATCCTCGGCGTCCTGCGCATTCGAGAGGATCTTCATGGCAATCGTGAATGCCATGTTTTTGTACTTCTCGACCAGATAGGTATATGAGGCAAGGTTGCCTTGCTTTACGTTTTCGATATGGACCCGGTCGTCGTGGTTCTTCATGCATTCGATGGCTATTCTGCTCATTAGACTGCATTGCCGCGAAGCCGGTTACAATATCGGAGCTGTATTTTTTTTGAAGAAAAATTTCGATAAGCTGTAACCACCGAAGCTCCGGCGCTGTCCAATGGGTAACATTCGAAATTTAACCATCTTTTAGTCATGAATGGCGTACTTGTTTCTGTTGCCGCTTTTCTGGGCATATTCGGGATTGTCTATGTGTTCCTGATGACGCGCCATCGCGAACGTATAGCGCTGATCGAGAAGGGGGCCGACGCGTCCATCTTTTCGGATAAGAACCAATCGTATTATCCAACATTGAAATTCGGTATGCTTTTCGTAGGCATTGCGCTTGGTATCCTCACGGGTAACTGGCTGGATAAATCCTACGATTTCAGCAAAGGGGTGGCCTATCTGGCGATGGTTTTCCTCTTCGGCGGTGTTAGTCTTATCCTTAATTTCCTTATTGAAAGGTATCTGAACAAATCCCGGCAGGCCGACTAGCTTTCAGACATTGCCGGTCAACCGAGTTGTTTCACCGTTCATCATTTTATATGGAAAATCAGGCCTAGTACCTTGCATCACAAAGTACCTTCTTATACATTTGTAATGTCGATTGATTTGCTATTCTGCATTGGTATGTCGATACCCATTTAGTACAGTTTGCCGATATACCAATCCAGAGCCTTAAAAGAGCCTAAATCTCTTGCCGGAATTCCTATGCCTTTTCGAAAATCTATTAGCCATGAAATTTTTTCCTATGAAAACATTATTCCAACTACTCATGTCCATTCTGATTCCGGCACTGATTTGCTGCCAGGATTCGTTCGCACAGGTAGCTCCTTTGGGAGGAAGCATCAAAGGTGTCGTTGCCGATTCCGCAACCGGCAAAGTGCTCGATTTTGTTACTGTCAATCTCATGAAGGATAAAAACACGGCGGTGAAAGTCGATTTCTCAAAGGCCGACGGGTCATTTACTTTTCAGAACCTGAAACCAATGAAATATGCATTGGTACTGGTTGGGGTAGGTTACAAGAACAAGATTGTCGATGTCGATTTGACGGATAGTACCCGCCAGCACATCGATTTGGGAAACATTACAATCAGCCAGCAGGCGGTAGGGCTCAAAGAAGTGACGGTTACGGCCCTGAAACCGATTGTAAAGCAAGAGGTCGACCGGATCAGTTACGATCTCGAAGCCGATCCCGAGAGTAAGGTCTACAGCGTGCTCGAAATGATGCGGAAAGTGCCCTACCTGTCGCTGGATGCCGAGGACAACATTTCACTCAAAGGCAATACCGATTTCAAGATCCTGATCAACGGCAAGCCTTCAAGTATGGTGGAGCGGAGCTATAAGGATGTGCTGCGTAGCATGCCGGCGTCGTCGATCGTGCGCATAGAAGTGATCACCACGCCGCCCGCGAAATACGATGCGGAAGGGCTGGCGGGGATTATCAACATCATTACCAATAAAAAAATAGACAACGGGTACAATGGCACGCTCAATATCAGCGAACGCTTCCCAACGGGCGGACCGGGAGTCGGTGGCTCGCTCTCGGCCCAGCTCGGGAAGATCGGAATGTCGCTGAATGCGGGTGTGAATCAATACAAAACCCCATCGACCCAGTCGCTCACAAACCGTGTGACCAAGGGGACCAACCCCACGGAACTCGACCAGCGCGGCTGGAACGAGGTCAACAACAAGAATGGCTATGTGGGCTACGAGATCACCTACGAAATCGATACGCTCAACCTGCTGAGTGCCCAATTGAACGTCAATGGGGGCCGGAACCGGGAGAACGGCTACCAGGCGTCGCTTTTAAATGCCGGTGACGAAATCCTCGAACGTTATAATGTCACCAACAGGAATTCTGACAGGGGCGCGGGCCGTGACGCGGCGGTCAACTATCAAAAAGGTTTTAAATCCGATAAAAACCGCTTGCTGACCTTTTCTTACCGCTACTATGGCTACGATAACAAGCAGACCGGTAACATACATATCTCCGACCGTATCAACTACGATCGTCCCGACTACCGGCAGATCAACGACCAGAGTTTTTCAGAGCAGACTTTCCAGGTGGACCTGGTGTACCCTGTTAAAAAACTGAATATTGAAGCAGGTGTCAAAGGCATCATGCGCGATAACAAGAGCGATTTCCAGTACGCGGTTTTCAATGCGGAAACCAATTCGTACGACCCGGATGCCGCTATGAGCAATAAATACAACAATACCCAGAAGGTATTCGGCGCTTACAATACCTACCAATACAATTTCAAGAACTGGGGCGTTAAGGCCGGCGCACGCATTGAACAGACGATTATCGACGCCGATTTCATCTCCACCGATTCGAAAGTGACGCAGAATTATTTTAACCTGATCCCCTCCGTGTCGGTCAACCGGAAGTTAAAAAACAATGCGGGGATCAACTTCGGGTACAGCAAGCGGATTCAGCGGCCGGGTATCTGGCAACTCAATCCGTTTATCGACCGTTCCAACCCGAGCTTCGAGCGCACCGGTAACCCCGATCTGCGGCCCGCATTTGTGAACGATCTGCAATTGAGTTACAACAAGGCCAAAAAAGGGAATATCAATTTTGGCATAGGCTACACGCATTTTAAAGACCTTATTTTCCAGATCGCCGTTTTTAATCCCGAAACGCAGATCACGCGCAGGTCTTACGGCAATACCGGCCGCGCGCGGCTCATCAGCGGTAACCTGAATGCGAATTACCCCATCACCAAAAAATGGAATTTCAGCACCAACTTCCGTATTGCGCACGGCAAGGTAACGGGTATCGTGAACGGTGTGGAGATCACCAACAGCGGGGTAATGTACCAGCTCTCACTTTCTACCGGCTACAAGTTGCCGAAAGACTGGCGCGTGAATGCCAATCTCAACGCCAATGGCCCTGGCGTGAATTTGCAAGGTACGACGAATTCAATCCAAAGCACGTCGTTCAGCGTGAATAAGGATGTGGTGAAGGACAAGCTGTCGCTTTCAGCTGCCGTGAGTAATCCGTTTACCAAATTCAGGAGGTTTAACAACGAAACTTTCGGTCCGGATTTCGACCAGTTTACCGACCGCTGGAATTACTTCCGGTCGTTCAATTTCAGCCTGAACTACAAATTTGGGAAATTGAAAGACGGCATTAAAAAGAACAAAAGGGGCATTCGCAACGACGACGTCCAGAATAGCGGCAATTGACAAGGAGACGGGGCCTGCGGGCCCCGCCTCGTTCAGTCAGCCAGATATCGATGGGCCGGGACAACGATGGCTTTCATGCCTTCCCGCTCGAATTCGTCGGTTTGGTTGAACGTTACCAGCGTCCCCTCTTTCAACCCGAAATGGGCCAGGGCTTCGAAGAGCCCTTTGAGCTCGCGGTCCATATTGTCGTGGTTCAAATCATAGCAAACCTGCACCACGTGCCGCACAGCGCCTTTTTCCGATACGATGAAATCACATCCGCTTTTTTCCGAGAAATAATGGATTTCCTTATAATTTCTCCGCAAATGCAGGAAAACCAGGTTTTCGAACAGGCTGCCGAAATCATCCGTAAATGAACCGGAATTGGCATTCACCAACCCGGTGTCGATCGCATATACCTTACGCGGGTTGATGAGCTGCTTGCGCAGCGAATAGCTGAACTTCGGTACGAAATGGAACAGGTAGGTGTATTCCAAATACGAAAGGTAGTCCATCATCGTGCTGGTAGAACCTGCTTCAAACATCGTTTTCAGCCTGTTACCGGTTATAAGCCTGCCCACATTGGAAACGAGGTACAATGCAAGCCGCTGTAAAGTCCGTACGTCCCGCACGCCATAACGCACCACGATGTCGCGTATCAGGATGTCTTCGAACAAATGGTGCATGATCTCTTCGAGCCCCGATTTGACATATTCCGGAAAGCCGCCGGTTGCCATATAATCGCGGGCCGCATCGGCAGATGGCGCAGTCTTCCGGTAGGTGCAGAATTCGGAATAGGAAAACGGAAAAAGCTCCCGGGTGATTTGCCGGCCGGTAAGTTTCGTGCCGAGTTCGCGGCTTAGCAGGGAAGCATTAGAGCCGGTGATCACGATTTTACAGCCTTCATCGAGCTTCTGCCGGACGTACGTTTCCCACCGGTCGACGATCTGGATTTCGTCGAAGAAAAGCACATGCCGGTCCGTTTCGGTTACCAGGCTGTCCAGCCGGACGAAATCCGAAGGCTCAAAATCGTACAACCGGGTGTCCTCAAAGTTCAGGTAAAAAGCATCGGGATGTTTTTCGCGCAACAACTGATGTAAGAGCGTACTCTTGCCGCAACGCCGCACACCCGACACGATGAGTGCGTGCGAAGTAATGTCCGGCAGTTTATCTAATGCGGTTCTTTCCAGCCCCGGTTCCAGGGCCGACAGGTTGGCCTTTTGCGCCTCTGCAACGCTTGCTATGGTGCTTTTCAGTATCATCGATTGGGTAAATGATTCAAAGATAACAATCTTATACTTTTGTATCAAACAATATTGTCTATTAGTAATGAACAATATTGACTAGTAACATTTAACACTTGAGGTGTCCGGTTTTGGACACCGGTTTGGGAGTAAATATTTGATATTGAATGGCTTAATATTTTGGTACGAATTTGTAGCCGGTTTGCAAATCAGTGGCCATGCCTTTTCGCCAGACTTATGCTTAAAAACTACCTCAAAATCGCCGTTCGCAGCCTGTTCAGGCACAAAATGTATTCGCTGATCAACGTCCTTGGCCTTGCGGCGGGCATATGCGTTTCTACGCTCATATTGATGTTCGTCGTTCATGAGCACAGCTACGACAGGTTCCATGCCCGGCATAGCGACATTCACCGTGTGCTTGGCAAGGTGAAAATGGGCGATAATGAATTTCAGATGAATACTTTTGCCGCCAGCTTCGGCCCCGCGGTGGCGGAAGGCGTGCCGCAGGTAGCGGATTACGTCAGAATTTTGCCGTCCTACCGGAATGTTGCGATGGTGAATCCCGCGCGGAAGGAGGAAGTGGTGCTGGAAAAGAATGTCCTGTTCGCCGATCCGTCGTTTTTCCGCGTATTCAGTTTCCCGCTCGAAAAAGGGGATGCCGCGGATGCGCTGCAAAAGCCCCTTTCGATGGTGGTTTCCGAGCGGGCGGCGGTGAAATACTTTGGAAATACCGACGTGATCGGTAAAACGCTCCTGTACGAAGGGAAACATCTCATTCAGATTACAGGAGTAGCCCGGAATCCGCCCTCCAACTCTTCACTGGACTTCGATTTCATCATTTCCAATGCTACCTATCCCGCATTGAGCCCGGAAAACCGGAAGAATTGGGAAGCCGGAATGGGCAATTTCAATGTATACCTGCTTCTGAATTCCGGCGTTTCGAAAGCGCTGGCCGAGCGGAGTATCAACCGGCTTAAACCTTTGAAAGAACTAACCGGCGAGTTGCAACCTCAATATGTACTGGAAAGTCTCGACGACATGCACCTCGGCGGTGCATTCAATGAAGCCGGTAATAACAAGCTGATCCCTATTTTCTCCGTTGCGGCTATGGCGGTGCTGGTGCTCGCCTTGTTCAATTACATGAGCCTCACCACAGCGCGGGCGACGCAGCGCGCACGTGAGGTAGGCGTGCGAAAGGTCGTAGGCGCCACGCGCGCAGGGCTAGGTGGTCAGTTTTACATGGAGTCGGCGTTGGTATGTGCCCTGGCTTTTGGTCTGGGGCTGCTGATGGTCTTTTATCTGAGTCGGCCATTTTATGCGCTGCTGGGTCTGCGGATCGATACCTCCTTCGTCGTATCTCCGTTCTTTTTGTCGTTCCTGGCGGGCTTGCTGGCGCTCACCGCATTGATCGCGGGCAGCTATCCCGCGTTTGTATTGTCGGGTTTTGCGCCGCTGGAGGTAATCAAAGGCCGGTTTACGGGCAGTATCGGCGGAATAAGCGTACGGCGTGCGTTTACCGTCTTTCAGTTCGCGGTTTCCATGGCGCTGATCGTCGCCAGTCTGGTTGTACGCGAGCAACTCTCGTTCATGCAGCGAAAAGAACTTGGGCTCAATAAAGAACAAGTGCTGAGCATACCGGTAGGGCCGTCGATGGCCGCAAACTACATTCCTTTCCGGAACGCGCTAAGGCAACAGGCCGGCGTGGCGAATGCCACTTTTGCGAACGTGGGCCTTTTCAAGGGATACAATATGTTTTTTGTTCCAAATAAGGTCACCAAAAAGGACATCGCGGTAGCACAAATGGTGGTGGATGAGCAATTTGTGAAAACCCTGGGCCTTCAATGGAAAATGCCGCCAATGGCCGGCGCACGCCGCAATCAGGCCGTGCTGAACGAAATAGCCGTCAACGCGTTGGGTATTAAAGGCGATCCGCTCGGGCAGCAGTTAATGGAAGGCATGAATGTGGATGGGGTCGTGAAAAACTTCGACTTTTCGGATGTGCAGCATGGCGCAAAGGCAATGATGCTGTCGGTAGCCAGCGATACGGCCAACATGTTGCGTATGCCCGGCGCTTCGCAGGGCGTAATGTATGTCCGGATGGACGCTCAAACCGACATTGCAGCCAACGTAAAAGCGATAGGCCGGCTTTTCAAAAAGTACGATGCCGAAATGCCTTTTGAATACTACTTTCTCGACGATGCATTCAACGAGACTTTCAAAAACGAAATTCGGCTTTCGGGAATGTTTTCGGTATTCACGGGACTTGCCATTTTTATTGCCTGCATGGGCCTTTTCGGGCTCATTACTTTTACTACTGAAACACGGACGAAGGAAATCGGCATCCGGAAAGTATTGGGCGCATCGGCCGCGGGCATCGTCGGAATGCTTTCGAGGGAGTTTGTCGTGCTGGTACTCATTTCGGGTGCCCTGGCGATACCGGCCGCATGGTACTTTATGTCGCGTTGGTTGGAGGACTTTGCTTACCGGATCAGTATTCCGTTATGGGTACATTTCCTGACGATCGCCACGATGCTGCTGGTCACTTTGTTGACGGTCGGGTTCAGGGCCGTTCATGCGGCGATGGCCAATCCCGCGGCATCTTTGAAAAATGACTGACCACGGCGTTCAACGGTATCCTTCGGATCCTGTCCGGCTGTTCGGTTCCGGACAGCTTGCTTTTGTTTTGAGTAATTAAGCAATTGAATATCAGACTATTTGAATTTTGGTATACATTTCATATAGGAACACATTTAAAGCCAAATTTTATCAGACAGCCATGTTGAAAAACTATTTCAAAATCGCCTTCCGCAACCTTTGGAAACACAAAGTATTTTCGTTCATCAACATCATGGGCCTCACCGTCGGAATGTCGGCCTGTTTGCTGATTTCGATGTATGTTCATTTCGAACTCACTTACGACGCCTTTCACTCCAAATCGGACCGCATTTACCGCCTGGTAACCGATGTCATCACCCCTTCGGAGACCATTAATGCGGGTATTACTTCATGGGCCTACGGGCCGACGATCAGCCAGGAGTTTCCGGAGGTGGAAGCCTACACGCGAATCAACGGCGGCAGTTTTCTGGTCCGGAAAGGAGATATCAAATTTCAGGAGGAAGCGACGGTGTTTGCCGACTCGTCGTTTTTCCATGTTTTTGATTTCAAATTGATCCAGGGCGATCCCAAAACTGCGCTGAAAGCGCCACTGAGTCTTGTTTTTACAGAAAAGGCAGCCAGAAAATACTTTGGCGACAGCGACCCGCTGGGCCAGACATTGCTGCTGTCGGGCGAAGGCCTTCCCGCGAAGGTTACCGGAATCATGAAAGACATCCCGGAAAACTCACAGATCAAAGGCGACATGTTCGTTTCGATGACCACCATGACCCAACGCTTCAACCGGGGGATCGACGATCAATGGGGTAATTTCGGGGCCACTACCTACCTGCTCCTGAAACCCGGCACGGATAGCAAAGCTTTGGAAAAGAAGTTCCCGGTATACCTCGAGCGCCGCGCGGGCAAGCTCATGCGGGAAGCAAAAATGTCCTACAAACTTTTCCTCGAACCGCTGCTGGACGTGCATTTGCATTCGGAGCGCGATGTGCCGGAAAAGGGCAGCATGAACAACGTGTATGTATTCTCGGTAGTGGCCGCTTTTATTCTGCTGATAGCCTGCATCAATTTTGTGAACCTTACAACCGCACGTTCCGCGGAAAGGGCGAGGGAAGTAGGCATCCGTAAGGTGGTAGGTGCGGCCAAAGGGTTGTTGGCGAGGCAGTTTGTGAGCGAATCGGTGCTGCTTTGCCTGATCGCATTTGCGTTTTCGATCGCGCTGTCGGCAGCGCTGATACCGCTGTTCAACAACCTGGCGGGTAAAGTGGTCGTTTCGGGCATATTTTCCGATCCTTCATTTATTATATACATGCTACTGGCCGCCGTTCTGATCGGCGCCCTGGCCGGTATTTACCCGGCACTGGTATTATCGTCGTTCGAGCCGGTAACCGTCCTGAAAGGACGTTTTACCACCAGCATCAAGGGTATTTTGTTGCGAAAAGGGCTTGTTACGGTCCAGTTTGCCATTTCGATCGCGCTGATTATCGCTACGATGATCGTGTACATACAAATGAACTACATGCGCAACCGCGATCTCGGCTTCAGCAAGGATCAAATGCTGGTGGTCAGTACGGAAGGCGACCCGAAACGCGACGCATTCAAAGAGTCGCTGCGCGGCCTTGCGGGGGTGAAATCCGCAGCCGCATCGTCGAGTGTCCCGGGAGGCGGGAACCGCAGCGCATATTCCGAAATCGAGAACAAAAGTGGTGATTTGCAGGTAGCCAACCTGGATCTCTATTTCGTCGATTTTGATTATATCCCTCAATTTGGCCTGAAAATGGCAGCCGGTCGGCCGTTTTCGAGGGAATTCGGGACAGATACCACTCAGGCCATGGTAGTGAACGAGGCTGCTACGAAACTGTTTGGGTACGCCAAACCCGAAGACGCCGTCGGTCGCCGTTTCAAGCAATGGGGGCGCGAAGGCAAGATCGTCGGGGTGGTCAAAGACTTTCATTTCCGTTCATTGCAGGAAACCATCAAGCCCCTCACGATGCGCATTGAGCCGGGGGGGAACGGAGCTTGTTTCGGTCAAGATCGAAGGTAACCGCTTGAAAGAAACGGTTGAAGCTGTGGAGGCGAAATGGAAAGAGCTGATTCCCGGCAGGCCGTTCAACTATTACTTTATGGACGAGTTTTTTGACAGGCAATATCGCGCCGAAGAACGTTTTGAAAAGCTGTTTTTCAATTTCGCGATCCTGGCGATATTCATTTCCTGTCTCGGTTTGCTGGGGCTGGCGTCTTACAGCACCATGCAACGCACCAAGGAAATAGGGGTGAGGAAGGTCATGGGGGCATCCGTTGCCAGCATCGTAGGGTTGCTTTCCAGGGATTTTCTCAAACTGGTACTCATTGCATTTGTGGTAGCGTCGCCGATAGCGTATTTCGGCATGGACCGGTGGCTCGAAAACTTTGCCTACCGGACCGATATTTACTGGTGGGTTTTCGTGATCGCAGCAGTGTTATCCACGGTTATCGCTTTCGCGACAGTCAGTTTTCAGAGTATCAGGGCTGCTGTCATGAATCCGGTGAAGAGCCTGCGCAGCGAATAGACCTATGATGACGTCCCGTTCCAAATCGAACGGGACGTGTCCGATACCGGACACCAGGGATTTGTTTTATCAATATGTAAAAAATTGATTTTCAGGTGATTGATACAATGTAATTGGCTGGTGCATAATTTGACTGTCGAATTGAAGAATCCATCCGTTAATCTTCATAACCCGCGCAGTTATGCTATCCAGTTATCTGAAAATCGCTCTCCGGAGCCTTTGGAATAAGAAGGCTTTCGCCTCCATTAATATCTTCGGACTGGCAATAGGGTTAGCGACTTGCATGCTGATTCTCCTTTTTGTGCAACACGAACTGAGTTACGACCGCTTCAACCGAAATGCAGACCGTATATTAAGGGTTACATTGCATGGACGGATTGGCGGTAACGATATCAACATCGCGGGTGCGTCCGCTCCCGCAGGGCCCGCGCTCTTGCGCGATTACCCGGGCGTGGAGGCGTATACGAGACTCAGCAGCAATGGTACATTTCTTGTTAAAAACGGCGAAAAGCGCTTTTTGGAAGAGCGTGTCATTTTCACCGACTCCAACTTCTTCAATTTCTTTTCCATACCCCTTTTGAAGGGCGATGCCAACAGTGTGCTGAAAGAGCCGAAGACAGTCGTTCTGACCCGATCCATGGCATTGAAATACTTCGGGAATCAGGATCCGATAGGGAAAAGCCTCGATATGGGCAATAGCGGTGCGTTCCGTGTGACCGGTGTCTGTGAGGATGTGCCTTCCAATTCGCATTTCCATTACAATTTCTTCGGATCGATGAAATCGGTCACATTGGGGGATAAATGGCTGTCGAGCGGTGCCCATACCTATATTCTCTTGCGTAAAGGCTATCCGGTTGAAAAACTTTCGACTCAGATGCCGCAGATGGTGCGGAAGTACATCGGCCCCGAAATCCAGGAGTTCCTGGGCATGAGTTACGACGAGTACCTGCGCAAAGGCGACAAGTTTGGTTTCGGTTTGCAGCCATTGACCGACATTCACCTCACTTCCAACCTCGAAAATGAGCTGGAAGGCAATAGTAACATCAAATACATCTACATATTCACGGCCATCGCGGCATTCATTCTTCTGATCGCGTGCATCAACTTTATGAACCTGTCGACCGCGGGTTCGGCCGGGCGGGCGAAAGAAGTAGGCGTCCGGAAAGTAATGGGATCGGTGCGGCAGCAACTCATGGCGCAATTCCTGGTCGAATCTGTTTTGGTGACGTTTTTCGCGCTTCTGCTAGCATTGGTGCTGGTGGCGTTGCTTTTACCCGGTTTCAACGACCTGGCCGGCAAACAGTTCGATCTTCAATCCATTCTGAATGCGCGGATGATCGGTTACGCCCTGGCCGGATGCCTGATCGTGGGGCTGCTGGCAGGCAGCTATCCGGCATTTTTCCTGTCTGCCTTCAGGCCGGTGGCTGTGCTGAAAGGAAGTATCCAGGCAGGCGTAAAAAGCGGATGGCTGCGGAATACGCTGGTTACCATTCAATTTGTAGTCTCCATTGTGATGATTATCGGCACGATGGTCGTCTACCAGCAACTCCGTTTTATCCAGAACAAGAATCTGGGTTTTGATAAAGAACAGGTGCTGATCCTGCATGATACCTATTTGCTGGGAGATAAGGCCAAGACCTTCAAGGAGGAGCTGGGGAATCTCTCGGCAGTGAGCAGCGTGACGCTGGCAGGTTATGTGCCTGCGGGAAATTCCAATAATGGCACGGATGGTTTTCTGCCCGAAAGTGCGGATAACAACATTACGCCATATCGCTTCACGACCTACCAGGTGGATGAAGATTACCTGAAAACGCTGGGGATCGGCTTGGTTAGGGGCCGGAACTTTTCGAAGACCTTTGGCGGAGACAGCGCTTCCGTATTGATCAACGAGGCGGCAATGAAGCAATTCGGCTGGAAAGATCCCATCGGAAAGCGTATCAGAACCGTCGGTAACGGTACGCCCGAAAGCAAGCGGTTTTATACCGTGGTGGGTGTTACCAAAGACTTTCACTTCCGCTCCATGCATGAGCGTATTGCCCCGCTGGTGATGTTTTATGGTGGTGACCAATACCAAATGGCCGTCAAAATTAAGACGAACGATATTCCGGGTGTGCTCAAAACACTGGAAAGGACCTGGAAGGCAACAACGGATAATCCGTTTGGTTATTCGTTTCTGAATGAGCGTTTTAACAATATGTACGAGTCGGAGCAGCGGGTAGGAAAGCTGTTCGGGATTTTTGCCGGGCTTGCGGTCGTGATTGCCTGCCTGGGGCTGTTTGGACTGGCGGCTTTCACCACCATCCAGCGGACTAAGGAAATAGGGGTGCGCAAAGTGCTGGGTGCTTCGGTATGGAGTATCGTCTCATTGCTTTCCAAAGACTTTGTCAAACTGGTGGGCATTGCCATCGTCATAGCCTCGCCGCTGGCGTGGTATGGGATGAACACATGGCTGTCGGATTTTGCCTACAAGGTCAGCATTGAATGGTGGGTATTCCTCGTTGCGGGTGTGCTGGCTGTGAGTGTGGCTTTGCTGACGGTTAGTTTTCAGAGTATCAAGGCGGCGTTGGTCAACCCTGTAACTAGTTTGAAGAGGGAATAAAGGAGGAAAGGGAGGAAGGGGAATAAGGGATTGGACTTTCTGCCTCTTCTTCTTCTTTCTCCCCAAATAAAATACATCATGCTCAAAAGCTATCTGAAAATCATATTCCGCAACCTTTGGAAGAACAAGGGGTATTCGGCGATCAATATCGGTGGATTGGCGATAGGAATGGGTGTGGCGATGCTGATCGGCCTGTGGATTTATGACGAACTTTCGTTCAACCGCTATTTCGGAAACTACGGCCGGATAGGGCAGATATTGCAAAACCGGGTGGAGCACGGGGAAAAGAAAACGTGGTTCTCGCTGCCTGTGCCGTATGTCGAAGAATTGAAAACGCATTATGCCGCTAACTTCAAACGCATTGTGGCTTCCACCCAGACAGGCGAAAATATTCTCACCGCGGGTGATACGAAATTATCCTGTAAAGGTCACTTTATCGAGCCGGAAGCGCTGGAAATGTTCACGGTTTGCATGGTGAAGGGCTCGTGGGCGGCGCTGCACGACCAGCAGGGCATTGTCCTCTCCCGGTCGACCGCCGGTTCACTTTTTGGGAAGGCCGACCCGATGAACAAGATCGTGAAAATCGATACCGACTTAAATGTGAAAGTAACGGGTATTTACGAGGATTTTCCACAAAATACCCGGTTCAGCGACGTGCAATTCATGGCTTCGTGGGATTACTTTCTCAATAAAAACCGCTGGATGAAGGATAAAAAATGGGATAATCACGCGATCTGGATTTTTACCGAACTGGCTGATAATACCGATTTTGAGACTGCGAGCCGGGCTATCCGTCTGTCCGAACTGAATGTAATCCGGAAAATGGACGATATGCGGGAAGAAGCCGGCACACGTCCCGAAATGTGGATACATCCTATGAAGGACTGGCATTTGTACTCCGACTTCCGCAATGGCGTTGCGGGAGAAGGGGCTGTGAAATATGTCTGGATGGTAGGTCTGATCGGCTTTTTTGTGCTGTTGCTGGCTTGCATCAATTTTGTGAACCTGAGTACGGCACGTTCGGAGAAGCGTGCAAGGGAAGTGGGCGTGCGCAAGGCGATCGGTTCCATGCGAATGCAACTGGTCGGGCAGTTTTTCAGCGAATCGCTTCTCGTGGTGGTACTATCGTTTGTGGTGGCGTTGGTGGGCGTAGCATTGTCGCTCCCGTGGTTCAATAACCTGGCTGCAAAGCAAATGGTTATTCCCTGGGCCAATGCCTATTTCTGGTTTTGCAGCGCTGGTTTCGTGCTTGTTACGTCTGTACTGGCGGGCAGTTATCCTGCCATTTACCTTACGTCTTTCCAGCCGGTGAAAGTGCTCAAAGGCTCCGGAGGTTCATTGCGGACACATTTCGGGCGCTTTGGTTATACACCCCGGCAGGTACTGGTGATACTGCAATTCACAATTTCCGTCACATTGATCATTTGCACCGGCATTGTTTACAAACAAATCCGGTTCGCGAGGGAGCGCCCCGTCGGCTACTCGCGTGACGGCTTGCTGATGATACCTATGAAAACGACGGATTTTTATGGTAAAACCGACATTATACGCACAGAATTGAAAAATACCGGTGTAGTGGAGGAAGTCGCCGAATCGCAAAGCCCTATTACCGGGGTGTGGTCGTCCAACGAAGGTTTCAGCTGGAAGGGAATGCCGGAAGGGCTTGCCGAGACATTCGCCACACTGACGGTTTCGCCCGAATACGCTAAAACAGTCGGCTGGGAATTTGTAAGCGGCCGCAATTTTTCGAAGGACTTTGCTTCCGACACGTCGGGCTTTATCATCAACGAATCGGCGGCACGCTTGCTGGGCGTCTCCGACCCGGTTGGGATGGTCGTTTCCTGGAAAAGCCAATGGATGACCGATAACATCCAAAAGCAATTCACGGTGCTGGGGGTAGTGAAAGATATGGTAATGGAGTCCCCTTTTGCGCCTGTAAAACCGACCGTTTTTTTCTCTTCGGTTCTCCCAACTGGATCAATATCAAACTGAACGCGAATGTCAGCTCGGCAGACGCTTTGCCTGCTATTGAAAAGGTATTCAGGAAGCTGGTACCTGCCGCGCCATTCGAATACAAGTTCGCTGACGTAGAGTACGACGCCAAGTTCAGGGCAGAAGAGCGAATTGGAAAACTGGCCGGCTTTTTCGCCGCATTGGCAGTGCTCATTAGTTGTCTCGGATTGTTCGGATTAGCTTCATTCACCGCCGAGCAGCGTACCAGGGAAATCGGCATTCGTAAAGTACTCGGTGCGTCGGTAACGGCATTATGGGGCATGCTTTCGAAAGATTTCGTGTCGCTGGTGGCGGTCGCCAGCCTCATAGCTGCCCCTCTCGCGTGGTATTCCATGAGCGAATGGCTTGAAAACTACCAGTACCGCACGGAAATCAGTTGGTGGATATTCGCCGCGGCAGGATTGGGAGCACTCGTGCTCACGCTCGCGACCGTGAGCTGTCAGGCGATCAAAGCGGCGTGCAGCGATCCGGTGAAAAGTTTGAAAACAGAGTAAACATGACCAGCAGCTATTTGAAATTCACGCTTCGAAGCCTGGCCAGGCACAGGGTTTATACCGCCATCAACCTGATCGGACTGGCTGTTGGTATGGCCGGAGCCATTGTGATTTTTCAGCTCGTGAAGTATCATCTCGGGGTAGACAGGTACCATCGGAATGCCGACCGTACCTACCGCGTGGTGGTTGATCTGCACTTGGAAGACGGCTCCGTGGAGCATGAGCGCGGCTCGACGTTTCGTTTGCATGAAACGTTGAAAAAAGAGTTCGCCTATGTAAAGGACGCCGCCTATCTGGCACATAAAGAGACGACGATCCGTGCCGATCGAGAAGGGGAATCGCGAAAATTTCTCGAAAAAGAACATGTGGTATTCACCAATGCCGATTTCTTCAAAATTTTCGACTATAAATGGATCAGCGGTAATGCAAATGCGCTCAAAGCGCCTAATCAGGCAATAGTTACTGAGCGGTATGCCCGCAAGTATTTCGGGAATGGCAATGCATTAGGTAAGGTAATCCGCGCCGACAACCTCGAAAACCTGGTAATCGCGGGCGTTGTTGCCGACTATCCCGAGCAGACCGATTTCCGGAAGGACCTTTTCATTTCGTTGCCTACATTGAAAAAGATCGTTCCGAAGTATGGTTATGAGGATTGGGGCTGGATCGACAGCGGCCGCGAGACCTTCATAACGCTTCGTTCACCGGAAGACAAGGCGGCATTCGAGGCGCAAATGCCTGTGTTCGCCGGTAAATACTACGGCCCCGACGGCAAAGTTTTCCATTACCATTTGCAGGACCTCGCCGACGTGCATTTCAATATGGCCTACGGTGGTAAAATCAAGTACAATACCGTCATCGTACTCTCGACGGTCGGGATATTGCTCGTGCTGATCGCCTGCTTCAATTTCATTAACCTGTCGACGGCACAGGCGTTCAAACGGAGCAAGGAAGTGGGAGTGAGGAAAGTACTGGGTATTTCTCAGGCGCAGGTTTTCTGGCTTTTTATACAGGAAACGGCCTTGCTGGCGGTCGCCGCGGAGAGTATTTCGCTGCTGGGCGCCTGGCTTTTCGCGCCGGTGCTTAGTCGATGGATCGATCTAAATATAAAGCTAAACATTCCGAGGGACCCGTTGCTGCTTGGTTTCTGCGGTGCATTACTGCTGTTCGTGATCATGCTGGCCGGTGTTTATCCGGCATTTGTGGTATCGAACTTCAATCCGGTGAAAGCCATTAAGGGAGTGCTGAAAGAAAATAATCGCAGCTTTTTTTCGGTCAGAAAGGGACTAGTGGTGACACAATTCAGCATTTCGTTTGTCCTCATTGCGGTATCGACGTTGATCATCCTGCAATCTCGATACATGAAAAACAAGGACCTGGGAATGGACAAGGATTTGATCCTGCATTTAAACCTGCCTGAAACCAACCCCGGAAAACTAACCGCATTACGGAATGAACTCTCGGCATTACCGGAGGTGTCCGACATGTCGTTTTTCCGAAGTGCACCGTCGGTACAGGTCAGCGGAGGCGGGTCGATCAAATTCGAAAATCGCGACTGGGAGAAATTTGTGGCACGTTCGAGAGCCGCGGACGCGCATTTTGTCAAAACCTATGGCCTGAAACTCGTAGCGGGCAGGGAACCGGCGCATTCCGACACATTGAACGAATTGCTGATCAACCGGAAACTCGTGAAAGCCCTGGGCCTGAAATCGCCCGAGGCTGCATTGAACCGGCGGCTGCATGTGGGCGATGCGGGCAAAACCGGGACCATCGTGGGCGTTCTTTCCGATTTTAACAACGGCGACCTCTACACCGGCATCGAGCCGACGATCGTTTTCGCGGACCAATCGCGCTACCGCCGGGCGGGTGTCAAACTTAGCCGGGTAAACGCGGCCACTATCCAACGGATACAAGCGGTATGGCAGAAACAGTTTCCTGAAAATGTGTTCGAATACACTTTTTATGACGATGAAATCGCGAAGTTCTATCAACGCGAAGAACTCGCGACCCGCCTCACGACCACTTTTGCACTGCTGTCGGTGTGCCTGTCGTGCCTCGGGCTTTTCGGGTTGGCGATTTTTGCGATCGAACAGCGGATCAAGGAGATAAGTGTGCGGAAAGTACTCGGTGCCTCCGTGGCGGGCATTACTGCCATGTTGTCGATGGATTTTTTGAAACTGGTACTCGTAGCGGTTGTTATCGCGAGCCCGGTTGCCTGGTATTTCATGCACCGCTGGTTGCAGGATTTTGCCTTCCGCGTCGAAATCCATTGGGGGATTTTCGCCTGGGCGGGTTTTCTCGCAGCCGGTATTGCGTTGCTGACGGTTGGCTTCCAAAGCGTTAAGGCCGCGTTGGTAAATCCTGTTGAGAGTTTGAAAAGGGAATGAAGGAGGAAAGGGAGGAAAGGAGAATGGAGGAAAGGGAACAAGGGAAAATATGTAGTGCTCCTCTTCCTCTTTCTCCCTCCTTCCTTTCCTCTCATAAAATAACCGATAAAAACTATGCTCAGAAGTTATCTAAAAATCGCGTGGCGTAGCCTGGTTAAGGACCGGCAGTTTACGCTGCTCAACCTGTTGGGGCTTTCTACCGGGCTGGCTTGTACGTTGCTTATCTACCTTTGGGTGACGGATGAATTGCGTGTGGATAAGCACAACGCAAAAGACGCGCATTTGTTCCAGATCATGGTCAACCAGCCGCATGAGGATGGCATTAAAACCGGAGAATACACTCCGGGGTTGCTGGCCGACGCATTGAAGGCGGAAATGCCCGAGGTGGAGCTGGCGACGACGGTGGTTCCAGCAGAATGGTTTTCGAACAAGGGCATGGTATCGGCCGGGGAAACCAAATTGAAAGCGGGCGGCCAGTTTGTGAGCAAGGATTATTTCGATGTGTTTACCTGTCCGTTCACACAAGGCGACGCTGCCGCGGTAGTAGGCGACAAGAATACGCTGGCGCTGTCCGAGGAGATGGCCGAAAAGCTTTTTAGCACGCAGCAAAATGTGGTTGGAAAGACCGTCAAGTGGGACGAAGGGCAGTTCAGCGGGCTTTACCGCGTGGGTGGCGTGTTCAAGGCTAACCCCCGTAATGCGACCAACCAATTTGATATTCTCTTCAATTTCGAGCAGTTCAAGGCGCGACGGCCCGGAATGGAAAACTGGGGCAACAGCGATCCCCATACTTTTGTGATCCTCAAAAACGGCGCAGATCCGGCGCTTTTTAACGAGAAAATCCGGCATTTTCTAAAAACAAAGAGCAAGGACAACAATACGCAGCTTTTCGCCATCCGGTATTCGGACAAATACCTGCACGGGCGGTTCGAGAATGGCGTGCAGGCGGGCGGGCGCATTACCTATGTGAGGCTGTTTTCCGTGATCGCGGTGTTCATCCTCGTGATTGCCTGTATCAATTTCATGAATCTCGCTACGGCCAAAGCGTCGGGGCGCATGAAAGAAGTGGGGATCAAAAAAGTGGTGGGCGCACAGCGCAGCTCGCTCGTCATGCAGCATCTGAGCGAGTCGCTGATGCTCACCTTTGTGTCGTTGCTCCTGGCGGTAGGCATAGTGATCCTTTTGTTACCGGAGTTCAACAACATTACCGGCAAGCAGATCTCGCTTTCACCCGATTCGGGGCTGATTTCGGCGGCGTTTGTTATAACGCTCCTGACCGGCTTGCTGGCGGGGAGCTATCCGGCATTATACCTCTCGGGCTTTGACCCGGTTTCCGTATTGAAGGGAAAGCTGAAAAACACGGCGGGCGAGCTGCTCGTGCGCCGCGGATTGGTGGTATTCCAATTTGCGGTGTCGGTGATTTTCATTGTTTCGGTGATCGTCGTTTACCGGCAAATACAGTTTATACAAAACCGGAACCTCGGCTATAACCGCGACCACATTATCCATTTTGAAATACCACTTGAAATGGACTCCCTGAAATTGAAAGCGGCAGAGGCGTTTCTGGGAGAAGTCAAAAATGTTCCCGGCGTGGTGAATGCATCCAGCTACTACCACAATCTGACAGGCCAGCACGGCGCAGTCTCCGGTTTCGAATGGCCGGGTAAGTCCGTCGGGACGGATATGGAGTTTTCGAACCTGGAAGTGGGCTACAATTTCATGGAAACTGTGGGTATGACCTTGCGCGAAGGCCGGTTTTTTTCTCAAAACCAGAATGCGCGTAATGAAATCATATTCAACGAGTCGGCTATTAAAAGTATGGGACTGAAAGACCCCGTCGGAAAAACGGTGAAGTTCTGGGGAATGGAGCGGCAGATCGTGGGTGTGGTGAAGGACTTTAATTTTGAATCGCTCTATGAGCCGGTGAAACCCTGCTTCTTCCAGGTGTACCCCGTTATGCCCAATGTGATGGTGAAAATTCAGAACGGGACGGAGGAGCAGACGATCGCCCGTTTGCGTAAGCTGTTTCAGGACCGGCATAAGGGTCTGGTTTTCGATTATCAATTTTTGGATGAAAACTACCAGGCGTTGTACGCGTCGGAGCGCCGGGTAGGGGTGTTGTCGCGCTATTTCGCTGGGCTTGCTATCCTTATTTCGTGCCTCGGATTGTTCGGATTGGCGGCATTTATGGCCCAGCGACGGCAGAAAGAGATCGGTATCCGCAAAGTGATGGGTGCTTCGGTGGGTAATGTGGTGGTAATGCTTTCCGTGGACTTTGTCAAACTTCTGCTGATCGCCCTGCTGATCGCCTTTCCGCTTGTTGGCTGGGTAATGTATAAATGGCTCGACAACTTCGCATTCCGTATCAGTCTCGACGCGGGAATTTTTCTATTCGCCGCGGCCGGTCTCGCGTCCGTCACGCTCGCAACGGTAGGTTACCAGGCGCTGAAGGCGGCGCTGGTGAATCCTGTAATAAGTTTGAAAAGGGAGTAAAGGGAGGAAAGGGAATAGAATTGCTTTCTCCCCTTCCTCCCTTCTCCACCCTCCCTTTCTTCCCTTAAACAAGATACCATTATGATCAGGAATTACTTAAAAATCGCATTGCGTAACCTAGCCAAAAGCAAGGGTTATTCTGCCATCAATATCGGCGGATTGGCTGTGGGAATGGCCGTGGCTATGTTGATCGGCCTTTGGGTTTACGATGAATTCGCATTCAATCGCTACCATGAGAATTACGACCGCATTGCCAAAGTCGTCGAGCGGGGCGTTTTCGAGGGAAGAACATATGATGGCGGCGAACATACATCCTATCCGCTGGGGCAATATCTCCGCGAACACCATAAGGACGATTTCGAATACGTGATCCAGTCGTCATGGACCGATGAGCATATCCTGGCTTACAAGGATAACAAGTTTACTAAAAATGGGGCTTATATGAGCGCGGAGGCGCCACACCTGTTTACGCTGCGTATGCTGCGGGGCACGCGCGACGGGCTCAAAGAGCCCAATTCGATCATCATCGCGGAGTCGGTAGCAGAAGCGCTGTTTGGCAAGGAAAATCCGATGGGCAAGGTGGTGAAACTGGATAACCGGTTCGATATGAAGGTGACGGGTGTTTATGAGGACCTGCCTTACAATACCGAATTCCGCGAACTGACCTTCCTGGCGCCTTGGGACCTGTATGTAGCAACGCAGGATTGGGTACGCCAGGCACGGGATAAGGAGGAATGGAATAACAACTCGTGGCAGCTGCTGACACAGATCCGCCCGAACTCGACATTCGAAGGCGTTACCGAAAGGATTAAAAACATCAAGATACAACACACGCCGGAAGCGCGGTTCCTGAAACCCCAAAACTATCTGCTGCCGATGTCGAAATGGCATTTGTACGGCACGTGGGACGATAGCGGGCAAGCGGACGCGCGCATCAGGTATGTGTGGCTTTTCGCGGTCATTGGCGCGTTCGTGTTGTTGCTGGCGTCGATCAACTTTATGAACCTCAGCACCGCCCGCTCCGAAAAGCGCGCGAAAGAGGTGGGTATCCGCAAAGCGATCGGGTCGGTAAGAGGACAACTGGTCAACCAGTTTTTCAGTGAATCGTTCATGGTAGTCTTTCTGGCTTTCATTTTCACAATCCTGATCGTGGTATCGGTATTGCCGTCGTTCAATCAACTGGCCGACAAAAGGATCGAGTTTCCGTGGGGCAACGGTTTTTTCTGGCTGGCGGGGTTTGCATTCTGCCTCCTCACCGGCCTCCTGTCGGGCAGTTACCCGGCGTTGTACCTGTCATCGTTTCAGCCGGTGAAGGTTTTGAAGGGAACATTCAACGCGGGCCGGTTCGCCTCTTTGCCGCGCAAGGTGCTGGTGGTGTTGCAGTTCACGGTATCGGTGACACTGATTATCGGCACGGCCATTGTTTACAAGCAGATCCAGCATGCCAAGGACAGGCCGGTTGGCTACGATCGGAACGGACTGATAACGGTCGAAATCAATACGCCGGAATTGTATAATCAATATAACAGGATTCGCGGGGCGTTGCAGGAAACCGGGGCGGTCGAGGAAATGGCCACTTCTTCGTCGCCATCAACGTTCCTGGGTTCGAACAACGGCGGTTTCAGCTGGCCGGGCAAAGATCCCAACTTTCACGACAACTTCGGTACGATCGGCGTCTCCCACGATTTTGGTAAAACGGTCGGCTGGCAATTCATCGGCGGGCGCGATTTCTCCCGCCAGTTTTCAACCGATTCGTCGGGTATGGTCATGAATGAATCCGCGATGAAATACATGGGTTTTAAACAACCATCGGACATCGTAGGACAAACGGTGAAATGGGGCGACAATCCTTACAAGGTCGTGGGCGTAATCCGCGACATGGTGATGGGCTCGCCGTTCAGTCCGGTACGCCCGACATTGTTTATGGTGAACTACGGATGGGCGAATTTCATCAGCATCAAACTGAAACCGGGCCTTCCGCTAAGGCAATCGCTGGCGAAAGTGGCGGCGGTTTTTCGTGATGTAAATCCCGGCGGACCGTTCGATTACAAATTTACGGACCAGGAATATGCTCGGAAATTCGCGGCCGAAGAACGCATTGCCACACTCGCGACGGTGTTTGCAGCACTGGCGATTTTTATCAGCTGTCTCGGATTGTTCGGGCTTGCATCCTTCACGGCGGAGCAGCGGACGAAAGAAATCGGAGTACGCAAAGTGTTGGGCGCTTCGGTTGCCAACCTTTGGGCGTTGCTCTCCCGGGAGTTTGTGGTACTGGTTGTTCTTTCATCCCTGATATCCACACCCATTGCCTGGTATACCCTGAGCAATTGGCTCCAAAAATATGAGTACCGCACCGAAATCCCCTGGTGGATTTTCGCGGCAGCGGGCTGCAGCGCACTGCTGGTGACCCTGGCAACGGTAAGCTACCAGGCAATCCGGGCCGCGCTGCTGGATCCTGTTAAATCGTTAAGAATGGAGTAGGGGGAAAGGAGGAAGGAGAAAAGGGAGTTCTTCCTCCTTTCTCCTTCCTCTCTCAAAAATTAAAACAATGTTTAAAAACTATCTTAAAATCGCCCTTCGCAACCTGTTGAATAACAAGGGTTACACGGCTATTAATGTCTTCGGACTGGGGCTTGGGTTGGCTACCTGCCTGCTTATCGTGCTGTACATTTCCGACGAGCTGAGTTTTGATAAACATCACCGGTCCGCCGACCGGCTTTTCCGCATTGCCATGGAGGCCCGGAATGAAAAATGGGCGGGGACTCCCGGGCCGGTGGCTGCGGGCATCGCCACCGATTTTCCGGAAGTCGAATCGGTGGCGCGTGTGCTGAAATTTTCCGGCGTGGACCGTATGCTGCTCGAAAATCGCGGCGGCCGGGAAACCATTCGGTTTTACGAAACCAATGGCTACTATGCCGATTCGACGCTGTTCGATGTATTTACCTACGATTTCAAATATGGAAATGCACAAACAGCACTCAAACGGCCCAATACCCTCGTACTTTCGGAGCCGGTCGCCGAAAAACTGTTCGGGAATGCCGATCCGGTTGGTAAAGTGATCCGGGTCGGGCTTATTTTCGGGGATTTCGACTACACTGTCACAGGCGTTTACCGTACCGGCAGGAAATCGCATATCGACGCCCGCTTCTTTTTATCGATGCAAAATGGCGATATGGGCGGTTGGGTAGCGAGCCAGAACAACTGGGCGATGAACAACATTTTTCATACCTACGTAAAGCTGCATAATGGCGCCGACGCAGCTGCGTTCGAATCCAAACTGACGCCGTTTTTAAATCGTCACGGCGAAGCCGACCTGAAAGCGATGGGCATTTCGAAAAGGTTATTCATTCAACCGGTAACCGATATTTACCTGAAATCCAACATCGGCAACGAGATCGCGCCCAATGGAAGCATGACGTACCTGTACATTTTTGGCTCAATCGCGGTATTCCTGTTGCTCATCGCCTGCATCAATTTCATGAACCTCAGCACCGCGCGCTCCGAAAAGCGGGCGAAGGAAGTGGGTGTAAGGAAGGTAATGGGGGCGGTGAGGGATTCATTGGTTTATCAATTCCTCGGCGAATCGATGATGCTGGCATTCCTGGCGCTGGCAATTGCGGTGCTGGTTGTTCAACTGCTTTTACCCTATTTCAATAACCTGACCGGAAAAGACCTGAATATGTTCGCCCATCCGGCATTTCTGTACTGGATGGCCGGCATTACGCTCTTTACCGGGCTGGCTGCGGGGCTTTATCCGGCCTTTTATCTGTCGTCGTTCAAACCCGTGAGCGTTCTCAAAGGGCGGCTCGTGAATGTGCCCTCGGCTGTACTGCTCCGGAAGGGATTGGTGGTATTTCAGTTCACAGTGTCTATCGTCCTGATTCTCGGTGCGATCGTGATCGGCAGGCAATTGTCCTTTCTTCAGAAGCAAAACCTGGGATTTGACAAGGAACAAAAACTGGTGGTGCCGTTTAGAAGCGAGAAGGCAGCGGCGAATTACGACGCATTCAGGAACGAGGTGCTGCGGATTCCAGGTATCGGGACCGCTACCAGCGGATCGGTATATCCGGGAATCGAAAACATTGAAGACTTGCTTTTTTACGCGGAGAACAAGACTGTCCATGATGCCGTCGACATTCATTTCGCGACCGTAGGCGACGACTATATAGAAACATTGGGCCTGAAAATGGCCGCCGGGCGATCCTTCACAAAGGCATTTGGCGGCGATTCCAGCAGTATTATCCTCAACGAGACGGCCGTTCGGGCTCTCGGCTACAATACCACGTCCGCGATTGGTAAGAATGTGTTCTTCGAGTTGGGCGGTCAGCGACGGAGTTTGCAGGTGGTGGGTGTGGTAAAGGATTTTAACTTCCGCAGCCTGCACGAGAGAATTAAACCCTATGCGCTTACTACCAGCATTACCGATAAGTACCAATATTTTATTGCCAGTGTAAAAACCAGGGACTATACCGCCGTATTGGCATCGGTAGAAGCTGCCTGGAAGAGACTGAACCCCGACATGCCTTTTTCCTATTCGTTCCTTGACCAGGACTTTCAGAAGAATTATGAAAAAGAGCGGCGCACGGGTAGCATTGTGGTGTATTTCACCTGCATTGCCGTTGTGATTGCCTGCCTGGGCTTGTTCGGGCTGGCTGCTTTCTCGGCCGAACGGCGGACGAAGGAAATAGGCGTCAGAAAAGTGCTTGGCGCGTCGGTAGGCAACATTGCGGGTATGCTCTCGGCCGAATTTCTCCGGCTGGTGTGCGTTGCATTGGTAATCGCCACGCCCATCGCGTGGGTGGGGATGCGGCAGTGGTTACAGGGATTCGCCTATCAGGTAGGCATCCAATGGTGGATTTTCCCGGCTACGGGGCTTTTCGCCATTGTCCTGGCATTGCTTACAGTCGGTTTCCAGAGCATAAAAGCGGCATTGACGGACCCTGTAAAATCTTTAAAGAGTGAATGAGGGAAGAAGGGAGTAGGGAGGATGGAGGAAAGGGAAAATATTTCAAAATTTCTTCTTCCCCTTTCTCCTTCCTCCCTCCCTTTCCTCCTTTCCCAAACCGATATGAACAACATACTAGCGTTTCTGATTTTTTTCTGTGCTTTTCAAAAATCGTGGTCACAGGCAAGGGGTGGGTTTGAGGCAGACGTCGGGCGTTATGCGCGCATGCTTGGCTTGCCCGCGTACGCGCTAGGCGTGGCTGAGGGGGATAAGCTGGTTTTTTTCAAAAGCGCGGGTTATGCCGATTCGGCAGGCAAGGTGGCGATTACAAAGGATCATATCTTTGAAATAGCTTCTGTCACAAAATCGCTTACATCCATTGCATTGCAGCAATTGGAGGAGGCCGGGAAACTTTCACTGAACGACCTCGTCGACAAGTACCCGAACCGTTATTTCACGAAAGAGCGCTGGAATGCGCAGACGACGTTGGCGCATCTTGTCAGCCATACTTCGGAAAGCACGCCGGTCGGGTCGGCGTTTGTGTATAATGGAAGCAAGTTCAACATTGTTTTCAATGCATTTACGGCGGTTAACCCGGTAGATTCCACCGAAGAATTGACACGTCCGTTTACGATGGAGATCGAGAAGGGTATTTTGACTCCGCTCGGAATGACGCACACACTTACCCGCTTTACCGAGCAGGAGCATGGCGACCTGAGAAAATGGGTGGCTGTAAAATACAGTTTCGATGCTGCGGCCGGCAAATATGTTCCCCGGCCAGTGAATCCGGCGGGTATGCAGAGCGGTCCGGGCTTCGGCATGATGAGCAGCGTGCAGGACTTGGTACGCTATTCGGCGGCGATAGGCAAGGAGAGTATCCTTTCTGCCGGGCGGTACCGGAAGATTACGACGCCATTTTACCCGGGCAGCCCGCAGGGAATGGGCTGGTTTACGTATTCTGTGGGTGGTGTAGACCTGCATTGGTCCTACGGCTATGGCGATAACAGCTCGGCGTTGCTGCTGCGCGTGCCGCAACGGAACGTTACGCTCATTTTGCTGTCGCCCGCCAATGCACATTCCGCGGCAGCGCTACTCGGTTTCGGGAACCCGCTGTTCGCGCCGATTGTGGCTTCGTTTGTACGCAATTACGTGTTGAATGCCCCCGGAACCATTGATTTCGGGGGGAGATTTGATACGCATCGAAGAAAGTTTGAAAACCCGGATGCCACCGGATGTTGCAGATGTGTTGGTACACGAGGCGTTCGGGGCGGTCATGAGCTTGTCGTATTCGGGAAAAGCAGTTCCCGCCAATACGATGAAAAGCCTTGACCTGCTCAAAATGCTGATCCGCAGGTATCCCGAACATTCCGTGTGGCAGGCTACCGCCGCGTACGAATTCATCGCAGAATCGGAGGACAAAGACGTGCTGAATTTTGGGGAAAAAATGGTTATACCCTTCGGGAAGGCAGGAAAGGTACATCCGGTAAAATCCTTCTACGCGGGGTTGATCCTGGAAAAAAATGGCGAAACGGAAAAGGCGATGGCTTTTTACAACGCATTAGCCACAGGCGACGATTTCAAGGAACAGTCCTACAAGCTGAATGCGATGATGAAAGTGGCAAAATACCAAATGGCCCGAAATCCCACGGAGGCGAAGGCTACGCTTGAACGGCTCGTGCGCTATAAGGGATATGTCGACGCGAAGGACGGACTGTATAAAGAAGCAAAGGAAATGTTATCGAAGTTGTAATATGGAGGAAGGAGTAGGGAGTAGGGAGGAAAGGGAAGATGGAGGAAAGGGAAATCTTTGAAATTTCTTCCCCCTTTCACCTTCCTCCCTTTCTTCCTTTTAAAAAAATTAAACCATGCTAAAAAACTATCTGAAAATTGCTTTCCGCAATCTCGTCAAAAACAAGGGGTATTCAGCGATCAATATCCTGGGGCTGGCAATGGGTATGGCCGTGGCGCTGCTGATCGGCCTTTGGGTGCGGTATGAATGGAGCTTTGATGATTTTCATGAAAACCGGGTGAGCCTTGTGCGGGTTATGAAGCACACGTATTTCAACAATCATAAAGGCACGCAAAGCGGCATTATGCTTCCCCTGGCGGCCGAGTTGCGGGCGCATTTCTCGGAGGTGAAGCACGTTACGCGGGTAGATTGGGGGGACAAGCATAGCCTGGTGGCCGGTGAACAAAAGCTGAGCAAGACCGGCCATTATGTCGACCCCGATTTCCTGAAAATGTTCACATTCCCACTCGTCAAAGGTAATGCGGAGCAAGTCTTGAAAGATCCGTATTCCATTGTTCTGACGGAGTCGCTCGCCAAAGCGATGTTCGGCGATGCGGAGCCGGTTGGTAAAGTGATCAGGGTAGATAACCGCTTTGAAGTGATGGTAACGGGGATATTAAAGGATATTCCCAGGAATTCGTCATTTGAATTCGATTACCTCATGCCCTATGAACTGAATATCGCTACTTCCGACTTCGTCCGCGGAGCAGTGAATGAGTGGGGTAACAATTTTCTCCAGACCTACGTGCAGCTGAACGACGGCGTTACGCCCGAAGCTTTTTCGGCGCGCATCGCCAACCTCGTCCGTACGAAGATGAATGATAAAAATGAAAGCCTGCTTTTTGCGCACCCTATGCCGAAATGGCATTTGTTCGGTGAATTTAAAGATTGGGTGAACACAGGCGGGGCCATCGAATATGTGCGGCTTTTTGCCGTGATCGGAATACTCGTGCTGCTGATCGCCTGCATTAACTTCATGAACCTCAGTACCGCACGCTCGGAGAAACGGGCACGGGAGGTGGGAATACGGAAGGCGGTAGGCTCGGAGCGGCGGCAACTCATCGCACAGTTCCTCACAGAATCGATGCTGACGGCATTGCTGGGCTTTGCAATCGCGCTGGTGATCGTAGAATTGGCATTGCCATATCTCAAAGATGTCGGATTTGAGCATGTCGAGCTTAATTGGAGCAATATTCCGTTGATGGCCGTAGCTTTTGCGGGGTGCATAGTTACGGGATTGCTGGCAGGAAGTTATCCGGCGTTGTATTTGTCGGGATTCGTGCCGGTAAAAGTTTTGAAAGGCACGTTTCAGGTTGGCAGGGCAGCCAATTTGCCCCGGAAAATATTGGTTGTGACCCAGTTCACATTCTCGATCGCGTTGATCATCGGCACGGTGATCGTGTTTCAGCAAATACAGCATGCCAAAAGCCGGTCCATGGGCTACAATCCCGAAAAGCTGATCTGGCTGAGCCTTTCCAGCGATTTACAAAGGAATTTCCTGCCGATGAAAACCGAGCTGATGGCCACCGGCTACGTCGAAGCGGTGAGTAAAACGTCGAGCCCGATGACGGGGGTTTATAATCAATGGGAAGGGTTTTCCTGGCCCGGTAAAGACCCGCAAAGCAATCCGTTGTTCAGTGCATTGATGGTCGATCCCTCATATTTTAAAACAGCGGGCCTCAAACTGAAAGAAGGCAGGTTTTTTGCCGAAAGGGTGCTTTCCGACAGCAACGCGATCGTACTCAACGAGGCATCGGTGAAGCTGATGGGTTTAAGAACCCGGTGGGGAGCCATATCAGGTTCGGCGAGGAGGATATGACGGTAATAGGGGTCACGAAAAACGTGATCCAGCAAAACCCGTACGACGAAGTGCAGCCTGCCGTGATGCTCATGCGGCCGTATTTTACTTTTCAGGGGCTTATCCGTTTCAAAAACGAAGTCGATATCCGGAAGGCGCTTGCCGCGATCCAGCCGGTAATCGAGAAATATAATCCTTCCTATCCGTTCGAATACCAGTTTGTGGACGACGAATACAACCGGAAGTTCCGGACCGAAAATCAGATCGGTCGGTTGGCCGCCATTTTCGCGGTGCTGGCAATCCTGATCAGCTGTCTCGGGCTTTTCGGACTGGCTTCTTTTATGGCGGAACGGCGGACCAAGGAAATCGGCGTGCGTAAGGTGCTGGGCGCTTCGGTATCGCAGCTTTGGCTGTTGTTATCGCAGGATTTTGTATTGCTGGTACTGATAAGCTGCGCAATTGCGTCGCCTCTGGCTTATTATTTCCTCCAAAAATGGCTTGCCAACTACAATTATCGTATCGAAATCAGTCCGTTCGTGTTCCTGGCCGCGGGTGTGGCCGCTGTGCTAGTGACGCTCGCGACGATCAGTTTCCAGAGTATCAAGGCGGCATTGATGAACCCGGTAAAGAGTCTCAGATCTGAGTAAGAGGGAGAAAAGGAGGAGGTAGAAAAGGAACAAGATAATGCTCCTTTCTCCCTTTTCTCCTTCCTCCCTTTTCTCCTTATTTTAAAAAAGCATGATACGCAACTATTTCAAAATCGCATTAAGGAACCTGCTGAAAAGCAAGGGGTATTCCGCTATTAACATTGGCGGGCTTTCGGTAGGCATGGCGGTGGCGGTGCTGATAGGGCTCTGGATCTATGACGAGCTGTCGTTCGACCATTACCACCGGAATCACGGACGCATCGGACAGGTGTGGCAGTTTGTACAGTTCGGGCCTGAAAAATCGGCGTATAACGTAGTGCCGCTACCACTGGCCGCAGATATGAAAGAGAAATATGCCGATTTTGAAGCGATCAGCAAATCGGCATACCGGGACATTATTATTTCCAACGGCGACAAAATGTTCTCCAAGCCGGGGCAGTACGTGCAGCCGTCGTTCACGAAAATGATGTCTGTCCGCATTGTTGCCGGAAGCGATAATTTAAACGATGTGAATTCGGTCCTGCTTTCCGAATCGTTTGCCCGATCGCTTTTCGGGAATGCAGACCCGGTCGACAAAGTCGTGAAGCTCAACAGCAACCGTGATGTGAAGGTTATGGGCGTGTTTGAAGATATACCCAATAACAGCACATTTAAAGACACACAAGTGCTTGCGCCCTGGGATCTTTTTGTTGCGACCAACCCGTCGGTACAGGGGGCGGAGAAAACCTGGGACGAGAATTCTTACCAGGTATTTGTGCAGCTGCGTGAAGGCGCCGATTTTGCGGCGGCATCGGCGAAAATAAGGGATTCGCGCATGAAAAGAGAGAACCCGCCGGGCTACAAACCGGAGTTTTTCCTTCATCCGATGGACCGCTGGCACCTGTATTCCGATTTCGAAAACGGTGTCAATACCGGCGGGCTGATCTCGTTCGTATGGCTTTTCGGGACTATTGGCGTCTTCGTGCTCCTTCTCGCCTGTATCAATTTCATGAACCTGAGCACCGCACGGTCCGAGAAGCGGGCCAAGGAAGTGGGTATCCGGAAAGCAATCGGATCGGTGCGGGTACAGCTGGTGAGCCAGTTTTTCAGCGAATCGGCGCTGGTCGTGATGGTCGCGTTTGCGCTGTCGTTGCTGCTGGCCGGACTTTCGTTGCCGGCTTTTAACGAATTGGCCGAAAAGAAGATCACCCTGCCGCTAACCAGCCCGTTATTCTGGCTCTCGGGGATCGCATTCAGTCTGCTCACGGCCATGATCGCCGGTAGCTATCCCGCGCTTTACCTTTCTTCTTTTCAACCACTCAAAGTGCTGAAAGGAACGTTCAAGGCGGGCAGGTTCGCCGCATTGCCTCGAAAAGTGCTCGTGGTTATGCAATTTACAGTTTCGGTAACGCTGGTCATAGGTACCGTTGTTGTTTTCAGGCAAATACAGCATGCCAAAAACCGCCCGGTGGGGTACGACAGGCAGGGGCTGATTGAAGTGGATATGACCACACGGGCGCTTTACGGGCATTATAATGCATTGAAAAACGACCTGATGAATACCGGGGCGGTGAGTGGTTACTCGCAGTCGTCGGGCTCGATGACGGTGCAATCCGGCGGGGTAACCAATCTTTCGTGGCCGGGCAAGGCCCCCGACGCGGTACCGCTGCTGATGTCCAACCATATTTCGCATGATTATGGGGAAACGGCAGGCTGGCAAGTAATCCAGGGCCGGGATTTCTCACGCGCCTATCCGACGGATTCGACGGCCATGATTATCAACGAATCGGCATTGAAGCTGATGGGGCTGAAAAAGCCGCTGGAATCGGTATTGAATTGGGGCGGAAAGGAATACAGGGTGATCGGTGTGGTGAGGGACATGGTCCGGGAGTCGCCGTTCAACCAGAACAGCCCGTCGTTCTTTGTGATCAATTACCGCAATACGAATGTGATCAATATCAGGCTGTCGCCCACGGTCGGGGTGGGCGACGCACTGGAAAAAGTAGCGGCGGTTTTCCGCAAATATGATCCGGGCAGTCCGTTTACCTATCAGTTTGTTGACGAGCGGTTTGCGGAGAAGTTTGCCGACGAAGAGCGGATCGGGAAACTGGCTTTTTTCTTCACGGTCCTGGCGATATTCATTTCTTGTCTGGGCTTGTTCGGCCTTGCATCCTTCGTCGCCGAACAACGTACGAAGGAGATTGGGATCAGAAAAGTGCTCGGCGCATCCATTGCCAATCTCTGGCAGCTGCTTTCCACCGATTTTATCGCGCTGGTAATGCTCGCATGTGTCATTTCGGGGCCCATTGCCTGGTATTTTATGAGCGGCTGGCTGCAAAATTACTATTATCGCACCGAGCTATCCTGGTGGATTTTCGCCGGTACGGGTCTGGGCGCCCTTGCGATTACCTTGTTGACGGTCAGTTTCCAGGCGATCCGCGCCGCGCTTATTAACCCTGTGAGAAGTTTGAGGGCGGAGTAACAAAATTCCCCCGCTCGTTTTTATCTTGCGGGGGAAATCTTGACCGAGCCGAATCACTTGTGTAGAACCTTTACTTTCAGTGTTATCGCGATTTTTGCAATCCTGTCCGGGCCACTTTTTGCCCAGAAAAGCAAGGGCGTGTCCAACCTGGAAGCGAGTGCCGGGGCGGGGGCCTATTTATCGTCAAACAGCGAAACGCCGTTCTGGCTCAGTACTAATCAGTTCGGCGCTGTGCCCGACCGTTCCACTGCCGGTGTAGTGCAGGCAACCGTACGGAGGAACTATGTTTTCTACGACAGCCTCGCCGGCCAACCGCGGAAGTTTGACTGGCGTGCGGGGATAAACCCCATAGCCATGTACAATAAGGATAACCGGTTCAAATTTGTGTTGCCGGAAGCGCATGTGAACGTGCGGTATAAGCGCGTGGAGCTGTGGGTTGGGCGAAGGAGGGAAGTAATGGGGCTGGGGGATACTACGCTGTCTTCGGGCTTTTATGCGGTGTCGGGCAACTCGCTGCCAATCCCGAAATTGCAGATCGGTACGGTTGGCTTTACGCCTTTAAAGTTCACCGGGGACTTTGTGGCGGTGCATGCGGGGTTTGCGCACGGATGGTTTAATACGGATTATATCCAGGGTGTGAGGCTGCATCAGAAATTTCTCTATCTGAGATTTGGGAAAAATAAAAGCAAAATCTACGCCGGGCTGAACCACAATGTAATGTGGGCAGGGCATTCCGATTACCTGAAAGAACACCCCGAACTGGCCGTGAATGGCGAACTTCCATCGTCGTGGTCCATTTATCCGAACGTCGTTTTCGCGTTCACTTCCAAAAACTGGTTTGAAAAGAACGGATACGGTGCGTTTGATAGCTATCGGGTCGGTAACCACCTGGGGAGCTACGACGTTGCCTTTGAAACGCAATTCCGGCATTACCGGTTGTTTGTTTATCATCAGCATCCTTTCGAGGACGTATCCAGCATGCTCTTTAAGAACATTCCCGACGGGCTGTACGGGGTAAACCTCAAAATGTTATCCTCAAATGCCGGAAATGGCTTTTCGCTTACGCATCTGACCGTGGAATTCCTTTCTACCAAAGACCAGTCGGGTTCGGAGTTCTACATTCCCGGAAGCAAGTACCAGGGCGCGGACAACTATTTCAATCACACGCAGTATTCGGAAGGATGGTCGTATCAGGGCCGGACGGTGGGGACGCCGCTGATCATTCCGGGCAAAGATATGGACCAGTCGCAGCTGGTGAACCACCGGTATTTTCCCAACAACCGTGTGAATATGTGGTACCTGGGTGCCCAGGGAGCGATGGGACGGTCGCTGACGCTTACACTGAGGCTTTCATACAGCCGGAATTTCGGTACCCCCGGAGCGGATTTCGACCCCCCCGAAAGGACAGTTTTCATCGGCGCTCGGAGCAGAATATATGCTGCGCCGTTTGAAAAATACAAGCATGATCGTGCGCGTAGCTACCGATCGGGGCGATATTTTCCTGCGGAGAACGGGTGGATATCTTGGCCTGCGAAAGAGCTGGTAAAAAACGGCGGGGCGAGGTATTTTCCAGATTGTCCAACGATGGACAAGGTTGTTCGGAATCGGACAGCTTGGAGGACTTTTTCTTCAATAAAGCACTGAGTATTAAACCGTTGTTTGGCTGGCACAAAATTGTTGCCGGTTAGCAGATACAGTCATTGTCAGGGAATTATGTTTTCTGGCAATTATTGTTTCTAACCCTTTCTGAACGACGGAATGCTCAAAAACTATCTCAAAATCGCCCAACGGAACCTGCTTCGGCATAAGGGCTTTTCGTTTATCAACATTTTCGGTCTGACGGTCGGTCTGACGTGCTGTTTCCTGATCATGGTCTTTGTGCGCCACGAGCTGAGCTACGATACGTTTCATAAGAAGTACGACCGCATTTACAGGCTGAACTATATGCCGAAATTCGCCGGATACTCGGCTTACATCGGGCTTACGCCAGCCGTCGCTTCACCGCTCCTGCCCGATTATTTCTCCGAAATCGAGAAAACGGCGCGGGTATACCGCAGCAATGCGACCATCGAGGTGAAAAGTGCGCAGAACGCGCGTCCGATGAAATTCGACGAGGACCATTTCTTTTTCGCCGACTCTTCATTGATCAATATTTTCACCTTCAATTTTGTCGAAGGCGATCCACGAACGGCACTGAAACAGGCTTATTCGCTGATTGTCACCGAGGAGGTTGCACGCAAATATTTCGGCAATGCCAAAGCACTGGGCAAAACGGTTACCTATGAAGGCAAACATCCGTTGACCATTACCGGGGTAGTAAAGTCGTTCCCCGATAATTCGCATATCCGTATCGACCTGCTATCCGACTACCAGACCATGTTCGCCATTGAAAGCGAACTGGTTCGGACCAACCTCCCCCAAAACTGGGTGATTACGCATTCGGCGACCTATGTTTTACTGAGGCCTGGAAAAACAGCCGGGGCCGTCAATGCACGTTTACCAAAGTTCCTCGCAACGCATGCCGATCCGCAGATTGCGAAGGATATCGAGTACCGGTTGCAACCATTGGACGATATTCACCTGAATTCCGAAGTGGAAGGCAACCCCGAGCCTACCGGCAGCATAACCTATGTGTATGTATTCCTGGGCATCGGCATAATGACCCTGCTGATCGCCTGCATTAATTTTATCAACCTTTCCACCGCGCGCTCGCTGCAACGCGCACGCGAGGTGGGCATCCGTAAAACCCTGGGAAGCGAAAAGGGCCAGATCGTGGTCCAGTTTATGGGAGAATCGTTGCTCTTGAGCGGGGTCGCGCTCGTTTTCGCGGTGATCCTGATCACATTGCTTTTCCCGGTGCTGAATGCGCTGACAAACAAAAACCTGACCTGGGAATATTTGCTGGCCCATCCCGGTTTGCTGGCGGTGTTCGTAGCGGTCGCCGTCGTCGCCGGATTGATCTCCGGTAGTTACCCGGCATTCTTCGTGTCCCGCTTTCAGCCGATTGCAACATTGAAAGGCAGTTTTATCAGTGGCAAAGCGAAAGGCGGGGCGGTAAGGCAGGTTTTGCTGGGCTTCCAGTTCATCGCTTCCATTATGCTGATCATCGGGGCAATGGTCGCTTTCCGGCAACTCCGGTATCTGATGGATCAGCCGATGGGTTTCAATAAGGACTACATTGTAACGGCCGACATCCGGAACGAAAAGATTACGAACGTATTCGCAACACGGAACGACAGCGCATACCTGCGCCTGAAAACGTTCCGGGAGGCGCTGATGCACTATCCCGGCGTGGAGGACGTCACGTTTGCGACGCAACGGATGGGAACGGGAGCGGTGCGCCGGAATGTGGTCCCCGAAGGCAAAACGCCGGATGCGAACCTCTTTATAGGCACCATAGGCATCGATTTTAATTTTACGGAGACTTACGGATTGAAACTCGCTGCGGGCAGGGATTTGTCGGAGCGGTATTCGACCGACAAATCGGCAGGTTTCCTGATTAATGAAACGGGTGTGAAGATGCTCGGCTGGAAATCGAACCAGGACGCATTGAACAAAACGATCAACCTGGAAGGAAAGCATGGGCGGATCGTAGGCGTTTTAAAGGATTTTCATGGCCAATCGCTGCAAAATCCGATAGAAGGGATGGTGTTTCATATCGAGCAGCCGCTTTTTACCCAGGTTTCGGTTAAACTCTTTCCCGCCGGAATGGATAAGACGCTGGCGTTTATCGGGCGGGAGTGGGACAAATATTTTCCTGAAAAAGGGTTCGACTACCAGTTCCTCGATCAAAGCATCGCGGACGCTTACGCGGGTGAGCAGCGTCTCAGCAAACTAATTACCTATTTTGCCGGTCTGGCGGTGCTGATTTCCTGCCTCGGTTTGTACGGCCTCGTCTCGATTGTGACGCAGCAACGTACCAAGGAAATCGGTATCCGGAAAGTTTTGGGCGCATCGGTGAGGAGCATTGTGCAATTGTTGTCGAGGGATTTTGTGGTGCTCGTCGGCATTTCCCTCGCCATAGCCAGTCCGCTGGCCTGGTACGCGATGGACAAATGGCTGGAAAACTTCGCCTTCAAAACCAGTATAGCCTGGTGGATCTTCGGCCTGGCGGGCGTTATGACCATCGCCGTCACTTTACTGACGGTCAGTTTTCAAAGCATCAAAGCCGCGCTCACGAACCCTGTGAAGTCCCTTAAAACAGACTAACCGTTTTATCTTCCTATGCATTAAATTTTAACCAGATAATCCCCATGAGCCACATTGCCATTCCCATCCCGCCGCTTCAAGGTAAGCAGGAGATCAAAGTTGAGGTAACGATCAACGGAATCAAGCAGAACCTGTTCTATCGGGTCGAGCTATTCTACTGGGAAGATTGTGCCAATCCGGTTGCGCACCGCGCCGATTGTATCAGCGAAATGCTGGCGCACCACGATCCGGAATGGACGGTCTATTACATCGGCGCACCGAACGACGAGTTTGTGCCTATCACGTTTGTCAAGAAAGAAAGCAGGAACTTGCTACGCGAGGCAATGGCCTGACCAAACGGTATTTTAACGCTTTTTTAATCTTTATATGCAACGCTGTTGCATTTGTGGTTCTTCTGAAACTACATTTGCATCATTGTTGCATTTAAAGATTTTTTTATGAAAAAGCATTTATTCAAAGTACTGTTTTGGGCAGCGGCAGGCGTTTCGCTCGTGGCTTGCGATGACGACAAGGAGAAGGACGGCGTAACGCCGGTAGAGGAAACCGAATACAAATTCGTTCGTGTGCTCGTAAACGACGAAACCTCGAAAGAACTTTCCCTGGTGGACCCCGTGAAACTTTCGGTAGAGAAGTTTGAAGCACAGTTTGCGAAATCGGCGCTGTACGGTACGCAAGGCGGGCGCTTCGGCGCAATCGTGAACGGCGCCAACAATTTTGTGCAGCTGTTCGATACCGGATTCGAAGGGCATGGCGATCACGTGGACGTGAAAGGTACCCCTAAATTCGCGGCCCTGACGGGCGATGGGAACAAGCCGACACATTTCAAAAGCAAGGGCGACGAGATCATTACTTTTAACGATGGCGACGGTACGCTAAGCATTGCCCGGGAAGCTGACTTTCACACCGCAGGTAAGAAAATGACGCATATCCATGCAGGCAACGTAGCGCATCACGGCGCTATGACGAAGTTCGACAATGGTACTTATGCGATTACCGAAAAAGACGGCTCAGTAGCCGGAACGCTGCCGGAACGCGTAAAAATCATCGACGGAACCGGTAAAACGCTTTTCGCTTCGACCATCCGGACAAAGGGCATTCATGGCAATGCGACCAACGGAAGCATTTCACTCTTCGGTTCGTCGAGCGGCATTCTGGCCGTGGAGCCGACGGGGAACCAGCAATTGATTCCGCATCCGGCCGATTTCGGCGATGCCTGGTTTGGCACCATTCTCGAAGCAAAAGGGGCAGGTAAATTTCTTGGTTACACGGCTTCGAAAGGCGTTTATACCATCGATGTGGCTTCGAAGGCGGTTACGCCGGTTCTGGCAAGTGCCGATATCATGCAGGCGAAAGTCGATTACGCGGGCAATAACCTGGTGGTACTGCTGCACAGCGGAGAGGTCCGTATCTACGATTTGAAAACCAATTCCCTCAAAATAAGCGGCCCGGTGCTGGGCGCTACGGCCAAAGACGAAACGCAGAAGCCGCAGCTGGAAGCTACCGCAAGATATATTTACATTACCCAGCCGAAAAGCGGCGAGTTGCTGGTTGTCAATACCAATAATTTGTCGAAAAAGAACGCGGTGAAAGTTTCGGCGACGCCTTACCGGCTGGCTATTCTCGGATTTGAGTCCAGTGAAGGGCATTAGCAACAAAAATCCGGCAGGCTCTCGCACCTGCCGGATTTTTCAGAACCAGAATCGTCCCGAGTCGTCAACCGGCTTCCATTTGCTTTTGGGTTCGAAATGGTCCCAGATGACGGCCGAGACCTTTCGGATGAGCGTATAACCTTCGTTGTCACGCTGCCACCGCTGGTCCTGCTGATTTTTGGTGGCAATGCAGAACACATAGTCTCCATGCGGCGCGTGCACGAGAAGCACTTCCGACTTTGCCCGGTCCACTGCCCCGCTTTTGGCCGCCACTTTTACGTCGGAGGGCAGCTGCGAGATTGCCTCACCATCCCAGAATTGCATTCCCAGGTACCGGTACATCCGGTCGCTTGCAGCCCGACCGACCGCCTTTCCGTTTCTGATCATAGCCACCAGCTCCGCCATTTCGCGGGGTGTAGTGACGCCCCAGCCGTAACGTGCCTGGAAATCCCTGCGCCCTGGCGTACGTGAATTGACGCGCGTATTGGTAAACCCGTTCTTTTCCAGCCATTGATTGATAGCGCTTCCTCCTCCCGCCATGGCCTGCAACCACAGGCTGCCGGTGTTGTCGCTTTGAGAGATCATCAGATGGATCACCTTGGGCAGCGCGATCCTCGTGCTGTCGCGAAACGAGCCGACGACGCCATTGTCGTATTTCAGCGAATCCCGGTAAATGAGTTCCTGATCGAACCGGATTTCACCTTTTTCGATCTTGTCGAAAATCCCGCACATAATCGGTACCTTAATCATGCTGGCGGTAGGGTACAGGGAGTCGGCATTTACGGCGGCAATGCGGTTGGTTTTGAGGTTACGCACGTATACGCCGGCCTGCCCGTGGAAGCCTGCAAGTACGCTTTCGAGTTTCGCAGCCAGTTTCTTGTCGATGGCAGCGTGACTGATCGTATCGGGTTGCGCACCTGCTGAGCTGGTAAGGAGTGTCAGGAGAAAGAGTGTGAAGGTTCTGGTCATACGGCGCATCATTTTTGTGCGATTCCTTTTGCTTTTCCGACTTTTTCCGCGCTGAAAAGCAGTTTTCCCCAGTATTCGGGGTAATGCATGTTGATAATGCCCTGTGGCGACCATACCCAGTTGTATTCAGGAATGATCTTGCCGGTTTCCGCATTCCGCTTCCGGTTGTAACGGCCGTCTTCGCCGATTTCATGCTGCCAGTTGACGCGGGAGAAGTTGATCCGCCATTCGGCGCCGTCGGCGGGGATCAGCGGTTTCACGTTTTCGATGGACAGGGATTCGAACGGAATGGCGATTTCCACGACCCAGCGCTTGTCTTTGTCTCGGGCATTGTTGACGGTACCGTCGACGGTCACTGCCGATTTCAGACCTTTAATATCCCAGTCGATCTGTGCCCGGCCGCCTTTTCGGTAGGGCTTGGGCAGAAAAAGGTCGAATATGTTGTTGATGGCGTTAATTTCGAGCTCATAGTAATTGTCGGTATCGCCGTCGGGATCGATAAATACTTCAAAATCATTTTCGAGGTACACAATCTGATCCTTTTTGTTCTGATACGCCCAGATATGTTCTTCCTCCATCTGGGCGGCGATATACAGGTACCGGTCGTCCCAAAGCATTTTTACACGCGTATCCTGCCGGGGTAGGGGCTTTTTATCCCCTTCTATATCCACAAACGACGAAGTCCATGCGGCTTTTTTCCATGAACGCTCGCTCAGGCGGCCATCCACGCTAATTCCTTTTTCCGCACGGTAGCAGGTATAATGTCTGGGCAACAACGGTGCCTGAGCCGATGCACCGGAAATGATCGCAACGGCGACCGCCAATGCGCAAACAATGCGAAAGAAGTAAAGCCTTTTCTTTCTAATAGGTAAACCGGCTTTTTTCAAGGTAGTCAAAGGAGTAGCGGAAAATGTTCAATATACGGCATTCTGCCGAAATGTGGGGTAAAACGACCGGTTCGGGACATTTTAGCATTGCCCCGTCTTTTCAGGGTTTCAGCAGATCTCCTGCTTTGTTTTCTGTGCTGAGTAATGTCTCGAAAAGTTTCCATCGCCTGCCGGGATCAGCGGCGGTACCGCCCTGCGACTCGATATACTTCCTCACGATATCCTGGCCATAATTGTAATTGATTACATAGCTCCGGTATTTGCGGATAAACCGTAGGTAGTCGGAGGCTCCTTTTTCGGGCAGCAGGCAATAGTCGGTGAGCCATCGCTTAGCTTCCTGTTCGCTCATGCCGCCGTCGAGCAGGCCCCGGGCCACTTCGTTGCGTGCGTAATTCAGAGCGGAACGCACGGCCAGCGCTTCGAAATAAATATCGCTCATTGCCGTGTCAAGGCCGGCCAGCGGGATCAGGACATTCTTGCAGAATTCTTTTTGCCCGTCGCCGGGGAATGCGATCGAAATGCCGTAATTGGCACTCCCTTCGGCAATCAGGGATTGGGGACTGAACAACGGGTAAAGCGAAATTTCGGTCCAGCCTTTATCGCGGAAAAGGTTCTTTTCCAGTAGCGTATTATAAACATGGTGGCCCGGGTACCCCTCGTGGCATGCGAGATCGATCGCCCTTTCTATGTAAATAGGCTGGCTCACATTGATCTGGATTACGCTTTTGTAGTTGCCTTTGTACCAGTTATAGCCCGACCACGGCTTATCGCGCACATATTCGAGTTTGAAATCTTCGCCCGCAGGCAGCGGGTAATGCGCGCGAGTACGTTTGCGGGCCTCGGTAATGGCGGTGCGGAACACAGTATCGATCTTGCTTTCGGGAATGAGAAAGCGGCTGGCCAATTTCTGGTAACGTTCCGGGATGGAGCCTTCGCCGGGCAAAAGCCGGTCGAGCCGGGCTATGAGGACACGGAAATGCTTTTCGTCGTACAGGGGTGCCACTGCATCGAAAAGTTCCTTCGACTCCGAATCGAACGGCACAAAAGAGCCTGAATAGACGTGGATCCGCCTTTCGAATGCCGTGAGCTGGGCTGTCAGCCATTCGGCACGCCGTGTGAGGGTGTCGTTGCCGGCGTTGGCCGAAATCGCAGCCAATGATTGCTTCAAACGGGTGATCTGTCGGAGGAACTGTCCTTTCGGGAATTGCGAAGTGTCTCTCCCCGAAGGTCGCAGGGAGTCCGGGCCGTAATAAGCATCCACAAAATCGCCGTCGAACTGGCCTATCGAAAGGCCGAGTTTGACATATTCTCTGGCAACGCTGTCGAGCGGATTGGTGGTCGTCGGCTTATCACGGGAGCCACAGGAAAATGCAAATGCCGCCATGGCAGCGGCAGCCAGATACTTTTTTAACATAGGCACAGTTGGTCGGGTCGTAAACAGGCTGGCGGGTCGCATCGCTGGAGGCGCGGACATCCGCTCACCGCCTGGTAATCGGAACATAAAATAAGCAGGTTATCCTGAAACGCGCACCGGAACGGAAAAATATAAAATAGGGTCGCCCCGATTAATGAAAGCTGTTATGCGAAGCCGGAATGAAAGAACAGGATTACCGTGGCGGCTTCCACTCAAAGAATCACCAAAACGGCCAAGATGTATAAAGTGTAATGTATTGACTGTCTGTTAGATATATTTTACTGTGCCTGCTTTGTTGCCCGTTCGGCAAAGCGCCGGAGGTGGAGACTCTTGGGTAGGCGAAAAACCTCGCTCACGAATTGCCCGTTTTGTAAAAATAACTCGAGAGGTATTTTGTCGACTGCGTGTTTCGGCCGCTAAAATTCTGCCGGGCCCGGATGCTCCGGTATTTTCTACCGCTGTTCTGCCGCGTGCTCGTAATATGTTTGGCGGCAAGCGCTTGTAATACGAATAGTATGTAGTTAAAATGCTGTAATACAGTAATAAAACAACTGCATTTTGTTCGCATTCGATATAAATCTTGTAGAAGCCCGGGTTTTCTCAAAAAAAAATTTTGTCGAAATTCTTCAGTGAAAACTCATCGTTATCCACAGAATCCCCCGGCGTCGATCAGAACCGTTCGTTTCCTGAATATGGCATTTTATTGCGAAAAATGCGCCTTTCGATCTTTTTTGATGTAGAAGTTTTACTTGCCGCCGCGTCATTATCGCGACTAAACGATGATTTTGAGCCGAACAGCGATAAGTACGGGCAGGTGCCCATGAACGTCTGAAAGACACGGGCTTTAACCAAATAAAATTCTGTTTTTATGTAACCGCTATCGTCGCCGGGCTCACCTGGCGGCACGGGATTATATTGGAAAAGTTATATTATTAATTTGGCGTTGTGTATAATCACTTTGAGTGAATTTAAAGAAGTAATTTATGCTAAAAAGGTCGATTGTGAAAAATAATTGGCGATTTTATTATAGAAGTAATTTGAAAAGACTTTTTAGAAATAATTAAAATTTTTATATAAACATAATTATTACGGACTTGTCATATAAAAAAAGTGCTATTTTTCGATTGTCTGGCTAGTTACCTTTGTAGCGTACATTTTGTAGGAAAGCGCAACAGCTAATCAATTACAAATCAAATACGTTATGAAAAATTTTACGTTTCTCTTTACCCTATTACTTTTCGGCCTGGGCTTCGCCTTCCAGGCCAATGCGACCAACGACTGTGGTTGCGACGACAACAAGTTGAAAAATGCCAGCTTCGAGAACGGGACAGGCGACTGGACAAAAGGCACCTATAATACGAGCCTGAGTACCAGCACAGGTTACAATATGTGCGGTACCTACAACGGCGTGATCAACGGTTCGGGTTACATCTATCAGGACGTGGCCATTACCGGCGGAAGCGCTTATTATATGAAGGTTTACGGAGGTACGCATGAAAATAATTACGATCACAAGTTCAAGCTGATTTTCTACCGGTCGAATGGCTCCGTTATATCAGAAGCGGTGAAAGACGTCAACTATGAGGTAGGGAGCGGAAGCACCCTGGCCAAATACACGCTGACAGGAACTGCACCTTCCGATGCCGTGAAAGTGCGCTTCCAGGCGTCTTCGAGCGGAAATTATCTCAAGATCGACGGAGCTTGCCTGACGATAACGCCGCCAGCCACGCCGGTCGACTGCGATTGCGTCGCGTCCAATCAATATATTAAAAATGCAAGTTTCGAGAACGGAACGAACGACTGGTCGAAATCCGGCTCGTTCGGGGTGGACGATGCCTACGAAATGTGCGGCAGCAAAAATGGTCTGATCACGGGTACCGGCTCGATATGGCAGGATATCAATGTGGTTGCGGGTGCGAAAGTGGATGTGACTGCTTATGGCGGTACCCATAATACAGGTGTGTCGCACACATTCAAGCTGACTTTCTACGACGGCGCCGGTAACAAAATCAACGCCAACGAAGCGGTTGTAGACATGAATTACAAAGTGGTCGACAGCAAACTGAAACAATTCTCGATTTCGGCGACCGCGCCGGCCGGAGCTGTGAAAGTCCGCTTCTCGGTGAATTCGTCGGGTGACTATTTCAAGGTAGACGCGATCTGCACGACGATCACACAGCCGGTTACTTGTACGGAATGTAACGGCAATACCCTTCAGAACCCGAGCTTCGAAAATGGTACCGCTAACTGGGATGTCACTGGTACTTTGACGGTCGAACCTACTTATGCGGTTTGCGGAACCAACGGCGCGAAACTGACCGCCGCAGGCAAGTTCTGGCAGGATGTGGAAGTACAGACGACCACCGGAAAGCTGGTTACGCTGAATATCTATGCGGCATTCAGCACTTCTTCCCCCAACAGTCAGAAAATTCAATTGGTGTACCTGAACGAGGTGAAAGAAGAACTTGGGCAGACTTCGCAGGATGTAACAAAATCGCTCACGGAAGGTACCTGGGGCCTCACGAAATATACGTTGAACGGTACGCTTCCGGCCGGGACCAAATATGTACGTGTGCTGCTCTCCTCAAACGGAAACGACTTCCTGGTTGACAATGCCTGCCTTACCTTCTCCGGTCCCCCGATGCCTGTAACGCTTTCGGTATTCTCCGCGAAAAAAGAAGGAGCAACGGCACAACTCACCTGGGCCACCACTTCCGAAAGCAACTCGGCCTACTTCGAGGTTCAGCACAGCCAGGATGGCAAAAACTGGACGGCGCTGGCACAGGTGGCGGCAAAAGGCGAAAGCAGAAGCCTGGAAACATATAGCTATACGCACACCAACCCACTTGCCGCGAACCTGTATCGCCTCAAAATGGTGGACCTGGACGAAACGTTCGCTTACAGCTCGATCAGGAACCTGAACTTCGACGGCCAGGAGCAGTTGAGTGTGTATCCAAACCCGACCGTGGACCGTATCAAGGTGAGCAGCAACCAGCCGGTTACGAATGTGAAGGTGTACAATCAGACTGGTGCGTTGGTTCTGAACGCAGTGCCGGATTCGTCAAGCGAGGTCGATCTTACCAGACTGTCGCAGGGAACGTATTATGTGAAAATCAACAACGGCCCGTCGATGCGCAAGATACTGATCGTCCGGTAATCGCGTAAAGAAGCCCCCGGCTTACGACAAGCCCTCCGTCCACAGTTTCGGGACGGAGGGTTTTTTGTTTTGAGATTAGTTTTAACTTTCGCAAATAATGGGTTAACCGGTAAAGGTTTGGCAACGACTATCGACTATCACAAGAGGAATTCTGAAAACAAACTGGATTATAATGTGCCATTGACGCGTGAGGCGTTCGGGCACGATTTCAAATGGGGCGTCGCCACGGCAGCTTACCAGATCGAGGGGGCCGTGAACGAGGATGGCAGAAGCGATTGTGTCTGGGATGTTTTTGCGAGAAAAAAGGGCAAAATCCGCAACGGAGACCACGCGCGGCAGGCCTGCGATTTTTATCACCGGTACGAGCAGGACCTGGAACTGGTGAAAGAGCTTGGATTCGGGCATTTTCGGTTCTCGCTTTCCTGGTCGCGGATATTGCCCGATGGCCACGGGCGCGTGAACCAGCCGGGTATCGATTTCTATAACAAGCTGATCGACAAATGCATTTCCCTTCGTATAGAGCCCTGGATCACCTTGTACCACTGGGATTTGCCACAGGCGCTGGAAAAATCGGGCGGCTGGAAAAACCGGCGCATCGTCGAATGGTTTGCGGAGTACGCATCTGTGTGTGCGCTTGCATTTGGCGATCGCGTGCATAACTGGATCGTACTGAACGAACCGATGGCGGTGGCCGGACTGGGCTATACCACCGGTGAGCATGCGCCGGGCAACAAGGGGATCCATAATTTCCTCCCCGTGGTGCACCACCTGGCACTGAGCCAGGCGGAGGGCGGGCGGGTATTGAGGCAAATACTGCCGGATGCACGGATTGGTAACGCGATTTCCTGCTCATATGTTTACCCCAACAGCCGGAGCGCAGCCGACGTCCGGGCCGCCCGGCGGGCCGATGCGTTGATGAACCGCCTTTTCATCGAGCCCGCACTCGGGCTAGGTTACCCGAAGGACGCATTCCCGTTTTTATCCAATATCAAAAGATTCATGCGTGAAGGCGATCGCGAGCGGCTGAAATTCGATTTCGACTTTTGGGGCCTGCAAAACTATTTCAGTGTAGTGGTGCAGCATTCGTACCTGGCGCCGGTAACGTGGCTGAAAGAAGTCCCGGCTACCCTGAGAAACGTACCGACGACCGCGCTGGGTTGGGAAATCAGTCCTGCCGGAATGTATGAGATATTGAAGCAGTTTGGCCGCTACAAGGGTGTGCGCGAGCTGATGATTTCCGAGAACGGCGCCGCATTCAAGGACAAGCTGAAAGAAGGGAAAGTGGAGGATTCCGGAAGGCGGGCTTATTATCAGGAATATTTATCGGCTGTTCTGAAGGCTAAAAATGAGGGATTGAATATAACCGGTTATTTCGCGTGGACATTACTGGATAATTTTGAATGGGCGCATGGATACTCGGCCCGCTTTGGCCTGGTATTTGTTGACTTCAAAACGCAGGAACGTACGGTAAAAGATTCTGGCAGATGGTTTGCCCGGTTCCTGAAAAAAGTGGAAATATGAGCCGGAGGGTTCCAACTATTTCGAACGAGGCCGTGTCTAACCGACAATCAAAATCCCTGTAACCATGAAAGTTCTGATCGTTTTGTTCGGTTTACTGGCCTGGATAAGCTGCCATGATGAAAGTGACGACATCAATCAGCAGATTTACGAGGTAGACGCCACATGGACCAACATGCTCGCCGCCGACGGGTGTTCGTGGCATTTCTCCGTAACCACCGCCGACAGCACGTATTCATTACTCCCCAACGAAGCTTCCCTTTCAAAAATAGAGAAAGCGCTTGGCAAAAGCGACGATTATTACAGCTTTACCAAAGTACGCCTCAAATATAGCCTCACCGGGGGGAAAGGCGCGGTGCAGTGCGGCTGGGGGGCAACGAATACCTTTGACGAGATCAAGGTTATCGATATTAAGAAACAATAATTCCTACAAATGAAGGATTTTTTTCGCCTCTTTCTCAGAATAATAAGGACCTAATTCCGCTTCATCGATAATCTCCTGCACCTGCTCCTCCGTGGCAGGTGCGGCTTCTTTAGCGCGGTTTTGAAATTGCTCTTCTTCAAATACGATCGTCCCTTGCCGTTGCAGGTTTTGCAGGATGTCCAATACCACGTTTTCGTCGGATTCCCGGACGGCTTTTACTCGGTATGTTTTCATGATGTGTTGCAGGTTTTGAAAATAAATATTGCAAAAAGTATACCGACCGGCCCGCTACCTGGATTTTAAATTCCCGCCGTGCAACTTCGACATCCGGTTTTACATCATTGATTAAACTAATCGACAGATTCCATGAAAATTAAACAACTACTTGGTTTCGCGTTGGCGGCAATGTCTTTCATGACTGCGTTCGCGCAAAGCGACGATGACAAACCTTACGTCACTAAAAACTTCAACGGCTCATCCCTGAAAGAATTACAAGTCGAGACGTCCGGAGGCTCCATTGCTGTACAAGGCGGGCAGCCGAACGGCTTTAAAGTGGAAATGTATGTGCGTGGCAACGGGAATAAGGATCTGACGAAGGAGGAAATCGAAGACCGCCTGGAAGACTATGACATCCTGATCGGCACGGAAGGCAGCAAGGTGATTGCTACCGCGAAAAGAAAAAGTAACCTGCAATGGAACGACAAAAGAAGTATTTCCATCGCATTTAAGGTGACGGCCCCGCGGAATGTGGCTACCAACCTCAAAACCAGTGGTGGAAGTATCAAAATTGCATCGTTAAGCGGCAACCAGAACTTTTCGACCAGCGGAGGAAGCCTCAAGATCGACGACCTCGATGGCAAAATACAGGGCCACACTTCCGGCGGAAGCATCGATGTGGCGCATTGCAGCAATGATATCAACCTGCATACCAGCGGAGGCAGTATTAAAGCCAATGAGTTGAAAGGTAAAATCGAGCTCAAAACTTCCGGTGGCAGCATCGAACTGAATAAGCTCAACGGCGATATTTTAGCACATACCAGTGGCGGAAGTATTCGTGGCGATGGCGTAAACGGTTCGCTTGATGCCGGAACCTCCGGTGGCTCGGTGCACCTGGCCGATGTGTCGGGCAGCGTGCGCGCTAGCACCAGCGCGGGCAGTATCGAACTCGAATTGAAATCGCTGGGTAAATATGTAGACTTGTCGACCTCCGCTGGCAGTGTTCGTGTTACAATGCCGTTGGATAAAGGTGTAGACCTGAACCTAAGGGGAAACAGAGTGACGATCCCGCTTAAAAACTTTGACGGCTCGGCTGAAAAAGACCGCGTTCAAGGAAAAATGAACGGTGGAGGTATTCCGGTAACACTTTCGGCCAGCGCAGGCAGTGTTTATGTGAATCAATAAAGATCGCTTTTTGAATGCATGGATGAGCAGGCGGTTTACCGTCTGCTCATTTGTGTTCTAAAACCTGTTACCAAAACGCTGATGCAGCGTCAAAAGGGAAAACAAATCCCGATTTATGTATCAGAAAATTTTAAATGGCTTACAGGACTTTTTCGGCATTTCCCGAAAAGAAGCACGCGGCGCATTGATGATGATGGTATTCTGCGGAGTGGTTATTTGGACGCCTTTTTTATTCCGCCGATGGATTTTGCCCCACCTGACTGCCTCACCACCCGAGATGAAGGTGCTGGACAGCATTGCGGCACTGCTGGAAAAGCAGCAGTCGGCTAAGCCCGGCAGGTGGCAGGGCAGGCGGTCCGCGCCGGGCGACGAGGCGCCATCGCTAACGACGACGCAGATCAAACCCGTCGATTTTAATCCTAATTCCGCCTCGGAAAGCGAGCTCATGGGCGTCGGAATTCCCGCATTTATCGCCCGGCGAATCGTGAAATTCAGAAGCAGGGGAGGGCAATTTCGCAGGAAAGAGGATTTGCTGAAGATTTACGATTTCCCGCCCGGGCTTTATACGCATTTGGAAAAACATATTCAGATCCCGCGGGCCTCGCCTGATGCCGGGACTGCGGCAGTACCCAAATCGGGTGCACAGGTACCGGAAAGGCAAATTACACAGGATAGCAAACGCATATTCGACATCAATCAATGCGATACCACGACGCTTATTCGCCTGAAAGGAATCGGCAGCAAACTTGCACAGCGGATTCTGAAATTCCGGGACGCACTCGGTGGTTTCCATTCGAATGAACAGCTCGGCGAGGTCTATGGGCTCGATCCCGTCGCGTTATCGGAATTGAAACGGCACGCCAGCGTCATAACTCCTGTTAAAAAGATTCAAATCAACATCGCCACGATCGAAGAAATCAGCAGGCATCCCTATTTGAAGAACAGAAAGCAGGTGCAGATCCTGATCAACTACCGCCAGGAGCACGGGCCATTCGGATCGCTGGAAGATTTGCGGAATGCGAAAGCACTGGACGACGCGACATTACAAAAAGCAAAGCCATACCTGTCTTTCTGACGGCATGGCCTTGTTTTGAAAATGCTTTGCTAGAAGTTGGGTTTCAGCAGGTATTTCGAATAGAATGTGTCGATCACCTTCACCGCCTCGTCGGGCGTATCCACCAGACTGATCAGTTTGAGGTCTTCGGGGTTGATATTGCGCTCGTTAAGCATCGTGCCTTTGATCCAGTCGAGCAGCCCGGACCAATAAGCCGTGCCCACCAGTACGATCGGGAAGCGACCGATTTTTTTCGTTTGGATCAATGTCATCGCTTCGAAAAGTTCGTCGAGCGTACCGAAGCCGCCGGGCATGACGATGAACCCCTGCGAATATTTGACGAACATTACTTTTCGTACGAAGAAAAAGTCGAAGTTAATGCTCTTGTCGTGGTCGATATACAGGTTGCTGTGTTGCTCGAAGGGTAGCTTGATATTCAATCCGACCGACTTTCCGCCTTGCTCGAACGCGCCTTTGTTACCCGCTTCCATAATACCTGGCCCGCCGCCGGTAATCACGCCGTAGCCGTGGCGCACCAGTTTGGCGGCGATCTCTTCCGCCGTTTTATAATGGGGATTGTCGGGCAGCGTACGCGCGGAACCGAAAATCGAAACGCACGGCCCGATCTTGGCCAGCTTGTCAAATCCTTCCACGAATTCGGCCATTACCTTGAACACAACCCATGAATCGGCGCTCTTGATTTCGTTCCAGTTACGGTCTTCAAACGCCTCCTTGATCCTTTTCTCATCTTCGGGAACCGCCGGGTTGAGGAGGGAAACGTCGACTAGTTCGCCATTGGTAGGTTTTACTTCTTCACTCATATTTAGGATATCCATTGAGTTGTTGATAAGTATAATGGTAACTTTGTACCATTAACACCAATAATAAAAAACTTTTCACGATGTCCGCCTCCGTTACCGGGCGGCGGGCTGTAATTAACAAAAAAGTAATGAGAAAAATTGCTATCGGCTCCGATCACGCAGGTTTCCCCTACAAGCAACCGGTTATCGACTGGTTAACCACCAATGGTTTTGAAGTAAAGGATTTCGGGACATATAGCGCCGACTCGGCCGACTATGCGGATTTTGCGCATCCTGTGGCGAGCGGAGTGGAAAGCAAAGAGTTTGAAAAAGGGGTATTGCTTTGCGGGAGCGGGCAAGGCGTATGCATTACCGCGAACAAGCATCAGGGCGTGCGCGCCGCGCTCGTGTGGGATGTGCCGCTCGCACCATTGGCCCGCCAGCATAACGACGCGAACGTGATTTGCTTTCCGGTACGCTTTATCGAGCTGGAAACCGCATTGGCCAGCCTGGAAGCATTTCTGGGCACCGAATTCGAGGGGGGGCCGTCATCAGACGCGTGTCGACAAGATTTCCTGCTAATAAGCCCTTTGGTAAATACCTTTCCAGGGGCTCTCGATATATTGCCTTTTCAATGCCGGAACCCGGTTCAGGAGTTTCGGCATAATATTTACCTTGTCGATCACGTACTCGGGCGGGTCTTTCCGGAAGTTGTTGTAAACATGGATGACGCTGTCGAAATTGTCGAGATTGAGCACGTCGTAGCTGGCCAGTTCCCAGTTGAGGTATGGTGTTGCGGTGAAATTATTGATATACTCCCCTGAATTTTGGCCCAGGACCAGGATACGCTTGTTCCTGATCTGGTCAGGCAAATTGGCCGGTTTGGCACGCAGGTTTTCCAGTTTACCCATCGAAATCCCCGGCAGCACGCCTCTCAGTCCCTGATATTGGATCAGAACGATCATTGCGCCCATAAGGGTAAACTGCAACTCATCGGCCCAGCTGTTCTTTTTGAAACTCTGGAAATAATGCGTGGCGAAGAATGCCGCGGGCGGAATGAAGATCACAAATTGCATCGGTGCCAGAAATTGCATGAGCGGTATGGTGAACACGGCGGCGATGAACCACAACGCCATTACCTGCTGAATGCGGGTCTGGTAGTTCACAAAGCGGAGCGTTGTGAAAATCCGCATAAAACCCATAATCCCGAAGCTTAGCGGAAGCAAAAGCGACGCCAGCAGGGACGAAAAATCGTTGAGGTTGTATTGTTTTACCTGAAAGACGGAGGTCAAAAGGTTCCGGTTCAGGCTTTCGATGCCGTTGTTCAGATAAAAGAACAGCACGACCATCAGGAGCGGGAAAACAGAGCCGAACAGTCCGAGCAAATGGTGCCGGAAAGTAGAGCCGGTATAAAACAGCAACGCCAGAAATGCCCAGATCATGAATAGCGACGCAGGCAGGTAAAACAATGTGGCTATCCCGATATACAGCCCCAGTTCGAAAACCTGGGTGGTCACTTCTCTTCTTACCAGCATTTTAACGATCGAACCGAATGCGAACAGCAGGAAAGTGTTTGCGATCAGCATGGGCGATAATGTACCCATATCGAAGGAAATGTTCAGAAAGAGCGCGTACAGAGCCCCGGGCAAGTAAGTGCGCTCGGGGAAAACGTCGCGGGAGTGGATAACGTAATTGAAATACAATATCTGCACCAGCGAAACACCCATGGCGGCAAGCTGGTACACCCATTGCGCGCGGCCGAATAGGCTGTCGATTAGCCAATAGGTAAGCCCGGAGAAGGGGCTTACGTTGTCCCACACGTCGCGATAAAGCATAAACCCGCGGCCCATTTGCTCACCGACCAGCATCCAGCTCAGCTCGGGTATCAGCAATGGCGCGCCACCGAGGAAAAAGGGGAGGCGGAGCAGCAGGAAGAATACTACTAAACTGATGGTCTGGTACCGTGCATTTACGCGAAAAAAACTAAGCAAGCGGCAGGTGGATTAGGTCTTAGACGGGAAATAAGTTTCACGAAATTACAATGCCGGGTTCTACAAAAACAAAATAAGTACGGATATTTGTACTTATCGAAAGGAGAGAGGGAAACGAATTAGGAGACGTAAGTTTATATCATCCTAACTGGCGAACCAGGATGTGCGGTCAGGACCGGCAAAATCCCTCCGATTAATATGCATGATATGGAATCGAAAAGACAACAAAAAGTAGGCAGGCAGATACAGAAAGACCTGGGAGAAATTTTCCAGAAGGACGCGCAGCACCTTACCAGCGGTTCTTTCGTGACGATCACTGCCGTGCGGGTAACGCCCGACCTGAGCATTGCCAGGGCTTACCTGAGCTTTCTGCCCGATAAAAACAAGACAATGCTGCTGGAAACGATCCGGGAAAACACCCGTTTCATTCGCCAGAAGCTCGCCGAACGCGTCCGGCATCAGCTGAGGATCGTTCCGCACCTGCAATTTTATATCGACGACACTGCCGAATACGCAGCCAAAATGGATCAGTTGTTCGCGGATCTGGTGATCCCGCCTGCACAGCCCGACGAGGAGGAAGATACCTACTGATTTCAAGTTCGAGCCATCATGGACATTTCCTACCGGATTGCCGTTCGCTATTTTTTTCGCGGAATAAGCGGAGTTTCATCAGTCTGATCGCGCGCATTGCCATGGCAGGTGTGGCGGTCGGGACGATGGCGATGGTGGTGGTACTGTCGGTATTCAATGGAATGGAAGACCTGAACCGGAAGATTTTCAAGACTTTCGATGCCGATATCCGCATTCTTCCGGCCGAAGGAAAGCGGTTCAAGGTGTCGCCGCAGCTTCTGAACGAAGTGGCGGCGGTCGAGGGCGTTAAACTGGTTACACAGGTTATAGAAGACAATGCGCTGGTGCGCTACGGCAGTCAGCAGACAATCATTCGTCTGAAAGGTGTCGACAGCACATTCGAGCGGCAGGGCCAGCTCGACACTGCCATGATCGAAGGTTCGGTAAAACTGACCGGGAATAACGGCACTCCGTATGCGATCCTGGCGGAAGGTGTCCGTAACGCGTTGTCGGTTTCGCTGGAAGACATTTTTACCCCGCTCGAATTACTATATCCGCGTACCGGCTCAAAAACGCTCAACCTCACGTCGCCGGACGCATTCAACCAGCTTAATCTCCGGCCCGGCGGTGTATTTTTTATCGAAAACCGTTACGACGACTACATTATTGCCCCTTTGAAACAAGTGGAAGAGCTTATGGGCTACCACAGCGAACGATCGGCGTTGGAGGTGTATGTCAAACCGGGTTATACCGAAAAAGAGGTAAGTGCGGAAATCGGCCGGAAACTTGGCAAGGTATTTGTGGTGAAAGACCGCGACTTGCTCAATGCCGACCTGTTACGCGCAATAAAAATGGAAAAGCTTTTTGTGGCGGTCACCCTTTCCCTGATTATTTTAGTAGCCGCAATCAATATCTTTTTCTCGCTGAGCATGTTAGCCATCGAGAAAAAGAACGACGTGTCGATGCTTTACGCAATGGGTGCAACGCAATCGCTGATCCGGAAGATCTTTATGGCGGAGGGGGCCATCGTTGCGTTTTCCGGTGCCCTGGCGGGACTGTTGGGCGGCGTGGCCATTTGCTGGCTGCAAATGCGGTACGGGCTCGTTTCGATGGGGATGACCACCTCGCTGGTGGATGCTTACCCGGTGAAATTAATTTGGGAAGACATACTCTACACGGGCGTTATTGTCGTTATGATTACTATGGTTGTTTCCTACATTCCCGCCCGGAGGGCCGCAGAAGCCGGTTTGCTGCTGCGGGTGTAAGCCGGCCGGCAACACCAGAGAATCGTTTATTAACTTATTTACATTGACTTACTTCCTAGCAATCAATCAGAAAGCGGATATGACCGGTGATAATAAAAGACCTTTTTTGAACCGATTGATCTTTACAATTTTTGGAATACTTTCTATCGCATTCAGTACCCCGGCCGTCGCAGGTACCGATGCCGACACACTTTACAGGAGAAACCCCGGCACCGTAACCCCCCAAGGCCCTTACAGACCCGAGAGAACCCGCAAAAGCGACATATTGTATACCCGGCTGGACTTGCAGCTCGACTGGGTAAAACAACAGGTACCCGGTTCGGCGATACTGAAATTCAAGCCTCATTTTTATCCTCAGAACACCCTCGAACTGGACGCGAAAGGGTTTGAAATAAAAGGTATTTCAATGCTGGATACCACCGGCGAATATGGTGACCTGACCAGCGAGGACATCGCAGGAAAAGTCAAAAAGAAGCTCGAATTCACTTACGATAAACGCAAGCTGGTGATCAAGCTGGGACAGGAGTATACACGTAAGGACACCCTTTTTGTCAAAATCGATTACATAGCCAAGCCGAACGAGGTGCCGAGAGGTAAGGAGGACGACAGTGCTTCGGACAAAGGACTCTATTTTATCAATGCCGACGGCCTCGACGAGGGCAAGCCCCGGCAGGTGTGGACGCAGGGTGAAACCGAAGGCAGTTCCTGCTGGTTTCCGACGATCGATGCGCCTAATCAGAAGTTTACCCAGGACATTTACATCACTGTCGACAGTACCTACAAAACCCTTTCAAATGGCTTGCTGGTAGAGCAGCTGGAAGGCAAGAAAGGCACCCGTACCGATCACTGGAAGCAAACCCGGCCGCATGCGCCTTATCTGGCGATGATAGCCGTGGGCGATTTCGCGGTGGCGAAAGATATGATGCCGAACGGCCTGGAACTGAGCTATTATGTTGAACCAAAGTATGGCGCCGACGCCCACGCCATATTCGGCCGTACGCCCGAAATGATGGGTTTTTTCAGTAATGTTTTTGGCGTAGAATATCCCTGGGAAAAGTACGCCCAGATCGCCGTGCGGGACTTTGTGGCCGGTGCGATGGAAAACACGACGGCAACCGTGCATGAAGAAGGGGTCCAGAATGACGCCCGGTCGCTGGTCGACGGAAATTCGGATGCCGTTATCGCCCATGAACTCGCGCACCACTGGTTTGGCGACTATGTAACCTGTGAGGAATGGGGGCAATTACCTTTAAATGAATCTTTCGCCAACTACGCCGAATACCTTTGGAGCGAATACAACGACGGCCGTCATGAAGCGGATTGGGGTAATTTGCAGGAAACGAAAGAATACCTGGCCGAATCGGAGACCAAGCAGGTGCCGATGATCCGCTATTTTTATAAAGACCGTGAGAATATGTTCGATGCCCATTCCTATGCGAAGGGCGGCCGTATTTTGCACATGCTGCGCTCGCTGGTGGGAGATGACGCTTTCTTTGCTGCATTGCAGCAATATCTCAAAACCCACGCCTTCGGTACTGCCGAGATCGATGACCTCCGTGTTGCTTTCGAAAAAATGACTGGCCAGGACCTGAACTGGTTTTTCGATCAGTGGTTCCACAAGCCCGGGCATCCGGTCTTAAAAATTGAGCAGCAGTATGCGGCTGCTCAGGGAAAAGTGCTTTTAAAAGTAAAACAGGCACAGGATACCGTGGCGACCACCGTTTATCGCCTGCCGGTAAAAGTGGATGTGTGGGTGTCGGGGAAAAAGAACCGTTACGACGTAGTGGTTGACAAAGTAAACCAGACGCTCGAATTCCCAGCTGCCAAAAAACCCGACCTGGTGATATTCGACGCGGAAGCGCAGTTGCTGGCCGTGGTGGAACACGAAAAGAACAGGCCGGAAATGGAGTTTCAATACCTCCACGCCGATCGGTTCCTGCATAAATATGAAGCGTTGGCGTCGCTGGAAGGCGCATTGGCCGATACCACCGCGAGAAAGATTCTTGTAAAAGCGATGGACGATCCGTTCTGGAAATTACGCCAGATGGCGATCAGTAATTTCGCCGAATACGCGGGCGAGGGCTTCGCGGATATTGAAAAGGTGATCCAGAACCGCGCGCAGAACGACCCGCACCCGCAAGTCCGCTCAGAAGCGATCATTACGCTGGCTTCCTTCGGCGACAACAACAGCGACCCGATCTTCAAAGCGGCATTGGCCGACAGTTCGTACCTTGTGGCGTCGGTGGCCATCGAGAAATATTTGATGAGCCAGCCCAGCGACGCGGCGGAGGTAGCCGCCCAGTTCGAAAATTCGCCTAACGACGCCATTATCACGGCAGTGGGCAACTACTATGCAGGCCTGGCCCAACCCGAACGTTTCGATTGGTTTCTTACGAAAATGAAGGCGATGAAGCCGGGTGAGAAATACAATTTCCTGCAGGTTTTCGGCAAATACCTGATCAAATCGAAGCAGGACATTCAGCGTAGGAGCATTCCCATCCTCGAAGGCCTCGCCCGTGACAATTCTTCCTATTTTGTACGTTTCGGCGCATTTCAGGCACTGGGCCTGCTGACGGACATTCAGGGCGTTTCCGCGCTCCGGAAAGACATTCGCGCCAAGGAGACCGAGCCCAAACTGAAAGAAATGTATAGCCAGTTTGGGGATTTATAACGCCGCATGCTATCTCGACTTGGGTAGAGTCGGAAGTTGTGGTCAGGTGATGTCATTAATGGTCAGATGTTGTCATTGGTAGTCAGATATGGTCAATTGATAGTCAGGCGTTGTCATTAATGGCGAGGTGTTGTTATTTCAGATAATACCTTTTATAACGATTCCTAACTAAAAATGACTACTCTTGATGAACCTGACCTTTTATAACCGCCCTTGACACCAAATCACTACTCCCAACTTTCCCTAACAATACCTGACTACAAACGACTACACCCGCCGCATCCGACAACGTCTGACGTTCAATACGGTCACTGCGGGTCGAGGTAGTAATCCAGGTTTTCCTTCGTGATAATGTCAAGCGGGAGGAATTTGATTGCCGGAATTTCCTTTTTGAAGATTAAATGGTTCGCCAATTGGTGAATGCCCCAGTAGCCCTGGCCAAGCGGGTTCTGGTTGATCAGGAAATTGATTATGCCCTTGTTGAGATACTGCTGGTTGTGTTCGATAAGGTCGTAGCCGACGAGTTTAATGTCGGTCAATGCGTTTTTTTCCAGATAGGCGGCTACTTCGAATGCCTTAGAGTTGGTTACATACACCGCGCCGAGATCCGGGAATTCCCGGCGTATTTCATCAAGCCGTTTATCTGGTCCCTCTTCTTCCTGGAAATTGATCTCCCTGCTGATCACCCGAAATGTGTCTTCCAGCTTCTCACCTTTGAAATAGTCGCGAAAACCGTCCTCTTTGGTAATCAAATGCGCGGAATTCGAAATGTCTTCGTTCACGTGTGCAACCAGTACAGTTGCAGGGGAATGCAGGCCGAAACGCAGTATTTTCGCCGCCAGCGAGCCGCTTCTGTACGAATCCTGACCGATGTAGCACAAAGGATTTACGTGCTCGATCTGGGTGTTGAAAAGGACGTACGGAATACCCATTTCCCCCCATTCCTTGAAAAAGGGAAGCGCTTCTTTATAAAATATCGGTGCGATGAGCAGGCCGTCGGGGTGGTCGCGGGTGACTTCCCGGGCTTTGGTGATAAAAGAAGTGTCGGAATGCGAGTTGAATATAAACTTGGTGATATACACGCCATACTGCCTGAGCTCTTTTTCCGCCTTTTCCAGCCCATTGTGCGGCGCCTCCCAGTACGAGTCGAGGTTGGGGTCGGGGATGAGGGCCGCAATGTTGAATGCGCGCTGGGATTTCAGCGATTGCGCGATCAGATTGGGTTCGTAATTCAGTTCCTTGATGATGGCCAGGATCCGCTCCCGAACATCTTCGGCAACGCGACCGCGATTATGTAAAACCCGGTCTACCGTGCCCTTGGATGTTTGGGCCCTCTCCGCAATATCTTTGATTCTGACAATTTTCTTTTTCACACGCGACTATTATTCAGGGATTTTAGGTATCAATTCGCAAATCTAACAAGTAATCAGGAAGATGGGTCAAGTAGTGTGTTTCTAGTCAAAGACAACTACTTAATACAAGATTTTTCGAACTATTTTTATAACAAATTTGATATTTCAGGGCCGGGGTATTAGTTTTACCTGACTGAAAATAACTATAAATGTATTTGGTCGTGTACGAGCCCGGTAAGCGTTTTTGAATGCGTGCTCGAACACTTTTTTTAAATTTTATTAGGAAAAACCATTTTGGCAACTAATTTTGTAAATAAGATAAGAAAGAAAATTTTATTCTTTAATACTCCTAACCTTTAACCTTTTCAGGAATTCATTTATGAAATTCCTCTAATCCTAAACCTAATGAAGCGTACGGCCCGGCCTGTACGCTTCTTTGTTTTTCATCCCTGCCTGAATTCGACCACTACGTCGTCGCTATCCACATAAGAAGAGCACGTCAGAATCCACCCTTCGGCCAGGTCACGGTCGGTGAGTACCTCGTTCACGCTCATATGCACGTTTCCACGCGTGCATAGGGCCGCGCATGACGAGCAGCGACCACCTTTGCAACTATACGGCAATTGGATCCCGCGTGCCAATGCCGCGTCCAGCACGGTCGAATGTGCCGGGACCAGCAGGTGATAAATGTTCCCGAGGAAGTTAAGCGTGATGTTGTGCGGGTTGGAAACGGGCGGGGGAGGTGGCGGCGATGCGATCACAAAATTCTCCTTACGGATCTGTGTCCCGGAAAAACCCATGAAATGCAGGGTAATTTCCGCCGAACGCATGAGGTCAAAAGGGCCGCAGATAAAAAAACGGGCATCTTTTCGCTCGAAACGAATGGCTTTTCCTACCAGTTGTTCGAGACGGGTGTTGTTGATGCGTCCCCGAATGCCGTTCCAGTCGTCGGCAGGCTGACTGTGGATGTGAATCACGCTCAGCCGTTCGGAAAATCGTGCCTGCCATTCGGTAATATGGTTCCAGAAAAGTGTATTGCGCACGTTGCGGCTTGCATAAATAAGCGTCACCTGGCTTTCCGCTTCCTGAGTCAATGTCTGTTTTAATATGGAAAATAACGGGGTAATGCCGCTTCCCGCACCGATCAATACGATGTCGCGTGCACCTGCGTCTTCCTTTTCCAGCACAAATCTGCCCGACGGGGCCAGCACACGGAATGTGTCACCGGTTTTGACAGTGTCGATCCAAAACCGGGAAATCTCCCCATTTGGTACCCTTTTGACGGTTATAGCGGGAAATACGTCCACGCCGGGAGCCGAGCTCATGGAATAGGAGCGGCGCACCTCGTGACCATGGATGTCGATCAGGAATGTGAGGAACTGGCCGGCTTTGTAATTTAACGTGCTGCCATCGAGGGTTTCGAAAATAAAGGTTTTCGCATCATCGGTTTCGCGGATGATCTCGCGGAGTTTTAACGTTATCGTATGGTCTGCCATGTCGCCTAGCTCGGGTTGGATAATGATAAAGCGCCGTTGGGCTGCTGCTGGTTCCAGATCGCCTCATATTCGGCAAGGAGGGTCCAGCAATGCGCCTCGCAGGTCCAGTGCATATGTACCAGCGGATTGACCGACAGCTTGTAGAGCACCGGGTTTTCGTAGGCGGTAAGCAATCCGGCTATAAAGAAGAAAAAGCCTGTGAAATCCCTTTCCGTAAATGTTTCGACCGGAATGCGTTCCGTTTTTACCCCTAACCGCATGAGCGAAGTCGACAGCAAAACCCGGTCCATCCGGTTGCGGGTATTTTTCAAAAGGCTTTCCGTGTCGCTAATCAACTGTCGGCGAATGGATTGCAGAGCCGGCGGATCAAACGCGGCCAGGAGCCTGGCAACGTGGTAAACGATCAGCGGCGTACGCGGATATTGGTGCGCGCAGCGAAACGGCGCGTCAATGTACCGGCGCGTCTGGATTACCGAACGGATATATTCGAAACTGGCGGCGTCGTGCCGGTTAAGGGGCAGTTTGTAGTGCAGAATGCAATACAGCATATTGCTTAGCACGCTCACATCGAATTCCACGTACATGTTTTTCCCGAACCAGGTCGAATACGCCGGCAACGGCTTGTATTCGGGATAGGTATTTTTAATCCACAGTTTGCTGCCATTCGCGTGGAGCGCGAGTTTTTGTTTTAACCAAATTAACTCCTCCCTGGTCGGATTGGTAGTCAGGTAGGCAAATGCGGTGTCGTCGATATCATCCGGAATGCGAAAATGCTCGAAACGCCGGAACCAGCGGCCGTTGGGGAAATGACGCGATGGTTTCGTTTTCCAGAAGTTATAGGTCTTTAAACCGTCTTTATTTTGAAAATCAGCATAGTTAGCGGTTATCAGAGGGATGATGGAATCGATTTTTACCTGGCTCTCCGCGCTGCATTGCTTTCGGATGGATTGCAAAGTGAATGCGATAATGGCGGAAAAGAATATCGTCGTGTCCGGCCGCCGGTAGCCGATCAGGTGGTTGGACCGCTGCGCCGGGAAAATGCCTTTGGGAAAAACCGCATTGCCTGTCGATTGCAATGCCTGAATGCGTTCTATGAATTTTTCCAGCGGTGGCTTCATGCGCCGAAACTAACAAAACACAATAAAAAAAGAAACCCTGTCGCGACAGGGTTTCTTTTTTAACATCTTTTTGGGCATTAAATGCCTTCCGCCACCACCTCTTTCACATCCGGGACCATCCGGGTGAGCAGGTTTTCGATGCCGGCCTTCAATGTCAGCGTCGACGACGGGCAGCCACTGCAGGAGCCCTGCAAAAGCACCTTCACCACACCCGAACCTTCATCGAATGAATGGAAGTTAATTGCCCCGCCGTCCGATTCAACTGCCGGACGTACATATTGGTCCAATGCGGCCTTAATCTTCTGAACTGTGTCGGAGTCCCTTGCGTCGACGATCAGCGTGTTGCTGTCTATCGTTTTCTGCTCGAATACCGGGTGGTTTTCCTCGAAATAGATTTTAATAAACTGCTTGGTATCGCGCAAAACTTCTTCCCAGGCGATTTCATCGTCTTTGGTAATGGTGATGAAGTTGCTTGCGATGAACACGCGCTTCACGTGCGGAAACTGGAACAAGTCCGCGGCGAGCGGAGAAGCCTTGCCTTCTTCCAGCGCGGCCTGCAATGAAGGGTAATCGAAAGAAAGCCCGTCGGGTACCAGCTCGAAATTCAGGACGAATTTCATCGAGTTGGGATTGGGGCTCAATTCGGTATATACAAAAATGGGTCGTGACAACATTGGATGGTCGATAATGATAGGGTAAAAACAACTTTTTCCGGTTTATGAACACCGAATGCGGGCTTTTGGTTTTGGAGCGGGCGCATTAACCAATAAAAAACCCGTCAAACGGATGCCTGACGGGTCTTTGAATTTCGCGTTAAGCGTACCGGATTACGCTTCCGCAGCAGCTTCAACCGCAATCGGTTCGATGTGAACGTAAGATCTGTTTTCACGGGTCTTACGGAACACCACGTTGCCATCAACCAATGCGAACAATGTATGGTCGCGGCCGATGCCTACGTTCTTACCTGGATTGTGCTTGGTACCACGCTGACGAACCAGGATGTTACCTGCTTTCGCGAACTGGCCACCGAATAATTTTACGCCAAGACGTTTACTTTCCGATTCACGTCCGTTTTTCGAGCTACCTACACCTTTCTTATGTGCCATGATATCTTATACTTAAATTGTAGTTTCCTGTTTTAAACTGTTTCCGGCTTCCGCCGGGTGCATTAGGCAACGATTTCGTCGATGCTGATTTTGGTCAGATACTGACGGTGACCGTTTTTCACGCGGTATCCTTTGCGGCGTTTCTTTTTGAAAACGATCACTTTTTCACCTTTCAGGTGTTCGAGAACAGTTGCTTTTACAGAAGCACCCGCTACGGTCGGAAGACCTACCTGTACTGTGCCTCCGTTATCAACGAGAAGGACTTTGTCAAATACAAGTGCAGCGTTCACGTCACCTTCAAGCCTATGCGTGAAGATTTCGCGACCCTTTTCAACTTTAAATTGCTGACCTGCGATTTCTACGATTGCGTACATGTTAATAGTTATATTAAACTGGATTCAAAATTGAGGTGCAAAGATAAAAAGAGACCGGCAGAATCACAACGCATTAGGCGGAATATTCCGGTTTTTTTAATATCTCGCAACATTGCACCCGGATGGCGGGGGTAAGGCGGCATTGGGTTGTCATGCTTACCGAACCGTACGCGGAAGAATTATAGGCGGCTGATGCGGTTAATGATGCTCAAAAAGTTACTTTTATATGATCCGCCGCCGCCGATACGTTTAGACACTGAACGTAATGGCTTGCCTTAACAAATTTTAACATGTCGCGCTTTTACTTTTACCTTTTATAGGGGTCTTAGAAACGGAGATTTAAAAACATGAAAATAAAAATCAATCTGTGTGTTTTAATGGTCCTGTGCCTCGCCACAGCCTTACAACCGGCTTTGGCCGGCGGGGATTCCGGCGATCAGACACAGCCGGGGTACCAGGTAGGGGACGCGGTGGCGAACTTTCGTTTAAAAAGTACCGACGGAAACATGGTTTCACTTTCCGATTTCGGTAATTCCAAAGGTGTGATCGTGATTTTTACCAGCAACCATTGTCCGTTTGCCAGGGCGTACGAGGACCGGATCATCGCGCTCAACAGCAAGTTTGCCGGTCAGGGCTTTCCGGTGATCGCGATTAACCCGAGCGATCCCGGTACGCACCAGGACGATAATTTCGAAAAATTAAAAGAGCGGGCTACCGCGAAGCATTACGGTTATCCCTATCTTGTCGACGATGCGCAGCAGGTAGCCCGTGCCTTCGGGGCCAGCCGCATGCCGCAGGCTTTCGTTTTACAGAAAAGCGGGGCACAATTTACGGTCCGTTACGTAGGCTTGATCGACGATAATATGCAGGATGCGGCGGCTGTTACCAAGCTGTACGTCGATGAAGCCGTGGCAAACCTCCTCGGCGGGAAACCGGTCGTTACCACCATTACGCGCCCGCTGGGGTGTGCCATTAAATGGAAAAATCAGTGATTTTTTGAAGAAATTACCCTATGACCAGAATTTTGACGATCCTCCTCAGCATTGCCTTGTTGTCGCCCGGAATCAGCTGGGCGCAGACCAGAAGCAAAAATTTCTCCAACGAAGGCGAATTCACCAGTAACTGCGAAGGCCCGGCTGTCGACGAGGACGGCAATGTGTACGCTGTGAATTTCGCCCGCGACGGCACGATCGCGCAGATCAGCAAAAAAGGCAATGCGAGCTTTTTCGTGACTCTGCCCAAAGGCAGCACCGGCAACGGCATCCGCTTTGTGGATAAAAACACTTTTTACGTGGCCGATTTTACAGGACATAATATCCTGAAAGTAGATATGATCACCAGAGACGTTTCGGTTTTCGCGAACGAGCCTAAAATGAATCAGCCGAACGATCTGGCGGTAACCGCCACCGGCCACGTTTTCGCGTCCGACCCCAACTGGAAAGACGGTACGGGGCAAATATGGCACGTCACGCCCGAAGGAAAAGTAAACCTCGCTTTTGGAAATATGGGAACAACGAATGGTATCGACGTTAGTCCCGACGAAAAGAAGCTGTATGTAAATGAAAGCGTTCAGCGGAATGTCTGGGTATTCGACCTTGCACCGGACGGTACATTATCGAACAAAAAACTGCTCCACCATTTTGAAGACGGCGGTATGGACGGCATGCGGTGCGATGCGCACGGTAACCTTTATATTACCCGTCATGGCAAGGGCGAAGTGGCCGTTCTGTCACCCGAAGGAAAGGTGATTCACACCATTCAGACAATCGGCAAGAAGGTTTCCAATATCTGCTTTGGAGGCAAAAACGGCCGAACGTGCTACATTACCTTGCAGGACCGCGGTTGCCTGGAAACATTCAAGGCCAAAGCTGCCGGGCGTGAATGGGCTATGATGAAAGCTTTTACCGAAAACAACAAAAAGTAACCATCTTTTATCGATATACATTTCCCGCTATTGCGGTTTCAAATTGTTTTATTGTAACTTTGCATTTCAAAGTACTTTAAAAACTTAAACGATGCTGAAAAACCTGGTCAACTATTTGGAGGGCAATTTGAAAGTAGCGCTCCTAGCTTTCGTATCTGCCGCTGCTATGGCATTACTGTCGGTCAGGATTGTCCTGGAAAGCTGGCATTTTATATTTCTGGTCTGGAATCTTTTTCTGGCGTGGGTGCCGTTGCTTTTTATCAAATGGGTTTGGGAAATGGAAAAACGCCAGCCCGCGCCGTTCGGTGTACTGATGATCTATCTTTCGGTGTGGCTACTGTTTTTTCCCAATGCGCCTTATATTATCACGGACCTTAAACACCTGCGTTCGGTGCCTGAAAACATGATCTGGTACGACGCACTGATGATTTTCACGTTCTCGCTGGCGGGATTTCTCACCGGACTTTACAGCATCCGCATTGTACACCGCATTATAGCCCATCGCTGGAACGACCGGCTGGCATGGCTGGCGATTACAAGTTCGATGGTACTGAGCGGCTTCGGTATATTCCTCGGCCGGTATGGCCGCTGGAACAGCTGGGACATCGTCATGCAGCCGGGCGCACTCGCGCGGGGTGTTTACCACAGCATGCACGATCCGCTGGCGATCAAACACACCATTACGTTTTCGTTCGTGCTCATGTTGTTGTACTTTGCGTTCCATATTTTTGCCGAAATGAAACAACATGAACGGACCCATCGATATTCTTAAAGCCGTCCGAAGCTTCCGTTACGCAGGTGCGGGGATTTACAGCCTGTTCCGCTATGAAAACAATGCACGCATTCACCTGATTGCCTGCGTGGTGGTAGCCATCGCGGGCGTCTTTTTCCATATATCGGCTACTGAATGGTGCATCATAGTGATCCAGATCGCGCTCGTGTGGGCAGGAGAAGCGTTCAACACCGCTATCGAAAAACTGGCCGACCTCGTCTCGGCCGATTACCATCCGGTCATTAAAGTGGTGAAAGACACCGCCGCCGCCGGGGTGCTATTGCTGGCGATTTCGGCCGTCATAGTAGGAGGAATTGTGTTTATCCCAAAAATCCTGCTGCTATTCCAGCAATATCTGTCCACCTGACCACCTGACAACACCCGACAACGCCGACCATACCCACCAATTTCTGACAATCACTGACTGTTATTTACATTTTTGACACGCTTATGAACCCGAATCAGGATTCTTTGCACACCTTGAACGAAATCCGCAGCCTGATGGAGCGGTCGTCCAAATTCCTTTCGCTCAGCGGTTTAAGCGGCGTTTTTGCGGGAATTTTTGCATTAATAGGTGCCGCTGCGGCCTATATCCGTTTCAAAACCGACTGGCTGGCGGATATTCTGGTCCCATTAGGGGCCTACCATGGGCATTCGCGCGCGGATGTAATCAGCTTTTTGCTCGTGGATGGTATTTGCGTGCTTGTTTTTTCGCTCGCCGTGTGCATTATTCTCACCGTTCGTAAAGGACGGAAAAAAGGCCTCACAGTGTGGAACGGCAGTTCGAAGCGTCTGTTGGTCAGCATGCTTATACCACTCGTTACCGGCGGCATATTCTGTCTTGCCATGCTGCATTATGGTTTTGTATGGCTGGTTTTCCCGGTGACGCTGCTGTTTTATGGCCTCGCGCTCGTGAACGCGAGCCGCTTTACTTATCCAGAGGTGTTCTATATGGGTATTTCGGAAATCGTAATAGGCTGTGTCGCACTGTTTATGACGGGCTACTCGCTGATATTCTGGGCGATAGGTTTCGGTGTTTTACATATCGTTTACGGGTTGACGATGTACAACCGGTATGAAAGAGAAAAGGCGCCAGGCGGGAAGTCGGGCATTGCCGCGGTGTTTTTGCTGCTTATTGCCTGCCCGGTGTGCTCTGCGCAGGTGCGTGTCCCTTCGGACAGTACGGCGGCGAAGGCCAGAAAATGGTACGATAAGGAAACCATTTATTTGAGAAATGGGAATAGTTTTGTCAAAAATAATGTGATTTACAGCGGGCAGAAGGCGCTGAGGAACGAATTTCTCATCTCGCCGGAAGGACTGGGCCTCTATCTTAAATCGAGAAGGACACGCAGTATCGGGTTGGTTATTTCGCTGGCAGGGTCGGCGGGATCGGTGATATCGCTGCTCACGGGTAACCGCGATAACCTGCGGACTTTCTTCTGGGTTTCGCTGGGAACAGGCCTGGTGGGCTCTGCTTTTACGGTAGCGGCCAATAATCAACGCGACCAGGCGGTGTGGCTCCGTAACCGTGACGCCATGCTGTTTCTGGAAGCCAATCAATAACGGGGCGCCCGACGCTCGGCGGCCGGTGCCCGACGTCCTCGTAACAGGAACTTGTAATGGAGTGGTTAGAAAAGTTTAATAAAGTATTTGAAAGCAAGATCAGGCTTGGGCTTATGTCCGTGCTCGTGGTAAACGATTCCCTAAGTTTTAATGAATTGAAAGAATTGCTGCAACTCACGGATGGCAATCTTGCCTCGCATCTGAAGGCATTGGAGGAGATCAAATACGTTGAATTTCAGAAACAATTCAATGGTCGCAAACCGCTAACTACCTATAAAGCCACCGAGGACGGGCATAAGGCGTTTACGGAGCATTTACAGGTGCTGGAGAATATGATCAGGCAGAATTTGTAATGAGGGGAAAAGGGAGCAGGGAGGAAGGAAAAAGGAACGGGGTGCTACTTTTGGTGGCACCCCGTTCCTTTTTATTGTAATATAACTTTCAGAACTTCACAGGCACCGAGAAGCCTACTTTATCCCATTGAAAATCCAGGGATGTGTCTTTGACGGTGAAAGTCAGTTTTTCTTCCGATGTAGGGTAGTTCTTGTTAGGGACTTTTACTTCGAGTACGTTTTTGGCTTTATGTTTTTCGTATTCGTAAGCACCCCACTGGCCCAGCTGGCTGTTCAGGATTAGCGTCCATTCATTCTCGTCGGGAATGGCTACGAGCGTATAAGTTCCTGCTTTTACAGGCTTGCCCCCGAATGTCGCGTCTTTCTTAAAAGTGATTTCGGTGGCCTGGTCAGCTCCGATGCGCCAGGGCTTGCCATAGGATTCGAGGCTACCGCTTCCTGCTTTTCCAAACAATACGCGGCCTTTTTTAGATGGTTGGCCATACGTGATGCTCATATTTTTACCGTCGGTGGTTACGTGCGGGCTCGCTGGCTTTTTTCTTGCGCGGATGCCCATGTGAACGCGATCAGCGTGAGGAAAAGCGATAATAATGTGGTTTTCATAAGGCGTGTAGATTGTTAAAAAATTGATTGGTGGTTAAAGACTATAAAGCAGCAAGTAAAGCATTCCAAAGTTGTGAATCAAGCGGTTTGTAGCCGAAACGCACTGAATAGCTACTCCATTAACAGAGATTAACATTTGAACCGGTGAAACGGTGTTTTTGATGATTTCGGTTTATATTTGAATAATGACTTCCGCAACAAACCCATCTGTTAGAACCCGTTTTTTCGATACCAAAATCGAATTCCTGAAAGGCGTGGGGCCACAAAAGGCCGCTCTGCTCAACCAGGAGCTGAATATTTTTACCTTCGGCGACCTTATTCAGCATTATCCTTTCCGTCACGAGGACCGCAGCGTTTTTCACTGCATCGGTGAACTGAAAGAACAAATGCCCGCGGCGCAAATCAAAGGGAGGCTGCGGGATTTTTCGGTGATTGGTGAAGGTAGCAAGAAAAGGCTTGTCGGTACTTTTCAGGATGGCAAGGACTCTCTCGAACTGGTCTGGTTTCAGAGTATCGCCTGGTACGAAAAGTGGTTGAAACCCGGCGGTGAATATGTTGTTTACGGCAGTCCGGTTCTCTTCGGCAAAAAATGGAGCATTACCCATCCCGAAATCGAAGTGCTGACACCGGAAAATGCGGCGGCGGGATACTGGCAGCCCATTTATCCGCTGACTGAAAAACTGCGTAAGAAGTTCGTGGACAGCAAGGCGTTGAGCAAAATGATGCGGAGCCTGCTCGAAATCGCGCATCCACATATACGTGAGACGCTTCCGACGCCGCTCATAGAAAAATATAGGCTAGTTTCTAAGGCACAGGCCCTGTGGCATTTCCATTTGCCTCAGGATGCCCGGACATTGCACCAAGCACAGCGGCGACTGAAATTCGAAGAGCTGTTTTACAACCAGTTTCGCCTTATCAAGAACAAACTGCTCCATAAGACGGAATATCCGGGTTTGATTTTTGATAAAACCATGCTGGTGAAGGAGTTCTACGACCGGCATCTGCCTTTTAAGCTGACAGGCGCGCAAATACGCGTGCTGCACGAGATCCACGAGGACCTGAAAACCGGCAGGCAAATGAACCGCCTGTTACAAGGCGATGTGGGCTCCGGAAAAACGATTGTGGCGTTCATTACGATGCTTTTTGCATTGGATAACGACGCACAGGCCTGCCTTATGGCGCCCACTGAAATCCTCACCGACCAGCATTATCAGGCCCTCAAAAAATTCGCCGATCTGCTGGGTATCAATATTGCCAAACTCACCGGCTCGACGAAGAAAAAGGAACGCGACATAATTCACCGGGATCTATTGAACGGAACTTTACACATCATCGTAGGGACCCATGCGTTGATCGAAGATGCCGTGCAATTCAAGAACCTGGGCCTTTGCATTATCGATGAACAGCACCGGTTCGGTGTGGCGCAGCGCGCGAAACTCTGGGCTAAAAACGAGCGCATTAACCCCCATATGCTGGTAATGACGGCTACGCCCATTCCGCGTACTCTCGCGATGACGTTATACGGCGACCTCGATATTTCGGCGATCAATGAACTGCCTGCCGGGCGGAAACCCATTAAAACGGTACATCGGTTCGACAAAAACCGCGCGGCGGTATTTGGTTTTCTAAAAGAGGAAATAGCGAAAGGCCGGCAGGTTTATATGGTTTACCCGCTCATCGAAGAATCCGAAAAAATGGATTTGAAAGATTTGATGGATGGCTATGAAAGTGTCGCTCGGTCGTTCCCGGGCGTGCCGCTGAGCATCGTGCACGGCAAAATGCGGTCGCAGGACAAGGACTATGAAATGGCGCGTTTCGTGCGCGGCGAGACGAAAATCATGGTTGCCACGACCGTAATCGAAGTCGGCGTCAACGTGCCGAACGCCTCGGTGATGGTGATCGAGAATGCGGAGCGGTTCGGACTGTCGCAGTTACACCAGTTGCGGGGCAGGGTAGGACGGGGCGCTGAGCAGTCGTATTGTATCCTGATGACCGATTACAAGCTCAGCAAAGACACCAGGCTGCGGATCGAAACCATGTGCCGTACCAACGACGGTTTCGAAATAGCGGAAGTGGATTTGCAGCTGCGTGGCCCGGGAGATATTTCAGGAACGCAACAAAGCGGGCTGGTGGATTTATTGGTAGCGAATCTCGCCCAGGATGGCGAAATACTGAAAGCCGCCCGCGCTTCGGCCGAAGAAATCCTCACGGCCGATCCCGATCTGCTCCAGCCGGTTCATCAGCCGATCCGCAGCCATCTCGAAAATTTGCGGCAGGAAGAAACCAACTGGAGCCGGATTAGCTGAACACTAAGGTTTTATTTCGCGGATTTCGTTCGCGAACTCGTACGTCTGCGGGCGCGTCACGTGCAAGGCGGCACCAAGCGACGTCGCATACGGCAGGTCGGATACGTAAACCCTGTGATTCGGATAATGCCTCGCGAGTAGCCTTGTGAATATTTCGTTGCGCGCGAAACCTCCGTCAACGTAAATGGCGTGCACATCATTGATATTCACGAGGTCCAGCGATACGTAAAGCAGCTCGCAAAGCCCTTTTATCAAATGGTGATAAGCCGCTTCTGCCGAAGAAAATGCGCTGATCTGCCATTCCTGCGTATTCGGTTCGGGGAACGGCCCGTTGCCGGTCATACAGGCGGTGTAGAATTTCGGTGTGTCCTGTTTTAATATCTCTTCATTGAACAACACTTGTTTATAAAAATCAGGCGCTACGTTGAAATATTCGGCAATGCGCGCCACCTGGTAATCATGTTCGCGGCCCATGAAGAGGCGTGAAGCGGTAACGCCGCTGCCTTCCGGCGTAAGGTAATTCATACAATCGCGTTCCAGCTGGTAGGAAGTCAGTGGCTTCGAGGCGAAAGAGTTGAAGTTGATACACCAGGTACCGGTCGACAACAGTACAAACGGCTTTTTAACGGCCATACGGTAGGGTATCAGCGCCGAAGAGCTGTCATGAAGCCCAAAGCCCGACTGAATGCCCTTGTCTCCATGACGGTAAATGAATGAAGACGACGCCAGTACGGGCGCGAGTTTCTTGTGAATACCTTCCTGTTTTACCCACTCGTGATAGTCCCACATTTCGAAGCTCCAAAGCGCAGTGTGGCAGCCCAATGACGTATAATCGCTCACTTTACGGCCTGTAAGCAGGTACAGGATGTATTGCGGCAGGTGGAGCGTAGTTGCTATCTGGTTATAGATTTCCGGTTTGGTATGTTTGAGCCAGTACAACTGCATTCCTGAATTGAGCATGCCCATAGCCGGAGAGCCGGTCTGGAGCGAAATGCGGGTCGGGTCGCCATAGGTGCTGTAAAACTGTTTGGAAAGTTCTTCCGGGAAAGGTTTGAGATAGGAGTATAGCGGTGTAAGCGGGCGGTTGGCGGCGTCGAGGTGGACCAGACTGGCCCCATAGCCGGCTACATTCACAGCTTTGATATCAAATTCGGGATTAGCCAGTAATTCGGCCCAGCGGTCCTGAACCCATTTGGTCAACAATTCACAATCTTCGGTAGGGAAGCCGTCTTCGTCAACTGTTTCTGGGAGGGATTCTGAAAACTCGTGAACGATGTCATACTTTTCGTCAAAAAGTACATACTTCTTATTGGTCCTGCCAATGTCAAAAACCGCTGTTACTTTCATTATTGGAATATCACTTTTTTTACCCGGAAATGTATTTTTTCGGTCAATATAGTGACTTTACGTTAAAACCAATACCCTTATCCGTTCTTTTAAAATCTTTGTAAAAAACCGCAAAGTGCAGGATACTTTTACACCGATTTTTCCAGGATCGGACGGAACAGTTTAGTCCATCTTTTGTAGCCTTCTTCATTCATGTGGAGGCTGTCGCTCACGAAGATAGCGCCGTCGGGGCGGCCGTCTTTGATCATCACCGGCCACACGTCGATGTAATGGTGGTTCCTGTCGTGTTTAATATAGTCCCGGATCAATTTGTTGGCCTTGATCACATCCTCCCGCTTTGCCCAGCGCGAGGGTGACGGTTTCAGCGACACGCCGTAAATCTGCACATCCGGCAGCTTCTCCCGTAGTTTCTTCACGAGCGTCACGTACGCATCGCGCACCTGTTCGGGCGACTTCGGTTTTTTGCCGAACATGTCATTTTCGCAATAAATCACGACTGTTTTCGGCTTGTATTTGGTGATCGTACGATCGGCATAATGGATTACTTCAGGCAGGGTGGAGCCACCGAAACCACGGTTGATAACCGGCAGCGGCGCCAGATCTTTGGCGGCGTCTTGCCATTTGGTAAATGAAGAGCTACCGGTGAAAACTATCCCGCCCGGTGCCGGCATATGTTCTGCGTCCTTTTTCTCGAATTCCAGGATGGCATTTTCCGAACGGTCCACCGGATAATCGGGCTCCCACGGACCGGCGAGGTTCGTCGTTTGTGGTTTATGGCAAGCGCTGAACGCAGCGAAGAGGACAATCAGAAGGTGTTTTTTCATTACAAACAAAAAGTGGATATGGCCTTAAAAGCCATATCCACGGGGTTTTTAATGCACTGCCGGTAACTTTTTTTGGTTCGGCGAATCAGTCTTTGAAAAAATAGCGAAGCCCCAGCGAAACGCTTGGTAATGCAAGATTGGGGGAAAGCTTGTAATTAAACGTTCTGTTTTTGTTAGTGCCGTCGTAGACCAGGCTTTCTCCATTGTCGATTGTATAGGATACATATAGCAGGTCGATGAAACCTAATGACCCGGTAAGCCACCACCTGTCATTCAGTGCATAATAGGCGCCTGCCGACAGCCCGAATTGCGGCGATATCTGGTGATTTTTGTGTTCCAGGATATCGGTGGACTGACTTTCAAGCGACTTCGCATAGCTGTAAAGCACATTGACATGGGGCCCGCCAAAAATGCCGAATTTGTCAGAAAAATGCTTGTAATACTGCCAGAAGTAGCCTATGCCGACACCGAAACCGGTAATTCCTTCGAGTGATCTGCTGGTTCCATCGCGGTATTGAACATTTTTCTCTCCTTTTAGTGAAGTGCTGATATTCCATCCCGAAGCTTTGCCGGCGGTTTTGAATTTGCCCAAGTTCACATTCAGATCATATCCATAATTGTGGGAAGACGGGATATCATCCTGGTTGTCGTTCGAGAAGTTAAGCCCTGCGGAGGCTGAAATGAATTTTCGACCTTCAAGCTGTCCGAAGGACACGGTGATCGAACATGCAGTGAAGAGCCACGAAAGTAAAATGATCTTTTTCATATTCGATTCAGTTTGATTTAGTCAGATACCAAGAAGCCCTGAGGCCAAAATAACTCTGAATGCCGGATGTAGCGCCGGCATTGAAATGAAAGTGATCCCAATCGTCCATATGATAATAATTGAGATTAAGGGAAAGCAGGTTCAGGTCGGATTCCAGCGCAAAACGGGGGGTAATCTGGTAAATAATGCCGGGAACAACATAGATTCCTCCGCCATAACCGTTGGTGAGCTCTTCGTCCTGTGACGAGGCCTTCGAACGAAGGTAAGCCAGGTTAAGGCCGGGCTGGATGAAAATCGCCCACTTTTCGCTCAGGAATTTGTAGCGACGGACAAAAGGCGAAAGGTTGACGGTCAGGGAATTATTCTTGAACTTGTTATTCGTATTCTGGGCGGTTACCTCGCTGTTAAGCAGGTTGAAACTGGGAGTGATCCGTAAGCCGAACATAGTATTGTCTCTGACGAATTTCCCGAACTGAACGGATGGACTGATCATGTGCGAGTTGTTTTTCGTCTCGATGGACTGGAAGCTTTCGAAACGGGAGATCGTACCCTCCGAACTAATCGTCGCGCCCCAATGAACGGTCCCTTTCTGAAACTGCGCCTCCGCGCGTCCTGCCAGCAGCAAAATGACGGGCAGAAACAATAGAAGAAGTCTTTTCATGGATAGTAAATTTTAGTTTGCAACCCAATTTACTCACCAAAATGTAACCACCTAAAAATTTAGGTTTATTTAACAGAAAAAGAGGCAGCCAATGTGTCTGACTGCCTCTAAGAATTACCGATACCAAATTTAACCTAACAATCTTTGGGGCTTTAAGCTGTAAGCCTTAGGCTATAAGCTGATCCCTGTATAGTTTCTTGACTGATATCTCCTGTCTATTGCTTAAAGCTTATGGCCTATTGCTTATGGCCTATCGCCTAAAACACCCCCTGCCAGTTCCCCTGGCGGTAATATTGTAATAATCTCTGCTGCATCAGGTAATCATATTTTGCCTGAATGGCCGTGCCTTGTGCCTGTGCGAGTTTTGCTTTGGAAAGCGTGTATTCGAAAATGCTCGCTACCCCTGCATTGAACTTACTTTCCACCACCGTGAATGCTGCTCCCAGCGATTCTACCTGACCTTCGGCGGCGGCATATTTGTCGGCCATGGTGTTCAGATTCAGCACGGCGGCTTCGATGGACTGCCGGAGTTGCTGGTTGGCGATATCGAGCGTGTTTTGTGCCTGGCGTTCCTGGACCTTGGCGAGCTCGACTCGCGGCCGTGTTACCCACCGGCCCATAATGGGAATGTTGAGACCGAGGTTGATATAGCCGTTACGCGTAGCATTCAACTGTTTGAAATAGTCGAGGTTATCGTTGGTGGACGCGTAGAAAGCCCGAACATTTGTGCTCAGGTTCAGCGACGGATAGTTTAATGCCTTGATCGATTTGACGAGGTATTTGTAGCTCTGGCGGCTAAGTTCGGCGCTGCGGATTTCCGGAAATGTTTTGATCGCGTTTTCATACAGTTCCGTCGCGCCGGACGCCGCGGGTACAAGGTTCTCTTTGGGCAGTAGCGGTTCGAATTCTACATTGTCGTCCGGCGTGATATTCATCCGTTGAAATAATGCGAGGCGCGCCGTACGATAATTGCTCAGCGCGGTTACCTGCAAATATTTGTCGTTCGCAAGCTGTGCTTTAATTTCTGCCAGAAGGTTGTTTCCCGCGGTTCCGGCGTCCACCTGCTTCTGTACTTTGTCGACCTGCTGCTGGGATGATGCCACCTGCTGGTCGGCGGCTTCCAGCAACGCCTTGGTGGCGAGCACATTCACGTATCCCTGCATAAGGAGAATGGTTTGCTGGTTCAGTACGGCTGTCCGGTTTTCCATGGCCGATTCTTTCAGCAATGTGCCCTGGCGCGTTTGGTTTGCCAGTTTTCCTCCCTGAAATACCGGCATTTGAAAACCGGTACTGAGCGCGTTATAGGTGTAAAACTGGTCTATATACGTGTTTGTGTACTGGTCGATGCTACGGCCGAGATTCAGGCTTTGGTCGGCGGAAATATAGATTTGCGGGAAAATCTGTGACCTTGTCTGCCGTAATTGTGCCTGTGCGGCTTCTGCCTGTAACGTACCTTGCTGATAAATGAGGTTATTTTTGGCCAGCAGGTCGACGCAGTCGGCGAGGCTCAGTTTCGTTTGCGCCTGCCCAAGCAGAGGAAGTAAGCAGAAAAGTAAAATAAAGCGTTTCATGGCTAATAGATTGAGTTAGGTCACGCCAGCCATCCGTCCTTCAACCGCACGATCCGGTTGCCGTAAGCCGCATTGGTTTCCGAATGGGTTACCTGGACGATGGTGACTTTGTCTTCCTGGTTAAGTTTCTGAAATAATTCCATGATCTCGATCGCCTGCTCCGAATGCAGGTTGCCGGTCGGTTCGTCGGCGAAAATCACTTTGGGATTGTGAACAATTGCCCGCGCCACACCTACGAGTTGCTGCTGGCCGCCCGAAAGCTGGTGCGGGAACAGGTCCTTTTTGGCAACCATATTGAAGCGGTCGAGCAGCTCGGCAACACGGCTCTTACGTTCCGACGACGAGGTGCCTTTGTACAAAAGCGGCGTTTCGATGTTTTCGTAAACCGTCAGCTCGTCGATCAGGTGATAGGCCTGGAACACAAAACCGATGTGATGGCGGTGCAATTCGGTGCGTTTCTTTTCGGACAGTTTCTGAACCGGCTCGTCGAGGAAAAGGTATTCGCCTTCCGATGGTTCTTCGAGCAATCCGAGTATATGTAACAGGGTGGATTTGCCGGAGCCCGACGGGCCCATGATCGACACGAATTCACCTTCTTTAATGTTCAAATCAATGTGGCGTAACACGTATGTTTTGCCAAAACCTGCCGGGTAAAATTTGGATATCTTTTCTAACTGGATCATAAAAATTGGAAGTTTGAGATTTGGAATGTAATTACGGATAAGCTGGTCTAAAAACAAATCCGTACAGCCGCCTCTCTTATGCCAGTCCTATTTTAAAAAGCCTTGCCAAAAATGTAAGTAATTGATTTACATATGTGTTTTAAATGAATTGGATATGTTCGCGTCCGATACCGCACAAAATGTGTACGCATTCGGACGCGCCGGACGGGATGTCCCGACAGCTCAGACGCATGCTTATTCCGATCGCAAAACCGTGACCGGATTTACCGCGGCCGCCTGCATTGCCTGGGCCGCGACGGTAAGCAACGCCAGTCCGAACGCCCCTGTGCCGGGACATGCGAATGCCCACCAGGGAATGTCGGTATGGTAGGCGAACTCACCGAGCCACATACGCATCAGGGAGTTCCCGGCGATAGTGGCTATCAGGGCAGCCAGGACGATGATCGGGATAAATTTGCGGAAAAAAACAAAGGCAATATCATAGCCGGTAGCCCCGAGTATGATCCTGATGCCCGTTTCGCGCCTGCGTTGCGCAATAGCCAGGTGTGCCAGGCCGAATAGCCCCAGGCTACAAATAATTACCGAAACCAGGGTAATCCGCGTGATAATTTGCTGCCAGCGCAGCTCGGTTGCATAGGCGCTGGCATTGGAATCGTGGAGAAATGTGTAGCTGAACACCGCGTCCGGTAATATGCTTTTGAAGGTTTTTTCCAGTTTTTCAATGGCATAGCTTTCCCTGTTTTGCGCGATTTTAATCCATAAAGCACCACCGCCGTAATAGGTGCTCATCGGCATGATCATAGGTCCGATGCGTTCTTTCAGCGAGTTGAAATGAAAATCCCCGACCACTCCTACAATGGTGAGTCCTTTTTTACCGAAATGATCGTCGGGTATTATTGTTTTGCCAACCGGTTGGTAAATACCCGCCTCCTTGACAAAAGCCTGGTTAACCAATACACCGAATTCTTCATCGGAAGTAAAGGCCGGCGAAAAGTTGCGGCCCTGAATCAACTTCATTTCCAGCATCGGCAGGTAACAGGTATCAATCGTCCGAACATTCGTGAGGACTTTCCGGCCGTTCACCGCCACATCGCGGTTGCCGAATTCCCCCGTTAGCGAAATCGTCCGGAATGCGGGATCGCCTGCCAGTTCATTTACAAACCGGTTGTGGACCAGATTGGCATCCCTGTTGCCGGCAATGTCGATTTTGACGATTTGATCAGGGTTATAACCAAGGTTTTTGGACCGGATAAAATGCATTTGTCGGTAATATACCAGGGTCGAAATGCCGAGCAGGATAGCCGTGGCGAACTGGAATACCATCAGGAAATTGCCCACCGGGTTTTTACCTGCCAGCGGGGCGTTGCTATTTAATGTTTCCACCGGGTTCAGCCTGGATAGCAGCCATGCAGGGTAGAACGCGGCGCAGAGGATGTTGCCCGGAAATATGCATAATGTCCAGCCGAGCAGTGCAGGGTCCCAAATCCGGTGAAATGGTATTTGTTTCTGGGCCAGGTAATTGAACGATGGTAAGAGGGCGAACACCAACAGGAATGCAACAGCCATCGCCAGCCCGATCACCAATGCCGATTCTCCCAGCAACTGTACAAGAATGGTTTTGGCTCCGCTTCCCGTGGCCTTGCGGATACCGATTTCCCTGGCCCTTTTCATGGACAGGGCTACCTGCAAGTTGACAAAGTTGATGCTGGCTATTAGTAAAATGAACCCGGCCATCGATGTGAAAATGTAGGAGTAAGCCAGCTTGCCGGTATTCACTATTCCCGATTCCCCATGCTGGTCGGGGATTTCATGACCATTCAGGTGAATGTCGGTCATTTTCTGAAGACTATAGGTAATGGGGGAGGCTTGGGGATGGTCTTTTCGCTGCTTTTGCGACAGTGATGAAGCAATCTGGTTGAACTTTCGGATCACGAGCCCGGGATCGGCGTCGGGCCGCAACACGACGAACGTCCCGAGATAGGCATTCAGCCAGCTGGCGTCGTCGAACGACAGCTTCATGAAACCGAACGGGAAGAGGATATCGAATTGAATGGAAGAATTGGCCGGCGGGTCTTCCGTTACGCCGGCGATGACCAGCGGCTTTCCCAGGCGCATAGCCGACGGGTCGGCATCTATGTGCAGCATTTCGCCGAGTACATCGGTGCGGTTGAAGAATTTAAGGGCGGTGCGTTTGGTAATCACCACCGAGCCGACGTCCTGCAACGCATTTCGAGCGCTGCCATGGAGCATTTTGAAAGAAAAGACATTGAAAAAGGAGCTGTCGACGAACAGTAGCTGCAATCTGAAAGCGCGGTGTCCGTAACGAACGTCGCCGTAAATTTCCCCGCCCATAACGCGTGTATAATGCATGAGTTCGGGTATTTGAGCCTTAAAAGCCGGGCCTTGTACCTGCCCCGTCCCGCCGCTGGTGGTGGTCTCGCCGTGGTCGTGGTAGGTGCTGGTAATGCGATAGAGATAAGGGTTGGTTTGATGGAAGCGGTCGAAACCTCGCTCATCGATGGTGTAAAGTAGTGCAAAAAGCATGCAGCACGTTCCGATGGCCATTCCGGCGACGTTGATACATGCATACAGCCTGCCCTGCCAGAGCCGACGCGCTGCGATTCTAAGAAAGAATTTAAACATGATTTTCAGGAAGAGACCTCCATTTTGTACCCTATGCCATGAACGGCGGTAATTTTGACAAGCGGGTCGGGTGCCAACAGTTTTCGGAGCCGCGAAACGAATACATCGACGCTCCGGCCGACGGTTACTCCTTCATCTTCCCAAACCGATTTGAGAATAAAATCCCTTTCGAGCACCTGATTCACATTCCGGGCAAACAGAGCCAGCAATTTGGCTTCACGAAAAGTGAGTGCCTGGGTTGCTTCGGTATTATAAAGCAATTGGTTGCCGGTGTCGAGCCACGAATGGCCGAATGCGAGACGCGCACCGGAAACCGGTTGAACCGGCGTCTGGATATTTTTATGCCGCGACCGGTTCCATGCGATAAAACCCAGTGCTGCGAGCGTCCCGCCGAACGAAATCAGCAACCAGGTGTTACTGGTCGGTCGGGGAGCTTCGGGCACAAACCGGATTTGCAAGGTATAACAACTTTTATCCTTCGCGCGGCCCGCACATGGAACGCCGCCCGGCCGCCCGAGGTCAAAAAACTGGTACCCGAGGCGAAGCGTGCCCGTTTCGCAATCCAGTAGGGCTACGTTATACGGACGTTCGATGCGATAGGCTTCCAGCGATTGTTGCAATAACGGAGGAAGCTTGTCATAATCGAGGGCGTGATTTATCCGCACGGAAAACGTGCCGGCATCCGACTGGCTCACTGGCTCGATCTTCGATGTCGAGTCGCTATTCGCCAGCAGCAACAGGTGTACGGTCCGCCGGAGTGCGAGGTTGACGTTCTCGGAAAACCGAACGGCATCGCTGTTTGCCCTGGCGGCGATGGAAATCATTCCCGACAAGCCGATCATCAGCAATAACCTTTGGAATCCCATTTTTAAATCCCCCATAAACAGTCCGGATCAAATTTAACGAATTTCAACAATTGTCCTTTTTTCCGTTCAGCACATAAAACCATTTGAATTGCGGGACTATTTGTGTGCTTTTGATCATAATGATCTTGCGCCCGGCCGCATTGCCTGGTTCCGCAGGATCGATAATGAGCTGGTCACCGGCTTGTGCCATTTTCAGGATTTCGGCGATTTCATAGCGCATGACGCTGTGATTATGCGCATAGGCATTAGCGTCCACGATCTTGCCGCCGCGTTTCAGGTAAATGTAGAACGGCATCAGCGACCTGCACTGCGAGCCGGGGGGCCTTCCGGCCAGGGCAATGACCCCGCGGGTAACCCGGGCGAATTGATCGGTCGACACTATGCTGCCGTTCAGCAGGAGTGCATTTTCCAGTGTGACGGGTGTTTGCGGCAGGGCTTCGGACGGTTGCAGGGTGCAGAGCAGGAGCCATAGCGGCACGATCCGGATGATCTGGTTTTTCATGTCGGCATTGTTTCAGGTGATAATTTCGAACTTGTCCAAAAGTACCCGGACGCCGCGAGCCAATCCGCTCCGACCGTGTAAAACATTGTAAACGAAATGTAAAAGATTGATTTTGGGATTTTAAAGTCATTTTGTAGCATGGAAAAAGTAATTCCGATTAATTTTCGGTTAAAGCAGAACATTATCACGGATTACGGTTGTTAAGATTTATGTAACACCACAGACAGTAGCTTGAAGAAAATAGCTTCTAACGACCCGTACGCAGCACTTCGCTATGCCGATTTCCGGTTTTTCGTATCCAATTCCTTCCTTTTTTCCGCCACGATCCGTATTCAGGAAGTGATCGTCGGTTATGAACTGTACAAAACCACGCACGATCCGCTGGCATTGGGACTCGTTGGTCTGGCGGAGGCTATTCCCTTCATTATCACCTCGCTTTTCGGGGGCTATGTCGCGGATCAGAAGAACAAGATATCGATCATGCATGTCAGTCTGGTCGTGATTCTGCTCGGCTCGGGTATCCTTTATACGGCCTTTCAGCCCTCGGTATACAACCGACTGGCCGACTGGCAGCATTTGGCCGTGATTTATTCGGTTTTCGGGTTGATTGGTTTCGCAAAGGGTTTTTATTCTCCTGCGGCGAGTTCGTTGAAACCGTTCCTGGTGCCGCGGACGATTTACCATAACTCGTCTACGTGGAGTAGTTCGTTTTCGCAAGCCGGTGCTATTATCGGGCCTGCGGCGGCGGGTTTTTTGTATGCTTACCTGGGCCTTACCCACACTTTGATGATCGTCATAGGCAATTTCCTGATCTGCTGGTTTTTGTTGGGCCTGATCAAAACGCGGCCGGAGTTTCCCAAGATCGTTACGCCCATTATGGAAAGCCTCAAAGAGGGCTTCAAATTTGTATTTAAAACGCGTATAGTGCTATATGCTATGACGTTGGATCTGTTTTCAGTCCTCTTTGGCGGTGTGATCGCCCTGCTTCCGATTTTTGCCGAGGATATACTGAAAGTCGGTCCCGAGGGGCTCGGGTTGCTACGTGCTGCACCGTCTATCGGCTCGATGCTGACAATGTTTGCAATGGCCTATTTCCCGCCTACGCACAACGCCTGGCGGAATATGCTGGTAGCAGTGGCCGGTTTCGGCGTGTTTACGCTGGTGTTCGCGGTTTCTACGAATTTTATGCTTTCCTGCGCAGCGTTGTTCGCGACGGGCGTTTTCGATAGTGTGAGTGTAATCATCCGCCAAACCATTCTCCAGATTTATCCGCCCGATGAAATGCGGGGCCGCGTAGCTGCCGTTAACGGAATTTTCGTCAGTTCTTCCAATGAGTTGGGGGCATTCGAATCGGGTGTCATGGCGAAAGCATTCGGCACCGTGCCGTCCGTTATGATGGGCGGAATACTCACGCTTCTGGTAGTGACCTGGGTGTATTTGCGTTCGAGGGACTTGCTGGCGGTGAAGTTGAGTTAGCAAGCGATTGGCTTGTGCTTGGATAAATAGTTATTTTTGTAATACAACCGATCGACTCACCCATGTATATCTACAAAAATATCATCACTTTGGAAGTCGGAAAACGTGGTGGCAAGCCGTGTATCAGGGGAATACGTATTACCGTCGAAGATATTCTTCGTTGGCTGGCTTCTGGAATGTCGTTTGAAGATATTCTATTTGACTTTCCGGAATTGACGCGGGAAGACATTATAACCGCGCTGGAATTTTCTGCGGATCAACAGAAACGGACGCTTTTCGATGTAGCGGCATGAAAATTCTGATAGATCAGAATATTTCGCAGCGGATTTTACCTTTACAGCAGCCTTATTTTGACAATCTGGATCACCTTAAGTATGTTGGCCTTACGGATGCGGCAGACTATGACATTTTTATGTTTGCGAGAGCTAAGGGCTATCAGGCCATTATTACACTCCATGACGATTTCATGAAACTGATTAACCAGTTTCATGAACCCCCGAAAATCATCTGGGTCAGAACCGGGAATATTTCCACAAGAGTACTTTCAAACATTCTCGCGAATAAAATAGAGACAATTAGAGAATTCATTCAGGATACAGACTTCGATATTTATGAGGTTTTCAGGCCTTAATCAGTCACTTTTCAAACTCTTCACCGGATTCATTATCGCAGCCTTGTACGTTTGTATGCAGACCGACAGGGTGATCAACATGCCGAAGAGCACAGCGATAATCCCGAATATTTCCCAGCCGATCCGGATGCGGTAGGCATAACTTTCTAACCACTGATTTCCCAGGAGGGCGGCCAACGGGAATGCCAACAGAATGGCCCCTGACAGAATTGCCAGAAACTCTTTGAGAAAAAGCACGACCACTTGTATGCCCGTGGCGCCCAGCACCTTTCGGATACCGACTTCCCGCGTACGCCTGGCGACATTGAGTGAAACCATGCCCATTATGCCCAAGAGGACGATAATCAGGGAAAGCAATGTAGCAACCCGCGAGGCTTTTTTGAGCTGAATTTCGGTTTGATACAACTTTTGTAGCGTACTATCCATAAAGGTGTATTCGAATGGGGCGTCCGGCATGAGTTCGCGCCACTTGTCCTGAACAGCAGCCATAGTCTCTCCGATATTGCCGGGATTCAGACGGAGGCTGAGATACCGGTATGTATTGGTGCCGCGGACGTCAGCGAAAACGAGCGGTTTAATGGGCTGGTGCATCGATTCGAAATGGAAGTCCCGGACAACACCGGTGATAGCCAATGGCTTGCTATAAAAATGCACTCGTACCTGCTCCCCGATTGCCGCTTGCGCATTCGCGTACCCGAGGGATTTGATGGCAGTTTCGTTCATTACTACGCGATCGGGCTGGTAGGCGGTATGCGGGGCTTGAAGAAATTCTCCTGCGATAAGGCTGATGCCGTAAGTCCTGGCATAGGAAACATCCGTACGCAAAACAGTAGCAAGAGCGGCGTTTGTCGAATCCTGGCCGGGTTTGTAAAACCCAAAATAACTGCCGTTGCCATTAGGGATCTCGTATGAAAGCGTGATGTCTTTAACTTCTTTAAGCCTTCCGAGCCCGTCGCGTACCTGTTCCATTCTGACCAGACCGGCGGGCGTCCAGTCGCGGGGGACGCCGATGGTTACAAGCGATTCCTTCTCGTAACCGAGATTTTTACGGAAGAAATAATCGACCTGTCGTGCGACAATACCTGCTCCGGCAAACACGAGCAATGCGATTATAAATTGCAGGGCGATAAGAGACCGCCTGAAAACGATATTGTCCCTGACGGATTTCAATTTACCCTTCATCGATTCGACGGACGGTAGTCGCGAGAGTACTAATGCCGGGTAAAGTCCCGCGAGCGCCCCGATGACCGCCGAACCGACGACGGGGATCAAGAGCGAATAGGGCATCAGCGAGCGCAGCGACGCTATTTCTTTTCCCAGGATATCGCCGAAAAGCGGCCGGAGAAGTTCATAAAGACCAAGCGAAAAGCACATTGCGATGAGTGAGAGCAGGATGGACTCGGCGAGAAACTGTCCGATAAGTTGTCGTTTGAGGCTTCCGAGGACTTTTCGTACGCCTATTTCTTTTAAGCGGGATGACGAATTGCCGATGGAGATATTGACAAAATTCACAATCGCCATTACCAGGATGAAGACCGTAATGCCGGAAAGCGTAAAGATCATCCGGTCGACGATTCCATTGTTCGCTTCGCGGTAGTATTCGTTGAGCGGGGTCAGATATACTTCGAGGTTAGTTCTGATCGCTTCTGATGCGTGCGTTGCGAGTTCCTGGGCTATCGGTTTGGCGAGGTCGGCGGGAGTAACGCCTTCCTTCAATTCAATGTAATTAACCATGAAGGCAAAACCCCAGTTGTCTTCCGAGCCTTTGCGGCCTTCGAGACTGCTGAACGGGAAGAAAATCTCCGCCCCGCTGGCAAGCAAATGCGTCACCGAATTGATAGGTGGGTTTTTCATGACCGCAGTGACCTGGTATTCCTGTTTGCCGCCAAGGAAATTGTGCAAAGTAAGCGACTCGCCCACGACGTCCGTCCTGCCGAAGTATTTCAATGCCTTGTTTTCGGTAATCACAACCGAATTAGGTGCGTTCAGCGCAGTACGTGCGTTGCCATGCAGGAGTGAGAAACCGTACATGCCGAGCAGGGTGGAATCGCCGGTTTGCACGTCCTCTCTGAAATGCTTGTCACCGTGCGAGACCGCTACCGTAATGGCGTCGTAACGGTAATAGTTTGCAACAAGACCCGGATAATCCGTTTTGAGGGCTTTCCCCAGCGGGCCCAGGGTGGTTATATCCATTCCCATATTCGGGTCGGTCCAGCGGCTGCGGATGATGTATTGGTTTTCGGCATTGCGAAGGTTGCGGTTGACCTGCCATTCGCCCCGGATGTAACTTATCATCAGGAGCGAGAAGGTCATCCCGACGGTAAGGCCGAGAACGGTTACCAGTGTATAAAAACGGCGTTTCAGCAAATTGCGCCAGGCGGTTTTGAAGTAGTTTTTTAGCATATTTCAAAACTATGCAGATTATCAAAATGCTGATTATCAGTAGTGGTTAGTTTAACTTTTTTTAACAGCGAAGGATGGAGGAAGGAAAGGTTTCCATTTCTTCCTCCTCTACTCCGTTCTCAAAGCTTTAACAGGGTTCGTCAGCGCCGATTTCAATGCTTGTGAGCTTACCGTCGCCAGTGCGATTACGATGGCGATAATGCCGGACAGCGCGAATACCCACCAGGACAGCGTTTCGCGGTACTCGAAGTTCTGAAGCCATTTGTCCATTGCATACGCGGCCACGGGAGTCCCTATGACGATGGCGATCAGTACGAGTTTTACAAAATCAAGGGAAAGCATAAGTACGACGTCCTGCACACTGGCGCCGAGCACTTTGCGTACGCCTATCTCCTTCGTGCGCGCTTCGGCCGCGAATGCCGCAAGCCCGAACAGTCCCAGGCAGGCGATGCTCACCGCCAGCACGGCAAAGGCCAGTAATACATTACCTTGCCGTTGCTCGGCCCGGTATTGTTTAGCAAAATTCTCGTCCAGGAAATGAAATTCCGGAGTAGCTTCGGGATCGAATGTCTTATAAATCCGCCGAATGTAGGCCAGTGCCTCGGCCGTTTTTGCAGGGTTAATACGGACATACATATTATCCTGCTCCGACGGTGGGGCGAACCGGATCACCAGCGGCTCGATTTTGTGTTGCAGGGAATAAATGTGAAAGTCGTTTGTTACGCCCGCGACGGTCAGCTCGGATGTATTACCGCCGCTATCGGCCGGGAATCGCATTCTTTTCCCGATCGGATTTGTCCAGCCCTGTTTCCTTACCAGCGCTTCGTTCACGAGTACCGCACCGGAGAGGTCTGCGGGGGAATTTTTGCTAAAATCGCGGCCGTTCAGGAGCTTGATCTCCATCGTGCGCAGGTAGTCCGCATCGGCCATGAACCGTTGCGTAATCTGCGGGGTAGAAGGTATTTCGCCGCTATTGGTTTCGATAAACAATGCAGTAGACCCAATGCTGTTGTTGCCGATGGGGTTACTGGCAGCCGCGGCGCTTTCGATCGCCGGATTTTGTTCCAACTTTTCCTTCAATGCGCCCACCTGGCTCCGCACTTCGTTTTTGTCGATATGGAAAGTCAACACCTGCTTTTTGTTAAAACCCAAATCTTTATGGTTCACATACCTGATTTGTTTGTACACAATTCCCGAACAGGCGATCATCGCTACCGTAGCCGCAAACTGGAACACCACCAGCGATTGCCTGAAACCAACTCCGCCCGATTGCTCTCCCGGTTGTCCCTTCAAGGCAATCACCGGTCGGTAGCCGGAGAGCATCAATGCGGGGTACAGCCCGCTAAGCAGGCCGATCAGAAGCAGAAAAACGCCTGCAACGCCCCATGTTAATAATTCATTGTTTTGAAAGTCGATGCTCAATGTTTTTTCTGCCAGTTGATTGAAAAGCGGCAATGCAGATTTGGCCAAAAGAAAACCCGCCAACCCGGCCAGACCGGTCATCAGGATCGATTCTGTCAAAAACTGTCCCACGAGCTGGAATCGCCGGGAGCCGATTGCCTTGCGCACGCCGACCTCGCGCACGCGTTTGAGCGAGCGGGCGGTGTACAGGTTCATATAATTGATACAGGCGATGATCAGGATAAGCAGGGCAATGGCCGAGAAAATATAAACCGTATGGATATTCCCGTTCGCACTGATTTCATAGTCCAGATGCGAGTGCAGATGAATGGAAGTCAGCGGCTGCAATCCCATATGGTAATCGGCATTTCCCATTTGTTTTTGCAGGTATTTGGCATAAAATGCCGGGAATTTGGCTTCGAGTTTCCTTGCGTCCGCCCCTTTTCTCAAAAGCAGATAGGTGTAAATATCCCCGTCCTGCCAACCGCCGGCGTAACCGGCCGGTAACGAGCGCAATGCGCTGAAATTCAAGTGAGAGTTGGCCGGGGCGTCTTCCATGACGCCCGTTACGGTGTTGGGGAAATTGTTGGAAAAAAATACGGTTTGACCCATTGCCTTCGACGCATCGCCGAAAATCCGGATGGCGAGTGTTTTGGTTAAAACGATTTTTTGTGGTTCGCGGAGCGCGGTAGCAGGGTTCCCGTAAATAAATGGGTAGGAGAATATGTCAAAAACGGATGCGTCCGCGAAGTAAATGTCATTCGCGTCGATCTGTTTTTTCACCGAACCGGATCCTGCCGCCACCTTCGGCGCTGATCCGGACGGTCTTTTCGATTTCAGGATATTCATTCCGCAATGCCTGCGCAAACGGTGCCGACGTCGGGGCAAGTTTGAAACTGCCGGTAGCCCATCGTGCTTCCTGCGTAACCCGGAAAATACGGTCCGCTTTGGCGTGGAAGCCGTCGTAACTGACCTCGTCGGCCACGTAGAGCAACATGAGCCACACGGCGGCGATGCCGATCCCGAGCCCCAGGATGTTGAGTCCGCTGAACAACCGTTGTTTACGGAAGTTTCGGATGGATATTTTGAGGTAGTTAAGTAGCATGGGGGAAGCCGGTTTGTTAGTCAGCACCATTAAACGAGTAAATTATATGCCAGTGCTATTATGGGCTGATTAGTAGTGTATTATGAAGGTTTATACGGGTAGGATTGTTCACTACCGGACATCCCTGTTCAGCGACGTACGCCGGTTTACAAAAAATTAAGACGGGATTTCGGCCGGCGGATGGATAGGCAATGCCGTCAAAATCCCTAATTTTGCCAAATTCATGATTTTGATGGATTTAATAGTCTTTTTTCTTATTGATTTTAAACAAATAGAATGAGCCAGGCACCTGCTACCTCTCTGCAAGACATTGTTGGGCACGCGAAGGAATACGGTTTCGTGTTCCCTTCTTCCGAAATATATGATGGATTACAAGCCGTTTACGATTATGGCCAGAACGGCGTCGAATTGAAAAACAACCTCAAAACCGCCTGGTGGAAGGCCATGACGCAACTGCACGACAATATCGTCGGTATCGACGCGGCGATTTTCATGCATCCGCTCACCTGGAAGGCATCGGGCCACGTCGATGGGTTCAACGACCCGATGATCGACAACAAAGACTCGAAAAAACGTTACCGCGCCGACCAGCTGCTGGAAGGCAAAGCGGAACAATATGAAAAAGAAGGCCATCCCGAAAAAGCCAAAGCGTTGCTGGCTGAAATGGGCCGTTTGCTCAGTGCGGAAGATTTGAACGGCGTTCGCGAACTGATCATTGCGGAAGATATCAAATGCCCGGTGTCGGGTACAGCCAACTGGACCGAGGTCCGTCAGTTCAACCTGATGTTCAGCACACAGGTGGGATCGGTAGCTGAGGAAGCCAATATGATCTACCTCCGACCGGAAACCGCGCAGGGTATTTTTGTGAACTTTTTGAATGTGCAGAAAAGCGGCCGTATGAAGGTGCCTTTCGGCATCGCACAGATCGGCAAGGCGTTTCGTAACGAAATCGTGGCACGTCAGTTTACATTCCGTATGCGTGAGTTTGAGCAAATGGAAATGCAGTTTTTCGTACGCCCTGGCACCGAAATGGATTGGTATGCCAAATGGAAGGAAGCCCGGATGAAGTTTCACAAGGCGATCGGTTTGCCGGCTGAGAAGCTGAAATTCCACGATCATGAAAAACTAGCGCATTATGCCAATGCTGCTGTCGACATCGAGTTCGAATTTCCATTCGGTTTCCGCGAGATCGAAGGTATCCACTCGCGCACCGATTTCGACCTGCGCAACCACCAGGAGCTTTCGAAGAAGAAGCAACAGTATTTCGATGCGGATCTGGACGAGAATGGCAAGCCTTATGGTAATTACATTCCTTACGTGGTAGAAACATCCGTAGGCGCCGACCGGTTGTTCCTGGCCGCATTTTGCAATGCCTACACTGTAGAAACGGCTGGGGAAGGGGAGAATGCCAAAGAGCGCACTTTGCTGAAACTGCACCCCGCATTGGCGCCATTCAAAGCGGCGGTATTGCCCTTGGTGAAAAAGGATGGTTTGGCAGAAAAAGCGCAGGCGCTGGCGAACTCGCTGAAATCCTCTTTCCGCACGGTTTATGACGACAATGCGGCGATCGGCAAGCGGTATACCCGCCAGGACCTGATCGGAACGCCGTTCTGCATCGCGGTGGATTACCAGACAATGGAAGACGACACCGTCACGATCCGCCACCGCGACTCGATGGAACAGGAACGCGTCCATATCAGCGAATTGAAAGATAAAATTGGTTATCAGGTAGCGATCGAGCGCATTCTCGAAGCGATTTAACCGACCGGCTAATATATTGAACGGGGGCTGTTCTTCTCAAAGCAGCCCCCGTTTTGTTGGTATGAACGGCTGTTAGTCAGCACAATGCAGCAGGGCCATAGCGGGAGGCGGCCAAAATGCATTCGCCATTGGGTCAATGATTATGCTGCAAAATCGGTATTGGTAGCTAAAATGCCCATTATTTAGTAACTAGACGGCTTTAAGACACCAATCGAAGCGAAATGATCAACCAGCTTTACGATACTTCAATGAGCCTTCTTACCGATCTTTACCAGCTTACCATGGCTTACGGCTATTGGAAATCGGGCAAAGCGGAGCAGGAAGCGGTTTTTAACCTTTATTTCAGAAAACATCCTTTCGCGGGTGGGTTTACGGTCGCGGCCGGGCTTTGCAGCGTCATCGAATATTTGCAGGATTACCGTTTCAATGAGGAAGACCTGGCCTATATCGGCTCGCTCACGGGCAGCGATGGTAACAAGCTTTTCGATGACGGTTTTCTCGAATATTTGAGGAAGCTGGAACTGCATTGCAGTATCGACGCCATTCCGGAAGGTACTGTTGTTTTTCCCAATGAACCGCTTCTCCGTATTCAGGGGCCGATTTTGCAATGCCAGCTGCTGGAAACGCCATTGCTCAACCTGATCAACTTTCAATCGCTAATTGCCACCAAAGCGGCGCGGATGAGGCTCGTCGCAAAAGATGATGTATTGCTAGAATTCGGCCTGCGTCGCGCACAGGGACCCGATGGTGGTGTAACAGCCAGCCGGGCAGCCTATATCGGCGGGTTCGACGCTACTTCCAATGTCCTTGCGGGGAAATTTTACGATATTCCGGTGAAAGGTACCCATGCCCACAGCTGGGTAATGTCGTTCGACAGCGAACTGGAGGCTTTCGAAACTTACGCGAAGCACATGCCTAACAATGTGACTTTGCTGGTGGATACCTACGACTCCCTGAATGGCGTCCGGCACGCGGTGGAGGTAGGAAAACAGCTGCGCGCCGGCGGTCACGACCTGGGCGGTATCCGTCTCGACTCCGGCGATTTGGCCTACCTGAGTATCGAAGCGAGGAAAATATTGGACGAAGCGGGCTTCGAAAAAACGAATATCGTGGCCAGTAACGACCTCGATGAGTACATTATGGACAGCTTGAAAATTCAGGGCGCGAAAATAAATGTATGGGGGATCGGTACCAAACTCGTTACGGCCTATGACCAGCCTGCGTTGGGTGGGGTTTTCAAGCTGGCCGCAATCCGCACCGAGTCCGGGGAATGGGACTACAAACTGAAGTTGTCGGAACAGGCGATCAAGGTTTCGACACCAGGCATTCAACAGGTGAGAAGGTTCAGGGATTCAAATGGTTTCGTTTCGGATATGATATTTAATACCGAAACGCCGCTGATCGGGAAAGCCACGATGGTAGACCCATACGACTTTACTAAAAATCGTTCGTTCGACGAGTCGGTGCCTTACGAGGATTTGCTCGTCCCCGTTTTTGCGAAGGGTCAGTTGATCTACAAATTGCCTTCCGTACATGAGACGCGGCAGCGCGTGCAGGATCAGCTGGCACATTTTTATAAGGGAATAAAACGATTTGTAAACCCGCATACCTATCCGGTAGGCCTTGAAAAAGATTTGTTTGATTTAAAAACCAACCTGATTTTTAAACTTCGCGCCGGCAACGAGGCGTGAAAAGCAATTGAGTATGCAAGAGTTAACACATCCGAACAGCGAGATCCTCAAAGATCTGATCAACTACAAAATGCCTTTCGGCAAATACAAGGACCATGTCATAGCAGACTTGCCCGTTTCCTACCTCGAGTGGTTCTACCGCGAAGGGTTTCCATCCGGCAAGCTGGGTATGCTGCTGGGTACCATGCTGGAAATCAAGATGAACGGCCTCGAATTCCTGATTCAGGGGTTACGGAAGGTGGCCTAAAACAAAAATGCCGGTTCCGGGGTACGGAGCCGGCATTTTTGTGCCCGGAGCAGCTATTTTTTCTCAGGCATCAGCACCACTTTGATGAAATTGTCGTCATTGAAGTATTTCTGTGCCGCAGCTTTGGTGCTCGCTACAGTCACCGATTTGAGTAACCGGTCCTGTTCGAATATTTCATTCAGATCGTCGCCGAGGAATGTGTTGTCGTCCAGGTAGTCGAGCCAAAAACCGTTCGTTTTGAGTGCGGTTTCCGTTTTGCGCTGCGTTTCCGCTACAAATTTCTCGATATCCTTGGGGTCCGCTCCGTTAGTTTTGATCTTGTTGATTTCTTCCTGCGCCCTTTTCACCAGTTTGTCCACATTCTCGGGAGCACAGCCGAAGCCAATGGAGAACCGGTAATGGCCGGTCGGGAATTTATCGGTGCCCTCGGAAACGCTTACACCGTACACGCCACTCTCTTCCTCACGCAGCGATTCGATTAGTTTGATTTGCAAAATCTCCTGCAATGCCTCGATCTGGATATTGTTTTCCGGGTTGTAGTCGTATTCCCCGCTCGAAACCAACGTTACCCTGCTTTTGGGTTCGAGGCCTTTATAAACCACCTTTTCGATACGCCCCTTTGGCGGGAAAATATTCGGATGGTTAAAAGTATCGTCGCGGTCTGTCGACGGCAGGCTGCCGAGGTATTTTTCGATCAATGGCTTAATCGCCTCCGGCTTGAACGCGCCCACGATCGTGAAAACGAAATCCGAAGCATCGGCAAAGCGGTTTTTGTAAATTTCAAATGCACGGTCGAGGCTTACTTTATCAATGCTCTCCGGTTTCAGCGGTTGGCGTTTCGGATTGTGGCTCGTAAGCACGGCATTCAGCGAGTCGGAAAACACTTTCTCCGGAGTCAGGGTTTTTTGCATATTTTCAAGGTAGGCCCTCTGGTTGGCGAGAATGCCCGCCACCACATCGGCATCTTTGCGGGGCTCCGTGAAATAAGCGTATATAAGCTGCAATGTCGTTTCGAGATCCTTAGGGTTGGTGTTTCCCCCAACTCCCTCAGTAAGTTCGCTCAAATATGGGCCGGCACTGGCTGTTTTACCCGCCAGGTACTTTTGCAGCTGCGTCTGGTTGTAAGGCCCCACACCGCCCGACTGAACGAGATAACTCGTGAAAATGCCTGTTTCGCGTTCACCTGGAAAGAGGGAATAGCCACCTTTCGCCGTTGCCTTGATCAGGATTTCATCGTTTTTGAAATCCGTAGGTTTTAAAAGCACTTTTACGCCGTTCGAAAGGGTCAATTCCGTCACCCCAAGTTTTTCCAGCGTTTTTTCGGCTGTGATTTTCCCGGGAGTCGGCTCTGCTTTGAGCAGGGGAGCGTCCACCACGTCGTCGACATAGGCGGTTACGTCCTTACCCGCTTCGTTCAGTAACGTGCGGATTTCCGCCTCGGTGGGCAATGCGTCCTTGCTTTTTTCAGGACCCATAATCACCACAGCCCTGTTTTTGTCGCTAATGTATTTTTTAGCCAGGCCATTCACTTCCGCCAGGGTCACGCCATCGAGGTGTTTTTTCACGAATTCAAAATAAGCCTCGGCACCCATAAATGGCTTGTCGTGAAGGAAATGGTTGAGGTATTCCTGCACATGGTTCGCCGATTTGGTCTTGTCCCTCTCTTTGTAATACTCTTCGATGCCATTATAAAAATCCTTCTTCGCGCGGTCGAGTTCAGGCTGTGTGAATCCGAATTTCTGAACCCGCGCATTCTCTTCCAGCAAAGTGGTCAAGGCCCTTTTCATGGAAGCAGCGTCTTTCGCCAGGGCCATCGAAGTGTAGGAATCCAGGTTTCCCAGGAAATCGCCATACTCGGTCACGCCGTAAAGGAACGGCGGGTCGGCCTTTTGGGTAAGCTCCTGAATCCGCTGTCCCATCATCGCATTGTAAAGTTCCTGCGCAAAATTATCCCGCACATCCTGCAAGGTTTTCTCCTGGCTGTCGGGTAGTTTGTAAATGAGCTGGATCAGGTTCTGGGGGTATTCGGGATCGGTAACAATCGCCACTTTGGTGGAGCCATCCAGTGGAATTTCGTAGCGGGTACGTTTTTTAGGGTTAACGGGCGGTTTAATGGAGCCAAATTTCTGGGAAATAAGGCTTTCCACCTTCGCTACGTCGAAATCGCCTACGGCAATTACGGCCATCAGGTCCGGGCGGTACCAATCCTGATAAAAAGCTTTGATAGTTTCGGGTTTGAAACTTTTCAGAATGCTGTCTTTTCCGATCGGCAACCTTTCCGCATAACGCGAGTTGTTCAGGATCACTTTCAGAAATTTGTCGCGCATGCGTTGTTGCGCGCCACGCCCCATACGCGACTCTTCCAGCACCACGCCACGCTCTTTTTCAATTTCCGACGGATCGAGCAATGCGCCGTGCGCCCAGTCTTCCAAAACCTGGATGCCTTTCTCAAGCAGCCCCGCCGAGTCTGTAGGTATCGGCAGCATGTAAACGGTCTCGTCAAAACCGGTATAGGCATTCAGATCGGCGCCGAAGCGCACACCGGTCTTTTGCAGGAAATTGACGAGTTCATTTTTGGGAAAATGCGTCGTGCCGTTGAAATTCATGTGCTCCATGAAATGCGCCAGCCCCTGCTGGGCATCCGTTTCCAATACCGAACCCGCTTTTACGGCCAGCCGGAGCTCGGCCCGGTTCTTCGGTTCCGCATTTTTCCTGATGTAGTAAGTGATTCCGTTTTTTAGTTTTCCGGTCTTTACACCGGGATCGAGAGGGATTTTTTGAGAGCTCAAATTCTGCGCTGCTGCAACGGAAATGAAACCCCATCCGGCCAAGCAAAATGCTATGAACGCCTTTTTCATTTTTCTGATTTTAATTTGATATTATTCAGGAGAGGCGAAAGATATTGTTAAAGATTGCGATTGCAAAGTGAGCGCGGTAAATGTTTTGGAAAAACAAGGCCGGCACGCAAAAGAACGTGCCGGCCGCGTATTTCTTGTAAATTTTGTAACTATTTGTCTATTTAATGGGCTCCCGCAGAATGGTTTTCAACTTCTCCGGCGCCGTTTTCCGGAAGTCCGAAAGGTAAATTTCATGGTGCAGCCCGTTTTTTGAAAGCCCACGTTCGGACATGAATGCGCCGAGTTTTTCGAGCGTTTTCACTTCGGTATCGAATGGGCCGGTGTGTAACATCTGGGCCACTTTTCCTTCCGTCATTTCAAAAAACGAAACCTCTCCGACCGCCGGCAGGCCCTTCGTGGCAAAAGTGGCTGCGACCGCGGATTCGACGTCGTTTTCCGTCACATAATCCGGAATGCGGATCAGCAGGCGGTATTCCCACTCGCTGCGCGGGATCGTGGTGGGCGAGTCGGCGATAGACACCCCCGTGAAACGGCTTTCGTCGTACCACCATAAACCTTCGAGTTTAGCGACGACGAAATCCCTGTTTTTGGCTTTGAATGCAAATTTCAAAGCGTAGGCAACCGGATACAATGCCTGTATTTTTTGCATAAACTCCTCGCCCGACGGATCGCCCTTTCCCTGAATGGACAGATAGCGCGCCTTTTCGATATACTGCAATTCCGGTTTGCTTTTTGCGGTGTAATAACTTTTGAAATGTTTGGTGAGATCCAGTTTCTCCATGGCGGTTTCAGATTGATAACGCATGCAAGAAATGGTGGCCCGCTGACAGCTGTATGGCAGCAGGACCGTAAAAAATCAATGTGTCGCGGAAGGGCATTCAACCGGTTCGAAATGCAGGCCCTTCTCGAAATCCAGCTTGGAGCGGTTGCTGAAAACCATCGTTCCGGCGGAGTCCTGCATATTCCCGAATCCCTCGATCCAGGCCGGGCCCTTTTTCAAAAGCGCTATTTCGCGCACTGATGCTATTCCCTCCGAAGTAAATGTATACTTAGCCCAAATCGTATCTCCGTGGATTTTCCCCGCGAAACTTCCCCGATTACGGTCTTTTTCAAAAAGGGAATAGGATAGCTCGCCAGTGGCCGTGCCGTTTTCGCCGATGTGGAGACGGAAGAACGCCGAATCTTTGCCGACCCGGTACGCGAAGCAATGGGAGGTTGTGTCCATTGCCTGAATATTGGCCCGGGACGAGGTATCGGCAGCCATGTTGTCGGAAGCGCCGGGCTTTCCGGAGCAGGAAACGAGGCATGAAATGGCGAGCAGCGAAAAGAATTGTCGTATTGTCATGGTGGTGAGCGATGCGTGTTCGAATTATCAATATGAAGCTGGTTTTACGTCACTTCTTCGGAGACAGAATGAAAACGGAAATGTGTCAGGAGAATTATCCGGGGCCGGTATCATTACATCTGCGACCTGTTTTTAACCTATATCCATTTCGATCATGCCTGAATTCAAGGTTTCCGGCTGGCTGCCGGCCAGCGGCAATACCACGCTTCGGAAGCGCCTTTTCCCGCCCCGGTTCATGTACCTGTTAATCGTTTTTTACCTTGTGCTGGAAGGTTATTACCTGATTTTTCGCTTCAATGCGCATATTCAGGATCTGACGCTTTACCGGGACACGGCCGTGAAAATGCTCGGCGGGCAGGTTCCGTTTCGCGATTTTAAGCTGGAATACCCCTTATTATCGTTGCTACCGATTCTGATACCCGGCATTTTGAGTAATCTGGCTGACGGGTCCTTTCACAGCTATGTTGCCTGGTTTATGGCGCAAAACTTGTTGCTGGGGCTGCTAATGGCCCGGATAATCGGTAAAATGGACCCGGCCGGGAAAGCACTGCCGCGGTATATGGCCGCCCTGCTGCTGTCATTGCCGGTATTTCTTTTCCGTTTTGATTCTTTTCCTGCATTGCTGACAATCCTGGCCATTGGTTATGCTATGCGAAGGCCATTTTTATCGGGGATGTCATGGGCGACCGCCACCGCCGCCAAATTATACCCGATCGTGTTAATACCGGTTTTCGGATTATATTATTTGTCTGAAAAAAGCTGGTACAAACTGGCGCGGCAAGCTGGCGGATGCGTGGTCATTACGGGAGTTGTAGCAGGTTTTAGTGTGCTGGCCGGTATGGGCGGGGTCTCGGATTTTATGCATTATCACATGCTGAGGGGCATTCAGGTGGAGAGCGTCGCGGGAGGGGTTATGCTGTTACTGGAAAGCACGGGCATTGTCAAACTCGACATTGCACACAGCTTCGGAGCAATGCATCTGGTTACTCCGCTGGCGGCCTCCGTATTGCAGGTGATCGATGTCGTTATTCCGGCCTGTTTCCTCGCCATGCTCGCGTATGTGGCGTGGGCGTTTCGGGCGGGTACGAGAGCGGGTCGTGCCGCGCGACTCATTCCCGCAGCCGCCGCACAGATACTGCTTTTTATATTGCTCAACAAAGTGCTGTCACCTCAATACCTGATCTGGCTGTTACCATTGATATCGTTTTGCAGGCTAAGGACATACCTTATTTTCGGTGCCGCACTGATGCTGACGATCGTTATATTTCCGGGACACTATTACAATCTGATCTCGAAACAATTGACGATGATCGCCCTCCTGAACATTCGCAATGCGCTTCTGATATGGCTGTTTATTGCATTGATTAGGGAAATAAACCCTATGCACACAAGCCGGCGGGTTTAACGCGCCGCAGATTCCACGCGGGTAATTTCGGACACTTCCACAGTGAGAAAGCCGAACTCTTCCGTTACTATACCCCGGATTTTGTAAACTCCCTTGACCGACGCATTCACTCTCGCGGCTGCCGTGGGAAAGTGAACGGTATCGATAAATTGCCCCTCGTAATCCAGAAACGTGCCGAACTGCATCGATTCGCCCCGGGCTGTGCGGGTATTTTTTAGCGCTACCAAATAGCCGTATTGCACCACCTCCTGATTCACATAATGGTGCAGATCGCGTGACATGACGCTTTTGGGGAGCGGGTTTTTCAGGAGGTTAAAAGGGCTGCAAAGCGGAAAGCCGAGCAGCTCGATCTGGTCATAGGCGTCGTCGAGAATGGAGGAATGGAATTCGGGCAGTTCGAAATCCTTGATCTCCGTGTGGAACAATTGCTTTTGCGGGACCTTTACCGGTGTGGTGCTTAGCCGAAAATGCGCTTTCCAAAGTAGCGTTTTCTTGCCAATCCCGGTAAAACGGAACGCGTCGATCCGGATCAGGATGGTAAGTTGTTCAATGGAAATCGGTACGCGGTCGAGAAAATCATTCAACGACGTAAACGGGCCGTCCTGCCTGCGCGCGGAGAGGATCCGCTCGATCGTTCTGGCTTCGAGGTCATTCAGGAATTGCATACCGAGATATATCTCGTTGCCTTCGATTGTCGCGTGCGCGTCGCTGTGGTTCACGCAGGGCGCGTGTACGAGGGCGCCAAGCATACGGGCCTCATGAATGTACAGTTCGGGGGCGTAAAAACCGCCGCCGTTATTAAGCACGGCTACTAAAAATTCCAGCGGAAAATACGCTTTAAGGAACAAGGTCTGGTAACTTTCCACGGCATAGGAAGCCGAATGTCCTTTGGCGAACGCGAAGCCCGCGAAACTGGCGATCTGGTTCCAGACTTCCATGGTCATCGTCTCGTCGTAACCTTTGCTCCGGCAGTTTTTGAAATACTTTTTCTTCACACGCTCGAATTCCTCCCGTCCCCGGAATTTTCCGCTCATGCCCCGCCGGATCACATCGGCTTCGCCTAACGTCAGGCCCGCAAAATAATGCGCAACCTTGATTACGTCTTCCTGGTAAACCATGATGCCATACGTTTCTTCCATCAGTTCGAGCAGGCGCGGATGGGCTTCGTTACGTCTTTCGGGATGCCGGTGGCGGAGAATGTATTCGCGCATCATACCACTTTTGGCGACTCCCGGCCGTATAATCGAACTGGCGGCGACCAGTCCCAGGTAATTGTCCACTTCCAGCTTTTTCAAAAGCATCCGCATGGCCGGTGATTCCACATAGAAACAGCCGATGCATTGCGCCTGTCTGATCAGATCGTTGATTTTCGGGTCCGTTTTGAATTTTTTTACGTCGTTAATATCGAAATCAGCCGCTTCCGGACGGTTATAACGGATGATTTCGAGTGTTTCTTTGATTTTCGCAAGACCGCGCTGGCCCAGGATATCGTATTTGTTCAACCCCACATCCTCCGCAATCACCATGTCGAACTGAGTGGTAGGAAAGCCTTTCGGCGGGACGTCCGTGGCCGTGAAATAATGCATGGGCCGCTCCGAGATCAGGATACCGCCGGCATGGATACTCAGATGGTTCGGCTGATTGTTGGTTTGCAGGTAATCGGCATATTTAATTACAAGTCCCGCAAGCTGATCCAGCTTTTTGGGATCGTACTTTCCGTTCGCCAGCGCTTCGATTTCGTAGGGAGGTAAGCCAAACACCTTGCCGAGTTCGCGCACGGCGGCATTATGCTGAAACGTGCTGTAAGTTGCCAGCAATGCGGCCTGGCCGTTTTTACCGTAGGTGTCGAAGATGTAACGGGTAACGTCCTCACGGTCGCGCCAGGAAAAATCGATATCGAAATCGGGCGGATTTTTACGGTGAAGGTTGATAAACCGTTCGAAATACAAGTCCAGCTCGATCGGGTCGACGTTAGTGATATTGAGCAAATAGGCGATGATGCTGTTTGCGCCGCTGCCCCGGCCGACGTAATAATAGCCTTTGCGACGTGCGTAGCTTACGATATCATGGTTTACCAGGAAAAACGGCACAAAATTCTGTTGCCGGATCATTTCCAATTCTTTGGCGATGCGGTCAAAAATCTCGTCGGTAATGTTGTCGCCGTAACGGTAACCAAGTGCCTCGTAGCTCATCGAGCGGAGCCTTTTGAAATCGTCTTCTTCGTTTTTGCCGAACACTTTCAGGTTCTGGTGCCCCCGTTCGCTACCGAAAGTGAAATGGATATTGCATTCATCCATCAGTTTTCGGGTGTTTTCCAGTATTATGTGAAAGTCCTTTTGTTCGAAATGGTATTCGAGGACCTTCGCTTGCACGATCTGCTCGTCTTCGCGACCGGTTTGCGAAGCGGCCAGTTTGCTCAATAATGTATTTTCGTCAATGGCACGCAGTAACCGGTGCGCATTGAAATCCTTCCTGTTCCGGAAAGTTAACGGCTGCTGAATCACCATTCTGCTCATAAAGCGTTGCAAGGGAGAGTAATGCAGCTTTCCAAGCTCCTGCATCGAAATACCGATATACTCGTCCGGCCCGAATTGTTCGCGTCGTTCCTTGTTGAGTTTTTCAAAAGGATAAATGACCGCCACGTGCTCCATTTCCGGTGCACGGTCAGGGAAGGGGGCGCCTGCCATTTTCCGGGCCGATAAATACGCATTCATCGCCTGAAAACCGCTGTTGTTCTTTGCCAGCGCCACAAACTGCTGTGTTACGCCATTCCGGAAGTCGATCCCGACAATGGGTTTGATGTCGAATCTGGGAGCCATCCGTATAAAGTTGAGGCATCCCGATGTGTTGTTTATATCGGTGAGTGCGACGCAGTCATAACCGTTTTCCCTGCAAAGCGCAAGCAGGTCGTCCTCGGGGATAGTCCCGAACCGGAGGCTGAAATATGAGTGACAGTTGAGTAACATGAGTATTTGAAAAACGGAACTGAGTACTTACTTTTGGCGTTACTAATGGTGCCTGAAATGATCGTAAGCTTTTCTTCGAAGGAAACCGAAAAAATATGGCTCGGCGAGCGGGTTGCTAAGTTGCCGTTGGAAATCCAGCAGGTTGGGAGACGGAAGCTAAGAATGCTTCATAACTCACAAAACCTTGCGGATTTACGTATTCCTCCATCAAACCGGCTGGAAAAGCTCTCCGGAAATCTGAGAGAATTTTACAGCATTCGTATCAATGATCAGTGGCGGATTGTGTTTAAATGGTCAGATGGTAATGCTGTTGAGGTTAAAATTGTTGATTATCATTAATTTCAATGGAAACACTAAACAATATTCATCCCGGTGAGGTCCTGCTGAAGGAATTTCTAGAACCAATGGGTATTTCTGCTTATCGATTGGCCAGGGAGACTGGTATTCCCCAGACCCGCATTAGCGAGATCGTCAAAGGGCGAAGACGTATTACGGCTGATACAGCATTGCGTTTCAGCAAATACTTCGGCACGACGCCCAAATTCTGGCTTGGCTTGCAGGATGATTATGATATCGAAGAAGGACAGCATTTGATTTCCGAGGAATTGAATGAAATAAAAACTTTGCAGTCGGGCGTTGCCTGATCAACATCAGGCATTCCTGTGTGCCGGGATAATGGGCGGTTCCCCGTTGAACGGGTTTCCCATAGCCCCGATGTCGGAAATTCCCATGGTACTGGCCCAGGTCAGTATCTGGTCGCCGTCTTTATTGTAGGCGTATTTGGTTTTGATGTAATCCATGGCCTGGTAAAGGTTCAGGCGTTCTTCGGTATCATCGAACAGGTTGATCTGGTAATTTCCCGTCACCAGGTCGCTGAAATTCACCCCCACGAGCCGTACCATCATCCGCCGGTTATAGAGCTGGTCGAAAAGCCTTTCTACATGCGGGATCAGGACGTGGTCTGCTGAGGTATAGGCTATTTTCAATTGTTTTGAAAATGTGTTAAAATCGGAATAGCGGATCTTTACCGAAACACAGGAGGTGAGTTTATTGCCGGTCCGGAGCTGGAATGCCAGCGTTTCCGCCATTGCCCGCACCATTTCCCGCATTTTACGTACATCACCGGTATCGCGCCCGAACGTCCGCTCGCTGGAAATGGATTTGCGTTCGTGAAAAGGAACAATGGGAGAGTCGTCGCGCCCGTTGGCGCGGTTCCACAAGGCAATACCGTTTTTACCGAAAACCTGCCCCATTACCTCCATAGGCATTTCCTGGATCGTTTTGACGTACCGTATGCCCAGATTGTTGAGCGTCTGGCCCATTTTTTCGCCCACCATCGGGATTTTTTGCACTTTCATAGGCGCCAGGAACGGTTTTTCCTGTCCGGCGTCCACTTTCAGCTGGTTATTGGGTTTCGCTTCGCCGGTGGCTACCTTGGAAACCAGCTTGTTCGTTGCCAGACCGAATGAAATGGGCAAGCCGGTTTCGCGGATAATGCGCTGGCGGAGGTCGCTTGCCAGGCCATAACAGTCATGGTATTTGTCCATCCCCGACAAATCCGCGTAAAACTCATCGATACTTGCTTTCTCGAACACCGGCACACTCTGGCTAATGATTTCGCTAACTTCTTTGGAATGCTTCGAATACGTTTCCCCGTTTCCACGTATTACCGTCGCCTCGGGGCATAGCATTCGCGCCATTTTCATCGGCATGCCCGAATGCACACCGAATCGCCTCGTTTCGTAGCTGCACGCCGCTACAACGCCCCTGTCGCCCGTTCCGCCGACAAGGATCGGCCTGTTTTCCAGCCGTTTATCCTGCTTGCGCTCCACCGAGACGAAGAAGGTATCCAGATCGAAATGTAATATCGCACGGTCCACTGCTGGTTGGAATTTTTACTAATTAATGGATTTATTCCAAATATATGGACTATATCCATTTTATAAAAGGAAATATTCCAATATTTTTGTATGTTTGAAAATCAGGACAATCAACCAGTAATCATCAAGCATGCCTATGGCTATCGATGAAGAATTCAGGCGTTTCAAGCAGGTCAGGGAAGAGCTTAATCTGACGCAGGCGGCATTTGCCGAAGAACTCGGCATCGGTGCCACCACTGCCGACATCGAGCGCGGGCGTACGCGCATACCCGGGCAGGTCGTGAAGGAACTGCTCAAAAAATACCACATTAACCCACTATGGCTGTTCGGGGAAAGTTCGCAAAAGTACCTTTATACGGATAAGGTCTTCGTCAATCCGAAAGTGGTGACGGTTGACCGGACGGGCAAGGACAACATCGTGCTGGTAAGTGCGAAAGCGGCCGCCGGTTATCCCAACAACATCGGCGACGCGCAATGGTTTGAAGCGCTGCCGGCCTTCACGATTCCGCTGCCGGAGTATCGTAATGCTACATTTAGGGGGTTTCAGGTGGATGGCGACAGTATGACACCGGTGTTGCAATCCGGGGAATGGATTTGGGCCCGGGCGGTGGATGATTGGGATGGGCTGAGTGACAAGAATATGTACGTAGTGGTGACTGTCGACAGTGTGCTGGTCAAGAAAATCAGGAAGGAAAAGGATTCGGCTTTTGTAAACCTTATATCCCTTAACCCGGATTATGCGCCCATCCGCGTTGACCACAACGATATCCGCGAAATTTGGCAAGTCAACAGCAAACTGTCTTTCGACCTTGAACCGGATAATCAGCAGGTAAGCCTGCAAAGCCTGCACCATGAAATGCGGGAGCTGCGGGAAGAAGTAAAGAAGCTGGCGAAATAAGGGCGCCGACTACTGCGGGTCGAATGGATTGAGCAGGCGCAGGTTTTCGATTCTGGCGAAATCTACCGTATTGTTTGTAATCAGCGTGAGGCCATGCACTACCGCCGTTGCGGCAATAATGGCATCGGGTAATTCCAAATTGTGTTGCCTCCGTAGCTCCGCTGCTTTTTTTCTGATTTCCTTTTCGACTTCAAATAAAAACGACAGATCTACAAAGAGATTGACGAAATCAAAGTCAAACGGGGTACCTGTTTTCCAGCTGAATAATTCGATTTCGGTGATTACCGAGAAGCAGATTCGCGTATTTTCGGCAATCTCATCCATTATCTTCTCCACATAGGGAGGAAGATGCTGTTGGAGATAATAAACAGCAATGCTGGTATCCCAGAGATAAGCCTGGTTCATTTGCCACGCAATTCCCTGAGTTGACGCTCCACCTCCTCAATTGGCTGCTTCGTCATTTTGCCTTTCAGGAAACGTATGGCGCTTGTATCCTTAATACGTAGCGTGCTCTCGTGTAGACGAATAATATGTAGATTTTCAAGGCTCCTTAAAAGAGCGAGTGCATTATCGTCGAGAATGTCGATGGTGACCGTGTGTTGCATAGCGTGCCTGGTGTTTGTGATTATTCAAAGATAACCAATAAATATCGGGCAATCCAAGCACGGTTGTATTTTACACCTCTTCCGAAATCAACTGTTTTTCATACAGCTCTTTATAGGCGCCATTCAGCGCCATAAGCTCGCCATGTGTGCCCTGCTCCACAATGCGGCCTTCGTCGAGGACAACGATTTTATCGGCCAGCTTGGCGGAGGAGACGCGGTGGGAGATGATCACGGAAGTGCGCTGATCCATGATCCGCTTCATATTGTTGAGGATGATGTTCTCGGTGTTGGTGTCCACTGCGGAAAGGCAATCGTCGAGAACGAGGATCTTCGGGTCGCGGGCGATGGCGCGGGCGATGGAGAGGCGCTGTTTTTGTCCGCCGGAAAGCGTAATGCCCCTTTCGCCGAGCATGGTTTCGTAACCTTGCGGAAAATCCCTGATATTGTTGTACAAATCGGCATCTTTCACTGCCTGTTCGATCCTCTCAAAAGGCATGTCCTCGGTGCCGAAGCGCACGTTATTCTGGATGGTGTCGGAAAATAGGAATACATCTTGTGGAACATAGCCGATCTGACGACGGTAACCGTGAACGTCGTAGTCTTTCATCGGAATATCGTCGATCAGGATTTCGCCTTCGGTCGGGTCGTAGAGCCGGCATAGCAAATGGGCCAGGGTGCTCTTTCCTGAACCGGTCGTTCCCAGGATCGCCACCGCTTCGCCCGCTTCCACCGTCAAATCGAAATCATGCAACGCTTTAATGCCTGAATCCGGGTAGACAAAGCCCACATGCCGGAAGGTTACTTTACCATTGACAGGTTTGCTGAGATTTTTCTCGGAAACCAGCGTTGTTTTTTCATTCAAAAACTCATTGATCCGAAGCTGCGACGATGCGGCACGTTGGATCTGGCTCGTTGTCCATCCCAGCGCCATCACCGGCCAGGTAAGCATATTCACGTATAATATGAACTCCGTAATATTTCCGGGGGTGAGACGGCCGTTGATAATTTCCTGTCCGCCGATATAAATGACCAGGATGTTGCTCAGGCCTATCAGAAGGACAATCATAGGGTAGAAGAACGCGTCTACTTTGGTGAGGCCCAGTGATTTGGTTTTGAAAACTTCCGCTTCTTTTTGAAAATTAACAAACGACCGGTCTTCCTGAACAAAGGATTTGATTACGCGTATCCCTGAAAACGCCTCCTGCACGTAAGTCGAAAGCGCCGAAAGTTGCTTCTGGATTTCCTGCGAGCGCTTCATGATCATGCTGTTGACCACATAAACACTTACGGAGAGTACCGGGAGGGGTAACAAAACGTAAAAAGTCAGTTTCGGGCTTACCGAAATCATGTAGGAAATCACGAGGAAAAACAGCACGATGAGGTTAATACCGTACATCAGTGCCGGGCCGACGTAAATCCGGACGTTACTGACATCTTCCGAAATGCGCGCCATGAGGTCGCCGGTGCTGTGACGGCGGAAAAAGGCGGCAGGTAGTGTCTGGTAGTGCTGATAAATGTCGTTTTTAAGCTCGAACTCGATGTGCCGCGACATGACGATGATCGTTTGCCGGACCAGAAAGAGAAATATCCCTTTGAGCAGTGCCATCAGCAGGATCAGGAAGCCGTAGAGCAAAATGCTGAACGCGAAAATGTCATACATGTCGGTTTGGAGCGACACGCCATTGAAGAGGTAATAAATATCGAGCGTTTCGATCACCAGGTCGAGTGCGTAACGTACGAGCTGGGCCGGGATAATGCCGAAAAGATTGGATATAATCGTGAAAATGATACCGAGGATGAGGTACCACTTATATTTCCACAAATACTTATTAAGGGATTTCAGTGCTTTCACCTGTTCAGATTTTTGTCGATGGCGCAGGATGCTTTCTAGCCAACATCCTATTTTACCAAAACGTTGCAAAATTAAAACGTCGCGCGCCAATTTTCCGATTGTGAACAAAATAGTATAATTTTGCGGTCGATTTTCAAAACAATAAATGCGGGGTACAAGCAGAATGCCTTGCAAAACATGCAGACACGTTCTTTGATTTACTGTACCTTTTATCCAAATAGTATTCCGGCTTATGCTGAATAGAAGATTACTAAGAACCAAGGCCGTGCAGGCGCTTTATGCGCGGCAGCTCACCGCCGATGCAAACCGCCTGCTGGCACTCGATCATATTGAAGAAGCCTTTGCCCCGGACCTTAACTCGATGGAGTTTCAGGACAAGAAAAAGCTCTCGGGAATGAAGCGCCTCGCGAGCATGACACTCGACGAACTGATCAAAAACGGCAGGCCCAACGAAGACGAGGAGCTCCCGGCACAGGTATTGAAGGTAGCACAAAGTGCCTATGAAGCTTATAACCGGCAGACTAATTCGGATGGAGAGAAACTCGTTAGAAGGGTTTTGAATGAGACCGAGACGATTTACGTCGACTTTATCAGAATCCTGTCGATGCTGATCGAACTTTCGCACCAGGCAAAAATCGACCGCGAGCGCAGGTACGAAGATCCCGAGGCGCCATTTCCGAAAGATTCGGGACTCGACACCAACCGGGTGATCAAGGTGTTGCAGGGAGATAAAGCGCTGGAAGAGGAAATTATCCGCAGCGGTATCAACTGGTCCGACGAAATGAACCTCATCCGGAAAATCTACCGGGAGGCGTTGCGGAAAGACGAAATCTATGAAACATATTGTAAATCGGCGTCCCACACGCCGGAGGAAGATCAGGAGCTGATCCAGCACGTGCTTCGGCAGATCATTCTCAAGCACGAAATTTCGGTAGAATATCTTGAACAGCGCGACCTCTATTGGGCCGACCACAGCGAGCTGATCCGCAGTCTGGCGATTAAAACCCTCCGTACGGCCGATCATGCGCACACGTTCCAGCTCGCCCCGCTGACCAGGGATTGGGAAGAGGACCGTGCCTTTGTGGAAGAGCTTTGCAAAATTGTGATCAGGGAAAGCGATCAATATGACATTTACCTTGAAGATCATCTGAAAAACTGGGAGCTCGAAAGGGTCGCGTTGGTAGACCTGATCATTCTTAAAACAGCTCTCGCCGAGCTGATCCATTTTCCCGGTATCCCCGTGAAAGTCACCATCAATGAGTTTATCGAAATCGCGAAAAGGTACAGTACTCCAAAAAGTGGTAAGTTTGTAAATGGCGTCCTCGACGTGCTTTCCGTGAAACTTGCCCGGGAAGGCGTGATCAGAAAAAGCGGACGCGGATTGATTGATAATAAGTAAAAGCTGCCGAAATTGGGGCCGGGTATAATGGAACAGTTTTTGGAAACCATTATAAGTAATTAAGCTGAGCCCCGTTCAGCAGCCAGAAAACTACCAGAAATCATGAGTAAAACCAGTAATACACTAATCGCATTCCTGACGGGCTGTGCTACCGGCGCAGCATTGGGTATCCTTTACGCTCCGGATAAAGGAGAAGTACTACGTACCCAACTGACATACCGGCTGTCCAAATACCGTGAAAAACTGCAAGAGGTCATTCAGGATCTGGTCGACAAGAAAGACCAGCCCGACAGCTATGCCAGAACGGAAGGTGAGCGCGTAGTGAACGATGCCCGCGAAAAAGCCGAGAAGCTTCTGGAAGATGTTGACCGCCTGATGGCGCAGATCAAGGGGCAGGCCAGCTGATATTCCCTATGAAAAAAATAGCCCTTTTCGCGTTTCTGGGATTGACGATAGCCTTTTCCGGATGCTCCCGGGATGAAAAGAAAGGTGGGCAAAAACAGGCAAACTCCAAACTGCCTGTTTTTGCTTTGGTCGACAGTGCAGCCTACGATTTCGGGACCATCCAGGAAGGCGCTATCGTGGAACATGAATTCAAGTTCCGTAATGACGGGGAATATCCGCTGATTCTCAACAATATCAGCTCCTCATGCGGATGTACTACGCCCGAATGGCCGAAAGACCCCATTGAGCCCAATCAGACTTCCAGCATTAAAGTCCGGTTTGACAGTAAGCACAAGGTCGGGCCTCAGGTAAAGACCATCACGGTATACGCGAATACAGAGCCCGCCTACACCGAATTGAGGCTGAAAGGTATTGTGAATGCAGCTCCTCAGCCAGCGGTGGCCGATTCGGCGGCTGAGAAACAAACGGCGGAGAAGTAATCGGCGGGACTTCGTAAAACATTTATACAACCCATTTACTACAATGAATTTTTCAATTTTAGCACAGGCAGCGGCCGGCGGCTCGCAGGGCATGATTTACCAGGTCGTGATGTGGGTCGGTATTATCGGGGTATTTTACTTCTTTATGATCCGCCCGCAGCAAAAGAAACAGAAGGAGCAGAAAGAACTGCTTAATAACCTTAAAAAGGGCGATCAGGTCGTGACTATCGGCGGAATCCACGCACGGGTTTATACAGTGGAGGAAGCGACGGTGACACTGGAGTTGGATAAAGGTGTCAAGTTAACGGTCGAGAAATCAGCTATTTCGCGTACCATCGCAGGGTAACTAATTAGGAACAGCACGCATTTCCGGTAATGCGTGCAATTTCAGAATTGTTGTGAGTCAAGTCCAACCCAATCAAAACAAAATCAAAACGTTTATAGGATGCTTGCTTGCAGCATCCTTTTTTTGGTTAATGAATGTCCTCAACAAGGACAACTATTCTCTTAAACTGAATTATCCGCTGTCGATCGAGTACGATAATTCGGCTTACGTGCCTATGCAGCCGCTTCCCAAACGGATTTCGGTGAATGTCACAGGCGACGGCTGGACTTTGCTGCAAAAGTCATGGCTGAATTTCAATGCACACCCGGTGGTTTACCGTGTTCAAAACCCGAATGTGTCCAGTTTTATCAATTCTACTACACTTACCGATCAAATCACGGAGATGTTCCCGAACCTGCATGTGAACTATGTGGTGGCCGATACATTCGAACTCAAATTCGAACCCAAAATCAGAAAGATCATACCGATCCGGGTGGATAGCGCCGGAATCGATATCCGCGACGGTTATGTCATTTCCAGCTTTATCAATGTGTCGCCGTCCCTGATTTCGGTGGATGGGCCTGTTTCGCAGATCAAGACCTACCCGGACACGATCAAAGTGCGTGTGCCGACGCCGAAAATCCAGAACAATTACGACGAAAGCCTGCCCATTCCGTTGCCCGTTTCCCCGCTTGTGGAAGTGAGCCATCGGGATGTCTACGTCAGTTTTGAAGTTGCGCAGTTCCTGGGTGCCTCACCGCAGGAATAGCTTAAACCGAAAATTTATGGACCTTCCACTTCTGATAGGCATCACCGGAGGTATCGGGTCCGGTAAAAGCATGGTATGCAGGCTGTTCGAATGCCTGGACATTCCGGTTTATTATGCCGACAGCCGCGCCAAGTGGCTCACCAATTATGATCCGGAAATTCGCGAAAAGGTGACTGCGTTGCTGGGGCAGGATGCTTACAACGCACAGGGTTTTTACGATACGAAGTTTGTAGCCTCGCGTGTTTTCAATAACGAGCCGTTGCTTAAAGAGTTGAATGCAATTATTCACCCGGTTGTGCGCAGGGATACCGTTGAATGGGTCGGGCGGCATGCCGGACTGCCGTATGTCTTGAAGGAAGCAGCCATTATGGGCAAGGCAGGACAATCCAATGCGGTGGACTACGTGGTGGTGGTGGAAGCGCCCGTTGAATTGCGCATTCAAAGAATACTAAGCAGGGACAACCGGACGGAACAGGAGATCCGGGCCATTATCGAACGGCAGATTTCGGACGAATCCCGTCGTGAAATAGCCGATTTTATCGTACACAATGACGAAGCTTCGGCATTGATCCCGCAAGTGCTGCATTTGCACGAAATTTTTCGGAAGGGCAGGGCTAATGCTTAAAAATCCACATCCAATCCCAAAGCCTGCTTTAAGTCGAGCAAATAGGGATTTTTTTCAGCCATGTAATTGAATTTCTCCGCAGGGGTGTAGGGTAGCCTGTTCACTTCCTGCGGCGCAACGCGGGGGTTGATATCCAGTTTGGGAGCGTCGAGCCTCGCTTTCAGAAAGCCTAATAACTCATATCGCACGTTTGCAACCGCATCCAGCTGATGATCATTGTCCAATGCGATTTCGATTGTCGTTCCATTCAACTGGAACTCCCTGTTAAGCGTAATTTGCTCGGTCGTTGAATTGCCCTCTTGCAGACGCTTCTGAGCGAATTCATACCAAAGCCTTTGCAGGTTTGCGAGCGTCAATTCCTCTTTTTTTATACCATTCGAAACTGCCGCGGAATCAACCGGGGGCTGTGTGCCTGCCGGCTTTGTAGCCTGCTGTGCGGGCGGCGTGAGCACGGGTGTGAGCGAGACGGTGCTTTTAAGCCGGGAAGGTGTGGTCTGTGGAGGGACTGTCTGCTGGGCGGGCGCTTGCTGGTGTACACCCACGGGTTGGACCGGAACAGCGGCATAAGCGTTTCCGTTCGACGGGTGGCCATTAGCAGGTGCGGCGGGCTGCGGTGCCGCTCCGTTATTCAGAGGTTGCTGTGGCTCAACTTTTTTTTTTGCCGTTTCATCAACGGCGGCGAGCGTATGAAGTTGAAGAACCTGCGGTAAATTGGCGAGTTTCATCAGGCAGAGTTCCACATGCAGCCGCTGGTTTTTCGCCGATTTATAATTGATATCGCATTGCCCGGTAATGCTCAGAGCCGAAAGCAGAAAACCCATATCAGCCATGAGCGATTGTTCGAGGTATTTTCGCTCCGCCGACTCCGAGACCTGCAATAAGGTAACCGTCGCCGGGTCCTTGCACACCAGCAGGTTCCGGAAATGTTCCAGCAGGCCGACTACAAAGAGGTGGCCGTCGAAGCCCTTGCGGAGAATTTCATCGAAAAGCACCAGCGAGCGTGCAATGCTGCCCGCAGTGAGCGCATCGGTAATTTTGAAATAATAGTCGTAATCAAGGATATGCAGGTTTTCCAGTACAGCCGCGTAGGTGAGGTGATTGTTCGTGGAAAACGTCACATTCAGGTCGAACATCGACAGGGCGTCCCGTAAACCGCCATCGGCTTTCTGGCCGATCAGTTCGAGTGCCTCGTGTTCCGCATTGATCCCCTCCTTTTTGGCGATATCCGCAAGGTGATGCGCAATGTCTTTGGATTGAATGCGGTTAAAGTCAAAAATCTGGCAACGGGAGAGGATTGTCGGAAGTATTTTATGCTTCTCCGTAGTTGCGAGGATAAAAATCGCATAGGAGGGCGGTTCTTCCAATGTTTTCAGGAATGCATTGAAAGCTGCCTGCGAAAGCATATGCACCTCATCGATGATGTAGATTTTGTATTTCCCCGTTTGCGGCGGATAACGCACCTGATCGATCAGGTTACGGATGTCTTCGACCGAGTTGTTGGAAGCGGCATCGAGCTCGTGGATGTTAAAGGAAGCGTTGTTCTGGAAACTCACACAAGACTCGCATTCACCGCAGGCCTCTACATCGTCGCCAAGGTTCTGGCAGTTGATAGTTTTCGCCAGAATGCGTGCGCAGGTCGTTTTTCCTACACCGCGGGGACCGCAGAAAAGGAAAGCTTGCGCAAGGTGATTGGTGCGAATGGCATTCTTTAATGTGGTAGTGATGTGTGATTGACCCACCACCGAATCAAAGGTGACGGGACGATACTTTCTGGCCGAAACAACGAAATGATCCATGGTGCAAGATACTTCCGTGCACTGGATTTTCAAAGCCGTTATTTCGTCACGAGCGGGTATACCCGGACATAATCGACTATCATTTTTTGTGGGAAAATGCTGTCATCCACGCCCTTTTGTCCACCCCAGTTGCCTCCGACGGCAATGTTTAAAATTAAGTGAAACGGCTTGTCGAACGGCCATTCGGGCCATTGGTACGAAGCTTCTTTTTTGAAGGTGAAATAGGCGTTGTTATCAACCAGGATAGTGATGCTTTCGGGCGTCCACTCGCAGGTGTATACATGAAAATCTTCCGAAAGGCCCTTTACCACCACATTGTTGCCTTTATTGGTTTTGATAGCATGGTTAAACGCCTTCGTATGGATATTTCCATGGACGCGGTCCTGATCAAACCCGACGTGCTCCATGATATCTATTTCCCCGTTGTCCGGCCAGCCTTTATTGCCATAATCGTTTTCGCTCGCCAGCATCCAGATCGCGGGCCACGTCCCACGCCCTTTGGGCAACTTCGCCCGGATCTCGAACTTTCCATATAAAAAATCTCCCTTGCCCTTCGAAACCAGCCTTGCCGAACTGTATTGCTGCTTTCCTGATGGCTCCTTAATGGCCGCAATCACCAGGTTACCATTCTCTACCCTGGCGTTTTCGACCTTGTCCGTGTAGTTTTCCAGCTCATTATTCCCCCAGCCATGGTCGCCGAGGTCGTAGCTCCATTTGGTGGCGTCGGGCTTGCCGGTGTAATTGAATTCATCCTGCCAGGATGGGGTAGGGGCGAATTTGTATTGATGTGTGGCTGTCCTGGGTTTTTCCGAGGGCTGAGCGCAGCCAGCTGAAACAGAAATTGTGATGATACAAATTGCCGCTCCCACTCTTCGGAATAGCACATTAGCTTGCGAGATCATTCTGGACGTCATTTAATTCACTGAGCTTTTTCCGCACGTTTTTGCTTTGCTGTCAATGCGTGCTCCTTTCGCTTCGGTAGATTGTCAAAATCGACGTGAATATATTTTTCGAGGGATGTTACTTTTTCCTCGATAAATTTCTCCTGGGCGGGAGTGAGTTGGATTCCTGGATTACGGTCCATGGTCATATTCTACGGCGTCTAACAACGCCAGGTTATGTAGTGTCGGGCTTCCCGTTACCCTCGAAATTACAACAGCTTTTTTATTGTTTTGTTTGCGCTAACACTCTCAAAGCGATAGAAAGTCCTTTCACGAACAAGTTTAAACGGGTAGCCAGTTTCCTCCATATCAAATTGCTTATAGTGTGGTAAATATTCTCCCTCAAACATATAAAAAATCCCCATAACCCGAATTATAAATTCCTAAACCTCAGCATTCAGTGAAATCCTGTGGTTTTCATGCTTAATTTTGTGGCCCGCTTGTCGTTTTTATGTAATGAAGGAAATAAAGCTGCGTACCGAGGTTGCCCTGGATCCCCCCGACTGGAAGATTGACCATCAGACCAAAATACTGACCATCGGCTCCTGTTTTGCCGAAGTGCTGGGTGGCCAGCTGGCTGGTTATAAGTTCGATGTGCTCAATAATTCGTTAGGGACGGTGTTTAACCCGCTGACGATCTGTAAAATACTGGATAGCGCGGTAGAGGAGAAAAGGCCGAACCCCGCATTGTTCCTCCAAAATCCGGATCACATCTGGCTGCATCACGATTTTCATTCGTCGCAATGGGCTAATGGACAGGGGGCGCTGGATGCGCAGCTTTCGGACAGGCTGGACGAAATCCGGGAATTTTTGAGCGAAACCGGTTTACTGGTGATCACATTGGGCACGGCTTACGCCTATCGGCACCGGAAAACGAACCTGATCGTCGGTAACTGCCATAAAATGCCCGCCGATCGGTTCATTAAAGAGCTCCTGCATCCCGACCAGATTGCCATCGCATTTGAACAGCTCATCCAGAAGCTAATCCCGTTCAACCGCAAGCTACGCATTATGCTTACGGTAAGCCCGGTGCGCCACACGCGCGATACACTGTCGCTTAACCAGGTAAGCAAGTCGACGTTGCGCCTCGTATGCCACCGGCTTTCCGAGAAATACAAGCATGTGGATTACTTTCCGTCGTACGAGATCATGGTTGACGAGCTCCGCGACTACCGGTTTTATAAAGAAGACCTGATCCATCCGGGTGCGACGGCGGAGGAATATATTTTCAATGTTTTTGCGGAAAACTATATCGATGCCGGTTCGGTGAAGCTCATGAAAGAATGGGCGCCCATCCGGGACAGCCTGGCGCACCGGCCATTGCACGGCCTCACACAGGGGCATCTGAAAATGTTGAAATCGCTGTGGAGCAAGCTTAATGCGCTTTCGCGAAATCTGGACGTTTCCGCGGAAATGGAGGAAGTGGAGCGGAGGATCGGAGAATTTCCCGGAATGTGACAAACTCATTGGCCATATTTCGTGTTGCATAGTATTGAGTCAATGTACCAGCCATCATAATGGGAGAATTTACAATTAATAAGGAAAAAGTATTACAGGCATTGAGTACTGTGGAAGAGCCTGATCTGAAAAAAGATCTGGTGACGCTCGGTATGATCCAGGATATAGAAATAGGTGTAAACCAGGTGCGGTTTACGGTAGTGCTTACAACACCCGCTTGCCCTCTTAAAGAACTGATCAGAAAGAATTGCGAGAACGCAATCCACGAACACCTGAGCCCCGATGTCGAGGTGATCATCAAGCTTACCGCGAATGTAACTACGACCCGCCATACAGGCCCGCTAATCCCCGGCGTGAAAAACGTGATCGCGATCTCGTCCGGTAAAGGAGGGGTAGGGAAGTCTACGGTAACAGCCAACCTCGCAATGGCATTGCACCGCTCCGGCGCGAAGGTGGGTATTATCGACGCCGATATTTTCGGCCCCTCGATTCCGGTGATGTTTGGTGCGGAGAATATGCAGCCCACGATTACGCCGAAGGACGGAAAGAATTTTATCAACCCGATCCGTCAGTACGGTATCAAAATGATGTCGATCGGTTTCCTGACGCCGCCCGACAGCGCGGTTGTGTGGCGGGGCCCGATGGCGAGCCAGGCATTGCGCCAGTTCTTCGGCGATACCGACTGGGGCGAGCTCGATTACCTGCTCATCGACCTGCCGCCCGGCACCAGCGACATTCACCTGACGCTCGTGCAGACCGTTCCGGTAACGGGCGCCGTGGTGGTTACGACACCCCAGAAAGTGGCGTTGGCCGATGCCGTGAAAGGATTGTCGATGTTCAAACAGCCACAGATTAACGTGCCTGTTCTGGGTATAATTGAAAATATGGCGTGGTTTACGCCCGAAGAATTGCCCGGTCACCAATATCATATTTTCGGAAAAGGCGGCGGACAATCGCTGGCCGATAAATTCGAGGTGCCTTTGCTTGGACAAATCCCATTGGTACAGGGCATTCGCGAGGCGGGCGACGATGGCCGGCCGGCCGTAATGGACACCAACCCGATCGTGAACGAGGCATTCATGAATGCGGCGGAGGCGTTGGCGCAGCAGGTGGCGATCCGGAATGCGTCGCGTGAGAAGACAAAAGCTGTTGAAATCCAGGTTTGACAGTTAGCAGTCGAATGATTTGATTTTTTGGATATAATCTTGCATCTTAGCAGACAGACTTTTTAACAATGGATTCAAAAGAAAAAACCATAGAACTAATCGAGCAGGCGCTCGAAACGGTGCGTCCTTATCTGCATGCGGATGGAGGCGATGTGAAATTTGTGGAGCTGACGGACGATATGATTGTAAAGCTGGAACTGCAAGGGTCCTGCCAAAGCTGTCCGATGAGTGCAATGACTTTCAGGGCCGGCCTGGAAGAATCGATCCGAAGGGCGGTGCCTCACATTACCAAAGTTGTTTCTTCGAATGTGCCCGAGCTGGCATAAGCACGGAAAATTCATATCAAACATTGATCAAAAGCAGTTTCCTGAGACGGGAACTGCTTTTTGCGTTTTAATCGGTGCGGTAAATAGTCCGTAATTGATTCCTCCCGATTAGTCGCTTATATTGCGGGCATCATTGGAATGCATTAATCAGATTATCAGACATGCGTATCGGAATTTTTTTTGGGGGGGGCCCTCCCGCGAAAGGGAGATATCATTTGCAGGTGGCAAAACGGCATTTGAATACCTCGACAAGTCACTTTTTGAGCCGGTACCGGTTTTTGTGGACAGTTTCGGCGGGTTTATCCTCCTGCAAAAGGAATTGATGTATTCGTCCGAAATCCGCGAGTTCTATCCAGCGCCCGGCGTACAAAAAGATGGCTTTAAAGCTTATATAGAATCCTTTCCCGAACTGGCCGCGGCGGAAGTTCCCGGAGAGGCGGGAAGGTTAATCGCGCCCGCGGAATTCAAAAACCATTTCGACTTCGCATTTCTGGCAATGCATGGTCCGGACTGCGAAGACGGAGCCATTCAGGGGCTGCTTGAATGGTATAAAATTCCTTACAGCGGACCGGGTTTGATGGGTTCTGCCGTGGGAATCGATAAAATATTACAAAACGAGATGATCGCCCTGGTGAATGGCCAGGAAAAAAAGAGCTGGACGCTTAAATACAGCCAGTGGGTCCCGAAGGATTACCCGTTGTTGTTCCAGGTTTTGAGAAAGCACCTGGGGCTGCCTCTGGTGATCAAAGCGCCCCACCAGGGTTCTTCTATCGGTGTAGCCATTGTGAAAGGGGATTCGCTGGAAGAGTTCGTTTCTGCTGTAAACCAATGCTTTTTCCAGACCGAGCTCGATGCTGAAACGTGGAAAGCGCTGGATGAAGCGGAAAAACTGGCCTGGGCGCAGAAAATCGCGAACCTGGACGAGGGCATCGGCTTTCCGGTTATTCTGGGCGACAAAACGATTTACCACCCTACAACATTGATCAGTGAACTGGAAATCCATTTCTCGGGCGGCAATTCACATGCGTTACTGAGCAGTTCCAATGCGGAGGACCAGGTATTGATCGAAGAATTTGTGAACGGTCAGGAGTTTTCCTGCGGGTGCATCCAGTTCGACGACGGTTCGCCGCTCGCATTACCGCCGAGCGAGGTGATTAAAATGGTGGAGGTTTTTGATTTTAATACAAAATATAAGCCCGGCGCAAGTCGCAAGCGCACTCCAGTGGATACTACGCTCGAAAAGAACCGGGAAATCCAACAAATGATCGCGGCCACGTTCCAGCAGTTGGGGATCAACTCATGCGTGCGGATTGACGGCTTCCTAACCGAAAACGGCACTATCCTGCTCCACGACCCGAACACCATTCCGGGAATGTCGCCGACCTCATTCATTTTCAAACAAATGGCCGAAATTGGCCTGAATGTGACCCAGGCGCTGACTTACCTGATCCGCCAATCGCTGCGCGAGCGCATACGCACCGGCAAGCAAACGTGGGCACTCCGCGCGTTGCTCGAAAAGCTCGATCATCGTATTGCCGCCCATGTTGCGGCTGCCAAACCGGAAGAATACATTGTTTTCGATTCTACCGACGAAGCTTACACGGAAGCCCGCCGCCGTTACGGCCTGCTGAATGCCGAAGGAAAGGTAAGGCCGGTCCCTGTTCTCAAAGCCGCGGACGGACATTTCTATAAGCTACCGAACCCGTTGATGTTCAAGGAATATGTCTCGGATGTAGAGGCGTTGCTGCATGCGGAACGGCATCCGTTGCTGGTTGAAACCTCGCAGAAAGCGGCTCCCCTTACCGCCTTTTTTGCAGGTCAGGTCTCCTACGATATTACCCGAATAGACGACCCTGCATTGTTATCGTAAAGTGCTCGCTGGTTACTTATTGTAGCTCATTATGAGTTAATTACAAGTGTTTGTGAAGCTGCGTGCAACCGGAAACCGCCGTATTAATTTTTTTCAATTTTCTTCCGGTTTCTGGTGTTTTTGAAAACCGGTTTTCTAAATTGGGTAATTATTGAAATTCATTCCTTTCGAAAAATTGACGGATTAATGGCACAAGGAGCTGAAAAAGTTAGGTTAAGTCTTCAAAAAGAAAATAAGGGATGGAAAAAATGGGGACCTTATCTGTCGGAGCGCCAATGGGGTACAGTACGGGAGGATTATAGCGGCAATGGCGACGCCTGGAACTACATTACCCATGAAATGGCCCTTTCCAAAGCGTACCGGTGGGGCGAGGACGGAATCGGTGGTTTTTCTGACAACAAGCAACATATATGTCTTTCGTTCGCTTTCTGGAACCATAAAGACAAAATACTGAAAGAGCGGATTTTCGGTCTAACCAACCGGGAGTCGAATCATGGGGAAGATGTGAAGGAGATGTATTATTATCTGGATAGCACGCCCACGCATTCCTACACCAAAATGCTTTATAAATACCCGCAGCAGCCATTTCCGTATGACAAGCTGCGTCAGGAAAACGGGCGCCGGGGCAAGCAGGACCCGGAGTATGAAATCATGGACACCGGCGTGTTCGATAACGACGAGTATTTCGATATTTTCATCGAGCACGCCAAGGCCGATGAAGAAGATATCCTGATGAAGGTGACGGTTTTTAACCGGGGTGCGAACGAAGCGCCGATTACGGTGCTGCCGCAAATCCTGTTCCGCAATACCTGGTCGTGGGGCTACGAGGCATTCAACTACAAGCCGATCATGAACGGTATTTCCAACCGCCTCATCGAAGTAACGCATCGGAAACACGGAAAATACAATCTCTACCTCGACGGTGCGGACGAATTGCTGTTCTGCGAGAACGAGACGAACTTCAAAAAACTTTACGGCACGGCTAACAATACCGCTTACCCGAAGGATGGCATTAACGACTACATCGTCAGCGGCCAGAAAACCAATACCGTCAATCCGAACAACATCGGCACGAAAGCGGCTGCGCGTTTTACGAGGACCGTCAAGGGTGGCGAAAGCGCCACTTTCCGGCTGCGTTTTGTAAACCATTCGATTTCCGAACCATTCGGAGGCTTTGAGGACCTGTTTAATAAAAGAATCCGCGAAGCCGACGAGTTTTACGACGATTTGCAGCGCGATGTGGCGGATGGCGACCTGCGTTCGATCCAGCGGCAATCGTACGCCGGGATGCTCTGGAGCAAGCAGTTTTACTATTATAATGTATACGAATGGCTGAAAGGCGATCCCGCGCAACCGGGGCCTAATCAGGGCCGGAAATGGGGCCGTAACTCGGGCTGGAAGCATCTTTATGCCGCCAATATCATCTCAATGCCCGATAAATGGGAGTACCCGTGGTTCGCGGCCTGGGATTTGGCCTTTCATTGCGTACCGCTGGCAAGGGTAGACGCCGATTTTGCGAAAAGGCAACTCGAAATCCTACTGCGCGAGTACTATATGCACCCGAACGGGCAAATACCCGCGTATGAATGGAACTTCTCCGATGTGAACCCGCCTGTACACGGCTGGGCAACCTGGAAAGTTTATGAAATAGACCGCGAGCAAAACAACGGAGTAGGAGATATCGAATTTTTGGAAAAAATATTCCATAAATTGCTCCTGAACTTTACGTGGTGGGTCAACCAGAAAGACGACACGGGCAACAACATTTTCAGCGGAGGCTTCCTCGGACTCGATAATATCGGCGTATTCGACCGCTCGACTCCCATGCCTTTCGGCGGAAAACTGCAACAAGCCGACGCCACGGGCTGGATGGCTATGTATACGCTGAATATGCTGCGTATTTCGGTGGAGATCGCGCTCGTGCACGGAGTTTACCAGGACATGGCTTCCAAGTTCTTCGAGCACTTCCTGCACATTGCGGGCGCCATGGAGTCGATCGGCGGGAAAAACCAGTCGATCAGCCTCTGGGACGAGGAGGACCAGTTCTATTACGACGTGATCCACATCCCCAACGGTCAGAGCATTTTGTTGAAGGTGCGGTCTATTGTAGGACTGATCCCGCTTTTTGCGGTCGAAATCCTCGATCCCCAGAACCTGGACAAGCTGCCTGTCTTTAAACGCCGCGTCGAATGGGTGCTGGCGAACCGCCCGGACCTGGCACGCTTGATTTCGAGGTGGTTCGAATCCGGCAAAGGAGAAAACAGGCTGCTGTCGATCCTGCGGGGGCACCGGATGAAGATGATCATGAAGCGGATGCTGGACGAAAGCGAGTTCCTCTCGGATTACGGCGTTCGCGCATTGTCCAAATACCACGAGGAAAACCCATACAAATTTTACATCAACGGGGAGGTTTTGCAGGTAGATTACACTCCTGCGGAAGCCCTGACCGACATTATGGGTGGAAATTCGAACTGGCGGGGCCCGATCTGGTTCCCGCTGAACTACCTGATTTTCGATTCGTTGATGAAATTTCATACCTATTACGGGGAGGATTTCATGATCGAGTACCCTACGAATTCCGGTAACCTCACGACGATCAAGGATGCCGCGCTCGCCATTGCCTGTCGCCTGATCGACATTTTCAAGAAGGACTCGGAAGGCAAGCGTGCGGTTTACGGGCACGATGAGAAAATGCAGAAGGACCCTCACTTTAACGAGCACGTGCTTTTTTACGAATATTTCCACGGCGACAACGGTCGTGGCTGTGGTGCCAGCCATCAGACGGGCTGGACTGGCCTTGTTGCGGAGCTTATTCACAAAACCGCCAGGGAACAATTCTCGACCGTAGAGAAGGAACCGGTAGAGATCGGTAAGTAAGAATGACGGTACATACATTAAAAATTCTCTTAATTAATTCTATTTAACTTGATTATGACTGCAAAATTGGAACCGAATGTGATGACCAAAGTGAGCAGCTGGCTCAATGGTGATTATGATATCGATACAAAACAATCCATTCAACAGCTGATCGATGAGGGCAACGACACTGAACTGACTGACGCATTTTACAAAGACCTCGAATTCGGAACAGGTGGACTCAGGGGGCTTATAGGCATCGGTTCCAACCGTATGAACCGCTATACGGTAGGCTCTGCGACGCAGGGTTTGGCGAATTATCTCAACAAAGCATTCCCCAACGAAGAGAAAAGCGTGGCCGTAGCTTACGACAGCCGTATCAAGTCGGATGAGTTTGCGAAGATCATAGCGGATATTTTCTCGGCCAACGGCATTTCGGTATACCTTTTCGAAGGCCTGCGCCCGACACCGGAGCTTTCGTTCGCGATCCGTTTGCTCGGTTGCAAAAGCGGGGTGGTAGTGACCGCATCCCATAACCCGAAGGAATACAATGGCTACAAAGCTTACTGGACCGACGGTTCTCAGGTAGTTGCGCCGCACGATAAGAATATTATCGAGGAAGTGAATGCGATCACATCCATCGATCAGGTGAAATTCGACGGTGACGCCTCTAAAATTACCAAAATCGGCGCCGAGGTCGACGAGAAATATATCAACCACATTCTTTCGCTCTCGATCTCGAAAGGTGCTTTGGAACGCCAGAAAGACCTGAAAATCGTTTACACGCCGTTGCACGGAACGGGTGTCACCCTGGTACCGCAATTGCTGGCCAGGATGGGTTTCGAAGCGGTAACCGTGATCGAGGAGCAGGCCGAACCAAAAGGCAACGGGCAATTCCCGACGGTCGTTTATCCTAACCCGGAAGAAAGCGAAGCGATGTCCAAAGCCGTTGAAAAGGCGAAGGAAATAGATGCGGACCTGGTAATGGGCACCGACCCCGACTCGGACCGCGTTGGTATCGCGGTAAAGAACCACCACGGAGAAATCCAGCTCCTGAACGGCAACCAGACGGCCAGCGTCCTTATTTACTATCTTCTGAATGCATGGAAAGACGCCGGCAAACTTACGGGAACCCAGTTCGTATGTAAAACCATCGTTACCACCGACCTGATCGACAAAATGGCGGCGGCTTACGATGTGAAGTGCTATAACACGCTCACCGGTTTTAAATATATCGCACAGGTAATTCGTGAGAAAGAAGGCAAGGAACAATTTATCGGTGGCGGCGAAGAGAGCTACGGCTACCTCATTGGCGATGCCGTGCGCGACAAGGATGCGATCGCTTCCTGCGCTATGATCGCCGAGCTGACGGCCTATGCCAAAGACAAGGGGTTGAGTCTCTTCGATATGCTGATGGAAATCTATAAACAGTTTGGTTTCTATTATGAAGGGTTGATCTCACTCACTAAAAAAGGCAAATCGGGTGCGGACGAAATCCAGCAAATGATGGCCGATTTCCGGGCTAACCCGCCTAAAACTATCGCGGGGTCGCCTGTCGTAAGAATGGACGATTACAAAGCGCTGACCACGACCGATTTCAAATCGGGCAATACCGATTCCATTCCATCGGGTGAAATGGGCATCGAATCATCGAACGTGTTGCAGTTTTTCACCGAAGACGGTACAAAATTCACCTGCCGCCCGTCGGGTACCGAGCCGAAGATCAAGTTTTACGTAGGCGTACGTGCTGCGTTGGAAAAGAATGAGGATTTCGATAGCGTATATGCTTCGCTGAAAGAGAAAGTGAAGGCGATCGGGGAAGAGTTGAATTTAAAATAGGTGCAGTCACTAATACCTGTGAATGCGAAGGCGGCCCGAACGGGCCGCCTTCTGTTGTTATTCCGTATACACTACGATATGCTTTCGACGCGCGGAATCTTCAACGCGTACGATGGAAATGCCGTCGAGGCATTTTTCGGTGCGATTTTTTTCTTACCAGAATACACAGGCGCCCGGTCCGATAGAGAAAGCGGGCCGCCAGAATTACCACTCCCGCCAGATATATTGCCATTATCCAGCCGGCTACCGACATGGGTGGAACAGCCGCGGTTGCCGCTTCGAATCGTTCCGGCTGAATGGTCACGATCGGGTGGCCGGGTTGCGGCAGCTTGTCGATCACTTTCGGAATGCTTCGATCGAATTTGCTCTGCACTTCCACCGGTCCCCAGCCAGGCAGGCTGATCAACGGTAACGTCCACGCGGCGGCCGCATTCAGCCACAACAGAGCCCGGTTGAGCGTCGAAAATGTCTCGAACCGGAGAGCAGAGCCAGCACCAGGCTGACTTTCATAAGGTAGGGGATCAGCATAAGTCGGCAGGTTAATTGGTCACAGGTCCTTGTAAGATCCTTGCTGGTGAGCTCTTCAGGTTCAATGATGTAAATATTAAACTATTTTTATAGTTAACAAACTATTTTTATAGTAATAAGTTTTTTCTGCCCGGAATTGTACAAGCAGGAGAAATTAAACGATGTGGATTGCGCCGCAGGCTAACCGATATCGGGTGGTTATTCTCTTAACTGCACCAGGGATGATATTTTTTAAAGATCGGATTGTAAATTACATGTAACATATAAGTGACACCTAACTAACATATGATGAAAAAACTACTTGACGGCAACTCGATGTTGCTTAGCCTGGTAATGGCGTTTTGCTGGAATGTCGTGTGGGGGCAGGACGGACCGGTGACGGGAAAAGTGACGGATAAGGACGGTACGGAGATGCCCGGGGTCAGCGTGAGCGTCAAAGGAACGTCGCAAGGCACATCGACCGACGAAAAAGGCGAGTATTCCGTAAGGGCTGAGCGCGGGGCCACGCTGGTATTCAGTTTTATTGGGTTTAAGAAGCAGGAAGTTACGCTGGGAGCTCGACGCGCAGATGTGAATGTGCAGATGGAAGCCGACGCGTCGGTGCTGGACGAGGTGGTAGTGACGGCCCTGGGCCAAACGCAGGAAAAGCGGGCGATCGGCTATTCGGTGCAATCTATCCGGTCGGAAGAGATTAAGGAATCCGGCAACCCGAATATGGTGGGCGCATTGCAGGGCAAGATTGCCGGGGCGGTCATTACCGGTTCGGGTGGCGCACCCGGCGCGGGCGTGAACATCATTTTACGGGGGATTACCTCCCTCAGCGGCAGTGCCGATAACCAGCCGCTGTTTGTCGTCGACGGTATCATTATCAGTAATGCGACGACCGCCGGCAATCCGCTGCCAAGCGCGGGTTCGGCATCGCCGGGGGCGGCCGAGCAATTTGCAAATACCAACCGTGCAGCCGATATCAATCCCGACGATATCGAGAACATTTCTGTGCTGAAAGGCCCGGCGGCGACGGCGCTGTATGGCCTGCGCGCGTCGAACGGGGCCATAATCATTACGACGAAGCGCGGGAAATCGGGGAAGTTGAATGTCTCGGTTTCGCTGTCGGGTGGGGTGGATGTACTGGGGAAATCGCCCGATATTCAGACGCGCTTCATTCAGGGCCGCTTCGGTGAATTTATTTCCCCTACGGAAGTGCGCCAACGGACACCGTATCAGTCTTTCGGGCCGTCGATTATCGGTAATACCACCGACCGCATTTACGATAACTTCCGTGGTTTTTACCAAAGCGGCTTCCGCACGAACAACAATATCACGCTCACAAAGGGCGGTGAGAAAGGCAACATTTACCTTTCGGCCGGGCATAATTACCAGCAGGGAATTGTGCCTGCTACCTATTTCGAACGGGCTTCGGGCAAATTGGCCGGCACCTACAATTTTACGAAGCGTTTTTCCGCATCGGGTTCGTTCAACTATATCCGCTCCGGCGGAAAACGCCCGCCTGCCGGGGACAAATCGGTGTTCAGCGCGTTGTCGTATTGGCCGAATACCTATGACGTGAATGATTACCTGAACCCCGACGGTTCCTATAAAAACTTACTCCCGGGCTTTACCGACAACCCGGTCTACCTCGTTAAAAAGAGCCCGCGGATCGATGCAGTTAACCGGTATATCGCCGATCTGACATTGAATTATAACATTACCGACTGGCTCGCCGCGAAATACCAGATCACGATGGACGCTTTCAGCGAGCGCCGTAAGCGGCAGGTAGACAGTACATTCGATGTCGGAACGGCGGTCAAAGGTTTCCTGATCAAAGAGAATATTAACTATCGGGAAATCAACTCCAACTTGTATTTGACCGCAACGAAGCAGTTCAACGAGAATTGGAATGGTTCGCTCATGGTCGGCAATTCGGTCGTGGGCAGCCAACGGCCCGACAGCTACTATGAACGCGGCGAGGGCTGGCGGGCGCCGTTTACCGATCAGATTGGCAGCTACCGTAACCAGCAGAAGCGCTTCTATTCGCCGTTGCAGTACCGTATTGTCAGTTTCTTCGGGGATGCAAAGCTGAGCTACAAGGAGATGCTGTATCTCAACGCGACCGGCCGGAACGATATCGTATCTACCCTGCCCAAAGCGAATAATTCGTTTTTCTATCCATCGTTCAGCGCCGGGTATATTTTCACCGAAAGCCTGCCCGGGAACGATATTCTCTCTTACGGGAAACTTCGTGCCTCGTGGGCACAAGTGGGCAAGGGAACTGATCCGTACGTGATCGGCGTGTATTATGAACTGGCCGATAACTTTCCATTCGGGAATACGGTGCCGGGTTACATTCGCCGCTCGACAACTGCCGCGGATAATCTTCGGCCCGAACGTACCACTTCCATTGAATTTGGTACCGAGTTGCGTTTTTTCAGGAACAGACTGATGCTCGACGCAACGTATTTTACAATGGACAGCAAGGACCAGATCGTCCGTGCACCGGTTTCGAATGTCTCGGGGTACTCATTTTACTATACCAATATCGGTTTGATCCGTAACAGGGGGGTAGAGTTGCTGGCCACTTACAAGCCGGTACAAACGGCGCGGTTCACCTGGGATATGTCTTTGAATTTTACCAAAATGGCGGGTAAGGTGATCGAAATGCCGGATGAGCTGGAAGAAATCTCCTATTTCGACAACGGCAGCCGCGGGGTTTTGAAAGTGCGGGAAGGGAGCAAACTCGGCGAGCTGTGGGGGCTCGATTACCTGCGCGCGCCGGACGGGCAATTGCTGATTCAGCCAAATGGTTTCCCGCTTACCAGCCAGGTTACCGTTCCGTGGGGGAATGCATTGCCCGATTGGACGGCCGGCCTTACCAATTCCTTTAATTATCGCGGTCTGGGCCTTTCGTTCCTGCTCGAATGGCGGCAAGGCGGCGACGTTGTGGATCTCGGCGAGCGCAACGCGTTCCGTTCCGGTTCGATCAGGATCACCGAAAGACGTTATGAGCAGGTCGTATTTAAAGGGGTTGTAGCGCAGGAGGGCGCTGATGGATCGGTAACCTATGTGCCCAATACCAAGGCGGTTATTCTCGACGACTCGTTTTACAACCCTTCCACGGCGCGGTATATGGGCAATTCCGCCCAGTTCAATATTCAGGACGGTTCGTGGTTCAGGCTGCGGACGGTCAGTCTTTCCTATGCCGTTCCCAAAGCGGCATTGGCCGGAACGGTGTTTAAAGGAGGTGTGCGGTTCAATCTGACCGGCACGAACCTGTTTCTCAATACGCCGTTCCGGGGCTATGATCCCGAGGCGCTTACCTTCGGCTCCGGTACGAACATTATCGGTTTTGTGGGGCGGAATAATCCGGCTACGCGCAGTTTTCAGCTGGGTGCCAATTTTAATTTTTAGGAAATCATGAGAAATATCAGCTATATACCCCAACTAATGCTTGTGCTGGCGCTGCTACTGACGGCTTGCGAGAAGTTCCTGGACGTCAACGTCGATAAAACGCTCAAAGGCGACGCCACCATGCAGGAGCTTCTTCCAACGGCCCAATTTTACACCGCAGAGGCCAGTTTTCAACAGGCATACGTGGCGTGCCAGTATGCGCAGCAGCTGGGAAGTGCGCTGGGCGCCAACGGGATCGACACCTATGCCGAAACAGACAATACGCTGGGGTGGTCCGCGCTCTATTTATATGCCTTGCCGCAGTTGAACACCATTATCAAAAAGGGCCGGGAGGAAGCGGCACCGGCCTATGTAGGCATTGCAAAAGTGCTTACGGCCTATAACCTCGGACTAGCGACGGTCAATTGGGAGAATGTTCCCTGCTCGCAGGCGGACCAGAAAAATTTCACCCCTGCATACGACACGCAGGAGCAGATTTACGACACAATTGCCGGATTGCTGGACGAAGCGGTGGTCGAACTCGGCCGGAACACGGGCGCAAAGCCCGGCAGTGAGGATCTCGTTTACCAGGGCGACCTGGGCAAGTGGACGAGGCTGGCCTATTCGTTACGTGCACGCTACCTGTGGCATGGCTCTGCGAAAAATCCGCAACAGACCGCTCAGGCAGCGCTTGCCGCATTGGAAAAGGGGATGCAGGGGAACGAGGATGATTTTCAGTTGCAATACAATTCCAAAAACCTGAGCCCCTGGTATAGCAAGGTGGCTGTTCCGAATACTACTGGAAATCTTTCGGTAACCTTCGCGAATACCCTGGTCGACCTGTTCAACGGAACGGCCCAGGGCGTGGCGGATCCGCGGCTTTCCAAAGTGATCGGTTTGAAGAATAATCAGACCGTCTATTCCGGCGTAGTGCCAGGCTCGGGGAGTGGTTCGACGGTCGATCTGAATAGCAAAGCCTGGCATTCAAACATCGATTCGCCGCTTGTAATGATGACTTACTCCGAGCTGAAAGGCATCGAGGCCGAAGCAAGGTTGGTCCGGCATGGCGGTGCGGGTACGTCCGGAGAAGGTTATGCGGCGTATCGGGAAATGATTTCTGCTAATATGAAGAAAGTAGGAGTGGCCGATGCCGATATCGACGCTTTTCTGAAAAACAGTAAAATTGACATAGGTGCTTCCAAACTGACCGCAGAGCAAATCATCAGGGAAAAATTCAAATCCATGTTGCTGATCGGGGACATCTGGACAGACATCCGGAAATATAACTACCTCGATTTTCCGATGCCGGCCAATCCCAATCCGGATTTACATGGCCAACGCATTCAGCGAATGAAGTACCCTGATTCGGAGATCACCCGCAACTCGAAAGCAGTGCTAGCCAATCAGAAGGCCCCCGAAGCGGCGATGTGGCTGATCGAAAAGTAAATCCATCATTAATCGAAAAATATCATGAAACCGATTTTCAAACATATTATCATGTGCGTAGCCGGCCTGTTTCTGCTGACCGGTTGTTATAAAGAGCCGGACCTGTTCGATGAGCTGCTCGTCAGCAATGGAAAAGTCGCGCAGATCGCCGTGGTTTGGCTGGGCGACTCGAAGGTGTATAATGCAGCCGGCGTGTTGCAGACGACCACTACCGTCGATTCGCTGAGCACGGTCAACGTCAATATCGAATACACTTCCGAGATAGCAGTGAAAGAATTTAAAGTGTATTCCGCGCCAACTGCCTCCGGCACGCAAACGCTCCTGGCAACGGTTCCGGCCGGTACGCAGAAATATGATCCGGAGCTGCGCAATTACGTCATGAAAATACCGATCACCGCACCAAAGGGCAGGAATGTGACTTCGATCATCTTTGCGGAAATCGTTGCGGAAAACTCGCTGGCTTCCTCCCGTAAAAGTGCGACCTTGAAAACGAAACCATAATTGAAAAGGCGGAGGGGTGTGCAACGCCACAGGGGGTATTTGGGGTAGTGGTTCAGAGTTTACAAACTCCTCGTTTATCTTTGAGGTTTAAAGCTTTGAATCCTGCCGATGCACCCCCTTTTGAATAGCATATTCCTTCGTCTTGTTTGGATATTAACGCTCGCTACACTAACGCGCACATACGCGCAGCAGACGGCTACCGTGACGCTTACAGGCAAGGTTACCGATGAGAAAACCGGTAAACCGCTTCCATTTGCCAATGTTTTTATCAATAATTCGACGATAGGGACCAACTCCGATGAGAACGGTAACTACCGGTTGCCCAATCTGGCCGTCGGTAACCTGGAACTCGTCGTGTCGTTTCTGGGCTACGAAACGGTTAAGCAAACGATGCGTTTTGAGCAGCCGGGTGTCAAAACCGTGCTGTTCAAGCTGCGGGAAGGGCAGGAGCTCCTGGGGGTGACCATTGCGGCGAAGAAAAACAAAAAGCGCGAAAAGCATTTGAAGATCATCACCCGTGAACTGCTCGGGCGAAGCAAATTCAGCAAACAATGCAAAATCCTCAATCCGGAAGTGCTGCGCATTTCGGAGGACGACGACGGGCATCTTGGTGCGCAGACGGTCAAACCGCTGATCATCGAAAACCATGCATTAGGCTACCGCATTCACCAGGATCTCGATGATTTCGATTATTACAATGGAAAGGTCTATTACGGCGGCGCAACGCGTTTCGAGCTTCTCGAAGCCAGGGACGAGGCACAACGCAAACTATGGCGCGCAAACCGGAAAGAGGCTTACAAGGGTTCGCTCAAACATTTATTGACCAGCATGGTTGCTGACAGCCTCCAGGAACAGGGCTTCAAGGTCTTTCAGGTTATTCCGGATTCGCTGAGAATGTTCAGATCCGTCAGAAGCGTAAACGGCTACAATACGATTGCGAATCACATCCATAACCGCATCGAGCCGGTCAGGGGGATGCGGCTTGTACGTCCGGGGGAGCTTCCTTCGGAGCGGCTGGTCGTATCCCTTACTCAGCTGGAAGTCTTCAATATGAATAAACGCGGCAGGTCGCCCTATTCCGACATGCCCTATGCCTACACACAGATCACGTTCCCTCAGGGCTACATGGTAACGACCCCTCAGGGATGGGTCGTTATGCCGATGGGTTTTGAAATTGCCGGAGACCTTGGTAACGACCGCTTCTCGAACCTCTTGCCCGCCGACTGGAAGCGCGACGAATAGCTCCATGGGCGAACTAAACGAGCATTGAACCCGTGGTATGAAAAACAATATCACCGCGGTTTATAGCTCGCACGTATAATGCCGGCCGTGCTTGGCTGTCACTCCGGCCTTGGCCGGTTTTTTGCGGTTTACATAAATAAACGATCGGATACAATGCGTATTTGCTTAATTGATCGATTAAGCAAATGGTAATATTGTATAATATTTAAGCCATCAACGAGGTTGATTGTGCTTCTGTAAGCAAAATCTAGAAGTAACCGATAGTGAATAGTTGTAACACTATTTTATCAATTTTTAGTACTATTCTGTCAAAAAATGAAATCTTGTCTTTTACTAGTTTAATTATCTACACAAATAATGATAAATTTGGTATGCCTAATATTTTATTAACCTAACTAAATAATATGAAAATAATCTACAAAAATTCCCTTCGGGGTTACTTCGCTTTTCTCATCCTTGTTCTGACTTTTTTTACGGCTTTTGCGCAGGAACGAAGGGTGACTGGCGTGGTGACGGACCCTGCAGGCACAGGAATCCCCGGGGCTACCATCCTCATAAAAGGTACTCAGATCGGGGCGAATACGGATGCCGAGGGACGCTTCGCGATCAATGCGAGGTCGGATAATGATGTACTTGTAATCAGTTTTGTCGGTTACAAAACCAAGGAGGTTACCGTAGGCAACCAATCGGTGCTCGATGTGAAAATGGAGGACGACGTAGCCGCGCTGGAAGAAGTGGTGGTAACGGGTTATACAACCGACAAACGGCGCGAAACATCGGGATCGGTAGCGCTCGTGAAAGCGAAAGACCTTACCGCCGTGCCATCGGGAAACGTGGAGCAGCAGTTACAGGGACGGGTTGCCGGCGTAACCGTGATCACCAACGGGCAACCCGGTACCAACAGCCAGATCCGCGTGCGTGGTTTTGGCTCATTCGAGGCCAATGAACCGCTGTATATTGTGGACGGGGTGCCTGTCGGTTCGACGGACTTCCTAAACCCCGATGATATCGATCAGACCACGGTATTGAAGGATGCCGCCGCAGCATCCATCTACGGGGCGCGGGCCGCAGCGGGGGTGGTTGTTTACACCACAAAAAAAGGCAGCCGCAATAGAAAGTTGAGCGTTACGTACGATGGTCTGGTCGGCTTTACCACGCCGGGGAATGGTCAGAAAATGATGAACCCTACCGATTTTGCCGAATGGACCTGGAATGCATTCAGGAATTCGGGCTGGAAGCCGGGCGACAAGAACTGGACGCATCCGCAGTTCGGTACGGGCGCAACGCCTGTGATCCCGGATTATCTGATGGTAGGGGGGACGTATGGTGTTACCGGTACCGTCGATCTTGCAGCCGAACGCAAAAAATACAATATCGATCCTAACGCTGGGACGATATATCAGGTGGTGAGGGCCAACCGTGCCGGAACCGACTGGTACGACGCGATTACCCGGACGGCGCCTGTTACCCGGCATTCCCTCGGCTTCTCCGGGGGAGGCGAAAACGGCCGTTACTTTGTTGGACTGGGCTTGCAGGACCAGAAAGGTATTCTTTTAAACAACAGTTTCAAGCGTTACACTTTCCGGGTCAATACGGAGTTCAATATCCTTAAAAACCTGAGATTCGGGGAGAATATCCAGGGAACATATCGCCAGGTGCTCGGCATTGGCGGAGCGAATAATGGACAGGGTGTGGCGAACGACGAGAATGAAATCCTGAGCGCATTCCGTATGCCTTCGATTATTCCGGTTTACGACGAATTCGGCGGTTATGCCGGAACATTGGCGAAAGGCTTCAACAATCCCAGAAACCCGGTCGCTACCAGGGACGGAATGAGAAATAATAATGCCTTCAATGCGAACGGCTTTGGTAATATTTACCTTGAATTTGATCCGATTGAAAACCTGACATTGCGGTCAAGCCTCGGTGGTCAGTATAACAATTATACTTACTGGAATTATTCAAGACGCCAGTATGAAAACTCTGAAAATAACTCGGCGGTAGGTTACGGTGAAGGCTCAGGATACCGCTTTGCCTGGACATTGACTAATACCGCACAATACCGCAAGACTTTCGGTTTGCACAATCTGGATGTTTTGATAGGCCAGGAAGCATTGAACACAGGCAAGAGCCGCGATCTGTTTGCAACTGGCCTTGATCCTTTCTCAACCAGCATCGACTATGTGAACATGCAAAATGTAAAGTCGAAAACTGTAAACAGCGCGCTTGCTAATGGCGTCACCTTCTATTCGCTATTTGGTCGCGTAAACTATATTTTTAATGATCGATACATTGTTTCGGGAGTCTTGCGCCGCGATGGTTCTTCGCGCTTTGGTCCTGCTAACCGCTATGGGGTCTTTCCGGCGGTGTCGGTGGCATGGCGCGTCACTTCTGAAAATTTCATGAAAGGCGTTACCTTTTTGAGTGATCTCAAAATCAGGGGAGGCTACGGTACAATGGGTAATTCCAATGCTGTGCGTCCTGACAATCAATATAGCCTGTATTCTGCCAATATCGGCTCATCTGCGTATGATATTGCAGGCTCCAACAATGGTTCAAATATTGCCGAAGGCTATTACCGCAGCAAACTCGGCAATGCTTACGCCAAATGGGAAACCAGTGTGACCAAAAACATTGGTTTCGATGCGACGTTCCTTAACGGTAAACTTGACGTGATCCTCGACTTGTGGCAGAAAGATTCCAAAGATCTGTTGTACCAGCAAGGTATACCTGCTGTGGTAGGTTCGGGTGCAACGCCTCCATATGTGAACGCGGGAACCATTGTCAATAAGGGAATCGACTTCCAGATCATTACAAAAGGCAAGGCCGGTAGCAAGCTGGGCTACGAGTTGAATGTAACGGGTAGCGTTCTCAAGAACGAAATCGCTGACCTGCGCGGCGAAAAATATCTGGCGAGTGTTAATCCCAGTTATCGCGGTTTGCAGCCGATCCGTAACCAACTGGGCCGTTCACTTTCGGCATTCTACGGCTATAATGTAACCGGTTTGTTCCAGACCCAGGAAGAAGTTGACCGTGCACCCGCGCAAGACGGAAAGGGGATCGGCCGCTTCCGCTATGAGGATGTGAATGGTGACAACGTCATCAATGCCGATGACCGTAAGTACCTGGGCAGTCCTGTTCCGAAATTCACCGGCGGTTTGAACCTCAAACTGACCTATCTGAACTTCGAAGTTGAAACTTATATGTACACGTCTATCGGTAACAAGATTTTCAACGCTTCCAAATGGTTTACCGACTTTTACCCTTCGTTTGCCGGAGCGGCTATCAGCGAAAGGGTGAAAGATTCCTGGTCGCCTTCGAACACCGGAGCTACCATCCCCATTTTTGAAAGCGCTTCCAATTTCAGTACCAACACACAAGCCAACTCATTTTATGTAGAAAGCGGCAATTATGTGAGAATGCAGAATATTTCACTGGGCTATAACCTGCCTAAAGCGTTGCTCGCCAAGTTGAAAATGCAGAAACTGAGATTATACGCCTCGGCGAACAACATTTTTACAATCTCCAAATACCAGGGACTCGATCCGGGTGTAGGTGGTAATGCGGATACGCAATTCGGGATCGATGTGGGTAATTATCCTGTCACAAGAAGCTGGGTTTTCGGTGTGAACCTTGGTTTCTGATCTTAAAACGGATGGTTACTACATGGAATGAATCATTAATATTCTGAATCGATGAAAAAGATATTAACTAATAGTATGGTGATTGTCGCCGGCGTTATGACGGTGTTTTTTTCCTGCAAAGAAAGTTTTTTGGAAAAGCCAGCGACCGGTGCGCTGAGTGAAGGGCTTCTTACCTCCAATAAAGGACTGGAAGGTATGCTTGTCGGGGTTTATGGTCAGATTAACGGCAAAGGTGCGGGTGGAAGGATGGCCAGTCCCAGTAACTGGGTTTGGGGAAGTATTCGGGGAGGCGATGCCAATAAAGGTACCGACCCTGGCGATTACAGCGATATTAACCCGATCCAGCGTTATGAATATTTGAGCACTCAGGGTGTAATTTCTGAAAAGTGGGTAGGTAACTATGAGGGTATTTCCCGTGCTAATGCAGTGCTGCGTCTTGTAGCAAAGGCTGATGCTGATGTTTCGGACTATACAAAGACACGAATTACTGCCGAAGCTCGGTTTTTACGGGCGCATTATTATTTCGAGCTGAAAAAGGCATTTGGGAATACACCCTATGTAGACGAGTCGGTTGATTACGGCACCGGAATTGAAAAGGTAAAAAACGATGCGGACCTCTGGCCTAAGATCGAGGCTGATTTTCAATTTGCATTTGATAATTTACCCGAAACGCAGGATGCTGCCGGGCGCGCCAATAAATGGGCTGCGGCTTCTTATCTTGCAAAAGCCTATCTCTATCAGAAAAAATTCCCCCAGGCCAAAACACTTTTTGACCAGATCATAGCAAATGGCCAGACTACCAATGGTAAAAAATATGCATTGGTAGCTAAGTATGCTGATGTGTTCCGCGCTTCGAATGATAACAATTCGGAGTCCGTTTTCGCCGTGCAGGCGGTAGCAAATTCAGGTAGCGTCAACAACGCCAACCCTGAATTTGACCTTAACTGGCCTTACAATACCGGTGCAAATGGCCCCGGTAACTGCTGCGGTTTCTTTCAGCCGAGCTTTGAAATGGTGAACTCGCACCGCACCGATGCCAACGGGTTGCCGCTACTCGACGGTTCCTACAATTCGGATAAAAATGCAGTCGTATCCGACATGGGCCTGCTTTCCAAAGATAAATTCACCCCCGACGCCGGTAATCTCGATCCACGCCTCGACCACACGGTGGGCCGTCGCGGAATCCCGTTCCTCGACTGGATCGACCACCCCGGCGCCGACTGGATCCGTAACCAGGCAAACGGCGGCCCGTACAGCCCTAAAAAATATGCTTATTATAAAACAGATGTAGGTTCACTGCAAGATAACAGCTCGTGGACGCCGGGTTATACCGCCATTAACTTCACGGTGATCCGCTTCGCCGATGTACTGCTCATGGCGGCCGAAGCCGAAATCGAAGCGGGAACACTCGAAAAGGCGAGGGAATATATAAACATGGTCCGGGCCAGGGCGGCGAATGCGGATGGATTTGTGAAGAAAAATGGCGCTCCCGCGGCGAAATATGTGATCGGAACCTACAAAACTGCGTGGACCGACAAGGAAGTTGCGCGTGCAGCCGTGCGTTTCGAAAGAAAGCTGGAACTGGCACTTGAAGGCCACCGTTTCTTCGACCTGGTACGCTGGGGAGTGGCCGAGAAGGAGCTCAATGCATACCTGACGTTCGAATCGAAGCAGCTTACAGGCGCATTGGGCAATGCCAAATTTGCGGCTAAATATGAATTACTACCGATACCACAAAGCCAGATAGACCTTCAGGGAAGCGATGTTCTGAAACAAAACCCTGGTTTTTAGCTATTTAAACCTGACTAATTTATAGGAGATGGTATCTGGTTGCCATCTCCTTTTGTTAATTTCGAGAGATCGTGATTTTGTCATTTTATTGCGCCTGACTAATGCTCGTTAAGTACCTGCTTCCGGTTTTGGTGGGAACCATCCTGCTTACCTCCTGTAAAAAAGAGCCCAAAACTTTCACCGAATTGTCTGCCGGGGAAACAGGCATCCGCTTTTCGAACCGGATCGCCGAAAATGATACGATGAACATTCTTGCATTCGAATACGTGTACAATGGAGGCGGCGTGGCATTAGGGGATTTCAATAACGACAGTCTTCCGGATGTTTATTTCACAGGAAACACCAGCCCGAACAAACTGTATCTGAACAAGGGCAATTTCAAATTTGAAGATATCACGGAAAAAGCAGGCGTAGCGCCGAAAAATAAATGGTCAACGGGCGTAGCGCTGGTGGATATCAACAACGACAGTTTGCTGGACATTTACGTGTGTGCATCCGTACGCGATGTAGCACAGGAGCGGGAGAATTTATTATATGTAAATCAAGGACTTGATGAAAACAAGGTGCCGGTTTTCAGGGAAATGGGCAAAGAATACGGCATCGCGGACACTACACATACTACCAATGCGGCGTTCTTCGACTATGACAATGATGGTGACCTGGATTTGTTCCTGATCGTGAACGAAATGGACGACAACAATTTTCCGAACAAATACCATAAGAAAATCGTCGATGGCTCGTCGCGCCGGACCGACCGGCTTTACCGGAATGACTGGGACGCGGCGCTTAACCACCCCGTTTTTACCAACGTATCCAGAGAAGCAGGTATCCTGATCGAGGGTTACAGCCTCGGTATCAATGTAACGGACGTCAATCAGGATGGCTGGAAAGATGTTTATATTACGAACGACTATCTTACCAACGACCTGCTTTACATCAATAACGGTAACGGAACGTTCACGGACCGGGCGCCGGGATATTTCAAGCATACATCGCATTCGGCGATGGGAAATGATGTGGCGGACGTGAATAACGACGGCCTCGTCGATATCGTAGCAGTGGACATGATGCCCGCGACCAACCGCCGGAAGAAAATGATGACGCCGGCGAACAGTTACGTCACGTATCAGAACAATGAATTGTTCGGCTACCAGTATCAGGTAGCCCGGAATACGCTGCAATTGAATATGGGCAGCCGCGACGGCGCCGGAAAGTCGCCGGTATTCAGCGAGATAGGCTTGCTGAGCGGAATTGCAGAAACGGATTGGAGCTGGACGCCCATGGTTACCGACTTCGATAACGACGGTTTCCGGGATATTATCATTACAAACGGCTTTCCCAGAGATATTACCGACCTCGACTTTATCGCCTATCGCAACGAAGTTTCGAGTGTTATGGCGCCTATGATGATGCTCGATTACATTCCGAGCGTCCGGCTCAGAAACTTTGCATTTAAAAACAGGGGCGACCTCACCTTTGCCGACGTGACTTCCGACTGGGGCATCGAAACCCCGGGTTTTTCGAATGGTGCGGCATATGCGGATCTCGATAATGATGGCGACCTGGACTATGTTGTGAACCGGATCAACGACTCCGCAATGGTTTATCGTAACAATAGTATTCAACTTAAACCGGCAGAAAGCAATTATTTGCGGATTGCGTTTACGGGTGAGCGTTATAATCGGGCAGGCGTCGGCGCGATAGCCGAAATCGTTTATGCCAATGGTAAAAAGCAAATAGCAGAAAACTCACCCTATCGCGGGTATTTATCGACTGTCGAACCGGTACTGCATTTTGGATTGGGTAGAGAACGGCTTGTGCAGCAGGTTAAAATTACATGGCCTGGCGGAAAGAGCCAGATTTTGAAAAATGTCCGGGCCAATCAGATTTTGAAAGTTAACGAAAAGGATGCCGTCGTCGCGCCGATTCCGGCTACCGAGTTGGAAAGTCCGATTTTTAACGACATTACTTCACAACTGAATGTTCCCTATCGCCACGAGGAAATGGATATCATCGATTTTAATGTCCAAAAACTTCTGCCGCACAAGATGTCGCAATACGGACCCGGGCTGGCCGTCGGCGATGTGAACGGGGACGGGCTGGAAGATGCCTTTGTGGGAGGTGCGTGTCAGCACAAGGGACGTTTCCTGCTTCAAGGCCCTGGCGGAAAGTTTGAGGTAGCGGACCTGCTGCCCGGCAAGGAGGGGCCGGAAAAAGCATCCGAGGATATGGGGGTGCTGCTTTTCGACGCCGACGGCGACAAGGACCTCGATCTTTACATCGTGAGTGGAAGCTATGAAATCCGGGAAGGTTCGGATGCATTGAAGAACAGGCTTTACCTGAACGACGGAAAAGGACGATTTTCGGACGATACTGCTGCATTGCCGGCGTTCCTGGTGAATGGATCGTGTGTAAAAGCCGCCGACTACGACCGCGACGGCGATCTGGATTTGTTTATCGGGGGAAGGGTAGAGTCGGGGAAATATCCGAAGCCGGTTTCCAGTTACATCCTGAGAAACGATTCGAAAGGCCGTACAGTGCGTTTTTCCAATGCAACCGCGGCCGTAGCCCCCGAATTAGCGGGCATCGGACTGGTTTGCGATGCGCTCTGGACGGATTATGACAACGACGGGTGGCCCGATCTGCTGCTCGCCGGCGAATGGATGCCGCCCACTTTTTTGAAAAATGAAAAGGGGAAATTCAAGAAAATTGAAACAGGCCTCGAAACGAAAAAGGGCTGGTGGGGTAGCCTCGTCGCCGGTGATTTCGATAACGATGGCGATATGGACTATATCGGGGGAAATCTGGGGGCAAACACATTGAGCAGGGCGTCGGAAAGTCGGCCTGTAAGTGTTTATGCCAAAGACTTCAACAACGACGGCTATTTCGACGCAATCCCAACGGTATTCTACAAAGCACAGGACGAGACGTACAGGGAGTTCCCTTACAACACGCGGGATGACATGGGCAAGCAGGTTATCCAGGTACGCCAGCGTTTTCAGGAATACGGAAAATTCGCGGAATCGGGGCTGGCCGATATCCTAAAACCCGAAGAATTAAAAGACGCTTTGCATTTGTCGGCAACGTGGATGAAAAGCAGTTACATAGAAAATCGTGGCGGAGGAAAATTCATCCTGCGCGAATTGCCCGCGCAAGCGCAGTTTGCCCCGCTTTTCGGAATGATCGCCGATGACTTCGACCAGGACGGAAACCTGGACCTGCTGCTTTCGGGAAATGACTATGGTTCGGAAGTTTCGGTGGGACGCTACGACGCAATGTACGGGCTTGTACTGAAAGGCGACGGGAAAGGAGGTTTTCGTCCATTGAACATCGCAGAAAGCGGCTATGCGGCTGATGGCAATATGAAGGGGCTCGTTCGGTTGGCGTCGGATGCGGGAGATATGATTACAATAACTTCCCAAAACAGGGATTCGTTGCGGTTTCACAAAGCAACAAAAAAGGTCAGGGTCATTAACCTTGGACCGGGAGATGTGGCTGCCCGGATATATCTGCCGGATAACAGGTTCAGAAAGGTGGAGCCAGGCTATGGGACATCTTTTCTTTCCGCTTCGGGGCATTCGGTTCTCGTTCCGCCAAATACCGGGAAAGTTGTAATAACAGATTTTTCGGGGAAGGAAAGAATGGTAACCGGCCCTGTTAAATGACGGCACGGGGAAAGGATATTTGATTCGAAGCGATGAGCATGTAATTGCATTTATAATCCGGATGCTGTTCAATCTGTTTTGAGAGCGTCGCGTAAAACTCTAAAAAACCAGTATTTGTTAAGCGTTTGTAATCAGAAAAGCCCCTGCGGATTTTGCCGGGGCTTTCTTAGTTGATGAAGCGGGAGTTGTTAATGAACGCTGATTTCCTGAGACGGCCTTTCCATACCCGGCACGACAGGCAGCGTAAGTTTGAGGATACCGTTTTGGTATTCGGCACGGATGTTTTCGGTATCGACGGTGTTGTCGATCATGAATGTCCGGCGGAATGAGCTCTTGCCGAATTCCTGCCTTATCCAGTTCCGTTTTTCTGTCAGGTTGTCTTTCAATTCGTATGAAATAGTCAGTTCGAGGCCCTGAACATTGATTTTGAAATCGTCCTTTTCACGGTCAGGCGCGAAGACGAGCATTTCGTAACTGTCGTCATTTCTGACAATGTTGACCGGCACGCGGAATTCACGTTGCGGCCCGAAATGTCTGCTGTAATAGTCGTGGCGCATTCCAAAGCCGCGACGATCGAATCTGTTGTCACACATGGTGTTTCTGGTTTGTTTGATGAAAAAAGAATGGTATTAAACTTTTTTGCGGTGCATGGCCGAAAGGGTCGGCCAGATATTCCCGTTGGACAAAATCGCCATGTTCATAAAAAACGGCCTGATAACGGCGCCATCTGCGGTAGCGCCTTCTGCCGGCGACGAGCCTGAAAATTACTCCGAAAAGGATGAGTAAAAAGATCGCCTTAAATAGGAGGAACGGAATGGCGAAAAGGAAAATGCTTCCGAGTATCGCTGCTGTGACCAATTTTAAAATCGATATGAACATGGTTCGGCTGTTTGGGTTGATGAATGTTCGTACATAAATGCATGCACACCTATGCAGACGGGCGGAGTAAGAAATTACTTTAAAAAGGCGGGAAAAATAAAACCCGGCTCAGGGGCCGGGTCAGGGATGCTCAACTATTTTCAGGCGGTCTTCTGCGCCGGTTCCACATTTCCTGACGAAACCTGATACGCTCTTCTTCGGTCATATTCATCCATTTTCTTTTCCAGGCCATGGCTTCCTCACGGGCCTCGCGCCCGAACCGCCGGTTAAACCTGCGCCATTTGTGGTGATCGCGGTGGCCGCCGGGCCCCCGAAAACCTCCGAAAAGTATTTTACACAAAACAAATAAACCTACCGCCTGCCAATAGCCGATGGGATTGAAATTGACCGCGGCAGGCAGGATAGCATTCCAGAGCCATTGCACAATCGCGCCCATAGCGAGGGCGGCGATCAGGATAAAAACCGGCAGCGCGAACCGAAGTCTTCTATATCTGTTTTGCGGATTCATCATGGTCGACAAATTTAGTAATTTACAAACTCCCGGTACACGCTTTCCAGGCGCTCGCGAAGGTGGCGCACGGCGTAACGTTTGCGGGAAATCAGGGTTTTGATATTTTCTCCGGTGCGATCGGCGATTTCCTGGAAGGTCTGGTCTTCCAGTTCGTTCCAGATGAATACCTGCCGTTGATTCTCTGGAAGTTCGTCCAGGGCCAGGTTCAGTTGCTCCCAGAACAGGTCTTTCAGATAGGCCGACTCCGGTGTATTGTCGTCGGCGAGCAGAATATCCTTGAAATAAAACTCGCCGTCTTCATCTTCATAGCCGTAATCTTCCAGCGATTCAGGTTTTTGTTTCCGGTACTTATCGATGATCCGGTTACGGGCAACGCGGTAAAGCCAGCTGCTCATTTGCTCGATCGCCTCGATCTCCGGAACTGTGCTGAGCTGATACCAGACGTCCTGCAAAATATCTTCCGCATCCTCGTCGGTATTCACACGCTGCCGGATAAATCCGAGTAGCTGCTTGCCATAGGATGCGACTGTTTGGATGATATTTGGCTTTTTCTGCGACAAACGGACTTTTAAACTATTTACGGATAGGCAGACGGCTGACTTTGGGAAATACTTTAATAATGTTCATTTTTTTTCCACGAAGACACGAACGGACACGAAGTCCGAGGAATTCGCCTTCGGGCAAAACCGACCAACTAAGTATACTATTCAAATATATAAAAATAGTACAATAGGGTGCAATTTGTACTTTTCCAATAGAACTGGCAAATTTCAAACGAGTTTCTGTATTTTTCCTATAATCATAGGATTATTTCAATATTTGTACATCATTCAAAAAAGAACTTTTACGTGCTGAAATCGCGCTTATTGACTTTCAATCACAATGTTGGGTACCTTTGTAATGTCCAAAGAGCAGAAATCGGAAACGAAAACCTGCTTGGTGAACTTACTCAGGCAGAATGCTTGAAAAGTACAAATTGGTAACATTGATTCAGACATTAAACATTAAGAATAAAATGAAAAAGACTATCTTGGCAATCGCAGTTCTGGTGGGAGTATCAACTGCAAACATTTCAATCGCAGCCGATAAAGTGAAGGAAAACAGCGCTTCTATCGAGCTTGTTTCCGGTGCTGAATTGAAATTCAAACTGTCCCTCGAAAACGTGAAGGAAAGATCTTCACTGGTTATCAAAGATTACACGGGAGCGATCGTTTACAGCACGTCGATTCCAAAATCTGAAAGCTACACCAAAATCTTCGACTTGTCGAACCTCGCTGACGGAAATTACAGCTTCGTAATCAACAACGGTAACGAAATCTCTACGAAGCCGTTCGCGATCTCTACCGAAACAAAACGTCAGGTAACGGCGGTTGTCAAATAATTCTAGCCACACGGTGGTGCCGATGAGGCACAAAAAAGGCAGTCCATTCCGGGCTGCCTTTGTTTGTTATAATGCTCGTTAATAGGCCAGTACTTTCTTTTCTTTACTGCTCCTGAATGCAAGGTCGATGACGCGGCAGGTGTGCAAAACTTCTTCCGGCTTTACCGCGAGCTCGGCGCCGTGGACGATGGCGTCATAAACATTCTGGTAGAACGGCATATAGTTGCCGGCTTCACTTTTGACGACACCGGTGAATGCATCGCTGTACAATTTGCCCCAGCGGTCCTCCGGTTCCATACCCCACGGCTTTTCGGAAGGTAACACATTCTTGCGCAATGTCTCTTCCTGGGGATCGAGGCCACCTTTAATGAACGAGCCCTTCGTTCCGTGCAGCACGTACCGCAATTTATTTTCATAAACCATCAGGCTCGATTTAACGATCACCGATTTATCGGGATAGCTCAGACGGATATCAAAATAGTCGTCGATCTCGCTGTTGGGACGAACGATGCGGATATCGGCGGTTACGGTTTCGGGCTCCCCGAACAGCACCAAAGCCTGGTCGATCAAATGCGGCCCGAGGTTGTAGACGTTGCCGCCCACGGGTACCGCCCGCTCTTTCCAGGAGCCGGCGACAGCCTCGCGGTAACGGTCATAGCGGCATTCGTATTCGATAATATCCCCGATTTGGCCTTCGGAAAGCAATTTTTGAATGGTCAGAAAGTCGGAATCCCACCGGCGGTTTTGATAGGCCGTCAGCACGAGGCCCTTTTCCTTGGCGACCTTTACCAGTTGGCGGGCCTCCTCTTCGGTAGCGGAAAATGGTTTTTCGATCACGACGTGCTTGCCGTTTTCGAGTGCATCCATCGCGTACTGGAAGTGCGTGTCGTTGGGCGTGCATATGAAGACCAGGTCAATGGCTTCGTCGCTCAGCAATTCTTCCACCGACCGTGCGTTGCCGATCGAAGGGTCGAATTCCTGGGCTTCGTTTTTGGTCCTTTCGACCACCGTTTTGATTTTGAAATTCGGATTGGTGCTCAGGAATGGAGCATGGAAATATCGTCCGGATAAACCGAAACCGATTAAACCGACATTAAGAATTTTTGAAGGCATAGTTTTGGATTTTGCTTTGTCACAAAGGTAACCTTCCCCTAAAACTGAGCAAGGAACCGATGCAGGATGTTAAGGATTGATACGGGATTTAACTCGTTGACATTATGTTTGACTGGCATCGGTACGTTTCGCCATGACAACGGAAGAAAAGAAAATTAAGATAATCCCTCCGATATAATCGCGTAACGATGTAATATTGGTAGCAATATCAAAAACCCGATATCCGGAAAATCCCGTCAGGGATGTAACAACGGCCCGCAAGCAATACATTGTCGTTACATGCCCAGGGGCATTTTCATCAAGGTAACGCAAACGCCAGATACTTATCCCCGGATTTCGTATTTAATTTCCCGCCGCCACAGGCTATGACAACATACTGCCTGCCATTCACCGAATAGGTGCTGGCCGAAGCATATCCGGCGGCCGGCAGCGCAGTTTGCCACAATATTTTACCCGTTTCCTTGTCAAATGCCCTGAATTGCTCGTCGCGGCTTCCGGCGATGAATATCAGCCCGCTGGCGGTTACGAGCGGGCCACCGTAGTTGTCGGTGCCGGTCGGCGGAATGCCTTTGGCCGTCAGCTCCTTGTATTCACCTAACGGGACCTGCCATTTTCTTCTGCCGGTGTTGAGGTCAATAGCCGTGAGCGTACCCCAGGGCGGCTGACTTATCGGGTAGCCATTCCGGTCGTACCAGCGGTTGTAACCCGTATGCTGGTAGGGGACCCGCGTTTTGGAAATGGTAGTAATGCTTCCCTCGCTTTCCTGATTGGTGAGATAGGAGATGATCGTTTTTCGCTCGGCTTCGGATATATGCGTGAACGACGGCATCATACCGCGGCCGTTTTTCAGAATTGCCTCGATCTGCGCCGGTTTCAGGCGTTTTTCGAGGTTGGCGAGTGATGGGTAAGAACCATCGTGATTGCCTGTTTTGTCGGTTCCGTGGCAGGCGGCGCAGTTCAGTTGATACAGCTGGGCGCCGGTTATGCTGCCGGTATTGCCGGAGCTTTCCTTTTTGATCAATGACGTATAAACCGGGATTTCCTTGGCCGGAACATACATTATTCCAGCCCGATCGGTCGCCGCCCCGCCCCATTGTGCGCCGCCGTCGGTACCGGGGTAGAATATGGTCATTTTGGAAGTGATGGGAATGTAGGCGCTGCCGGTCCGGGCGTTCGCCAGCAGCTGAACGAGGGAATCGCGGTCGGCCACAAACGAGTTGAAGTTCTTCGCGGTGAATGCCTGTCGGGTAAATGGAATAGGCAATGTTGGAACAGGTTGCGTAGGGGTCACTTTTTCGCCTTCGACGGCGGGGAAATCGAATGAAGTTTCCCTGACGGGGAACAATGGTTTTCCGGTAACGCGGTCCAGCACAAACACATAACCTTGCTTGGTTACCTGTACCACCGCGTCGATACGCTTGCCCTGATGTGTTACGGTTACGAGGTTTGGCGGGCACGGAGGGTCGCGGTCCCAGATATCGTGGTGTACGAGCTGGTAATGCCAAAGGCGCTTGCCGGTGGCGGCGTCGAGGGCGATGAGGCAGTTGGCAAACAAGTTATTGCCGGGCCGGTTGCCGCCATAGAAATCATAAGCGGCCGAGCCGGTGGGAATGTAAACAATGCCCCGACCCCGGTCGACGGCCATCCCCGCCCACGCATTGGCCCCGCCAAAATGCCGTCGAGCATTCGCCGGCCAGGTTTCAGAGCCGAATTCACCCGCGGCGGGAATTGTCCGGAACGTCCACACGAGCTTGCCCGTACGCACGTCGTATGCGCGCACGTCCCCGAGCAACGCGGTTTCCGATTCGTTGACGCGCGCACCGGTGATCAGCAGGTCTTTGTAAACGGTGTTGGGTGTGTTCGACGTCACGTAATCATCCGCGCCTGGCCGGTCGATCCCCCTTTTGAGGTCGATGCGGCCGTTTTCGCCAAAAGTGGTTATCAGAGAGCCGTCTACCGCATTCAGTGCATAAATCCATTTGCCGGCACCCCAGAAAATGCGTTTCTCTTTGCCGTCCGACCAGTAGGTAACGCCACGGCTCGTAGTGCCGCCATTGTCGGAGATGGTGGTTTTCCAGATCTCCCCGCCGTTCGCCGCATTCAATGCAAATGCCTGCGTACCGGCCGAGACACCGTACAAAATACCGTCGATCACGATAGGGTTGCATTGCATTTGCGTGCGGTTGCGTACCGTGTCGGCGCCACCCGACGCGTATGTCCAGGCGACCCGGAGCTGCCCCACATTGTCCTTCGTAATCTGGTTCAATGCCGAGTAATGGCTCCGCGCGCCGTCGCCGTTGTATTCTGGCCAGTTTTGATCCGTAGAGTGCAAGCTGATCGCGAAACCGCACAGCGCTGCGAATGAGGCCGACAAGAGAACAGGCATCAGTTTCATGGAATGCGGCTGATTGCTAAGCGGCTGCCCAGAGTTCTTTTAATTTCTGCAAATCACGCTTCATCGCATCGAAAACCACTTTTTTGTCCACCGTAATCTGATACGCTCCCTGATCCGCCCCGCCCAGCGGGTATTCGAGGTGGAGGCAGACCGGCACATCTACTTTCAGGTCTTTCAGGAGTTTGAAATAGGTTTTGAAATCCACCATCCCTTCTCCCAGCGGCACGCTTTTGACGGCCCATTTGCCGCTGCTATTTTTCTCCCAATAAAAATCCTTGATAACGATGGTTTTAATATGCGGGCGGATCAGATTGAAACCGGTTTGCCACGAAAGCCCTCCTTCGACGGTTGCGTGCCGGATGTCGTATTGTGCGCCCATGGTTTTATGGTTTGCCTTTTGCAGGATTTGCCATATCTCGAACATCGACGCGCCGACCATTCTGCCGGAATGATTCTGGTAGCAGCCGTAAATGCCCAGTTTCTCGTTAAGTTTGCTCAAATCCGCCATTTTATTGCCGAATCCGCCCAGTTGTTCGGGGATGCTCTTTTGCTCCTCGTAGCGGTACCAGTTCATGCGGTAATACTTGAAACCCAGCCTGGCGGCTGTTTCGAGTACTTTTTTTATCAACAGGATTGCCGGCATCCTCCACGGCCGTACAGAACATTTGCGGGGCCAATCCCACCTTTTTCATCGCTTCTACGGCCAGCGGCAGGTCGGTTTCTACCTTTTCGGGTAAAACGTGGCCTTTCGGTCGCACGGTTAGATCGATGCCATCGAAGCCAAGTTCCTTCGCCACCTCTGCCATATCGGTGTAGTTCAGGAATTGCAGGTGTTTGGAAAATATATTCACTTTCAGATCGTCGGCTGCCGGCTGTGCAAAGGTTCCTTTCGCCAGCGAAGGGATAATGCTTCCGGCGAGCGCGCTATGGACGAGAAAATCTCTTCGGTTCATGAGGTTGTTCAGGATTTGGTGATGACAAAACTATGTTTACCCTTTTGCTTTAAGGTCTTGCTGGTAAGTACGATGCGGGTCACCGGATTGCCCTCCCATTTGGTTTTGAAACTGCTGTATTCCATGCCTTCGGTCGATGGCAGTTCGGTAGATACGGTCCAGCTCTTCGCATCATAAGCGAGCGAAACGGTTTTTTTACCGGGGGTTGTCAATATGATTTTACCCGGTGTGCCGGTGTCGACCTGGCAGACGGTCATGAATATTTGCTGCAAAGAATCCGGTCTTTGTTTCAATGCATAATTGTCGGCTATTTCAACCGCATTTCGAATGCGGTCCAGTTTTACGGTCCTGTTCCAGGTTTGGACACCGGCTTCCGCCGGATAGGCTGGGGCGATGTCCATTGTCAGCGAAACTTCTTTGTCCGAGGCGTTGCTTTTTACGTTCCGCGCATTGAACTGCTTGCCCGCCGGTTGCCCCAGGCCGTTAATAACAGGCAAATTGTGGTATTCCGAACGGGTAAACCAGAGTTCATACCTTTTGGAAGAGAATGTTCGCGCGGTATAGTTGCCGCGTCCGGCATCGACGATCACGGGCTCACCGTCGGCATACACGATGAAATCGCCTACGTCATTATGGTTGTGGCTTTCGGCGTTGTGCCCGGCGTGGGTAGCGAGGTAAATACCGTTTTCGGAACGCGCCGTGAGTACTTCGATATCCGACAACCAGGATTGCGCCACCGGTTTGTAACTTTTGGCCTTATCCTGCTTCAATTCCGAGGTCGTCATCAGATTCCAGACCTTTCGCGGGCGTTGGTAACCGTTTCCGCCGGTTACCGCCCCGAATTGCCCGTACGCCCATTCGCCGAAAGCGGTGAGCTGGGGGTCGTTAACGGCCTTTCCGAAGCGATAGAGCATTAAACCGTCCGGTTTCAGTTTGGGATCGGCATCGGCGAAGTTGACGAAATAATCGTTCGCAATGTGCACTTTATAAATGTAGGCGGCCATTTTACGGATCAGCGGGTCGTCGTAAATGTTGATCTTACCCTGGGTGGCGTTTTCGAGGATCGCCAGGGCGTCATAGGCGCTGGCACCCGCTGCAAACCAGTAGCTGGGGCCTTCGTCGCAGCCGCCGTCGTCGCCCAGGCTGTTGAAATACCTGTCGAGAAACACCATGTACTGGTAGGCGTTCTCACTGCGTTTGCGGGCGTCTTTTTCCAGCAGGAGGTTGGTGATGAGGAGGTTAGATATGATCCAAGGGTTCCAGTTGTTGACCGGACTGGTGGTGCTCAGCCAGCCGTAGCGTTTGGCCTGTTTCAGCGGTTCGAATATCTTTTTGTTGGTTTCGAAATAAATACGCGGACGGATCAGCGGCGACAATTTGTCCAGTTTTCCGCCGAGGAAATAGTCGGTAAGCGCCAGTACGGAGGCTGTCTCGGCTGCGAACAGGTCGACGGTCGGGTCTTCTACATCGGGCAATCCATTCTTTGCCTTCTGCACGTTCAAATGCGCCGGCACGCCCCAGTAAGTTTCCTCGCAAATCGCCCAAACCGAGTTCAGAATGGCTTCGAGGAACCGCTCTTTACCTTCGACGGCCTCCGCCAGCACGAGGCTCATCAGCTGGTTGCGGCGGCCAAAGGATGCCGCGGCATGTCTTTCGCGGTCGCCACTCCTGACAAAATCGAGTAGTAGGCTGGCCGTGACCATGGGAATCGGCTTTTCCAATGCTTCTTCTCCGGCCTTGACGATTCCGGCAAGTTCGGCGGGGTCGGCTTTGGCACGCCACTCTTCGGGTGTCCTGGGATAGGGTGCCCATTTATCGAGCGGAATAAGCACCTCATCGAATGCGATGCGGCTGTACTTCTGCGCCAGAATGTTGCGCTGGGTGACTTGTGCCACGGCGGGCAAGGAAAATGCAAGGGCTATCGCCAGTAGTAATCTGATCATAAAGGCTGTGGTTTAGGAAGTTGAATGCGGTTTCAATATAAGACTCCGATATCCAGTAGAATCACTGACTTCGGCCTTTAATTTAAATTCAATCAGGTTAATTTTTAATAAAAATATGAATACCGATCGTTTGAACCGGCGTGACTTCCTGAGAGCGGGTGCCGTCATTTCCTCCTTTATGATCGTACCGCGGCATGTGCTTGGAAGAGGTTACCGCGCGCCAAGTGACATGGTCGCACTGGGTTTTATCGGTTGCGGGCGTCAGAGCGGCGGGTTGCGTAACCGCTTTCTGGACACGCAGGAAACGCGCATTGTCGCGGCCTCGGACGTGTATGCCGTAAAACAGGACACTTTTGTGAATGCAGCTAACAAATGGTATTCCGAGAAACTCGCGCAAGGCTCGTACAATGCGGCTACCGGTATCAGGGATTTCCGGGAAATGTTGGACCGCAAGGATATCGACGCCGTCGTGATCGCGGCACCGGATCATTGGCATGCCGCCATGTCGGTACGAGCGGCGGAGTCGGGGAAGGATATTTATTGTGAGAAACCTCTTTCATTGACAGTAAGGGAAGGCCGTGCGATGGTGGAAGCCACGCGGAAATATAACCGCGTTTTTCAAACCGGCAGCATGCAACGCTCTGCGCCGGAGTTTACCAAAGCGGTGCAGCTGGTAAGAAGCGGGGCGATCGGGACCATCAGGAAAGTTTATGTCAATGTAGGCGGCCCGCCGAAAGCATGGGATCTGCCCGCCGAAACCAAACCGGAAGGACTCGATTGGGACCTGTGGATGGGGCCCAATAAAATAGAACGACCTTACAATAACGAGCTCGCCCCGGCAATGGATGCCACATTCTGGCCAAAATGGCGCGACTATGCCGAGTTCGGCGGAGGGGGCATGACCGACTGGGGTGCGCATATGTTCGATATCGCGCAATGGGGATTGAATATGGATTCCGGCGGGCCTGTCGAACTGATTTATTCCGAAGCTGGAAAAGGTCTTGTTTACAAATATGCCAGCGGTGTGGAAGTCGTTCACAGACCGGTGCAGGGCAAGCAGCATTGCCATTTCGTGGGTACCGACGGCGAGGTGTTCGTTGCGCGCGGTGAACTGCGAACGACTCCCGAGTCTTTGAAAGAAAAGGTTTTTAACCCGGGCGACGCGGGTGTTTACGTGAGCACCAATCATTACAAAGACTTCCTGAATGCCATCAGAGCCCGTAAGGCACCTATTTGCGATGTGGAGACAGGCCACCGTACGGCGTCGGTCTGTAATATCGGGAACATCGCGTACGGCTTGCAGCGTTCGCTCAAATGGGACCCGGTGCGGGAGAAGTTTGAGGGGGATAAAAAAGGCGAACAAACTGCTGGGGCGGGCAATGCGCAGGGAGTGGAAAGTGTGACAGCAAGGAAGGCGGAACGTTATACCGAAGCCGGGGAAGGGGCAAACCTTCGCCGGTTTTTTATTTCTCCAAACAACCCGGCAGAGGGCACAAAATTGTCAACCGTTTTTCCAAATTGTGTATTTTTGTAACATGATTGGACAGCCTGCGATTATTCGTTTTAAGGAACTCGACGAGCTTGGAAATGTTTCCGAAACACTCCTGAGGCTGGGTGGGGAAACGCCTGTCTGGCTTTTTGAAGGTCAAATGGGGGCCGGGAAAACCACGCTTATCAAAGCATTATGCAGCCGTCTCGGGGTCACTGGCCACGTGCAAAGCCCCACGTTTTCGTTGGTGAACGAATACGATGCGGGAGGCAAAACAATCTATCACTTTGATTTTTACAGGATTAAGGACGAAACGGAAGCCCTGGACATAGGCGTGGAAGAGTATTTTGATTCGGGGGATTTCTGCTTTGTCGAGTGGCCGGGCAAAATCGGGAACCTTTGGCCGCTGAATTATATGCAGCTGCATCTGGAAGCGGATGAAAGTGGCACGAGAATATTGAAAGTCACCAGGGTATAAGAGGTCATCATTTAGTCAGTTACAGTTTCACACTCATTTTGCTAGTCAATGGCACAACCTCAGATTACCGGTTTTGAAGAGCTCGCCAAGCAGTCGGTGCTGTACCCTCAGGAATCGCTCCTGGCGGTCCGCAAGGATCAGAATTCGCTGCATATAGGGCTGCCGCGGGAAGTTTCGTTGCAGGAAAACCGGATTGCGCTCACACCCGACGCGGTGGCGATCCTGGTCAGGAACGGACATGAAGTGTGGGTGGAAAAAGACGCCGGGAAAGGTGCCAATTTGTCGGATCACGAATACAGCGAGGCGGGTGCGAAGATCGTTCACAGCCCGGAGGAGGTATACCAGGCCAATGTGATCCTGAAAGTGGAGCCGCTGGTGGAGGAAGAGTTCGGGTTTGTGAAAGCAGGCACCACCCTGATTTCCGCATTGAACCTTCCCGCGCTTGAAAAGCATTATTTCGAAAAGCTCAACGAGCTGAAAATAACCGGGATCGGCTACGAGCTGATCGAAGACAAAGTAGGCGGCAAGCCGATTATCCGTGCCATGGGCGAGATCGCCGGTAGCACGGTGCTGCTTATCGCGGCCGAATATCTCTCGACACCGAATGGCGGCCGCGGCATTATACTGGGCGGCATTACGGGCGTACCGCCGACCAAGATCGTGATCCTAGGCGCAGGTACGGTGGCCGAATACGCCACGCGGGCGGCACTGAGCCTGGGTGCGGATGTGAAGGTGTTCGACAAGCATATTTACCGGCTGCAAAGGTTGAAATATGCGATCGGGCAGAATTTATACACTTCCATTATCGAATCGGAGACGTTGGCGGAGGCTATCGGCAGGGCCGATGTGGTAATAGGCACGATGCGTGCGGAGAATGGGCTGAGCCCGATGGTCGTGACGCGTGAGATGGTATCGGAAATGAAGCCGGGTTCGGTGATCATCGATGTCAGTATCGATCAGGGCGGGTCGTTCGAGACCTCGCGGATGACGACGCACAAGAACCCGACGTTCAAATACAATGAAGTGATCCATTATTGCGTACCTAATATTCCTTCGCGCGTGGCCCATACGGCAAGCACGGCGCTTAGCAATGTATTTTTGCCGTTTTTGCTTCAAACCGGCACGATCGGGGGCATCGAGGAAATGATTTACGCCAACCGGTGGTTTATGAAGGGGGTGTACTGCCACAAGGGAACGCTCACCAATTCGCACATCGCCAGAAGCTTCAATATGCGTTATAAGGACCTGACGTTGCTTTTGGCGGCGAGAATGTAGAGGGCTGTAAGCTGATCTGTATCTTGTTATGGATAGTTTAAATATGCCGGGAAAGGGCTTAGAGCTTAAAGCCTAAAGCTTAAAGCATATAGCATAAAATAAAATGATCAACAACAGCAATGAAAACGCCCTGATGGACGATGCAAATTCTCCGGATTTGAATCAGAAGTTGATGGGAAATATATCACAGGATTTTGTTAAAGTAGCCGACCAGCTCAAAGAAGCCTCTTATCAGATCCGCAAGCGTGGCTTCTCGGATTATCCGATTTTTCCGGTTTCAAACAGTGAAATCGAACTGGGCCTGCTGCTGATCGACTCGGGAGAGCTTACCAACCGCTATGTTTACAAGGCCTCCTATATGCAGGAATTTGTAGACCGCAAGTTGATCGGCCAGGAGTCGGTGCTGCTTTTTACGGAGAATTACAAGAACCCGGACGAATATTGTTGCCTTTTCGCGTTGATAGGCGAATTTTCAGGCTTTGTGTTTGTACCTTACCCGGAAGACTGACCGCGCAACGCCGGTGAGAATTACTTTGACCGATTACTGAAAACTGGGGACGGTAAGTAGCTCGGGGCAGAAGGTTTTTGGATTTTGGTTGTAGAGTGTAATCAATTGAAATTCAATATATAACCTTGGTATGGCTTCAAATTTACCTTTTGAAAAGAAACTCGAACCTATTTTTATCCAAAAATTCCCCGCTCTTCCCGACTCCACCAAAGAGCTCTTTGTCCGTTATGGCCCTTATGTGTTGCTGGCCGCCTGCGTTACGATTGTAGTAGTGTTGCTCGCGGCGATCGGCATTATGGGCGCAAGTGCCGGTTTCGGTGCGGTGTCGATCGGAATGGGGTTCAATTTTTATGTCAGCGTTTTCCTCGGCCTGGTGGCGTTGGTTATGTCGTTTCTGGCTTTCACTCCTTTGAGATCGAGAAAGAAATCCGGCTGGAAACTCATTTATTATGCATTGCTTTTCGGCCTTGGCAGCAGTCTTTTCGAACTGAACGTATTCGTTTTTCTTGTTGCCGGCCTCCTGGGTTTCTGGGTATTGTTCCAGATACGCGAAAAATACTTTTAGCGGTCCGGACGTAACCAGGCGTCGGACGGGCGCATTGTTCCGTCCGCTTTTTATTTTTGCCATTGATCATCCGGATATGCTGCTTGTATAAGCGGTTGTCAGGAGCGGGCAATTACTTTGCATATTTGCGTTTACACCGTTTCGAGATTTATGAATATCATAGAGGTAAGGAATGTCACGAAGGAATATTCCAATCATACGGCCCTGGACAATGTCAGTATTTCCATTCCCAAAGGCTGTATTTTTGGCTTGCTGGGGCCTAATGGCGCCGGAAAAACGTCGCTGATCCGCATTATCAATCAGATCACCGGCCCGGACAGTGGCGAAGTTTTGTTCGACGGTGCCCCGCTCAATCCCGGTCATATTTCCAGGATCGGCTATCTGCCGGAGGAACGCGGGCTTTATAAAAAAATGAAAGTGGGAGAGCAGTTGCTCTATCTGGCTCAGCTGAAAGGGCTGTCGCAGAAGGAGGCGATGGAAAAGCTCAAAGCTTGGTTCATCAAATTCGACATCAAAACCTGGTGGGACAAGACGATCGGCGACCTATCAAAGGGAATGCAGCAAAAAGTGCAGTTTGTCTCCACCGTTTTGCACGAACCCGACCTCATCATTCTCGACGAGCCGTTCTCCGGTTTCGACCCTATTAATGCCAACCTGATCCGCGATGAAATCCTCGAACTGAAACAGAAGGGGAGCACCATTATTTTTTCGACGCACCGGATGGAGACCGTTGAGGAGCTCTGTGACCACATTGCATTGATCCATAAATCGCGTAAGGTGCTCGACGGGCCCAAACGGCAGATTAAGGAGCAATTCAAGACACACACGTATTTTGTGGAATATAAAGGGAGCCTCGACGAACTGGACCCTGTTTACCGGGTGCTCGACCAGAAGGTGCTGGAAGACGGCTATCTGCGGGCGAATATCCATCTCGACGAAGATGCTACCGCCAATGCGTTGCTGCTTAATCTGTTATCCAGAATCGAGATCCGCGCTTTCGGGGAAAATATCCCGAGCATGAGCGATATCTTTATGAAGGCTGTCAACGAAGTCCCCGAAGCCTAACGGGCACATTTCATTCACGGTTGTTAATCTGAAAAACATGCGAAACATATTTCTGGTTATAAAAAGAGAATACCTGGTGAGGGTCAAAAAGAAATCGTTCCTCATTATGACCCTGTTGGGACCGCTGCTTTTCGTGGGTTTCTATGCGACGGTGTTTTGGGTGGCGCTGGGCTCTGTGGATACGAAAACCGTGTTGGTACTCGATGAAAGCGGGTTATTCAGGAATGAATTCAAAGACTCCGAAGTGCTGAAATTTGAATTTACCAATCAAAGTCTCGACTCGGCCAAAGCGGCGTTTCCGAGGGGCGACGCCAATGCGCTGGTTTACATTCCGGCGAATGTGATCAAAGCGCCCCGGAGCGTTCGTATTTATGCAGCCAAGAATGTCAGTATGGACCTCAAATCCGAGATCGAGAAAGTGATTGAAAAGGAGATCGAGGAAATCAAACTCGCGGAGGCGGGCATTACGCACAAAATACTGGAAGATTCGAGGGTAAATGTCCGTTCCGAAACCATCAGCCTGAGCGAGGAAGGCGAGAAAACCAGCAGTTCGGGCGCGGCGACGGTAATCGGCGGCGTTTGTGCATTCCTCATTTATATGTCGGTGTTCATCTACGGCACGCAGGTAATGCGCGGGATTACCGAAGAAAAGACAAGCCGGATCGTGGAGGTGATCATTTCGTCGGTGAAGCCGTTTCAGCTGATGCTCGGCAAAATTATCGGCGTGGCGTTGGTTGGCCTGACGCAGTTCGTTCTCTGGATTTTGCTTACCACGGCGTTAACCAGCGCAACTTCGGCCGTGCTGAGCGGCAATGCCGAATCGGCACAGGTGGCGCAGGAAATGAAAAAAGCGCAAATGCCCAACCAGGGAATGTCCGGGAATGTCGACAACCCGGTAACGGAAGTGCTCGGCGCGGTGGCGAGCCTGAATATTCCTTTGATTATCGGTTGCTTTCTGTTCTATTACCTGGGCGGTTATTTGCTTTACAGCGCATTGTTCGGTGCGGTGGGAGCGGCGGTGGATAACGACGCGGACACGCAGCAGTTTATGCTGCCTATTACGTTGCCCATCATATTTTCGTTTGTTTTTGCCCAGTTCGTCCTCCGCGACCCGGATGGCACGCTCGCGTTCTGGACTTCCATCATTCCCTTTACATCGCCGATTATCATGATGGTGCGGATTCCATTCGGCGTACCGGCCTGGGAGCTGGCATTGTCGATGGTACTGCTCATATTGGGCTTTATAGGCACCACCTGGATCGCCGCCCGTATCTACCGTGTCGGGATTCTCATGTACGGGAAGAAGGTCAGTTACAGGGAACTGGCGAAATGGATATTTTATAAGTGACTTCGGCTGTCGGCTTTCGGCCGTCGGCCTGTTGTTTTTGAAGTGGACTTCATCACCCGAAGTCCGACCGCCGACTGCCGACTGCCTTTAACGTTTTTTAAGATTCCCAATCCGTTGCCGTTGTGGTAATTTTGCTATTTTTGGCCGATCAATGATAGAACTGCTCAAAAAGAGTCGCCATCTTTGCGCATCGTGCATATAACTTTTTCAAATTTACCGTCTTTCAGATGACCCGTTTCAACCGTACCAACAACCTTACGGGTTGGATAGTCTTTGCTATTGCATTCATCACATATGCCCTCACAGTCGAGCGTACTGCCAGTTTCTGGGATTGTGGGGAATTTATAGCCTGTGCATTCAAATTACAGGTGCCGCACCCGCCGGGCGCGCCGTTCTTCCTGTTGATTGGCCGTATTTTCTCCCTTTTTGCTTTGGGCGATTTGCTGAAAGTAGCTTATTGGGTCAACATGGTTTCGGTGCTCAGCAGCGCGTTTACGATCCTGTTCCTTTTCTGGACCATTACCTTGCTGGTCCGTAAGCTGGTTGCGAAAAGCGATGAAGAGCTGACTCAGGCTGATACCCTCTTGGTAATGGGAGCCGGTATCGTTGGTTCGCTTGCCTATACCTGGTCGGATTCGTTTTGGTTTTCCGCAGTGGAGGCAGAGGTTTATGGTTTGTCATCTTTCTTTACCGCCATTGTAATCTGGGCGGTATTCAAATGGGAGCGGATCCAGGACCCTGCTGCCGAAAACCGCTGGTTGATTCTGATCGCCTATCTCGTAGGGCTTTCCATCGGCGTCCACTTGCTGAACCTGGTTACGATTCCGGCGCTTGCATTGGTCTACTATTTTAAGAAATACCAGAAAACAAGTGTATTGGGAGGCATTTTTGCGTTTGTAGGTGGATTGGTGGTACTGGGAATCATCAACTCGGGTATCATACCGGGACTGCCTAGCGTCGCAGGGAAATTTGAGATATTCTTTGTCAATACTTTGGGATTGCCCTACAAATCCGGGGTGATCTTTTTCATAATATTGTTCATCGGCACGCTGATCTGGGGAATCCGTTTTTCCCAGAAGAAAGGCAATGTGCTGCTCAATACGAGCTTGCTTTCGCTTGCCTTTGTGTTGATCGGATATGCCAGCTACCTGATGGTGTTGGTACGCGCCGAGTACAACCCGCCCATTAACGAAAACAACCCTAACGACGTCCTGAGCTTCGTTTCCTATCTGAAACGGGAGCAATATGGCAGCCGTCCATTGCTTTACGGGCCGTCTTTTGTTTCACGTCCGGTAAGCCAGAAACGCGGTGCGCCGATGTACCGCAAGCAGGATGGGAAATATGTGATTTACGACTACCGTCCGGAGTATGAATATGAGCCGGGTGCCAATATGCTGCTGCCTCGTATGTACAGCACTCAGCCGGGTCACCCACAGTTGTATATGCAAATGACCGGCCTGGCGGAAGGTCAAAAACCGACCATGGCGCACAACCTTTCTTTCATGTTCTCCTATCAGATCGGGCATATGTACTGGCGGTATTTTCTGTGGAACTTCGTCGGACGGGAAAGTGATGAAGAAGGTGCGGGCAATATGACTCCCTGGGATGTTTCTACAAAATACCCCGAGCCCATCGCGAAGAATAAAGCGCATGACAATTATTACATGCTGCCATTCCTGCTCGGATTGTTCGGTATCGTCATTTGCTATTTCCGCCAGAAGCGCGACCTGCTGGTTTTGGCTTTGTTGTTCATCCTGACGGGCGTGGCACTGGTAGTTTACCTGAACTCGCCACCCACTGAACCTCGCGAACGTGACTATATTTATGTCGGTTCGTTCTATATTTTCTGTATCTGGATCGGTTACGGTGTTATTGCCATCGCGGATGCGATAGGGAAGTTTGTGAAAGCCGGTACCGCCCGCGCGGGGGTTGCTACGGCGCTCGGTTTGGTGGTGCCGGTTATTATGGGCGCCAAAGGTTGGGACAACCACAACCGCGACCACCGTTATCATTCGGTTGATTTTGCCAAAAACCTGCTAAACTCCTGCGCTCCGAATGCGATTCTCTTCACAGGCGGGGATAACGATACATTCCCGTTGTGGTACGTGCAGGAAGTGGAAGGCTTCCGTACGGACGTGCGTGTGTGTAACCTGAGCCTCCTCGGTACCGACTGGTACATCGACCAGATGAAACGCCGCACCTACAAATCGGAGGCGCTGCCGATCTCGCTCGACAAGAACAACTATGCATTCGGGAAGAACGACATCGTGCCTTTTTATGAAATCCCAAGCGTGAAATCGGGTATTAACCTGAAAGAATATCTCGGCTTGGTGAAGCAGGAAAACAAGGCCATTCAAGTGCCGTTGACCAGCGGCGACATGACGTCCATTCTGCCTTCGTCGGTGCTGTTCCTGCCTGTGGATGCGGAGGCTGTGAAGAAAATGGGTATTATCAAAAATGACCTTCTTCCATTCGTGAGCGATTCCATCAGCTGGACCATCGGTAAAGGCGATTTGTACAAATCAGACCTGATCATGCTGGATATCATCGCGTCCAACGACTGGAAACGTCCTATTTACTTCTCGTCGACGCTTGGCGGATCGAGTTACCTGAACCTGAAAGAATACATGCAGCTCGAAGGTTATGCTTACCGCCTGTTGCCTGTAAAAGTACCCGGTGCGAGCGATGGTTACGTGAATGCCGACGTGATGTACAATAATATGATGAACAAAATGTTCTGGCGCGAGCTCGACAACCCGAACACTTATTACGATAATACTTATCTCGGCTCACCGGTGGCGACGGCACGTATCGCATTCCTGCGCCTCGCTGGCCAACTCATCGCCGACGGCCGTAAGGAAGAGGCCAAAAAAGCCATCGAACGCTCGCTGACGACCATGCCGGACAAGAGCATTCCGTACGACCAGTTCTCCGCCAACTTCATCGGCCCGCTGTTCGATCTGGGCGAGACCAAAAAGGCCCTCGAAATTGCCGAAACAATGGCCACCCGCGCCGACGAGGTACTAACCTGGGCCAAAGACAACAGCACGACCCGTCGCCGCGACAGCAATGTTTATCTATACATCCTTCAAGTAATCGTCCAGGAATGCCGGGATGCGAAGCAGGAGGCCGCTGCAAAGAAATACGAGGCGATCTTCCAGAAGCATCTGGCTGCGTTTAATATGTATGGTGGGGGGCAGTAGTATTTAAATATTTGAAACGAGAGGGGCGGCATTCGCGAAAGTGGATGCCGCCTTTTCTTTTATGCTTCTTTTGGTGCTCATTAACTTCTTCTACATGCTGCACAGCAAGTAATTATCAAGTGACAAGATAAGTTACTTGCCGGTGGTTGTTTTTAATGTGCTATAATTCAGTTAATTATCTTGCTGCTTGCCGTTGGATAATCTCTTTTATAGCTTAATTCGTTGACAGTCGGCGCTGCCGGACTGGATGGTGCTTGCATCTATCTCCGTGAATCCCAACATTCACAAATCAAAACCCCGCCGTAAGCTTGGTACCTGACAGGCGGGGTTGCGGTTCAAATCAATTTATTCCATTTAAACCTTTCAAATTTATGAAGAATTGCATTATCGGCGCACGGTGCTGGTGATGGCTTTTGCCTTTGTGTTTGGATGTAAGGACACAGATGAAAAGACGAGCGTGCTCCCCGGCAACGACTTTACCGTAGAGCAAGCTCAGAAATGGTATTCCGATTTTCGCAAATCAGCCCGAAGTTTTGGTCAGGCCGACGACCGGGTCATCTGGGGTGCTGCCACACAGCGGAAAGTGACCGCCGATGATGAAATCGTCGTAGCGCCGGTACTTTCAGGTAATTTCCTTGGCTGCCGTATTAAAGACGGGCGAAAGGACAAGCGGAAGCCTGATGAAGAAAATGTGGCTGGAAGGATTCAGCGAAGTCTTATTGTACGTAAAGTTCGTGGCAAGATCGAGGCCATGGAAATGCGAACGGTATTCGACGCGGACTATGAACCGAGCGTAAAGAACGGCCAGGTCGATCCCTCGAATTTTGAAGGCAAAGTTTACTTTTTCGACATGAATGGCAAGCTAGTGAATGGGTTGATTTACGAAGCAGGAAAGCAGGTAGCCACATTCGGCCCAAACAAAGGCGGTAGGACGTCCGACATGGTGGAAGTCTGCACGGATTGGTACCATCAGGGGTGTGTGGATGGCTACGGCTGTTCGGGCTGGGTTTATCAGGAGACTACTTGTGAGATGGTGTATATTAGTGCGGGATCTAGTGGAACGGGACCGTTTGGTCAAGCTCATTTGAAGTAGCACTCAATAGCGGGAGTAGTGTGCTCTTCAATGAATTAATGCAACTACCTTATATATCCAGTTTTTGGGGTCAGATAAACGACACAGAAAAAGATTATTTTTTAAATAGAATGTGGATGATTCCACAGGCAGCCTCAGCGACGGCTGCCGCGATGTCGTTCGCGGAGTGGTTTTACTGCAATCTTTCCGATGACGGTAACTGGAATGCGTTCAAGCATGCGGTATGGTCGGCGATCTTGTGTATGGAATTTGGGGTTTCAACTGCACTTCAAATCACCAATAATCATGAACTGGAATCGCCGCCGAACCAGCAGGAAATGGATTTATTCAATAATGATTTAGGTATTAAAACATACAAGAGCGTTAGCGCTTCGTTAGCCGCGATGCCTGTCCATGTCCCTGGCCTAAAACTAGGCCTAATAGCTGATACTGTTTTGAAAAAAATTGCTGTTGGGCAAGGGAAGAGGTTAAGTCCTGAGAATGTAAGCCCTGGAACACCCCAAACTTTTTTTTGGACAAACGGAGCGAATCGATGTCACTGAGTGGAGATGAAATTATTTAAAAGTTGCAAAAAATATGTGAACAGTAGGCAATTGACAAGCCTGCTGTTCATGGGAATTGCCACAGCATGCTCAATGGAAAACGGGGAATTTTACATCACGGACGTGTCGAAAAAGCACACATTTACCGATTCTGCTTCGTTCCATCCCGACTGTTGCGTTTCCACTTCCGTGACCGGTATGCTGGATGCACCCGCCTTGATAATCGTTGAGGGTTATTTAATCGGAGGGTTTATCGATAGCCTGCATTTGCCGAAGGGTAAGGTGAACATCGAAAACTCGCATGGAGATTTATATGGGTATAGAAAAATTGCTATCAAATATTATCCTGGTGATGCGAAGAAAGGTAGCTTGAAAATCAAGACGTTGATTTTTTGAAATGGTGCAAATGAAGACGGAAAATAAGAGGTATGTGGGTTGCGGATTATTTATCAGCCTGCTGTTCATCGGAATAGCAGGTTGCTCATTTGAAAAGGGCGAGTTTCACATAACGGATGTATCCCAAAAGCATTACTTCACGGACTCAGCCTCTTTTCATCCCAGCTGTTGCGTCGCAACCACCGTGACCGGAACACTTGACGCACCTGCCGTGGTAGTAGTTCAGAGTTATTTGATCGGAGGACTTAACGACAGCATTCATTTGCCGAAGGGTAAGGTGAATGTAAATTCCCGGCAAGACCATTACTGGTACAGGAAAATCGCTATTAAATACTTCCCCGGCGAAGCAAAAAAGGGAAATCTCACGATCAAGACCTCAATCTATTAAAATGAAATGGCAAAATGTATTTAATATCCATAACCTGGTCAAGGTAATTGTCTTGTTCTTCATTGGATTGGCATTTTTCCTGTTGATGTGGCCTTATTGGATGGAAAACGACGGCGTATTCGAAATTGCCGATCCTTCTCAAATGTACTTGTTTGAAGATTCTTCCCGAGCCTCCCATGCCGACGTCGTAGAAGCGTCCATCAGCGGGTATCTGGACGGTACGGCCAGGGTGGAGATTTACTATCCGGATATGATACACCGTGTGTGGACTTTTGACCTTCAAGCGGGCCGCATTGATTCATCAGGTCGTTGGGACTTCTACGATAGGAAAGTGCGCATTGACTATATTCCGGGGACGGCCAAAAAAGGGGCATTTGAGAATCGTTACGAAGGTCTTTTAAGCAACACAAGCGGCCCGGGTTACTCCGGCCACTTGTGTATTAATATGCTCTTAACTGTGTGTTGAGGTAAGCGCTGCATTCATTACTCGACCTTCAACCTCACCCAAACCAACCGATGGTCCGAACTCGACTCACGTTTCTCCACAAGCTCTGCCATCGGCTCACCTTTTGCAGGCCAGAAAACGCCGCTGTCGAGGATTTGGAAGCCTTTGCGCGAGGGTAGTACGTAATCCGCACGCATACGCCAGAATGCGGTGTGGTTTTTGGCAAATGCATTCGCTGGTGAATGCTCGGCGCCGCCTTTGCTGGTGGGAGCAGTGCTGCCGTTGACGGCAGGGTTAGCAATCAGCTGGCGGATGCCGTCTGCGATGGCGTTGCCTTCGTCGGGAGAAGCGTTTTGATCACCCAGTATCACGAATGACGTATTTGCGGCGAGGCCGCCTTTTTTGCCCTTGTCATCATAAATGTAACCGCCCTCGCCCGGGGTGATGTAGTCGTTCCAGAAGCGGATTTCGTCATGGTTACGCTTGCCGTTGCGGTCTTCCTTGCCGTCGAACGAAGGAGGGGTAGGGTGGCTTGCGAGCACGTGGACAGTTTTGCTGCCGATTTTTACCGGAATATCCCAATGTGATTTGGACGACAGTGGAAATTGTGCCCAGGCTTCGGGTACGTACCAGTCGGAGCCGTCCTCCGCGGTGGTTTTTAATGCATTGGGCATGTCCTTCCATTTAAAATGCTGGAATGTACGGACTGTTTCCGTATCTATCGGAAATCTCGACAAAAGTACCATTCCATATTGCCCCGGATAATTTCCGAAACCCCACGCATCTGCGCCGAATTGCTCAGCCTTACCGTTTCTGTCGAGGTCATAAGGGGTCGGCTGGCCGGTGTTAACGGTCGAATAATAGTAGTAAGGGTAATCGACGCCTTTCACACCATCGGAATCTTCTTTTAAATACCCCTTAATAAACTGCCCCACGCCTTCCGCAGGGTTTTTGACATAATCGAACTCATTGAGCAAAATCACGTCCGGGCGGACGGTTTTAATGATCTGTGCGATGTTTTTGATCTGCTGGTTCGAGCCGGAAGCAAGTTCTTTGATCAATACCTTTTCAGAATTGCCCGGAGTGCCGCGCGGGAAGTAGTTTTCGGCCTCCATACTCACGTTGTAAGTGGCGAATGTGACCATAGCAGGAGTGGGCTGGGCCATCAGCAGCCCGGAATTGGCGAGCCCATGGCAAAGCAATGCGCCGGAAAGCAACAGTGATTTCATTGCGTTTTTGTTTTGGTTGTAAACGATTGATGAAGAATTGCGAAAACCGCTATTGGTGTCAAGCAAAAAAGAGCCGCTCCGGTTACGAAGCAGCTCTTTTGGAATATTTATTGAACAGGCATGATCAATGGAAGAAATCTTTCATTTTATCGAAAAATCCTTTCTCGTTCTTGCCCGGCTTGGGCTGGAAGTTCGGCGAATGACGGAGCGATTCAAGCGTTGAGCGCTCGTCGGCAGTCAGTTGCTGCGGCGTCCACACGTTGATGTGCACCAGCTGGTCGCCCTTCCCGTAACCGTTCAGGTCCTTGATACCCTTACCTTTAAGGCGCAGAATTTTACCGGCCTGCGTGCCCGACTCGATATTGATGCGCGCCTTGCCGTCGATGGTCGGTATTTCAACCGAAGTACCGAGTGCCGCATCGATAAAGCTCAAATGCATGTCGAACACCACATTGTTGCCGTCCCTTTTCAGTAATGGATCCTCTTCTTCTTCTATGACGATCAGCAGGTCGCCTGCTACGCCCCCGCGCGCTGGAACATTCCCTTTGCCCGACATCGAGAGTTGCATTCCTTCGGCCACACCACCGGGAATATTGAGCGTGATCAGGTCGTCTTGCAACAACCGGCCTTCACCCGCGCAGGATTCACAACGTTCGCTGATGATTTTACCGTCGCCGTTGCAGGTAGGGCAGGTGCTGGTCGAAACCATCTGACCGAGCATGGTGCTCACCACTTTGCGGACCTGGCCGGTTCCGTTACATGTGCCGCAGTTAGTGAGCGACGTGCCGTTTTTAGCCCCGTTGCCACCGCATGTGTTGCAGGTAACGTGTCTTTTTACCTTGATTTTTTTCTCAACGCCGTTCGCGACCTCTTCCAGGTTCAGTTTCAGCTTGATCCGAAGGTCGGAACCCCGGCGGACGCGACGGCCATTTCCGCCCTGGCGGCCGAAAATATCACCGAACGGGCTGCTATCCCCGAAAATATCGCCGAACTGTGAGAAAATATCGTCCATCGTGAAGCCGCCGCCGAAGCCGCCTGCTCCGCCTCCCGACGCACCGCCTACACCGGCGTGACCGAACTTGTCGTAACGCTGACGTTTGCTATCGTCGCTCAGAACGCTGTATGCCTCCGCCGCTTCTTTGAACTTGTCCTCGGCCGTAGGGTCGTCGGGGTTCTTGTCCGGGTGGAATTTGATCGCGAGCTTGCGGTAAGCTTTTTTGATGTCATCCGCGGAGGCGCCACGATCCACCCCAAGGACTTCGTAATAATCTCTTTTCTTTGCCATTTTTAATTACTGATGTATCCTTTAAGGAAGGTTGAAGGATCAGGCGCCCACGATTACTTTGGCGTAGCGAATGACCTTGTCGTTCAGGTAATATCCTTTTTCGATCTCATCGATGACCTTTCCTTTCAGGTCCTCCGAAGGAGCAGGGAACTGTGCGATGGATTCATGAATTTCGGCATCGAAATCAGCACCTTTCGACTCCATGGCTTTCAGACCTTTGGATTCGAGGGCCTTGAAGAGCTTGTTATAAATAAGGTCGACGCCTTCTCTCAATGCATCGACGTCGGTAGACGATTCAAAGGAGACCTTGGCACGTTCGAAATCGTCGACGATGGGGAGAATGAGCTTCACCATGTCGGCGCTTGCTCCGGAGATCATTTCCAGTTTTTCCTTCGCGGTGCGACGGCGGAAATTTTCAAAATCTGCATAAAGGCGGAGGTATTTGTCTTTCAGCTCGGCGATTTCCGCTTTTGCCGCATCCAGCGGATCAATGGCTGGAGCTTCGGCCGAGGAGGCCTCACCGGAGGGCGCCTCACCAGTAATCTCCTCTCCTGCGTTGTCCAGGGGTACGGTGTTGGAATTTTCGGAATTTTCTTCGTTTACCAGATTGTCAGTTTCCAATGAAGCTTTATCCTCGTTCATTTCGTAATTTTTGTCTTGATCTATGTTGAATTCTGTATTTTCTGGCATGGTTCTTCGCGGTTACGTGTCTTTTTACAACAGCCATTTAGCCCCAAAATTACTTTGCCACGGCTAAATTACTGACAAGATGACATTTTATAATCAATTTGTAACTTTGCAGTATGACGGCAGCAGATATTGTAGCGCAGGAGAGGAGTCGGTTTATCAAGGCAAAAGCCCTTGAGAACGGCTTTGATTTCTGTGGTATTTCAAAGGCGGAGTTTCTGGAGAGCGAAGCCCCGCGCCTCGAAAAATGGCTGTCGCTCAACCATCACGGCGCCATGGCTTACATGGCCAACCACTTCGACAAGCGTCTCGATCCTACCAGGCTCGTAGAAGGCGCCAGGAGTGTTATTTCGGTATTGCTCAACTACTATCCGGAGGAACGGCTTCCCGAAGGCGACGAAGATCTCAAAATCTCGAAATACGCCTATGGAACAGATTATCATTATGTATTGAAGGAGAAACTGGGTGCATTACTGGCCGCCATTCACGAAGAGGTGGGGGAGGTGAATGGCCGCATTTTCGTTGATTCCGCGCCGGTAATGGACAAAGCCTGGGCGGCAAAAAGCGGTTTGGGCTGGATCGGGAAGCATTCGAATCTGCTCAACCGGGAAATGGGAAGCTTTTTCTTTATCGGGGAAATCATCTGCGATCTCGACCTCGCGCCGGACAGCGCCACGGGCGACTACTGCGGCACCTGCACCAGATGCATCGATGCCTGTCCGACCGACGCCATTACCGAACCTTTTGTGGTGGACGGCAGCAAATGCATCAGCTACTACACCATCGAGTTGAAGGACGCAATTCCGGAGGACGTACGGGGAAAATTTAACAATTGGATATTCGGTTGCGACGTGTGCCAGGACGTGTGTCCGTGGAACCGTTTCGCGCGTCCGCACAGGACTATGGAGTTCAATTTACCAGAGCAGCTTTCCGACTTTTCAAACGGCGACTGGCAGGAGATAACAGAAGAAATATTTCGTGAAATCTTTCGAAGATCGCCCATAAAAAGGGCCAAATATGCCGGTTTGAAGCGAAATATCGAATTTGTCATATCCGGTGAATAAAAAGCACAATTGTATCTGAAACCTCTTATATTTGGGCCGGGGAGTTCCTTTCGATGACTGAATAAAACACTCAATACAATGAGAAAACAATCTGTCAATCTTTGGGCCGTACTGGTATGTGTGGTGATAGGTCAGGTGATACCAGCTTTGTGGTATAGCGCGTTTTCAGAACAGTGGATGGCCTTGAACGGCTTCACCATGGAGCAAATCAAATCGGCCAACAGCCCGGTCCCTTATCTTGCCAGTATTGTTTCAACCTCTTTCATGGCTTACACCATGGCCTGGGTCTTTACCAAAATTCCCGTCAAATCCTTCATAACCGGTTTTCTTGTCGGCCTGTTGTTCGGGATCGTCTTCGTTTTGTTTGAAACGATCGTGAAGGACATGTTTTCGATGCGTCCGCTGGCGCTTTCACTGATCAACGGCGGTGTGAGCGTGATCGTGTACGCACTCACGGGCGCGATCCTGGGCGCCTGGCGCAAATATGAGTAACCGCTCCTGCTTTATCTTGCTTTTATACTAGTTCGGCATCCGGCAACCGGCTCCGATGTAGTACTTTTTTTGTCGATATACTTCGCTTTCATCCGGCAATTTGACCGACTGATCGGCACGGCCGGTAAAAATCAAAAACGTCGAATGCGTGCCGGTGTTTCGAGCACGCAACAAAAAAACGCCCGGAGAAATAAATGTAAATTATACAAATAATATTTCAACGTACCTGAAAATATGCGTTTTAAATGCGTTTAAAAGGTGTTTGTACGAAATATTAGTTTAGTGCAATTAAAAAAGGCCGAATAAGTTGCTAATCTGGCTTTATAGATTTAAATTTCTTCAAAATCCAAATAAACCCAACTTTCCTATGAGCAAAGCTTTACAGTGTGTGCTGCTGACATTACTGTCGGTAGTGCTATTGATTAACGCGTCGCATGCCCAGGACCGGCAGGTTACCGGGAAGGTGAACGACGAAAACGGGGCCGGGATTCCCGGCGCCAATGTCCTGATCAAAGGGACTACGAGGGGAACGAACACGGATGCGGAAGGAAATTTCAGTTTGAATATGAGCGGCGCCGGAACGCTGATTGTTTCTTCGGTGGGTTATACGTCCAAGGAAGTGGAAGTATCGGCCAACATGACCAACGTTACGGTTTCGATGGACGCGGACGTCCGGAACCTGGGCGAGGTGGTCGTAACGGCGCTGGGTATCAGCAAGGAGCAGAAGACGCTGAGCTATGCAACCCAGATGATCAATACCGATAATTTCTCGAAAGCCCGCGAATTGAACGTGGCCAATTCGCTTTCCGGCCGTGTGGCCGGTCTCGATATCGTCCGCTCTTCTTCCGGTGTAGGCGGTTCCAGCCGGATCGTATTGCGGGGCGACCGCTCCATTACAGGCAACAATCAGGCGTTGATCGTCGTGGACGGCGTACCTATCGATAATTCCAACTTTAGTCCCGGCAACGCCAACGGCGGCCGTGATGCAAGCGACGGTCTTTCGAGTATCAACCCCGACGACATCGAGTCGATCAACGTATTGAGGGGAGCGTCGGCAACGGCGCTGTACGGTAGCCGTGCGGCAAATGGCGCGTTACTGATCACGACCAAGAGAGGGGCTGTGCGGAAAGGGATCGGGGTTAACATTAACAGCACTTTCCAGGCCGAGCGCGCTATGATTCTTCAGGATTTCCAGAATGTGTACGGGCAGGGGGTTGACGGTAATAAAATCCAGCCTAACAGCGAATTCAGCTGGGGGCCAAAAATGGAAGGCCAGCAGGTGCCCGCCTGGGGCCCTGATCCAGCGAATGCAGGAAAGACGTACGCCTATTCCCCGAATCCCGATTCCTATAAAGATTTCTACTCTACCGGAACTTCCCTTGCAAATTCGGTTTCCCTTACTGCCGGGACCGAAAAAATACAGACTTACTTTTCCTACACCAATACCACGGCCAGGGGAATCGTATCTAATAACAAGTTGAGCCGTCATAACTTCAATCTCCGTTTGTCGAGCCAGATCACAAGCAAACTGAGCTTTGACGGCAAAGTGACTTATCTGAGCGAAAAGATCAACAACCGTCAACAGACCGGAGAATCGTTTGCGAACCTGCAACGCCATATCCTTCGCTTACCCAGAAGCATTTCGCTCGATCAGGCCAAGCAATTCGAATACGTTGTGCCGGCGACGGGCCGGGTTCGGCAAAATTACTGGAACCCGGGTTCCAATGGCGGACAAAACCCGTACTGGATCAAGAACCGGGTACTTGCGCTGGATAACCGCGACCGGATTTACGGCTTTACGCAGTTGAATTATAAAATCACCGACTGGTTTACGCTGATGGGCCGGGCAGGATACGATAAATACATCGATAAATTTGAAGGTAAGTGGTATACCGACACCTATACAATCGCCGATTTTGGTGACTATCAAACCAATTGGCGGGACAACTCCGAATTGAACCTGGATTTGTTCGGATTGATCAGCAAGCAGTTCGGCGGGGATTTCAGATTGGAAGCGACTGTCGGTGGAAATATTCTGAAAAGAGACTACATAAACCATCAGACACTCAATAACGGATTGAACCGGGACAATCTGTTTGTGACAACGAACGCGAGAAACTCCGTCACTAACCGCGACGTCAGACAAACCCGAAAACAGGGTGTATTTGCGTCTGCGGACTTTATCTGGCGTGACGCTCTCACCATTTCCGGTTCGGCCCGGAACGACTGGTCGTCGACGTTGCCAAAGGCCAATCAGTCCTATTTCTTTCCGTCGGTGGGTGTGGCCGCTGTCCTGACGAGCCTTTTCGATTTGCCTCAGGCCATTTCGTTTGCCAAAATCAGGGGAAGCTATGCCCTGACCGGTAACGACGCCTCGCCTCATTTGCTGGCACAAACCTACTCCTACGTTGCGGGTGGGAACACCGGTTATATTGTCCGCGACAATGTAAAGCCATTCCCCGTTCTGAAACCGGAAATGACTACCGCACAGGAAATAGGTCTGGAAGCAAAATTCCTTAATAACCGGATTGGATTCGACCTGACTTTATATAATAGTAACTCCAAAAACCAGCTATTCCAGGTTCCGCTGTCGCCGGCCTCCGGTTGGAGCTTTGAATACATCAATGCGGGTAATGTCAGAAACCGGGGCATCGAGCTGATGTTGAACCTGGTTCCGGTAAGAGCGGGAAATTTTACCTGGAACCTGGATTTGAATTATGCAAGGAACATTAATAAGGTTATCAAATTATCGGACAGGCTTAGCACGCTGACATTGGCAAGTGATTTTATGAATTTCATGCGGGCAGAAGAGGGCCGGGCTCTTGGTCAGATTTACAGCCGCGGTTTCCAGCGGGATGCTCAAGGCAGAATTATTGTGGATAGTAAAGGCATTCCGCTCGTAACGTCGGGAACGACGGTGCCGCTCGGAACTTCCCGCCCTTCATGGACAGGTGGCGTTACAAACCGATTCTCCTACAAAGGCTTCAATTTCAGTTTCCTGGTAAGCGGCAGGATCGGCGGTGTGGTAACCTCATTCACCAACGCGGTAATTTATGCGGACGGTGTGACGAAGGAGACACTGGCCGGACGTGAAGGTATGGTAGTAGAAGGTGTACGAGAGGACGGTAGCCCGAACACGGTTAAGACCACAGCCGAAGCATACTGGAAATTTGTAGGCGGCCGGAATACGCCGATCGGCGAGGCATTTACTTACAGTGCGTCTAACATTCGCATGCGGGAAATGACGCTGGGGTATAGTTTGCCGCAAAGCGTCATCGGCAAGTCTGCATTCCAGAACGTATCCCTGTCGCTGGTGGGGCGCAACCTGTTCTTTATCATGAATAAGGCGAAAGGGTTTGATCCCGAGCTGGTCGCTGGCTCGGCAAACACTACCGTGGGTCTTGAATCGTTTTCGATGCCTTCTACCCGCTCCGTCGGCGTAAACCTTACTCTTACATTCTAATCGAAAATCCGGAAAAGAAATGAAAAGAAAATATCAAATATTAGCGCTGACGCTTCTGACAACGCTTGCCGCCGGAATTTACTCCTGCACAGGCGATTTCGAGGAGATCAATACGAACAAGACGAAGCTCACCGAGCTGGACGAGCTGGGTACGGAGAATGCATTCGCCGCGGCCCAGTACCGTTCCATTCAGGCGAGCTGGCAGACATTTCAAAGTCTCTTCGCCGATTTGCAGGGGCAATACTTTGCAAATATTGCCCAGAACTTCTCGTCGGACCGGAACGTAATGGTAGGTAACTGGCTCAACGGAGCGTGGAGCGGCTTCTATGGTACTGCCGTACCCGCTTTGATAGGCGTTCTCGAAAACACCGGCCCCAGTGGGAAATATCCCAACCCCGGCAAGTTCGCGATAGCCAGCATTTGGAAGGTATATATGTATTTGCCGAGAACTGATTATTGGGGCCCGATCCCCTATTCGCAGGTTGGCAACGGAGGGCCGGATGTCCCTTACGATTCACAGGAGGCTATTTACAAGGACTTTCTTACTACCCTGAAAACTTCCGCGACGGCACTTGAAGCATTCAGGGGGAAGAAAATCTTCGATACAGTCGATCAGATCTATGGTGGTGAGGTGAATAAATGGATTTTATTTGCTAACACACTGCGTTTGCGCATTGCCATGCGTATGTCAAAAGTAGAGCCCGCATTGGCGAAAACCGAGGCGGAAGCGGCTGTCGCAGCAGGGGTTTTTACAACCAACGCCGACGATGCCTTCCTGAAAGTGACCGCCAATTCCTTCAACCCGATGAACCAGGCTACGGCCTGGAACGAGTTCCGCATGAGCGCGGCTATGGAAAGTGTTCTGAAAGGATATGCCGATCCCCGGATCAGCAAGTACTTCGCGCCCGTTCCCGGAACCAGCAATTTCAAAGGATTGCGCAACGGATATACCCAGGGCGAACTGGGAGCTCCTGAAAACAATGCGGGCGCGACATCGAATGTCGCCGATCAATTCCTTCCTGCAGTACAGGATAAAAACCCGTTCGCGATCATGTACGCGTCCGAAGCGTATTTCCTGCGTGCCGAGGGTGCGTTGAAAGGCTGGGCAATGGGCGGAACGGCAAAGGAGTTCTACGAAAAGGGGATCGAAACCGCATTCAAGCAATGGGGGATTACCGACGCAGCCGTGATTACCGCGTATATCAACGGAACGACGACTCCGATAGCATTGAACGACATGGTAAAAACACCTGCGTTAAGCGACATTCCGGTGAAATTCTCTGCCGACCCGGCCAAGCAACTGGAACAGATCATTACCCAAAAGTGGCTTGCGAATTATCCCAATGGCCATGAGGCCTGGGCGGAATACCGCCGCACCGGTTACCCCAAATTATATGCGCGTATCAACTCCGATAATCCCGACTCGCCGAAGGACGCGGTCGTAAGGCGTACGCCTTTTGTGATCGGCGAACAGCAAACGAACGCAAAAGCGGTCGCCGATGCCATTACCAAGCTCGGGGGAGAAGATAAGTCCAGTACGCGTTTATGGTGGGATAAGCCCTGATCAACGGTTTTTTAAAGAAGTATTTATCAAACAAAAAGGCAGACCAGGTGTCTGCCTTTTTTGCAGTCCCGTAATCCTATGCGAAAAATTTTACTCCTGCTGGTGTTCCTTTCAGGCTGCAAAAAAGACGAAACCCTTTTCACCTTGCTAGACTCCGGCAAAACAGGCGTCGATTTCAATAACTACATCGACGAGGATGAAGAGAACAACGTGCTCCGGTACGGTTACTTCTATAATGGAGGAGGCGTGGCGGCTGCGGATTTCAACAACGACGGGCTGGTTGATCTGTATTTTACAGGCAATATGGTAGCCAACAGGTTGTACCTGAACCGCGGCGATATGGAGTTCGAGGATATTTCTGAAAAATCAGGGACAGGTTTGAACGAGGGGTGGAAAACCGGCGTGTCGCTGGTGGATATCAATGACGACGGCTGGATAGACATTTTTGTGTGCCGCGCCGGTGCGCAGGACCCGCGCCTGCGTACGAAGCTCCTGTACGTAAATAATGGCAAAACAGCCGACGGGATTCCCACTTTCACCGAAAAAGCGGCTGAGTATGGCCTGGACGACGCTTCTTATACAACGCAGGCCGTTTTTTTCGACTACGATCGCGACGGCGATACCGACTGTTTCCTGCTGAACCATTCGTTACAGGAATACGCCGGGTTCAGCAACCTGCTTGCCAGTTACCGTCAGCAGCGCAACGACGCATATGGGAACAAACTGCTCCGAAACGACAGCGGCCGTTTTACGAACGTTACCGATTCGGCAGGTATCGTTTCCAATGTGCTGAGCTTTGGGTTAGGGGTTAATGTCAATGACTTTAATAACGACGGTTGGCAGGACCTTTACATTGCCAACGACTACAACGAAAACGACTATCTGTACCTGAATGAGCGAAACGGGAAGTTCAAAGAGGTGATCCGGGAGTCGATGGGGCATGTATCGCTGTTTTCGATGGGTACCGATGCGGCGGACATCAATAACGACGGCCTGATGGACGTGCTGACGCTCGACATGCTGCCCGGCTCTAACGAGCGCATTAAATTAACCTCCGGTGATGATAATTTCGACAAGTACCAGCAACTTCTTCGCGCGGGTTTCCACGATCAAAGCATGCGGAATATGTTGCAGCTCAATAATGGGGTCAATCCTGAGGGTGTGCCGGTTTTTAGCGAAATAGGCCAGTTGGCGGGTGTTTCCAATACCGATTGGAGCTGGGCCGCACTCATAGCCGACTTCGATAACGATGGCTGGAAGGATATTTTCATTTCCAACGGCTATGCGCGGGACTATACCAATATGGAGTTTCTCAAATACTCCGCCGACAGGCAGGTAGAAGGCAACCAGGGAGGCGATATGCCGAAGCAAATGGAAATCATCGCGCAAATGCCGCCGATCAACGAGCCCGATTATATCTTCCAGAACCGGAAAGACCTCACGTTCGTACGGAAGATCAAGGAATGGGGATTTGAAAACAATAACCAGTCGAATGGAGCCGCCTATGCCGACCTTGATAACGATGGCGACCTCGATCTTGTAACCAACAATATTGGCCGGAAGGCATTCATTTACCGTAATAACGCGGAGAAAATGCTGGCCGGGAACAACACCTTTCGGGTCAAGCTGGTTTCAGCCAAATATGCCGGTTTGGCCGGCTCGAAAGTAACGCTCTACAGCGACTCGCTCACCCAGACGCAGAATTTCATTCCCGTTCGCGGGTTCCAGTCGGCCCAATGGGATGCTTTGCATTTCGGGCTGGGTACCCGCACCCGTATCGATTCGCTGGAAGTGCAGTGGGCCGATGGCAGCAGGCAGGCGGTGAAAAATGTGAGCGGAAAGGAAATAACGCTCCGGTATGGCGATGCCCGTAATGTGGCCGACAAATCCGCCGGTCCTGCTCCTTTGTGGCGTCCGGTGCCGCTTATCGACTTTACACATATAGAGGACGCCCGCAACGATTTTCGCATTCAGACCCTGTTGCCGGCCATGCTTACCTACCAGGGGCCGCATTTGGCACAAACAGATATTAATGGCGACGGCATCGACGACTTCTATATCGCGGGGGCGCGGGGGCAATCGGGGGGTTTTGTGGCTGAGCGGTAATGGTACATTCCGTAGGTCGCCCCAGCGGGCGTTCGAAAGCGATGCGGCTTTTGAGGATGCCGACGCGGTATTCTTTGATGCCGACGGCGACGCCGACCAGGATTTGCTGGTGACGAGCGCCGGTTACGAACTGAATGCGGACGATCCGCGACTGGCGCCACGGTTGTACCTCAATGAAAAAGGCGCCTTCAAAAAAGTGCCATTTCCAGCTGTCGGGCTCAACGCCGCTGCGGCAGCAGCAGCGGACGTGGATAAGGACGGAGACCTCGATATTTTCCTTGGTTCGAGGGCGACGCCGGGGCGCTTTCCCGAAAGTTCCGGAGGCGTACTGCTGGTCAATAATGGTAAAGCCATGTTCACCGATGCCACCGCCAGCCAGGCCCCGGCGCTACGGGCGGCCGGCATGGTTACCGATGCGGTGTTCGAAGACCTTGGAAATGACGGCTTCCCGGACCTGATAGTAACTGCCGACTGGATGCCTGTGCAGGTTTTTGTCAATAATAAGGGAACATTCGCCGATGCCAGCGAAAAATGGGGCACGGCTGGTCTTCACGGCTGCTGGAATGCGCTCCACCCGGCAGACCTGGACGGCGACGGTGATACGGACATCGTTGTCGGGAATATGGGTACGAACTGGCAGTGGAATATTACTTCCCCCGACGGGTTGGCGCTTTATGCTGCCGACTTTGACAATCTTGGCAGGGTGGTGCCGGTAATAGCCCTCGAAGAGCACGGCAAACAATATCCTTACGCCAGCCGTGACGAATTGCTCGACCAGATTCCCTCACTAAAAAAGAAGTATCCCGATTATATAAGTTATTCGAAGGCAACATTACCGGAAATGCTTTCGGAAGAAAAATTGAAGGCGGCCAGGGGGTTAGCAGCCAGTGAATACCGGACCGGAATTCTGGAAAATGCGAATGGAAAATTCATTTTCCATCCGTTGCCGGTCGAAGCGCAATTTGCCCCGGTGCACGCTATCGCCGTACACGACATGGATGCCGACGGGAAGCCCGACATCGTTCTGGGCGGGAATATAAAACAGACGCGGGTAAGAATGGGTAAGAACGATGCCAGTCTGTTACAGGTGTTCTGTAATAAAGGATCGTTGAATTTCAGGTATTTACCTCAATATAAAAGCGGTTTCTACGTCACGGGCGATGTTCGTGACGTGGCTGTTTTGAAAATGAGCGGTGCACAATATCTCCTGGGCGCCGTGAACAACGGGCCACTCGTGAGCTACCGTTTTTCAGGCGGCGGAAATTAATTTTTCATTAAGATTCCAATTTTGCCCGGATCGCCCTTATGGCGCTTTCCGGGCATTTTTTATGGCCTTTATAGTAAAAACAACAGCCGGGGAGCACGCCGAGTACTGGTTACGTACCCGGAAATCCTAACGACGTGCGGATCAAACATTTATAAAATGGCTGATCAAAACATTAAAGAAATATTAAAAATATAACCTAAATACAAACCGTTTTTAAAATTATTTAATTATAAAATATTTTATGATATTTGCCTTGAACGGGTTTTTGCATGCCAATTATTCGGTCTTTACCAAATTTAACCTATTTAAAATTTACTAATTTATCGACCTATGAAAGAAAAGCTACGCATGGTCCTGGGAAAGGGGACTTTCCCTCTGGGGCTATTTCTGCTTTTTGCATCGTTGACCTCCTTTGCTCAGGAACGGACTGTCTCAGGTAAGGTCGTCGACGAAAAAGACCAGGGGCTCCCTGGTGTCTCAGTAACGGTGAAGGGAACAACGAGGGGTACGAACGCGGATGTGGAAGGGAATTTTTCGTTGGCGGGAGTAAAAGACACCGATATCCTGGTATTCAGCTCGATCGGCTATCTCAAACAGGAGGTATCCGTTGGCAACCGTAGCACCTTCGATGTCAAAATGGCGCCCGACGTCGCCAATCTGGAAGAAGTGGTTGTAACCGCGCTGGGTATTTCAAAAGAAGCCCGGAAGCTGGGTTACGCGGTAACCACCGTGGGGGGAGATGTAATGACCAAAGCTAGGGAAACCAACGTGGGTAACTCCCTGGCCGGACGTGTGGCCGGTTTGAACGTAAAAGGAACCAGCGGCGGTCCGGGTGGAACGGCGAAGATCCTCATGCGCGGTATGCCCAGTATGAATTCGGGCGGTTCCCCGTTGATCGTCATCAACGGCGTGCCGATGGATAATACCCAGCGCGGCAGCGCCGGCGAATGGGGCGGAGCCGACGGCGGGGACGGTTTGGGAAACCTCAACCCGGACGACATCGAGTCGATGACGGTACTGAAAGGGCAGGCTGCTTCGGGCTTGTATGGTGCGCGCGCTTCTAATGGGGTAATCCTCGTTAAAACCAAAGCAGGAAAAAAGGGCGATTTTTCAGTGGATTACAATCTGAATTATTCGCTGGACGCACCACGTGACATGACCGATTTCCAATATGAGTACGGACAAGGCATCGGCGGCCAGAAACCCGCCACTACAGCATTGGCACAACAAACGGCGCGTATGAGCTGGGGGGCGAAACTTGATGGTTCCGACATCGTTCAGTTCGATGGCAAGACCTACAAGTATTCGGCGCAGAAAGACAACGTGAAGCATTTTTATCGCAATGGTAGCAACTTTACGAACAGCGTTGCGGTAACCAAAGGCGGGGATAATGGTTCTTTCAGATTGTCATTTGCAAATCTGGACAATAAGGCCATCATTGAAAACAGCGGTTTGATCAGGAGAACTTTCAACCTGACCGCAGACCAGAATATTACCAAGAAGTTGAGTGTGAATGTAATGGCCAACTATATCAATGAGAAGATTAACGGTAAGCCTATTCTCAGCGACGGCCCGATGAACGCCAACAACGGAATGTTCCTTGCAACCAATATCGACCAACGTATTCTCGCGCCGGGCTACGACCCTGTAACAGGCAAGGAAATTGTTTTCTCTGACGATGAGTATGTTACTAATCCATATTTCGTAACCAGCCAGTTTGTGAACGATGTGACCCGTAAACGTCTGATTTCCGCGGTGGCCGCGAAATACCAGTTCACCGACTGGATTTACGCTCAGGCACGTATGGGTTATGACAACGCGAACGACCGCATCTTCAAGGTTACACCGTGGGGAACTGCCTATTCCAATGGCGCAAAAGGCGGTTTGGACGAATTATCCAATGCCCAGCGCACTGAACTGAACTTCGATGGTTTGATCGGTGTGAGCAAGACTTTCGGCGACCTTTCTCTCGACGCACTCGTAGGTGGCAATATTCGTAAGAACCAGTATGAGAAAGTGAGCATTGGCGGTAGTCCGTTCGTATTACCTTACCTGTATAGCTGGAACAACGTCGTGAATTTCAACCGTAACTACGACGTATTTAACACTGAGGTGCATTCTGCCTATTATAGCATCGACCTTGGCTATAAGGGTATTCTTAATTTGAGTACAACCGGTCGTTACGATGCCTATTCAACCCTGCCTAGTACTGACAGAAGTATTTTTACTCCGTCGGTAACGGGAGCGTTTATCTTTACGGACCTATTGAACGTTTCCGAACTAAGTTTTGGCAAAGTACGAGCTTCATATGCCCGTACGAGCGGCGAGCCGAGCGGCGATCGCAACGGTGCCTATCAAACTGCTGTTTACTACGCCGTTGGTAATGCCTTCAACGGAGTACCAACGGGGAATTTTGACCCTGCGCTTCCCAACCTGTTCTTGAAGCCTTTCACAAAAAATGAAGTGGAGGTTGGTCTGGAATTAAAATTCTTCGGTAACCGCCTGGGCTTAGATGCGTCATATTATAACCAAAAGACCAACAACGAGATCATGCCTGCAAATTACAGCAGCGCAACGGGTTATACTAGCGGGGTGGTGGCAAGCGGTTCCATTCAAAACCGTGGTCTGGAATTGATGCTGACGGGTACGCCTGTAAGAACTTCAAAATTCGAATGGAATACGTCTTTCAACCTTACCTCTGTTAAAAACAAAATCCTGAGAACGGACGCCGACAATAATCCGATTTTGCTTGGCCAGAACCGGGCTACCCTGGGTAATGCTGTAACCGCATTCGTAGTAGGCGAAGCTGGCCCGCAGATCCGTGCTTACGACTATAAATATGCATCGAATGGCCAGATCGTCGTGGATGCATCGGGTTTACCGGTTCGTGGAGAGCTGAAAAACTACGGAACTGTATTGCCGACGCTTTATGGTGGTTTGAATAACGACCTTCGTTTCGGTGATGTGAACCTGTCGTTTCTGGTTGACTATAACTTCGGTAACAAAATCCTTTCCGCGACCGAAAACTACGCATACCGCCGTGGCTTGGCGAAAGAAACCCTGGTGGGCCGAGAAGGCGGTATTACGACCGGTGTAACCGAAAGCGGCGCAGCTAACACAGTTACCGCGACCGCCCAGGATTACTACACGGCGTTGGCCAACAATGTAACGGGCATCAGCGTTCTTGACGGCGACTTTATCAAACTGCGCCAGGTGACTTTGGGGTATAACCTTCCTGCCAAAATGTTGGAAAAATGGCCGCTGATCCGTGCCGTTAACATTTCACTGGTTTCGCGGAACCTGTTCTACTTCATGAAGAAGACCAAAAACATAGATCCCGAAGCTACGTTCGGTGCTAACCTGAAATACGCGGGGATCGAGGGTACCAGCTTGCCTGCAACGCGCAATTACGGTGTTAACGTAGCCTTCAAGTTCAAATAAGCATAAATATGAAAAAGAGACTAATCAATATGATCGTCCTCGCAGGCTTGCTTCCTTTGGCTTGTACGGACAAATTCGATGAACTGAATACCGACCCTACCAAGGCGTCGGCCGACAATTTTGACCCGAATCTCCTATTGCCGTCGGTCCAGTTCAATCATGCCAATGCAACGGCTGGTTATAATGGCTCGATCCTGTTCCAGAGTATGTGGGTGCAGATTCTGGCGTCTACCACGTCGGGTGCGGCCAACTATTATTCCAACGCGGACAAATATGTGATTTCGAGCAATACGAACTCCTATCTGGCCAGCTCGTGGAACACGGGCTACCGCGCTGCCAGCCTGGCCTACGAAATGGAACAACTGACGAAGGATAAGCCGGCGCTGGTCAACCTGACCAACATCGCGATCATCATGCAGGTGCAGGCGCTTGCGACGATCACCGACATTTATGGTGACATCCCGTATACCCAGGCGTTGCAGGCCAAATCGGGCGTTACGCTTCCGGTTTACGATACGCAGGAAAGCATCTACAAATCGCTGCTGGCCCGCCTGGATGCCGCCGTGGCTGCATTGAATCCTGCCGCTGCAATTCCTGCCAATGATGCTTTTGCGAATTACAAAGGGGATATTGCCAAATGGAAGAAATACGGTTATTCCCTGATGCTGAAACTAGCGATGCGCCTCACAAAAGCGGATTTGGCGACGGCCAAGACCTACGCTGAAAAGGCTGCTACGGGAGGTGTTTTCACCAGCGTTAACGATGACGCTTACATTGTAATGGACGATGCAAACGGTTATACCAACGGTAACGGCGCGGCGTTGTCGACGCCCGCCGATATTTACCAGGTAAGATGGAGCAAAACCATGATCGATTACCTGAAAGCAGGTAACGACCCGCGATTGGGAAAAATCGCGGAGGTTCCCGCGGCGGGCCTTGCCGCCAACCAGAATATTACCAATGCGGGCGATTCAACTCCCGGCAACCAGCTGGGCCTGCCGAATGGCTATGACATGAACGGAGGCGCTACCGATATTACGAAGTCGGCCGGATATCCCGGCGGCACCGGCACAGGGGCGGATATGACGCCGATCGGCAAATATTCCCGTCCGACAGGCATTTACCGTTCGAGAAGCGGGCCGATCTTCGTGTTGACGTATGCACAGACCGAGTTGCTTCTGGCGGAGGCTGCGAGCCGCGGTTTTGCCGTGGGAGGAACGGCAGCCGCGCACTACAAGAACGGGCTATCTGCCGGCATTCAGTCTATTGGAAGATACGGGGTGGCCGCGGCGATCGATGCCGCAACGGCCGACGCCTATGCAGCCGCGCATCCGCTGGACGCTGCCAATGCATTGAAGCAGATCAACGAACAATACTGGGCAACCACCGGTATCCAGTTCAACTTCGTAGAGGCCTGGAGTAACTGGAAACGTTCGGGATTCCCCGTGTTGACGCCGGTGAATTACGTGGGCAACTTCTCCAACGGAACGATTCCCCGCCGCCAGCCTTACCCGACCACCGAGGCGACACAGAACAGCGCCAATTATTCCGATGCCGTAGGGCGTCTGGCGAGTGGCGACAATTGGGTGTCCAGAGTTTGGTGGGATAAATAAATAGTAAGAAAGCGCCGGGAAATGTTATTTTTCCTGGTGCTTTCCTTCCCGACGACTGCACTAAGTTTTAACTTCAACTTTCGGTTGAAGTTTTTTATTTTAGTAGTAAATCTTCCTTTCTAAATCGGTATCGTGCTTTCAATGAACCAAAAAGGTCTTTGTTTTTACCTGCCCGCCATCTCGCTGCTGACATTACCTTTTACTGACGTCAGTGCGCAGCATACTTTGTTTCGCCTGCTCGACGCCAAACAGACCGGGATCGATTTCGTGAACCCCATCAGCGAAACGGAGAACCAGAATGTAATGTCCTACGAATACTACTACAATGGCGGCGGCGTGGCAGTGGGGGACATCAACAACGACGGCTTCGACGATCTCTTTTTTTACGTCCAATATGGGTTCCAACAAACTTTACCTGAACCTCGGCGCGAAAGGAGAAAAGATGAAGTTCAAAGACATTACGTCGTCGGCCGGAAAGGGACTGGAAGGACGTAGGGGCGGCTGGAAAACGGGCGTGACAATGGCCGATGTAAATGGCGACGGCTTGCTCGATATCCACATTTGCTACTCGGGAAAAGTAAAGGACGAAGACCGCAAAAATCAGCTTTTTATCAATCAGGGGAACCTTAAATTCGTTGAGCAGGCGAAAGAATATGGTTTGGACAACATCTCGTACAGCACCCAGGCCGCTTTTTTTGATTATGACAACGATGGCGATCTGGATATGATGCTGCTCAATCATACCACTAAAAAGATCGACAATATGGAACTGGCGAAGTTCCGGACTCAAACCGACGAACTCGCGGGCAACAAGCTTTTTGAAAACCGGAAAAACCGTTTTGTGGAAGTCACGCAGAAGGCGGGTATCCATCAATATCCGCTGACCTTCGGGCTCGGTCTCGCCATTGCCGATGTGAACCAGGACGGCTGGGAAGATATTTACGTTACCAACGATTACAACGAGCCCGATTACCTCTATATCAACAACCACGACGGCACATTCAAAGACGTGACCCGGCAGTATTTCCGGCACCTTGCCCAGTTTTCGATGGGGATCGATATCGCGGATTTCAATAACGACGGCCTGCCGGACGTAATGTCGCTGGACATGCTGCCCGAGGACAACCAGCGGCAGAAGCTGCTTCAGTTGCAGGAAAACTATGAGGCGTTCGAGCTGATGGTGAACCAGGACCTGCAAAAGCAGTATATGCGGAATATGCTGCAACTCAACAATGGGGATGGTACATTCAGCGAAATAGGTCAGTTTGCCGGCGTTTCCAATACCGACTGGAGCTGGACGCCGCTTTTCGCCGATTTCGATAACGACGGTTTTAAGGATCTTTTCGTTTCAAACGGCTATTTGCGGGATTATACCAACAAGGATTTTCTCAAATACTGGGGCGACTATAAGATCAAAAGGGCCATCGACAAGGAGCCGTTCCAGCTCATGGACCTCGTGAAGGCGATGCCGTCCACGATGCTGGCCAACTACATTTTCAGGAACAACCGGGATCTTACGTTTTCCCGGATGCAGCAGCCCTGGGGGCTTGAACACGCATCGGTGTCCAGCGGCGCCGTGTACGCGGACCTCGACAACGACGGCGACCTCGATCTGATAGTCAACAATATCAATGAGCCTGCATTTGTATACCAAAATACGGCAAGTGACACAAAGAATACCAACTGGCTGCAACTCAAATTGAAACAGGACGGAGCCAATGCAGGCGGAATAGGGACCAGGGTTTATTTGAAAAACAAGGGCACATTACAATACCAGGAAGTGAACCCGAATCGCGGGTATCTGTCGTGCACGCCGCTGCGCCTGCATTTCGGGCTCGGAGAGGCTTCCGTAGTGGACACGGTGCAGATTTTATGGCCCGACGGCACCAGTCAGATCCTGGAAAACGTAAAGGGCAATCAACTGCTGACGGTAGAAAAAAGCGGCAGCAGAAAGGCGGACAGGCGCGAAAAGGCCGGTATTGCGCAGGCATTGTTTCAAAAGCAGCCGCCTGCGATCGCCTACCAACACGAAGGCTTCCAGTGAAAACGACTTCAAGCGTCAGCCATTAATGCTCTCGATGTACTCACAAACGGGCCCGGTGCTGGCGAAGGGCGACGTGAACAGGGACGGGCTGGAGGATATTTTTGTGAGCGGCGATCAGCATAAACAGGCGAAGATCTGGTTGCAGCAAAAAAGCGGGTCTTTCATTGAAATGCCTGGTTTTGCGATCGGGGATGAGAACACTTCGGCAATCTCCGCCGCAGTATTTTTTGACGGCAATGGCGATGGCTTCGACGATCTCTATATTGCCAAAGGAGGCTATTCGATGTTCGAACCGAATACGGTTTCGTTACAGGATGAACTCTACCTGAGCGACGGCCGGGGCGGCTTGAGCCTGGCCGTTCTTTCCGTGCCGAATACGAAGGCAAGCAGCAAATCGTGCGTCCGGCCGTATGATTTTGACCGCGACGGTGACCTCGACCTGTTTGTAGGAGGACGGATTATTCCCGGACGCTACCCGGAAGCACCCGCTTCGTTTTTACTGGTCAACGACGGCAAGGGCCGTTTCGAGGCCAGAGAATCGCCATTTTTCAAGATAGGAATGGTTACCGATGCCCAATGGGGGGGATTTGAACGGTGATGGAAGGGCCGAGCTGGTGATCGTCGGGGAAATGATGCCGGTGAAGATTTTTACCTATAATGGAAAAGATTTTGAAGACAAAACTGCCGATTACTTCGCCGGTGAGGAAAGCGGTTTTTGGAATGCCGTTAAAATAGAAGACCTGGACGGTGACGGAAAACCTGATTTACTGGCCGGTAACCTGGGCCTGAATTCGCAGATAAAGGCTTCCGAAAAAGAGCCCGCTGAGTTGTATTTCGCTGATTTCGACAAGAATGGCTCCATTGACCCCTTCTTTAATTTTTACGTGCAGGGCAAATCCTACCCGTTTGTAAGCCGCGACGAGCTGAACGATCAGATTTACCCGATGCGGAAGAAATTTTCTTTTTACCGGGACTATGCCAATGCGACCATGCCGGATGTAATTCCAGCCGCGGAGCTTGCGAAAGCAGGTAAACTCGAAGCAAGGGAGCTCCGCAGCGTGTGTTTTATGAACCGCGACGGCAAGTTTGAAAAAGTAGCCATGCCCGCGCGTGCGCAATTCGGGCCCGTGTGTGAGATTCTGGCCGAAGATTACAATGGCGACGGACGAAAAGACTTGCTGCTTTTGGGCAATAAAACCAGTAACCGGCTCAAACTGGGCAGTATGGATGCCAATTACGGAAGCCTGTTCATTGGCGACGGCAAAGGAGGTTTCCGCTTCGTGGGCCAGGCCGATTCCGGGTTGTCGGTGAATGGTGATGTAAAGTCGGCAGTCGAAATCAGGATCGGTAATCAACCATTTTTAGTCATTGGCGCATTCAACGAGCCATTGCAGTTTTACAAAAATTATAAAAAGTAATGCGCAGGACCCTCTTCTTTCTTTTAATCCTTTCCCAATCCGCATTGGCCGGCTCCGCCCGCCAGGAGCTGAGGAAGCACTTGCAGCCCGCTGTTTTTTCCGTGACGATGGTAATGATCCACGACGTGGTGAATCCGCCTGCGGCCAGCCGGTTTTATACCTATTGCCTCATGGGGGCACACGAGATCGTGGCATTGAACAACAAACAGATCGTGGCGCCCGGGACTTTTACGAAAAGCATTAATCCGGTGACCGTGGTAGCGAAGGATTATGATTACCAGATCGCGGCGTTGTATTGTATCCTCGAAACGGGCCGGCTCATTATCCCGTCGGGGTACATGCTGGAAGAGGATCAGAAAAAGCTGATTATCGCATTGCTTAGGGAAGGGTATCCGCAAACCGTTATCGACAAATCGGTTGCCGTGGCGCGGGAAGTTGCCGGAAAGGTCGCGGCCGATGCTGCTACGGACGGCTACCTTACGCTCAGCACGCGACTGCGTTACCGCCCGAAAAAGGGCGATGCCTACTGGTATCCGACCCCGCCAGGCTATATAGAAGGTGTGGAACCGCATTGGAAAACGATACGGCCGATGCTGATCGATTCATGCGATCAGTTCATACCGAAACCGCCGGTGGAGTTCAGCAAAGACAGTTCGAGCGCATTTTACAAACTGGTGAAAGAGGTTTATAATGTAGGCCAAAACCTGACGGAGCAGCAACGCTTCATCGCTTCTTACTGGGATTGCAACCCGTTTGCGATCAACACATCGGGACATATGAATATCGGGTTCAAGAAAATCAGCCCGGGGGGGGCACTGGATGAACATTACCGGTATCGCTATTGCCAAGGCCAACCTCGATCTCGATAAAGGCATTATGGTGCATTCGCTGGCGGCCGCGACGCTCATGGACGCATTCATCAGTTGCTGGGATGAGAAGTACCGCAGCAGCCGGGTAAGGCCCGAAACCGTGATTAACCGGGCTATCGATCCGAAGTGGCAACCTTTGCTGCAAACCCCGCCTTTTCCGGAGTACACCAGCGGGCATAGCGTTATTTCCACCGCCGTGGCCGAAATATTGACTTTTCTTCTCGGCGATGATTTCGCTTTTCGCGACGATACCGAAGTGATTTTCGAACTGCCGGCGCGGGATTTCAAATCATTCCGCCAGGCATCGGAAGAGGCGGCTATTTCAAGACTTTACGGAGGAATCCATTACCGCGACGCCATCGAGAACGGGCAGGACCAGGGCCGGGCCATTGGGGCATTTATTATCGAAAAACTGAAAAAAGCCGGTGTAAAACCTGCTTTATGACAATTTCTGAAAGCCGGAAGCCTGAATGTGGCCTGAAAATAGTAGTTTTGGACTCTTGAAATCGCCGCGTTCCGCAAATAATGATCAGATCGTTTGCCGCTTTGTTACTTGTTTTGGGTATGGTTAGTCAGTCTGCCATCGCCCAGGAAGCACCCATCACCGAATGGAGGAAAGACCGCGAAGAGGCGTTTGATCATTCGGGAAAGACAGTTGAAAGGGAAAAAGAGGCAGATGTACCGGTACTTCCACGGTGGACTTTCGGCCTCAACGGCGGGTACGCCTACCGGCTGTTCCGCGCGGGCCGGATCACCAGTCACGACGAGCAGGAATATATTAAAGATCTCAAATCCGGTATCGCATTCGGCGGTGATATCGCCTGGTTTCCGTGGAAACACGTAGGTTTTGGCCTCCGCTACGAAATGTACAAAGGTGATGCCCGAATGGATAGCTCTCAAACCGAGAAGGTGACGATCCAGCATCTAAGCGGTGGCGTTATTCATCGCTCCTTTCTGAAAAACGGCAGAACGGCCATTCTTACCTCACTACTGCTGGGTTACCAGCCTTATGAAAACAAAAGCACCGTTGGCACACAGGCGCTGACATTCTCGGGCAAAACCATGAACTGGGGCGTCAGCGTCGGTATTGAACAGCCCGTGAGCCCGAAATTCGCCCTCAACCTCACCGGTACGGCTATGATGGGGGCCATTTACCGCCTTCAACGCAAAACCGAATTCAGCACCGAAACGCTGCACTTGTCGAAAGATGACAGTGTGGATCTTTCCCGGTTCTCGATTACGCTCGGGTTTCGATTTATGTGAAGCAGGTGCCTTTGCTAAGTTTTTGCGTTTGAGGCCAATGCTTCTATCTTTGTCATTTACACATCTGACAAGTATTAAGATGACGGACAGGGAAAAAGACGTTTCAGGCCTTTGTGTTGCGTGCGGACTGTGCTGTGATGGTACATTGTTCCCTTATGGATTTGTGCGTGACGAAGCGGATAAAAAAATCGCCGATGATTTGGGGCTGTCGACTACCGAAATCAAAGGTACGCGGCTTTTTAGCTTGCCCTGTCTGCACTTTTCGGGCTGTTGTTCAGTTTATGATAAGCCTCGTCCGCATACCTGTTCCGCCTTTTTTTGTCCTCCGATAAAAAAGTACCGTCGGGGTGAGCAAACTTTCGAAGAGGCGGAGAAGCAGGTAAAACTGTTCAAAGAGCACCGCGACAAGCTCCTGAAAATCGCTTCACAGTTTCAGGAACTGGCCGGCTTGAGCTTTAAAGCACTCAAAGATTTGCTTGAAGAATCCGCCGATGACGACGCGTTTGTTGGCAGGTACCGGCAGCTTTATCTCATGCTATTCATCTACCGGGATATTTATTCCAAATATTTCCAGCCCGCCCAGCAGGACAAGCTCATTGTCTGAGATTAAACTTCGTTGTAATTAACTAAGGGAAAAGTTGTACAAAACAGTCTTCCTTTTGACGGCCTCTTAAAAAGTTGTCCTCGGATGACTTTTGGGCATGGCCGCTCACAGTAGTTTATGCCACATTTTGCATTATACAGGTATTCTTTACTCGCTAGGCTTGAATCTTAATCCTTTTATCATGAAATTGAAACAGTTCTGCATTTGCTTCCTTTTTGCGGCATTTGCAGTGGTGGCCGGCACGCATTCCGCGGCCGCGCAGTCTTCCCAAAAAAGCAAGAAACCGCTCGTCGTTTTCGTCACAGGCGATCATGAGTACAGCGGCGAGGAAACGCTCCCAATCATCGCGGCCGAACTTGAAAAAAACTACGGCATGCGCACGATCGTCCTCAAAGCCTATCCCGATCATAACAGCGAAAAGAATATCCCCGGTCTGGAAGCATTGAAGGACGCTGACCTGGCCGTTTTTTACCTCCGCTGGCGTCAGTTGCCGCCGGACCAACTGGCGCATATCGAGGCTTACCTCAAAGCCGGCAAGCCCGTAATGGGCTTCCGCACCTCCACGCACGCATTCAATTTCCCCAAAGGCCATGAAAGCGAGAAGTGGAACGCTTTCGGCGAATTCGCGTTGAATGCGCCTCCGGGATGGGGCGGCGCGGCGAAGCACACCCATTACGGCCATAACAGCAGCACCGACGTGACCCTGATTCCGGAACAGGCCAAAAACCCGATCCTCACAGGCGTGAAAGGTCCCTTTCACGTACGCTCCTGGTTGTACCGCGTATTGCCCGATTATCCGACCAAAGGTTCGACGTGGCTGCTTATGGGTAAATCCGTAAATCCCGATAAAGAGGCGATCGAAAATCCGGTGGCCTGGACGGGTACCAACTCATTTGGCGGAAAAGTGTTCATGACGACGCTCGGGCATCCCGAAGATTTCAGGCTGGAACCTTTCCAACGACTCGTCATCAATGCAATCCACTACGAGCTGGGCCTGCAAATCCCGAAGGAATGGAAGGGAAAAATGGATATCCAGGTACCTTACCGCGAAGCCAAATAACTTTCATATAACGCTACCCAATACCCAATCTAAAATCCTTTCAAATGTCTAAACCCAAAAAAATCAGCGTTTATTCATCGCTCATTGCATTTGGACTGGCAGTCATTGCATTCAGCGCGTTCCGCTTGAACCAGCCCGGCCCGGTCAAAATCGGCAAAGGCACGCATATTTCCCTGATGGGTAATAACCTGGGATCGCGGATGATGAATTACGACAACTTCGAAACGGAGTTGTACATGCGTTATCCCGACGATAACCTTGTTATCCGCAATATGTGCGACGGCGGGGATACGCCCGGCTTTCGGCCGCACGCGAGCCGCAACACGCCCTGGGCATTCCCGGGAGCGGAGAAATTCCAGACGGAGCTGGCAAATCCTTCCCAGAGTGAAGGCCACTTCGATACGCCGGATCAATGGCTCACCCGCTTGAAGACGGATGTGATCGTTTCGTTTTTTGGTTATAACGAGTCGTTTGAAGGCAAAGCGGGACTGGCAAATTACAAGGCCGAGCTCGACGCATTCATTAAATGGACCTTGCAGCAGAAGTATAACGGAACGTCGGCGCCGCAACTGGTGATCGTCTCGCCTATCGCTTTCGAGGACCTCTCCGACAGGTATGACCTGCCGAACGGTAAAAAGGAGAACGAAAATCTGCTGTTGTATACCAGGGCAATGAAAGAGGTGGCCGACCAGAATAAAGTACTTTTTGTAGACGCATTCGCTCCTTCGCAGAAATGGTATGCCGAGACCAAAGAGCCGCTGACAATCGATGGCTCGCAGCTTAATGCGGAAGGCTACAAAAAGCTGGGCGTTTTGCTTGTGGATAAAATCTTCGGAAAAGCACCTGAAAAAGGCAAGAATCGTGAGCTGGTGCATGCGGCGGTGAACGAGAAGAACTGGATGTGGCATAACGATTACAAAATCCCGAACGGAGTGCATGTGTATGGCCGTCGCTACAATCCTTTCGGACCGGATAACTACCCCGCGGAAATTGAAAAGATTCGCCAGATGACGGATATCCGTGACCAGGCGATCTGGCTGGCGGCTTCGAAAGGGGAGAAGATGGATCTCGCGGCGGCGGATAAGAACACCCGCGCATTGCCGCAGGTAAAAACGAATTTCAATCCCGAAAAGAACGGAAGCCTCACCTATTTATACGGAAACGATGCATTGGCCAAGCTTAAAGTGCCACAAGGTTATAAAATCGAACTTTTTGCTTCCGAACAGGAATTTCCGGATCTGGCAAAACCCATGCAGATGTCGTTCGATAATAAAGGACGCTTGTGGGTAGCCACCATGCCTAGTTACCCGCATTACAAGCCGGGCGACTCGAAGCCGAACGACAAGATTATCATATTCGAGGATACCAATAACGACGGCAAGGCCGACAAGCAATCCGTTTTTGCCGATGGGCTGCATTTGCCGCTCGGATTTGAGATTGCCAAAGAAGGCGTTTATGTTTCGCAGGGCACCAACCTGAAATTGCTGACGGATACGAACGGCGATGGTAAGGCCGATAAAGAAGAGATCCTGCTGAGTGGCTTCGACGACCACGATACACACCACAACAGCCATGCATTCACGGTGGACCCGTCGGGCGCTATTTACTCCGGCGAGGGTGTTTTCCTGCATACCAATGTGGAAACTTCGTATGGCCCCGTGCGGGCGACCAATGGCGGTTTTTATCGTTATGCGCCGCAGTTGAAAAAGCTCGAACGCACCGCACAGCTTTCGATCCCGAACCCGTGGGGTATCGCATTCGATGACTGGGGCCAGCCGTTTTTTGCCGAAACGTCGAGCCCGGATGTGCGCTGGATGCTGCCCGGAACCGTTTTGCCGCGGTATGGCGAGGCCACGCACAAATCGGTACAGCTGGTGGAGGACAAGCACCGCGTACGCCCCACGTCGGGTTTGGAATTTGTATCCAGCCGCCATTTTCCGGACGAACTGCAAGGTGATTTCCTGATCAACAATACCATTGGTTTCCTGGGAACAAAAGAGCATACGCTGACCGACGACGGTACAGGTTACAAGAGCCACCACCGCCAGGACCTGGTGGTGAGCGAGGACCGCAACTTCCGTCCGGTTGACATGGAGTTTGCGCCCGACGGCTCGCTTTACGTGATCGACTGGCACAACATCCTCATCGGCCATATGCAGCACAACGCGCGGGACCCGCTGCGCGACCATTCGCATGGCCGTATTTACCGTATAACTTATCCGTCGCGCCCGCTGGTAACTCCTGCAAAAATCGACGGCGCGAGTATCGAGGAACTGCTGGATAACCTGAAACTGCCCGAATACCGCACGCGCTACCGTACGCGCCGCGAATTGCGCGGCCGTGACGCCTCGCAGGTGTTGTCGAAACTGAATACCTGGGTCGCGAATCTGGACAAGAACGACCCGCGTTACGAGCATCATTTGCTCGAAGGATTGTGGGTAAGCTGGGGCATGAACAAGGTCGACCGGAAACTGTTGAAACAGTTGCTGAAAGCGAAGGATTACCACGCGCGCGCCGCAGCGGTGCAGGTGGTTCGTTACACCGGCCACCAGGTGCCCGATCAGGCGGAGCTGCTCATGCAGGCGGCACGTGACGAAAACAGCCGGGTACGCCTGATGGCCATTGTAGCTGCCTCGTGGATCGGCAAGGAAAAAGGTTTGCCGATTTTGGCAGAAGCCAAGAAAATGCCGCTCGACGACTGGATGATCCACGCGCACGAAGCTGCCGTGGCGCATTTGAAAGGAGAGAACGTGAAGAAGGAAAAGCAGAACGTAGCTACCACCAATTTGAAAGGGAACGATCTGATCCTGTTTAACCAGGGCCGGCAGATCTACGCGAAAGAAGGCTATTGCATTACCTGCCATCAACCTGACGGCAGGGGCCTGGAAGCATCCGGCTTTCCGCCGCTGTCGGGTCCGTGGGTGACAGGGAACGAGGAAAGACTGATCAAGATCGCCCTGAAAGGTTTGCTGGGGCCAATCGAGGTAAATGGCAAAAAATACCCGGGGCAGGTTCCGATGACCCCATTCGCAGGTTTGTTGAAGGACGACGAGGTAGCCGCGGTACTGACTTACGTTCGTAACTCTTTTGGAAATAAGGCGCCGGCTATTTCTCCCGAAAAAGTAAAACAGGTACGCGTAGCGACGGAAAGCAAGAAGGATTTTTATTCGCCCGAACAGCTTTTAAAGGACCATCCATTGGAAAAGTTGTAGTGCCGGCATTATAATTATATGAAGTAATTGCAGAGAGCGGAGGTTTTTCTTCCGCTCTTTGTATTTATTGCGGTCGGATCGTCGTTTTTCGGTTACTAACAAATCCGGATGATATTACGATTAGAGGCGATAAAGATTTAGATTTGCTTAGAACCGATCCGAATCTATCATATAGCAATACGTTACAGCCCAAGCTCATGCTTCGATTTTTGCCAGTTGTCGTCATTTGTGCCGTTATCCTGTTATTTTTTCTTTACAATCTTCAATTCTCCGTCGACTTTCCATTTCAGGACGACTTTTTATTTATCCAGTTCATTGAAGCGATTTCAGGGCCGGGCGTGGGGTTTGCGGGTGTGGTGAAGGAAATGTTCCGTACTTTCAATGATCACAAAGCAGTAGTTCCCAGGTTTATTTCGCTATTGGATTTCGAGCTTACCGGGCGTTTGCATTTCCGGTTTTATATTGTGCTGGTGTTGATTAATGTCACCTACATTTTCTATTTCCTTTATTTCAATTTCAGAAAAACAAAACTGCCGCTTTATTTTTTTATCCCGGTTTCCTTCCTGTTTTTTCAGCCTTTGTACCATGAGGTATCAGGATGGGCATTAACCGGCATGCAGCATTCCTATCTTACCGCGTTTACAGTTACGGCAATCCTGCTCGTTTCCGGCGGCAGGACAGTCGCGTTTTATGGAGCGATGATTTGTTGCTTCCTGGCCACCTTTACCCACGGGAACGGCATTCTGTCGTTTCCGGCGATCATTTTCTTCTTTCTCTGCCATCAAAATTTTCGCAAGGCAATTATGACCGGCATTTTTATGATCATTTGTCTGGTCATTTACCTGGCGGGTTACGAATCGGGGCAGGCGGTGAACCTGCCGAAGGACGCCGGCTCATTCTTCTTGTCGCTTTTCGGCTTCGTCGGCTCGGCCATGTCGTTGTGGTCGTACCCCGAAATGTGGTCGGCGGTGTGGGGTGCGGCGATCATCGTTTGTATGATGGCAGTGACCTGGCGGGTTGCCGGGGCCTATCTCAGAAAACCGGTGCAGGTCAAACCCGGTACGATCGAATTGCTCACACTTTTTGCATTCATTTTTATTTCCAGCACGGTTATTGCGCTGTTCAGGTCCTGGGCCGGAACTACCGTCGCCAGCCGGTTCCAGCTTTATGCGTCGCTTTCCACGGCGATTTTCTATATTTTTCTCGTATTCTACACCGATTTTTTCAGGAGAAAATGGGTGTTCGCCGGTGCGCTGGCCCTCAGCGTCTTTTATTGGGCCTATTCGCATTACCGGTTTACGGGCATCGTAGCGGCAAAGAAAACCACTTACCTGGCCGATATTTACAATTGGCGCAATTACCGCAGTATGTTTTCCGTAGAAAAGTCGATTGTCCGGTATGGGAACTTTTACCTGCTTCCCGCTTATGAAAAAGGCTTTTTCTCTTTACCCGAGGCTGTGGTTACGCCCGGGGAGCTAAATGCGATGTTCGCCGTTAAAAGCGGAGTGGTCGACAACGGTGTGTATATCGAAACCTGGGATATTCACCGCATTGTCCGCGAAGGCGTGGAAGACCTTACGTATTATTTCCTGTCGAGTAATGCGTGGCCCCGGCGGAAGCGGTTTTTGGACGACCGTTTCCTGGTGTTGAAAAATGTAGCGACCGGCACGGTATATCTGCTCAACGCCAACCCGAAGGTGGAAGCGCGGTTGAATATAATTACGACCGGCCATTATTATAAAAGCGGTTTCAATACGCAATTGCGGGCCGACGACCTCGACGCCGGCACTTATGAGATAGGCATCCTGGACGTATCGGGCTCGGGAGAAAAAACATTTCACAGGCTCAGCAATACACTTGTTTCAACCGGCGGAGGGTATGCTTTAAAGTAATGGCAATGTCGCCGGATATTCATTGAGATTTGTTTCCTGATAACGGATGGTGACATGATCTACCGCCGCCCGGCAACACAGAAATGTCATATTTTGCCGTCCTGCGCTTCCAGGTCGGTATTTGGGCGGAGAGCCGCGCCAAAAGGCAGCTTCGCGATGGGTTTTGCTAGGTAAAACCATAAAAAATTCGTATCTTTACGTGCTTAAAAAGCCAGATAATGGTTCTTTTTATCCAAGTGTAAAACAAACTATATGTCAAACGAAGCAGTGCTTGAAGTAAACAGCTATTCAGCTGAAAATATCCAGATTCTTGAGGGTTTAGAGGCCGTTCGTAAACGTCCGGCGATGTATATCGGTGACACTGGCTTCAAAGGGGTTCACCACCTGATTTGGGAGGTTGTAGATAACTCCATCGACGAAGCGATGGCCGGATACTGCGACACCATCAACGTTACAATAGAAGCAAACAATTCCATTACCGTCAAAGATAATGGTCGGGGTATCCCCACCGGAATGCACCCCAAAGAGAAAAAGTCCGCTCTTGAGGTTGTGCTCACGGTACTGCACGCCGGCGGTAAATTTGACAAAGACACATATAAAGTTTCCGGCGGTTTGCACGGGGTGGGTGTATCCTGCGTGAACGCGCTTTCCACGCACCTGCGTGCGGAGGTGCACCGCGAAGGCAAGATTTTCGAGCAGGAGTTCAGCGAAGGCAAACCCCTTTACGCAACCCGCGTGATCGGCGAATCGGACAAAACCGGTACGATCATCCACTTCCTGCCCGATGCCACAATTTTCTCTGTAACAGAATTCAAATACGAAACCATTGCAACCCGCCTGCGCGAACTGTCATACCTGAATAAAGGTATCCGCATCACGCTGGAAGACAAACGCGACGAAGAGGAAAACGGCACGTTCCGCCATGAGGAGTTTTATTCGGAAGTAGGTCTGAACGAGTTCGTGACTTACCTCGACGCCACCCGCCAGCCGTTGATCCCCGAGCCGATCCACATGGAAAGCGACAAAGGGGCGATTCCGGTGGAAGTAGCGATGATGTACAACACTTCTTACAGCGAGAACGTGTTCTCGTACGTGAACAACATCAATACAATTGAAGGAGGTACCCATGTTTCCGGTTTTCGTGCGGCATTGACGCGTACATTGAAAAACTACGCGGAAAAGTCGGGGATTCTGGCAAAAGAAAAAGTAGAGATCAGCGGGGACGATTTCCGCGAAGGTCTCACGGCTGTTATTTCCATTAAAGTGGCAGAACCTCAGTTCGAAGGTCAGACCAAAACCAAGCTGGGTAACTCCGAAGTAACCGGCGCAGTAAGCCAGGTAGTGGCCGAAATGCTCGAAATTTACCTCGAAGAGCATCCGAAAGAAGCCCGCGTAATCATCGACAAGGTGATCCTTGCCGCAAAGGCCCGTATCGCAGCAAAAAAAGCACGCGAAATGGTGCAGCGCAAGAATGTGCTTACCGGCACGGGACTGCCCGGGAAACTTTCCGACTGTTCGGAAACAGACCCTAATGTGTGCGAACTGTACCTCGTGGAGGGGGACTCGGCGGGCGGAACCGCCAAACAAGGCCGTAACCGCGCATTCCAGGCTATTCTGCCGCTTCGTGGTAAGATCCTGAACGTCGAAAAAGCGCAGGAGTACAAGATATACGAAAACGAGGAGATCAAGAACATGTTCACCGCTATGGGTGTGCAGATCGGTAAGGACGGCGACGAGCGCGCATTGAATATCGACAAGCTCCGCTACCACAAGATCGTCATCATGACCGATGCCGATATCGACGGTAGCCACATCCGTACGTTGATTCTCACGTTCTTCTTCCGTTATATGAAGATACTGATCGATAACGGCTACATCTACATTGCACAGCCGCCGCTGTATCTCGTGAAAAAAGGCAAGGAAGAGCGCTATTGCTGGACCGAGCAACAACGCGAGGAAGCTGTTCGCGAGATTGGTGGAGGCAAGGAAGATTCGGTGAACGTGCAGCGGTACAAAGGTCTCGGTGAAATGAACGCCGAGCAGCTCTGGGAAACGACAATGAACCCCGAACGCAGAAGTTTAAAACAGGTTTCCGTGGAATCCGCTGCCGAGGCTGATCACCTTTTCTCGATGCTGATGGGCGACGAAGTAGCCCCCCGCCGTGATTTTATTGAGAAGAATGCGAAATATGCCCGCGTCGACGTGTAGCCATTAGCAGAAACCGTCATATTGAAACGGATGGCTGTCGGATACGGCCATCCGTTTCTTTTTTGGAACGAAAATTTAACACAAACTTCATCGGCCCGAAAACAATAGATTGTTTAGATTCGTTGAATTTTTATTGCCATACTCATACACCTTTTTAATAGCATAACGTTATGTCCGGCTCATCCGACCCTATATATAGCAATGAAAAAAGAAGCAAACTGACCAACCTGTTCGCACTTTTCAAAAGCCCGAAGGAACCCGCCGCGGCGGAAGACGGTAAGGCGGTCAGTTCGTCGTCGGAAAAAGCAAATACCCAAATGCAGCAAAGCGACCTGATCAGCAGGGACCTTAGCTGGATGAAATTCAACGACAGGGTGCTCGACCAGGCGACAAACGAGGACCGTAATCTGTTTGACCGCCTCAAATTTCTCGCCATTACGTCGTCCAATCTCGATGAATTTTTCACCATTCGGGTGGGGAGTCTTTATAATTACCTCGATTTCGGCAAGGAGCGCCTCGATTATTCGGGCCTGCGCGAAATACCCTTCCGCAAAGTGTTGATGAAAGAGGTGCACGATTTCGTGCGCCGCCAGAATGAATGCTACAAAAACCAGCTGATGCCGCTGTTCGCGAAGCACGGCTTTCGCATCGCCGGACTGGAAGAAACAACGCCGGGGGAGAAAGCCGCCATGGAAGAGTATTTCGACAGAACGGTATACCCGATGTTGACGCCGATGCTGTTCGACTACACGCATGCATTCCCCGTGCTCCTGGCGAAAGTGTTGATCCTCGGCGTGATTACCCAGGTAAAGGGAACCACTTCGGAAGAGGACAGAAAACTTTCTTTCGTGCAGGTACCTCAAAATCTGCCGCGCTTTTATGTGGTGGAGCGGGAGGACGAATTACTCTTTGTGCCCATAGAGCTGATCGTCAAGGCGCACGTCAACAAACTTTACCGGAATGTCGACATCGTTTCGACAAATCTGTTCAGGATCATTCGCAACGGCGATTTCACCCTGGAAGAAAGCGACGATATCGAGGCGGATTTCATCGACGAGATCAAACAGAAGATCAAAAGTCGCCGCCTGGGAAGGGTCGTGCAGGTATCGATGGAACCCGACGTTAATCCAGATTTGCTTAACCTGATTAAAAAACGCTGGGAGATCGACGATCATAACGTGTTCCTGACCGACGCGCTGATCGATTACACGGCACTGTGGAGCATTATCAAGCATCCCGAATTCAAAGATCAGATTCCGCCTACCCGGCCGCCGGTGCCGCCGCTGGGGCTCGACCGCGAGCGCATTCCCGACATTTTCGAGGTGATGCGGGAGCGCGATATTTTGCTGCACCATCCTTATAACAACTTCGAGCCTGTGCTTCAATTGCTGGAACAGGCGGCCGAAGATCCGAAGGTGCTGTCCATTAAACTGACCATTTACCGCCTCGCTAAAAATTCGCGGGTAACAGAGGCATTGCTGCGCGCTGCGGAGAATGGCAAGCACGTGGCGGTGTTGTTCGAAGTGAAAGCGCGTTTTGATGAGGAAAATAATATCCGTGAAGCACAAAGACTGCAAAAAGCGGGCTGCTTTGTGATTTACGGCATTGGCTTGCTCAAAACACACACCAAGCTGCTGCTGATCGTACGCAACGAAGGCAACAGGGTATTGCGGTATGCGCATTTGTCGAGCGGTAATTACAACGAGGACACGTCGAAGTTGTATACGGATACCGGCCTCCTCACTTCGAATGAAGAATATACCCACGACATTTCCGAGTTTTTCAATGTCATCACCGGCCATTCCATTCCATCGGAATACCAGAACCTCATTACGGCTCCCCGCTACATGCGCGCGAAGCTGATCGAATTGATCCAGCAGGAGGCGGAGAATGCGAAAGCTGGCCTGAAAAGTGGTATTTGTATTAAAATAAACTCACTGGAAGACCGCGACACGATTTATGAGCTTTATAAGGCCTCCGAGGCGGGTGTGCCCATTAAATTGATCGTTCGTGGCATGTGCTGCCTGCGGCCGCAACGCAAGGGATTAAGCGAAAATATTACAGTCCGTTCGCTCGTCGGCGACTTTTTGGAGCATTCCCGGATATTTTATTTCCATCAAAACGGCAACCCGCTTGTTTATGGCGGTAGTGCGGATGCCATGGTGCGGAGTTTCGACAAGCGCATCGAATCCCTGTTCAAGCTGGTCGACCCGCGCGTACGCCAGGAGGCTATTCACATCCTTTATTATAGTTTGAAAGACAATGTAAATGCCTACGAATTACAGGAGGATGGAAACTATGTCAAATGCGAGATCGAAGAAGGCAGCGAGCCATTGAACGTGCATCAGGCATTCTACGACGTAACCCTCGACCAGGTAATGGCCACGCAGCTTTTTGAGGAAGAGGACAGGCGCATTGAAATGGCGCAGCAAGCTCCCGAGCCGGCCAGCGCGGGCCCGGAAGTAGAGCAGTTCGACGCCAATAAATGATCACTCTTTGAAAAATACCCGCTTGACACGGTCGCCAATGCCCGTCAGGATTTCGTAGGGGATGGTGTTGATGGATTTCGCGAGTTCCGTAATGGGAACTTCTTTACCGAAAACAATCACTTCATCCCCTTCTTCAACCCCGGCGTTGGTGACGTCGATCATCGTCATATCCATGCACACATTGCCGATCGTGGGGCATAGCGTGCCATTCACCCATACTTTACCCACGCCATTGCCCAGGCCGCGGTCGTAGCCGTCGGCATAACCGATCGCGAGGGTGGCAATGGCCGAATCGTGTGCTACGATGCCTTTCCGGCTGTATCCCACCGTTTCGCCGGAAGCCAGGTATTTGATCTGCGAAACAATGGTTTTCAACGTCCCTACCGATTGCAATGCGCGCTGGTCCTGCCCCGTCGCTTCCACACCGTAAAGGCCGATACCGAGGCGGACCATGTCCAGCCGGTACTCGGGAAAGCGTACAATGCCTGCCGAATTGAGAATATGTTTAATGGTTTTGTAGCCCAGCGTCCGTTCGATCAGTTCCGCACCTTCCATGAACTGCGCATACTGCTTTCTTGAAAAGTCATTGTGCACACCTTCATCCGCGCCCACCAGATGCGAGAATATGCTCGCGACTTTCAATGCCGGGTTTTTGCCGAGTTGCTCCACCAGCCATTCGTAATCATCCTTTACGAAACCCAGACGGTGCATGCCCGTATCGAGCTTCAAATGTACCGACGGCGTATTGGCCGGCTCGCCTTTTCTGGAAATGTATTCGACCCAGTCGGTCAGGATGCGCCGGCTGTAAATTTCGGGTTCGAGCTGGTATTGCCAGAGAAGGTCGAATGTCGGGGAAGTGGCATTCATAACCATAATGGGCAATGTAATGCCGCTCTGGCGAAGCATTACGCCCTCATCGGTATAGGCGACGCCGAGGTAATCCACGCGATGATATTGCAGCAATGCGGCCACCTCCGAACTGCCGCTTCCATAGGCGAATGCCTTTACCATGGCCATGATTTTGGTACCTTGTCCGGCGCGGGCACGGTAGTAGTTCAGGTTGTGTACCAGGGCATCCAGGTTGATTTCCAGCACCGTTCCGTGTGCTTTTTGCTGAATGCGGTGCACGATTTTCTCAAACGAGAAGGGACGCGCGCCCTTCACGAGCACAAGCGTGTCGGCCAGCGTGTGGAATGCGAATGTTTTGAGAAAAGTGTCGGTATCTTCATAAAATTCCTGCTCCGGAATGTCGAACTGCGAGGCCTGACTGCTGATCTGGCTGCCGATTCCGATTAGCCGGTGAATGCCTTTTTCTCCCAGCAGCCTGGATACCATTTTATAAAGCTCGGCGGGTGTCTGGCCGGTATGGAGCACGTCGGAAAGTATGACGGTTTTACGGTTCCGCTGCTCCTGCTGAGAGAGGAAATTCAGCGCCATCGACAAGCCCTGTAAGTCGTTATTATAGGCGTCGTCGATAATATAGGAGTGGTTAATGCCCTCTTTGAGTTCCAGGCGCATAGAAACCGGTTTAAGCAATAGCACGCGTTCCTGGATTACTGCCGGTTCCAGCCCGAAATCGAGCAGAAAAACAATACAATGCGTCAGGTTTTCGAGCGATGCATCATCGCGGAAGCCGGTTTCGAACGTGTGGTTGCCGAGCTTGCCGGTGAGGGAGATAACGGTCTTGTCTTTCCCGGGCGTAAAGCTCACTTGCACATTGGAACCCGAATAATTGCTTCCCCAGGTAAGCGTTTCCAGGAATGCATTTACCGGTTTCAGGATCAGGCTTACCTCCTCGTCAATCTCGTGGTAATCTTTACGGTAAATAAGCTTTTTAACCTTCGTAAAAAGCCGCAACTTTTCGGTGATCTTCTGCTTCCGGCTCCGGAAACCGTCGTCGTGGGCCGGACCAATGTTGGTGAAAATCCCAATTGTAGGCTGCATAACGGGTTGCAGGTATTCCATTTCATGTGCCTTGGAAATACCCGCCTCGAAAATCGCGAGCGAGTGCTCTTTGCTCAGGTTCCATACCGAAAGCGGAACGCCGATCTGAGAGTTGTAGCTTTTGGGACTGGCCACAATACTACGGCCGGGCGACAGCAGCTGCGCGAGCCATTCTTTAACGATCGTTTTCCCGTTACTTCCCGCAATGCCCACCACCGGAATGTCGAATTGCTTTCTTTTGGAAGCCACCAGTTGCTGCAAAGCACGGACGCTCGAAGCTACCACCCAGATCCGCGCATCATCCCAGGCGGCAGCGGTTTCCCGCAATTCGCCGGTAAACGAAGCCTCTTCTACCACAAATTCCCGCACGCCCGCCGCGTAAAGCTCCGGCAGAAAACGGTGGCCGTCGTGGCGCTCGCCTTTGATGGCAAAAAAAATACTTTGTCCTGGGAAAGAAACCTGCCGACTGTCGGTCAGGATGTACTGGGCCCGCGTGGTTACCAGAGGGGATGTATTGACGGTAAGACTCATTCCAATGCTCGTTAATCAGAGCACAAAGGTATCAATCCTACATCCATTTTTTAGATTTGAAATAAAATATCAACCCTGCCGTTACGGCGACCATCACCCCCCCATGTATAGTAGTACCCGTAAGGGTCTTTGAGTTCGGGCATAAACTCGAAGTTCATCCCGTAAACGCCAACGATAAACGTCAGCGGCATGAAAACGGCCGAGAAAATCGTCAGAGTCTTCATTACCTGGTTCATGCGGTTGCTGATCGTCGACAAATGCACATCCACGAGGCTGGCTACCAGTTCGCGGTACGAATCGATGGTGTCCAGCACCTGCATAATGTGGTCGTAGAGGTCTCGGTAATAGGGGATTACGTCCCGGCTGATTTGCATATTGTCTTCGCGGATCAGCTGATTGACCATATCGCGGAGCGGCCAGATCTGCCGCCGGGCCAGTGTCAGCTCGCGCTTCAAGGCGTACATATCTTTGAGTGAAAGCTCCTGCACACCCCGGATCACCTGGTCTTCGGTGGCGTCGAGCGCATCGCCGAGTTTTTCAAGCACGATGAAGTAGTTGTCGACCACGACGTCCATCAATGCAAAAAGCAGGTAATCCGGCCCATTACGGCGGGTTTTGCCTACCGACGCTTCCAGGCGGTTTTCGACGGTCGTGAAAATATCGGACGTAAGTTCTTCCTGGAAAGAAAGGACATAGTTTTTACCCAACACGAAACTTACATGCTCCGCCGAAATGCTGATCGGCGATTCGGAGTCGACGTGAAGCATTTTGAGTGTGAGGAACAAATGGCCGCTATCATACAATTCCAGTTTCGGCTTGTGTTCGGTATTGACCACGTCTTCCATCAGCAACGGATGCAAATGATAGAGCCTCCCCAATTTTTCGATCAGGGAAGTTTCGTGGATGCCGTCCACATTGAGCCATGTAATAAAGTTCTCCCCGTTTTCCGCGGCCCTGCATTCGTCCAGCGATTTCACGGTATCCTCCTTATACAGGTGCTCGTTGTACCGGATGCGGCGGATCCTGGTTTTCAGTTCGATATCGGGGCCGATATAGGTGAGCGTGCCCGGCGAGGTGAGCAGGCCGCGCTTAACGTACTTTTTCGATTTCCTCGCCCCGCCGTTCCTGGTCGGCTTTGAACTGCCGTCTGTCCTGTTCAAATCGGATATTATTTGAGGTGAAACACCAGCAAAGGTACGTGTGTATCGATAACGAGTTTCCGCGTAATGCTCGGATTGATCAGATATTCTTCGATAAACGAGCGCTCACGGGTGGACATGATTAACAGATCGGCCTTCACCTCGTCGCAATACTCCTCGATGCCGTCCAGCACGTGCTTGTTTTCGCGGATCACGATTTGCCCCTCGCGGATCGTAAAATGGGCTTTGATGTCGTCGACATACTGGTTGTCGGGCTGGATGTCCGGCTGGGTGTCCGACTTGATCTTCAACAACGTGAGCTGGGCGCCGAGGTGGTTTATCAATACAAAAACCTCCCGAAGGATATTGTTTTCTTCGTACTCGAACTGCGTCGCATAAACGACCCGCTTGAATTCCGTAAGTTCGGTTTGCGGCGGCACCACGAGCACCGGGCAGGGCGAATTCAATGCGATGTGCGTGGCCGAGCTGCCGATCAGCTTATCGAGAAACCCGCCAGTCCCGGTGCGCCCGATCACGATCATATCCGGCACGTGGTCGTTGATGGCTTCCTCGATAGCCGACTGCACGCTGCCTAATGTCCAGATCGCCTTGGCATTGTAACCTTCCGCCACGAGCCTGGCAGCGTATTCGTCGAGCCGTTTATGGTGTTCCTCTTCCAGCTCCGTAGCCATCGACAGGAAATCGGCCCCGCCGATACCGGGCATTATGTTCCCTGGCGTAACATTCACGTCTGCGATGTAAGGTTGGTAAGCGTGCAGGATCAGCAGCTCCGTTACATCTTTTTCGGCCATGAGTTTGGCGGCGGCCAATGCACGCTCGGCGTTCTCGGAAAAGTCGATGGCAATCAGGATACTTCTCATGTCTGGCAGGTTTTGTTTTGGGTATGGGTAGTCCGAACATATCGATTTTACTAACCCGAATCAAGGACTTTGGTCAACTTTTGGTCATAACGACCGTTTCCGGCAAGATTTAATGATCCGGTACCTTGAAGGTGTCAATTTTTATGCCAAATTGGGGACGAATTCATGTTTTTCGAGCCGTATGCCGCCCGTGGCTCTCTTTACTTTTTGTATTTGTCCAATACATATCCGGTTTTCGGGTAAACGATTGTTTATTTTATAATTTCTCTTCTGTTTAGTATAAAAATTTACTTCCGATGTTTGTAACATCGGTTAAGTTCTGTGTTTTTGGAAAATTCCATTTGTTGTGTTGACAATCATTAATTTGATTTTTTATAAGTTTACCGTTACAAACTGATTTAGAATACCAAATCCCCCTGTATGAAGAGCAAGATTACCATTGTCAATATCGTGCTGGTTACCATTGCCGCGATAGCCTCCGTTTTAAGTGCATATGATATCCTGCCGCTATCTGATAATGTGCTGATCGGCCTTCGCTGGCTGGCGCTGGCGGGTCTGGTTGTTTACGCGATCCTGAAAAAGAACCTTACCACTTCAATCCTCATATCGATGCTCGTCGGCACGGAAATCGGTTACGATTTTCCGAAAATGGGCACCGAACTGCACTTCCTGCGACAGATATTCCTGCAAATGATCAAGACGGTGATCGCGCCGCTGCTTTTCGCGACGCTCGTGACAGGCATAGCAGGGCATTCCGACCTGAAACAGGTAGGCCGTATGGGGTGGAAATCGCTGCTGTATTTCGAAGTAGTGACCACATTCGCATTGATCATCGGACTGCTGTTCGCCAACTGGTTCAAACCCGGTGTCGGTATCGTACCGCCCGAAAGCCTGAATGCGACGCTGCCGAAGGTGAACCAACAGACTTGGCAGGAGATCGTGCTGCATTCGTTTCCGGAGAACATCGCAAAATCCATTTACCACGGAGAAGTACTGCAAATCGTTGTTTTCAGCGTGCTTTTCGGCATCAGCCTTGCGTTGCTGCCGTCGGGCAAGAAGGAGAAATTCGTGCACGGCGTGGAGCTGCTGGCCGAGGTGATGTTCAAATTCACGAAAATCATCATGTATTTCGCGCCGATCGGTGTGGGGGCGGCCATTGCCGAAACAGTGGGGCATATGGGTATCGACGTTTTGAAAAACCTGGCACTGCTGCTGGCTACGCTCTATTGTGCCCTGATCGTCTTCATCCTGGTGGTATTTGTACCGGTAGCGATAATTGCCAAAATTCCGGTTATCAAATTTGCCAAAACCATTTTCGAACCGGTTTCGATTGCGTTCGCTACCACGAGTTCGGAATCCGCGTTGCCCAAGGCGATGGAAAAAATGGAGAAATTCGGCGTGCCGCGTCAGATCGTATCTTTCGTCATGCCAACGGGTTACAGCTTCAACCTGGACGGTTCCACGTTGTACCTTGCACTGGCTACCGTTTTTGTAGCACAGGCGACGGGTACCGAAATGTCGGTAGGACAGCAATTTACGATGGTGTTATTATTGATGCTCACCAGCAAGGGCGTGGCCGGTATCCCGCGGGCTACTTTGGTGATATTATTGGGCGCGATCGCTAACTTTGGCATGCCCGAATGGCCTGTGTTGCTGATCATGGGGATCGACGAGCTGATGGATATGGCCCGTACTTCGGTGAATGTGACCGGTAACTGCCTGGCGACCGCCGTAATTGCACGCTGGGAAGGCGAGCTCGATGATCAGAAAATGCACGATTCGGACAAGGTGGTGGAAGAAACCGCAACCAGCGAAGTTTAGTATCATGTTATTTTCAGAGTAATTTTTATGTTGACCGTTTACGGAATCCCGAATTGCGATACCATTAAAAAAGCCCGTACCTGGCTCGATAAGAACAAGGTGCCTTACCAGTTTTACGATTACAGAAAAGACGGTATCAGCCCGGAAAAAATCAGCACCTGGTTCAGCGAATTCCCGTGGGACAAAGTGCTGAACAAGGCTTCGACAACCTGGAAAGAACTCAGCGAAGAGGAAAAAGCGAAAGTAACCGACGCAAAGTCCGCCGCAAAACTGTTGTCAGCGAATCCGACGGCCATCAAACGCCCTGTAATCGAAGATGAAAACGGCAAGGCGCTGACGCTCGGCTATTCCGAGAAAATCTACGGGGAAACATTCCTCAAATAACTTTGGTACAAACGATGACGACTTTCGAATGATCGGCCAGGGTGGTGGCGAAGAGATAACGATCGCCACCGTCTTTCGTTTTCCACTTTTTACGCAATTCTTCGGGTTTTGCGGGAAAATTACGGGTGGTAATGTTCGCTTTATCGCCTGGAATATGCTTTGAAATCTCCCGGATATCCGGCTTGCAGACAGCCACGATCCTGAAACTGCGGCCCGGAAAATCGTTTACATATTCTTCCGAAGTATATAGCTGGCTATGCATGGCGAGTTTCTGCATATCGAACCGCGTGCAAAGTGTTTTGAATGCACCTGCTTTCAGCACCGCGGCGTGAGGTTCATATAAATAGCCCAGCGGTTTGGAATAACCCACCAATGCATTCCGCTCTTCTTCACGGTCGAAATCGAGCTCGTGAATGGGTTGCCCTGCCGCGTCGATAATGCGGACTTTGATTTTAAAACCGGCGTCCGGCATTTCGCGGTCCAAAACAAAGAGCAGCTCCTTGCATTCCTGCTCGTAACCTATTGCGTGTACTTCTTTCAGTTTTGGTAGTTCTTTGGAGGCCAGGTCGATGTCGAGCAGGGGAGAAGTTTTGATTAAAATACGGGGGGCAGCACTTAACAGTAACCCTGCATTGCCCGCCACGTCGGGCACGCATTCGGCGAGGCGCACTACTTTTTCCTTGTTGGCATCGCGACGGGCCGGGTCGGCGTAGAGCCAGTCGGCTGTCAGGCCGTTTCGCAATGCATTCAGCGATTCCCCCACATGTACGTGTATACCCGACGCGCCCAGTTGCGCGAAGTTGTAGGCGGCGCTGGACACTACCTCGGGCTGCTGTTCGAAATAATGGGTTTCCGTAAAGCGGCGGCTCATATAGTAGCAGTCGATACCCATGCCCCCGGTAATGTCTATCAGCGTGCCGCCGGAAGCAATTCGCGCCTTGTAAAGCGCAGTGGCTTCCGAAGAACATTGCTCTACCGACAGAGCGGGCGGAAAAATGAGTTTTTCGTTGGCCGACCATTCAGGCAGTTTTTTCAGCGCCTTCTGCCGCGACTGGATCTGTCCTGCCAGTTTCTTTATATCCAATCCTTTGAATTTGCCCGCTTTCAGGATCAGATCGCCGGCATTCGCGTGTATGTTGTCACGAATGAATGCGACCTCGGCGTCCGTAAAGCCTTGCTGCATTCCATTCCGGTCGGCCGTATCGTTCACTGTACTCATCTGCTAACGTGATTCAAATACCGAAAGTAGTTCTTTTTACCGTCGGCCGCACATCGTTGCCCGCATTCCGGCTATCACTCCACGCTTATAAAAGGTCAATTTGAAATATTATCAGAATCATAACAAATACTGATTTTTCGCTATTGATTGATACTCAGTAAAATGGGTTGTCTGTGCCTCCAACACAGTTTCCGGCTAAGTAGGACTAACCAAATGAAAATTATAACTTGTCGCGCAAATCCTAAATTTCCCTGTTTAAAACCTTTATTTATCATGAGAATAAAGACCTTTGAAGAGTATAAGGTTGCCTACCAGCAAAGTGTAGACGATCCCGAAGGTTTCTGGGCGGAAGTGGCCCAACAATTTCAATGGCGTAAACCGTGGAAGAAAGTGCTGAGCTGGGACTTTCAGGAAGCGCGTACGAAATGGTTCGAAGGCGGTGTGATGAATATCACGGAAAATGCGCTGGACCGTCACCTGGCAGAGCGAGGCGATCAGCCCGCGATTATCTGGGAACCCAATAATCCCGAAGACCAGGCGGTGACGCTTACCTATCATGTTTTGTTTGAACAAGTCTGCCGTTTTGCCAATGTGCTTAAAAAACACGGCGTGCAAAAGGGCGACCGCATTTGCATATACCTGCCGATGGTGCCCGAGCTGGCCGTTGCCGTGCTCGCCTGCGCGCGCATAGGCGCTGTACATTCGGTGGTTTTCGGTGGTTTTTCCGCCAAATCCATCGCCGACCGTATCAATGACGCCGAATGTTCGATGGTAATCACTTCCGACGGCGCTTTCCGCGGCTCCAAGGTGATTCCGATGAAGGATACCGTGGACGAAGCATTGGTACAATGCTCCACGGTGAAAAAAGTGATCGTGCTTACCCGTACCCGCACACCGGTACATATGCTCAAAGGCCGCGACCTGTGGTGGGAAGACGAAATGAAGCAGGTAAATTCCGTATGCCCCGCAGAACCGATGGATGCCGAGGATATGCTTTTCATTCTCTATACATCCGGATCGACCGGCAAGCCCAAGGGCGTGGTGCATACCTGCGGAGGCTATATGATCTACGCCACCTACACCTTCGCGAATGTATTCCAGTATGAACCCGGCGAGGTGCATTTCTGTACCGCCGACATCGGCTGGATCACCGGTCACAGCTACATCGTGTACGGCCCGCTTTGCTATGGTGCTACGTCGGTCGTGTTTGAAGGTGTTCCGACGTATCCGGACGCGAGCCGTTTCTGGAAAATTGTTGAAAGGCATAAAGTGAATATCCTGTACACCGCGCCTACCGCCATTCGCTCGCTGATGGGTTTTGGTCTGGATTACGTGAAAGGACATGATTTCTCATCGCTGAAAAAGCTCGGTTCGGTTGGCGAGCCGATCAACGAAGAAGCCTGGCATTGGTATAAAACGAATATCGGCGGCGACCGCTGCCCGTTGGTAGACACCTGGTGGCAGACCGAAAACGGCGGCATTATGATTTCCCCGCTGGCAGGCATAACACCCGAGAAGCCGACATTCGCCACATTGCCGTTGCCGGGTATTCAGCCGGTGCTGGTGGATGAAAGCGGTAAGGAAATCGAAGGGAACGGCGTAAGCGGCAACCTTTGCATCAAATTCCCGTGGCCAGGTATTATCCGCACGACCTACGGCGACCACGAACGCTGCCGCCAGACCTATTTCTCGACTTACCCTGGCATGTACTTTACCGGAGATGGCTGTTTACGCGATGAGGATGGTTATTACCGCATCACGGGCCGCGTCGACGACGTTCTGAACGTTTCGGGTCACCGAATTGGGACCGCGGAAGTAGAGAATGCGATCAATATGCACCTTGGTGTGGTGGAATCGGCAGTAGTAGGTTATCCTCACGATATTAAAGGTCAGGGTATTTACGCCTATGTGATCACCGAGCACACGCCCGAAGATCCTGAGATGTTCCGTAAAGATATTTCCGCTACGGTTTCGCGCATTATCGGGCCGATTGCGAAGCCGGACAAAGTTCAGTTCGTATCAGGTCTGCCAAAGACGCGTTCGGGCAAAATTATGCGCCGTATTCTGAGGAAGATTTCCGAAGGGGATGTGAGCAATCTGGGCGATACCTCGACGTTGCTCGATCCTGCCGTGGTTGAGGAGATTAAGGCCGGTGCCTTGTAAGATTTGAAATTTATTGTGTACAGGAGGCCCGTCAGGGCCTCCTGTGGTTTCGAAACATGCATTGCACATTTCAAAACCACACTATTTGATTTTAACCGAACTCACTTTATCGGCAGCGCAGCCACATCCTTTGGCGCATCCCCCGCTATTACGCCGGTCAAATGCTTTCCAGATCCGCCAGCCAATGTAACCTGCCGCGGATAGAAATAGAAACCAAACGATGACTTGCTGCTCCATAGCCTTTTAACGGCATTTTATGACCAATTGTTCCGTTGCGCGAGCCTGAATGCGTGCTGGTAATGGTGCTCGCTATGCCACGCGTAGTTGGCTATTACTTCATCCAGCCGGAACGACTTTTGAGGGGCGGGATGGAAATAGGTACGTGCCAGATCATTTTCGTCCAGCGAATTCAGCAACAGCACCCACCTTAAATGCACATAGCGCAGTAATTGCAGCGACAATTCAACTTGTGCGGTTTTAGCGTCCGGCAATTCGGCCCACAAATGCTCCTCGTAAGGTTTGATAACCGGATTATCCTCCGTCAACGCCAGCCGGCAACGGGTGTAGGCGTTGATATGGCTGTCGGCCACGTGGTGAATCAGTTGACGGACCGTCCAGCCGCCGGGGCGGTAAGGCGTATCGAATTTGTGATCGTCCCAATTGCCGAGCAGGTTAATGAACTTCGAAGGCAATGCGCTGATAATTTGAATATTTGATTTGATCTCGGCAGGCGTGTAGCTTTCCTGAGACTGAAATTGGCCGATCGGGTATTGGAGTTCGTTCAGGTTCATGGTGGGGTACTAATTATGAATGAGTGAATGATTGAATGACTGAATGATTATGGGTCATTTATGGTCAGGTGTAGTCATATATAGTGTGGTCTCAATTTGAATACTAATCATGACTATAAATGACTACAAATGACCATTCTTGATCTCCTGACTTTTAGTCGTTCAGAAGTTCTCACTGATAACTTGCACGAGTTCGGAATGCGCGCCGGGGGCTGCTGCGATAATGTCGCCTCCGAAAAGGTAATTATCGCCGCCGTTGAAGTCGGTTACGATGCCGCCTGCTTCTTTAATAAGTAACGTACCCGCTGCCATATCCCAGGAATTCAGGTTGTATTCATAGAAACCGTCGAAACGACCGGCTGCTACATAGGCCAGATCCACTGCCGCGGCCCCCATCCGGCGGATGCCGTGCGTGCGTTGCATCAGTAATTCGAGGATGTACATATAACGTTTTTGTTTTTCGAAACGGTAGTAGGGAAATCCCGTCGCGATGAGGGCGTCGGCCAGTCTGGGGACGGTTGATATCCTGATATTTTTCCCGTTGCACCAGGCGCCGCCGCCTTGCCAGCCGTAGAACATTTCGTTCAGGCTCGGTTCGTGGATGACGCCCGCCAGCAGCTCTTTCCCGCGTGCAAGACCAACGCTCACGCAGTACACGGGAATGCCGTGGATGAAATTGGTGGTGCCGTCGAGCGGGTCGATGATCCAGTTCAGTGCGGCCGGATCGGGCTCCTGGCCGGTTGTACCTTCTTCGGTAATGAAGCTGGCTTCGGGCAGCAGTGCCTGCAAACCGGCTACCAGCAGTTTTTCGGCTTCCTTGTCCACATAGGAAACCAGGTTATTGAGGTCTTTGTACTCGATTTTGTCACGAGAAAAAAGGGCCGCCTCCTGCTGGATAAACGAGGACGCCTGCCTTACTATTTCAATGGTTTTTTGTGTCAGCAACTCCAGATCCATACGCAATCTCCTTTTGAGGAATTTTTGAAAGTGAATTGTTAATATAGTAAACCCTGACAATCAGCATCGCCAGAATGGGAATTACCACATAATTATGTTTTGTTACATTGCCGGTCGCGCAAAGTAAGAGAAACGCATAAAAAATCAACAAATATTGAAACCAACCGGGTTTCCGGTTTTTTGAAAGGAAAAAAATCAACGGCATCCACAAGGGAAATGCCCATAGAATATCATAATTGTAGCCGGTCACGCCGTGATTGGTCCCGAACCAGAGCAGCAGCAAGATCCAGCCGGCGAGCCCTGCAATACCAAAAAGTATTTTGTCAAACACAAAATTGATCCGTTCCGCACGGATTTGCCAATAGGTAAATGCCAGTGTAAGGATTGCCAATGTCCAGAAAACGACGGTTGGCGTAAGCGGGCCCGGCGGAGGGAACGGCGCGGCTTTGAACAGCTCCCGGGTTTCCGAAACCAATGGCGCGGTGCCGGTAGCGGTCTTTACTTTCGCGTCGGCAAATGCTGCCGCAAGGTTATCGGGCAGGAAAGTGGCCTGTTCAGGCGTGGCGATCTCGTCGGACGGCGCACCGATGGCGAGGTCCATTCCAAAATCGGCCCAGGGATTTTGCTTGAATGCATACCGGTCGATCCATTGCCGGAAGCTTAGTTTTTCTTTGGTATAGCCATTGTAAATGAGGCTGTCGCCGACTGCTGCCTTTAATGCGACCGTCATGCGGGTGGCGCAGTTGTCGTAAAAGAACTTGTACTGATATTCCCGGTTTTCGGGCAGGTAGTTGTTTTCGAGAAAGTTGTAAAGCCGCTGTTTTTGGGGTATTGAAAGATTCAGGACCTGCTCGGAGATTGAACGGTTTTCTTCCTGATAATGCGCTATCTGATAGGAGAGCGGCGAAACCGACAGACTGTACGGTAATGTGCCACGTAAAAATTTAATATAAAAGTTTCCTTCCTGGAAACTGAATGTTCCATAATTGAATGCCCGGTCGACGCCTGTCGCGGGGTCATAGACCCACAGCACACTATGTCCGAAGCCTGAATACAGCTCTCTTCCGGGGGCGACGGTAACCAGGCTGATTTTTGCGGCAGGGCTCAATATGCCGAATTGCGCCCGGGAAACGACCGGCGCTGCCAGCCAGAAGAAGCACATTAATGCTATTAATCGTTGCAGGTGCCACGAAAACCGGCTTTGCATCGAATGGGAGGGGAAATACATATCTCGCTCTAAATGGTTAATCCTCATCGTCGCCGGATTTTTTCCTATCATCGCCTTTGCCGGCCACTACAATCACGATTTCGCCTTTTACAGGCTTTTCGCCGAAATGGGCAATGACCTCCGCGACCGTGCCGCGGACATTTTCTTCGAACATTTTGCTTATTTCTCTGGAAACGCAAACCTGCCTGTCGGCCCCGAAATGCTCGGCAAACTGCTGCAATGCTTTCACCAGGCGGTGCGGCGACTCATAAAAAACCATCGTACGCTCCTCGCCGGCCAGGTTCTGGAGCCGGGTTTGCCGGCCTTTTTTATGGGGCAGAAAGCCCTCGAATGTAAAACGGTCGCCCGGCAGACCGGAATTGACCAACGCGGGCACGAATGCCGTGGGCCCGGGCAGGCATTCCACGGGGACGCCCTCGCGGATACAGGCACGCACGAGCAGGAAACCGGGATCGGAAACGGCGGGCGTGCCCGCGTCCGACACGAGCGCCATCGTTTCGCCCTTGCGGATACGCTCCACCACGCGGGCGACGGTCTGGTGCTCGTTATGAATGTGATAGCTGTGCAAGGGCTTCGAAATCCCGAGGTGTTTGAGCAGGTTCCCCGATGTGCGGGTATCTTCCGCCAAAACCACATCGACGCTTTTCAACACGTTGATAGCCCTTAATGTAATGTCTTCGAGGTTGCCGATCGGCGTGGGTACTATATAAAGTTTCATGCGTTGTAAATCCGGTCGATCGCCGCGGCCAGCTGATGGTCTTTTTCGGTTACGACATCGCCGGCATCATGGGTATTCAATTCAAAACTGACCTTGTCGTACATATTTGTCCAGAAAGGATGGTGATCCATTTCGTTCACAACATCGGCCACTTTGGTCATAAAAGCAAAAGCTTCGCGGAAATCCCTGAACGAAAAGCTCTTTTTAAGTTTGTTGTCTTCTTCCTGCCACATGGTGTTGCTATTTTGTTGTGATGATTCTGCCAAAATACTCATGCCATAGGACCGGCCGTTGCCATCTCCGGCAGGATTTCCCGAAACGAATATAGTGTTAATCTGGCCGATTCCATACCGATCGAGTATATTTGAACTTTGGCCGGTGCTAAAAGCTTTAGAGATTGTACCTGCCGGCCAGAGGCCTTCGAATAGTATGCACGAAGCAGGAGCTTCGCGCCATTGCATAATTAATAACAACGGCTTTCCATCGGGAAAGCAAACATTATGAAAGTAGAACTAGTCCGCGTGAATGACGCCTTCCATTTCGAAGGCACCGGTTCCTCCGAAGTAAAAGTACATACCGACGGCTCGCCTGAAATTGGCGGCCAGAACCTCGGCGTGAGGCCGATGGAATTGTTGTTGATGGGGCTCGCGAGTTGCAGCGCGATCGATGTGGTGCTGATCCTCAAAAAGCAGCGCCAGGAAATTACCGATTTCCGCATTGTGGCCGATGGCGACCGCGAACAGGAGCCGGATACCCAGCGCAAGCCTTTCCGCAAGATCCATCTCACATTCAAATTCGCAGGTACGAACCTCGACGAGAGCAAAATCAACCGTGCGATCGGCCTTTCGATGGAGAAATATTGCTCGGCAACCGCTCAGCTGGAAGCGCTGGCAACCATTACTTACGACGTTGAAATCGCCTCAGTTTAACTAAAACAGCATGCAACAATACCATGACCTGCTGCGCCATATCCTGAAAGAGGGCGTCAGGAAAACCGACCGCACCGGCACGGGCACGATCAGCGTGTTCGGCTACCAGATGCGCTTCGACCTGAAAAAGGGCTTCCCTTTGGTAACAACCAAGAAAGTGCATACCAAATCGATCATTTACGAATTGTTGTGGTTTTTGAAGGGCGATACCAACATTGGCTACCTGAAAGAGCACGGCGTGTCGATCTGGGACGAATGGGCCGATGAGAACGGCGACCTGGGACCGGTTTACGGCAAGCAATGGCGGAGTTGGGAGGGGGCAAACGGCAAGTCCGTGGACCAGTTGCAGGAAGTTTTGAAACAGCTCAAAAATACCCCCGACTCGCGGCGCATTATCATTTCTGCTTGGAACCCGGCGGAGCTTCCGCAGATGAAGCTGCATCCGTGCCACGCATTATTCCAGTTTTACGTGGCGCCGCCCGATATCGAGGCTGGTGAAACGAAAGGCAAGCTTTCGTGCCAGCTTTACCAACGCAGCGCGGACGTGTTCCTGGGCGTGCCATTCAACATCGCCAGCTATGCATTGCTCACGATGATGATCGCCCGTGAGTGCGACCTCGACCTGGGAGATTTCGTGTGGACAGGTGGCGATACGCACATTTATCTCAACCATTTGGAACAGGTGGAAACGCAGCTCAGCCGCGAGCCGCGCGATTTGCCGCAAATGATCCTGAATCCCGAGGTAAAAAACGTGCTGGATTTCCGCTACGAGGATTTCGAGCTCGTGAATTATAACCCGTGGCCGGGGATCAAGGCTCCGGTAGCGGTGTAACGGCCTCGCGGAATGAGCATTCAATACCTGTTAGAAATCATCGGGACATTCGCGTTCGCGATTTCCGGCGCATTGGCTGTGAAAGACCAGAAACACCAGGATTGGTTTGGTGCGAGCTTCACAGCCTTTATTTCTTCCATTGGCGGCGGTACGCTTCGCGACGTGCTGCTGGGCAGTTACCCGCTCGTGTGGATCAGCGATATCACCATCATTCACGCCATTATCCTGGGTATTATCGTCACATTTATTTTTTACAAATTCCTGCTGAGGCTGCGTAAGACGCTTTTCCTGTTCGATACTTTCGGGATTGCGTTGTTCACTTTGGTAGGGACTGAAAAAGCGTTGAATTTTGGCGTACGGCCGGAAATTGCCGTGATAATGGGCGTTTTTACGGCTACTATGGGCGGCGTGATCCGCGATGTGATGACCAACGAGATTCCGATTATCTACCGGAAGGAAGTATATGCGACGGCTTGCTTCACGGGAGCGTGCGTGTACCTCATCCTCGACAGCATCGGCATCGAACGCAATATCACATTTATTTTGTCGGCCATTGTGATCATCGTGCTTCGTATTCTGGCAGTGCGTAATGGATGGAGCGTTCCGCGCTTTTTCAGGTGATATAAGGGGTTGTGGCAGATGTAGCTAAAATGCCAGCCTGAGCGAACCTGCTGCCCCGTATGCTCAGGCTGACAACCTTTTACTTCTTCTTTTTAACGGTTGAAACGGCCCCTTTCACAGGTGTGGCTTTGGCCTGCATTTCGGCGATGGCTTTTTCCACCTGTGGTTTGTAGAAATTATAGGCTCCGTCAGGATTTGCTGCGCCCACCGTCAATGCTTTTTGCGCTACGGGGATGGCTTCGGCGGTTTTGCCCAGTTTATTCAGGATTTGGGCCTTTGTCCACAATGCACCGAATGATTCTTTCAAACCGATGGCTTTGTCGGCCAGCGAAAGCGCTACCTGCAAGTCTTTGCCCTTCGAAAGCAGGTAACCGGCTGTGCTTTGCAATGTGGCAACGTCCTCCGGCTTTTCGGCCACGGCTTTGTTCAATGCGGTTAAGGTAAGCGACTCAGTGCTTACAGCGAGAGGGACAGGCACGTTTACGGACGACCATGAAAGGTTCAGGAAAGCCGTGCTATCCGTAACCGGCTCGATTTCGATTTTGAATGCTTCGTTATACTGATTGGAAGTAGGCACGACGGTCGTACGCGCTACGTCTTCCGATTCTTTGTAATTGTCGGTGCCGCCCTGGTTATAGTTTTTGTTCAAAATAACCGTCCAGGCAGTGCCGTTGGGGATCGAAAACAATGCGTATTTTCCCGCAGGCACCTTTTTTACCGCCGAATGTAAACTCGGTGCTCGATTCGAATGTGGTGGCCATGTTCGCGCCGGTACGCCATATTTGGTCGTAAGGGGCCAGCGCTGAGCCGTCGGCGAACACTTTGCGGCCTTTAATGAACGGACGGGAATATTTGACGGTGAAATCGGTTACACCAACGGTTTGCATTACACTGGCTGCCGGGCTCGGCTGTGGCACTCGTTGGGCCACGGAGTCGGGCGTTATTACACTGGTGGCCAGCAGGGCCGCGAGGGACATCGATAGCAGATACTTTTTCATTGCTTGAATAAGGTGGTTTATTGCTTTCAGTTATTAAACTTGTGGTGAAATTAGAATGAAAAAACCACATAGTCTAAAATGAAAAGGGACAGTTTGCTTGCATTGCTCGCGTCGTACGAACCGGAGCCGGGGTTAGAGGCTGAGATGCATCATGATACAGTCGATTTTATCAAACGAAATCCCGACTGTTTCGAGCGCAGCCTGCTGGCCGGTCACATTACGGCGTCAGGCTGGGTGCTGTCGCCGGATAAGGATGCGGTGTTGCTCATGCATCACCGGAAACTTGATCGCTGGTTTCAGCCCGGCGGCCATTGCGACGGAGATCCCGACGTGAAGGAAGTTGCCATAAAGGAGGTAATGGAAGAGACGGGTATCACCGACCTGCAAGCGCTGAAAGAGGGTATTTTCGACGTAGATGTACATTTAATCCCCGCCCGCAAAGACGTGCCCGAGCATTATCACTACGATATCCGCTTCGCATTCCAGGCCGCCGAAGGGCAGGATATTGTTTTAAATAACGAATCCAAAGATGTGCAATGGGTACCCGTATCCAAAGTGCAGGATTACCACGATTCGGAGTCCATCATGCGGATGGTGCGGAAAACTAGCGTTTTATGAATTTCAGCGTCCTTTCCTGGTTATTTACTTTGAGGCGTACCAGGTAAAGACCGGAGGCCAGCGAACCGGTAGCGATGGTATGTTTCGCATTGAGACGCGCAGTCGCAGAATGCATTTCGGCGCCGCCTGCCGCATAGAGTTTGATGTCCGCCAGTTTACCTGCCAGCGTTTGCGGAATTGAAAGCGTCACCTCGTTTTGTGCCGGATTAGGGGCGAGGATAACCGAACCAAGCAATTCTCCTTCGGTACCGAGAGGGGCAAATTCGTTCCGGGCGATTTCCTGCGCTTTGACGGCGTTTGGAACACCATAGCCCAGCAAATTGTCGGGCGAAGCAGCCAAATGTCCCGATTTTTTCAAAGCATAAATAACCTGCTGGGCAGTAAGTTGCGGAAATGCCTGCCAGAACGCCGCCGCCAGCCCTGCGATTTGAGGCGCCGAATAGGAAGTCCCGTAACCACTCGTAGCGCCTCCGCCGAGATCGCCGACGATCGTTCCTGCGCCCACCGCTGCGACGTCCGGTTTTTGCACGCCTGCGGAGTTGGGCCCCACGGAGCTCAGCGACGCATAGCTGCGGTTATAATCGGAAGCGCCGACGGTCAGTACGGAATCCACGTCGGCCGGGGCGCCGATGTAGTGCCAACTGTTGTTCCCGTCGTTACCGGCAGAATTGACAACCAATATCCCTTTCCGCGTAGCATAACGCGCGGCGCGGCTGACGATCGTGGTTTTACCATCCAGGTCCTTATAGGTATGATTATAGGCCGGCGTATCAAATTCGTCGTCAAAAGTCGTGTAGCCGAGCGACGAGTTGATCACATCCGCTCCAAGGCTGTCCGCACGCTCGGCTGCCATGAGCCAGGTGATTTCTTCGTAAGGCGATTCGCCGGCATTGTTTTCTGTTACATAGAGCGCGAACGACGCATTGAAAGCGGTTCCTACGAGCGTACCCGGCAAGTAAGCCGCGATGGTCGACAACACGCTCAGGCCGTGAGAACCGTCGTTGTAAACATTGCCATCGCGGGCAACGAAGTCGTGCGTGTCGATAATGCGTTTGTCGTCGCGGAGCTGTTTAAAATAGGAAACCTGGTCGGCCCGCGAAAACCCATTGTCCAGAACGGCTATGAGCATATTTTCGCCTTGATAACCCTTTTTGTGCAGATCGGGTACTTCCATCAGCGCGAGTTGCGCATTCATTTGGCCGTAATCGATATCCTCGGTAGTGCCGAATTTCCGATGTGTGGCACCGGTACGGGCAATGCCGGGGGATTTGGAAGTAATATTGGCAACGGGGAGGTTCAGTTCAATGCCTTTGTAAAACGGCATGGTTTTGATCTGTGCAAGCTGCGCGTCGGAAGCTTCAATTAATGCTCCATTGAACCAGCGGGTGGGATAAATGACTTTCGCGCCGGTTTGACGAATGGCAGAAAGGTAGTCGTCGTTGACCGGGAAGTCGTTTGCCGTAACAGGAATATTCTGCTTTTTGCGGCGGTCGACAGCCCTTTGGGACAGAAATTCGGTGGGCTTATCGACCGAATAGGTGCTATTGGTTTTGTCCTTAAACAGGACCAGATACCTTGGGTTGCTCTGGGCGAAAGCAGTTACCTGGGCAAGTGCGGATAAAAATGCAGTGAGCAGTAAAGTTTTTTTCATGGACGCGTTTTTTTGAAAGCAACGTTCATCGCTTCTTTTTCCATATACTTCCTGAAACACAAAAGTGTGGAGGTTATCCTGCGGTCAGGCTACCTTTTCACCCGGTATGTCCCGACCTCCCAGGTGATCGCATTCGAGCAACGCCCTGACGCCGGGAAACGGTACTACGGTTTTGAGATAACCATAATTATCGGCCAATGTAATCGTCCGGTTATTGTCTCCCATTGAAATGTCGACATCCGCCATACCGAATTGGCAGGGGTGCTCATAGCCTGAGGCATGGGTGATTTCGATGATTTCCTTGGCGAGCGTCTTCATGTAGTTGTTGAACCGCTCGCTTTTTAATGCCGGATCGATGCCCGATTCCAGCCATTTGTTGTTGGTGGCAATGCCCGTAGGGCAGCGGTTGGTGTGGCAGCTTTGTGCCTGGATGCAGCCAATGGAAAGCATTGCCTCGCGTGCCACATTGATGACGTCCGCACCCATTGCAAACGCCATGACGGCCTGTGCAGGCAGACCAAGCTTTCCCGAAGCGATGAAGGTAATCTTGTCGGTGAGATTCCGTTCCTGAAATATTTTATAAACAGTGCTGAACGCAAATACCAGCGGAAGCGAAACATGGTCCGCAAAAGACGGAGGCGCGGCCCCGGTACCTCCCTCGCCGCCATCGATGGTGATGAAATCGGGCCCTTTGCCGGTTTCTACCATCAGGTCGGCCAGTTCTTCCCACATATCCGTTTTGCCGACGGCCGATTTAATACCTACGGGCAAACCGGTTTCGGCTGCCATTGCTTCGATAAAGCCGATCATTTCCCGCACATTCGAGAAAGCGCTGTGATAAGGAGGCGAAACGACGTCTTTCCCAAGAGGTACCCCGCGGATTTCAGCGATTTCAGGGGTGATCTTGCTCGCCGGAAGTACACCGCCCTTGCCCGGTTTGGCGCCTTGCGACAATTTCAGCTCGATCATCCTGACGCTGGGATTGTCCCGCATTAGTTTTACCAGTTTTTCCATTACAAAATTCCCATCCTCGTCCCGCACACCGAAATAGGAAGTCCCCATATTGAAAACCACATCCGCGCCATATTTATGGTAGGGGGAAAGGCCGCCTTCGCCGGTATTGTGGTAGTTCCCGAATTTGAAAGAACCTTTGTTTAATGACTCAATCGCACGGGCGGATAACGATCCGTAGCTCATCGCGCTTACGTTCACCACCGAGCGCGGGCGGTAGGGGCGCTTGCGCTTGTGGTATTCGCCGATGACTTTGGCGCTCGGAATAGTGTAATGATGCGGGTCGTTGCCGTTTTTGACGTGATGGCTGTGCGTCGAGTCGACCCGGTATGGGAGCATGGAAGGTTTGATGAGAACGTAACCGGCCTCCTGCATATTCTGGTCGGTGCCGAAGCCCTGGTAGTTATTCTCTTTTTTGGAAGAAGCGTAGATCCACGACCGCTGCCTGCGGTTGAATGGAAGCTCTTCCCGGTTGTTGGCGACGATATACTGGCGCAATTCCGGCCCGATCGTCTCGATCATATACCGGAAATGCCCGACCAGCGGAAAGTTATGCTGAATGGTGTGCTTCTTCTGTAAAATATCCCTGAGTGCAATAATGAGCGCGATGCTGAGGACGATATAAAGCCACACAGGCACTGATGCCAGAAACGACCAGACAGTTTCCATAAACAATTCCGAAATGGTGAATATTCTAAACTTCCTCCCAGGTGGTAACCTTCGCGAGATCGTTCCAGTAGCCCGGGTAAGATTTCACGACCACGCCGGGTTCTTCGATGACAACCGGGCTTACCATACCTACCGGTGCGAACGCCATCGCCATACGGTGGTCGTCGTAGGTGTGGATGGATGGTACCGGATCGGTCGGAATATCGGTGAGGATCGTTACTTCGTATAAATGGTCTTTTTCAACTTCCTTCAATTCCGCACCAAGCTTCGCGAGCTCCTGCTGCAATGCGAAGACGCGGTCGGTTTCCTTGATTTTCAAACTCTCGATGCCGGTTAGCGACAACCGGATCTTTTTCACGGCGCAGCAAACGGCCACGGTCTGTGCGAGATCGGGGCAATTGGTAAAATCCCAGCCCAACGACGCTTTCGCGGGAATTTTGGTAAGCAGCACGCCGCGATCGGTAAATACGCTTTCCACGCCCAGATGCCGCATAATCTCGACAATGGCGCTGTCGCCTTGCAGCGAGTTTTTCTTCAACCCCAACAATTCCACTTCCGCATCGTCGGCCAGTGCCACAATGCTGTACCAGTAGCTCGCACCCGACCAGTCGGATTCGATCGCGTACGGTTTCGGCTGGTATTTGAATGGGGGAATGGTCAATATATTGTTTTGCCAGTCGGCCACGTATTCGATGCCGAAATGTGCCATCTGGTTCAGGGTCATTTCAATGTAAGGTCTCGATCCCACTTCCCCTTCAAGCTTGATCTTCAAGCCGGCCGGTAACTGCGGTGCAATCATCAGCAATGCCGAAATGTACTGGCTGCTTACGTCGCCACGCATGGTCAGCTCGTTATTGCCCGAATAATTGAAACCATTCAGCCGAAGTGGCGGGTAACCTTCCACTTTTTCATAGGTAATATCCGCCCCGAGCTTGCGCAGTGCATCCACCAATATCCCGATCGGGCGCTCGCACATGCGGGGCGTGCCGGTCATGGTTTTCTTCTGGTTGGTAACCGCAAAATAGGCTGTCAGAAAACGCATGGTTGTGCCGGCGTCGATCACGTCCGCAACGGCGTCGTTGGAATTGAGCAGGCGGAGCATGGTTTGCGAGTCGCGTGCTTCGGAAATGTTGGTAAGCTCCGACCGAAAGCCGGTGAGCGCATTGATGATCAGCGCGCGGTTACATTCGCTTTTGGATGCGGCAAGCTGTATTTCTGCACGTATGGGTTGTTGGGGGGGGATGAACGAGAATGGATTTCACTTTTAAATATTCAAAGATTTAAAGACTGCGGCCTGTTCGCCGGTAAACGACATTGTAACTATTAATAGGTTTCAAGCACTTTCAGCTTGTTCCTGGAATTGATTTTCAGGGAAGCGAATGTGAATTTATAACAAATAAAACCCGCGGCCATCAGAGACCCGCCGACGACGAGCGTAGATGTGTCTGTCGTGTAACGTTTGTTATCGACTCCTTTGTTGAAGAAATCGGCCCCGATGAAAATCAACCCCGCCAGCGGTAGCAGCGGAGCGGCCTGTGAGACGAACGGGATTCTTCTCGAAACTTTCATCAGCCGGATGTCTTTCAGGGGGGATCTTTTGGTAATCCATTCTTCCCACGGCTTCATTCAACACGCCGATGGTAAAGGAAGAATCCTCCACGGAGGCTATCGTTTCATTGAAGCGTATGGTCTCGTTTTTCATCCGAAACCTGATATTGTCGCCCGGAAAAAAGCGGTATCTGTGAAAACCTCCGATGAAAGGTGACGCATCGAGTACCAGATATTTTTGTCCCGGTGTGGCGATTACCCGGCTGCTGCTACCCTGTTTCAGAAAGAGTTCTTCACTGGAAAGGGCTTTTTTAGGGTCATAATGGTCTTGCGACCATGCTTTGATATTCCCCAGGAACAGCAAAACGACAATGGGAAGGAGTTGTCTCATAGTACTAAAAGAATGGTTCAAATATAGGGAATCATTCTCTTAAACGGGCACGACTGTTGCATTGTTGCTCATTAAAAACGGGTTAAACTAGTCGTCTTCCGCCGTTTCTTCTTTCGAAACCTTCACGGAGACACCACCGGATACAAGCATTTTCATTACATCCGTTGCCCTGGCGTCGACCGGCGTTACGTTCTCGGCCGGAACAATGAAAAGCTCACCGGAAAGCGAGTAGGAAAGCGGCATATACACAGCCACATGGTCGGCGATTTTAAGGTGGCTCAGGTCGGTTTGCGTAATGAAGCCTATCTTTTTGATATTGGTTTCCTTATACATTGTCACCAGCACCGGCTGGTTGAACTTCTTTTTATCCCCTACAAATGCCAGTATGAGGTCTTTGATGGAATAGTAGATCAGACTAACCAGCGGAATGCGGCGCATGATGCCTTCCGTAAATTTGAAAAACGACTGCGGGACGATCGTCGAAAACAGAAAGCCGAGCAGGATGATGCCGAAAAGGATAATCAGCACGCCCAGCCCCGGCAAATACACCGTCTGCTTGTTCGAAATGGGGATTTCGATGGGAAGGATATTATCGAGGTATTCGACACCCGACCAGATGATCAGGACGGTCGCGTAAAGTGGCGCCACCAGCACAAGCCCCCGGATGAAGTAGCTGATGATGCGTTTGAGGAATGCGTTTTTAATTTCCATATTTGCACGCCGGGCGCAGACAGCTGGTTGCGGACGGCCAGTTGCGGACGGCTGGTTGCGGCACGCAGCGCGCGCTGGTTGGCGGTACCGGTAAAATTAGCAAGAAGTTCATTATTTGACGTATATGTACCAGGCCAGTTATTTAAAACATTTTACCGAGCAGGTTTTTCTGGCGATAGGATGTTCACAGGAAGAGGCACGGCTGGCTTCCGAAGTTTTGGTTAGTGCGGATCTGCGCGGTGTGGATTCCCATGGTATCGCGCGTTTGGCGGGATATGTGAGGCTTTACGATCATGGCCGTTTGAACCCGAAGCCGAATGTTGCCATTGCCTATGAGACGCCCAGCACGGCCGTTGTCGATGGCGATCGCGGATTAGGATTGGTGGTGGCGCCAAAAGCGATGGAAATCGCGATGGAAAAGGCCGAGAAAGTGGGATCGGGCTGGGTATCGGTCAGAAATTCGAACCACTTCGGTATTGCGGGCTACCATGCCATGCTGGCTTTGCAAAAGGACATGATCGGCTGGACCATGACCAACGCGGCGCCGCTCGTTACGCCAACCTTTTCGCTCGATAAATTATTAGGTACGAATCCGATTGCCGTTGCGGTACCTGCATTGACAGAACCTGCCTTTGTGGCAGACTTCGCATCGACGGCCGTGGCGTATGGTAAATTTGAAATATTGCAAAGAAAAGGCCTTCCCGCGCCATTGGGATGGGCGCAGGACGCCGACGGTAATCCTACGACGGATTCCAATGCCGTAAAAAGCGGCGGCGGGTTGCTGCCGCTGGGTTCCGACCGCGAGCATGGCAGTCACAAAGGGTATGGCCTCGGGGCCATTGTCGATATCTTTTCCGGTGTGCTTTCCGGTGCTAACTTTGGGCCGTGGGTGCCGCCATTCGCTACCGCCGGATTTATGGGCGTACAGCAAAGTGTGGGCCTCGGAACCGGGCATTTCCTGGGCGCTATGCGCGTGGACGGCTTCCGGCCAGCCGAAGAGTTCAAGGCGGATATGGACAAATGGATCGGAGCATTCCGTAATGCGCGGGCTGTGGATGGCGAAAAAGTGCTCATTCCCGGCGACCCCGAAAGAGAGATGGAAGCAGACCGCAGTGTGAAAGGCATCAGGTTGCTGGAACCGGTAGTTTTGTCACTCGACGAACTTGCGAAGCGTTTCGGCATACCATTTGAAATCAATTTGTAAAAAAGAAAAACAAAAGCCAACGGCCGATAGCCGAAAGCCTGAAACATATGTCCCGCAACTTTAAAATAGGATTGTTTGTCACGATCGCGATCCTCTTCACCACGTTTTCCTTCTATTTCTGGCAGATCTTCCGGACGCCGAACTTGCAGGTCGACAAGAAGTCGAGCTTCGTGTTGCTTATTCCGGAGGGTGCCACTTACAAAACCGTCCTCGACTCGCTGAACAAGCATGATGTGATCAACGATCATGTTTCGTTTCAGTTTCTCGCGAAGTTTTTGAAGTACACCGAGAAAGTGAAACCCGGCCGGTATGTGATCAAGCCGGAGAGTAATAACTACGCAGTGATTAAAAAGCTGTCGTCGGGCAGCCAGGATGCGGTTAAACTCACATTTAACAACATCCGCCTGAAAGAAGACCTGATCAAACGCATCGGCTCCCGCTTCGAATTTGGGGAAGATAATTTCCGGAAGGCACTGAACGATCCCGCTGTTTGTAATAAATATGGCCTGGATACATTGACGATCGTGTCGATGTTCCTACCGAATACCTACGAAATCTATTGGACTACCGGTACCGAGAAGTTCCTCGACCGCATGCATAGCGAGTACAAAAAGTACTGGACCGACGAGAAGATCGCGAAAGCCAGGGAAATCGGCCTGACGCCCGTTCAGGTTTCGATATTGGCCTCTATCGTCGAAGAGGAGCAGGCTCGCAAGGTAGACGAGCGCCCCCGGGTAGCCGGCTTGTATATCAACCGTCTGAGGGCGAATATGCCGCTGCAAGCCGACCCGACCATCAAATTCGCATTGCAGGACTTTGCCATCAAGCGCATTCTTAACCAGCATCTGCTGGTCAAATCGCCGTATAATACCTACACTAACACGGGCTTGCCTCCCGGGCCGATCCGTGTCGCTGACTTCAACTCGCTGAATGCGGTATTGAACTACGAAAAGCACGATTATATTTATATGTGCGCTAAGGCGGACCTTTCCAATTACCACGCTTTTGCCACCAATTACGCCGACCATCTCAACAATGCACGTCTCTATCAGGCAGAGTTGAACCGGTTGAAAATTATGAAGTAAGGATGTTTGTTCACGAAGTCAAAGGAATTCGGGTTCGGTATGCGGATACCGACCAGATGGGTTATGTGTATTATGGCAATTACGCACGGTATTATGAGATCGGCCGGGTAGAGGCATTGCGGAGCCTTGATTTTCATTACAAGGCGATGGAAGATTCGGGCGTGATGATGCCGGTTTACGAATGTCATTACAAATACCTGAAACCGGCGCGCTACGACGACGAACTGAATATCCTGGTCAAAATTGAGGAAATGCCCGGCGTCCGTATCAGGTTTACCTACGAAATCCGGAACCAGGAACGTGTTTTGCTGAATACCGGTGACACCACACTGGTTTTTCAGCGGAAGGATACCGGCAAACTTTGTCCGGCACCTGAAAAACTGCTGGAAAAACTGAAACCTTATTTCGAACCCAACGCATAACTCGCGGCCGGATATGCTTGAAAGACTGTTGAAAAACCGACATATCAAGCACCTTATCCTCTGGTTGCAGCAAACGACGCTGTTCCGGGGAACGGTTTCATTGTATGACATTATCCTGAATCTGGTTGCCAGCAACCGGAAACACGAAATCGACCAAAGGGCTTCGGCGGTGGCTTACAGTCTCACATTGGCTGCATTTCCGGGAATAATCTTCCTTTTTACGCTCATACCCTATATTCCGATCGAAAACCTGGACCAGCAGATTCTCGAACTGCTGCGGGATAACATGCCACGGGGGACTTTCGAAGCGGCGGATCAGACGATTCTGGACATTGTGAGCCGTCCGCGTTCCGGCGTGTTGTCGCTGGGTTTTATATTCGCGATGATCGCCTCGACGAACGGCATGATGTCGCTTATGCGCTCGTTCGACATGGTGTATGACGATAACGAGACGCGGGGATTCCTGGCCGTTCGCGGCATAGCGATGCTGCTGACGTTGCTTTTAATCGCCGTGCTGTTTCTTTCAGTGGTGCTGCTGATCGTTGGCGATGCCGTCATGAATATCATCGGCGAATGGCATATTATCCGCGATAACTGGCTCATCGCATTGCTGAATATCCTGCGGTATCTGATCAGCTTCGGTTCGCTGATGCTTGCGATCTCGATTATTTACCGTTTTGCGCCTTCTCACGGAAAGCAATTTACGTTCGTTAACGCCGGCTCGGTGATCGCCTCCATACTGATATTGGCCGCCACTTACGGTTTTTCCTTCTATTTGTCGCGTTTCAGTTCCTACAACAAACTCTATGGCTCGATAGGCACGATGATCGCACTTATGATCTGGATTTATCTGCTCGCGTTTGTGATTATTCTGGGTTTCGAAATCAATGCGAGTATCAGTCGGGCGCGCAGCCGTGTCACCTCCCGGCGGGCCGTAAAACGGTGATTTGCCGGATAATAACATTCTGGGCATCTCCGGTTTGTAGTTGGTAATTTTGTGGTGCGGTGTCCTTATCCCCTCCGAAATAACCACCGTAATGAAGGGACCGCAATGGAGCGCACGACATGACAAACTTGGAAAAACCACTCGTTACAATAATCCTGACGGCTTATAATCAGGAGAAGTACATCGAGGAAGCATTGACTTCCGTTTTTTATCAGACTTACCCGTACATCCAACTGGTCGTTATAGACAATGCCAGTAAAGACAATACGCTGGGTGTGATCGAGAGTTTCAGGGCGAAGGCACCTGCCTTCCAGGTAATCCGAAACCGCTACAATGTCGGCCTTTGCAGGGCATTCAACCAGGGATTGACGATCGCGCAGGGAAAATATGTCATCGACCTTTCGGGCGACGACGTGATGATCGCCGACCGCGTCGAAAAGCAAGTGGAAGCATTTGAACGGCTCTCAGAGAACTATGCCGTCGTATTCACGAATGCACGTTACATCGGAAAATCAGGTCAGCGGTTGCATAACCATTATGAAACCGATTCGAAAGGAAGGGCAACCGGTAAGGTCCCTTCGGGCGATGTTTACAAAAATATTCTTGAGCGCTACTTCATCTGCACGCCTACGATGATGATGCGCACGGCCGCATTGCAACAGCTTGGGGGCTACGATGAAACGCTGGCATTCGAGGATTTCGATTTCTGGGTCCGCTCTTCGGTTCGTTTCAAATACTTCTACCTGGACGAGGTCCTTACCAAAAAACGGGTTTTAAAGACTTCGCTTTCCACGGCCGTTTACAAGAAGGGCAGCGGCATGCTGCAATCCTGTTACGCCGTTTGCAATAAAGCCTACGATCTCAACCGCGATCAGAAGGAGTTCGATCTTTTAGCGGCGCGTATCCGTACATTTATCAGAAAATGCCTGTATGCCCAGGAGTTTGAACTGGCTGTCAGATTCCGCCGGTTATTGAACTATATCGAGAATCCGGGCTGGCAGACGGAGCTGATCGTCCTGATGTGCCGGTTGCATTTGCCGGTGAATTTCGCCTACCGGTTCTATATCGAAAACTTAAAAAAAATGGCCCCGCAGGAAGGATTTGCATTTTGATTTTGTTAGGTCAGAAAGTAAAAATTCCCTTATGCCTGCTGAATTTATTAAAATATATCCCCAGAATCCCGACGAGCGACGGATACGTCAGGTGGTGGATTGCCTTCGCGACGGAGGTTTGGTGATTTATCCGACCGATACGGTTTACGGTTTGGGCTGCGATATTTACAACACCCGGGCCGTCGAGAAAATAGCCCGGATCAAAGGCATTAAGCCTCAGAAAAACGACTTTTCATTCATCTGCTACGACCTGAGCCACATCGCCGACTTCGCGAAAGTGGATAATACCGCATTTAAAATCATGAAAAAGGTGCTGCCCGGGCCGTATACATTCATTCTCGAAGCGACGAGTAGTGTTCCCAAGCTTCTGAATACCAATAAAAAAACGGTGGGGATTAGGGTGCCAGACAACCTTATTCCCCGTTTGATCGTAAAAGAGTTAGGAAACCCGATTGTGACGACTTCCATCCGCGACGACGACGAGATCATCGAATACTCGACCGATCCCGAGCTGATATTCGAGAAGTTTCAGCACCAGGTGGATATGGTTGTGGATGGTGGCTACGGGGGCAATGTGGCGTCCACTATCGTAAAGGCAGACGGGGACGATTTCGAGATTGTTCGCGAAGGCCTGGGAGACACCTCGATCTTCCTCTGATGTCGAGAATTGTAATGATTTAAGTTGCTGTTGAACATTGCTGACCGTACAAAATAATTATTATAAATTTTTTGATAATATCATAAGCCTTTACCATATTTGATAGTGTCGGATTTTTTAGTTAAAGAGGGCCAGTCCACGGAAGTACGGATTGAATTGCAGTATCTGCCTTGTTTAGAGTATTTTACTTGTATATTACAGTACGACCGGGTCTACATTGATATTGAGGAGAGGTATGTGAAGCAGACTTACAGGAACCGGTGCAGTGTGCTCACTACCAATAAAATAGATACGCTGACAGTTCCTGTAAAAGGGTACGGTCCGGCGAGCTCCACAAAAGATATTTTGATTGACTATAACCAGGATTGGACGAGGCGCCATCTGGGTTGCCTGCAGTCCGCTTACGGGAAATCTCCGTTTTACGAGTATTACGCCCACGAGTTTATCCGCATTTATGAAAAGAGGCCCACGTACCTGGTCGATCTGAACTATGAATTGTTGACAATTTGTCTTAGATTGACTGGAATAAGGAAAGATATTCAGTACAATTTGTCAGGAGTGAAAAGCGGTGACAAAGTCGTTGAAAACGCTATTTCGCTCATAAACAACCGGAAACAGCCGGATTTGCATAAATATTACAGCCCGACACCTTATTACCAGACCTTCGGGAATGATTTTGTGGGGAATTTAAGTATCGTTGATTTACTGTTTAATATGGGGCCGGAAGCAAAAAGTGTTTTGTTAAGATCCTGTAAGTCTCAATAGGGCTATTTTGAACAAACGGGAATCAAGTAGCGTTTAGAATAATAAACACTTTTTATTGCTACACAATGGAAGCAAAATTTTCGAATAGAGTGAAAGAAGTAATCTCGATGAGCCGGGAAGAAGCCCTCCGCCTGGGTCATGATTACATTGGAGCAGAACACTTGTTATTAGGAATGATCCGTGAGGGTGATGGTGTAGCCATAGGGTTGCTGAAAAAACTCGGCGTGTCGCTGGACGATGTCCGCCAGACGATCGAGCAGGCAACCAAAGGTGCAGCCACAAATAATGTCAAAAATTTGCAGAATATCCCTCTGACGAGGCAGTCGGAGAAGGTATTGAAGATCACATATCTGGAAGCCAAGATTTTCAAGAGCACGCTCATCGGCACCGAACACTTGCTTCTTTCGATACTGCGCGACGAGGACAATGTAGGTACCCAGATATTGCATAAATTCAATGTTAACTACGAAGTCATCAAGGAAATGTTAGAATATCAATCATCCGGATCCAGACCTCATATGGGGCCGGAGACCGAAGACGGGGATGATGAAGCCAGAGGCGGAATGTTTGGAGGCGGTGGAGGCTCTTCTTCCGGTAAAGAATCCAAGGGTGCTGAAAAATCCCGTACACCTGTTCTGGATAATTTTGGAAGGGATTTGACCAAAATGGCGGAAGTAGGCAAGCTCGACCCGATCGTCGGACGTGAGAAAGAGATCGAACGCGTAGCGCAAATCCTTAGCCGCCGTAAGAAGAATAACCCGATCCTGATCGGTGAGCCGGGCGTTGGTAAAACAGCCATCGCGGAAGGTCTCGCCTTGCGGATCGTTCAGAAAAAAGTATCCCGTGTGCTTTTCGGCAAGCGTGTCGTTACACTCGACCTTGCTTCGCTCGTGGCCGGTACCAAATACCGCGGCCAGTTTGAAGAGAGAATGAAGGCGGTTATGAACGAGCTGGAAAAGTCACCGGATGTGATCCTGTTCATCGACGAGCTGCACACGATTGTAGGCGCGGGCGGTGCATCGGGCTCTCTGGACGCTTCGAATATGTTCAAGCCGGCCTTGTCACGCGGGGAAATCCAATGTATCGGAGCTACCACGCTGGACGAATACCGCCAGTACATCGAAAAAGACGGCGCACTGGCCCGTCGTTTCCAGATGGTCATGGTAGATGCGACCTCCATCGAAGAAACGGTTCAGATCCTGACCAATATCAAAGACAAATACGAAGATCATCACCATGTGAATTATACGCCCGAGGCGATCAGCACGGCGGTGAAACTTTCAGAAAGATACATTACCGACCGCTTCCTGCCGGATAAGGCTATCGACGTGCTCGACGAAGTGGGTGCTCGTGTCCACATCAGCAACATCACCGTTCCCGAGGATATTCTGATGCTCGAAGAACAGATCGAGAATATCAAACAGGAGAAAAACCGGGTTGTTAAGAGTCAGAAATACGAAGAAGCTGCCCAATTGAGAGATCGTGAGAAGAAGCTGATCGACCAACTGGAAAGAGCCAAACTGGCATGGGAGGAGGAAACCAAGCAGAAACGCTATACCGTTACAGAACAGAATGTAGCTGAGGTGGTTGCGATGATGACGGGTATTCCTGTAACCAACGTATCGATGGACGAAGGCAAGAAATTGCTGAATATGGCCGACGAACTGAAAGCGAAAGTGATCGGTCAGGACCCGCCAATCGAAAAACTGGTGAAAGCGATTCAAAGAACCCGTGTCGGTTTGAAAGATCCCAAGAAACCGATCGGCTCGTTTATTTTCCTTGGACCAACCGGTGTAGGTAAAACCGAGCTTGCGAAAGTATTGGCGACTTATTTGTTCGACAAGGAGGATTCGCTGGTGCGCATCGACATGAGCGAGTACATGGAGAAATTCAGCGTATCGCGTCTGGTAGGAGCGCCTCCGGGATATGTGGGTTATGAAGAAGGTGGCCAACTGACGGAGAAAATCCGCCGTAAACCATACAGCGTTGTATTGCTGGACGAGATCGAAAAAGCGCACCCTGACGTGTTCAATATCCTGTTGCAAGTGCTCGACGACGGTATCCTGACGGACGGTCTGGGCAGAAGGGTCGATTTCCGAAACACGATCATCATCATGACCTCGAACATCGGAGCGCGTGATTTGAAAGATTTCGGAACAGGAATCGGTTTCTCTACCAAAGCAAGGGCCGAGAACCAGGACGACATTATGAAAGGTACTATCCAGAGCGCATTGCGTAAAGCATTCTCTCCGGAATTCCTGAACCGTCTCGACGATGTGATCGTGTTCAACTCGCTGCAACGCGAAGATTTGCACCGCATCATCGATATTTCGCTCGGCAAGCTGTTCAGCCGTGTGAAAGGTCTCGGTTACGAAATCGAATTGACCATCGCTGCGAAAGACTTCCTGTCCGACAAAGGTTACGATCCGCAATACGGAGCGCGTCCTTTGAACCGGGCGATCCAGAAATACCTGGAAGATCCCGTAGCGGAAGAAATACTGAAAGGTGATCTGCGTGAAGGCGATGTACTGGTAGCCGATCATGAAGAAAAGAGTGAACAACTCGTTATTAGTGTTCGCAAAAAAGAAGAGGAGCTCGCAAACTAGATTTGCATCGCTCTGAAAGCACAAAGTAGCTTAAAAGGCAGGTCGAAAGACCTGCCTTTTTTTTATATTTAGCCATCGAAAATTCGTATAACCAATGGGACCTAACTGGAAAAGCGCTGTGCTGGGCGTAACGCTCACGCTTGCAGCAACTAATACCGACGTGTTTGCACAAAAATTACCTTCGGGCCCGCAAGTCCTGACCTTCTTCTCCGACGCCGACGATACCGAGCAGCCCTATGGCCTCTACCTTCCCGAGAATTTCGACGAAAACAAAAAATATCCGCTCGTAATCATGCTGCACGGGGCCGGCTCCAACCACCGGCTGGCATTGAGGCGCGTATTTGGCAAAAGCAATGCCGAGGGCGAAACAGATGTAGAAGCCACCCGCTATTTTCCGAAATGGGATAACGTCGATTACATTGTAGCCTCACCCTATGCGCGCGGAACGGCGGGTTACCAGGGCATTCCCGAGCAGGACGTATACGACGTACTGGCAGACGTTAAAATGCGGTTTAAAATCGACGAGGACCGTACCTACCTGACCGGCCTCTCCATGGGTGGGGGCGGAACGCTTTGGATCGGGCTCTCGCGCCCGGATATATGGGCGGCCATTGCGCCCGTGTGCCCCGCGCCGCCCGCAGGCACATTCGACCTCGCACCCAATGCGACTAATTTTCCCGTGCATTTCTTCCACGGCGATGCCGACCCGGTTGTGCCCGTGGCCGGTACGCAGAAATGGGTGAGCCATTTGCAGGATCTGGGCGCGGAAGTGAGTTATAAAGAATTTGTAGACGTGAAGCACGATAGCTGGGTGAACGCCTACGACAATGAATACATTTTCGAATGGTTCAAGGATTTCAAACGCAATCCGTATCCGAACCGCGTGCGGTTTGTAAGCAGGCAATACAAATACGATAAGGCATTCTGGGTGCAGTTTAACCGGTTTTCATATGGAAAACTGGCCGAGATCGATGCGAAGTTTACCAAGGAAAATGCGTTGGATATCACGACCAAAAACCTGGAAAAGTTTACACTAAACCTGAAAGGCCATCCGAAATTCAAACCGGGCGCTGCCTTGACACTTAAAATCGATGGCTCTAATGTAAATGCGAAGACAGACAGTGTGGTAACGTTATTCCGCGAGTCGGTCGCCGGCAAATGGGCCGTGGAAGGTGCGACGATCATGTCCATTTACACAGGCAAGAAAAAAGGCGCCGAGGGACCTATTTATGCGGCGTTCTCTTCGCGTCACGTGTATGTGTACGGAACGGCCGACAATCCTTCTCCCGAGGAACTGAAAAAGCGCGTCGATATCGCTACGCAGGCTGCGAGCTGGTCGCAGTACCGGGGCGAGTTTCTTGGACGTGTAATGTTCTTTCCCCGCGTGCTGGCCGACAAAGAAGTACGCCCGAGCGACATAGAAAGTTCTAATCTAATCTTGTTCGGGACGAAAGAAAGCAATGCTTTGATCAGTAAATACGCCGATCAGCTTCCCGTGCATTTAAAGAAGACCGACACTTCGCACGGCTTGTTTTATGTCGTACCAATGGAAGGGCATTATATGGTGGTAAGCTCGGGTTTGCCGTGGTGGGCAGGCACGAAGGACGAAGGCTTTCCCTTTGTACCGGCGATGCACCGCAAGCTTTCCGAATTCAAAGACATTATTTTCTTTAAAGATTCGTCCGTTAATCTGCTGATCGATCATTACTTCACGCAGGAATGGAAGCTCGACGACGATACGAAACGCAAGCTTTCAGCGTCCGGAGCCGTTGATATTACCCCGTAGTTTATTTTTTACTTTTTTGATCATTAACCCAATGGATTACAACGAAAAGATTTCCCGGAAATCGTTCCTCAAAGCCAGTGCTTTCATGCTGGCTGCGCCCATGTTACCGAAATTGGACGTAAAAGCCCCTTCGCCAATTGGCTTGCAACTGTACACGCTTCGTAATGAAATAGCCAAAGACCTTCTAGGCACGCTGAAAAAAGTATCCGCTATCGGTTATAAGGAGGTAGAACTTTTCGGTTATTCGGACGGCAAGTTTTTTGGGAAAACGCCTAAGGAATTCAAGAAGATTCTGGGCGACCTTGGCCTGAACCCGGTAAGCGGCCATTATGGCGCCGGTGTGGAGAATAAAACGGCGAAGGGTACATTAAGCAACGGCTGGCAGAAAGCGGTTGATGATGCAGCGGAAATCGGACAAAAGTATGTGAATTGTGCTTACCTGACCGAATCGGAGCGCAAAACAATCGACCAATACAAGAAGTATGTCGATCTGTTCAACAAATCGGGTGAAGTAGCGAAGAAAGCGGGCCTGCAATTCGGCTACCACAACCACGATTTCGAATTCAAGAAAATCGGCGGCGAACTGCCTTACGATTACATCGCCGGTAAAACCGATCCCAAGCTCGTAAAGCTCGAACTCGATTTGTATTGGGCCGTGAAAGCGGGCATCGATCCGGTGGCGTTGTTTAAGAAATATCCGGGCCGTTTCCCGCTGTGGCACGTGAAGGATATCGACAAGAAAGATGGTTCATTTGCCGAGGTAGGAACGGGTTCGATCGATTTCAAGAAGATTTTCGATAATCGCAAACTCGCAGGTATGACGCATTTCTTCGTGGAGCAGGACGTCGCGAAGGTGCCACCGGTGCAGGCAATCGAGACGAGCTACAAGAATGTCGTGAAGATGAAAGTTTAGCGTAAAAAAAGACCCGGCCGCATCGCAGCCGGGTCTTCCAAATTATGCAGATAAAAATTTCAGTTTACTAACTGTAATTTAAGCTCGTTCAAACGGCTGCGCAGCGAAGCGTCGATCTGGCGGTCGCCCACTGTCAGCACATATCCGCCGATTAAAGCATTGTCTACTTTTTCGGCCAGTTCTACCGTTTTTCCGGTTGCCTTGGCAACAATATCGGTGAATTGCTTACGAAGTTCGTCGGTCAGCGGGGTAGGGGTTACTACGGTCGCTTTTTCGATTCCCTTGTAAGCATTATAAGCTTTGATAAATTCCACCGCGATTTCGTCCAGGATGGCCTCCCGGTTTTTCTTGGTGATGATATCGAATATCGCGAATGAAACGGGGCTTACACGCTCTTTGAAAAGAGCTTTCAGAATCCCCGATTTCTTCTCGTGACGCACTACGGGGCTTTTCAATGCGAGCATCAGGCCGCGGTTCTTGTCCGCTGTGTCTTTGAACAGCAGCATGTCCTGATAAACCGTGTCCAGAACATTCTGTTCTTTCGCCAGCTCGATCAGCGATTTTGCATATCTGGATGCTACAATACTTACTGACATCGGAATTTTGAATTAAGAATGCTGATTAGTTAAGACGTGCGGATGAAGCCAGGTCAGCGATCAGTTTTTCCTGCGCTGCTTTATCGGCCAGTTCACGGTTCAGTACTTTCTCAGCAATTTCCAATGAAAGCGTAGCGACTTCTTTTTTGATTTTGCTCACGGCCACAGCCTGTTCGTTGCGGATGGTTTCGCGTGCGCTTTCGATGATTTTTTGTGCTTCGATAGCCGCTTTGTCTTTCGACTCTGCGATGGTTTTGTCGGCAGCGTCTTTCGCGTCGCGAAGGATCTGGTCGCGCACAGCGTTCGCTTCCGCAATCAGTTTTTCGTTGTCCGACTTCAACTGTGCCATTTCAGCACGGGTTTTTTCGGCAAGGTCCAAAGCACCCTGGATTTCGTTTTCACGGTCTTTGAGACCTTTCAGGATAGGTTTCCAGGCAAATTTGGCCAGAATGAAAACCACCAGCAAAAATACTACCAGCATCCAGAAAATAAGGCCTGGGTTTGGAGTAAGCAATGACATAGTTAAATGAGTTTTTGAGTGTAAGAATGATCTTAGTCTTCTCTCTTCTTATTAAAATTTCGTGGAAGCCTAATGCTCCCACGAGAATGTTTTTACGCCGCGTCCGGGCCTAGCGCGCCGGGGCGACGGTCCCCTTTCGGAAGCTATTAAAGCTTGAAAGAGATAAGCAGACAGATTACCGCTGCGAAAAGCGCTACCGCTTCAATAAGCGCCGCGATGATCAGCATGGCAGTTTGGATAGCACCGGCAGCTTCTGGTTGACGGGCGATACCTTCAACTGCGCTACCACCGATTTTACCGATACCAAGACCAGCACCGATAGCAGCGAGACCTGCGCCGATAGCAGCACCGAAAACCGCAAGACCTGCACCACCCTGTTCAGCAGCTTGAAGCAAAATTTGAAGCAACATAATTGTGTTTGTTTTAAATATAATTAATAAAAAAGAGATTCAGAATCAATGTCCGTGGTCGGCGTGGCTATGCTCTTCGATCGCGCTTCCGATATACATGGACGACAATAGTGTGAAAATAAATGCCTGGATGAACGCTACCATGATCTCGATGAAGTTCAGGAACAATGCGAACAATGAGATTACCGGGGCGATCACGAAGCTTTGGAAAATAAAGATCAGACCGAAAAGGCTCAGCAGGATAATGTGGCCCGCTGTGATGTTGGCGAATAACCGGACCATCAGGGAGAATGGCTTCATGAATACACCTACGATCTCGACAGGGATCATAATCAGCAACAGCGGGGCAGGAACGCCGGTTGGTTTTACAAGGTGCTTGTAGTAATGGCCGTTCGCATTCAGATGAACGATGATGAACGTCAATACCGCCAGTGTCATGGTAACGGCGATGTTGCCGGTAAGGTTAGCCGATCCCGGAAGAAGGCCCATGATGTTGTTGATCAGAATGAAGAAGAACAACGTCAACAGGTAAGGGAGGTATTTCTCGTAGCGCGGGCCCACGTTCGGTTTCACAACCTCGTCGCGGATGAAGAGGATGATCACCTCCATGGCCGAGTTGAAACCTTTCGGAGCTTTGCCTTTGCTGTTTTTGTACCAGCTTGCGATGCTGGTGAAGACCAGGATCAGGATCAGGGCGCTCAGCAGCATGGATGCTACGTTCTTGGTGATCGAGAAGTCGTATACTTTGCGGGATTCGTCAACCGGTACGATTTGCTCCGAATCGCCGTGTACCAGATGGTAGCCGTTGTATTCGTGATGTTCGTTGTGGAATTTCGAAGACATGAAAACCTCCAAGCCGCGGTCTTCCGAATAAAGGATTACGGGAAGGGGAAGCACAACTCCGTGGGTGAATTCCCATTCGTGAGAGTCAGCAATGTGGTGCATGATCATCTCGCCGATGTTGAATTCTTCCTCGTGCTCTTCAAGCTTATGTTCAATTTTATGCTCTTCCTCGTTCACCGCCTGGGCGACCTTGTCAGCTTCGTGCTGGGTAGGTTCGTCGGCGCGGGCCGGGAGGTTAAAAAGGCATGTTGCCGCTACAAGGGCGATAGTAAAAAACCGTCTCAGATGGGTATACATAAATGCTTGAAATACTATGCTTTGTCAATCGCGGCGCAAGTTACGATACAAACCATATATTTCAAAACATGTATAAAATAAATAGAGTGCAAAAAAAGTTGATAACGAATAGGAATGAATCAGTTAGCCCTCTGTATAAAAAAATGGCGATAAAAATGATGCTGAGAATGATCCGGACAACGATGCTGGAAATGTAAAAAGTGACAAATTTCTCGCGTTTGTTTTGCATTCCGAACTCCATCAGCCGGTGCACCAGAAATGCCAGTCCGAAAAAGAACACCAGAATGTACCATATATAAGGATGCAGGAACGAATCCAGGTGAAGTTTTTGAGCAAGGAAAAATACAATTCCAAGCGAAATGGTTGCGATCAGGGTACGTAGCATTTGCGTGCGTGGGCGAAGAGAAATTATTGCCTGGTAAAACTTCTTATCAAAAGGTACAGCGAGGCGGCTATGGATGTCAGCGACAGCACGAGCGTCCACACGGGCACCTTGTTCTGCTGCCAGTCGTCGAGCCGGTAGCCGCCGTAGGTGAACGCGAGAATAGTGCCCAGCATTTGCGTGGCCACGCCCGAGTATTTCAGGAAGCGCGACGCCTGGCCCTTGTCTACCGGCTTTTTAGGATCCGCCATAATCGGTAACGCCCGTTTCAGTTGAAAAACAATGGTAGAATATCGGGGTAAAATTGCTTCAAATTTTGTAAATGGCATTATCTTCGATACGGATTTATTGAAAATACCGTTTTAGGTTTGCTAACCTGACCGAACAGCAACACCCCATTAAAGTCAATTTCGTGATCGACCGCTTTACCTCCCATATCCGACGCACATTACCTTTACTAGCCGTTACGCTCGTTGTGGCTGCCTGCTCGCAGTACAGTTCACGGCCCGGCGCGATTACTTTCCATAATGTAGCTGCGCGGTACAATGCCTACTTCATGGCCGAGCAGGATATGCTGGAAGCGGAATACGAAATGCAAAAGGCTTACAAGGAAAACTATAACCAACTGCTTCCGATACTGCTCCCGATGGACTCCGTACGGGCGCAGGCGGTAAAACCCAGGTTGCTGGACGCGATCAAGAAAGCGTCGATCGTGGCTGAAAAACATCAGAACAGCAAATGGATCGACAACAGCTATATCCTGCTGGGCAAGTCGCGGTTATATCTGGGTGAATGGGCCGACGGCCTGGAAGCATTGCGTTACGTATACGCCAACGGGCGCGACGAGAACGACAAAAACAATGCGTTGATCGTCCTGATGCGGGCATACATCGAACATAAGGATTATTCCAATGCATTGGGCGTGGCCGAGTACCTTAGCCAGCAACCGCTCACCAAAAGCGCACAACGTGATTTTTATCTTACCAAAGCATATCTCCATCAGCAAAACGGCGAGTATCTGACGTCGGTCGCGATTCTGGAAGAGACATTCCCCCTCCTGAAAAAATCCGTCGAAACGGCACGCATTCATTTCGCGGCGGCTCAGATGTACGACCGCCTCGGCCAGTACGCATTGGCCAACAGGCATTATAAAAGCGTAAGCAAAAACAAGCCGAACTACGACCTGGGCTTCTATTCTTCGATGAATTCCCTTCAAAACGAGGTAGTACTGAACCCCCAGCGCGACCTGGGTGACGTGGGTTTTGAGAAGATGCTCCGCGACCGGAAAAACGACGACCTGAAAGACCGTGTGTATTTCACCATGGGCTTGCTGGCCGAGCACAAAAAGCAGATTCCGGAGGCGGTAGGTTACCTGCAGAAAGCCGCCTCGGTTTCAAAAGGCAATATGCAGCAAAAAGCTTATACCTACCTGCAACTGGCGCGGATCGAATATGAATCGCTTGAAAATTTCGAAATGTCCAAAGCCTATTACGACAGCGCACTAGCGATTCTCCCACAGGAAGCGCCGGAATACCGGCTGGTTGCCGATAGAAAACGGGCACTCGACAATTTTGTCACCCAATATACTGTGGTTTCCACCGAAGACAGTTTGCAAAGATTGGCAAAAATGAACCCCGCCGCGCTGGATAACAAGATCGACGCAATTATCGAGGCCCGGGAGAGAAAGCGCCTGGAAGAGGAAGAAAAAGCCAGGAAAGCGCAAATCGCCGCCCAGAATGCGAGTTTACAGCAAAATGGCGGTAACCCGCTGGTAAATGGTGGCGAACGTCGCTGGGAGTTATACGACCCGGCGCTTGTCAACAAAGGGAAAATCGAGTTCAAACGAATATGGGGGAACCGGCCCCTGGAAGACGACTGGCGCCGCAGCAGCCGGCCATTGCGCTCGCTCGCAGGTAACAATGGAACCGGAAGCGACAGCATGGCGGTAGCGCAGGCACCGCAGGAAAATACCGGCTTGAAAAAAGGGACGCCGGAATGGGACCAGGTGCATGCACTGCTCAAAAAGGACGTTCCCCTGACGGATACGGCATTTGCCGCTTCCCAGAAAAAGAAGGAAGAAGCACTTTACAACCTGGGGAAAATCTACCGTTTCGACCTGAAAGAGTCTAATCGCGCTATTGCCGCATTCGAAAGGGTACTTTCGGAATATCCTCAGACACAATATAAGGATGAGATTTACTATCTGCTTTTCCTTAGCAATGAAGAGAATTCGGCCCAGAAGGAGTCGTGGAAATCGAAGTTGCTTAGCGAGTATCCCAATTCTACCTACGCGCGGCTGGTGAACAAGTCTACGGATGCCAGCGGCACTTCAGGCAATGCGATGAAGGAGTATGAAGCCATGTACAAGTTGTATGCGGATGGCAATTATACCAAAGCATTGGAAGACATCGAGAAAAACCTGCCGTCCTACAAAGGCAGTTCCATGGAGGACAAGTTCGCATTGCTCCGCGTTTTTTTGATTGGCAAAGTGCGGGGTAAAGAAGCCTATGCGCAGGCTATTACAGAGTTTATGCGGCTCTATCCGACGAGCATTTACCTGCCCCGCATCAAGGAAATGCAGGACTTCAATTCCGTGTCGATGGGTAATAGATAATAGGGTGAAATCGTATATTTGCCTTTTCCAGTAACCTACCACCCCACATTATGATTGAATTACAACCCGGAAAGTATCGGCGTACCATTGTCCGTCTCTGGCGGTTTGTTGGCCTGGGACTGGGTCTGATCATATTCTACATCGTTGCAGTCCGTTTTAATTTTTTGTGGTTGTTCGGCGGCATGCCCGACCTGAAAACGCTCGAAAATCCCAAGAGCGAACTGGCATCGGAGCTCATCAGCGAAGACGGGAAGTCGCTGGGGAAATATTTTTTTGAAAACCGCACACCCATAGACATCGCGCAAATCTCGCCCAACCTCATCGACGCGCTGGTGGCCACAGAAGACGCGCGTTTCGTGAACCACTCGGGCATCGATCCCCGGAGCCTGTTGCGGGTATTTAAGGGCGTCATTTCGGGTAATTCGAGTTCCGGTGGTGGTAGCACGCTTACGCAGCAGGTTGCCAAAAACCTTTTCAATACGCGTTCCGAGGAATATGAAGGGCTTTTAGGGAAAATTCCGGTTGTCCGCATTGTGATTGCCAAAACGAAGGAATGGGTATTGGCAGTGGTGTTGGAAAGGAAATATACCAAACAGGAGATCATGCAGATGTACCTGAACACGGTTTCGTTCGGGAATAACACCTATGGTATCAAAGTTGCCTCGAAGACCTATTTCGATAAAGAGCCCTGGGACTTGAATGTGACCGAGGCCGCATTGCTGGTGGGAATGCTCCAGAATCCGACGTTGTTCAACCCGTTGCGTTTCCCGACCAATGCATTGAACCGCAGAAACACGGTTCTGGCGCAGATGTACAAATATGATTACATCCCCGAAGAAGAATTTTCGAGGTTGAAAGAAAAGCCGCTGGGACTGAATTTTACGGTTGACAGCCACAATACCGGCCTCGCACCATATTTCCGTGAGTCCATGCGCGGTTATCTCAAAAGCTGGGTGAAATTGTACAACGAGGAACACGACACCGACCTTGACCTCTATACAAGCGGCCTGCGCATTTATACTACCATCGACTCCCGTATGCAGCGCTATCAGGAAGAGGCGGTCATCGAGCACATGAAAGTGCAGCAAAAACTGTTCGACGAGCACTGGAAAGGCCGCAATCCGTGGACATTCGATAACGGCAAGGAAATCCCGGGCTTCATTGAAACGGCTGCCAGACGGTCTCCGCATTTCATTTCCCTGAAAAGAGATCTGGGCGAAGAAGCGGCCTGGAAGATCATGCGTAAGCCATATAAAATGAAGGTTTTTACCTGGAATGGGGAGAAAGAGGTGACCATGAGCCCGCTCGACTCCATTGCCTATTACAAGCGCTTCCTGCGCGCGGGGATGATGTCCATGGACCCGCGTAACGGTCATGTGAAGGCGTGGGTAGGGGGCATTAACTTCAAATATTTTAAGTATGACCATGTGAAGCAGGGAGCACGGCAGCCAGGTTCTACCTTCAAACCATTCGTATATGTTTCGGCCCTTGATAAAAATTTTCTCACACCCTGCGACCACGTGACCGACCAGCCGGTCTATTTCGGACCATCGGACGGGGTGCCGGGGGGGGGGGTGGTCGCCGCATAACTCCAACAACAAGTACTCTTACCAATCGCTTTCGCTGCGACAGGCATTGGGTAAATCCGTAAACACGGTGAGTGCTTATCTGATGAAGATGGTGCGCCCGAAGACCGTGGTGGAATATGCTCATAAACTGGGGATTACCAGCAAATTGCAGGAAGTGCCTTCGCTTTGCCTGGGTATCAGCGACGTATCGGTGTATGAAATGGTGGGTGCGTACTGCGCATTTGCGAATGGGGGGCACAGGACGGAACCCATGACGATCCTGCGCATCGAGGACCGCTATGGCAATGTTTTGCAGGAATTTTTTCAAAAGCAAAACCAGGAGATCAGCGCGAATATGGCTTACAATATGCTGTACCTGATGCGCGGTGCGGTAGAAGATCCCGGAGGAACGGCAGGCCGCCTGCGTCAGTACGGCGTGACTGAGGGCAATGAGATCGCCGCTAAAACCGGTACTACGTCTAACTATTCGGATGGCTGGTTCATGGGCATGACGCAGAATCTCGTTTCCGGCATCTGGGTAGGGGGGGAAGACCGCAGCATCCACTTCCGTACGATTGCCTACGGGCAGGGCGGCCGCATTGCGATGCCGGCCTGGGGTTTGTTTATGCAGAAAGTGTATGCGGACCCAACGCTCGTCCAGTATCGGAAAGGTCCGTTCAACAAGCCTGAAAACTACGTACGCGAATGCGGGGGCGTGGTGACGGACAGCACCGATACCTATATCCCGCCATCGCGGTCCGACGACGAAGGCGTTTTGTTCTGACATATTTAAACCCTTGCCCGTGCATATTCTCGTTGCCCCCGACAAATTTCGCGGTTCTCTGGAAGCCGCGGAAGTATGCGATGCCGTAAACGATGGCATCAAAAAGGCATATCCGCAAGCCAGAGTAACAGCGATCCCGCTGGCCGACGGCGGCGAGGGGACTGCGAAGATATTGACACAGGTGACCGGTGGCTGGGAAGTGCCGGTGACAGTCATGGACCCGCTTAACCGGCAAACCAAGGCTACTTACGGGATTTCGGGTGACCACGAGGTCGCATTCATTGAAATGGCTGCGGCTTCGGGCCTCAGTCTTTTGAAAGCAGAAGAACGCAATCCGCTTCTTACAAGTACATTCGGGACAGGGCAGCTCATTGTCGATGCATTGGACCGCGGTGTGAAAAAGATCATTCTCGGAATCGGCGGTAGCGCCACTACCGACGGCGGTATAGGAATGGCGGAAGCGCTTGGCTATGCCTTCAAGGACGCAGAGGGGCATACGTTGCTGCCAAACGGCGGGTCGCTCGGAAAAATCGCGTTCATCGACAAGCATAATGCCGACCCACGACTTGGATTGGTGTCAATAGTAGTAGCTTGTGACGTAACGAATCCGTTATATGGCAAAGACGGTGCCGCATTTGTATATGGTCCGCAAAAAGGGGCCGATCCCGAAATGGTGGCAAAGCTCGATCAGGGACTCGAAAATCTCTCGCAGGTGGCCACTCGTGTATTCGGGCGTGACGTGAGCCAAATGCCGGGAGCAGGTGCGGCAGGAGGCCTCGGCGCGGGCTGCCTGTGGTTTTTGAATGCGGAACTGAAAGAGGGTATCAGCATTGTCATGGAACAATGCAACGTCGCCACGCTGGTGGCCAATGCCGATTTGGTCATTACCGGCGAAGGGAAGATAGATGAGCAGACACTGGCAGGCAAGGTAGTGAAAGGACTCGCGGCGCTTTGTAAAGGCCGCCGCGTGCCGTTGGCTGTGGTTTGCGGTACTTTGCAGATCACCCCGGAGCAGGCCAGGGCAGTGGGTATTACTTATGCCACTTCCGTTTTAAATCGCCCGATGGACCTGAACAGCGCGCAAAACGAAGCATTCCAGCTTGTGAGCGACGCAACTTTTCAATTGGTGCGGTTGTTTTTCTTCAACAGGGGCGTAGTTTAGTCCTCAATCACAATCGATGTCTGAATTCAATTATAAAGAAGAACTTGCCAAAATTCCTCTCGACCCCGGCGTGTACCGGTATTTCGACGAAACAGGCGAGGTTATATATGTGGGGAAAGCAAAAAGCCTGCGCAACCGGGTTTCGAGCTACTTTTTGAAATCCAACCAGCACGACCGCAAAACGAAGCGGCTCGTGAGCCAGATCCGCCGGATCGAGTATACCATCGTTTTGAGCGAATGGGATGCATTGCTGCTGGAAAACCAGTTGATCAAGCAGTTGCAGCCCAAGTTCAACATCCTGCTGAAAGACGATAAAACCTACCCGTTCATTTGCATTACCGACGAGCCGTTTCCGCGGGTATTCCCGACGCGGAATATGGACCGTACGAAGGGCACCTATTATGGCCCTTTTGCCAATTTACGCTCGATGCACACGCTACTGGATATGTTCAGGGCATTGTACCAGATCCGCTCGTGCCAGCTGCCACTGACCAAGGCGAATATCGAGGCGGGGAAATTTAAAGTTTGTCTCGAATACCACATCGGGAACTGTAAAGGCCCGTGCGAAGGGCTGCAAGGGGAGGATGAATATAACGCGGAGATCGAGCAGGTACATAATATCCTGAAAGGGAACTTGTCGTCGCCGCAGCAGTATTTCAAAGAAAAAATGCTGGAAGCCGCCGAACAAATGGCTTTTGAAAAAGCCCACTCGTGGAAAACGAAAATCGAGCATTTGTCGAACTTCCAGAGTAAAGCGACGGTGATCAATCCGCGGATCGGGAATATCGATGTTTTAACGATCGTTTCCGACGAAGAAGCCGCTTACCTGAATTTTATGAAAATAAAACAGGGCTACATGGTGGCGACGCAGACGCTGGAAGTGAAGAAAAAGCTCGATGAGAGCGATTTGGAAATACTGGCGATGATGATCGTCGAAATGCGGTCGACTTACGGTACCGAGGCGAAAGAGCTCATTTCAAACCTCAAACCGGACCTCGACATGCGTCTTGAAGTGACCGTGCCGCAGATCGGCGATAAGAAAAAGCTTCTGGATATGTCCATGAAAAATGTGATGTATTTCAGAAGGGAAAAGGCGGAGCGCCGCGAAGTGGAGGCATCGGCTACGTCTTCTAAAAAGGACAGGGTACTGATCCGTCTTAAAGCCGATTTGCAAATCAAGACATTGCCAAGGCACATCGAGTGTTTTGACAACTCTAACATACAGGGGACCAATCCGGTCGCGTCCATGGTTTGTTTCAAAGACGGCAAACCTTCGAAAAAGGATTATCGGCATTTTAACATTAAAACGGTGGTGGGGCCCAACGACTTTGCGTCCATGAACGAAATCGTAACGCGCCGCTACCTCCGCCTGATTGCAGAAGAACAGCCGCTGCCCGACCTGATTGTAATCGATGGCGGCAAAGGCCAGCTCGGTGCGGCTTGCGATGCATTGAAAAGCCTGGGAATTTACGGTCAGGTACCTATTATAGGTATTGCCAAACGATTGGAGGAAATCTACTTTCCCGAAGATCCATTGCCTCTGTACATCGACAAAAGGTCTGAATCGTTGAAGTTGATTCAGCAGATCCGCGACGAGGCGCACCGTTTTGCGATCACTTTCCACCGCGATAAACGCAGCAAGGCAAGCCTGGTGAGCGAGCTGGAAGGGGTAGTAGGAGTAGGGAAAGTAACAGCCACCAAGCTCCTCAAACATTTCGGTTCCGTACGCGCGATCCGTGAGAGTTCACTGGAAACGCTGACAGAGTTGATTGGCCTCGACCGGGCGAAAAAGGTGCGCGCTTATTTCGACGCCATGACGGAGCATTAAAGGCCGATGTTTTTGCCGGCAATATAACCGGTCGTCCAGGCATTCTGGAAGTTGAAGCCGCCGGTTATGCCGTCGACATCGAGGACTTCTCCTGCGAAGAAAAGCCCGGGTACCGAGCGGCTTTCCAGGGTTTCGGGATTCACGTCGGCTAACGCTATACCACCGCAGGTCACAAACTCCTCCTTGAACGTGGTTTTACCCTCCACGTCGTATTGGCTGTTTGTCAATAACTCCGTCATCCGGTTCAGGGCTTTGTGGCTTGCGTCGGTCCAGCGCAAGGTTTCGGGGATTTCCGCTTTTTCCGTAAACGCCTTCCAAAGCCGCGAGGGCAACCCGAACCGTGGGTGCGAAGCAATCTGCTGTTTAGGGGTATTGTTTTTTTCGGCCAGCAAAAATTCCCGGACTTCCTGTTCCTTCATTTCCGGCAGCCAGTTAATACGGCACGTGAAATGGTAATTTTTTCCGGCCAGGTCCCTCGCTCCCCAGGCTGATAGTTTCAATACCGCCGGCCCGCTGAAACCCCAGTGCGTGATCAGCAGCGGGCCGCGCCATTCATGCTTCGTTCCCATGATCTTGACCAACGCGTCTTTCACCGAAACGCCCGCCAGCGGAAGGAGGTAATTGCCGGGTGTATTGAAGGTAAACAAGGAAGGCAGCGGCGAAACGATATTGTGCCGGTGTTCTTCCAGCCATCCGAAACTCTCGGCTCTGGGATATCCTCCCGTTGCAATGAGCAGGCGGTCTGCCGTAACCGGTTCGCTGTTGGTAACCTGTAAATGAAATTTGTCGCCCGTCTTCTCAAAAGAGCCGACATTGATACCCGTCCTGATCTCGATGTTCAGGTTTCGCGCGGTTTTAACGAGGCATTCGATAATAGTATGTGAAGAATCGGAGACCGGAAACATACGTCCGTCCGTCTCAGTCTTCAATCGAACCCCTCTTTTTTCAAACCATTCGATCGTCGCATTGGCATCGAAGTGTACCAGCAGCTTTCGGAGCAGTTTTTCACCCCTCGGGTAATTCTTGATAAAATATCGCAGCTCGTGGGGTTTGTGGGTGACATTGCATCTGCCGCCGCCCGATATCCGCACTTTATTGAGGACTGTCCTGCTCTTTTCAAGAATGGTAATCTGCGCGTCGGGGAACGCCTCTGCGGCTGTGACAGCGGCCATAAATCCCGAGGCGCCTCCGCCTACGATTATGATTCTCATAATACTTCGTTTACCCCACAAAAATGCCATGGAAGTTTTAAAAACTGCAATTTCTTTTTCTATCTTTCAAAAGAGCTTCAAAAATTCTAACTAAAACCATTTATAACTATACATGCAAAAAGTACTTGTGATCGGCTTGGGCAAGGTGGGCTCGCTGGTGGGCACTTTGTTGAGTAAACGTTTCAATGTAACAGGGGTGGACAAGGCCCGACCGGCCGTGGAGCTGCCTTTTGAAGTCGTGGCGGGCGATATTACCGATAATACTTTTCCGGACCGGATCATGGGCGGTTTCGATGCGGTGGTGTCCTGTATGCCCTATAACCTCAATCTACCCATCGCGCTGTACGCCCACAAGGCCGGTATTCATTATTTCGATCTCACCGAGGACGTGCCGACAACTTCCGCGATCCGTGAAATGGCAAAGGAAAGCCGTAGCGTACTCGCGCCCCAGTGCGGCCTCGCCCCGGGATTTATCGGTATCGTAGGCATGGATCTCGCGAAGCGTTTTACGAAAATCCGCGATATCGAACTGCGGGTAGGCGCATTACCGCGTTATCCCAACGGCCAGATGGGCTATTCTTTCACCTGGTCACCCGCCGGCGTGGTGAACGAGTACCTTAACGACGCCGAGGTGATCCATAATGGTGTCCGCAAGATGGTGCCTTCCCTCGAAGGCATCGAGATGATCAATATCGAAGGGCAGGAATTTGAGGCTTTCAGCACTTCCGGCGGCCTGGGCACCATGTGCGAGACGCTCGAAGGAAAGGTAGATACATTGAATTACAAAACTATCCGTTACCCGGGGCATTGCAATCTCATGCGCTTTCTGCTGTACGAATTGTGCCTGAAAGACAAGCGGGCATTGGTGGAGGAAATCCTGACGGAGGCGAAACCGCCTGTGCAACAGGACGTGGTTTATGTATATGCGGTGGTGGAAGGCTGGAAGGGCGACCACCTCGAAAGAGAGGAGTTTTACCGTGCCTACCATCCCATGGAAATCGATGGCCGGCATTGGCGCGCGATTTCCTGGACGACGGCGGCTTCCATCGCATCGGTAGTGGAAATGGTTGCGGACGGTGTTTTACCTGACAGAGGCTTTGTCAAGCAGGAAGACATTTTACTGAACGATTTTTTCAAGACACAAAACGGGCAGTTTTTTAATTGAAGTATCAGGAGAAATTTGATATGGAGGGAATAAGTGATATTCTTCGGAAACTGGGCATTGCCGCGGTGAACCCGGGCGTCAGTACCGGACAGCAGAACCTGGAAGGAAAAGGCGGATTACTGGAATCTTTCTCGCCGGTAGACGGTGCGAAAATTGGTGCCGCGAGCCTCTGTTCCCGGGCAGATTATGACCGTGCCGTGGAAGCCGCCTCGCTGGCATTTAAAACGTGGAGGAGCGTTCCCGCTCCCAAGCGCGGTGAAATTGTGCGGCAAATGGGGATAAAGCTCCGCGAACGTAAGCGGGAACTGGGCACTTTGGTAAGCTACGAAATGGGCAAGAGCTTGCAGGAGGGGTTAGGGGAGGTCCAGGAGATGATCGACATCTGCGACTTTGCAACAGGGCTTTCGCGCCAGCTTTACGGGCTTACCATGCACAGCGAGCGCCCGCAGCACCGGATGTACGAACAATGGCATCCGCTCGGCGTTGTGGGTATTATCACCGCATTCAATTTCCCGGTGGCCGTATGGTCATGGAATGCGATGATCGCCTGGGTGTGCGGAAATGTCTGTGTGTGGAAACCTTCGGAGAAAACGCCACTGACCGCCATTGCCTGCCAGAACATTATTGCAGATGTGCTAAAAGCGAACGATGTGCCGGAAGGCGTGTCGTGCATCGTCATGGGCGGTCGCGACGTGGGCGGGTGGATTGCACAGGACGCGCGCATTCCGCTCGTGTCGGCGACAGGCAGCATTCCGATGGGACGCGCGGTAGGAGAGATGGTAGCCCGCCGGTTGGGTAGAAGTTTGCTGGAACTGGGAGGGAACAATGCCATTATCGTAACGCCCACCGCCGATCTGAAGGTAGCGATTCCGGCGATTGTTTTCGGGGCGGTAGGGACGGCGGGGCAGCGGTGCACATCTACCCGCCGCCTGATTGTGCATGAATCCATTTTTGAAGATGTGAAAAGCCGTTTGGTAAAAGCATATGGCCAGTTAAAAATCGGGAATCCATTACAGGAAGGAGTGCATGTCGGGCCGTTGATCGACCGGGCGGCGGTTGGGCAATATCGAAATGCGGTGGAGCAAATCCGGCAATCGGGGGGGAATATTCGTGGTGGAACCGGCTGTCGTGGAGGGCGGGCAATATGCATCGGGTTGCTACGTTTCGCCTTGTATTGCGGAGGTAGAGAACCACTATGAGATCGTTCAGCACGAAACATTCGCTCCGATCCTGTATATGATCAAATATGACGACCTCGATGAGGCGATTGCTTTGCAAAACGACGTTCCGCAAGGGCTTTCCTCCGCCATTTTTACGACGGATTTACGAAATGCGGAGCAATTTCTTTCTTTTGCCGGCTCTGATTGTGGCATTGCGAACGTTAACATCGGGACGTCCGGCGCGGAGATCGGCGGGGCATTTGGCGGTGAAAAGGAAACGGGCGGCGGACGGGAATCCGGCTCGGATGCCTGGAAGGCTTATATGCGCCGGCAGACCAACACAATCAACTACGGGACGGCCTTGCCGCTTGCTCAGGGAATAAAGTTTGAGATCGAGTAATTAAAATTTCTAACTTTGTACAAAGCCGAAGCACATTATTTTCCATATTAAACATTTCAGAATGAAATATCAGCTTACATCGGAACAGATTTCGTCCAAGGTTGCCGGGGAAACAGTGATCCTGAACCATAGCAAAGGGGCCTATTATGGTCTGGATGAAGTTGGTGTGTTGATCTGGGATACATTGGAAAAGGGGCCGCAGACGATCGAATCGCTCTGCGAGGTGGTTACTAACGAGTATGACGTTGATCCAGAGACCTGTAAAAGCGATATCGACGGGTTATTGAAAGATATGATCTCGGAACGACTGGTTGAAATAATCAAGTAGCATTGGGCAAAATCGGTAAGCTAATCGGGAAATGGCGGAGTTTGTCCGGGCCGGAAAAATGGGTTTTCCTGCGGGCAACATGGGCTTTGCTGTGGATCAAGGCAGGGCTGCTATGCCTTCCTTTTTCGCTATTCCGGAGATGGTACCACCGCCTCAGCAAGCCGGGCCGTTTGCAGGAGCTTTCTTCCCGGGAGGTGAAGCGGGTGGTGTGGGCGGTTGATACCGCGGCCAATCTTCTGCCCTTCGAGCTGTTATGTCTGCCAAGAGCACTCGCCGTCAAATACCTGCTTCGCAACTCGCCTGCACTGACACTCGAAATCGGAATAGAAATCAACCCTGCCAAGCAATTCGAGGCGCATGCCTGGGTGGAACAGAATGGCAATATCATCATAGGACGTTGGCCCGACACTGTTTCCTACAAGCGGATCTGGGTTTGGGAGTGATTTAATTTGAACCTACACACATGTATCATTATACGGCCTTCGGGCTTCATATCCATTCAGATATTTCCCTGCCAGAACTGGTCGAAGGCGATGCGAATGCACAGGCCGACGTTCACATCCGCCGGGATACTTTCGGACTTCCAGATCTGCACCAGACCATGATTTACCGACGGGGAATTCGGGCGCTTTTTGGAGAGGACACACAGGCATTTTACCTCGACTGGGGCGGCATCGCGTCGTTCAAAGCGACCGGCGGCCGCGAGCTGATCGTAGCCCCCGGTACATCAGATGGAAACGTGACCAGTTTATTTACCGTAAGCGAGGCATTGGGCCTTATACTCTTTCAGAGAGGCCACTTTTTACTCCACGCCAGTTCCGTGGCGGTAGGCAACGAGGCGTGGTGCTTCATGGGCACGCCCGGCGCCGGAAAATCGACCACCGCGGCGGCATTTGTAAAAGCCGGTTGCAAGTTGTTAAGTGACGATCTCACAGCCATAACCTTCGACGATAGAGGGCAACCGTTCATCATTCCCGCCTATCCGCAACTGAAAATCTGGGACAAAACTGTGGATGGCCTGCAATACAACCGGGCGGATCTCGAACCTGTGAGTGAGGGTGTAAATAAATTCTCATTCCATCCCAGAAAGCAGTTTGCTACAAAGGCCGTCCCGCTCAGAAAAGTTTTTTTTCTGCACCATGCCAGGAATAAACCTGCGACTCAAAACCTGAATGTGGCTGACGTGCCGGGAGAAATGCTGCGGAACTTCCCATTGCCGGCGCAGCTTCTGAGCCCGGATTACCTTAAAAAGCATTTTTTTCAAAGCCTGCAATGTGCGAAGTCGGCCGAAATTCAGCACAAACGGCGGCCGGACGGCTTTGCCAGTCTTGAAAAATGGGTAGAGGAGAGCATCCGTGAACAATTAATTGCGGAATAGGCATGTACGGGATCGACATATCACGCGAACTGGCATACCTGATCGAAGCCGCTTTGTCGCCGTCAGGTAAGTCTCCTTTTACGGTCGCCGATGTGTCTTTTGACGCTCAGAGGTTCGCGACACTTGCTAAATGGCACCAGGTCCGGCCGCTGGCCTTTGAGTACATGCAGGAAAAACGGCTCGACGTTCCCGACCATGTTTTGTTAATGCTTCGGGACTTTACATTAGGGCAGGCCGTAACGAACATGGCTTTCCTGAGTATATGCGTGCGGCTGTACAACCGGCTGACGGAGAATCATGTGCGCGCATTTCCCATGAAAGGAGCGCTGTGGGCCTGGATGCTCTATGAAAAACCGACTTTGCGGGAGTTCGGTGACATCGATTATTTTCTTGGGAAAAATGATGTTTACAAAAGTCTGGATATCCTGTTAACGGAAGGTTTTGCGGCCGACAGTTATCGTCACTATTTGTTAAGCCAAAAGGCCATAGCGAGTGATTACCTCGATACGGATTATCAGCTTCCGCTTACCCCCTTGCAGGAAAACACGTTGCAGTCGCTTGAAATACAATGGAACTGCACGTACCCCCGGTATTGCTACAATTTTACATTCGACGAACTCGCGGGAGATCCGATCGGGTTTGACATGATGGGCAGGCAAATCCTGGTTCCAAAGATGGAAAACCAGCTAATTATGATGGTCATCCACCACGGAGGTGTGGAGCAATGGGATAAGCTGAAATACATGGCGGATTTTGTGAGACTGCTCGACAAGTCGGCCGACCAGCTGGACTGGGGTTACATTAACCGCGTAAGCTCCGCCAAAGGTTTCAATAAATTGCTTTTGCAATCGCTTGGCGTAGCGGGCTGTCTTACCGGGCGCGATTACCTTCGCCATGCAACTGTTTCGGCTGACTATCCGTCCCCAGGTTTCCTGAGAGACATGCTCATGCATTGGGAGGACGAACGGCCTTCGTTAAAGACCAAGACCTGGCGTATTTTTTTCTATAATATAAAATACCGCGACAAATGGTCGGACAAGCTTTCCATTATCGCGGCACATATCGGATATCTGACCCGTTGGAGGTTATTGTGGCATAAAATGGTTTGGTACCGGAAAAAGCCGTTAAACGAGGCTGACCGTAATCGTGCCATCAATGCTATGTCCGGGCGCGAGAATGTTTAAGCCCTCGCCGGTATTAAATGCGTCAACGTTGGCCGTTAGCGGTTCAATCGCCACGCAATCGCGGGCGGGCGGGGTGTAAACCACCAGATAGTTGAATTTCCCTTCCCCGGTTTCCTGCCGGATACGCAGAGTAACATCCTGGTTTTTCGAAATCAACTCTGTAACCGCTTCCGGCACAGAGGCGTCGAGGATAAAGCAGTTGTCAAATTCCTTCCGGTGCAGCAATGCCGGCATGGCCATATCAAAGGGCTCTGTTCCGACCGGGATCAGATTTTCGTTGAATGTTACCAGACGTTTTGAGGGAATATCGATTTTCCAGGCTTCAACATCCTCGTTACCGAGAACCCAGTAAGGATGCCAGCCAAACATGACAGGGCAAGGTGCCTGCCCGTTATTCCTGGCTTCGTATTTCAGTTCGAAACGCCCGTCTGCGTGCAAAGTATAACGAACGGTAAAATGCACCTGAAAGGGGTAGCCATCCGCATTATCGATGGTATAAGACAGCTGAATGGACGCATTATCCGATCGAATAACCTGTTCGTCAAGCCGAAAGTGGTTTTTTCGTACCAGCCCGTGAATGGCGTTCATGCCGCCGTCTTCATTCTTTTTTAATTGATATTCTTTTCCCAGGAATTTGTACTTGCCCTCGGGAATGCGGCTTGCGAAGGGAAACAGCAGTTCACTGGCACTTTTTGTATCCGCAATGAGTGCATTGGGGGTAGGAGGGGTTTTCAAAAGCGAAAACAGCGTCAGGCCTTTCCGTAATGACAATTGACGGACAATGCCACCCAGCTCGGGGATTATTACAACGCGGTTTTCAGTAGTGGTTTCGTGTATAACATACTCGGCGAGGTCGCCGAACTGTTGCTTGAAAATTTCAAAGGACATTTGCTTTGAAGGTTAGGGTCAAAAGATTTAGTAGCTGTTGTAAAAATAATAGCCGGACAGGTTGAATTGTCCGGCTATCGTTTTTTTATTCATGGAAAGAATTGCCTATTCGTTGTCGGCACTCTTTCCGGCTTCTGCCATTTCTTCTTCTTTACGGTCTTGTTCGAGTGTCTGTTTCACCACTTCTTCATGGATGGCAGCTTCCTCGTTGGACCGGCGGTTGATATAGGCCTGATAGCTCGTTTCCTTCTCGAAAGGACGTTTGCCGATCAGTTTTTCCAGGTCGGCCTGGAACAGGATTTCTTTTTCCAGCAATTCCTTCGCCAGCACTTCCAATGCGTCACGCTTTTCGATCAGCAGGTTTTTGACGAATTGATACGCCTGATCAACCAGTTTTCTCACTTCTTCGTCAATCGCCTGTGACGTCGACTCGGAGTAAGGCTTGGTGAATGCGTAATCGGTTTGTTTCGAATCGTAGAATGAAATGTTACCGATGCGTTCGTTCATACCGTACATGGTAACCATGCTGTACGCCACTTTCGTTACGCGTTCAAGGTCGCTCAATGCGCCGGTAGAAATCTTGCCGAATACTACATCTTCCGCAGCGCGGCCGCCCAATGTCATACACATTTCATCGAACAGCTGCTCGGTACGGTACAGGTACTGCTCACGCGGGAGATATTGCGCATAACCCAATGCCGCTACACCACGTGGCACGATCGACACCTTCACCAATGGGTCGGCATGTTCGAGGAACCATCCTGCCACCGCGTGACCTGCTTCGTGGTATGCTACAATCTGCTTTTCTTCCGGTGAAATGAGTTTGTTTTTCTTCTCCAAACCACCGATTACACGGTCCATGGCGTCCTGAAAGTCTTGCATAGTAACCTCTTCGCGGTTGCGACGGGCGGCGATCAACGCAGCTTCGTTACAAACGTTCGCGATTTCAGCACCGGCAAAGCCCGGAGTCTGGGACGAAAGTTTCTGAATATTGACATCGGTAGCCAGTTTCAATGGCTTCAAATGCACTTTAAAAATCGCCTCGCGACCGATTACGTCCGGCTTATCAACGGAAATCTGACGGTCGAAACGTCCCGGACGGAGCAATGCGGGGTCAAGGACGTCGGGGCGGTTGGTAGCTGCCACGATGATAATACCGGAGTCGGTTGCGAAACCGTCCATTTCCACAAGCAGGGAGTTCAACGTATTTTCACGTTCGTCGTTGGAACCCGGCATCGCGCCACGGCCACGCGAACGGCCTACGGCGTCGATTTCGTCAATAAAGATAATACAAGGCGCTTTTTCCTTTGCTTGCTTGAAGAGGTCGCGTACACGCGCGGCACCTACACCCACGAACATTTCTACGAAATCGGAACCTGAAAGGGAGAAAAATGGTACGCCTGCTTCGCCGGCCACCGCCTTCGCGAGCAAAGTTTTACCTGTTCCCGGAGGGCCTACGAGCAATGCGCCCTTGGGAATCTTGGCGCCCAGTTTCTTGAATTTGTCAGGACTTTGCAGGTATTCTACAATTTCCTTGATCTCTTCTTTTGCTTCATCGAGGCCGGCCACATCGTTAAACGTGATTTTAACTTTGTTTTCCGCATCGAAAAGCGTCGCGCGGGAGCGGCCGATGTTGAATATCTGGCCACCCGGACCTACACCACCCGACATTCTGCCGAGGATGAAGTACATTACCAGGATCATTACAATGAAAAAGCCCCAGGTCCCGAGGAAGCTGGTCCAGTCGTTGCGGGTATCTACTACAAAAGGCACCTTGTCGTCGTCGGGAACACCTTCCTGCATTTTATCGAAATCCTTTTTAAAGGTCTCCGCGGAGGTTACCTGGAATTGGTAATGGGAAGCGTTTTCCCCACCGAAATAGTTATTTTCCTTTGCAACAACCCTGTATTTATCGAGTTTAAGCGCCTCGGGTTTCAGTGTAACCTCAACGGATTTGTCGTTTACAATGGTTACACGCTCCACTTCCTTGTCGGCCATCATTTTCTCGAAACGTTTCTGAGTGGTTTCGCGGATTGTCGATGTGCGGTTAAGGTAAGTGATTCCGAGTATAGTAGCGATCAGAGCGGCTATAATCCAACCTTGATATCCCTTCTGAGGACTTTTAGGGTTGAGTGGCCCCCTTTTGTTATCGTTTTCAGACATTCGTTCGTTTTAATTAAGAGGAAATATATTAAACAACAATCCCGGCGGGGCTAATGTTCGCCCGGCGGGCCTTTATACCATGGAATCTTCCAGGTATGTCACCTCTGCATCTCCCCAAAGTTCTTCCAGATCGTAATGTTTGCGGCGTTCTTTGTTGAAAATATGTGCGACAACGTCCACATAATCAATCAAAATCCATTCCCCATTCGCCTTTCCTTCTTTTTGCCAGGGCTCTGTTTTGGATATTTTGTAAACTTCTTCCTCGACCGAGTTGGCCAAAGCATCTATTTGCGTATCGGAATTACCCGAGCAGATGACGAAAAAATCGGTTATTGAGTTTTTTACTTTTCTGAGGTCTAATATGGCAATGTCCAAACCCTTCTTTTCTGTCATGCCCTTCACAACCAGTTCGGTGAGATCTTTTGAGGATAGTTCTTTATTTTTGCGTTCTTTCATGCGTGATTGTTTCCTTTTCTAAAACCCTAAAGTAAAACAAAAAAATTGTACAACTCTACACAGGACACGCTAATAATTGGTAAAAAAGTTATATACCTGCCAACTTGTCATTCCACCAACGACATAGCGGCTGAAATAGTACACGCGGGTTTGTTTGAGGAAGGTACCGTTGTCATAACCGACAATCAGGTGAAGGGACGAGGCCAGCGCGGGACGGTCTGGAATGCGAATGCGGGCGAGAATCTCACGTTTTCAGTTATCCTCAAACCTGCGTTTTTAGCCATTCAGGACCAGTTTCTGATCAGTCAGGTTACCGCGCTTGCTATACGGGGGTACCTCGGGAGCTACGTGCCGGCGACGAAGGTAAAGTGGCCGAACGATATTTATATGAATAACCGCAAATCGTGCGGGGTTTTGATCGAAAATTCGCTTCAGGGTACCAAATACGCTACCTCGATCGTCGGTATCGGGGTAAATATCAACCAGTCCCGGTTCGAGAATAATTATGCCACTTCGCTTTTCGGGGAGACGGGACTGACATTTAATCTAGCCGAAGAATTCCACAAGCTGCTGAAATTTCTGGATGCTTATTACGTCAGGCTGCGAACGGGGACTCATAACGATGCGATCCGTGGCGAATACCTGAGCCATTTGTATGGTTATCAGCAAGATGTGAAATTTCTATACAAAGGGAATGTAACAAACGGCTCGGTGACAAATGTAACGCACCTTGGGAAGCTGCGGGTTAAATTAGCCACCGAGCCGGAAGAACTGGAATTCGGTTTGAAAGAAATCGAATGGGTCAGGGAATGATCAGCCCCATTTTCCTATCACAGCCATTACAAGGGCACAGATGCCCAGGCCGAGCGACTCCCGTGCGAGTTCGATGTTGAGGCTCCGCATTGCTGTTTCCCCAAAGAAAATACCTTCGAATTCGCGTGGCCACTGGAAAACCGCGCCGATCAGATAGCCTGCCGCAAGTACATAAAATACCCAGGAAGGCCAAAGCCCGCGGATGCTCATGAAGCAGCCGAGCGCGGCGAAGCTGTAAATCGCGATCCAAACGCCCGAGTCGGGATCGTTGAGCTGGAAGTAGGCGAAAATGACGAAGAGTATCCCGAAAAATATCTTTAACAGTCTCATGACAAAGTGGGTTAAGAATACGATTATTTAAGAATATGTTAAAAAGCTGTTACCGCTCGGTTATTAACTGTCGGTGATACCATTTTAACAAATCTTTCACCGACAAAATTGCGCCAGCGCATTCGCTGCGTCGTTGTATCCCAGGTTCAGGGCCTGTTTCAGGTTCGCGCAGCCCAGGTCTTTTTCACCGTCGTTATACTGTGCCAGGCCGAGTCCGTAAAATGCTTTGCCGTATTGCGCGTCCAGTTTCACCGTCTGGCGGAATGCCAATGTGGCTTTTTTGAAGTCCTGCGTCCGGTAATAGGTGTTTCCGAGGTTGTACCAGGCCTGCTTGTTATTCGCATCTAGCTGCGTGGCTTTTTCGAAGTCTTTGATGGCATCCGGCGTTTTGTCCATTAACACCAGCAATTGGCCGCGGTTCAAGAACACATCGGCGGTGTCGGGAGCCAGTTCGGCCGATTTATTATAGTCTGCAAATGCGGAATCCAGCTTGTTTTCATCCGTATACAGCAGCGCGCGGTTGAAATAGGGACGGTAGGAAGCGGGTTGCAGTTTAATAGCCTGACCAAAGTCGAGCAATGCGTTGGGATATTCTTTCAACTCGTAGTAAGCCACGCCGCGGAGGTTGAATGCGTCGGCATTGGCGGTATTTTTTTCGATCGCCTTGTTAATGAATTCGATGGCTTCGCGCGTCTTGCCTTGCTGCATGAGCTCTTTGCCTTTTTGGAGGAACGCGTCGGAAGATTGGGAGCAGGAATAGAGGGTAATCAGAAAAATAAAAAAAAATAATCGGGGCATACTGGTTCATTTCTAGTTGTTTCGCACAAAAGTAAGCGGAAAGGTCCAAGGAATGTTTTCTTTTTGTTAATAAAATGTCGTTATCTTTGCAGCGGCAAATCGGAACTACCAGCTCCTTCCGAATCCCCCAGGTCCTGACGGAAGCAAGGGTAGGTGGTCGATGCGGTGAGATTCTCGGTTTGCCTTTTTTTATTTCTTTCTTCCCCGGTTTTCCCGCTTTCTTTCTTTTTGCTTTTGTTCAGGGTTTTCTACTTTTGTGGAATATTCTAACCAATAAATTTTCAATATGAAATTTTTCATTGATACTGCGAACCTGAACGAAATTCGGGAAGCGCAGGCACTTGGTGTTTTGGACGGTGTAACCACCAACCCATCCCTGATGGCGAAAGAAGGAATTACAGGTAAGGATAATATAATGCGTCACTACAAGGCTATCTGCGATATCGTGGACGGTGATGTAAGCGCAGAAGTAATCTCGGTCGATTTCGAAGGAATGGTCCGCGAGGGCGAAGAGCTGGTCGAGATCGACGAGAAAATCGTGGTGAAAATCCCGATGATCAAAGAAGGTATCAAGGCATTGAAATATTTTTCAGGAAAAGGCATCCGTACCAACTGTACGCTGATCTTCTCTCCCGGACAGGCGCTCGTGGCTGCGAAGGCCGGTGCTACTTACGTTTCCCCGTTCGTTGGTCGCCTTGACGATATCTCAACCGACGGTATCGGTCTCATCGAGCAAATCCTGACGATTTACAGAAACTACGGTTTCGATACGCAGGTGCTTGCAGCATCGGTTCGCCACCCGATGCACATCATCCAGTGCGCGGAAGTGGGTGCCGACGTAATGACCGGCCCGTTGAGCGCGATCGAAGCATTGCTGAAACACCCGTTGACCGATATCGGTCTGGAGAAATTCCTTTCTGACTACAAAAAAGGAAATGCTTAATCGCATCGGTGACCTGAAAATTCTTACGGTGCGCTGCACCTGACGAACATGTTAACAATGCTTTTTTCTACAATTATTCCGGTGCGCTGCACCGGCGACGATTTTGAAGGTGCAGCGCACCGGAATAATTGTAGAAAATGAAATGCAATTAAATTAAGGTGCAGCGCACCGCAAGATATATTCAACGTCTGCGTGTCGGCAGTCCAGGCACAACATAGCAATCCTGCACTGACATTATCGCGCTCAACCCCAATCAATTACATTTAACACATTATGACCACCGATTCGACGGAGCCAATAATCAGACTGGAAAGGGCGGATATTTATCAGGGAGAAAGGCCTGTTTTGAACGACGTTCATTTTGAGATCAACAAGGGCGAATTTGTTTACCTTATCGGACGTACCGGCAGCGGTAAGAGCTCGCTTTTGAAAACACTATACGCCGATTTATGGCTGCATACCGGTTCCGCCAAAGTGGCCGGCTACGAGCTGCACAATATAAAAAGAGCCGATATTCCGTTTCTGCGTCGCAGAATAGGCATTGTTTTCCAGGATTTTCAATTGCTTTCCGACCGGTCCGTGGAAGACAACCTCTCGTTCGTGCTGCGCGCGACGGGCTGGGAAAACCAGGGGAAAATCTCCAAACGCATTGCAGAGGTACTCATGCAGGTGGGCCTCGGAACCGCCCAGAAAAGAATGCCGCACCAGCTTTCAGGCGGCGAGCAGCAACGGGTAGTAATCGCCCGCGCCATGCTGAACGAGCCGCAAATCCTGATCGCCGATGAGCCGACCGGTAACCTCGACCCAGAAGTAGGCGACCAGATCATGCAGGTTTTCCGCACGATCAATAATGCCGGAACGGCGATACTAATGGCAACACACAACCACGATTTCCTCAAACGCTTCCCCGCCCGCGTGATCAAATGCGAGAATGGCGGCGTGACAGTGAGCGAATAAAGATATCAATCCAAACAAAAAAGGGCGCCTGGTCAACTCAGGCGCCCTTTTTTGCATATTAAAAACTTCCTATTTCGCCTTCATATCGATCACCGGGATGATCATCTCTTCGAGCGATACGCCCCCGTGCTGGAAAGTATCGCGGTAGAGGTTCACGTACTGGTTGTAGTTGTTCGGGTAGGCGAAGAAGTAGTCCTCTTTCGTGAACACGTACGACGTCGAAACGTGGGGTTTCGGCAGGAAAATACGCTCCGGTTTGCGGCATACCATCAAATGGTTGTCGTCGAAGCCGAGGTTTTTGCCATGTTTGTAACGGAGGTTCGTATTCGTTTCGCGGTAACCGATGATTTTCACCGGTTTTTGCACACGGATCATGCCGTGGTCGGTGGTAAGGATGAGGCGGCCTTTTTTCTCGGCTACCTTACGGATGAAATCGAGCAGCGGCGAATGCTGGAACCATGAGCGTGTAATGGAACGGTAAGCCGCTTCGTCAGGGGCCAGTTCCTTGATCATTTGCACGTCCGTACGCGCATGGGAAAGCATATCCACAAAGTTGTAGACAATCACATTCAGCTGGTTGGTAAGCAGGTTGTTGAATGTGTCGACCAATGCCTTACCCTGGTTGGTATTCAGGATTTTGGAATATGAAAATTTGATATTCAAATGGTTCATTTCCAGTTGCTTCTGCAAGAAATCCTGCTCGTGGTTATTCAGGCCTTCTTCACCTTCCGGCGTATTTTCATCGCTTACCCACCATTGCGGGTGCTTGCGTTCCATTTCGCTCGGCATGAGGCCGGAGAAGATCGCATTACGGGCATAGCCGGTGGTGGTTGGCAAAATAGAATAGTAAGAAGATTCTTCTTCGATATTGAAAAACTCCTGCAAAATCGGCTGGATCATTTTCCACTGGTCGTAGCGGAAATTGTCGATCAGCAGGAAGAAAATCGGCTCGCTCGATCCTTTCAAATGCGGGAATACCTTCTGCTTCATTAGTTGGTGTGACAGAATCGGCTTGTCGGAGCGTGGATCGTTGAGCCAGTTTTCATATTCGTCCTCGATGAATTTACAGAAATTGGCATTGGCCTCGCTTTTTTGCATGCTGAATACCTCGGCCATTCCCTGGTCGTCGGAGCTTTCGAGTTCGAGCTCCCAGTAAATGAGTTTTTTATAAATATCCGCCCATTCCTCGTGACCGATGCGGTCCTGGTATTGCATGGCCAGGTTGCGGAATTCCTGCTGATAACTGAGGGTCGTTTTTTCGGTAACCAGACGTTTGTTGTCCAGTATCTTTTTTACCGAAAGCAATATCTGGTTGGGATTGAGTGGTTTAATGAGGTAATCATCTATTTTGGAACCGATGGCATCCTCCATAATGTGTTCCTCCTCGCTCTTGGTGATCATCACCACGGGCAGGTTTGGCTGCTGTTGCTTGATCTGTGCGAGCGTTTCGAGGCCGGTCATACCAGGCATCATTTCGTCGAGGAAAACGATGTCAAACCGGTCATTTTCAATGCGGTCCAGCGCGTCGGCCCCGCTATTGACGGGCGTAACGTTGTAACCTTTATTGGTAAGGAACATGATATGCGGTTTGAGAAGATCTATTTCATCATCGGCCCAAAGGATGTTATATTGCATAGGACTCTTTTTTCAAGTGGTAATTAGTTTAAAACAATAAAAGGCTAACGCGTCGGAAGAAGCAAGTCGTATACGCAAAACGGTTTTAACGTTTTTTAAGAAATATACGGCTTATCGTTATACGTTAACCTTCGTTGTAAAAAATGTATTCCACAAATGCCTGTCAGGGTAAAAATTTTCTGGTAACCCGGTCGAGATCGTCGGGCGTGTCTACGCCATGCGAATCGTCGGAAGTAATGACGGCGCGGATCGCGTAGCCGTTTTCCAGCCAGCGCAGTTGCTCCAATGCTTCCGCTTTTTCGAGTGACGAAACAGGCAATTTCGTGATTTCCGCCAGAACATCGGCCCTGTAAGCATAAATGCCGATGTGTTTGTAGAAAACATGCGATTTGAGAAATTCCTCCTGGCTTTGCGCATTGCGCAGGTAAGGGATGGTCTGACGGCTGAAATACATGACTTCGCCGCGCTTGTTCAAAACAGCTTTCGGCACATTCACATTGAAGAGAATTTCGTCATTATCGATGACTTTGACCAATGTCGCCAGCTCGGTTTCCCCGTTGAGTACGGAAGCCAGGTGATCGATCGGCTCCGGGCTGATGAATGGCTCGTCGCCCTGGATGTTGATCACGTAGTCATACCGGCCCTCTGTTTTGGTGAGCGCCTCGAAGCAGCGGTCGGTACCGCTCTGGTGGTCCGGGGAGGTCATGACGGCTTTTCCGCCAAACTCCCGGACGTGGTACAATATTCTTTCATCGTCGGTTGCTACGATAACCTGATCGAGTTGCGTAGCTTTGGATGCTTGTTCGTAAACCCGTCGGATCATGCTTTTTCCGCCGATGTCCACCAATGCCTTGGCGGGGAAGCGGGTAGAAGCGTAGCGGGCCGGTATTATTCCTAAAATGCGCACGAGGTCGTTGTCAGTTAAATTTGGCTCAAAATAAAGGTAAAAAATTGCAAAATCTGTTTTCGTTCCGGTTTTCGGAAAACATATGGCGGGTCATGCCCGATGCCGATCCCGAAAGTTCGCTGTGGGTCATCGAATTGCGCGATGCAGATCGTCGGGAAGTGTCTTTTGCGGTCGTCGATCCGGAAAATCTGGCATTGAAATGGCACAGAACGATAGAAGGTACCGACTGGTGGACTTCACTGACGGCCTTCTCCCATAACCGCATTTTTCTGCATAATTACCGCTACCCTGAGGTGCCTGAGCCGACGGATTTGCTGGCCGTGAACGGTGAAACGGGATTTTTGTCGTGGATTATGCCCAATTACGTACTGGTAAGCAGCGGTGTTGGGGAGCTGCTTGAAGTTGCCACCAAACAGGGCGATTCGTTTAAACACATGTTTTGCAACGCAGCCACCGGAGCGCTGCTGGCTTTGAATGAAGGACTTCCCGAAACGACCACGGAGGTAATTTTAAAGGAACCCGTTCGTTACATCGAAGGGAATATGTTTTTCGAACGGCTCGCGCAATTTATTACCGGCGCAACCGGCGGGCACATCCCGGTAGCCATTGATTATTTGGAGAAAAGACCCTATATAATCTTTTCTTATTATATTTACGAGCAGGATAAAACAGTGCAATACCTCCTCATAGTAACCGATCAGAAGCAACAGGTTTTACACGAGAAACTGTCGGAAGGGCGGGAAGGAACGGGCCGCTCGACGATGATGCTGAAAGCGTCCACACTGGTTTATCTGAAAAATAGCAACGAGTTTTCGAGTTTAACGCTTTCATAATAAATGAAATACATTTTTTGCCTGGCCCTTTTGGCAGGATTGATGACAGGTTTGACAAGTGCCCGGGCCAAGGGATTGAATGCTGTTGACTCCGTGGGGGTCGAAAAGGTAGGAGGGAAGATCTTCATTTTGCATAAGGTTAACCAGGGACAGACCATGTTCGCCGTCGTGCGCCAGTACGGGACGACGATCCACGCATTGCGCGAAGCCAATCCCGGCATGAGCGACCAGATTCAGTCCGGACAAACGATCCGGGTCCCTTATACACCTAAGGTCACAAAAAAAGACTCCAAAAAGGACGACAAGAAAGAAGAGAAAAAGGAATTGGTGAAGGCGGAAGTAAAGGAAACCAAGCCCGTAACCGATACGCCGGCTGCTGCGACGAGCACGTCCGCGCCGTCGGCATCCGCCGCGACCGCCGTACCTGCCAACGGCATACACAAAGTGGAGCCGGGGCAGACATTGTACCGGGTAGCTGTTAAATACGGTGTTTTGATGGCGGACCTCCGGAAATGGAACAATCTGACGGACGATAACATCAAAGACGGCCAGGAACTGATCGTCAGCGAAAAAGGAGCTGAGAAAGCAGCCGCACCGGCGGCGGCGCCCCCGCCCGCCAAAGTGGCTTCCACAGTTGTAAAGGATTCCGTAAAGGCGAAAGCGGTCGTACCCGAGAAGGTTGTGAAGCCAGTGGAAGAAGTAGCCCCGCCGAAAGTGGTGAAAAGCAAGAAGAAATCGGAGTCGGGATTGGCGGAAGTGATCGAGACAGACGAAAGCACCAGTAAATTCCTGGGCCTGCACCGTACGGCGCCGATCGGCTCGCTGGTGGAGGTTTTGAATGAATACAACCAGGAAAAAATCATTGTCCGCATTATCGGCCGCATTCCCGACACGAGCGTGAACGACGACATTGTGATCAAACTTTCGTCGCGCGCATTTGAAAAAGTTTCCCCCAACAGCAAACGATTCAGGGCCGTAGTGAGTTACCTCGAATAGCTACGGAATATATTATGAAACACGCACCACAGTTTCGTTCCAAAAGAGAAGAGGAGCGCGAAGCATTAAAAAATACGCCGGGATACAAGGTATGGAGCGTTATGTTCACCTTGCTGTATCCGTTTATCGCTGTTTTTACATTCCTTTTTTCGGGAATTGTAATGATTTTCTCAGGTATTTCACGTGTGCTGGCTTACCTGTTCGGAGGTAGCCATGCCAGACACTAGCCACACCGCCTACCCACCCTCCTATGTGGCGGAGCTGCTCGATGAAAAGGTAGCCCAATACAACCAGCCGGATTTTATTGCTTTAGACCCGATCAGCATTCCGCACCGGTTTTCCGTGAAGCAGGACATCGAGATCATGGGCTTCTGGGCGGCGGTACTTGCCTGGGGCCAGCGTAAGACCATTATCAATAAATGCCTGGAACTGGCCGCGTTAATGGACAACGCTCCCTACGATTTCGTCCGCAATCACCACGAAAGCGACCTGAAACCGTTCCTGCACTTTAAACACCGCACTTTCAACGCTACCGATACACTGTATTTCCTGCATTTCTTTCAGGAATATTACAAAGTTCACGACTCGCTGGAATTCGCATTCAGCAGTCATATGATGCCCGGCGACATTACCATCGAAAATGCGCTCACGGGCTTCCATGACTTCTTCATCAACTCCGAAAACTTCCCCGTACGTACGCGCAAGCACATCGCCACGCCTGCGCGCAAATCTTCCTGCAAGCGCCTGAATATGTTCCTGCGCTGGATGGTGCGCAAGGACGACAATGGCGTTGACTTCGGCATCTGGAATACCATCCGCCCTGCGCAACTCGTCTGCCCCTGCGATGTCCACGTCGACCGTGTCGCACGTGTTCTGGGCCTTATCAAACGGCCGGTTACCGACTGGCAGACTGCTACTGAGCTTACCGCATCGCTGCGGCTGCTCGATCCGAACGATCCTGTGAAATATGACTTCGCGTTATTCGGGTTGGGGATTGAGGGATTTGCGAAGTAAAAAACATTTTGGTCACTTCCATATAACTATGGTTCGAGCGAAAATATTTTGTCAATTTATCGTGGACGCTTTGTAATTAATTCAAAGCACGAAAGGCCCTAAATCCGCAAAGTAACGCCATTCTTCCGCTTGTACAGCCAATTTTAAATTCAAGATTTTCCTTTCAAACTTGTGCTGTTGAAAAACGATTGTAGACCATTTCATTTCAATTTAAACATGCACGCTTATGAAGAACAGTTACAAAATGGTAATTGCGTTGCTCGTAGGAACCTTCCATCTGCCTCATGCAAATGCTCAAACACATTACGGCGAGGGTGCCGGTACAGTTGGAGGAGGTCACGTATTCATCGGTACATATGCCGGTAAATCCAATGGAGTTAATGGGTTGTATAATACTTACATCGGCTACGGATCCGGAACAAAGGGTATTACCGATTTGGGAATGTTTATTTGGGGAGTTTTAGCGGAGAAAAGGCAGTGAATAGTTCTGCGAATACTTTTATTGGGGGCTCGGCTGGACAGAACCATATCAACGGAGAGGCCAACGTTTATATGGGTTATCAGGCGGGAATGTTCACTTCTGGTAGCCTTAATATTGGCATTGGACGTTCGGCTGGTCAAAAAACAAAAGGCACACAAAATTGTTTTTTGGGAGATGAAAGTGGATTGAAGAATGAAGCGGGAAGCTACAATGTCTTTATGGGGGCTAAGGCTGGAACCAGTAATGAAACTGGTAACTTTAATACATTCCTGGGCCATGGGGCAGGACTGAGTAATACCAACGGTGAAAGGAATACCTATTTGGGTTACGCCGCGGGAGGTAATGCTGGTTTGATAAATGCTACCGCAATCGGGGCATCGGCGATGGTTACAGGCAGCCATTGCCTGGTTTTAGGGAATAATGCCAATGTAGGTATCGGCTATTCTGCTCCGTTCTACCAATTGCAGTTAAGCAAAAGTATTGCGGCTAAGGCTGGATCTGCCACCTGGGCGGTACTGTCAGATTTGAGACTTAAGAGGAATGTTACGGAGTTTACAGATGGTCTGAATCAATTGAAACAAATCAAACCCGTTTGGTTCCAGTACAACGGCCAGGCAGGCATCGAAACAGGCGACAAGAAATTTGTAGGTATCATTGCGCAGGAAATGCAGAAAATAGCACCTTATACAATTGGTACCTTCACGTATCAGGATTCATTGGGCAACAAAACCGAATACCTGGATTACGACGCCAATGCGGTGACTTACATTTTGATTAACTCTGTGAAGGAGCAGCAGCGTATCATCGAAGATAAAGAGGCTAAAATCCAGGCATTGGAAAGCCGGCTTGAAAAGTTGGAGCGGTTGGCGAACGTTTCGCCGGGGGGTTTTTAATAAGCAACCGGAAGGGGGTATTTTGGAACAAAACGTACCCAATGGATTCTCCGCTAAGACATCCATTAAATATTTTATTCCACAATCTGTAAAGACAGCCGTGATCGACGTCTATACGGTTGCGGGCGTAAAAGTCAGTTCGCACCCGATATTGGAGCGGGGAGCGGGGGGAACTGGTTCTTTCGGCGGATAAATATAAGAGTGGGGTACATGTCTATGATCTGGTCATGGATGGTAAGAGCTTGGGCGCGAAGAAGATGCTCGTGGAGTAAGAGCAATATTTAGTGGAATTCGAGAGGGCTTTGGGGACGAGGCCCTCTTTTTTTGTATTCGAATTATTAGTTGGGGCAACCCGTATTCACCGATGAATAACCTTGACGAGAGGGTCACTCATCGGATTTGCCTATGTTTTCATCGACACAACAAATTGAATCGGGAAGAACACACTTCCCTCAAAACATTGATAAATATGAAACGGATTTACCAGTTTGTGGCAGTGCTGTCGCTTGCGCACACAATGGTTCTCAACGGGTACGCTCAAACGCACTATGGTGTTGGCGCCGGTACGCAAGGCATAGGTCATGCGTTTTTCGGCACAGAGGCCGGGACAGTGAATACGGCGTCGGGAAGTACATTTTTGGGACATCAGGCCGGAATAAGTAATACCACAGGTTTCTGGAACACTTTTGTCGGTAATAATGCTGGCTATGGATGTGTGAATGGTAGTAAAAATACGTACGTGGGCCTGGAAGCAGGATATTTTGGCAATGGGACCGGAAATACATTTCTTGGCATGTCAGCAGGCCACGGGAACGTTGGTGAAATGAACGTCTTTATTGGTCTGGAGACAGGACAAAATAGTGTTCAGGGATCAAAAAATACTTTTTTGGGAGCAGGCGCTGGATTGAGCAGCGATGCAAGTTTTAACACTTTTGTAGGTTACCGGACGGGTTATTCTACGACCTCAGGCGTTTCCAATACTTTCATAGGCAATGAAGCCGGATATTCCAATGCCACAGGTGCGGCCAATGCTTTTTTAGGTGCAAAAGCCGGGCTATTAAATACCGATGGCCGCTACAATGCATTTCTTGGTAGTCGGGCGGGAGCGGAAAACACCACCGGTGAACGGAATACATATCTCGGTTACAATTCAGGTGGCGAGCCGACTTTGATAAACGCTTCGGCCATCGGCGCGGACGCTAAGGTTTTGTCAAGTAATAGTCTTGTTCTTGGCAATAAAGCTAATGTAGGGATAGGCGTATCTGCCCCCTCATTCCAACTCCACCTCAGCACCGATGCTGCCGCCAAAGCCGGCTCGCCGGACTGGATTGTAGCCTCGGACAGCCGCCTAAAAAAGAACATTACCGACTTCACCGATGGCCTGGATTTACTCAAACAAATTAAACCCGTCTGGTTCCAGTACAACGGCCAGGCAGGCATTAAGACGGGCGACAAGAAATTCGTTGGCATCATCGCGCAGGAAATGCAGAAAATAGCACCGTACACGATTGGTACATTTATGCACCAGGATTCATTGGGCAACAAAACCGAATATCTGGATTACGATGCCAATGCCGTCACCTACATTCTGATTAATTCCGTGAAAGAGCAGCAGCAGATAATCGAGCAGAAGGATGCGGAGTTGAAAGAGGTGAATACACAGGTTGCTGCATTGTCAAAGCGGCTCGAACAGTTGGAGCGGATCGTAGCCTCGAATACAGCAAAGCCTCTGAATGGCAGCGCGGCGCGGATGGAGCCGAATACGAATGGGGTAGTTTTCGAACAAAATGTTCCGAACGGATTCTCCGGAAATTCGGCAATTAAATACTTCATTCCGCAGTCCGTAAAGGAAGCGACTGTCGAAGTGTATTCGGTAAATGGCGTGAAAGTGAATTCTTATGTGGTAAAGGAGCGCGGGGAAGGGTAATTGACTATTTCAGCCGGGGATTTTCAAAATGGCGTCTTTCTTTATGATCTCGTTACGGATGGAAAAAGCAACGGCGTGAAGAAAATGGTTGTTCAGAAATAGTATTGTCTTATTTTATATACAAAAAGCGGGTCCCCATGAAGAGACCCGCTTTTATCATTTTCAGCCTGTGTTACTTTGATAAAACGGCATTTTCAAACCGTACCGATTCAATCGAAAATAACGGTTTGTTGTTGGCCTCGGCATTTCTGAATACAAAATAGACCTTATGCAACTTGCCGTCGGCGGGAGCTTTCAGAGGAATGCTGATCGTTTCGGTCTTGTCCACTTTACCCTCACCGATCTTGGTCCCGGCAACGCCGTCGAGACGGACTTCCAGCGTCCCCCCCGGCAGACTGGCCGGTTTTGCTTCCCACGGAAACAGCCAGTTTGGAAATCTCGGTCAGGTCGATGTCGTCGAACGCGATAAAGCCGCCGTCTTTCATTCCGATCACCATTTCGCTGCCGTTGTCACCTTTGTATTTGAAGGTATTTCTGGTCGTGTCCGCCATGTTTGCCATCAATGTCGAAGGACGCAGTGCGATGGTTTTAGAGCCAGTCAATGGGCCCATATTACCGTTACCTTTGTCGGTGTAGCTGGCTGTGAAAATGTAAGAACCGTCTTTCTTCTTAGCCTGCGTCACATATGAGCTTTTCAGCGGTTTTTTGTCGACGGCCTTTTCGTTGGCGAGCCCAAGAATATACTTCACCATTTCTTCCACTTCCTCAGGCTTGTGCTGCGGATGGCCGGGCATTGCCTGCTCGCCCCATACGCCGCTGCCGCCTTTGAGTACCTTATCCGTCAGCGTTTTCAACGAATTGCGCTCTTTGGCGTACTTCCTGGCAACTTCGCGGTATGCGGGGCCGATGGACTTTTTGTCGATCGAGTGGCAGGCCTTACAGTCGCTCAATTCAATCATGCGCTTGCCGGTTTCGAAGCCGGTGTTGGCCTGATGCCCCTGGGCGAGTTGCGTTTTATCGAAACCCTCGAGATAATTGATGGTTAGTGTAACTTCGTCCTCCGAAATTTTCTTGTTGGCAAGGCTACCGTCTTCTTTGTCGGAAACGGATACTTCGTAGTTCACGGGCTTATCATTCCAATAAAAGGTTTTGTTGCCTTTAATAGCCACGTCTACCTTCGGAATGGCATTGCCTACACGCACGATCACTTCGGATGTATTCGAATTACCAGCATTGTCGGTCACCTTCAAAGTGGCGGTATATTCCCCTGGTTTAGCGTACGTAAAGCTTGGGTTAGCCAGCGTGCTTTTGGGCAAACCTTTGCCGAAAGACCATTCGTATTTGATCGGATCGCCGTCGTAATCCAGAGAGCCTTTGGAAGAGAAATTTACTTTCAAAGGGACTGCTCCTGTGGCATTTGTAGCGGTTGCGATGGCTACGGGCACACGGTTACCTGCATTGAACGTGATGTGCGAAAGGCTGGCCTCGTCGTTTTGTGCAAACCAGTTGGGGCCGTATTCCAATGTGTACAAGGAACCATCGTTAGCAAATTGCATATCGATCGGATGGCTGAACTTGGTACCCGGCATGAAACGCTCGATGCTTTGCAAGTCGCCCTTCTCGTTCATAGTCACAATGTTGATATAATCGCGGATCCAGTCGTAGGCGAAGAACTTGCCATTGTAATAGGAAGGGAACTTAACCTTGCTGTCCTGATAATCAGCAGCATAATATACCGGGCCAGCCATGGCATTGCGTCCGCCTTTGCCAACGATCGCCCCGAATTCCGGTGAATCCGCATAAGGATAGTAAATAAATGCGGGCTGCGCCGGCGGCAACTCCTGTAAACCGGTGTTATGTGGCGAGTTATTGATCGGTTTCAAAGGATCGAACGGCTTGCCCGAAGTACTGTCCGCGAAGTTGAAATCGACATACGGCTTGTTATCGGCAATGAAAAGCGGATACCCGAAATAGCCTGCCTTCCGCGCTTGGTTTACCTCGTCGTAGCCTCTCGGTCCGCGTTTTGGATTGTCGACCGACGCATCCGGGCCAACATCGCCCCAATACAAATAACCAGTGTGCTGGTCCACGGAAATGCGATAGGGGTTGCGGGTACCCATTACGTAGATCTCCGGGCGGGTCTTATCCGTTCCCGGTGGAAAGAGGTTGCCTTCCGGAATATCGTACAAATTGGTGCCTCCGGGCATATTCGCGCGGCGATCGCCATAGCGGGGCTTAATGCGCAATATTTTTCCTCTCAAAGAATTGGTATTCGAAGACGTATGCTGCCCGTCCCATCCTTCACGCCCTGGCCGTTCGTCGATCGGGCCGTATCCGTTGGATTGGAACGGGTTTACGTCGTCGCCGGTAGAAAGATAAAGGTTTCCTTTCGCATCCCAGGCGATAGACCCGCCGGTGTGGCAGCAGTCGGTCCGTTTTACGGGCACGGTCAGGAGTACTTCTTCCGTGCTGAGCAGCAACGTGTCATTTACGTCGTCGTATTTAAATCTCGACAAATGTTGGGCAGTATCCGGCTCGGAGGAAGGCGGTGAATAATACATGTAAACCAGTTTATTGGTTTTGAAATTCGGGTCGATATTGAGGCCCATTAGTCCGTATTCCTGTTTGGTATAAACGGGTACTTCGCCCACAATTTTGATTTTGCCGGTCTTAGGATTGTAAAGTTTCACTTTCCCCTTTCGTTCGGTAAAAAGCACGCGCTGGTCGTCCAGCACAACCAGCTCGGTAGGCTCGTCCAATTTAGATGCAAGTACCTTTTTAGTGAAACGGTTTTCTTCCGGACGGGATTTTGAATAATCCAGTTTCGAGGCCATTGCCCAGTTCAGTCCGCCGGTAAGGTGTTTTACAAAGACGGGATTGGTATAGGTGGCATCTTCATGGCCAAAGTTGGTGTAGAATGCGCGACCGCCATCGAACTCATGGTACCACGACATCGGGTGATTGTCGCCCATTTTACCATCCTTGTAAGTCTTTTCGTCGATTTTTACAAGGACATTTACCTTCTCATTGAAGTTTTTAAAATCGTAGAACTCGTCTTTGATCTTCCATTTCTTTGGAAAACCATTCATGGACGGGTGTTGATCATTTACAACAAATGCCTCGCCCTCCTGTACATTCGGGTTGCCCGGATGGCTCAGGAATTGCGCGCCTGCCAGCTTGTTGTACCACTGCCAGTCGTATTCGGTGTCGGTCGCCGCGTGGATACCCACATAGCCGCCGCCCGCCTGAATATAACGCTCAAATGCATCTTGTTGCTTGTCGTTCAGTATATTACCGGTGGTGTTCAGGAATATGACGGCGCTGTATTTTTGCAGGTTATTGTTGGTAAAAACAGCCGCATTTTCAGTAGTATCTACCGCGAAGCCAGTTTCTTTGCCCAGTTTCAATATGGCGGTTTTCCCTGCCGGAATAGAGGAATGCCGGAACCCGGCAGTCTTCGAGAATACCAGCACGCGTTTTTCCGGCGTCACCATCTGGGCAGTAGCCGCCAGACTGCAACATGCCAGGGCCGTCACGCCGGCAACCCTGAAACGTTTTAAAACTTTTCGAAAAGGGGATTCATTCATTAGATTGGTTGGTATTGGTTAACGTAGAAAAACCTATCTTCCATAAGGAAGACAGGTTTTCAATATACTTGTATAATCGACAATTATAAACCTAAAACCTTACGGTTAAATGCCTCATCTGCACCGGTTCCGGCGAAATCGTCGAACGCTTTGGTAGTCACTTCGATGATATGGCTTTCGATGAACGGTGCACCTTCGGCCGCACCCTGTACGGGCGACTTGATGCAGCATTCCCATTCGAGAACCGCCCAGCTGTCGTAGTCGTACTGTGACAATTTGGAGAAAATTGCACCGAAATCCACCTGGCCGTCACCTAACGAACGGAAACGTCCGGCGCGATCGGCCCAACCTGCGAAGCCGCTGTAAACGCCCTGCTTGCCGGTTGCATTGAATTCCGCGTCCTTGACATGGAATGCTTTGATGCGGTCGTGGTAGAGGTCGATGAACTGGAGGTAATCCAGTTGTTGCAGCACGAAATGGCTTGGGTCGTAGTTGATGTTCGCACGGGTGTGGCCGCCCAGGTAGTCTACAAACATTTCGAAAGTAGTACCATCGAACAAATCCTCACCGGGGTGCAGCTCATAGGCCACGTCTACGCCATTCTCGTCATACACATCCAGAATAGGCTTCCAGCGGGTGGCCAGTTCTTTGAATGCGGTTTCGATCAGTCCGGCAGGGCGCTGAGGCCAGGGGTACAGGAACGGCCATGCCAAAGCGCCGGAGAATGTCGCAGAAGCCTTCAGGCCTAATCTGCGGCTTGCTTGTGCCACATATTTCAAATGCTGCACAGCCCATTCCGCACGTGCTTTCGGGTTTTTCCGAACTTCGGGCACCGCAAAACCATCGAACATCTCGTCGTAAACCGGATGCGAAGCTACCAGCTGGCCGATAATGTGCGAAGCCAGTTCGGTGATTTCAAGGCCTTTATCCGCCAGTTTGCCTTTCAGGTCGTCGGCATAAGTCTGCGACTCGGCAGCCTGCTTTACGTCGATTACACGCGGGTCCCAGGTAGGGAGTTGAAGGCCTTTATAGCCCAGACCAGCCATATAATCTGCAATTGTATCCAATGAGTTGAACGGAGCTTCGTCGCCAAGAAATTGAGCGAGGAAGATTCCGGGGCCTTTTATTGTTTTCATAATTTTAATGATTGAATGACTGAATGATTGAATGACTGAATGATTGAATGATGAATAACATGTTGATTGCGTCATCGGGCGTTTTTCCGGGCCTTGGACAGGATTTTGATGAGCTCTTCTGCTTCTTCCATCAGAGCTTTTAGCTTTTCGGAGGGTAGAATACCTGCTTCGGACATTATCTCCATCCAGAAGAGTGACTCATCTGCCTCTTCAACCGTTATGCTCATTTTCGCAAAAAACTCATTCTGACTCCTCGCTCGGCACACAGCTCTGTAATTCGCTCCAACAGACGACGCCGATCGTAGAAATTGCTTTCCGACAATACGTGCCTCCTCCGTCGGTGGCAATGCTTTAAAGACTCTAATACTTCTCAATACAAACTGCTTAGTGCGACCCTGTAACTGAGAAACAAAATCCTTTTTATCATCAACCATATTTATAGTGTGTGCCAAGAAATGAGTATCAACGCCCCATTCAATCATTCACTCATTCAATCATTCAAAATTAGATGGTTACCCAAGCCTCTTTCTTATTGCTTTCCAAAATCTTCTCGCAAATCAGCAATTCGCGGTAGCCGTCTGCGAATGTCGGGAACGTCGGGTTTTCAGGCTGTTTGCCGGCTGCAATGGCGGCGTATACTTCCTTGAACATTTGTTTCGAGGTATCCGGGAAGCCTTCGTTGTGGCCGCCCGGGAAGGTGATCGTCGAGCGGACGTCCTCGTTCACGAGCGATGGGTCGCGCATGAGGATTTCGTTCGCCTTGTCGCGGTTACCGATCCACATTTCGTTCGGTGACTCCGAGCACCAGCTGAATGTCTTTTTGGAGCCGGAGATTTCCAGCGACATGCGATTTTTACGGCCTGCCGAAACCTGCGAAACGGTGATCACCCCTTTGTTTCCATTGTCGAAGCGGAGCAATACGTTCGCGTGGTCTTCGGTGTTGATGGGTACATCGGCATAATCTTCCGGTTGCAGCAGTTTGCCCGAGTAAGTCTCAACGGCTTTCAACGGCTTCTTGCGGGTTTTATGAACGGTGTTGAAGTCCGCAAGAACGGCAACGGTTTTCAGGCCGGTGATGTATTCGAGGATGTCCATCAGGTGGGAACCGATGTCCGCGATCGCGCGCGAATCACCCGACTTGTCCGGCTCGAGGCGCCAGTTATAGTCGGTGTCGTAGAAAAGCCAGTCTTGCAAATACGACCCGATGAACGAATAAATCTCGCCCAGCTCGCCTTTTTCACGCATCGATTTCATCTGGCGGGCCAGAGGGTAGTAGCGCAGGTTGAAGTGAACGGCATTCACCAGGCCGGTTTTCGCGGCCAGCTCAACGAGCTCTTCCGCTTCGGCGAGGTCCTTCGCCAGTGGTTTTTCACAAATTACGTGTTTGCCGGCCAGCAATGCGGCTTTTGACTGCGAGTAGTGCAAAAAGTTAGGTGTACAAATGTGGACAGCCTGGATGTCATCCTGCTTCAACAGTTCGTCGAAGGTGTAGGAGCGCGCAATGCCGAGTGCGTCAGCTTTTTCCTTGGCCAGTTCTGCGGTCACTTCGCAAAGAGCGGCAACTTCTACATTAGGAAGACGTCTCAGCGCTTCAATGTGTGCGGGGCCAATGAAGCCTGTTCCGACAACGCCAACTTTGATTTTGTTCATAAATGGGTATGGAATGATTGGTGAAAAACAGTCCGCTCTCGCGGGTTAAATTGAGATGTACAGTAATTGAATCGCGTATTCGGAATCAGAAATTGGTCCATTTCGTCTCCGTCTTGTTCGAAGCGATGACGGCGTCGATGAACTTCATACCTCGCAAACCATCCTGCGCAGTCGGGAAATCGTATACCGGATCGGCCTTTTTGCCTTCCCAGTAAGCCCTCACATGAATGGCGAAGTTGCGGTAGAGATTGGCGAAGGCCTCGAAATAGCCTTCGGGGTGGCCGGCAGGGATGCGGGTATGCACCTGCGCGGCTTTAGACAGGTTACCCACGCCCGTGCGGATGATGCGTGTGCCCTGGTTGGTTTTGTGGATCAGCGTGTTAGGCTCCATTTGCTTCCATTGCAGGCCGCCTGTTTCGCCGTAGACGCGGATATTGAGGTCGTTTTCCTCTCCGTTGGCGATCTGGCTGTTTTGCAGAATACCTTTCGCGCCGTTGTTGAAGCGAAGCAGAACATGTGCGTCATCATCCAGCAAACGGCCTTCCACAAATATCGTAAGGTCGGCACAAATCTGGGTGATTTTGAGTCCGGTAATGTATTCGGCCAGGTTCTCGGCATGGGTGCCGATGTCGCCCAGCCCGCCTGCGGCCCCCGAGCGCTTCGGATCGGTGCGCCATGCGGCCTGTTTGTTACCGGTTACTTCCACCAATGTGGCCAGCCAGCCCTGCGGATATTCTACAATGACCTTTCTTACTTCGCCAATGGCACCGGAGGCGATCATATGGCGGGCCTCTTTTACCATAGGGTAACCGGTATAGTTGTGCGTAAGACAGAAGATCAGTCCGGTTTTTTCCACCAGTGCCACGATTTCCTCCGCTTCTTCGGTATTCAGTGTAATAGGTTTGTCGCAAACGACGTGGAAGCCGTTTTCCAGCGCGAGCTTCGTAGGCGCGGCGTGTACGTGGTTAGGCGTAACGATGGCAACAAAGTCCATGCGTTCACCCTCGGGTAGCTGTTTTTCTTTCAGGATCATTTCCTCAAAGTCGTTATAAACCCTGTTTTCAGGCAGATATAGCGCTTTTCCGGTTTCCTTCGACTTCGTGGGGTCGGAGCTGAATACTCCGCAAACCAGCTCAATTTCTCCATCCATGATCGCTGCACGGCGATGGACCCCACCAATAAATGCATCCAGGGAGCCGCCTACCATGCCCATTCTGATCTTTCTTGACATTCCAGTTGGTTTAAGGTTTTCGATATAGATTATACAGATAGGAAAGAGCCGCGGAAAGGACTCTTACTTCTCACAAATATAAATTTAAGACATAAAAAACATCGCTTAGGAATAACGAAAAGCAGTAGAATTCCCGGGAGTTTGTTTTTTTTGTGAAAATCTTAGAATAAAAGCAGTATCCCGAAATCAATCATCTAATTCAAATAATCAAACCCATTTAATCACATGTCCCAATCAGTTAACAGCGGAAGGCTCTTCAATGCAAGTTGTTTTGCGCTCATAACCACTGCATTCTCATTCAGTATCCGTGCAGGGATTCTGCCCCAGCTGGGCACCGAGTTCAACCTCTCGGCCGAGCAACTGGGCTTTATTAACTCGATGTGGTTCTTCGGGTTCCCGCTCGCGATGATCATCGGAGGGCTCGTGTACCACACGATCGGTCCAAAGACGATCATGCAGGTGGCGTTCGTTTGCCATGCTATCGGTATTATCATGACGATTTACTCGGGAGGATATACTGGCCTGCTGATCTCTACATTCCTTATCGGGATCGGTAACGGATGTACCGAAGCGGCTTGTAACCCGATGATCGCGGATTCCTACGAAGGCCTGCAAATGAGCAAAATGCTCAACCGCTTTCACATGTGGTTCCCCGGCGGTATCGTGGTAGGATCGCTGATCTCCAAATTCATGACCGACGCCGAACTTGGCTGGCAGGCGCAAATCTGGGTGATTTTGATCCCGACTATTATTTATGCGGTGCTTTTCTGGGGACAAACTTTTCCTAAGCCGCATGTGGCTGGTGTAACTTCGATTGGTGAAAACGTAAAAGCGATGTTTACGCCGCTGTTCATCTTCATTTTCGTTTGTATGGCATTCACAGCGATCAGCGAGTTCGGTCCTCAACAATGGACAGGGCTGATCATGAGCAAGAGCGGTGCAAGCCCGATGCTGATCCTTGCCCTGGTAACCGGCCTGATGGCTATCACACGTTTCTTCGCGCATCCGATTGTGGCCGCATTGGGACAAACAGGCATTCTTTGGGGTTCGTCGATCCTGGCGGCCATCGGAATCTACCTGTTCAGCACCGTAACCGGCCCTGCAGCTTATGCGGCGGCTGTGATCTTCGCAATGGGTGTGGCGTTGTTCTGGCCAACCATGATCGGTTTCGTGGCGCAGAACGTGCCTCTTAGCGGCGCGTTGGGAATGTCGATCGTTGGTGGTATCGGCATGTTTTCAACGGCGATCTGGCAGCCGGTAATCGGTAAATGGCTGGATGATGCCAAAGCGGAGAAAATTGCGCAAGGTCTTACCGGTGACGAAATGGAACTGGCGGCGGGGCAGGCTACGCTGAGCACGATGGTAATGTTCCCGGCGGTATTAATCGTCGCATTCGCGATCCTGTATTTCTGGATGAAAGGGCGTAAAACAGTGGCGACGTCTTCCGCGGCAGTTCACTGATAATCTGATATTTCAAAGAAGAAGGGCGCTGATGAAGCGCCCTTCTTGCATTACACGGTATTTTTTGGAGCATTACTTCAACTTGACGATCGTCACGCCCGCACCGCCGCGGTCGGCGTGCTCGTCGTGCATGCCCGCTACCTGTGGGTATCCGCGCAAGTGGTTGCGCACGAGTGTGCGCAGGATGCCGTCGCCCTTGCCATGTACAATGCGGAGCTCGTCGTAGCCGAGCATAATGGCGTTGTCCATGAATTGATCGACGAGCCCGAGCGCTTCCTCGCCGCGTTTGCCGCGCATATCGAGGTTAAAGCTGAAATTCAGCATCCGCTCGTTCATATCCACCCCTTTGGAAGTTGTTTTCAGGCCTTTCTCACCGGTAGCGGCGCGGTATGTTTTGCGCGATACCTTTTCGAGGCGGTTCAGCTTTACAGTCGATTTCAGGTCGCCGATGCGGATCTCCGCGTCCTTGCCTTTTACCGAAAGTACTTCGCCGATGGCAGTTTGTCCGCTGATCTTCACATAACTGCCGGCTGTTATTTCGCCGCCCTCCGGTTCGTAGATTTCCTCGGTTGGCTGTGCCTCTGTCACCTCGGCCAGGACAAGGTTCTTCTTGCCAAAATTTTCGAGGTTAGTCCTTACCGTCTTTGTTTTTTCTTTCTCCGCCTTATTTTCCTTGATCTCCCTGATCGTGTTTTCGATCAACTGATTCGCGTCCGAAAGCAGGTTTTTGGCTTTCTGTTTGGCCTCGTTAACGATCTTTTTCTCGTTGTTTTCGAGCTTTTCTTTCAATGCGGTGTAGTCGGCAAGCTGTTTAGCCAGTTTGCGTTCTTTAATGCCGATCTCGATATTCTTCTCGGCAAACACCCGGCGCTCGATATCCAGCTCTTTCAGCAGTTTTTCAAAATTCACCTGCTGAGTTCCGAGTTTCTCTTTCGCTCTTGCGACGACCGCTTTCGGCAATCCTATTTTCGAAGCGATTTCGAATGCGAACGAACTGCCCGGGCGGCCGATTTCGAGCTGGTAGAGCGGTTCCAGATGTTCTCCGTCGAAGCGCATCGCGCCGTTTACCAAACCTTCGGTCTTATCCGCCAGCACTTTCAAATTGGTATAGTGCGTATTGATCATCCCGAATGCCCCCGACCTGGTCAGATCTTCGAGAATGGCTTCCGCAATAGCGCCGCCCAGGCCCGGTTCTGTTCCTGTTCCGAACTCGTCGATGAGAAACAACGTCCTTTGATTCGCCATCGAAAGGAAATGGCGCATATTGGTCAAATGCGAGCTATAAGTACTCAGATCGTTTTCCAGCGATTGCTCATCACCGATGTCGATAAAGATATTCTGGAAAAAGCCCATTGAGGATCCTTCCTGCATCGGCACCAGCAGGCCACATTGGAACATATATTGAATCAAACCAACGGTTTTCAATGCCACGGATTTACCACCCGCGTTCGGTCCGGAAACAATCAGAATTCGCTGTTTTTCGTGTAATTCGATGTTCAGCGGAACCACTTTCTTGCCCTGTTTCTGGAACGACAGATGCAGCAACGGATGTCGTGCTTCGCGCCAGTCGATAAACTGCCGGTTTTCAAACGGCGGATTAATGGCGCCCATTTCACCGGCTAACCGGGCTTTGGCGCGCAGAAAGTCCATTAAACCGAGGAAACCGTAGGCTTTTTTGCAGATCGGGAACGAATGGCCGGATATAGGCCGTCAGTTCCAGCAGGATTCGGTTGATCTCCCGGCGTTCCTCGTATTCCAGTTCCCGGATTTCATTGTTCGATTCAAAAACGTCGGTTGGTTCGATGAAAACGGTCTGTCCGGTAGCTGACTCGTCGTGGATAAACCCGCGGAGCTTCCGCTTGTGCTCGGCAGCAACGGGAATGACCATACGGCCATTACGGACGGTCAGAGAGACATCGTCGCCAATCCATCCGTTACTTTTGGCCGATTTCAGGATGGTATCCAGCTTTTTGCGAATGCCTGCCTGTTCGGAAATCAAACGTTTGCGAATCCGCAGCAGCTCCGGCGACGCCGAATCGCGTATCTGGCCACGGTCGTCGATAATCTTGTCGATGGCGTCGGTAACAGCTTTTTCGACTTTGATCGTCTTGGCATACTCGCCCAGAATGGGAAAGGCGTCGGCTTCCTGGCTTTCGAAAAAACGCAGGCAGAGCCGGATGGTCAGAAGCGATACTTTTAAGTCCGAAAACTCGGGCTGCGTCAACAGCATCCCCTCGATGGAGGCCCTTTTCAGATAGGGCGTAGCGTCGATATAGTTCTGCGACGGGAAGTTTTCGCCTAGTTCAAGTATGCGTTGCATTTCGGCGGTCTGGCTTACGAGCTTTTCTACCATGCCGAAATTCTCGGAAAACCGGATTTTCTCGACAAAGTTCTGGCCCAGAGAGCTGATACACAGCTCTTTCAGGCGTTCTCTCAGTTTGTCGAATCCCAGTTTTTGTTCTAATGTATTGGGGTAAAGCATTTTAATGGCTATCTGCTGTCGGCTTCCGGCCGTCGGCAATGTAATTGTTGATGTTTAATAATGTTTTCGGGCAATCGGCTACGGCTGGTGGGAGGCGGTGGCAGACAACCCGTTGTTTCACGGGGCGGCGGCGCTCAGAACACGTTACGGATTTCCTCCTTTAAAATCCTCAAAGCATGTGTTGTCGGCTGCGTCTCCTTGTCGATCACATGCGAGAAAATCTTTTTGGCCAGGTCCGAAGCGGGCGCTTCCGCACTCACTTCCGCCGCCGCCTGGTTCACCACGGCCACCGTTTCGTTCATCGCATTCACGATCTGCTCCCATGCATACGTGCTGATATACAGCTGCTGAGCTACATTGTGGTTGTATTCCTCGCGGATTTCATGGAGCACGATATGCTGCAATTCCAGCGCGCTTGTCGCCGAGGGGGCCAATCTGAGTAACAGGTTATTGGGGGTAATGCGTTCCAGAAAGAGGCACATACGCTCATACGCCTGCAAACGCAACGGGAGTGTAATCTCGACGTTCTTGCTGCGGATGTCCCAGCGTTGTTTCTCGAATAGCTTGGCGGCGACCGTCGTAATGGTTAAATAAATACCGAAAGTGACGATGGTGCCGAGTATCAGAATGGTGAGTATCGAGATATATTCCATGGTGAATTTAATTTTATGCCAAAATGAGGCACAAAATTAAAGGATTAGCCGTATTTGGAGATATTTATTTCAAAACGCGAATGGAATGCAGACGGTTTGCGTTTACTGATTTATCTCAACCAGGAATAATCAGCAGCATGGATAACCCGATTCAATTGACCGAAGCAGCAAGGCACGAAATCAGATCGACACTCGAAGCGAACAAAATTCCGGATACTTACGGCCTCAGGGTAGGCCTAAGAGGCGGAGCATGCAGCGGGTCTTTTTTACTGGGATTCGACACCGCTACAGAGCACGACCAGACATACCTTATCGAGGGAATTAAGGTATTGATAGACAAGCGTCACCTCATGTACGTCATCGGTGTGTCGGTGGACTTCGAAGAAGGGGCGAACGGCAGCGGTTATACGGTTTCTGCCGCTGAAAAAGTCAAATAAGTCCTTGGATCAATCCTCCACGGTTACATGCTTCCAGTTCTCGCCCGAGCGGATACGATTGAGCTGGGTATGGGTAATCCCGAACTGCTTCGCGATCATTTTTAAACGGTTGTTATCGTTTTTCAAAAGCTTCTTAATGATCCGGACTTTGCTTTCCGTCAGCTTGTAGTTTTTCGTGCGACGTGGAATGACACGGTTGATAAACGCCGGATTTTCACGGTTATGGTCGATCATCTCCGATTTCGTAACCCATTTCAGGTTTTCGTAGTGATTGTTTTGTTTATCAAAATCGAGGTGTATCACAAAATTATGGTCGGCATCGGGTTTTTCAACGAAATGCTCGGCCACCAGTTTGTGTACATAGCGGTTAATGGTCTTGCCGCCCGCAACACGGATATTCAATGACCTATATCCTTGAATGACAGACCCTTTGATCACAACGCCCTCCTTCGGGTTGTTCTGGAAACTTTTCAATCTGCCATAGTTGGATACCTCGTAATGGGGAGCGTTCTCGATCTCGTCGAATATGATTTTTGCCCACTTTTCATTCCAGAAGCTCCGGCTTACATTTGATTCATTCATTTTTTTAAAAAGCTATTATTACAGTTCTTACAGTCATACAACTGATCTTGTCACGAATCCCGGCAGGGAATCGGGAACGATCTTTTGGTGTTTCAAAAGTATGTGAAGGGCGGCGGCAAATGCCGTGTACAGCCCCCATTGTTTATTAAATCGATTTGGCATGAAACGTACACTCATCATCGGAGCAACTTCAAACCCATCCAGATACGCTTACCTGGCTGCACAGAAACTCAGGCATTATGGTCATCCCATATTACTCATCGGACGCAGGAAAGGCTTTGCATTAGGAGAGGAAATCAATACAGACAAAACTGACTGGAAAGACGTAGATACCGTCACTTTGTACATCAACCCGAGCCACCAACCTGAATACTACGATTACATCGTTTCTCTAAATCCTAAACGCGTTATCTTCAACCCTGGTACAGAGAATCCTGAATTTAAGGATATTTTAATTGATAAAAATATCATACCAATAGAAGGCTGCACTTTGGTGATGTTGTCGACCGGACAATTCTAGTCTGCCTTCTACCATCTGATCAATGCCGAAGCCCATGTAAACCCGCTTCCGAACGCCGCCAGGCAAACCAGGTCGCCTTCATTTACTTTTCCGGCTTCCCAGGCCTCCGTCAGGGCGATCGGAATGGAGGCGGCCGTTGTGTTTCCGAAACGCTGTAAGTTATTGATAACCTGGGATTCAGCAAGCCCTAGCTGCTGCCTGACGTAATCGCTGATGCGGATATTGGCCTGGTGCGGGACCAGCAGGTCGATGTCGGAAGCCGAATACCCGTTGGCTTCCAGGGCTTCCTGGATCACTTCCCCAAAGCGTACGATCGCATGTTTGAAAACCGCGTTCCCATTCATATAAACATTGTGACCGCCGGATTCGAGCACCTCCCGACTCACCGGACGCCCCGCCCGGCTGCTTCCCGGATCCTTTACATAAAGTTCCTCGGCGAACCGCCCGTCGGCGTGGAGGTGTGTAGATAATATACAATGTTGGGGATCGTCCGTGGCGGAAACCACAGCAGCGCCCGCGCCGTCCCCGAAAATTACCGCCGTGTTCCGTCCGGCCGTACTTTTGTCGATCCAGGACGACTGAATTTCCGAACCCACGACCAGCGCCGTCTTGTACATTCCCGATTTGATAAACTGGTCGGCGATGGAAAGCGCATACACAAAGCCCGAGCACTGCTCGCGGATGTCGATCACCGGCCTCCCGTCCATGCCCAGCTCGCGCTGCATGAGGAAGGCGGAGCCCGGGAAGAAATAATCGGGTGTGATGGTAGCGTAAACGATCACGTCGACGTCGTTCGGCGTAAGCCCGGCCCTCTTCAATGCCTGCCGTGAGGCTGTGGCCGCCATACTGTAATTGGTATCCTTCCCGTATTGGAAATAGCGGCGCTCCTGAATGCCCGTTCGTTCGCGGATCCATTCGTCGGAGGTGTCCATCCATTGGGTAAGGTCGTCGTTGGTAATGATATTGTCGGGGACGTAAAAGCCTAAACCGGTAATTCGGGAAAATGTCATGCTAGTGGGACTGTTCAAAGCTGTCGAGGGTCAAAAGACAGAAGAGAACGGTTTTTAATTCTAAAATGATAATTATTAGCAACATAGGTTGCAGGAAAGACTACAAAAATGCAACAAAAAGTACTGGTTACCAATTCATGCCGCCTTTTTCCTGAGGTTGTCGGCGAGGGAAAGAAGTACGTACACGATCAGGATGGCCGGAACGGCGAGGAATTTCAGGGTAACGAGTAAAACGAGGGTCAGCCCGATGAGCACAAAACGTGACTCATTGCCTTTCCAGCCGAAATTCTTGAATTTGAGTGCGATCAGCGGCAGCTCCATCACGAGCGCAAGGGACATTACCACTGTAAGAATAAGCAGGTTGTTTGTATCGATAATGATATCCTTCCAAAAGTCGCTCTCCGTGTGCACGATTAGCGGGAGAGAGGCGATCAACATCGCATTGGCGGGTGTGGGCACGCCGATGAACGAATCCGATTGCCGTGGGTCGTTATTGAACTTCGCCAGGCGGATCGCCGAGAAAATCGCTATGACGAATGCGAAATAGGCCTTCCATATCCCGAACAGGTCGGGAATGCTTTGCATTAATAACTGATAAACGATAATCGATGGCAGCACGCCGAACGTTACGACGTCGGCAAGCGAATCCAGGTCGCGGCCTATGGGCGAGGTTACTTTCAGCAGCCGGGCCATGAAGCCATCCAGAAAATCGAAGATCAGCGCGACGCCGATGAGCACGCAGGAAAGGATCAGGTTATTGTGGAATGCTTCCACCACGCCAATGCAGCCGCAGAGCAGGTTACCGCAGGTAAGCGCATTGGGGATGTTGCGTCGGATCATAACGTGTTATCGGAAGAAAGGGTTATTTCTTTTTTCAAAACCAATGGTGGTGGGTTCCATATGGCCGGCGTAAACGGTAAAGTCTTCGGGCAATGTAAATAACTGCTCCCTTATGCTGTGCAACAGCGTAGCGTGATCGCCGCCGGGAAGATCGGTACGGCCTATGCTCATACGGAAAAGAGTGTCGCCGCCGATCACGAATTTACCGGCATCGTTCACGAAAGCTACATGCCCGGGCGCGTGGCCGGGTACGAATATGATTCTCAGGGATGTATTGCCGAATTCAATAGTCTGGCCTTCGCCGATAAACCGGTCGATTTCCGGCTCTTCGAAGGCGGAGAAACCATAATTGGAAGCATACGTCCTGACGGCCTTTAAAAGAGGTTCGTCGAGTTTGTGCAATGCAAAGGGAATGCCGTATTTTCGTTTCAGCGCCGCTACGCCCAAAACGTGGTCTATATGCGCGTGTGTGTTTACGATCTGAACCGGTTTCAGGGCATTTACTTTGATATATTCCGCCAGTTCATCGACTTCCGACCTGTCGTAACAGCCCGGATCGATGATGATCACCTCGCCCGTTTCGTCGTGGAGCAAGTAGGTATTTTCAGAAAATGGATTGAAAACAAAAGTCTTTACCTGTACCATTCCGGTAGGGCTATCTGGATTAGTGAATGGGTGCGAAGTTACAAAACAGTTTACAGTTCTTTGAACGTAGCGATAATGCGGTCGAAATAGAAGATGGTAGTGTCCCTGTAATCGGAATCCGTTCCCACGAAAAACCATAGCTCACCTTTGTTGCTGGCTGTCACGGTGATGGGTTCATTGGAATACCTTAGTAAGGTGTAGTAGCTGTTGTTCGGGTTACTGCTGGCGATGCTACCCGACAGCAACACATCCTTACCGGGCTCCTTGACCGTGCCTATGTCCCGATTGAACTGATAAACGCCCGATACCAGCCGACTTTGGGGCTCGATAACAGACACGCCTGCCTTGAATGTAACCTGGCCGGCCACATTTTTCGGGTCGCCGGCGGGATAATTTGTCGCAAGGTCGACTTGGAGCATCATTTCATAGTTGCCATTGGGAGTGAAGCCACCCACGCGTTTTTTGAGGTAGCTGAATATGCTCCCCTTCGAATATCTCGAAAGCATACGGAAACCATATTGCGTAGTGTCCAATCCCCGCGGCAGTAACGCCGTGGCGGCAACCGTATCCAGCTGACTCGAATCGGCGGTCGAAGCGTGGCCTGCATATCCGGGAATCCAACCGTTATCACCGTCGGTGCCGGTCTGAAAGTTGGAGTCGACGGTAATGAAGGCGTCGACGCTGTCCTCATTGCAGCTCCACAGACCGGCGACGGCCAGCAGGGTTATCAACAGGTATTTTTTCAATTCAAATGTCGGTTTATAAAAAGAACGAAACATGGCCGGTAAAATTAAGACTGCATCCCGCAAACGTCTATCCGAGGAGGAAAATTGCCGGTATTTTGTGCAGGTCCGGTTTTGCCGCCTTCCATTTCCCGACGGGCATTGTCCTGATAAATTCATCCGCGGCCGTTACATTGGCTGCTATGCATAACGACGATTCGGGTGAGCACGCTTCCATTACCGCGTCCAGCAACTGATTGTTCCGGAAGGGTGTTTCCATGAAAATCTGCGTCTGTTGAAATTGCCGCGCATTCCGTTCCAGCGCCTGCAAGGCTTTCCTGCGCTGGACTTTATCGATCGGAAGGTAACCATGGAATACGAACGACTGGCCGCTCATTCCCGAGGCCATCAATGCCAGCAGGATAGACGACGGCCCCACCAGCGGCACCACGCGTACGCCCAGCTCATGCGCGATGCGCACGGCCACCGCCCCCGGGTCGGCCACGCCCGGGCAGCCGGCTTCGGATATCACACCGGCGCTTCGGGAGAGGTTACGGAGAGATGCAACTGTTTCAGCTTCGGGGGTATCTTTATGGAGTTCAATAAATGTCAGTTCATCGATGACCTTGCCGAGTTTCAGGCTGCTGATGAACCGCCTCGCAGTGCGAACGTTTTCCACGAAGAAAATATCCAGGCGCTGCACAGCATCCCTGATTTGCGGGGAAAGCACATTGTTTTGGGTACCATCGGCCAGTATCGTAGGGATTAAGTACAGTGAAATCCCGGAATCGTTCATAGGTGTCGCATTTTTTTATTCTTTTCCAACCAAAAGGGGCGATTGTGAATCTACGGAATAAATAAAATTATTTAATAAGTTATGAAAAGACTATTATACCTACCCCTGGTCCTGGTGTGGTTATTGTCTTGCCAAAAGGAGAGCGCCGGCGACCTTGCTCCGAATTATGCTTTCGCAACCGTTTCTGGTCCCTGGCATTCCATCGAAGTCGAACGATCGTCACTGGATAATAAAAGTACCTGGGAGCCTATTGAAGCCTCCAAGTCCGATACGCTGATTTTCCGTGGCGACGGCGTGGTGTTGAATGCCGACGGCACCCCACGCTGCTGTGCACCTGCCACAATGATCATCAACGGAACCCTGCTTGATGTAAAGCCGCAAACTGCATTACCCAATAACCCGCAATGCGAGCTGCTGCAATGCGTTGCGTGCCCTAGCTGGGAAATATCCCTGAGCGATGACCAGCTTATACTTGCCCCGTGCAATTCTCCCCGGGTAAAATACGTCAGATAACTCCGTCCAGAAATTCCAGCAGGGTGCTAACGAACGCTTTCGGCTGATCGGCCTGCACCCAGTGCCCTGCTCCTTCGATCGTTTTCAGTTGTGCATTCGGAAACAGCTTCACGATATCTTCCCAATCTTCGTCAAGAATGTAATTTGAATTCGCGCCCCGCATGAACAGTGCCGGGGTGCCGACCGGCGTGTTCGATTTCACCTGCGCGCCTACATTAGCCATGTCGGTTGTAAGCAATGGCAGGTTAAAGCGCCAGGCGAAGCCGCCCTCTTCCTTTCTGTACAGGTTTTTTAGCAAAAATTGCCGCACGCCTGGTAACGGTTCATATTCACTCAGGATCTCGTCGGCCTGGTTGCGGTTTTCGATCTGCCCGATCGGAATGGCGTTCAAACCTTTCAGGATTTTGGTGTGGTGAATAGGGTAGGCTTTCGGGCCTATGTCGACTATCACCAGCGCATCGAAGCTGCCGGGATACGTCACGGCATATTCCATGACCGTTTTTCCACCCATCGAATGCCCTAAAAGGATGGGAGAACCGATGTTTTGCTGATTGAGGAACTCCCTCAAATCTGCTGCCATTGTCGGGAAGTTCAGGGGCGCTTCATGGGGTGAGCGGCCATGGTTGCGCTGGTCGACGAGGTAAACACGATAACCATGTTCCGAAATGGCCTTTCCGATTGTCAGCCAGTTGTCGAGAAAACCAAAAACGCCGTGCAATATGAGCAGGGGTTTGCCTGTGTCGCCTATTTGCTTAAAATTGAGTTGCATGATACGGTAACGGTGACCGTCCGCGAAAAGGGCATGCAAGCAGCCGCGGCGGACGTGGGAACGATTGTTCCCGCAAAGGTTGTAAGGATTTTCAAGAAGGAAAAAAATCCTGCAACCGTAATATTTAACAATTTGTTAACACACGTTACTCCGTGGTATGGAAATTGCTGCCACAAGCAGATAGAACGCTCTTCTTTTAACCTCCCGGATATCCTCCGAAAGCCTTCGCCGGCCGCCGCATTTGTTAACGATTTGATAAAATAGAAAATATTGCAGTATTGGTACAGTAATCTGCATTATTTCAATAAATCAGTTAGTTACGAGAACTAGTATTGTATTTTAGTAGGATTTGATCTTTTGTTTGTGAATGTAAAAAGCTATTATTTTGCATCAATTATTCATCCTCCTTGAATGAATCCGCTAGTATTCTTACAAACCAAATCACCAAATTTATGAACGGGAAAAGTTTACTCTTCCGGGCTTTCGCAGCCGCGTTACTTCTCTTTTGTTGGTCTATCAGCTCCGAATCGTATGGGCAGGTGACTACTTCATCAATCAACGGTTTCATTACAGACGCCAGTGGCGAATTTTTGCCGGGTGCTACGGTTACTGCCGTACACGAGCCTTCCGGTACTACTTATGGTACCGTTACGACCGAGGCGGGGCGTTACACATTTCCTTCAGTGCGCATTGGCGGGCCTTACAAAATTACTGTGACATATGTTGGCTTTTCAGAACAGAGTAAGTCCAACGTATTTGCCGAACTTGGCCTGGCGGCGAGTGTTAACATCACACTCAAAGAGGGTGGGACACAACTGGAAGAAGTCTTGATCACTTCCGATGCCGCGCAGTTGTTTAACGGGGAACGGACCGGTGCAGCGTCTTCAATTAATACCGAACAATTACGCACATTGCCTACGGTTACCCGCAGCATCTCGGACTTTACCCGCCTGAGTCCGCAGTCCAACGGAGGAAACAGTTTTGGAGGGCGCGATGGACGTTATAATAATTTCCAGGTAGACGGTGCCAATTTTAACAATGGTTTTGGATTGAATGACAACCCACTTCCTGGCGGAGGAGGCTTGTCGATAGACGCGATCGAAGAGATACAAATCAATATTGCTCCTTATGACGTAAGGCAAAGCGGCTTTTCAGGGGCCGGGATCAATGCAGTAACCCGCAGCGGGACGAACAAATTTGTAGGCTCTGCCTACGGATTCTTCAACAACCAGAATTTTCAAGGAAAGAAAGTAAATGGAGATGAAATTACCCGTCCTGATGCAACCAGCCAGACACTCGGTTTCAGGTTAGGCGGGCCGCTGATAAAGAACAAATTGTTTTTCTTTGTTAACGCAGAGCATATCAAGAAAACGGGTTCGGGCGTGGGTGCAGTCAATTTATGGAAAGCGTCTGAAAATGGCGTGGCCGACCCAAGTAGGAACATTTCCAGAACCAGGAGATCTGATCTGGAAGCAGTTCGTAATCACCTGATCAACCAGTGGGGATACGACCCGGGCGCTTATGAAGACTATGCGAACGACAACAGTGAAAAAACGACTTCATTTCTGGCGCGCATTGACTGGAATATCAATGCAAAAAACAAACTGGCAGTCCGCTATAACCAGGTAGAAAGTTCGGCTCCGTCATTGGTGAACGCAAATTCGGGTGCTTATCCGCGTACTCCATTCGAGACGGGACGTGTGAGTTCGCTCTCAATGTCGTTCGCCAATACCATGTATTCGACCAAAAATATCGTGCGCTCGATTACAGCGGAGTTGAACAGTGAAATCACCCCGAGATTGTCGAACCAATTTCTTGCTACTTACAGCCGTATCCAGGCAACACGCAGTTCTCCAAGCAAAGAATTCCCGATGATAGACATTGGCTTTGCAGGAGATAGCCTGAGAAAGGCGGGCGTGACAACCTACCAAAACTATATTAGCGCCGGTTATGAGTTATTTACTTACGGAAACGATGTGTTGAATGATAATTTCATCATCACCAACAATCTCAACTACACTGTTGGGAGGCATAATTTCACTAGTGGAATAAGTTTCGAAATGCAGAAATTCGGGAACAGATATCTCCGCAATGGAACATCTTATTACCGTTATGCTTCAGTTGAGGAATTTCTTACAACGGGAACGCCCAATGAAGTAGCGCCGTTGCAATTCGCACTGACCTATCCGTATGAAGGCCAGGATCCATATGCGCCTATCAAATATGGCCTTCCGTCCATTTATATTCAAGACAAATTCGATATTTCCGAACGATTCACTTTAACAGCGGGTATCCGGGCTGAAATGCCGGTGTTCCTGAACGACCTTACTCCTAACACTTCCAGTTGATACATTGAAGTTGCTGGGCGTCGGCGGAGGCGTCCGGACGTATGACACCGGTTCATGGCCTAAGACCCGTGTGATGCTTTCACCGCGCGTAGGTTTCAGATGGGATGCCAAAGGTGATAATTCCCTTATCCTGCGCGGAGGAACCGGTATTTTTGCGGGACGTGTACCGTTTGTGTGGTTGACGAACATGCCATCCAACCTGGGTGTGATCCAAAACACTGTTGAGCCGGGAAGCTACGCGGCTTCGGCTCCCTGGATTGGTGATATCCGTTTCCAGCCTGACAAATACTACTGGCTGAACAACACGCCTGAAAGTGCGAAGAATGTCTTTATTAAAACGCCACGCGCCGGATTGCCCAGTACGCTTGCGCTCGTAGACCGGGATTTCAAAATGCCGCAAATATGGAGAACGAGTTTCGGGGTCGATTACAAAATTCCTGGAACGCCATTCGCGATTACAGGTGATGTGATTTATACGAAAGACATCCAGGCGGTTTATCAGTTCGGAGCCAACCGCAAGGCAGCAACGCAAAGAATGAAATACAGTGGCGACGACCGCGAGTTCTACCCTACCACGGCATCTTACCAATATAACAGCAAAATAGGCGCTAACTCTGTGAGTGTTTTGACCAACACTTCGAAAGGGCATTCAATCAATGCAACCATTGGTTTGACCATGCAGGCCAGACGCGGATTCTACGGTTCATTGTATTACTCTCATACTACAGCTAAAACGACAACCGATAACAACGGTTCCAATGCTAGCTCGGCATGGGGAGCCACACCAAACATTAACAACCCTAACGACCTGAGCCTGTACAGTTCCGAAGGAGCACTTCCGAATAGATTGATCGGTACGGTTTCTTACCGCATTGAATATGCCAACCATCTGGCTTCTACATTTTCGTTATATTATAACGGGGCGAATCAGGGACGTCTTTCCTACACTTATAACGGGGACCTGAATGGCGATGCGATCGGTGCCGACATGTTGTATATTCCGAAGAATGCTTCCGAACTTAATTTTACTAACTCTACCGTAAGTGGCGTAACATTCAGCGCTGAGCAACAACGAAATGCTTTTGAAGCTTATATCGAAGGAAATTCTTACCTAAGCAAAAACCGCGGCAAATATGCAGCACGTAACGGCGACCTGATGCCTTGGCTCAACCGTTTCGATTTCAAGTTTTTGCAGGATATCTTCACAAACATCGGGAATTCGAAACACACATTGCAGTTAAGCCTTGATGTGATCAATGTCGGCAATCTTTTAAACTCGAAATGGGGTGTTCGTCAGGAGATTATTTCCGGTGCAAACATGCCGCTTCGCCGCGCAAGCGTGACGCCCGATGGTGTCCCTACTTTCACAATGAATGCTGTTCAGGTTGGAGGTAAAACAATATTGCCTACCAGTGTTTTCCGCGATATCACTACAACATCCACAACTTGGAGTATGTTAGTGGGGATTCGGTATTTATTTTAACCTGATCAATTTCGTTAATAAAAAGGTACCTAATACAGGTACCTTTTTTACTAATATGGATCATTCGTTTATTGAAAATTTTAATATTGTGTTGCTCTGGGCCTGTATGTCGCGTAGTTAGTTTCAATTGTTTTATAATAATAATAATTTCCGGAACAAGTGGTTGGTGAAGAGCACGATATGTCACCCAACGTCTTCTCACCTATAGAAACCTCCGTGCTGGTGTTGCCAATGGTTGCTGTATGGACAATACTGGTGGCAAAAGTCGGGTCGGTCGATTCTAAATATGTTATTTGAATGGTTGCGTTTGAGTTAGGTGTTGTAGGATTGCCATTTACGTCTGTCAACGTAATATATCCGCTAGCGTAGGAATAATCGCCTCCATTTTGATCTGGTGGATTGGCAACCCGGTTCCGAAAAACAATGCCTGCTCTGACAGGCGGATTAATGTTATTGGGATACAAAGTACGGATCGCCGTGAGGTCGCCCTCTGTAAAAATCGGATTCCGATCTGTTATGACCGCAATGAGGGTTGCCGGAGTCGAGCCATTCATAAGTGAATTCTCGTCGAGAAGAGGAGTACCGGTGATTTGTGAACAGTTTGCCTCATAGGAAGTGGTGGTGTGACATAAGCCTCGGCGTGTCCAAGCTCGTGGGCAACCATCTGCTATCTTCTATTTGCTGTAGTGCATTTTATACAAGTTGTTCCCGCATTGATATGTATAGTCGGGCCAGGTGTGCCTGAAATTGTAGGAAGAGTCCCCCATGCGGTACCACTACCGGTAAATTCATTTACAGTGATATTGGCTGCGAACGAATAATTAGTAAGATAAAAACGCAATTTGGTTCCGGTGATACTATTGTAATCTGCGATTGCATCGATGGTAGCTTGGCGTACGGTTGCCGAAATTGTGGGTGGTACATAAACATTGATGCCGCTGACATAAGAATCACTTACCAGAAACTGGAATTTAGTTTGTGTAGTTCTTTTACCGCGACTTTTAATGAATTCCTGGTATCTGTCTTTCGCATCTTTATGGCTGATACGGACATCGCCTTGAAAAATGAAATATCCGTCCTCGTACGTTACATCGCTTCCACAGGTTAATTGATCTTTGACGAAGGTGGTTAGGAGCTTGATTTCATCGTCTTGTACAGAACTTTCTTTCGAGAGAGCATTCAATGGAGACTCAGTGTCGCAAGATGACTGAAAAATTAACAGCACAAGAAATAACGTGACTGTTCTAACTAATATGTTGAGCTTTTTCATTTATCGCTGATTTGGATATAATTGAAGTATGATATTTAATAAATTACTTTCAATAATCAGCGTGACTCGGAGGGCCTCTCCATCGGGAGCGGCTTTTTTTAAATTTGATGAGATAGTCAAGTGATTTTGTAAAAATACTAAACATTAGCTTTGGTGTTTTTTTATGATTAATACTCTAAGATATATAATTATAAACATAAATGTTAACTTGGGTAATAAAATTGACAGAGTCAAATTGATAATATTTGGTTCTTGTTAAGAATTATTCGCACTAGTGATATGAAATAGTGGTGTTAACTGGATTTCGCCCGACTGATAAGAATGAATAAACCGAGAAATAAAACGAGACGAGCATGCAATGTTGCATGCTCGTCTCGTTTTTGGCTAATTAAGATCAATCCTTCTTATAAAAAATACTCTGCACCAAAATCGGATTGTCGGTGCAGATGATATCCGGCCCGCCCGAATCCCGGATTTTTTGGTATAACGGCCGTGATTCCGTCGTTTGGAGGGTGTCGATGTTGCCGTTGGTACCGAGTGAGGCTGCTATATTCATATTGTGAATGCGCTGATAAAATGAGTTATCCTGCAATTCGCGCGGGGTCAATGCGACGAGTTGCTCGAACGGCAAGCCCGATTGCTCCACCGCGTCGATATGCTCCGGGCTGTTGAAGCCAACGGCCAGCATCAGCTGCGGCGCCAGCTTATGCGCCAGTTGCGCTTCCTTCAATGAATAGCAAATCAGAACGGATTTGTAAAGGTTACCCGTCCCCTGCAACATTTTGATGGTTCGGGTAATGCTCGTCTCAGGCTTTTTATCGACGATCAGAATCAGGTTTTTGTCCGACGACCAGTTCAGCACCTCCTGGAACGTAGGAATAGGGTATTCCGTCATGGAGCCATATGGATCTTTTAGCCTCAGTTTGCCGACTTCCTTCCACTTCTTTTTGCTAAGTAGGCCCTTGCCATTGGTTTTCAATGCAAGATCGTCGTCGTGGGAGACCACCAGGAGGCTGTCGCTGGTAGCCCGGACGTCGATTTCCAGCAGCACGCACGGGACTTTGGAATAGGTGCGCTCGAATGTGGCCATGCTGTTGCCAGGGTAGCCGTCTTCGGTACCGCCCTGGTGCGCCATAATCAGCGGCGTTGTCCGTTTGCCGGGTTTCAGGTAATTTTTCAGGGCTTCGGCGTCTTTGAACCGACATTCGCCGGTTTGGGCCTGGGCAGTGTGTGAAAAGGCAGCCAGCAGCAATGCCGCGAAAACCTGCCGTGTCTGGTTTTTCATCTGGACTGAAATGTTTGATCCGGGACCTTCTCTGTTTTCAAAATCGATTCCACGCCCGCCCGGTAGCCTTCTATAATGAGCCTGGAAATATCTTCGGAGTTAAAGTGTTGCAAATCGAGGAACAATGGCGTCGATGGCCTTACTATGGTCAGCTTCATAGGCTTGCCGCGCAGGTTCGAGCGGTCGACGTACGATTCGGCCCATTGGATATTGTTGTTTACGATCTGGTTTACGGTAATGTCCCGTACACGTTCGATGAGCGTGATCAGGTTGCGGGTGTTAATGCCCTCGGGCTGGTAGAGCAGGGGCGAATGGCAGCCGATCAGCACAATTTCCGTCGCCCCGTCCTCGATCGCCTCGCGAATGGGCGCTACCTCCCGTAAACCACCGTCGAGGTAAAGCTGGCCTTCGATCTCAACCGCCGGCATCAGCATCGGTATCGACGAGCTGGCGTACACAAAATCCACATAATGCGGGTCCTTGGTGGAAACGTATTTCATTTCCCCCGTTTCGATATTGACGGCCCCGGTTTTGACCTTGACGGGCGTATTGCGGAGGTAATCGTCGTTCAAATGTTTGCGGATCAGCGAATGCAGCGGCGACGGGTCGACGATCCCGTCGAAACGGCTCATCAATGTATTCATTCCAAGCATTACGCGGGAGCGCAGCGTGGATATATCCTGAGGTTGTGTGATGTTTTTGATCCAGAATTCCAGCAACCTGCGGCCCGCGAGCGGCCAGTCCGTTTTGCCGTTCTCTGCCATTTGTTTACCGGTTTCGTTAGCCAGGAATGTGGCGTTCAATGATCCCACCGAGATTCCGTATACCATTTCCGGCTCAAAGCCGTTTTCGAGTACCGCCTGGATAACTCCTACCTGGAACGCTCCTTTCATAGATCCTCCCCCGAGGACGAGTGCTTTCATATCGACCGGTTTACGTGGTTTAGTTTAAACTTCGGCTGTCGGGCGTCGGCTTGCCGGTGTTTGCGGCCCGTCGCCTTTTTTCAATTCTAAACATTTTCGGCTTAAAATTGATGTAAACAGAAGATTTTATTCCAAATTTGAAGATCAGAGTACAGTGGGTTAAACGAACATTTTCTCAAACTCATGCCCCTGTCCGCGTCCTTTTATTATCAGGAGGGAGCTATCAGCCCTCGTACATGAATATGACCCTTTCAATAAAGGATATCCAGGCTCCTGTTGCGGATGAAATGAAAGCCTTCGAGCATAAGTTTCGCCAGTTTATGAAAAGCGACGTAATGCTTCTGGACCAGATCATGAATTACATTGTAAGGCGGAAAGGCAAACAATTGCGCCCGATGTTCGTGTTTTTGTCCGCAGGAGTTTGCGGTAATATCTCCGAGTCGACCTACCGGGGCGGCGCGATGATCGAACTGCTGCACACCGCCACACTCGTGCACGACGACGTGGTGGACGATTCCAACTACCGCCGCGGCTTTTTCTCCGTGAATGCGTTATGGAAAAATAAAATCGCGGTGCTGGTGGGCGATTACCTGCTTTCACGGGGATTATTACTTTCGGTCGATCACGAGGAATTCAAAATCCTGAAAATCGTTTCCACCGCCGTTCGCGAGCTCAGCGAAGGCGAGCTTTTGCAAATTGAAAAGGCCCGGCGGCTGGATATTAACGAAGCGGTGTATTACGAGATCATCCGCCAGAAAACCGCTTCGCTGATCGCCTCCTGCTGTGCGGTAGGTGCAAGTTCGGTAGGTGCCGCCCAGGATGTGGTCGACAAAATGCATGCATTCGGCGAGAAGGTAGGCATGGCGTTCCAGATCAAGGACGACCTTTTCGACTATGGCGAGGACGAGATCGGCAAGCCGCTGGGAATCGATATCAAGGAGAAGAAAATGACACTGCCCCTCATCTACGCGCTCAATCACGCGTCGTGGCTCGAAAAACGCCGCATTATCAATATTATCCGCAACGAAAGTCACAAACCCAACAAAGTGAACGAAGTAATCGCATTCGTGAAAGAATCGGGTGGGTTACGCTATGCGCAGGAAGTAATGGAACGGTACGTAAAGGAAGCGCTCGCAGTACTCAACGAATTCGCCGATTCACCGCATCGCCGCTCGCTGGAACAGCTCGTTCAATACACGATTGAGCGGAGTAAGTAGAATTTTGAATGAGTGCAATGAGTGAATTTGTGAATGATTGAATGAGTGAATGTGCGAATAGAAAAGGCCGGGTGTGGTCAGGTGTTGTTTTTGACAACTCATGACTATTTCTGACTCAATGACAACTTCCAGTCACTCACTCAAAATCATTCAATCATTCAATCATTCACTCATCCAATCATCCAATCATTGGCAGAAATATATAAGTAAGTATAATAACATAACTATTTTTTTAGTTATGTTTGTGTGCTCACTTAATGCTGCCTGTCATGAAAATTTTCTTCATTGTTTTTCTTCTCGCTGCGGGCCTGCAATTGGTGGCGCAGCCTGTGGTGCTGCTTCAAAAGGACGTTTCCCAAACGCTTTCGCAAAAATTGAAAGGGGAATACCAGGATGTCGAAGGCCCGGTGCATCAAAATCCGCACAGCGTACAGGCGACATTCGAAAATATCTACCGGCAAATCCTCCAAACGGATAAATTCAAGGAATACATGGCCTGGAACATGCTTTACCTGAATGCGGAGGGTAAAATCGAGTACCTCGTTTTGAGCGTTACGCGAGGCTTTCGGACAGCGGACGGGAAGAAAGAGGATATCTCTGTGGCTGATTCGCTAGCGGCGGCCGTTTCCACGCGGCTCGCCCCTTATCTCACCGATTTTGTCTCGCGCAGGACCATCGGCGCCAAAACAGCCATCGTCGTTTTCGTGAGTTTCCACACCCAGCCGACCAGGGAGCCACGTGCCAGAAAAGACAGCGTAGTGAACAGCCTGTCCGAGGCAATGGCGACGAAAGACACATTAAAAGTGAAGACATTGGCGCTTGGACAAAATTTACTTGCGGGCATTCCGGAAGTAATATACCGCTTCCCCAATTTGGAAGAGCTGTTCTTAGGAGATAACGACCTTGAAACCGTAAACCTGGACATGGCGCGCCTGCCCAAACTACGGCATCTCGACCTGAGCAAAAATATATTACGGGATAACAGCATCGCCATTAGTAAAAACAAATCGCTGAAACTCCTTAATCTGCAAATGAACCTGATTACCGACATTCCGCGGGCCGCCCGGAACTGCAAAAAGCTCGAAACGCTCTGGCTTGGCAATAACCGGATGACCGGATTGACGAACGGGAGCTTCCGAAAGCTGATAAAAGTCAAGGACGTCAACTTTTATAAAGCGGAATTGGCCGTTTTGCCCAAAGGAATCCGCAAAATGCGCGGCCTGGAAGTGCTGGATTTGTATTACAACAAATTGGAAACCCTGCCCAAATCGATTACAAAGCTGAAACGCCTGACGCATTTTGCCGTCTCGCATAACCAGCTTACCGCGTTGCCGAAGCGCATGGATAAGCTGAAAAACGTGCATACGCTTTACGCCCACCACAACCACCTGAGCAAACTTCCCGACCGCATTACCCGCATGCAGGCGTTGCACATTGTGGATCTCGGGTACAACTGGCTCACTATATTCCCTTCGGAGCTGGTGGCATTCACGAACCTGCAAGAGCTGGATTTATCATCGAACAACTTCCCGGATTTCCCGGCCCAGCTATTGCAGATCCGCAAGCTCGACAAGCTGCATTTACGCGGGAACCCTTTCCTGGGAGAGGACGCCGGGCGTAAATACAGCGAGCAGTTGAGCCAGCTCAAAAAGAAGAATATCGAAGTGTTTTATTAAAGATTCCACCAGTAGGTGAATTTCAACACGATCGCGCGGTTCTTGACCCTGAAATTTTCGGGCAGGTAGTTGTCGGTATACACAATGAAAAGGTCGGAAGCCGGCTTGTAGCGCCATTGCAGGCGCGCATTCAGGTTGATATTGTCGGCCTGGTTGTTGTACTGCATGAATGTCGTGAAAAACAGGCTGTTGGTGAACGTCACATCCACACGCGGGCCTACGAGCCAGAGTTGCGTACGTTTCCACGGCTCGGGGAGGCGGATATCGTTGTAATTGCCGGCCATGGTAATCGCCACGTAAGGTTGCACGCGGTAGCCGAGCTCGGCTTTGAGGTTATTGCGCTTGCCGTTCTGGTAATATCCGCCGAGAATACCCGATGCAAGGTATGTAAAGCGGTTCTGCGGGCCGGAAACAATATCGAAACCGACGGCTTTCCAGTTGTGCTCGGTACCGGTCGCCAGCGTCGGGCCGCCCAGGTTGGTAGGGTCGAAGGGGCGCAGCAGGCGTACATAATTGCTCGATCCCCAGACGGATACCGTAGCACGATTGATAAAGTTGAGGTTGTAGGACAATATGAACTCCCGGTCGCTCAAATCGAACTTCTTGTCCCAATACACATTGCTCACTAGTTTCGGCCCGTGGCTGATGATTTTGGGGTGTTTGATAAAAAACAGGTAACCGATGTTCGGGCTGATCTTGTAATAACCCATCCGAACGGCATTGGGTACGTAGCCCACTTCGGCATTGTAGTTCCGGCCGACATATTCGTGCTGCCATTGCCAGAAGAAGTTTGCTTTATTGAACTTCAAGTCGGCGGCGTGCGTCCAGTCGTCGGATGATTTGCCGGGTGTGAACGATTTGAGGAACATGACTTTTCCCGTCCAGAGGTTTTTCGCACTCGCCAGGTTGAACTCCGCCCCGATGTTGCGGTTATAACGGCTGGTAGCCGAATGCCTTTCGAGCGTGTAGTTGGTCGCGTCCTTATTCACGAATATGAACCGCACATTGGAACGGGCGAGGACTTGCCGCTGCAATGCGAATACGGCGTAGTTGTTATGCGGCGTCAGCGTATCGTTGGCACCGGTTTGCACGTCGAGCACGCCGATACGCCAGTTTTTGTTGAGTTTACCACTCATTCTCGCACCGAACTGGATGGGGACACCCAAACCAATGCGCCGCGAGAAGAACGGCCTTATGGTAGCGTACCCGAAATTGGCGAAAAGGTCGGCGTTTTCGAGGAAGAACTGCCGCCGCTCGGGGAAGAACAGCTCGAAACGGTCGAGGTTGGTTTGCTGCACGTCTACGTCTACCTGCGAGAAATCCGGGTTAACGGTCAGGTCGAGGTTCAACGATGGGGTAAGGCCTATTTTGACGTCTCCTCCTATGGTCGGTTTGTATTTCGTGGGAATGTCGTTCTGGTGGTCCTTCGTCATGCGCATGGCCGCATACGGGATCACCGAAATATTGGGGCCCGGCGTTGGCGGAGGTGTGTCCCACACGAGCACGCCCGTGTACGCGAGCGACGCGGACGGGAACTGCCTCGGTACGGGTGCCCACGACGATTTTTCGGAGATCGTCAGGTCCTGGCGGCTGAAATTGATGCCCCAGCGCGTGATACCCGGTTTATAGCGGATACTTTTGAAGGGGATGGCCGCTTCCCATACCCATTTGTCGTCCTCGTTCTTCACGGCGCTCACCCATTTGTTGTCCCAACTGAGGTCGACAGTACCGCCATCGCCTTGCTGGCCGTCCCAGGGTGCTCCCGCTGCATTGGCCCCGAACGAGAACCCGTTGGTCTTGTCGTCGAATGTATCCATGAAAAGCAGGAAGTTGTCGTTCTTCCCGAATGCGAAGTCGCGTTTCAGGGATTCCACGATCAGCGAACCCTTGATAGGCTTGTAGTTGATAACCAGTATGTAAAGGTTATGTTTGTCGTAGCACAGTTTCACGTCCGTCAGCGCCTTGGAAAAACTCGTATCCATCGGCGTGATCATGAAAAAGTCCTTCGCCGTTTCGGCTGCCGACCATGCGAGATCGTCGGCTACGCCATCGACTTTAACGGGCGAGACTGCCGAATGGATATGGTATTGATAGTTTTCGTTCGGTTTCTGGGCAAGGCTTTGGAAAATGATGAAACAGAAAATGAAAGGGGTTAGGATAAAGGAACGTAGCACTTGATTTTAAGAGTGTTTAGGAATATGAAAGGTTCAGGGAAACTCAATTTCTGAACCAGCGGGAATCTGCGTAGAACGTCCCGAATGGTACCAGCGAAGAAAGGAACGATAAAGCCGATTTTTTGAACGACCAGCTTTTCTCGGTTGCGACCTGAATGAGCAGGATCACAAAAAGGACGAACAGTATGCCGTGCGCCATGCCTACGACGCGCACGGCTTGCGGAAGTCCGGCGAGGTATTTGAGGGGCATTGCGATGCCCAGGAGTACGAGATAGGAAATGCCTTCGAGAAATGCGATGATGCGCAGGCGGCCTAATGCCGATTTGATCAGTTCGGATACCATAGTAAAGCAGGATTGAAAAAACATTTTACCGGCAAAGATACACATCAAGCTCCTTGTAATGCAGGAAGTTCGAAAAAGCTTTTGCCCGGAAATGTTATATTTCGCTCTGATACCGCCGATCTTACTTACCCGGCTTCCGTTACGCCTTTAAACCGCTATAATCTCCGCTGCTGCCATTTCGCCCGTGACGACCGCACCTTCCATGAAACCCTGCCAGTCGGCGAGGTGTTCGCCTGCGAAGGAAGTGTGCAAAAATGGCTTTTGTAAGGCCGGTCGCGTGGTATGCCACTGGTTCGGACCGTACATTGCGTAAGCGCCCTGAGAGATCTTGTCGGTGCCCCAATAGTAATTGGCTTGTGACTCGATGAGCTTTTTGGCTTTCGGGAAATACGGATTGAGCGTCTGCCCCAGCATTTCTTTTCGCCATGCGTCGTTCTGAGCGGAGATCAGTTCTGCTTTTTCACCGATCGTGTAGGAGATCAAAACGCCTTTTTCCGACGGTTGGTTTTTGGTAGCGTGATAAAAGTAGTGGGGCGTCTGGTCGGTGATGAGGTCGAAACTTTCATCTTTCCAGAAGCGCTTTTTGAACAAAATCGCATTTTTGTTGATCCGGGCATATTGCAGCTCGTTAATGGCCTGCATTTTCTCGGCCGGCAAGCCTGGTTCCCACTGAATGTTTTTGATCGCAAACGTCGGAATAGCGCAGATAAGCTTATCGGCCTCGAACACCCTGCCGTTTCCACAGGTTACCTTCACCGAACCTTTCTGTTCGATGCGTGCGACTGCGTGCCCGGTGAGGATATTGTCCGCTCCGATGCCTTCCGCCAGTTTTTTCGCGAGCCGGGAATTGCCCCCCTGCATTTTAAGATCCATTTCATTCTTTTCGCTGCTTTCCGCGAATGTCGACAAGGCGACAAGCGCCGAAACATGACGAATGCTTTCACCAAAGTCGGTGCTGTCGAGCAGTTCGCGAAGGACGAGGTCTTTGCCGTCGCAGCCGTTGTTGACCAGGTAACGCCACCAGTCGATGCTGTCGAGTTCGGTTTTCTGCCTTTCGTCCAGCTTTTTGTAGCCTTCCAGCAATGCTTTCATTTTCGGCTTCCAGTTATCGGAGAAATCCCAGGCGTTGGCTTTGGTGTATTGGTTTTGATAAATGAGATGGGTGTCGAACTGGTTGTTGAGCAGCGGTATCCCAAACTGATCGCACAGCGTGCGTACGCGCTGGTGCGAGTTTCCCACCCATTCGGCGCCCAGTTCCACAACCAGGTTTTCCCTTGGATCGATCGTATGGGAAAATACCCTTCCTCCGACACGGTTGCGCGATTCGAGGACCGTCAAGTCCACATTCCTTTGTTTGAGGGTATAAGCTGCGGCCAGGCCGGCAAATCCGGCGCCGATTACGATCACGCGGGTTTGTTTACCAATATAAATGCTTCCTAAAGAGCGGGTGGAAATAGCTGCGGCACCTGCAAGCAGGGCCGATTGGCGCAGGAAATCGCGCCGGGAGGTTTGTTGCGGCTTGTCCATAATGTAATGAGGTCGATTGAGTACCTCAAAACTACCGGCCTATATACGCAACTCAAATAAACCTTTAGTGAGAGGCAGGTTTACTTATTTTCTGGTATCAAAAAAGCAAAGCGGCCCCGCAATGGTAGCCGGACCGCTTTGATAATGTATTTCAAATGAATTGCTTACGCGGTTTGCACTTTCGGCTTCACCTTCGCCTTGGGTTCCTTTGGTGCGCTTTCCTTGTTACGCATTTTGACAAAATCCCTGAATCGGCGGATCGTAGCCATTACAAAGCCGATTACCAGCACGAATGTACCCAGCCACAGAATATTGATCAATGGTTTCTCGGTTGCTTTCATGACGATAAAATCGCGCTGCGTGGTATTGACACCGAATGTAAACTGGCCCGTCTGCGGGTTGATTTCGTTGAACTGGATACGCATGCCCAACTCGTCGCTCACCTCCGGCTTGCGCGCCACCATGCGATCGCGGATCACGAAGGATGGCGTTATGACGAACTCCTTGTCTTTATCGAGTACGCGAATGATTGCCTTTACAGCCGCATCGCCCGGACCGAGCTTGATACCTTCCACATCTTCGGTGCGCACGACGTTGTCGAGAATAGCCACGTAGTCGTTCACGAAGAAGGTGTCACGAAGGTTTACGGTAAAGCTCTCCGTCTGGCTCCAGACGGGCTCGGCGGTAGGGTTGGTCACCATCGAAACGTAGGTGTACAAATCCTTGTCGACCTTCCGCTGGATATCCGGTGAAGATACAATGCCGCCCATGCGCGGGTTAATCTGAACGCGCGGGAAGAGCGTGAATATCTTGCCCGAAGGCTCGCGGTATTCGATTTCGTAATAGAAGTTTTCGGGGAAAATTTCGAGCGTATCGCCTTTTTTGTTGTATTTCCGGCCATTTACCTCGATATCGCGTAATGCCACCGCGCGGAAATCGCCCTCAATGATGTCAACCCAGCTCTTGGGAATATAACCTGGAATGTGGCGCGGCTCCACCCGCACATCGCGCCATGTGAGCATATAATCGCCCATTTTCTCGGGCTTGTTGAGCCAGAGGGTAATGTTCTCCTTGTTTTCCTTGTTGTCGTTGGCTGTAAATTCCTCGCTGCGGGAAATCATCAGGCCGGAGTTATTGATCGAAACCACTTTGGTGTATGCCGACGAGAACAAAATCCCGATCAGCATCAGCGCGACACCGATGTGTGTGATCGCGCCGCCGGAGAGGTTATAGTTGCCGCGGATAATGTTGAGCAGGATATTTCCATTCGCTACGATCGCGAAAATCGCGGTGGTCAGCATGACGATATACTGAATATCGCGCACCTGTTTGAGGGTAATTACCGCCGCGCTGATCAGCAATGCCACCAATAGTGGGTTGTACAATGCCTGTAACTTGCCTTTACCGGTTTTTTTCCACCAGAAATACTGGCCTACACCGGTAAGGACGATGATCAATGCGAAGAACCAGAGCTGGAACTTGTTGTAATGCGCTACCTGGTCGGCGGGCAACGCCATGTTCAGCACCGTACCGAACGCCTCGGCGATTTTGTTATAAACCGGAATGGAAGTAGTGGCGATGATCTGGAAGCCGGAAAGGCAAAGCAAAGTAGCACCGATAAAAATCCAGAACTCCTGAGAATAGGTCGAAACCTCTTCTTCATCGCTCGGCAGCGATTTCCAGCGGTAAACCAGCAGGCCGATCGAGACGATCATGAACGTGAACAGATAGATCAGCAACTGACCGGAAAGGCCAAGGTCGGTAAACGAGTGTACCGAAGCATTGCCGAGCACGCCGCTGCGCGTCATGAATGTCGAATAAAGAACGAGAATAAATGTGGCGATTGTCAGAATGAACGACGTTTTCAGCGCCGTCGCATTCCTCCTGGCGATGATCATCACGTGCACGGCAGCCACCAAAACCAGCCAGGGCACAAAAGAGGAGTTTTCGACAGGGTCCCAGTTCCAGTAGCTACCGAAATTGAGCGTTTCGTAAGCCCAGTAAGCGCCCATTAAAATACCTACACCCAATACAAGCGCCGAAAACAGCGACCATGGTAATGCCGGGCGGATCCATTCATTGATCCTTTTGCTCCAAAGCCCCGCAATCGCGAACGAGAACGGGATCAGCGTGCTGGCGAAGCCGAGGAACAGGGTAGGAGGGTGGATCACCATCCAGTAGTTCTGCAACAACGGGTTGAGGCCGTTACCGTCTTTCGGGATGAAATCCGGGTCCATTTTGTAAACCGGCAGGTCGGGCATTACCTCTTTGAGCAGAAGGAACGGGGTCGAACCGATTTTCAGGTCAAGGCCGGGGATCACCACGCCGAGGATCATCGAAGTCAGAAATGCCTGTACCAATGCAAACACGGTCATGACCGGCGCCTCCCACGAGCGATTGGTAAAGATCAATGTCGCGCCGAGTACCACATTCCAGAAAATCCAAAGAAGGAAACTTCCTTCCTGGTCCTGCCAGAAGCTGGAAATGGTATAGCCCGTCGGCAGCGACAGCGACGAGTTTTTCCACGCGTAATGGTATTCGAAATAGTGGTTACCGATGATCCAGTAGAGCGAGAATACCACGCCGATCACGGCTGCCAAATGCACCCAGAATACGCCGCGCGCAAACTTTTTCCAGGTCTGCGTCTCTTCCACCGTTCCGCCCGCGATACCCGCCTTGAAATAGGCGAAGGTCGCCAGGATGGCCGACACGAATGCGACTATAACCAGCAGGTGCCCTGCATTTCCGATCGTACTGTGAATCATGATTGTTTCGCGGTATGTTCCGTGGTTTCCATTTTACCGTTCTCGTATTTCGACGGGCATTTCATCAGGATTTTTTCGGCAGAGAACGAGCCGTCCTGCATTTTACCTACTACGACCACCTGCTCGGATTTGTCGAAATCCTGCGGTTTCGTGTTTTTATATACCACCTTTTGTTCCACATTGTTATTGTCTACCAATGTGAAAACAAACAGGTTAGGGTCGATTTCCGGCCGGTATTCCATTTCAAGGATCTGGCCGGAAGCGTCTTTTTTGAGCTTGCCTACGACGTGAATGCTTTCATTGTCGCCATCCGCCGCCATTTCTTTGGCCTTCGTGAAATCGACGTAGGTACTTGCGTCACCGGCCGTCGAAACGATAATACCAATTGCAACCGCGATGATCACCAATCCGAATATCTGTATCTTTTTCATAGGGGCTTACTTGATATTGAGGTCTTTTTCAATCTTTTTCAACTTGGAATCGATACGGAAGAGGTTGATCGCCAATCCCGCGAAAACTACGGCCACTACCGCCACTACGACCCAGATTTTGCCGTCCGCGCGGAGCCTGTCGGCCATCTCCACGGAGGTATCGCCTGCCTGCGCGAACGCGTTGCCGCAAATGGCCAGCAAGATCAGGAGGATGAGGGAAATTCTTTTCATTGTATATATCAGTGAACTAAACCTTAACGAAAATTTGCCTTGAAACGTTTGTAGAAAGCCCAAATCGGGGCAAAATGCTCAGAGTTTGCCCGAGTTGATCAGTGCTTCTTCACGGACCCGGTTGATCTGCTTAATGCGGATGCGAAGCTCCGCAATCCACAATCCGAGCAGGATATAACCGATCACCGCCGGATAAAAAACCTTTCTGATGTTATTATCGAAATCATAAGACCCGAACGTGCTGTTGCCGCCGCTGCCGGGGTGTAACGAGTCGGTGAGGCGGGGCAGAATGTAAATGATCGGGATGAAAACGGCGAATGCGAAAATGTTATAAACCGATGAAATCCGCGCACGGCGCTGCTCGTCCTCGAAAGAGCTTCTCAGAAGCAGATAGGCGAGGTAAATCAGGATACCTACGGCCGCGCCATTCAGCTTCGGATCGTTCGGCCAGGGATCGCCCCAGGTGTAATTGGCCCAAACCGAGCCGGTCAGGCAGCCGAGTATGCCAAAGAAAATGGCCGATTTGGCTACTTCGCTGGCAATGTCGTCGTCTTTGATATTCCCTTTCATCAGGTAGCGGATCGAAAACACCATCGACAGCAGTAATAACGTGGTCATGGCGAGCCAGAGCGCTACGTGGAAATACGTATTGCGGATACTTTCATTGATAATGGCGAGGCGTGGAACGGGACCGACAAATCCCATGATGATCACATAAAAGATGATCACGACACAGAGGATTTTCCACCAGATCTTTCTCATTTAAACTAAAACTTTAAAAGTTGTGCCCTGTAACCTGCTGTTTTTCAGCTTCTCCATAAATAAGGAAAAAGCAAGTAGGAGAGCGTAATTACTATCAGATCGATCGATAATAGTGTGGTGATTTCATCGGTGCTCACCGACCAGTCGAGCCCGTCCATGGCATTTTTGGCCAAACGGATCGTCATCAGCAGCATTGGCAGGATGATCGGGAAACTGAGTACGGCCATGAGCGTGGCGCTATTGTCGGCCTTGGACGCGATGCCCGCGATGAGCGTGAGTACGGAAGCAAAACCGGTGGATGCCAGCAGGATACAAATCGAAAAGAGGCCGTTGTCCTGTATCGGGTTACCCATGACAAATGCGTAAAAAGCAAATCCCAGAACCGACAATACTGCCATTACCAATGAGTTGTAAATGATTTTGGAAATGATAATGGCCTGAGGGCTGCACAAATTGTAATAGTAAAGCAGCCGTCCGTAACGTTCCTGCGAGAAGCTTTTGGCAATGGCGTTCACAGCCGTGAAGAGCAGGATAATCCAGAACAAGGTATTCCAGACAATCGGCGTCAGCTGGTTCCGGCGGAGATTAAAGCTGAGGTAGCAAACAAACACCGTGCTGACCACATAAAGCAACATGCCGCTCAGCGCGTATTTCTGGCGCCATTCGAGTGTCACTTCTTTCCAGATCAGGGTTTTAATCTCGTTCAAGGTGATTGGTTCAGGCTGTCGGCTTTCGGCTTCCGGCCTTCATTTTGCTGTTATAATGTAACCGGCTCACGTTTTCCCCGTTATAGAGGTACTTCGTTTCGCGCTGCAAAAGTACGACACAAAGCCCGAGGGAAATAATAAAACAGTCACGATTTTGAATGATTTGGCAAACGGCAGGCACATTAGATGAAGTAAAGTTTGATTTACCGTCTGAGAGTGCTTTATTTGTACTTTAAATAAAATGAATCTAAATAAGGAACGTATGTCGGCTCGTACCGTTTCCCACCTTAAAAAGGGTGAAAAAGGCATAATCAAATCATTTACAGACCGCGCGATGTCCCTCAAACTGCTCGAAATGGGCTGTTTGCCGGGTTGCGAAGTGCGGCTGGACGCGATTGCGCCCTTCGGTGACCCGATCTGCATCAACGTCGGCGGGAATTACAGCCTGTCGTTGCGTCTGAACGAAGCCGCAGTGATTGAATTAGAGTGAAGATTGCGTTCCGCATACAGCCTCTCCATTGAAACAGGGAAATATTAAAGTTGCGCTGGTAGGTAACCCGAATGCCGGCAAGTCGACGCTATTTAACGCACTCACCGGAATGCGCCAGAAAACGGGCAATTTTCCGGGTGTGACGGTCGAGAAAAAATCAGGTACATTCCGTATTGCAGGTGCCAATGGCCATGACGACGCGCATGTGACGCTGGTCGATTTGCCGGGCACATATAGTATATATCCCAAATCGCGGGACGAAACGGTGGTGATGGACATCCTCGCGAACCCCAAGCATCCCGATTTTCCCGATGTGGTGGTGATCGTGGCGGATGCTTCCAATTTGCAACGAAACCTGCTGCTTTTCACGGAAATTAACGACCTGGGCATCCCCACGGTATTGGCATTGAACATGCTCGACGTGGCCGAAAGCATGAACCTGTCCGTGAATGCCGTGCAACTCGCCATGCAGTTGAATGTGCCCGTTGTGCGTATCAATGCGCGTACAGGCGAGGGCATGAAGGGCTTGAAGGAGGCTATCAAACAGGTTGCCGGGCGCACGGAGAAGCCGGCCTTGCAGTACTTCTATGAACCCAAGGAAAGTGAAATCGGGCTGATCAACGAGGTAAAGGAAATTCACAAGCTGGACAATGACTATGTGGCATTGCAATATGTGTGTCAGCACGATAATTTCTCGTTCCTCGAACAACCGGTAAGGGCCAGGCTGGATGCGCTGATCGAAAAATATGGTTTCGACGAGAATAATTTCCTCGCGAACGAGACCGTCGCGCGCTATGAGAAGATCAAACCGATCGTTTCCAGGGCGGTCAAATCGGAAGGCTCCGTCGAGCAGCCTTACTGGACCCGCAAGCTGGATAGCGTTCTCCTGCACCGCGTCTGGGGTTATGTCACATTCGCATTGGTATTGCTGATCGTCTTCCAGGCCATTTTCGCCTGGGCATCCTACCCGATGGACATGATCGACGCCGGCACCGCGGCCGCCATCGAATGGACGAAAAATGCATTGCCTCAGGGCGTCCTGAACGACCTCATTACCGACGGTATCATGGCCGGTATCGGGGGGCATTATCATCTTCATTCCGCAAATCGCCATTCTTTTCGCATTGGTCGCCATCCTCGAAGAATCGGGCTACATGGCCCGTGTCATGGTGATTATGGACAAACTCATGCGCCGCTTCGGGCTCAACGGACGCAGCGTGGTCCCCCTCATTTCCGGTGTGGCCTGTGCGGTGCCTGCCATCATGACCACCCGTAGCATCAGCAGCCGGTATGAACGCCTGCTCACGATCCTGGTGACCCCGCTCATGAGCTGCTCGGCCCGTCTGCCGATTTTTACCATATTAATTGCATTGGTAGTGCCGGAAACGAAGGTGCTCGGCATATTTAATATGCAGGGGATCGCATTGTTCGGACTTTACCTGCTCGGATTGCTGGGCGCATTGGGGTCGGCGTGGTTGTTGTCGCTTTTTATTCCAAGAAAAGAACCCAGCTATTTTATGCTCGAAATGCCTTCCTACAAGCTGCCACGCTGGGGGCATGTCGGTTTTATGATGTATGAAAGTGTAAAATCCTTTGTGCTCGAAGCGGGTAAAGTCATTATGGCGATATCCATTATACTTTGGGTGCTCGCATCGTACGGTCCCGGCGACAGCATGGACGTGGCGGAACAGCAGGTGGTCGCTTCCATGAATGCGGCGCCACAGGAGGAAATCGACGCTGCCGTCGCGTCAGCGCGATTGGAAAGCTCTTACGCGGGGCAATTCGGCCGTTTTATCGAGCCGGTGATCCGGCCTTTGGGTTACGACTGGAAAATCGGGATTGCATTGCTTGCGTCTTTCGCGGCACGGGAAGTGTTTGTGGGGACTATGGCGACGATTTACAGCATCAGCGGCGATACCGAGGATGTGCTTACGGTAAAACAGAGGCTTATTCAGGAGAAAAACCCTGAAACGGGCGGCCCGATGTTCACGCCGGCCGTCTGCTATTCGCTATTAATGTTCTACGTTTTCGCGATGATGTGTATGAGCACCATCGCGGTAGTTTATCGCGAGACCCACGGCTGGAAATGGCCGTTGATCCAGCTGGCGTATTTGATGACGCTGGCATACGGGGCGGCGTTTGTGGTTTATCAGGTTTTGAGTTAAAGGCGTGTTGAGTTGAAAGTTAAAGGAATAGGATGCTTGCGATATCTTCTTTTTGTGGCCTGCCTACCAACCCAGGTGCTCTACCACATCGGAAGCGATGAGCGCCGTTTGTCCGCGGGCTTCGGCGGCACGGTCGCCGGCCAGGCCGTGCTGGTATACACCTAAAATGGCGGCATCGGCAGGTGGGTATTTTTGGGCGAGAAGGCTGGTGATAATGCCGGTGAGTACATCGCCGGTACCGCCGGTGGCCATGCCCGGATTGCCTGTCGAGTTGAAATGGACGTCGCCATGGGGAAGAATAACGGCGGTATTGGCGCCTTTCAAACAGAGAATTACTTTGTATTTGGCGGCAAATGCCTGCGCTTTTTCCAGTCGCTCATATTCGTTACTGCTTTCGCCCGCAAGCCTTTGAAACTCTTTTGGGTGTGGCGTTAATATCGTGTTTTCCGGCAGTTTGTAAAGCAAATGCCGATTGCCCGATAGGATATTCAATGCATCCGCATCGATGATGACAGGTACCCTGGCCTGTTCGAGTACTTTTTCGAGCGCTTTTACAGTCGCGGCGTCCTGGCCCAGTCCCGGGCCGATGCCGATAGCTGTCGCCGAGGTAAGGTCCGGCACTTTGCTAATGTACTTTTCGGACTCATCCACGGTCGTCATCGCTTCGGGGATGGAGATTTGCGCAATCTCGTACCCGCACGCGGGCACATGCATGGTGAGCAGGCCCACACCCGAACGCAGGCAGGCTTTTCCCGACAAAACCGCGGCCCCCATTTTTCCGTAGCTTCCGGCGATCAATACCGCGTGGCCGTAGGTGCCTTTGTGCGAAAATTTCTGTCGCGGTTTAATGCGCTTTTCGGCCTCCGACTTGCCGGTGAAATGGAAAGGCGTGGCTGTTTGGTCAATATATTCCGGGCTAAGGCCAATATCGACCACATGCCATTCGCCCACGTATTCCGCATTCTGAGGAAGCAGGAATGCGAGTTTCGGCAACTGGAATGTAATGGTGTATTTGGGTTTAATGATGATGTCGGAAGGGTCGTTGGGCCGATCGGTGAAGAGTCCGCTGGCGATGTCGACAGCGATTAGCCGATTAGGCAGGTCATTTAAATACCGTATCACAATGGCTAATAGGCCGTCGACCGGCCGCGACAGGCCCGAACCCAGCAACGCGTCGATGCAGACGACCTGCTTGCCCAGTTGCGGAAGATCGTTTTCGGAATGGATCCGGCGCGGTGTGAGGTGGTTGCCGAGCCGCGCCAAATTTTGCCGGAAATCGTCGGTTGCCTGCAAGGTATATTCGACCACGAAAACCTGTACATCATAACCAAGGCCGCTCAGAATGCGGGCGATTGCCAGGCCGTCGCCGCCGTTGTTTCCCTTGCCGCAAAAAACGGCGACAGGGCGGGTATTTACATATTGATTACAAAAACAGCGTACAAATGCCTGGGAAGCACGTTCCATCAGGTCGATGGAGGCAATGGGCTCGTGTGCGATCGTGTAGGCGTCCATTGCCCGGATCTGTTCTACATTGAAAATCTTCATGATAATCACGCGAAAAGCTTTTTCTTACGGACAAATAATGCTAGCTTTGCACTCGTTTTCTCAAAAGCTGTTTTGAATGAAGGGGCGTCACCCCGTCCGCTGGAAGCAAGCTATCATTTTAAATCCATAAAATCACTCGTCATGAGCGAACTTATTAAACTCGTTGAAGCTACGATTGAAAATCGTAAATCCGAGTATCCTGATTTCAAATCAGGCGACACGATTAACGTTCACGTGAAAATCCGTGAAGGTAACAAAGAGCGTATCCAGCAGTTCCAGGGTACCGTAATGCAGCGTCGCAACGTAAACGGTAGCGGTGAAACTTTTACGGTACGTAAAATTTCAAACGGTATCGGTGTGGAACGTGTTTTCCCGATCCTTTCACCAAGCATCGCGAAAATCGAGCTTATCCGTCGTGGTAAGGTACGTCGTTCACGTCTGTTCTTCCTGCGTGGCCGTCAGGGTAAAGCCGCTCGTATTAAAGAGCTTAAATCCGCGAAGTAATCCAAAGGATCTTCGGCACGAAATTTTAAGACCCCGCAAGCGAATTTTTCTTGCGGGGTTTTGTTTTTTGAACAAAATCAGTCTGATTTTGTTCAAAAAACAAAACCCCGCCGTCAGTTGAAACTGACGGGACTGGAGAAGAATTAAGATTTTGAAATTCAGTATCCCTAAAAATCAAAATATCGCTTGCCGTCAGTTTTAACTGACGGGAATTGATTAGAATAGAATTGATCAGAATAAAATTGCCTAGATAAAATTGATTGAGGTCTGATTGATTGCAAATATTTGTATTGCTATGACTATCCCATTTTATAAATACCAGGGTACCGGCAACGACTTCGTCATGATCGACGACCGTGACCTGCAATTCCCAGCTTCAAAAGAACTGATCGCCTCGATCTGCCACCGCCGCTTCGGGGTCGGTTCCGATGGCCTTATCCTCCTCCAAAATGCCGAAGGTTACGACTTCCGCATGGTGTATTTCAATGCGGATGGCGGCGAGGGCAGCATGTGCGGCAATGGCGGCCGCTGTGTAGTGCGTTTCGCGAACGACCTGGGCCTTTTCAAGGATAGTACCAAATTTATAGCCGTCGACGGCGAGCACGAAGCGACGGTTTCGGGCGACACGATCCGCCTGAAAATGTCGAATGTGAATGGTGTGGAACAATACGAGGAATATGATTTCATGAACACCGGCTCGCCGCATTATGTGACTTATGTGGACGATATTCACGAAGCGGATGTTGTGAACATCGGCAGCGAGATTCGCTATGGCTCCGTGTACGGCCCGCAAGGCGGTACGAATGTGAACTTTGTCGAAGTGATTGAAGACAACCACCTCAGCGTACGTACCTACGAGCGGGGCGTGGAAGACGAAACCTTTTCCTGCGGAACGGGCGTAACCGCCTGCGCATTATCCGCACATCTCCGTAAAGGCTGGGCAAGCCCGGTGACGGTCGAGACGATCGGTGGTACGCTGGCTGTCGAATACCGGGAGGTAGGCGAAGGACAGTTTAAAGATATTTACCTGATAGGCCCCGCAGTGCGCGTTTTTGAAGGTACTTTGAAAGTTTAGAATTTAGAGTTAAAGTTTAAAGTTTAGAGTTTTAAGTAAAAAGTAAAGCCTCGCAAGTCGATGATTTGCGAGGCTTTACTTTTTACTTTGCTTTCTACTTTAAACTTAAAACTTTCAACTCCGTTATTCCGACTCGATAATACCGCCTTTTACGTGGTAAATCCGCTTATCGGTCCATTCGGGGACGCGGCAGTAGTCCATCGCGGCGACCTTGCTGCGGACGCCATTGGTGCAGATCACCACAATGGTATTGTAAGGAGCCAGCAAATCCCGCTTTTGCCTTATTTCGGCTAGCGGAATGTTGATCCCCCCTTCGTTGAACTCTTCAAATTCCCAGTTTTCCCGCACATCCACGAGCACGGCACCGGGCTGTTTCGCTAATGTGAGTGCCAGCCCGAGATCGATGTCGGAAAAGGTTTTTTTCTCCATTAAGCGGGTTGTCTGACCGCCGCGAACGGGTGATCGTTCACTACCGGGATATTTTTGGCGATCAGCTTGTGAATGTCTTTGAGATAAGGCTTTTCCTCCTTGTCGCAGAACGACAATGCAATGCCCTTCGCGCCGGCACGGCCCGTACGACCGATGCGGTGGACGTACGTTTCCGGAATGTTCGGAATTTCGTAATTGATCACATGCGTGAGGTCATCGACGTCGATGCCCCGCGCGGCGATGTCGGTGGCTACAAGCACGCGGGTTGTCTGATTTTTGAAGTTTTTCAACGCGTTCTGGCGGGCGGTTTGCGACTTGTTGCCGTGAATGGCTTCCGAGGTCACGCCTGCCTTGCGCAGTACTTTCACTACTTTATCAGCCCCATGTTTGGTTCGGGTAAACACCAGTGCCGTAGCAATGGATTCATCTTGTAGAATATGCAGCAGCAGCGAGTTTTTATTTGACTTATCTACAAAAAACACCGATTGACGGATGGTATCCGCCGTAGAAGAAACCGGGGTTACTTCCACTTTTACCGGGTTTCGCAGAATGGTCCCTGCCAATGTCACGATCGCCGGAGGCATTGTGGCCGAGAAAAACAGCGACTGGCGCTTGTTCGGCAAAAGTTTGATCACCTTCTTCACATCATGCACAAAACCCATGTCGAGCATCCGGTCGGCCTCGTCGAGTACGAAAAATTCCAGCTGGTTCAATTTAATGAATCCCTGGTTGATCAGGTCCAGTAACCGGCCGGGAGTGGCAATGAGTACATCGACGCCTTTTTGCAGCGCGTCGGTCTGTGGTTTTTGGCCCACGCCACCGAAGATAACCGTATGCCTCACCCGCGTATGACGCCCGTAGGCAGCGAAGCTCTCGCCGATCTGGATCGCCAGCTCGCGGGTAGGGGTTAGAATCAATGCGCGGATACGGCTCCTTTCGAATTTCCCAACGGGGTTTTCATGCAGCAACTGCAACATCGGAATCGCAAAAGCGGCAGTCTTGCCGGTGCCTGTTTGTGCGCAGCCCAGCAAATCTTTACTTTCTAAAATAACCGGAATAGCTTTGGCCTGAATGGGAGTGGGAGTGGTGTATCCTTCTTCTTGGAGAGCCCTTTTAATCGGCTCTATGAGTTTTAAATCCTGAAATGTCATCTGGTCTTTTTAATGGCTGCCAATTTTTTTTAACTTTCTAAACGCAGCCCGAATAGTATGATTGGCCATTGTGGCCGTGGGTATAACAGAACTATACTTTTAAACGTTCAGTGGTTATACTTCACAAAAGTAGTCAGTAATCCTCTAAATTTGATCATTAGCCATCAACACAGCTATACTATGGGCAGAATTCTTACTCTCGCATTGCTATTATCCCTCTTCTTTGCAGTGGCTCAGGCCCAGGATATATTGGTCCGTAAAAACGGCTCTATCATTGAAGGAAAGGTAGTCGAAGTCGGTATCGACCGGGTTTTGTACAAGATCAGCCAGGAAGCCAATGCGGCCAACTTCGTGGTCAGGAAGAATGAACTGCTGCGTATCGAGTTCGGGAACGGTCAGACGATCTGGTTCGACAAGCGCCGGGAGCGCAGCGCCGACCGTGGACGCGAACAGAATTCCCCCATCGTTCAGGATGAGGAATTTGGCAAAAACAAAATAGATGTTTCCCCTTTCAAAGCACTCGACAGCGGCCCGGGCTTCGGGATCAGCTATGAAAGGATTCTGGGTAAAAACGGCTATTTCGGATTGCTTTTACCGTTTACAATCACGGTGGCAGACAGCTATTACTTCCCTATGGGTTCGGAAAACTCCAACAACGAGGAGATGTACTATTTTTCGCCGAGCTTGAAAGTTTATCCGTTCGGCCAAAAACGCGTTACTTACGCCGTAGGGCCTACGCTCTATGCCGGTATGGGCAAACGCTGGAATAACTATACGGATTACGACCCCGCGACGCAAGTCTACACATCGCGGGAGGAAGAAAGGGAACGTTTCCGGATGGGCATGATCGTCAATAATTACGTCAACTTTCAGATCACAAAACATTTCCAGATCGGCCTGAATGCCGGCGTAGGCCCGCGGTACATCGACCGCGAGAAGTTCGGATCGAAGGTTTATAAAACCAGAGGTATGGAAATCACCGGCGAGTTCAATTTCAATCTGGGTTTCCGGTTCTGATCATTTCACGACGCGGAAAACGGGATAGCGCATATATTCCTTTTCCGTGTAGTCCGAATTCCGGTATATAAAATCCAGCTGGGCATTGCCGTTTTGGGCAAATTCGGGATCGCCTTTGCGTTTTTCGTCCAGCTTTGCTTTCAGTTCCGGCGATTTTTTGAGCAGTTCCGAGGCCAGATCTTCAAAAACATAGCCGGAATAATGCTCCTTGGCTTGTAAAATCGTATCAAAGAAATTCCATTTAAAAAAGGAATCCACCGCTTTAGGTTCGAGGGTTTCGACGATGTAGCGGTTTGTCCATTGATTGACAGGGATGTACCAATCTCCTTTTCTGAACGTCAGCTTCTGCTTTTCGGTCCTTAACTTCACCGAAGTGTGCCAGTAATGCCCTTCAAAAGGCTGTTTGGGCGTTTCCAGCTCTTCGATGTAATACGTTTCGACCTGTATTACGGAATCCTTTTCCAGCGCATTCATTTTTACGCCATTCAAACGCAGCAGCCCGGTCACATGATGCCAGCCTTGAGGGATGACGTAGGCCTCGGGACGAGTGACCACGTCGAGCGGAACGTAGGTGTCGTAAAACGGAATGTCCTTCGTAAACGGCTTAGACCGGTCGTAATGCAATCTCGGTAAGCCGCTGACTTCACTGGTAATATATTCAGGTTCATAGCCTTTGAATGCGATGGTGGATTGTTTCGACTTGTCGACCTGCCAGCTAACGGCGAATTTTTCCTGCGTTTTCACGGCTTCTTTCGTTTCTCTCCGAAGTTTAAGAAGGGCTTTCCGGTGAGCGGCGAGGAATTTGATATTGCCATGCAAATAGGCATAAGTCGATCTGACGCGCTGGTCGTAAGGTTTCAGCATGTGCGTTTCGGTCATCACGCCGATGGTATGAAACAACGCGGCATAACCGGTAGAATAGCGCGGCCAGTCGGGGAATTGGACAAAACCCTTGTCGGGCGTTTGTCCGTAAGCATTTACATAGGGCGTCGCCTCGAATCCCGCTTCTTTTAAATGCTTGTACATATAGGGCAGGAACACCTTGTCGTTGAACTCACCCAACGGACCGCCCAGCTTGTCTTTCTGGGCATAATCGAGCGTCATCACATACTGGTAATCCGCCCCGTTGCTCACGTGCGTATCCGCGAAAAGGTCCGGGTCGAGTTCGTGGAAAATAGCTGCGAAGCTCCGCGCATTGCGGGTGTCCGATTTGATAAAGTCCCTGTTTAAATCGTAATTCCTCGCATTCCCCCTGAAACCATATTCTTCCGGGCCGTTCTGATTGGTGCGTGTGGTGCTATTGCGGTTCAATGCGCCGCCGATGTTATAGAAAGGGATAATGGCTACCAACACGCTGTCCAACTCCGGAAATTTGGCAGGGTTCACGAGGATGTCCCGTAGCAGGAGCATCGACGCGTCCACGCCGTCGGGTTCGCCGGGATGAATGGCATTATTGATCAATAAAACCGCCTTCCCCTGCGCTTTCAGCTTTTGGATGTCGAAGACCTTGTTTTTTGAATACAATACCAAATGTAAGGGCCTGCCGCTGTCGGTAAGGCCTTTTTCCTGCATTTGTACCTGCGCGAAATTTTTGGCCAGTTGCCGGTAAAATGCAATGCCTTCCTCGTAGGTCGGTGTTTGCTTGCCGCCGCTCTTTTCAAAGCGGGTCTGGTACTGGGCCGCCACGTTGAATGCGAGAGCCAGCAGGATGAATGTCAGTCGGAAATGCATAAAAATGGGCGGATGTCAGTATTTGTATTGTTCGAGCAAATGAAGATAGGGTTGCAGGCCATGGTGGACAAATATCTGCTGGTCGGAGTCGGGAAATTGGCTGTAATAGGCCTCATCCGCCAATAGCAAGACGGTCGGGCCGGTACGGACGTAATTGCTGCTTTTGTAAAAATCGGGCGACTGGTATTCGGGCAGGTTTTTGGATACAATTTTACCGGCATACCTGCCAAGGTACTTTTCGTAATTGCGCTGTGCTTTTTCGCTGGGTTTTCTCAAACCCTTGTAAGCGTGGCGCATACCGATACGCGCAATGAGCTTTTGCTTTTTGATAATGCCGTCGATGTTCTTGAACGGGTTGGTGTTGTTGAAATCGCTGAGGATTTGCACCGAGAACGGTACTTCCGGTACCCAGTCGGCCGAGTTGACCACATTATAGCCCCAGCCGCCGTCGACCAGATGCTCGTACTCGTAGGCAAAATAGGTATTGCCCACTTTGGGCGCAGCGCTGGCGTAAGTTTTGAAACGGATATCTTTGGGCAATGTCCCCTGTTTTTGAAGCGAATGCAAATGCGCCGTCATCAGATAACTGAGCGCACCGCCCTGGCTGTGGCCCATGATCAGGAAATCCCTGACGCCGGTTTTGTACATGGAGTCGATCTTTGGGACAATATCCCTGGCCAGAAAGGCTGTGCCCACGAGCCAGCCAATGTGCACTGCCGCTTTCGGATTATCCGCCAGATGGTATTTGAATGTATAGTCATTGCTGATTTTCAGCTCCCCGCGGGCGGGTACCATGGCGGCATAAAAGTTTTCGAGCCAGCCTACGGCATTCATGGTCGTGCCGCGAAGGTTGATGATACCCACCGAAGATCTGGTCTTCCAAAGGCCCCATCGGTTGTCGAGGCCCATCACAGGGGAGGTGTAAATGGAGTCGGAATGGGCCGGCCGCGGTACTTTGAACTTCTGCCGGTTGGTCATGGTGGTGTCGTATAGCAGGGCGTGGATGTAAACGAGCTCCTGATATTCGGCTTTATCGAAACCGGGTTTTAATTTTCCTACCTGTGGAAATGCCGGTTGAGCGGCGAGCATGCCGAACATAATGAAAAGGAGAGGCCTGGTCCGGCACAGGTTAAAGGTCTTTTGCATAGTTGATAGCGAAGCGTTGAATAAGAGGCAACCTTTGGTTTACTAATGTAGGAAAACAATCGATGCAACCGGATTTCGAGGGCTTTCAAATCGCATTTCGGACACGTTTCAGAAGGTTTCTTTTAAATTAGAATACCATTAGAGTTTGCCCGTGCAACCCTATCCGCCTTGAATGCGGGCCTGTAATTTTCTATTTTTGGTTAGCCTAAAAAATATTTTCATGGAGCTTTACTATTCATTTTCGATACTGATCGTCCTTTCCGCAATATTCGCGTACCTCAATTCGCGGTTTCTGAAACTACCGCCTTCCATTGGCGTAATGGTGATCGCATTGATGGTTTCGCTGGGACTTCTGGCGACCGACAGCATTTTTCCCCGCACATTTATCCGTATTTCGACACTCATTGCCAGCGTCGATCTGACCGAAATACTCATGGGCGCCATGCTTAATTTCCTGCTCTTTGCAGGCGCCATTCATTTGCATCTGGAAGACCTGCGCGAACAGCGACTGCCGGTAATTATCTTTTCGACTGTCAGTGTAGTCATTTCGACCTTTGTGATTGGGTTTCTGATGTACAACATTTTGCCGTTGGTCGGTATAACCATTCCGTTAATACAATGCCTCGTTTTCGGGGCATTGATTTCGCCTACCGACCCCATTGCGGTGTTGGGTATTCTCAAACAGGCCGGTGTTCCCAAATCGCTTGAAACCAAGATCGCCGGCGAATCGCTTTTCAACGACGGTATGGCGGTAGTGGTGTTTATCCTCATGCTCGCACTGGCACGTGGCGAAGAGGTGAATACTTCGTTCGCGGGCATTGCGACGCTTTTTGTGAAAGAAGCATTGGGCGGCATTATGCTTGGGTTGCTGCTGGGTTTTCTGGGTTCTAAAATGATGTATCGGGTAGATGGCTACAATGTGCATGTGCTCATTACGCTCGCCATCGTGATGGGCGGGCACCTGGCGGCGCAGGCGTTGCATATGTCAGGCCCGCTGGCAATGGTGGCGGCCGGGCTGGTCGTAGGGAATTACGGTAAAAACCCCGGTGCGGTTTCGGACACCGAGCGCGACTATATCGACAAGTTCTGGGAGCTGATCGACGAAATCCTGAATGCGATCCTGTTCCTGATCATCGGTTTTGAATTGCTGCTGATCCCGGATATGAAGCAATATGGCTGGGCGGGATTGATTGCCATCGCGGTAGTACTTTCGGCACGCTTCATTTCAATTTACATTCCCGTCAAACTGATCCCGTTCAGGACCCGTTTCGGTAAAAAGTCGATTGCGATATTGGTGTGGGGAGGGTTGCGCGGCGGGGTGTCCATCGCGCTGGCGCTGTCCATCGACCAGGAGCTGAATAAGGACTTGCTGCTTGCGATCACCTATTTTGTAGTACTGTTCTCGATCATTGTCCAGGGGCTCACCGTAGGCAAGCTCACCGACCGGTTTGCCAACGAGGAAGAAGCGACCGTTTAGGAAGCCGGACCGCCGACGAGCCGGTTAATCAACGCATTTACCTTGTTCAGCCAGAGTGTTTGTCCCTCGCAGGTCCAGTGCGAATCGCCTTTCAGGTAGGCCGAACGGCCCATTCGGCGAAAATCGGGCAGGATGTCGATGTAGGGCATTTCAAGCCCGGGATGGTTGTATATCCTCTCTATGAGGTTGTTATACCGGCCATAACCGGGGCTGAGAACGGAAACCTTGTTTGGAATAATGGACAGTATGACGTTGTCGAAACCCAGCGAATCCGCGAAATTGCGGCTCGCATTTAGGTTAGCGATCATCGAATCGAGCTCCGTTGTGCGTACAGGCGTGAAGGCGGACGTAATTTCAGGAGTGTCGGTATCCATGTAATACACCATATCGCGGTCGTTGTTCACCAATGTGACGCCCGAAGCCTCGCGGTCGAAAAAGCGGTGGTTGAAATCGGATTTCCATTCCTTTATGCGCAATGCAAGGTCGTTTTGAAAGAGAAAGCCGTCGAGCCGGTCGGCGGTGTGCTTTCCGCTGAACGCTTCGTCGAGCCGATGGACGAACTTTCCGGGCCCCACTTTTGCAACGAATGTGGCCGTATCCGGCACGAGTACGGTGAGCTCGGTGGCGAACCGCTGCCGGAAGTGACGTTCGACGGTTTCGATCAGCAGGATATTATGCTCCGCCGTATCGAGTTTGATATGGAGAAAATCGGCGAGATGCACGTAGGTGTATTCATCGACGGCAAAATCGGCCTTCCCTACACGGCCTTTTTCCGTAAAACTATCCCCGATAATGTATAAATGTACTTTTTTGGGCGATTCGGGCCTGGCTGGTGGGAGGTAGCCCGTGCAATGCTTACGGGGATCGCGAAATGCGGAGAGCGTCGATAATTTGTACAAATCGCCGTATTGATAACCGTCTTCCACGATTTGTTCTTTCCAAAGCCAGGGCAAAATGGACGGGCTGAGCCCCACAATCCAGATAAGGCAGCCAATGGCCAGAACAATATATCTCAGAATTTTCATAGACATTATCTCAACTTGATCGACCAAACCTGAATTTTCTTTTCCGACCGGCTGAATATCAGTAATTTATAATAGCCCGGCTGGTAAGTAAGCTGCACCGGCATTTCCGACGGGATCGCTTTGTCGCCCAGGCGCTTTCCATTCATATCGAAAACCGTCGTATAACTGCCCGATTTGATGGTGATAAACCTGTTGTCGACCCCGAAGAAATGGTATTGGATCACCGCATTGGGTAAAATATCCTTGATTTCGAACAACTCGCGCCCGTCTTTGGTAATAATGGCGGTTTTGGAGTTGACCGACCGCACCAATATCCAATCCAGCGAATTGCGGTCGAAAAGAATCCGAAACCGGGAGCCGGGTTCGGGCCGGAGCAATTGCTTCCGCGATGTGATCTTGCCATCAAGGCTGATGCGGATCAGCTCCCCGGAAACGCTCACGCCCACGAGTTCGGGCTGGCCGGTCTGCGGGTTCTGCGCCCACGTGAAAGGGCTTTCCGCCCGTGTCAGGATATCGACCGGGAAGCCGGGCCTCACGGTGCCGTTTTCTTTGAGCAGATAAATTTTCCCGTTTTGTTGCGTCACGATAAACCCTCTGTTGCCTATCTGGTTCAGCGCCACCACCGGCCCGACGATCTTGTCGAAGCGCACCGAATGGTTGAGACGTTTGAGCGGACGCGTCACGCTTTCCCATACAAACAGCTCTTCGGCGGAGCTCTTGACGATAAACCTGTTACTGCCGTCTTCACCGCCGTCGATCAGGTACAACGCGGAAATGGCGTCGGAAGCGGGCAAATGTGCCTGGAATGTGGAGACGTTCGTGGAGTCGTCTTCATCCAGTGCATATACCGTGCGCCCCGTTGCGAAAATGCGTTGCTGGCGGCCGATGTTCAGAAAGTCGACCTTGTAAGCCGAGGTGCCGATCGGTCCGTTCAGTTTCGCGATGGTTTCGGTTTTTCCCTCACGGAGGTTATTTGTTCTGAGCAGGTTGTGCTCCTTGTCGGTTAGCAATATTTCCGAGCTGCCGTCGATCGGGTTCTGCAAAGCGGCCAGTTCCGAATCGTAGATGTCCGGCCACTCGATGTCGATGTTCAGGAAAGTACGATTGAGCACCTTGCTCGCGGTTTGCCGTTTTTTGGGTTGGAACGTGAGTTCGGGGAAGGCTTCACTGCCGTCGAAACGGCATTGCAGGGTAATGGATTCGATCTTGGCCGTCAGGTCGCTGTATTTTTTGCTTACCTGTGTTTCTTCTCCCGATTGCGCCTTCCGCAGGTTCACGATCATCGCCAGTTGGGCTTCGTGATTGACATTCGTGAGCACGCTGTCGTATTCGGGGGATTGCTTCCAGGTAATCTGGTTTTCGTAGTCGACAATGTAGTTCTGCAAAACCTGTGAATTGTTGCTGATCACCAGGTAAGGCGCCACATAGGTAATATAGCTGCGGGGAAAACCCGTGAAAAGCGGCCCATACAAGCCCAAAGGCAGCTCGGGAATAGGTATCGCATAAATGTCGTAGCCCTGGTACTGGTCCGCCGAAACGTTGCTTTCCTGATTTGCCAGTCTTGCGAGCTTTTGGAGCACGGGCCTCACTTTGTCGTAATTTGAAAATTCGGTCAGCAGGATTTTGCCGTCGGTAATGCTGTTGTTTTCTTCGAGCTGGCATAGTACAAATTCAGAACCGATGTTATCGGTCAGCAGGTTGCTTTCGCCCGAAATATAATAATTAAGCTTGTCCAGGGCGGGCGACTTGTATTTATTATGCCATTTGGAAAAAGCGGCTTTGAACGCCGCCTTATCCGCCGCCGCCGCGCGGTACAAAAAGGAGGTTTGCTGGGAAATATGCTTGTGCCCGGTAAACGGAACGCCGGGATTGTCTTTGAAAAGATCGGTCAGATAATAGTCCGGAGCATCGGCACCGTCCGATTTGATCACGAGATTTCCCTTATTTTCGGCTTTTTCAATATGAAAATCCTGATAAGTCGGGAAGCTCTTTCCAAACTCCGCCAACGTGGCCACATTCTCCATGGACATTACCGATTTCCAGGCATCCGTACGCAGGTAAAGGCTTGTTCCGTAATCCGAATCGTTGATGTTCGAGAAGCGGGAGCGCAGCCGGAAAGAACCGATATTGAGCGAGGAGGCGCGGACGGCATCTTCGACGAGGTCGCCGTAATAGCTGACAACCAGGTAATGGTCTTTCACCAGATAGGAAAACAGCGGCCGCGAATTGGCGTCGATGGCGTCGGTGATGCGATGGTCCTGGAAGTTGTGATGCAAAAGCCGGATGTTGGCATGCTGGGGGCTGGCGAGCCATTTGGCTTCGTCGTCCGTCACCGGAATGTACATAATTACGCCCCATTCGGTACTCGTGCGCGGGTGGTAGGAGTAGGAGAGCGTTTTGCCTTTCAGGAACGTTTTGAGCTTTTGGGAATCCTTCGTCAGCAGGTTAAGCAATGTCAGGTTATCGCTGGCGATGTCGAGAAGAGGAAGCCGTTTAAGATCGAGAGCGGCCTCCGTGGCCGTATAGGCCGAATCCTGCAAATGCTCGCTGGTAATTACCACCACGGCATTGGACGGGATGAATTGCCAGGCCGCCGACGAGCCCCTCGACCATCTGAACAGGAAATATCCTGCTGACGCGATAATGACGACCAGCAGGATAGCAATCAGTTTTTTTTTCGACACAAGCCTGTTTTTTAAGCGCGGATCGCTTTCACTTTATCATTTAGTTCGAGGCGAAACCGCAAGAGTTCTTTAAAGCTTCGGATACAAACTTTCCACAGGTTCCATTTCACGATCGAAACGGTGCCGGTTTCCCGGTCTTTATGGGTGATAGGGATGTCGAACAGCTCCTGTCCCGATTTTTTAGCCATCACAGCCAGGAAGATATTCGGAGCGAACGGTTCCGGGTTGGGCAGCTGGGCCATCAGTTTTTTCAGGAATGTTCCTTTGATCAGGCGGAACGGGATGTTGCTGTCCATGATAAATGTGCCATAAACAGCGGAAATGGTCCCGCGAAGGAATTTCGTGATAAAAAGGCGTACACCGGCGTCATGCCGTACCTGGCGATAGCCCAGTATGAATTGCGACTGAGAGCGTTTCTCCCAGAGCTTGTCAAAATCTTCGGAAACGAACTGGTCGTCACTGTCGGTCTGAAACACGTATTCCGAACCCAGTTCCAGCGCTTTGCGGTAGCCGTTTACGACCGCATTACCATGCCCGCCGTTTTTCTGGTGCACCACCGTGAGGTTGTCGATTTCGGCGTCCAGTTTATCCAGCAATACCTTCGTGTTGTCTTTCGATCCGTCATTGATGACGATCAGGGTAGTGTTATCGTTGGGAAATTTGGTTTTGAGGAAGGAGGTCCAATTATAAACTACTTTTTCGATACAATCCTGCTCATTGTATGCGGGCATTACTATACTCAGAAGATATGACATGCAAAAGCGTATTTGGTATGGTTGCGCGAAATTAATAAATAAAGCCTGTAACCGGGCTATGGGGGTCCATTATTTAGTAAGCGTACTTGTCTTTCAGGGCGTTAATCGGTTTCTCGAAAAAGTGCCAGGAAACCGACGCCACTAAGACAGTGAGCGCTACCACGACTGTTGCTTCGAACGCGATATTGCCTTCGAGACTGGGGATATATTGATAGATTTTACGGAAAAGCCTGACCGTCGGGTGCATGGGACCGCTGTGAAAGTGGTTGTAAACAAAATTGTGGTACAGGTACAGGCCATAGCTGATTTTGCCAAGATAAATACACACCGGATTTTCAAGAAACGCGGCCATCCAGCCCCTGAAACCCATCACAGCGCGTCCTATGAGCATAAACCCGAAAATGGACGACATGGTTCTGTCGAGCACCACGTACGGGAAGTTGAAAGGCTGCGCGAGCGATTTGGCCCACCATTGTACCAGTACCCATCCCAGTAATCCAAGCAGAACCGGCCATGACTTATTGAAGAATTTAACAAACAAATCATTCTTATACAGCTGCGTCCAGGCCATCAACCCGCCCAATGCGAAAGAATCGAAACATGCGGGCGTGGATACGTACGCGACCGTCCATTCGCCCATGGTGACGAAGTTGGTACCGGGTATCCTGCCGGTGTAGAAAATGTAAAAGCGCAGAAGGATACTGAAAATGCCCATTAAACCCAGCACAGGCACCAGTCTGTTCTTTGGAATGAAGAATATCAGAAAGGGAAAGAAAAGGTACACCTGTTCTTCCACGGCCAGCGACCACAAATGGTCCACTGAGCCCATCCACGTTTTGTGCAGGGCAATATAAATGTTGGTCCCGTACAATGCGAGCCAGGCCAGCTTCTCGCGGACCGGCGGCACGTTGAAGATGAACAGCAAAGCGATGATCAGGTAGTAGACCGGGAAAATGCGGATCGTTCTGCGGATCAGGAACTTACGCAGGTATTTTTTGAAGCCGCCGGGCGTTCCGTACGTCTTTTCCTTGCTTTTGAGCAGAATGCGGGAAATCAGGAAACCGCTGAGGACGAAAAAGATCGTTACCCCCAGCGCACCAAACGGGATGATATTGATTTCCACGATCAGGTGGTCGAGCAGGACCAGTCCCACCGCGATAAAGCGCACGCCGTCGAGTTGAATAATGTGTCCTTCCGAATTGGTGCGCATGGTTACCAGTTAACTTTCACTTCTTTTTTACGCGATTCTTTGACCGTCACACGCTGGTCTTTGAACAAAATGCCGGTTTGATCTCCTTGTTGATGGATGAGCGCCACTTTGTAGGTGCCCTTGTCCATTTCAGAAAACGGAATGTCGGCATAGAAGCCGGGGGCGAAGTAATATTGTTTCAGAAACAGCTGCCTGCGGCTCGTGTTCCGCGTACGCAGGGCCGGGAAAATGTAATAGCATTTGTCCGAACTCAAAAGCACATACACGCCGCTGTCCTGCAAACGCTGGCTGGTGAATGTGGTGTTGCTTACTTTAATAGACGCGGTATCTGTCGCGAATGTGGTCTTATCATATAAGTCGACCATTCCGCGCGAGCTTCCGGCGTAGTTCTGGCGGTCGGCAATGGCGATGAGCGGCAGCCATTTGTCGTAAATGACGGGCGTTTTCTCGACGATGTTAGCCGTAAATGACGTATCTGCCGGATATTTCAGGGATTTATCCGTAAATGTCCAGTTGAACTGCCACGTTACCAGCTGCTTTCTCAGATTGTAGGCATCCACCAGATGATAATGGTAACTGAACACATTAAATGTGACTGCCAACGCGATAATAGCGGTAATGTAAGGCGAAAGGAAGCTGCCGCGTATCGGGACTACTACGTAAATGTAGGCCGTGATCAACAGAAGTACCGAATAGATTTTATACCGGCTTGTAATCAGCCCTTCCAGTCCAAAACCGGCCCGCGTATACACCACGATCAACGCCGTTCCGAGAATGAACAGGATTACGCCAAGGCAAAACAAGTCGGTGGTCCGCTCGAATTTGACTGAATATTTATTTCGTAGAATCCTGAAAAGGGTAGTGGAGGCGATTGAAACCGCAACCAGGAACAGCACGATACCGAGAAAAAGGCACACCTTGAAATGATCGAGTACCGGAATGGACTCGGCAAAAGAACCCAGGAATGCCATATAGCCTTTTGCAAGCTGTACAATATTGGCCTTCGATTCGGGGTTGGATTCAGGTTTGGTATACCAATAGAAATAGCAGAATATCTCAGCGGCGCTTATAATCAGCCATAATGCAAACCGCTTCCGGTTCTGCGAAAGGAAGAGCAAAAGAGCGCCCAGGGGCAAGACCATCAATCCATTGCCACTGGTAAGTACAGTTACTACACTGAGCAATATCGCCGCTGTAAATGGCAGTACTTTGGGATTGATAACCAGGTATAGCGTCCAGAGCACAAGGGTGACAACCCCGAGATTTTGCACCGCAGCCATACCCCAGTACATATTTTCCCAAAATGCCAGCGTCATCCACAGGAATGGGATGGGTACCAATGCAAAAAGCGGCTTTTTGTTCTTTTTAAGCAGATCATACCAAAGCGGAATAGCCGCCAGAAGCAATATGTTGCCGGCGGTCATCAAGTGTCGGTAGTTGAGGTGCCCCAAAACGGCGTAATCGATCCACGCAAAGAGCCTGGTGAGAGCAATGCGGTGTTCGTTATGCTGCTTGAAAAGCGCGCGGATTTTTCCCTGCCAGTCGCCGGCCTGCGCATATTCGGCGATGAAGTTTTTCAGCGCATGGTCGTCCCATTTGGGGATGTTAATGGCATAGTAATCCCAGACCGTGAAGTAAATGGCGACGGGTAACAGCAGGATCAGGCTCAGAATAATGGTGAAAGCCTTTTTCGTCATGCCGTGATCATTAGTTGGCTGATGCTCGACAAGATCGAATCCGCGTCAAGCCCGGAAAGTTTCTGATGATAGCTTTGGCTGCCATAGCGGCTATTGGGGTAGCCTTCCGCTTTCAGACTTTTAAATACCGAAGGAAAAATGCCTTTTTCCAGCAATTGGACCGAAAGCTGCTGAGCCAGACCGCCGGTGCTGATGTGCTCCTCGGCGACGAGGATCGCCGGTGCTTTTTTAACCAGCGTGACCAGTTCGTCCGTCAGTTCGAGGGGGAAATGTAATGCAGTAACTAGATTCACTTTCCCGGCCAGCTCCGGGGCGAGCCCCAGCGCCGACAGCACATTATTGGCGATCGGGCCTAATGCAAAAACTGTCATTTCGGCATTTGCCGGCTGATGTATTACTTTAAACGACCCCGTGAGATAACTGTTCGGAGGAGTGGTTTTACCCGCTCCGAGGCGCAGGTACGCGGGGCGGGCATCGGCGGCGATTTGCCGCACAACCGGTACCACCTCGTCGGCGAAGGCAGGTACCCATACCTGGGCATTCTGCTGGCCGCTCAGGCATGCCAGGTCTTCGATGGTATGGTGGCTGCTCCCCATGATACCATACCCGTAACCGCCGCCATTACCTACCAGGAATACAGGCAAGTTGTTGAAACATACATCGTTGCGGAATTGCTCTAAACAGCGGTATACGATAAATGGCGCGATGCTGTAACAGAATACTTTATATCCTTTGTGTGCGAACCCGGCGGCTACACCCACCATATTCTGCTCCGCCACACCGGCATTGATAAACCGCTTGCCCATTTTGGCCTGCAAATTTTCCAATGCGTTATATCCAAGATCGCCCGTAATGAAAATGACCGAGTCGTCTTCCGTTGCGAGCTCTTCTATGGCTGTTGAAAATTCTTTTCTCATCGTTAAGTGGGCGCTACGCCGGTTGATTGCTTAACTTAAATGATTATCGCCTAATTGGCTGAAACCATGCAATTTATCACTTTCTCAATTGTTTCACCAAAGCCCGGATCTCATCGGCGGTTTTATAGGCCTTCGGACCGCGGCGTATCCGGGTGCGGATGTATTTGGGCCGCTTTTTAGTTTCCTCGAATATCTTCGCAATATATTCTCCCAAAAACGAAATACCCAGAATCGTAAGCCCGCCGAAGAAGACTATCAGGATAATCACGGTACTGAGGCCTCTCGGCGTATCGGGGAAGAAAAAGAATTTGGCGAGTATCTGCCAGATAATCCCCAGAATGGACAGGGCCGTAAGGCCGAATCCCGCATAGCTCATCAATTCCAGCGGCGCAAAACTGAACGAGAAGATCGCCTTTTTAGCCCACCAGATATTCTTCGTCCAGTTGTTGGTCGAAACGCCGAACATCCTCTCCGGACGCACGTAGGGGACTCCGGTTTGTTTAAAACCTACCCAGGCGCGCAAGCCGCGCAGGAATTGCTCTGTTTCGGGCAGGTCCACAAGCTCCTTCACCACTTTGCGGTCGATCATCGAGAAATCGCCGGCATCGCGCGGGATCGGAATATAGCTCAGGCCCTGGAATACCTTGTAAAACGATTTGTAGAAGAAATGGATATGCGGTTTCATCTCCCGCTGCACGCGCACGCCATACACCACATCGTAGCCTTCCATCCATTTTTCGTAGAATGCCGGTATAATCTCGGGCGGGTCTTGCAAATCGCCGTCCATCAACACCACGCAATCGCCGGTAGCGATTTCCATCCCGCTCAGGAATGCCGATTGGGAGCCGAAGTTCCGCGAGTGGCTGATTCCTACCACGTTAGGGTCTTTGTCACAGATCGCGTTGATCACTTCCTCCTGGTTATCAGGGGAGTTGTCGTTTACGAAAATGATCTCGTAGCGTACTTTCAGCTCATTGAAAGTCTTCACAAGCCTTTCGTACATGAACGGGATCGCCTGGGCGTCCTTGTAACACGCAATAATGGCCGTGATGATCGGATTGAGCTTCGGATTTTCGAACGCAGGGATCACGCGCGCTTCGTATTGCACGGCATCCTGCCATTGACTGTAACGTACCAGGCCGTCTTCGAGCGATGTCCGGGCTTTCCAGCCGAAATCGTTTTCGAACGCGGATGGATCGCCATACCATTCGGCAAGGTCCCATTTGCGGTTCGACATGCTGCCCCATTCCGGTTCCTTCGCAATAGCAAATGCGCGGCGGGTTACGTCCACGAGGTCGCCCATCGTCGTTTTGCGGCCGGTGGCAATATTGTAGGAGCGCCCGGATTTTTCGTTGTCGATCTTCAATGCCGCATCCAAAAAGGCCTCCACGCAATCTTCCACAAACACAAAATCACGACTGATATCGGGTGATACCAGGGAAGGCAACCCTTTTTTACGGGCATTCTCGATCAGGCGGGGGATCAGCCGGTCGGGTTCCTCCCAGTAGCCATAAATCGAATACAGGCGCAGATTGAGCGTTTTAAGCCCCGCTACTTTCGCGTAATATTCGAGCAAATACGCCGCCGAAACTTTGGAAACCGCATAATGGCTGTTCGGCTCGACGCGGTCGGTTTCTTTAGGCGAGGTGCAGTTGAAGCCGTACTCGGAGCTGCTTCCGGCATGGATGTAAACCATATCCTTTGTGCAGTTTTGCAGAATATTCACCGTGCCGAGCACGTTCGTCTCGTAGGTCAGGTTCACATTATTCTGCTTGCTGTAAGCTCCGTAAGCCGCAAGGTTGAAAATCGTTTGCGGTTTGTACTTTTCAAATACCTCCTGAACCGAATTGTTGGAAAGAATGTCGCAGTGAATGATGTTTTCAAACGGTACATTCAGGAGTTTCAGGCGCCATGCTTTGGTAGCATCGTGCGTTACCGCGTAGCAATCCTTCCGGATTTTAAATATATCATTGAAAAGATTGGCGCCGATGAAGCCGCTGGCGCCGAAAACAAAAACCGGCCCTTTTAACTTCTCTATTTTATCGCGGTAAACCGGTAAATGATCAAGCATTCGTCAATTCATTAAGATAACGTTCCTTTACTTCCAGCGTAGCTTGCTCATACTGGTCTTTATTCATGGGTAGGTAATGCCATTCCAATTTGTTTTCCATATAAGAAACCCCTTTTCCTTTCACAGTGTTGGCAATAATCGCTTTGGGCAGGCCATTCCTGTGCTCCTTCAACCCGCTGATAGCCGCGCTGACAGCCATAATGTCGTGGCCGTCCACTTCCACCGTTTCGAAGCCGATCGCCTTCCATTTTTCAACGGAAGCGGTTTCTCCGAGTACCTTGTCGGTAAAGCCGAAACCCTGCAGGCCGTTCTTGTCGATGAGCATGATCAGGTTATCGAGCTGGTTCTGGATCGCGTAATGGGCAGCTTCCCAGGTTGTGCCTTCGTTGGTTTCTCCGTCAGACAGCAACGTAAACGAATACGTTGCGTCGCCGGAAACCTTCGCAGCGTGGGCAATGCCCGTAGCGATAGGCAGCCCGTGGCCCAGCGAGCCCGTCGCAAAAGGAATGCCTTTGTACTGGCGCGGCGCAGGGTGGGCAGGCAACGTGGTGCCGTCGAGGTAAAATGTATCCAGCTCTTCGTCCGTAATTTCGCCAAGGGTATTCAGGCACGCGTAAAGCGCGGCAGCGGCGTGGCCTTTGGAAAGAATGAAGGTATCGTCGGCCGATTTTTGGAGAAAAAGGACCGCGATCATCAGGTCAATGCAGCTAAGGGAGCAACCGATGTGGCCCGCATTGGCCTGATGGTAGAGCCCCAGTATTTTCAGGCGAAGTTCGCCGCTCAGCTGTTTCGGGTCTTTCAAAATCTCTTCTGCTGTCATGCCTGATGTTGTATGTCGATGTAAGGAATTGCCTGCAAAATAACGGCCAGACGTCCGGTTTTAAGTCCGCAATATACGAAATCTTATTGGACGACTCTGCCAAAACAACCTTGCCGCTTACTCAAAACCGTAACGTTTGCCGGTCAGTTTCATGATTTCCAGCGGTTCGGGCCGACCTTGTTTTTTGATCCATATCCGCTCTGTCTGAGTGGTATCCATCGCCTGCACATACTGCGCGTCCTTCGGGAAATAAAGGTTGGTAATCTGGGCGTCGTGGATCGAATAGGGCAGGAAGGTCCTGTCCATTTCGGACGTGATTTCATAGCGGGGAGCCGGGTAGTAAACGGTATCGCCTGGCTGATAGGTTGCCTCGATCTTCCTCGCCGCTTCGATATAGGGGTTCGGTACACGGGGGACCGCAAAGTAGCCGTATTTGGGCGACCGGTCCTCGTAGAACTCATTGAGCCGTTGCGCTACGAAATAGAGCTGGGCCGCCAGGAATACAAAAATGAGTACGCGGAATTCCGCTTGCAAAGTAGCATAGAATTGAAGCAGAAGGCTCAGCAGAATAATCACATAGGGAAATGAAAACCCCGAATAGCGCTGCGTAATGCCGTAGGTATGCCCGTTCTTGAACGACATCAGGATCAGGAACAATGTCGGTATGAGGGCCATCATGTAAAGCAGCCATAGTCGGCTGCGCTGTTCGCGGCCCGCATTTTTATGCAGATCCGGAATGAATGACAATGCAAACAGGCTGACACTCAGAATGCTGAATTGTAGCTTGTGGTTGCTGTAAAAGAATCCGGCTACAATGATCAGCAAATATGGGAAACGGGGTGTCAGCCACGCAGGCGCGTTGATTTTGTTTTTGAATCTGTACCAGCAAATAAGAATCAATGCTGCCAGCAAAGCGACGGCGACATTCTTTTTTCCCCCTAACGCGTCTGTAAGACCGTTGGTGAAAATAACCAGGTCGGTGAAAACGGGTAGCGATTTATTGAATACATTGAGCGGCGTTGCGGGCAGGATGTTGCCGAACGTTTGTTCACCGGTCTCCGCCATCCGACGATAAAGGTCGGCCTGATGCTGCAGGGAAGACAAAGTATAAACACCTCCGCCGAACATCAGCCACCAGGTTACACCCGAAAGCGTGAATACCGCCGTGATGGCCATTCGGATCCAGCCTTTGAGCGTTCTCAGGAAAAATAATGCATATAATGCGTGCGCCAGGAGTACCGAAATGACCAGAAAATGACTGAGTAACCCCAGTCCGGCCGTGAATATGTAACCGACGTAAAGCCACAATGTTTTTCGCTTACCGGCTTTGTTTTCAACAATTTGTAAAAAGAAATAAGTCGCCGCGAGCGTCAGAAAGAATGTCAGCGAATAGTTGCGCGCCTGGTGGCTGTAAGCAATGAAGAATGGCTCGATAGCCGTGATTACGGCTGCTATCAACGCGGTGTTAATGCCGAAAAACCTTCTTGCGAAAAGGTACGTCAATCCGATGATCGATACGCTGAAAATGACGGAGAAAAACCGGATGGAAAAGTCGGAAAAGCCGAACAGGTCGATCCACGGGTGCAGCAGCGCGTAGTAGAACGGACTGTTCCCGATATCGCTACGCGTCATGGCTTCGTAGTAGTCCTGAATGGTCTTCGGAGCCCAGAATTCGGCAGGCGTAAATGTTTTGGGATGGTAGATTTCATTTGCCGTGAAGGTCCTGAGCACCTGTTTCGGCGGATGTGCCGGTGTTGTCCAGAACCGGGAATCGGCCAGTTCACGGGTAGCGAAGACTTCTTTCTGATTGGCCCCTTCCAACACAATGCCCTGGCTCACGAGCAATGTGCTCACTTCATCGAAGAAAATACTGTAACGATCGAGATTATAAAGCCTTAAAGCAAGGCCCGCGACAAGAATAAGGGAGAGTATAAGCCGTGACCGCAGGGTTTCTTTGGTATGGTTGGGAGACATTATTGCGTTCGCTGATGATGGATGTTTCCGCTTATCCGCAAAGACAAGCTCCGGTTGAACATATCGAGATGCCGCGAAAATAACGAAATTTCCCGTTATAGGATATTTTTTAGATTTTAAGAATCGTAAACTCTACTCTGCGGTTCTTCTGGCGCGTTTGTTCGGTGAGGTTGCTGGCTATCGGGCGTGCCGGACCCCAGGCTTTGGTCTGGATGCGTTTGCCGTCGATACCCTTGGACAGCAGGTATTTCTTTACCTGCTCCACCCGGTCGGCAGCGAGTTTGATGTTTTTTTGCACCTCCCCCTGATTATCGGTGTGGCCTTCCAGCAATATTTCCATTGCAGGATAACTTTTCATGGTTTCCACGATACGGTCCAACTCCGCGTAGGACGATGGAATTACTTCCGCGCTGCTTTGGGTGAACATCGTATTGCTCAGCCTGATCTGCTGCCCGGCCCTGATCGGTTGCAGGTAGATGTTTTTCCGGATTGTACGGAAGCCGGTTTCTCCGCTCAGGTCGAGATCTTCCGAAACCGGAAAATATCCCTCCCCGGAAGCCGAAATGCGGTAGACCTCCTTCAAAGGGAGTATCAAACGGTATTCACCGGTTTCAGGGTCGAAACTGGCTTTTGCGAAAGAAGTGTTTTTGGCGATGATATCCGCCGCAATTTCCGATTTGACCGGTTTCGTACTCTCCGCTTCAAACACATTGCCGCTGACCACCGCTACCGGGTCGGGTTTGATCTCGGGCGTCATGCGGATCCGGAAAATATCTTCCTGGCCTAAAACCTTGTCGCTGGCGCTGAAGTAGGCATAATCTCCGGTTGCCGGAATATTGATAAACGCGTCCCAAAGCGGCGAGTTGATGGCCGGGCCCAGGTTTTGGGGCGTCGACCAGTTGAGCCACGTATCGTCCAGGCGGCGGGAGAGGAACAGGTCGCCTTCACCGTAACCTGCATGGCCGGACGAGGAAAAATATAATGTCTTGTTGTCCAATGCCAGGAAAGGGGTCCCTTCATTATCGGCGGTATTGATTACACTACCCAGGTTCCGCGGTTCCGACCAGGTATTGTCTTCTTGCAGGAACGAAATATAAAGATCCTTCCCACCTTCCGAGTCGTTGGCCTGAACCGCCATAACCAGCACATTTTCAAACGGCGACACCGCAATTTCGAAGGATTTCGCTGATTTAACAAGATTTATGATTCTCGAAGGGCGCGGGAACGACCATCCCGACTTGGTTTTGAAAGAACGTGAAAAACCGAAATGCATGCTGCCGTCGGGCTTATACTCGTTAATGAGGTAAATCGTTTTGCCGTCGGCAGAAATGCTCGTAATGGCATTCTCGCTGGCATTGTTGATCGGCGGGCCTATGTTTATAGCATCCGACCATTGTCCGTTGTCGCTCAGCGTCGAGTACCAGACATCCTGACTTGTTGGCGAGCCGATATTCCCTTCGAAGTTATTGCGCGTGAAATACAATGTCTTGCCATCCGGGGAAATTATCGGCGCTACTTCCTGGCCTTTGGAGTTAATGGCCTTGCCCATATTCTCCTTCCGGTTATTCAGTTGGGTAGCCACAAAATTGATTTTGGCCTCGACTGGCGTCATATCCGGAGAAATTCCGATCGCGTCTATCTGATTGAAACCCGAGACTTTGCCGGGCTGCAACACGATTTTCACGGCATTGGCCTGGATTGGCTGTTTGGGAAACACATGGAGCATGCGTCCCTTTACGGCCTGCTGCGCCGCGGGCATTTCGGAAACCAGGTACTCCTTGCCCGCAGCGTCGTAGGCGTACACGCGCGTCACCGAGCCCGGATTAAAGTTTTCGGCAATGGCTATTTGCTTTAAGGGAATGCTTTTATCAAAACCGACTTTGATCCATTCTTCGTTACGTCCGTCGGCCTCAGCAGGCGACCATGCACAGGGGCTGTCGCCAAAGTCGGGTAGCTTGCTGGGCACACCGAGGATTTGCCTGGAACGGTAGGCGTGGCCTATTTGCGACGGCCTGTATTCGGAGGAATAGCCTAATACCTTGCTGGCCCACAAAACTTCCTGGCAATATCCGGAAAAGGGCATAACCGCCGCCAGGAGGCCAAAAAAAGTATTTCTCAGAGTTAAATGCATGGGGTGAATCAGATACCGGCCGGCTATTCAATATCTGGTAATATATTAATAATACAAAAAAATGTCAATCTACTGCTTGGCGCCGATCAACAGGATCCAGTCCCACCCCGGCTGGGAGTCGGGTGGCTGCACAATGGCTTCCTCGCCCGTTTTCAGATCTTTCCCTGCCCATCTTTTGCCCGTCCGGGGACTGTACCAGACCGCGCCGAACTCGGTACCCTGCAAATGTTTCAATTCGAGCCGCACCGGTCGGGAGGCCGGAAGGTAGAGCATGGCCATCCTCTTGTTGGAGAGTGAAACGATGCCTATTTCAGCCTTGTCGAGCGAGTCCGCGAGCAGATCGGGCGTGTCGGGCTGCATATATTCCCACGGAATGCCTTTCAGGATTTTTACGAGCTGGTGAATGTATTCTGCCCCGTCTTTTGTAATGTTCACTTTCCAGGTCGGGTTGAAATTCTTAATCGTGCTCATGTGGCAAAAGCCCGCCGCCGAACTCAGGATCGACTGATAGGCCTGATTACGGATCAGCGTCGATTGGTCGGTGATTTCTTTGGGAAATTCCGAATTGGCGATCAGGAATGGCCTCAATGCGGCCTCGGCCGAATTTTTCTGCCAGTTGGCTAATGCGGCATATTCGGCCGGGGTTACCGTGGAATCGGGTATGATGAATTTAAGGTCCGGGCGATTGTGCGAATTGTCGTTTACGCTCGTGGGCGAGCATGTGTTGAGCGACGCTACGATCTGCCCGTCGGATTCCGCGCGGATGCCCTCCGAAATGGCTTTAAATTGCGACGCGCTTTGGTATTCTTCTTCGCTGACGATCCAGATGATGTTGGGATACCTGGCAAAACGCCTGCCTACATAAGCTCCGTAACTTCTCCACGTATCTTCTTTCTGTGCATCGAAAACCGTATTCCAACTTTGCCGCGACACCACGATACCCACCACAAGGTTACGTTCCCCGGCTGCGATAACGATCTTTTCCAGATAGTCGAAATAGGGCTTATTGGGCTTTGTGAGGTCATTGTTATCCAGAAACGGCGCAACTTTATTGAAATTCCGCTGATTGGGCAATGCGGGAAGCAAATGAACCAGAAATGTGTTGAACGACTGCGACTTGCGGATGTCCATGTATTGCACCGCCTCGGCATAGCTAAGCCGCCGAAGCATTTGCCAGGCCACGTCGGCCACCATCAGGAAGGGCGTCCCATGGTTGTCGGTAATATGCCTGCCGTTCGGGCTGATCTTCAACGGGAACCTGGGCGGGGCCTGCTCCTCGTTCTCAAATGCAAATCCCAGCGAAAGCAAGCAACCCAGCAGAAGTCCGACCAGCGATCTGGCGGCCAGCGATCTGGCGGCCAGCGATTTCGAAAGTTTCATTGGTGTCAGCTAAATGAATGCTAGCTATTGCCCAGCTCGGCGATCGTTTGCACGGGATCGGGCGAAGTGAAAACAAAGCTGCCGGCCACGAGGATGTCCACGCCCTCGTGCACAAGTCGGGGCGCATTGTCGAGATTAACGCCGCCATCGACCTCTATTTTGAATTTGTAGCCGAATTTTTTACGGTAGCCATCAAGCGTGGCAATCTTCCGGTAAGTGTTTTCGATGAATTTCTGACCCCCGAATCCCGGGTTTACCGACATAATCAGAATCAATGAGACGTCGCCCATGATTTCGCTCAAAACTTCTACCGGTGTATGCGGATTGAGTGCCACGCCCGGTTCGGCACCCAGCTTTTTAATATGCTGGATCGTACTATGTAAATGCGGGCAGGCTTCGTAGTGTACCGTCAGCCCCGAGGCGCCCGCATTACGGAAGGCTTCGAGGTAGCGGTCGGGCTGTTCGATCATCAAATGTACATCCAGGGGCTTTTTGGCGTGCCGGTGAATGGCTTCGCAAACGGGAATACCGAACGAAATATTGGGCACGAACAGACCGTCCATGATGTCGACGTGAATGTAGCCTGCGGAACTGCTATTGATCATTTCGACGTCGCGTTGCAGGTTTGCAAAATCCGCGGCCAGTATGGAAGGGGCAATTTCAGCCATGAATCAGAAGCTAGTAATGATTAATGGGGCCGAAATTAGTGAATTTATGGGGAAGGCGGGTACACGGACCGCTTTCTGTTGATTAAGTCATGCAAAATCACCTGACATAGCACTCGCGGGGAACGACAGCGCCGGTAGTACTTTTAGATTGCACCTTTTGCTCATCCGAAAATGTGCCGTGCAACTCGTATCGGCCTTCCACGAGCGTATAGATTTCAATGCGAACCTTCTCGGGAAAGACGATCCAGCATTCGGGCACGCCGTAGCTTTCGTAAACGCCTTTTTTGACCACAGTATCCATTTTCCTGGAACCAGGAGAAACGATTTCTATGACCAGATCCGGCACGCCGCGAATCCAATCCTGCAGGATGCCCCGGTTCGCATTCGATATGAAAAAAATGTCCGGTTGCAGGTGATTAAAATCTTGTTCCAGAATGACGTCGAAGGGTGCAGCAAATACCCGGCCGAGTTTGTTTTGCTTGACGTGGTTCGCCAACAGAAGAAACAGCTCTCCCGAAGCCGATTGGTGAGGCAATTTCGGGCTAGGCGACATGACTTCCTCCCCGTTGATGATCTGCGTCAGATCCGGATTGTAATAAATCGTTGGTTCCAGGGCTTTCATAGGCTTTGCCGTTTTGAACGAAAATACGAAAAATGTGCGACATGCTTTGCGTGTGACGGATAGGTGAATGTGCCATTGATACGCTCCGATATGCAATTGGTAACACATTATTTATCCCATGCTCAGAATTTGGAATAAATCTTAAATTTGGGCCGAATCATCAAGCCGCCGTGACTACTATGAATCCCGAACAACGTATCCAGGAGCTCTCCGAAAAGCTACATTATTACAATGACCGCTATTACCAGGACAGCGTGTCGGAAATATCCGACTATGAATTCGACCAGCTGCTCAAAGAGTTGCAGGCCCTGGAAAATGAATATCCGCAGTTCCGGAAGGACGATTCGCCCACGCAGCGGGTAGGCGGGACGGTTACCAAAACGTTCAACGCGGTATACCACCGGTACCCGATGTTGTCGCTCGATAACACTTACAATGAGCAGGAACTCCGCAATTTCGACGACCGCGTTCGCCGCGGGCTTGATGGTGAGCCGTACGAATACATCTGCGAACTGAAATTCGATGGGATTTCCCTTAGTTTTACTTATGAAAACGGCATTCTCGTGCGTGGCGTGACGCGTGGGGATGGCACGCGCGGGGACGAGATAACCAACAATGTCAAAACGATCCGCTCGCTGCCATTGCGGGTGAAAGCCGAAGGTATTCCACCGGTTTTCGAAATCCGCGGCGAGGGTTTTATGCCTATTTCTTCGTTCCAGAAATTGAATGAGGAAATGGAGACGTTAGGCGAGAACCAGTACGCCAACCCGCGTAATGCGGCTTCCGGTTCATTCAAATTGCAGGATTCGGCGGAGGCGGCGAGACGGGGGCTCGATTGCTATATCTATTCTTTCTTGTCGGACGACGAGTTTTTCAAAAGTCATGAGGAAAGTCTGCTGGCTTTGAAGTCGTGGGGATTCAATGTGTCCCCGGGCTGGAAAAAGGTGTCGAATATCGACGAGGTGATCGCGTACATTCACGAATGGGAAGAAAAGCGGGCGCATTTGCCGCTGGCTACCGACGGAATTGTCATCAAGATCAACTCCTTTGCGCAGCAGAGAGAGCTCGGCTTTACCGCCAAAAGCCCGCGCTGGGCGATTTCCTATAAATATAAGGCTGAGAACAAACCGGCGGTGCTGAGAATGGTAACCTATCAGGTGGGACGAACAGGCGCGGTGACGCCGGTAGCCAACCTTTGCGATCTTTCGGAGCGCACGCTGCCGTACAGTCAGGTGAAAGGCGTGCATTTGTCGGGTACACGTGTCAAGCGTGCGACACTTCACAATGCGAACGAGCTGGAAAGGCTCGGTATCCGCATCGGCGACACGGTTTTTGTGGAAAAAAGCGGGGAGATTATCCCGAAAATCACGGGCGTCGACGTTTCGCAGCGCGAAAAGTACGAAACAGAACCGATCGTGTTTCCCACACATTGCCCCGAATGTAATTCCGAATTGCAACGCAACGAAGGCGAAGTCGCGTTCTTCTGTCCGAACGACAGCCATTGCCCGCCGCAGTTGAAAGGGCGCATCGAACATTTCATCCACCGCAAGGCGATGAATATCGAAAGCCTGGGAGAAGGAAAGATCGAACTTCTTTTCGAACTCGGCCTCGTGCGTACGCCCGCCGACCTGTACGATTTGAATTACGACAAGCTGCTGGGCCTCGAAAAGAACCTTTTAAACGAAGAAACGGGAAAGGTCAAAAAGATCAGTTTCCGTGAAAAAACGGTTGACAATATCCTGAAAGGGATCGATTTGTCGCGGTCCGTCCCCTTCAAAAACGTGCTTTTCGCATTAGGTATCCGCTTCGTGGGGCAAACGGTGGCGGAAAAATTGGCTGCTTATTTCAAATCGATGCGGGCATTGCGGGCCGCTAGTTACGACCAGCTTACGGCCGTCCCCGAAATTGGTGGGCGCATCGCATTGAGCATCGAGTCGTTTTTCAGTGTACCGGAAAACCAGTTGCTGGTAGAACGGCTTGAACAGGCGGGCCTGCAAATGGAAAGCGACGAAAAACCGGTGGAAGTCGAAAGCGACCTGCTGGAAGGTAAGACGTTTGTGATCTCGGGCGTTTTCGAAAATTTCGAGCGTGACGAGCTGAAAGAGAAGATCGAAGCGAATGGCGGAAAGGTGCTCAGCGGGGTGTCGGGGAAGCTCAATTACCTGCTGGCGGGAGCGAATATGGGTCCTTCCAAACTCGAAAAGGCACGGAAACTGGGTGTTACCATCATCTCCGAGGAAGAATTTTTAGCAATGATTGGAAATTAAGTAAAGAAAATAGCCCCGGAAGGCTAACTTTGTGTTTTAAAATCTAACAATTATATAAGTAAATAATGCCATTGGACCAACGTTTCAAAGGGGTAGGGGCCGCGCTGATCACACCTTTTGATGAACAGAATGAGATTGATTATCCGGGTCTGAAAAGACTGATCGACCTGGTGACGGAAGGTGGTACGGACTACCTGGTAGTACAAGGAACAACAGGCGAGTCGCCGACAGTTACTTCCAAGGAAAAACTTGATATCCTGGCATTTACAATAAAGAACAACTATAAAAAACTGCCGATCGTGTACGGTATCGGGGGTAACAATACGCAGGAGGTTTTGAATACCATTACGGAAACCGACTTTACGGGTGTCGACGCGATCCTATCAGTGTGCCCTTATTATAACAAACCGACTCAGGAAGGCATTATCGCCCATTTCACGGCCATCGCCGACGCTTCGCCGGTGCCTGTGCTGCTCTATAATGTCCCCGGCCGTACGGTAATCAATATGAAGGCGGATACGATCGTGAAACTGGCGGCGCATCCGAATATCATCGGTATCAAGGACGCAGGCGGCAGCCTCGAACAAAGCATGGAGCTCGCCGCGCGCGCGCCGGAAGATTTTTTGCTGCTTTCGGGCGACGATAATCTCGTAACGACGATGGTAAGCGTTGGCTGGCACGGCGTCATTTCAGTGATCGCCAATGCATTCCCGAAAGAATTCCACGACCTTACCTGGGCCGCATTGGAAGGCCGTTTCAAAGACGCGGCGAAGCTGCAACTCGCGTTCCTGGAATTCGATACGCTGCTTTACATCGAATCCAATCCCGTCGGCATCAAAAAATGCCTGGAAATCAAAGGTATTTGCAGCTCGGATGTGCGCCTGCCATTGCTGAAAGCCTCGAAAGAGTTGGGCGAAAAGCTTGAAAGGGCGATGATCCGTGAGGGATTTATGTGACGATAGTTGAGTCAGGAATTGTCAGGAGTGGTCGAGAATTGTCAGAAGTAGTCAGGAGTTGTCAAGTATCGTAAGGTCCTGTCATTTGACATTTTGGCTTTCCATTTATATTTAGGGCATCACAGGTTTGGGGGATTTTATTCCGGCCTGTGATGTTTTGGTTTAAACCAAAAACGAAATGCTATGATCACGTTTTACCCTGGGCCCAGTAAGGTTTATCCTCAGGTCGAACAATATATTTCCGAAGCTTTCGCCAGCGGACTGATCAGCTCCAATCATCGCAGCAAAGGTTTTATGGATTTGCTGGAACGGACGATCGCCGACCTCAAGGCGAAGCTCGACGTTCCGGCGGGTTACGAAGTCTATTTCGTGTCGTCGGCGACCGAATGCTGGGAAATCATCGCGCAGTCGTTGCTGATCGATTCGAGCCTGCATATTTACAATGGGGCGTTCGGAGAGAAGTGGATGGAATACACGCATCGCATTTCGCTGAGGACGAACGACGCGGCTTTCGGGTTGAATGAGACGTTGCTGATGGATCGTTCCGCCGTGTTCTCGCGTAACGAGCTGATCTGCGTGACGCACAATGAAACCTCGAACGGTACGAAGATACCGGAAGATTTCCTGCTCGACATTCGTAAGAAAGTAGATAACCTTATTGCCGTGGACGCGACGTCGTCGATGGCAGGCGTAGTTTTGCCGTGGGAAAATGCGGATATCTGGTATGCTTCGGTGCAAAAGTGCTTCGGCTTGCCGGCCGGTTTGGCGGTGATGATCGTTTCCCCCAAAGCGATCGAGCGTGCAATACAGATCGGCGAGCGGAAGCATTACAATAGCCTGCTGTTCATTCGCGACAATTTTTTGAAATTTCAGACGCCCTTTACACCCAATATTTTGGGTATTTACCTGCTCGGAAAGGTCATGCAGCAGGTTCCGCCTATTGGGGAAGTGGATGCACAAACCCGCCGGCGCGCGCATGACTGGTATGCATTCCTGCTCGAAAACGGGTATCAGCTCGTGGCTGAAAATGCAGCCGTCCGCTCGGATACGGTAATTGCAGTGCGCGAGAAAAAAGAGCGCATCCCGGAGCTTAAAAATGCAGCGCAAAAAGAAGGGATTACACTGGGCAACGGCTATGGAAAAGAGAAGGATACCAGCTTCCGCATTGCCAATTTCCCCGCGATTACCGACGAGGAAATTGCAATTTTGAAGGCGTTTTTGGTGAAAATGGCGCCGAATTGACGAAATGAGTAGTAAATGGGCATCATTGTATTTATAACTAAAAATAAAATCCACTCACCTGCGCTTTACTAGATTGTGAGACTTGATATTTTAAAGCAATACCAGGCCCAGACCAAATGTCTGGTCGCACTGGATTCGATTATTTTTGGTTTTGATGGCGAAGAGCTGAAATTGTTACTGGTTAAAAGAGGTATTGAGGAAGAGCACCATACCTGGTCGCTGATGGGCGGCTGGGTGCAGCCCGACGAAAGTCTCGAAGGGGCGTCTTCCCGCATCTTGTACGAGCTTACCAACCTCACCGACATCTATCTCGAACAACTCTATACATTTGGCAACCCCCGTCGCGACCCGGTCGAGAGGACCGTTTCGGTAGCCTACTTCGCGTTGATCAATGTCGAAGATTACGATCATAAAATCTCCAAAAACTACGAAGCACAATGGTTCTCCATACAGGAATTACCTAAAATGCTTTTTGATCATGGCGAAATGGTCGACAGGGCCATTCAGCATCTGCGTTACAAGGCATCGCAGCACCCGATCGGTTTTGAATTGCTGCCCGAGAAATTTACCATTCCGCAATTGCAGAAATTGTACGAAGCTATTTTTGGTACCGAGCTCGATAAACGGAATTTCAGCCGTAAATTATTGTCGACCAACCTGTTGATAAAGCTCGACGAGAAGCAGAAAGGTTATTCCAAAAAGGGCGCCTATTTCTATAAAATCGACGAGGAGAAATACAAGAAGCAGTTCAATACATTCCTGAACTTCCTGCCTGGAAGCGCTTCCTGACCGTGCCGATTTCATAACCGACGGCATAATGGGTTGTGTAAGCAGTCGGTTTTGAGCAACTTTGCGGGACCAAAAAGCCCCAAAGTGTAAATCCATGTTCAATTTCAAGGAAATCGTTTCCGTCACGCTGATCCTCTTCTCAGTGATCGATGTGCTTGGCTCATTGCCTGTTATCGTCGATTTCCGACGGAAGCTCGGCAAAATCGAGTCGGAAAAAACGACCATCGTAGCCGGACTGATCATGGTGATCTTTCTGTTTTTGGGGGAAAGGTTGCTCAGTCTTTTCGGCGTCGATATCGCGTCGTTCGCCATTGCCGGGGCTATTATTCTGTTCCTGCTCGGGCTCGAAATGATCCTGGGGCGCGACATTTTCAAGCATGGCAACGTCGATGTAGGCGTGGCGTCCATCGTGCCGATCGCATTTCCGATGATCGCGGGCGCGGCTACGATGACCACATTGCTGTCGCTCCGCTCGGCATACCAGATCCCGAATATCCTGGTCGGCATCGGGCTGAACCTCTTTTTCATTTACCTCGTACTAAAATCCTCGAACTGGCTGGAACGGAAGCTAGGGCAGGGTGGTACGGATATTCTCCGAAAGGTTTTCGGCATTATCCTGCTGGCGATAGCGATCAAGCTTTTCAAAACCAACCTATCGATGTAAGTGGCCCCCGAATGCAACATTTCAGGCAATACAAATCTTTAAAACCATATAACAATGCAACAACTGGATAGCCTTAATCAAGTCGCGGATTTTCACAGAACTTTCAAACACCCGATCCTGGAAACGCCGACGATCCCCTCCGAGGAAAGGTGCCGCCTGCGCGTGGCATTGCTGGCCGAAGAATTGAAGGAGCTGGAAGTTGCGATCCTCGAAAAGGACATTGTCGAAGTGGCCGATGCGCTTTGCGACCTGCAATATGTATTGTCGGGAGCGGTGCTGGAATTCGGGTTGGGCGAGAAATTCCGCGCGTTATTCGACGAAGTGCAACGTTCGAATATGTCGAAAGCCTGCAACTCTGTGGAAGAGGCCGAGGCGACCGTGGCGCATTACCAGGCCAAAGGCACCGATTGCTACTACAAAGAGGATAAGGGCAAATACCTCGTGTACCGCACGACCGACGACAAGACTTTGAAGAATATCAATTATTCGCCCGCCGATCTGGCTTCAATCATCGGTTAATTATATTTCCAAGGTTTAATCGACTCATTATGAGCTCTGTTCTTGAAAGATTCCTGCGTTATGTGCAGATCGATACACAATCGGACCCCAACTCGGAAACATTTCCAAGCACTGCTAAACAGCGTAACCTGAGCAACCTGCTCGCCGAAGAACTTCGCGCACTGGGCGTTACGGACGCGCACGTGGATGAGCACGGATATGTATACGCGACCATTCCGTCCAATTCGGACAGGACGGACATTCCCGTGATCTGCTTCTGCTCGCATGTGGATACTTCGTCGGATGTTACGGGCGCTAACGTAAAGCCGATCGTTCACCGGAATTGGGATGGGTCGGATATTGTCCTGCCTGACGATCCTTCGCAGGTTTTGAGAATCGGAGAACTCCATGACCTCGACCAGCAGATTGGCAATGATATTGTCACCGCGAGCGGCACTACGTTACTGGGCGCTGATAATAAGGCAGGTGTAGCGGAAATAATGGCCGCTGCCGAGTATTTGTTTGCCAATCCGCAGCTGAAACATGGTACTATTAAAATACTCTTCACGCCGGATGAGGAAGTGGGAAGAGGAACGGAAAAAGTCGATCTGCAAAAGCTGGGCGCGGATTTTGGCTACACCGTCGACGGCGAGGCCATCGGGACCCTGGAAGACGAAACGTTTTCGGCCGACGGCGTGAAAATTACCATTCACGGGGTGAGTACGCATCCCGGTTATGCGATTGGCAAGCTGGAAAATGCATTGAAAATCGCTGCCGAAATCCTCGCGAGACTTCCAAAAAACAGACTTTCGCCGGAAACCACCCAAGATAAGGAAGGTTTTATCCATCCGGTCCAGATGGAAGGCATTCAGGAGAAGGCCGTGCTGAGCTTCATCATCCGCGATTTCACCGTTGCGGGTCTGCACGAAAAAGAGGCGTTCCTGAAAGGCATAATGGAAGATGTCCTGAAAGAATATCCGAATTCGTCCGCCGAATTCAAAGTTCAGGAACAATACCGGAATATGAAGGAAGTGCTCGATCAACATCCCGAAGTGATCCAAAATGCATTGACGGCCATGGAAAGGGTAGGATTAACGCCTATCCGTCGCAGCATCCGCGGCGGCACCGACGGCTCGCGGCTCTCGTTCATGGGCCTCCCATGCCCCAACATCTTCGCCGGCGAGCACGCTTTCCACTCCAAACTGGAATGGGTATCGGTGCAGGACATGGAAAAGGCGGTTGACGTTATCGTCAGTTTGGCGAGCGTTTGGGCGGAGAAATAATTTTGAATGACTGAATGATTGAATAGACAATATTCAGTCATTCGGTCATTCAATCATTCGGTCATTCAAAAATTAGTCATTCAAAATTGAAAAAGACCAAATACTACGTAGTGTGGCAAGGCCGGAAGACGGGCGTGTTTACCGACTGGAAGGAGTGCGAGGCGCAGATTAAGGGCTTCGAGGATGCGCGCTACAAGTCTTTTGACTCATTGCAGGAGGCCGAAGCGGCCATTCAGCGAAATTACTGGGAGTTTGTGGCCAAAAAGGATTCGAAACCGGCTGTTCAGGAACCGCCTGCGAATGTGGGAAGGCCCATTAAGAACAGTATTGCGGTAGATGCGGCCTGGAATACCGCTACCGGCGATATGGAGTATCAGGGCGTCTATTACGCCACGGGCGACCGTATTTTCCTGCAAGGGCCATTTAAAGACGGTACCAATAATATCGGCGAGTTTCTCGCGATCGTGCATGCATTGGCTTATTTGCAAAAGAAGGAGAGCGACCTGCCAATTTACAGCGATTCCAAAACGGCGATCGCCTGGGTTAAAAAGAAACACGCGAATACCAAGCTGGCCCTCACACCGCGGAACAAGCCGTTGTTTGAAATGTTGCAGCGTGCCGAACGCTGGCTTGCAACAAACACTTACCCCAACAAGATATTGAAATGGGAAACGGAGTATTGGGGAGAAAATCCGGCTGATTTCGGACGAAAATAACAGATATATGCCGCGTAATGCCCATTTCCGTTTCAAGCAGTTCACGGTCCGGCAGGACCAGTGTGCGATGAAAGTATGTACGGACGCCTGCGTGCTGGGCGCGTGGGCAGATGTGGAGGACGCCGATCGCATTCTCGATATCGGGGCGGGAACGGGGCTGTTGTCTTTGATGGTGGCCCAGCGCAATTCGTACGCGATGATCGACGCGGTGGAGATCGATGCGGAGGCTTTTTACCAGGCGGGCGAGAATGTGGAACAAAGCCCGTTTCATGATCGCATTACGCTATTTCATTCGGCGGTGCAGGAGTTTGTGTCGGATCACTTGTATGACGTGATCGTTACCAATCCGCCTTTCTTTCAGTCGGACCTGCTTTCACCGATCGATAAAAAGAATATCGCGCATCATGCCAAAACCCTTGATTTTGAAGAGCTGCTGACGGCTATCGGGCGACTTTTAAAGCCGGACGGTAAATTCAATATCCTCTTTCCGGTCGAAGAGGGCGAGCGCTTTGCGGAGAAAGCGGAGCAGGCCGGCTGGAAACTTAGCCGAAAACTGACATTGTTTCACCAGGAAGATAAAAAAGCGTTTCGCGTATTAATGGTCTTTCAGCATGCGGAATTTGCTCATACCGTGTATGTTGAGCCTGATCTTTACATTTATGAAAAGGATGGCACGACCCACGATCCGCGTTTCAGGGAATTGCTAAAAGCTTTTTATTTGAAATTTTGATCAGGAAAAACACGAACTTTGCGGCAAATTGCCGGCAAAGCATTGTCACTGAAACCGTACATGACCGACCAAGCTATCCAGATTTCCGTTGTTGTCCCGCTTTATAATGAAGAAGAATCGCTTCCTGAGCTCTGCGAGTGGATTGCGCGGGTAATGGACGAGAATGGCTTCACCTACGAAGTGCTTTTCATGGACGACGGCAGCAAGGACCGCTCCTGGGAGGTGATCCAGCAACTTTCAAGTGAAAACCCGAATGTGCGGGGCATGCGTTTCGTGCGGAATTATGGTAAAACGGCCGCATTGCAAACCGGTTTTCAGGCCGCAAAAGGCAACGTAGTCATCACGATGGACGCCGATTTGCAGGATAGTCCCGACGAAATTCCGGAACTGTACAGTATGATCGTCAACGACCGTTACGACCTTGTTTCGGGCTGGAAAAAGAAGCGTTACGACCCTGTTACCAAGACCATTCCCACCAAACTTTTCAATGCGGCCACCCGGCAAATTTCCGGAGTGTTCCTCCACGATTTCAATTGTGGCTTAAAGGCTTATCGCAAAGAGGTAGTGAAAAATATCACTATTTACGGAGAGATGCACCGATACATTCCGGTAATCGCGAAATGGAATGGTTTTGCGAAGATCGGGGAGAAGGTGGTGCAGCACCGGGCGCGCAAATACGGTCACACAAAATTCGGTCTGGAACGCTTCATTTTTGGCTTCTTGGATTTGCTTTCGATCGCCTTTGTGAATAAGTTTGGCCGAAGGCCCATGCATTTGTTTGGTAGTCTCGGAACCCTTATGTTTTTTCTTGGAAGCCTTATAGCTGTGTGGCTAATCGGGAAAAAAATATATAACATTTACAATTTATTGCCCTACCGGAATGTTACAGAAAACCCGCTGTTCTTTTTGGCGCTGGTTGCCATTATGGTAGGCTCTCAATTATTTCTCGCAGGATTTTTGGGTGAATTATTTGTAAAGCAATCTGTTTCAAAAACAGGGGATTACACTATTGCCGAAAAGGCGGGATTGTAAAAAATCAAGACAGTATTCAACGAAATTTAAGTATTAAGTTATTACCTATTACACAACTAATGATCGCTAACGTACACAAAGCACATCCGTGGCACGGAATTCCAATGGGTGACAAGGCACCCGAACTAGTGACTGCATTTATTGAAATTGTTCCTACCGATACCGTAAAGTACGAAATTGACAAGGCCACCGGTTACCTCAAAATCGACCGTCCTCAGAAATATTCGAACATCGTTCCCGCATTGTACGGCTTTATCCCTAAAACTTACTGCGCCGACAAAATTGCGGCGCTGGCCCGTGAGCGCTCCGGCCGCGATGTGACCGAAGGGGACGGTGACCCGCTGGATATCATTGTATTGTGCGAAAAAATCATCTCACATGGCAACATCATGTGCGAGGCGAAGCCTATCGGCGGTATCCGTCTGATCGATGGTGGCGAAGCCGACGACAAGATCATCGCCGTACTGAAAGGCGATGAAGTGTACGGCCAGTTCAACGACCTGAGCGAGCTGCCGGACGGTATCGTGGAGCGTTTGAAACACTACTTCCTGACTTACAAAAACCTCCCGGGCGAGAAAGCTCATATCGAGATTACCAATGTGTACGGTAGGGAAGAGGCACATGAGGTGATTCTTACTTCGGTGGAGGATTACAAGCATTCTTATTACTGAGATTCGAAGAATTACCGACCGGCGTGGAATGCCGTGTAATTTAGAGCCGTCCTCATTAGGGGCGGCTTTTCTTTATTCTTATCTTTGTGCAAATTTTGCAATTCTGTCACAATGGGTAATGCATTGCCAATGCTTTGAAACAAAGTGGTTTAGGTGATGTTCCTGAAAAACGACTATCCGTTCGAGATAGCAATATATATGAGTAATTTACAAGAAATCAAGAAGCGCCGTACGTTTGCGATTATCAGTCACCCCGATGCCGGGAAAACCACGCTTACTGAAAAGCTGCTCCTTTTCGGTGGTGCAATCCAAACAGCCGGCGCGGTAAAGTCCAATAAGATCAAGAAGACGGCGACTTCCGACTTTATGGAGATCGAGAAGCAACGTGGTATTTCGGTTGCGACGTCGGTAATGACCTTCGAATACAGGGACCTGCTGATCAACATCCTCGATACGCCCGGCCACAAGGACTTTGCCGAAGATACCTACCGCACGTTGACAGCCGTGGACAGTGTAATCCTCGTGGTCGATTGTGTAAAGGGTGTCGAAGAGCAAACCGAACGGCTGATGGAGGTTTGCCGCATGCGCAACACGCCCGTGATCGTGTTTATCAATAAGCTCGACCGGGAAGGTCAGAACCCATTCGAACTGCTCGATGAGCTCGAAAGCAAGCTGAATATCCGCGTCCGGCCGCTTACCTGGCCGATCAACATGGGCGCGAATTTTAAGGGGGGTTTACAGTTTGTATGAGCAAATGCTGTATTTCTTTAAGATTAATAAGACGAAAATCGAGAACGATGTTGCCAAGGTGAATCTGGAAGACGAGCAACTTGCCGAACTGCTTGGAGAAAAAGACGCCACCCAGCTGGCCGAGGATGTGGAGCTCGTGGAGGGTGTTTATGATGCGTTCTCTGAAGAGGCTTATCAGAAAGGTCAGCTTGCACCGGTATTCTTTGGGAGTGCGATCAATAACTTCGGTATCAAAGAGTTGCTGGATACATTCTGCGAGATTTCGCCTATTCCGCAGCCACGCCCTACGGATGTGCGCGAAGTGGAACCGACGGAACCTAAATTCACCGGTTTCGTATTTAAAATTCACGCCAACCTTGATCCCCGCCACCGCGACCGCATTGCATTCCTCCGCATTTGCTCGGGCAAGTTCGAAAGGGGAAAATTTTACAAACACGTGCGGTTGGGCAAAGACATACGCTTTTCGAGCCCGTTCACATTCATGGCTTCGGACAAGAGTGTGATGGAGGAAGGTTACCCGGGGGATGTGGTCGGCCTTTATGACACCGGGAACTTCAAAATCGGCGATACGTTGACGGAAGGTGAAAACCTGCAATTCTCAGGCATTCCGAGCTTTTCGCCCGAGATATTCAAGGAGCTGATCAATATGGACCCCATGAAATCCAAGCAATTGGAAAAGGGTATCCAGCAACTCACCGACGAGGGAGTAGCGCAGCTTTTTACGCTCGATTTGGGCAATAGGAAAGTGGTAGGTACCGTTGGGGAACTTCAATTCGACGTAATCCAGTACCGCCTAGAACACGAATACGGCGCCAAATGCCGCTGGGTACCGATGAACATTTCCCGCGCCTGCTGGCTCACCGCCGACGACAAGGCGGCAATGGACCAGTTTATCCGTTTGAAAGGCAACCAGATCGCCTACGACAAGGACCGCAACCCGGTATTCCTGGCCGAATCCGAATGGATGATCCGCATGAACCGTGAAAATAACCCGGCCATTCACTTCCATTTTACGTCGGAATTCAAGACGGAGATGGCGCTTTAAAGCTTAATTTGAGTTAGGTTGAAATTCGCTATATTTATTTAGGAGCCAATTGAAAAGACCATGATACTCACCGAGACAATTCCTGCTAGCCTGATCTTCGAAGAACTCGACGGACGCCCCTTGTACCGCAAAGGCTACAAGAAAGTACTGGAAAATAATTTGTCTCCGGAAGAAGTTATGGGTTGCAGTTTTTTACAGGTGTTGGTCGCAACTATTGTTTGATCTGGATCTTGACAGAAAGCCGTAAAATCATGGTAATGGATCAGTCACGCGAATGGGCTGTCTACGAATGGGACGAAATGATCCCGGTTTTTGATCAATACCAATTTTGCCTGAATGATCTTTTGAAGCAGGAAGGCGTGATTTAGAAATTCGAAATGCCCGATATTGAAACAGGCTGCCAAATGCGAAAATTTGGCAGCCTGTTTTGCTTTTACCCCGGTGTTATTTTCTGGGGCCCCGGTCACCGCCGCCGCGGTTATTCCTCCGGTCTTCCAGCATGGTTTTGTATTTTTCCTGCTGTTCGACGGTAAGAATTTTGGCGAGCTCGGTGTTGAATGTTTCCATAGAAACCCGCATCTGCTCGCGGTCCATGTTTTGGGCATCCCTTAATTCCTGCATTTTCTTGGCGCGTGCCAGGCTAAGGTCGTACACTTTTTTCTGCTGGTCGTCCGAAAGTTTGAGATTTTCGGTCAAGGTTTTGGTCTGGTTCTCGGCGCGTTGCTCGGGCGTTGCGTTACCGCCGCGCTGCGCGAAGGTTGTGAAGCTGACAAAGGCCAGTAAAATGGCCAATAATGATTTCCTCATGGTCAAAAAATTTAGATACCCGGGTTAGATGCGAAAACGCGCGACGGGTTTAACCCGGTTATTTAAATTTTTGGCTGAGTATCCTGACGGCCAGCGCAATGGCAATGGCACAGGTGTAGCTCATCAAAGTCCCGACGAGTACATATTCCGATTTTTTGCTGATATAGGCAGGCGGAATGCCTGCATCGGTTGCTTTGTCATTGTATCTTAGAAGCGACTTGGCGGCAATCAGGAAGCCTATGGCGGAATACTGGTTCACCAGCACAAAGACAAAAATGAGCAACCGCTCGGACATACCTATCCAACGGCCGGCATTGGCGAGGTTATCATCTGCCTCGGGGGCCAGTTTGGCAAGTTCTTCCCGCCAGGGCCTGGTCAGGATACCTACGAGAAACGAGATAGGCGAGAGCGAAAGCAGTGCGCCCGACAGTGTCGCGAGGGTTTTAGGGGTGTTGAGCCAGGCGGCCAGTATTTCAAAACCAGGCCCGATATTGCTCGTGAGAATGAGTGCCGTAAGCGCAATGGTGACCAGATGAGCAACCTGATCGACGACGAACCAGGTCAGGGAGCCTTTTTTGTCAAATGATATTTTTACAAGATCAATGACGCCGTGTGCAATCCCCACCGCAATGGCTGGTAGCGGATTTTTCCACGCGTGGAGGGTGATATAGGATACAATGATTACCAGTAATACGTGTAAGTAAAGATAGCGGGATTTGTATTTTTTCTCCCTTTTGTCGGCTACCCACGAGGTAGGTTGCCAGTAAAAATCTACAAGAACGTGTGCCAGGAGAAGGAGCAGAAATTCTCTCATAAGCGTTAGCGTTTAGTGTATAGTGACAACTGCTTTGGAAAGGTAGCAAGAAAACTTTCAATTGCCCACCATTTGGAAGCGGCAACCCGTTGGCTTGCCGCCGGTTGGCTGATCGACAATGCCTCTGCGATTTGAGTGATATTCCTGCCTTGCAGCAAGGCCTCGATCACCTGGCTTTGTGCCAGGGTCCAGTCTTCGATAATGGTTTCCAGGAGGTCGAGCGTGGCCGATAGCGGTTCCGATGGTTTGGGCAGTGCAATCCCGATCCGTGCTTTCTGCTGACGGATCTTATCCGCCAGATGTCCTGATAACCTGAATGCTTCGCCATCGGATGTGCCGGGGCGGTCGGTAAGTTGTTCGGTTTTTCCGATACCGATGGCAATGCGCATGTCGGCGTTAGGGGCGTGTTTACGGATGCATACGCGGGCGAGAATAGCCAGGCGCATTGCCTCATCCGTATTCTTCAATACCGCCTGAAAGCTGTCGCCGCGGTACATTTCGGGTTTTAATGCCCATTTAAAGTCTTGGTTCTGGTGCAAAACTGCAAGCATTTCTTCCAGCCATAAGGCTGTTTCTTCACGCGGAAATTGCGTGTAGTTTACCATATCGGCAGTAATGACAGCTTTCATAAGCATAAGGCTTTTTACTTATAACGGGCGAATATAAGGTAAAAGCCTTATATTTTAATCATATAAGTTAAAAACCTTATATTGTCGGAGTATAAGTAAAAAGCCTTATGCTTTTGGAGGAACAGATTGGCCAGATGAGCCCATTCTTCTTTCAGGCTACCCTTAAATACCTCCGAACCAGCACGCCGGTACCAGTATCCGGCATTAAAAGCATCGCCCTCTACCCGGTGCAGGTAGGCGTGCAAACGGTCGTAAGGTTGCGTCCCCTCCCTGCTTTGGGCAATATTATGGGCCGCTTCCCAATTTCCTTTGGCATCGTGCCAGAGCGCTTCCAGCAATATCGGAAGGCCTTTGGGCGGCGAAGAGAGTGCAAGCGATTCCTGAAATTGTTCGAATGTCATGATACGAAAAAGGTGGATGAAGGTCAAACAGGCTGCAAGATGCTAATAATTCAAAACAACATGAAAATTCTGCGGGCTTATTGCAACTTACCCCGAATCGTGCCTCTGGGCCCTGTTTTACGGATTTAACTTGTATATTGTAAGGCACAATTGTAATTAAAACAACAATATATGTTTAAACAATTATCAACGATATTAGCCTGTATGGCGTTCACGGTTTATTGTCGTGCGCAGGAAACCTTCCCCAGGAACGGCGCTTATGACGAGCGGCCCGGCAGGTATGCTTTTACAAATGCTACGATCGTGGTAGACCCTAAAACGACGATCGAGAATGCGGCCATGCTGATCGAAAACGGGGTGATCCGGGAAACGGGGAAACAAGTGAAAATCCCGGCCGGTACAGTCACGGTCGACCTGAGAGGAAAATTCATTTATGCTTCGCTCATCGAGCTGGATTCAGACTATGGGATGCCGGAGGTAAGAAGGGCGCAGGGCGGAGGCGGCCGGCAAACTCCCCAACTTGAGTCGAACAAAAAAGGTGCGTTCGGCTGGAATCAGGCTATCCAGCCTGAAACGGACGCCAGCATCCTTTTTACACCCGATCCCAAAAAGGCCGGCGACCTGCGGAAACTCGGGTTCGGGACCGTGCTGGTACATTCGCACGACGGCATCGTGCGTGGAAGCGGCGCGCTTGTGACCCTTACCGACGAGCCGGCGAACAAGGCAATGCTCAATAGCAAGGCGTCGGCGCATTTCTCTTTTGGAAAAGGGAGCTCGTCGCAGACATACCCTTCATCGGGAATGGGCGTCGTGGCGTTGCTCCGGCAAAACTACTATGATGCAGATTGGTATGCCAAAGGCGGCAACAGGAAAGAAACCAACCTCTCACTGGAAGCATTCAACCAGATCAAAGGATTGCCTTCGTTTTTTGAAACCAATGACAAATTCAGCGTTCTGCGCGCCGACAGGATCGGGGATGAGTTTGGAATACAATACATTATCCGTGGAGGCGGCGATGAATACCAGCGTATCCGGGAGATTAAGGAGAGCAAAGCGACCTTGTTGCTGCCGCTCGTATTCCCCGATGCATATGATGTAACCGACCCCTGGGATGCGGAAGTAGTGACGATGAGCCAGTTGAAGCACTGGGAGCTGGCCCCGCGCAACGCCTCGGAGGTAGCGAAGGCGGAAATTCCGTTCGCATTGACGACCTCGGGTTTAAGAAATAAAGCCGATTTCTGGAAAAATCTCAGAACCGCCATCGAATACGGCCTGCCGAAGGAGCGTGCATTGGCTGCGCTGACGACCCTTCCCGCATCGCTCATTAAAGCCGACGATCAAATAGGGAGCCTGAAACCGGGAATGCTGGCCAATTTCATCATCACTTCCGGAGATCTGTTTTCGAAAGACAATGTGATTTATGAAAACTGGGTTCAGGGCAGGAAATTTGTGCTGACCGCCCTGGATGCACCGGATGTACGAGGTACTTACTCGCTATCGCTGAACAATCAACCCGCCGGAAAATTACAGATCACCGGCTCACCGGAAAAACCCGAGTATAAGATTGTAGTGCAGGATTCCATCAAGATTACCCCCAAGGCAATCCTTGCCAATGCATTACTTACATTAACTTATCAGCAGGACAAAAAAGCAGGCGGAACAACCCGGCTTACGGGCTGGCTCAGGGGAAACGGGTTTACGGGCGAAGGTGTGCTGCCGAACGGAACGGTTATTCCATGGAGCGCTACCCTTACGGAAAAGTATACCGCCATTGCCGCCGCCGATACCGCGAAGCCGAAAAGCAGGGAAACGGGGCCCATTGTTTATCCGTTCGTGGGCTTCGGTAATGAAATATTGCCCGCCAAAGAAAACGTACTGATCAAAAATGCGACGATCTGGACGAATGAAAAGGAAGGCATCCTGACGAATGCGGACGTAATCGTTCAAAACGGGAAAATCGCCAAAGTAGGTAAAGGCCTGTCGGCGCCGTCCGGTGCGAGGACGATCGACGGCACAGGCAAGCACCTCACCAGCGGCATTATCGACGAGCATTCGCATATCGCGCTTTTCAGCATTAATGAAGGCGGGCAGTCGAGCTCCGCGGAAGTGCGCATGAGCGATGTGATCAATCCCGATGACATTAATATTTACCGGCAGCTGGCGGGCGGTGTAACAGCCTCGCACTTGCTGCACGGTTCGGCGAATTCCATTGGCGGGCAGAGCGCGATGATCAAGCTGAAATGGGGCGCAAGCCAGTCGGAAATGCTTGTGCCGGGAGTGAAGACGATCAAATTCGCACTGGGCGAGAACGTGAAGCAGTCGAACTGGGGCGATGTGCAGCGCGTACGCTTCCCGCAGACACGCATGGGCGTAGAGCAAATTTATTTCGACCATTTCCTGCGTGCGAAAGAATATGCCGCCAATTGGAAAAATTATAATGCAAATGCAAAAAAGCAGCATATTGCGCCGCCTCGCCGGGACCTCGAACTCGACGCACTCGCAGAAATACTGGACAATCAGCGCTTCATCACCTGCCATTCCTACGTCCAATCGGAAATCAATATGCTAATGCACGTCGCTGATTCACTGCGATTCAAAATCAATACCTTTACTCACATCCTGGAAGGTTATAAACTAGCCGACGGAATGCAGAAAAGAGGCATCGGCGGCTCCACGTTTGCGGATTGGTGGGCTTATAAAATGGAAGTGAAAGAGGCAATTCCTTACAATGCCGCGCTGATGTACCATGAGGGCGTAACCGTCGCAATTAACTCCGATGACGCCGAAATGGCCCGGAGACTGAACCAGGAGGCCGCGAAAACGGTCGAATATGGCGGTGTGCCCGAAGAGGAGGCCTGGAAAATGGTGACTTTGAACCCTGCCAAACTCCTTCATGTCGACGACCGTATGGGGAGCGTGAAGGCAGGTAAGGATGCCGACCTGGTGCTCTGGAATGCCAACCCGCTATCGGTTTACGCAAGGCCGGAATTCACGATGATCGAGGGTGCGATTTACTTTGACCGCAAGAAAGACGAGGAGAAGCAAAAATCGATGTCGATTGAGCGTGAACGCCTGATCCAGAAAATGCTCGGGGAAAAAGCCGACGGCAAACCTACCCAAAAACCGGAAGCCGTGAAGCCGCATATGTGGCACTGCGAGGATGTGGCGGGCGTTCATGGAGAACATACCTACGAATCGGGCAGATAATTGTGTATCGAGAAATTCAAATAAAATGATGAAAAGATATAGACTGATTGCGGGCTTGTTGCTCGGACTGGTTGCCGGTGCGCAAGCCCAAAACCCGGCACCCGCCAGGCCACAGGCAAAGCCGATAGTATTAACAGGAGCGACGATCCACATTGGAAACGGCGAGGTGATCCCGAATGGCGCCATTGCATTCGAAAAAGGCATTATCACGCAGGTCGGGCCCGCGGGCTCGGTAGCAGGCCCCGCCGGTGCCGAAACGGTGGATGTGAAGGGAAAGCACATTTTTCCGGGAATTATCTCACTGAATACCACCGTAGGGTTGCAGGAAATAGCTTCTGTGCGCGCGACGCTGGATTACCAGGAGGTAGGCGAGATTAATCCGCACGTTCGAGCGCTCGTTGCGTACAATACCGATTCGGAGGTGATCCCTACATTACGTGGAAACGGGATTTTATTGTCCCAGTCGGTTCCGCAGGGAGGGGCCATTTCCGGCTCTTCGTCGGTTTTTTATAGCGATGGCTGGAACTGGGAAGATGCGGTTTTGAAGAAAGACGACGGAATATGGCTGAGCTGGCCGCCGTTTCTGGCAGGGAGTTTCGACAACGAAACGTTCACCTATTCGGTTAAAAGGAATGAAAAGCGGCAGGAAACGATTGACCTCTTCAAAAAGACATTCTCCGAGGCGAAAGCTTATGCGGAGATCGCCAATCCAAATCCCGTAAACCTGCGCCTGGCTGCCATGAAGTCCCTTTTCGAGGGAACGGCCAATCTCTACATCAGAGCCGATTATGCAAAGGATATCATCGAATCTATCCGGTTTGCGAAGGAAGCGGGCGTGAAAAAGATCGTGATCGCAGGCGGTAACGAGTCGCACAAAGTAACCTCTTTCCTCAAAGAAAACCAGGTGCCGGTGATCATCAACTCCACACACAGGTTGCCCGACGGTGTGGATGAAAACGTTTACCTGCCTTACGAGCTGCCCGGCATCCTGCACAAAGCCGGTGTGAAGGTAGCCGTTACCTATGCCTACGAATGGTGGCGCACTCGTAACCTCGGCTTTCTGGCCGGCACGGCATCGGGCTTTGGAGGTATCACGCCCGAAGAAGCATTGCAATTCGTAACCCGCAACGCCGCCGACATTATAGGCGCCGGCCAGCAGGTAGGTACGCTTGAAAAAGGCAAACACGCGTCACTGATTGTTTCGGAAGGCGATATTCTCGACATGCGGGGTAACGTCGTTCAGATGGCGTATATCCGCGGGGGGGAAAGTCAATCTGGACGATAAGCAAAAGCGGCTCTACGAAAAGTACAAGGAAAAGTACGGCGGCAAGTAACCGGCCGACTGGCCGGAAATGAGAAAAGCCATCCGCCAATGAGCTGGCGGATGGCTTGTTTGTGTGTTTTGGATTGAGAATAGAATAGGTCAACTTTTCGTAACAAGATATACTCCATCTTCTTCAATACGGATAATTCCCTGCTTGTACAACCCGCCAATTGCCTTTTTAAATACTTTTTTGCTGATTTTTAACCTGTTATAAATAGCCTCCGGCGACGAGTTATCGGATAGGTTCAGGAAGCCCTTGCCGGTTCTGATCTCCTCCAAAATCTGTTTGGCAACGGGTTCCACGACTTCGTAACCCGTTTTTTGCAAACTGATGTCCAGCTTGTTTTCTTCACGGATTTTTTTGATATAGCCTTTCAGCGAATCGCCGATATGCAACGGCTGGAATACTTCGTTGGCATAAATAAGCCCTTTGTGGTACTGGTTGACGACTACGTTATAACCCAAGTCTGTTTTTTGCCACACCAGCAGATCCACTTCTTCACCTTCTTTGACGGTGAGCCGTTCGTTTTCGAGGAATTTATCGATTTTCGCAGAGGCCAGGAGACGCTGCGTTTTTTGATCGAGATAGAGGAACACCACATGCCATTCGCCGACCTGCATTGGTTTCGGTTGCTCGCGGAAAGGAACGAAAAGGTCTTTAATAAGCCCCCAGTCGAGAAACGCACCATATTCGGAAACATCCGTTACTTCCAGAAATGCGAACTCGTTCCGGATAATTTTCGGCGTTTGCGTGGTGGCCACCGGACGGTCTTCTGAATCGAGGTACACGAATACCTTGATCTGGTCACCGACCTGCATGTCGTCTGTGATGTATTGATTGGGAAGCAGCACTTCTTCACCCTCGACGTCACTCAGGAACATGCCGACACTCGTGATCCGCTCGATGGTGAGATAATTGTATTTTCCGATAAACAGCATTATTCAAATAAGAGGTTCGGCTACAAAGGTAGCGTTTTCAAGGCGATTTACTCTTCATCACCCATATCGCCTCCCTGTTTGTCGAAGTTCTGTTTCTCTTTCGACCGGTTCAGGCGGTATGAAAACGTAAGCAGAAACTGCCGGGGCCGCCATTGGAATACCGAATAGGAATAGTAACCTGCATTCTCGGTAATGCTCCGGCGTTTCTGTGAATTCAGTAAATCCCGGACGCTCGCCGTGAGTGTGCCGCGGCCTTTGAGAATATCTTTGGATAAACCAAGGTCGATAAAATAGATCGAAAGGTCCTTTCCCTGCGTGGTTCGTCGCGGTGCCCGGTAGTTGAAGGATGCCTGGAAATCCACCGACCCGAAGAGTGTAACGCGCGACGACAACCGGCTGGTCCAGGAATAAGTGTCGCTTTTGTAAAGCATGTCATTGTAGTACCCTTCGTTCACCGCCCTGAAAACATTGGCGTTGGCGGTCATTTTCCACCACGGTGTTGGGTCATAAGTGAGGTTGAATTCAAAGCCGTAGGAATCGCCGGTGGACAGGTTAATAGGGGTAATGGTGGTGAAACCGGTAGAATCTACCGAAGTAATGTTCTCAACCACTCCCAGTCTGCGGCGGTAGTAAATGCTCGAAAGCAATGTCCCTTTATTCATATTCAGCAAATGGCCTGCCTCGAAGGAGTGCGTGAATTCGGGATTCAGCAGCGGGTTACCTGCTCGGAAGACGCGTGAATCGCTGAAATTGGAGAAAGGCAGCAAATCCCTGAAATTAGGCCGGCTCAGCCGGTAGCTGTAACTCAGTTGCAATGTCTGCGCATCTTCCAGTTTGTAGGATAAATGAATGCTGGGAAACAGGTTGAAATATTGGCGGTGATTGGTTTTGGCAGTTTTTTTCAGTTCCGTCAGGATGTCGGTGTATTCTCCGCGCAAACCTGCCTGGACAAAGATTTTACCGAACTGATTGCTGGCCATGAGGTACGCCGCATGGATTTTCTCGTCGTAGGCGAGCCGGTTGTCGTAATCGGGAAGAACGACCCAGTATCCGGGTTCCAGTTGCTGGTGGACGGAGAAATCATTGTCCAGTAACCGAATGGATGTTTTTAACCCGGCTTCCAGCTTGCCTTCTTTGCCGAAGGGATGAATGTAATCCAGCTGCGCGAGAAAGTTCTTTTCATCTTCCGTATTATACGAGCGCTGGCGGATATCGACAGTATTGTTGTCGGCCACCTCATGATAGCGGGATGCTTCCGTTTCGTCGCTAAGAATGTATTTCGCATCGAACGACAGGCTCTGTCCTTTCCTTTCGAAGGTTTTCCGGTAATTCAACGCCGCCTCGATATTGGTTCGCGGCTCGGTTTCGTCTTCGGTGCGCGTGACGGTGCGCGTGAGAACGTTATTCATGTCGAAATCCCGGTATTCGAGACGCGACTTATTGTCGTTGTGCGACTTGCGATAGGAGAGGGTCGCCGTGATGGTGTTATGGTTGTTTAAAAAATAGTCCAGGCCCACCCTTACGTTGTTGGAATAGCCCGCCCGGTTGCGCCTGTTGGTTTGCTCGTATACAAAACTGGTATCGGCGCTGTTGTATTCCTGTCGCGAATGCCCGCGTCCCGGGCCGTCGCGGTACATCCAGCCGTAGTTGGCGATCAAGTTTACCTTCTTTTTACGATAGTTGACATTAAAAGACGCTCCGAAATTGGAGGGATATCCGGCGGTTCCCGTAAATGTGCCGTTCAACCCGTAGCGGATATTTTTTTCATGACGATATTCAGGATACCTACTTCACCTTCCGCGTCATAGCGCGACGACGGGTTGGTAATGATCTCCACACTCTCGATAAGATCCGCGGGGATTTGCCGGAGGGCCTCGGCGGGGTTCAGGCCCACCATACCCGATTGCTTACCGTCGATGAGAATGCGGACATTCCCGCTGCCTCGCAGCGCTACATTCCCTTCAACATCCACAGTGACCGAGGGCATATTGTTGAGAATGTCGGAAGCGTTGCCGCCAATATTGGCGAGATCTTTTCCCACATTGAAAACCCGCTTGTCCAGTTGCAGGTCCATCTGGCTTTTTTCGCCCTGGACAACCAGTTCTTCCAGCACACGGGAGCTGGAAGTAAGGGTAATCGTTCCCAATGCGACCGGCTGGGCGGCCACGCGGACGTTCGGGATAATTTTTTCATCCATTGCCAGGAACGTGATCTTGAGCAGGTAATTGCCGGGTTCGGCCGGGATCGTGAACAATCCGTTTTCATCTGCGGTACCACCACCGAGGAGCGTCGAGTCTTTTGCGGCAAGGAGCGCCACATTGGCGAATGGTACCGGCTTCTTTTCCGTATCTTCGAGTTTGCCGGTGATGGGGTAGGTCGTCGAAGGCTCATCCTGCGCATACAGTCGCAGAATCGGGAGTGTCAGCAGTGAAACGATCAGCAATAATTTATTCATGACGGCATGGGACCATAGCGCGGGCCGGGAACCCGGCGGTATGGCAGGTTGAAGGTGAGCCGGTTAGATTGAAAAGCGTGGTAAAGGTTTAATCACTTTTTAATCTTCATGAAAAAATTACGTGCCACGGCGGCTATTCCGACGGAACGTCTATGCGGCTCATTTCCTGCGCCTTCCGTAGCGTTTCCATACTGCCGATGTCAATCCAGTAACCCTTTGTTTGCGGAATCCCTGCAACGTGCAACCCCGCGTGCAATGCCGCCTGGATCAATTGCCAGCCTTCATAGGCAATTCCCTTCGGCATGAGGTTCAGTACTTTGCCGTTGAAAATATACACGCCCGCATTGACCATGAACTCATAATCGGGTTTTTCGGAAAAACGGCTTATTTGGCCGTCGGTGACCATTTCGAGTACACCATATGGCACTTTGACCACATTAGGGACCGCCAGGACGGCCATGTCGGCGTTTCTCGCAAAATATTCGGTGCAAAAACTCCCGATGTCGAAATTGGAGTAAATATCTCCGTTGATTACCAGGAAATGTTCCTGCTGCCAGCGTTGTTTGAGCGTCATGGCGCCGATACTGCCCATTGGAATACGTTCGCGGATGTACCGGATGGAAATGCCCAGTTCCCCGCCGTCGCCAAGGTATTCGATAATCTGCTCCGACAAATGTCCCACGGAAATATGGATATCGTGCAGTCCATGTGCCGCCAAATGGTCGATCAGGTGCCTCACAATAGGTTTACCCGCCACGGATATAAGCGATTTGTGGGTATTGTCGGTCAGCGGTTTCAGCCGGGTGCCTTTTCCCCCGGCCATAATGACCACATTCAATGGCCAGCGGCCCATGTCGGTGTTCCAATGCATAATGCTCAGAATTTGATACTCTGGTTATGGAGCAGATTCCTGACCGTACTACAAACCCGTTCGAGCTGGTCGTTCGAAATGGAGGTTGAACAGGGAAGCATCATACCGCGCTTCGACACGGACGAAGATATGTTTTCGAGACTCACAAACAGGTCATTCCGAAACACCCGAAGTGTATGAATGGGCGTCCACAACGGCCTCGTCTCGATATTTTCGGATGCGAGTGCGGCAATGAGTTCCCGGCTGCCGTCCACCAGTATGGCCGGATGCCAGTAGTTGGATTCGGTGCCGGGCGCGAGTTGTTGAAACGTAGCACCCAGCTCCATGAATTCGTGCCGGTAATGCGCGGCGATTTCCTTTTTCGTTTTTAAAAATGAAGGCAATTGCTCCATCTGTGCGCACCCCATGGCTGCCAGCGGGTTTACGAGCCGGAAGTTATATCCGAGGTCGTTGTGAATATATTCGGTAGCATGGCTTTTAGCCTGGGTTATCAAATGCCGGGCACGCTTTGCCAATATATCACTGTTGGTCAGAATGGCTCCTCCGCCGGCGGTGGTAATGATCTTGTTGCTGTTAAAGCTCATTGTGCCCATAGATCCGAATGTCCCCGAATGCTGCCCGTTCCTGAATGATCCCAGCGAGCAGGCGGCGTCTTCAACGACCCTCAAAGAAAATGCTGCTGCGATGGCCGACAACCGATCCATTTCGCAGACATTTCCCAGCAAATGCACCGGGACGATCGCGCTCACCCGTCGATGGTTTTCCCGGAGAAAGCAGCCGGCGTTGGTCAGGTATGTCCGGTGTTCGAGAAAATCAAGCAGCAAATCCAGGTCCATCAGCCAGGTGGCCGGATCGATATCGACCATCACCGGATCGGCGCCCAGGTATTTGACGGCATTGGCGGTTGCTACGAACGTCAGGTCGGGAACGAGTACCAAATCTCCTTTTTCCACACCTGCGAGCGTAAGCGCTGCCTGCAACGCACTCGTGCCGTTGCATACGCCGATCACATGTGCGGCACCCGTGTAATCGGCCAGTTGCCGTTCGAACCGGGTCAGAAAACTGCCGTTCGAAAGCCAGTTGGAGTCAACGGCTTCCGCCATGTATGCTTTTTCGCGGCCGTTCAGATTGGGCTCGCAAAGTGGGATAGGGGCGTGGTCAGACGTTTCCATAGCGTGCGTTCATCGGTTCGCTGATCACTTGTTTCTGAAAGAGGGCGGCTATTTCCTGAATGCCTTCGGGGACAGTCTTGGAAATATGAAAACCCAGGACCTTTTTGATTTTATCGCAGTTCACTTTATAATCCCGCGGATCGGTAACTACCGGGTGATAGTTGACTTCGAGGGAAGAAATTGCCTTGCCGATCTCGGCGGCCAGCATTTTTTTGGTGAAGTTCTGGGCCGTGTCGCCCACATTGAACGCTTCGCCGTCGACTTTCTCTTTTTCGGCTGTAAGGACCATTTCAACGGAGCGTGCCAGATCGCTTACATGGCAATAGGGCCGCCAGAAGTTTTCACCGTAGATCAGCAATGGTTTGCCCAAAGCCGCATCGCGTGTGAATTCGTTGACGGTGAGGTCGAATCGTGGTCTTGGCGAAACGCCGTAAACGGTAGAAAAACGAAGAATAGTGCGTGTGATAGTGCTGTTCTCCCGGCTAAGCAGATATTTTTCAAAATTTACTTTTGTCTCGGAGTATAAAGAAATGGGGGTCAGCCCGGCCGTTTCGTCGAGCAGGGAATCGGCGGTCGCCATTTTTCCGTAATTGCTGCAAGTCGAAGCGAATACGAACCGTTCGATATCAGCCTCCTCGCAAAGTTCATACAGGCGCACCGAGGCATTCCAGTTGACTTCAAGGGCCAGCTCGGGATACTTTTTGCAGGGAGGCTCACCGACGATCGCGGCCAGATGGCACACATAATCGATACCTTGCAATGCCGCCCGGACCTCTTCGTCATTCCGGAGATCGCCTTTTATGAACCTGAATGCCGGGTTTCCCCAAAAGCCGAGCAGCGATTCACCGCCAAAGGAAAGGTTATCGAAAACGACCACCCGAAAATCGCTTTGTAAAAGAATCCTGACCAGCTCGGAACCGATATAACCCGCCCCACCTGTTACGAGCACGGTTTTGTTGTGTTTGTTAACCATGTATGGATACTTTGTGAAATGATGATATGAGTTCTTCTGTAACCGCGTCCGGCGCCCATTGGTCGATGATGGCTTTTCCGTTGACACCCATTTGACTGAATTTCTGAGGATGGTCCATGAACCACAGCAGTTTGCTCGTAAAACTGGATTGGTTGAAGGGATCGAAGCGAAACCCGTTAAGCCCGTCGATGACGAGATCGTGGGCGCTCCCGCAGCGCTCCGAAACCAGCACCGGCATGGAATACACCATCGCCTCGTTGGTCACAAACCCGAATGGCTCGAATGTGCTGGGCAATACGGCCACATCGGCCAACGTGTAGCGGATCGGTACCTCGTACCATTCGCAAGAGTCCATCCAATGCACCGAATCGCACCCCAGCGAGCGGACCAGCTCTTGCAGCCGTGCTTTCTGGTTTCCCTCACCGCTCAGGATCAGGCCCCAGTCGTTGCCTTGTACAGCCAGACTTTTCGCTTCATGAAATGCCCTTATGAGCATATCCAGGTTTTTTCGCTCCACAAACCGGCCGGCATACAGGAAATTGCGGGGCGGAAGTCCCATTTCCGCCTTGCGCCGCGCACGCAACGGGAGCTCGCGGGTAAAGATTTCGAGCAATGCGTCATTGTCTACGCCCACATTTTTGGTGCTCGTAATGCGCTCCCGCCCGACTCCCAGCTTCCAGTGCGTATTCGGCAGCCTTCTGTCCGAGGCACACGAGCGCGTCGCATTGGTTCAGAAATAATTTTTTCAGCCTTTCTTTCCACCAGACCCTCCGTCGGCTGATTTCGCTGCTCTCGAAATCCAGTACGATCTTTATTTTACGCGCTTTACAATAACCCACGACAAACCAATAGGAAGGGTCGTAATAACCATTCAGGTAAACAATGTCGGGCTGATGCTCACGCAAGGCGGCCAGCAATTGCTTTGTTTTTTTCAAATGGCCGATGTGCTCGATGGCCTTGCCGGGAAAAAGGACTTTGTAGGGATAAGTGTGAATGCTCAGATCGGCTTTCAGGCCGAGCCGGCTCAGTTCGCTGAATGCCAGTTGCAGTACAAAAAAATCGATGCCGTCTTTTTGCAGCCGCCGGTGCAGTTCTGTGAAAATTTTGGCCTTGTAATGTGACCAGAGGATGTTATGGATAGCCAGTATTTTCATTGATTTCCGTTTTCAGTCGGCCAGAGCGGGTTTTACACTCTGGACAGGACTGATCGCGAAATCAATGCATGGCCCCGGAAAAATTTTTAATCCAGGAACCGTGCGGGGGGGCATTATTGAAGTGTATTGCTGAGCCTTTTCAGCTCAATTTCAGCCGATTTTGCGGCAAAAGTAAGATTAATCAGACGGTAACCCGCCTCTTCGAAACTGCGCTGCGCCTCGCGGACGTCGATAATCGTTGCCTGGATAAGTTCGAAACGTTGTAGCGTCAGATCCAACAGTTGCTTGCTCAGTGCGTAGTTCTTTTTTTGCTTTTCGAGTTGTTCGATCGAGCTTTGATAGGTTTGGTACATTTTGACGGCGTTTGCGCTGTAATCGCGCAGCAGCGCATTCTTTTGTAGTTGCGCCGTCTCCGCATCGATTTCCGCCGCCTGTTTTTGCCGTTTGAACGCCGATCCGTTATAAATCGGAATGGCCAGCGAGAGGCCGGCCTGCGGACCTACCACGCGGTTGAGCAAGGTGAAACCGGCGGCAGTCTGGTTGCGAGAGTAGTTATAAGCCGCATTGAAACGCACCGTAGGATAACGCAGCGCAGCCGTTTCTTTGACGATCAGTTCATTGATGCGGATCTGGTGGTCAGCTGCCTTGATGTCGGCATTGGCCGTCAGACGGTCCAGAACGGCCGCCAGTTGCAGGTTATTGTCAACGGTAATGGTATCCTTGACTGTCACCGCCGATGTCGGGTCGAGCGTAAGCGTGCGGAGGAGTTCCGTTTTGGCAACCTGTGCCACCATTTGCTGGTTCAGCAAGGTCTGGTTCAGGGTGTTCAGGTCAATCTCCGCCTGGAAAATGTCGGCGTTGTTGGCCATGCCGGCCTCTTTGCGCACCCGCAGGATTTCGAGACGCTTTTCCGAAGCGAGAATAGAAGTGCGGATCGTGTTAAGGTAGCTTAGTTGACGAACCACATCGTAATAGCTCGTCATAACCAGCGCAATGGTGTTCTGGATTTGCGAATTGAGCACTTCAGAGCTCTGGAATTGCAGCTCGGCCAGGCGTTTTTTGGTAGCCACCACGCGTTTGCCGTTATACAGCAACATTCCCGCCGAGAGGTTGGCCTGGGTGTTATTACCCGCCGCCGCATTCCGGCTGATCTGCGTACCGTCGTTCAGCTTCTGGTTCACCTGGGTGATCTGCTCGGTATTGGTAGCGTTAACGGCGACGGTCGGCAAACCGCCTGCCACGCCATAGTTATTCAGGATGGTATTGGCTTCGACGTTGTTTTTCGCTATTTCGATATCATAACTGTTCTTTAAGGCCGTCGCAATCGCCTGATCGAGCGTGAGCGCCAGCGTATCGGCGGGCTGGCCGGCCAATGCAGGGCCGGAGCAGAGCAAAAAGAGGAAGAATGTGTTTTTGTATTTCTTAAAAAAGGTGAGCGAGCCCATGAAAAAAACAATAGTTGATTTTGTATGAATAATCTCCATTGGAAGAATTAATACCCCGGTAAGCTAAGCAACGAGCTCTTCTGCCATCTTCTGCTCCTCTGTTACTCTGTGTTTTTTAGGCGAAATGAACGTGTAAATCGCCGGGATCACAAACAGCGTCAGGATCAGCGAGAACATCAGGCCGCCCACGATCACCACACCCAGCGGAACCCGGCTGGTAGCAGCCGCACCAAGGCTCAACGCGATCGGTAACGCACCGAACGCGGTAGCAAGGCTCGTCATCAGGATAGGACGGAGGCGCTGTGTCGCCGATTCGATCGCCGCGGCCATCCGGCCCATTCCCATTTCTCGTTTCTGGTTGGCAAATTCCACGATCAGGATTCCGTTCTTCGTTACAAGGCCAATAAGCATGATCATACCGATCTGGGAGAAAATGTTGATGGTCAATCCGAAGAGGTAAAGGCTCAGCAATGCTCCCGCCAATGCCAGCGGCACTGTAATCATGATGATGAACGGATCGGTGAAGCTTTCAAACTGCCCGGCCAGCACCAGGTAAACCAGTAACAACGCCAATCCAAATGCGAAGCTGGTGTTGGAAGAGCTTTCCTCGAAGTCGCGGGACGGGCCTGTGAGCGACGTCTGGAACGATTCATCGAGCAGCTTGGCACCGATCCGGCGCATAGCCGCCACGCCGTCGCCGATAGTCTTGCCTTCTACGAGTGAGGCAGAAATGGTGGCGCTTTTGTAACGGTTATAGTGGTAGATGGTCGGCGGGCCGGATTCTTCCTCCATATGCACGACGGCCGTCAGCGGGATATTTTCCCCGCGATTGTTTCTCACATACAATTTCTCGATGTCGGCCGGCTTATTGCGCTCCGAACGTTCCACCTGGCCGATTACCTGATATTGCTGGCCGTTCATGATAAAATAAGCCAAACGGCGGCCGCTGAATGCTGCCTGAATGGTTGCGGCGACATCGGTTGTGGACAGGCCGAGGTCCCGTGCTTTGAGCCGGTCGATAGTCAGGCGCACCTCGGGCTTGTTGAATTTCAGGTTGACGTCGACATTCTGGAAAGTCGGGTCCTGACGTGCTTCGTCGAGGAATTTTGGAAGAACCTCGCTCAGTTTGTCGAAATCAAGGTTTTGCAATACAAACTGTACCGGAAGCGATCCACGCGAACCGATCCCCACGGAAATGGTCTGCTCCTGCGTCGCGAAAATGCGTGCGTCGTTGAATCTCGACAGCTTTTTATTAATATCCTGCGCGATCTCATTCTGGCTTCTCTTGCGTTGGTCCGCGGGTACGAGACCGATCCGGCCAGTAGCGCTATTGACGCCGCCACCTCCGAATCCGGGCGTTGCGGAGAATGTGAATGATTTTTCAGGTACCGAATCGTTGAGGAAATTGCCGAGTTCGTCGGAAACCTTCTGCATCTGGTCGAAGCTGGTGCCTTCCGGGGCCGACAGGTTGAAGCGGATGCTGTTGCGGTCCTCCATCGGCGCGAGTTCGCTTTGGAGATGGGAGTAGGTAAACCAGATCAGTACGCCGCAAGCCACCACCAGCACCCACGCGATCCACCGCGCTTTCATAAATCCGCGGAGCATCCGGTTATAACCGTCTTCCATACCCGTGAAGAACGGTTCCGTCTTGTTGTAAAACCAGCCATGACCTGCGTTCTTCCGGTTCAATACGACGTTCAGGACCGGCGTAATCGTGAGGGACACAAATGCGGAAATCAAAACCGCGGATGCTACCACAATACCGAACTCGCGGAAGAGGCTTCCTACAAAACCTTCCAGGAATATCACCGGAAGAAATACCACCGCCAGCGTCAGCGACGTGGAAATGACCGCGAAGAAGATTTCACGGCTACCTTCCAATGCCGCCTGCCGGATCGGCAAGCCGCTTTCCAGCTTCCGGAAGATGTTCTCGGTTACAACGATCCCGTCGTCCACTACCAGACCGGTTGCGAGTACAATGCCGAGCAACGTCAGGATATTGATCGAAAACCCGCACATGTACATGATAAAGAACGTCGCCACGAGCGATATCGGAATATCTATCAATGGACGCACGGCGACGAGCAGGTTCCGGAAGAAAAACAGGATTACGATTACTACGAGGGCGAATGCGATGATCAGCGTTTCCTCCACCTCTTTGATAGACTGGCGCACCAGCCGCGTATTGTCGATCAGTACGTTGAAAGTTATATCCGATTTATTCGATTTCTGGATCTCTGCCAGGCGCTTGTTGAACTCGTCGGATATCTGCACATAGTTGGCGCCGGGCTGCGGAATCACCGCCAGACCCACTGCGTACATCCCGTTGTATTTCCAGCTTTGTTCTTCGTTTTCAGGGCCTAACTCCACTTTGGCGACATTGCCCAACCTTACGATGCCGGCACTATCGTTGCGGATCACCAGGTCGTTGAACTCTTTCTCGCTTTTCAAACGGCCCATTGTCCGGATAGTCAGCTCGGTATTGTCGCCGTAGATTTTGCCGGCGGGCAATTCCACGTTTTCCGAGGCGAGAGTGGTAGTAATATCGTTGAAGGAAACGTTATAGGAGCTCATCCGGTCGGGGTTGAGCCAGATGCGCATCGCATACCGCTTTTGCCCGAAAATGTTGATGGCGCTTACGCCGTCGATCGTTTGCAAGCTTTGTTGAAGTACGTTTTCGGCGTATTCGCTCAGTTCGAGCAAGCCTTTCGACGGGCTTTGCACCGCGAGCAGGAGGATGAAATCGGAGTTGGCGTCGGCCTTGCTCACCACCGGGGGGGGGCGTCGATGTCCTGCGGAAGGTTACGGAGCGCCTGGCTCACTTTGTCGCGCACGTCGTTCGCCGCACCTTCCAGATCGGCTTCCAGATTGAACTCGACGGTAATGTTACTCGCGCCTATCTGGCTGGACGAGCTGATGCTTTTAATGCCCGGGATGCCGTTAATGCTTTTTTCGAGCGGTTCGGTGATCTGGCTCTCGATAATGTCGGCGTTGGCGCCTGTGTAGCTGGTCCGTACGTTCACAATCGGCGGGTCGATGGCCGGGTAATCCCTCAACGAAAGGAAGTTATAGCCTACCACACCGAAAAGGATGATGAGCAGGTTCATCACGACGGCCAGAACGGGCCGTTTCAGCGATAATTCCGAAATATTCATAGTATGGGTTTCAAAGGAATGGTCATTGCAACAAGGCCGCGAAGGCATTGTTACTTACTTGCGACATTCAGGTTTCGTACACTTCTCACTTTCACAGGAGCATCGGGCCGGGCAAAAAGTACGCCCGAAACAACCACCGTATCGCCTTCGTTCAGGCCTTTGGTAACCTCTACCACATCTTCTCTCCGGTCGCCGGTCTCTACCTGGGCAAAAACAGCTTTGCCGCCCTTTACGGTCACGACTTTTTTTGCTGCGTGCTTCGGGTATAATGCTGTTGGAGGGAATCATGATGCTGTTTTTGTTATTGCTGGCCGTAAGATAAACCTTCGCAAAGGACCCGGGGCTTGTTGTGCCGGAGTTCAATACGGCCCGGACGGTCAGGTTACGCGTGGTCTGGTTCACCTGCGGTTCTATCGCCAGGATGCGGGCGGTTTCGTATTTGCCCGACGCCTGGTCGAGCATTACTTCGACAGTACCGCCTTTGGCCACATATTGCTGATAGGTTTCGGGAACTGTAAAATCGATCCTGAGATTGGAGAGTTGCTGCATCGACGCGATCACTGTTTGAGGGGTTACATATGCGCCCGCGCTCACTTTGCGCAAGCCTACAACACCCGTAAACGGGGCTTTGATAATCGTTTTATCGATCAGCGCCTGCGTATAGGCCATATCCGCTTTCAGCGTGTTGACATTATTCACTGCCAAATCGTAGTCGGCCTGGTTGATGCCGTTCACCGCGATAAGTTGTTTCAGTCTTTTTTCGGTGGTTTCGGCGAGTTCGAGCTGTGTTTTCGATCTGTTGAGCTGGGCAACGAGGTCGGCGTTGTTGATGCGGGCGATGACCGTTCCTTTCTGTACTGTTCTGCCTTCGGGAACATCGAGGAAGGTAAGTAACCCGCTTACTTCGGGCCGCAATTCGGCGAATTCGTTGGCCACAACGGTGCCGTTCACTTCGACTTTGTCACTGACCTTTTCGGATTTCGCGATAATTACATCAACGATAGTAGGGCCTCCGCCTCCTTTTTTGTTGAAAAGTATCTTTTTTTCTCCGCACGAAAACGTAATGAAGAGCGAACCGGCAATGAAAAGTGAAGACAGAGGTTTGATTAAATTTGGTAATCCTTCTGCACGGGCAGATCTGGCGATAACATTCATAGGGTTTATTAACCTGGGCTTAGTGGTTTAGGAGCCTGCGAACTAATTGCGTTTAATTCAGAGGTTTGTCCAAAATTAGATATTAATCTCGAACGGTTTAGACTTTTTACCCCTATAAAAGTTTAATGCCAGCTCATTTTTTTATAAGGAGCTTCCGATTACTTTGAGCAGCGTGTCGCATTTCAGCTCGGTTTCAAACCATTCCAGCTCCGGTACGGAGTCCTCCGTAATGCCCGCTCCGGCGAAGAATGTGGCAATGCCGTCGCGGAAACGCACGGTGCGCAGGTTCACAAACAGGTTGGTGTCGCCGCTTACTTGCGCAGGGCCGAGAAAACCGCTGTAAAAGGAGCGGTTGTAACCTTCCACATCATTGATAAATTGAAGGCTGGGGGCCTTGGGAACGCCGCAAATGGCGGATGTCGGGTGAAGCAGTTTCAACATTACCGAGGCCAGTTCGGGGAAGTTCAGCGCCACGGTATCGACTTCGAAAACGGTTCGAAGGTGATACAGATTGCCCGCCAGCACGGTCTTCGGGCCTGTTTCCAGGTATTCCCGCAAGCGTATCTTTTTGAAGCATTCAATGATGTAGCGACTTACAAGCGCTTGCTCCTCGATCTCTTTTTCGCGCCAGCGGATGTCGTACCTGGGTATGAGCGCGCCCGATGCGTCGCGTGCGCCCTGCGTGCCTGCGAGGGACATGGTTTTAAAAGTGCCGTCCGATATTTGTTCCACCAGCAGTTCGGGACTTGCACCTAGCCACATTTCGTTTTCGTCCGCCAGGTTGACCAGCGAAACAAATGCATGAGGATAAGTTTTTACCAGTTTTTGAAATGCCTGTGCCGGCTGGAATGCATCCGTGTATTGAAAGTCTTTGGTGCGGGAAAGAACCACTTTTTTAAACTGGTTCTGGCGGATGGCCGCTACGGCAAGTTCCACCGTCCGTTCGAAACGGGATTTGGCGTCGAGGTGGCCGCCTGACGGAAGTAGCTGGCCCGCCGGCGACCCGTTTTGTATTTCTTCGCGGGAAGCCTCCCCGGCGAGCTGTACCAGCTTCTTTACTTCGGTATGCTCTTCCCCGAGCTTGTTGTCGATATGGGTGATCCGGTTGTCGTCCGAAAATGTAAGGATAATGTCGCCTTCCAGGAACAGTACTTCCTGGTCGCTTTCCCAGTAAAATGTGCTCATTACGAAGCCGGGGCTCATTTTTTCGAGCTCCGGGAGGCATTTACGAATGCCGTCCCGTATGGAAATGAGCAGTTTGATTTCGTTGGTATGCGGCAGGCGCCATAATGCCGAGGGGAAACCCATCATTCTGGATGCGCGCCAAAGTTCGTCGATCTGTAATCCTTCAAATATCGAAATCCCCGTGTCGGTCTGTACTGATAGCATTTATAACGAATGGGTAATGCCCGTTAGGTCAATTTTCTGCAAAATAATGTCAGCGGTCTGCATTCACAATAGCGACCGTCAGTCTGCTGATGCAAACGAGTTTGTTTTCTTCATTGGTAATCCGAATGTCCCAAATGTGTGTGGTCCGGCCGATATGGATCGGGCGCACGGTGCCGTAAACCCATCCTTCTTTCACGGGCCGCAGGTGGTTGGCATTGATTTCCAGCCCCACCGCGTGTTTGTTTTCGCCTTCGGGAATACACAAAAACGAAGCGATACTTCCCAGCGTTTCCGCCAGCACTACCGATGCCCCTCCATGCAAAATACCGAATGGCTGATGCGTGCGGTGGTCCACCGGCATACGGGCCGACACATAATCTTTTCCGATTTCCGTAAACTCTATGCCAATGTGGTGGGCAATGCTTTTGTTCCCAAAAGATTGTAGTGAATCGACGGTGACGCTTTTAGCAAACATATCTAAAAAATGTATAAATTTGTATTGGCTTTGCGGAGAAAAAACAAGGTTTTTGTAAATTTAATATTTAAATTATCCTATTATTTTGAAAAGAAAATCGATTTACCTCATTCGCCACGGTGAAACTGATTTTAATCGCAGGGGAGTTGTTCAGGGAAGTGGTGTTGATTCCTTGCTGAATGAATGGGGAGAAGCTCAGGCCGCAGCTTTTTTTAGTGCTTATCAACATGTTCCGTTTGACAAAATTTATACCTCCGATTTAAAACGAACACATCAGACGGTCGCCGGGTTCATCAGGCTCGGTATACCGCATGAAAGCTACTCGGGGCTCAATGAAATATCCTGGGGCGATCGCGAGGGGCGGGAACCCAACACGGGCGATAACAACTACTATCGCGAGCTGGTAAATGCTTGGAAAACAGGCCAGGTGGACCTTGCCGCGGAAGGCGGCGAAAGTCCGGTGCAAGTCCGGGAACGTCAGATTCCCGTGATCGAAACGATCCTCTCGCGCCCGCATGAGAGAAATATTCTGATCGCCATGCACGGCCGTGCGATGCGCGTCTTGCTGACGACGCTTTTCAATCAGCCGCTGGTCCGGATGGACGACTACGAGCACAGCAATCTTTGCCTTTACAAAATCAATTATTCCTACGATACCGGGCGGTTCGAGCTCGAAGTCTCCAACGACATCACACACCTTCTTTCCATCGAAATCCCGCAAACGATATAGCAGCCGTTTGTGTAGATTCGTTTCCATTGGTGTATTAATGTACCTCTCCTGATGGTGCATTAATACATTTGTGGCTTTTCAATACATTATCAGCGTTTCTATGTTCATGTCCAAAAAACGTATTTATTGGACTCTGCAAATTTTGGGCTGGACATTGTTAATCATGTTCGAATATATTCCGTATGCACTCGAATACGGTTTCAAACTGGGCGAATTCTACTCCGCCCTCGCGAACATTCTGCTGGGTATCTGTCTCACCCATGTTTACCGGCTGGTAATCAGGCGCTGGAACTGGTCGTCGCTGCCGTTGCCCAGGCTCGCATTGCGTGTGATCGGGTCGGTGCTGTGGCTAGGGTTGATCATGACGATGATCAACCTGCCGATGGACAGGGAAATTCTTGAAAGTAATATTTTCGACCAGCCGCTGGTTTTCTGGAGTTATTATGCCAACTGGTGCAAAAACCTGCTGGCGTGGATTTTGTCCTACACGGTTTATCATTATGTGGAGCAGACGCGGCTGGCCAGTTACGAGAAGATCATGCTGAAAATGTCCATGCGAGAGGCGGAGGCGAAAGTGCTTCGTTCGCAGCTGAACCCGCATTTTACGTTCAACGCGTTAAATAGCATCCGTGCGCTGGTGTATGAGGATCCCAAGCGTGCGCAGTTGAGCATCACCCAGCTCTCGAACATATTAAGGAACTCGCTCCTGGCCGACCGGCGCAAGACCGTCGATTTGCAGGAAGAGCTGCGCACGGTGGAAGATTATCTCGAACTCGAGAAAGTGCGTTACGAAGACCGTCTCTGTTACAGTATCACTACCAATCCGCAGGCCATTTACTGGCAGGTGCCGCCGATGATGTTGCAGACTTTGGTCGAAAACGGTATCAAGCATGGCGTGGCCAAGCAAATGGGAGGTGGATTTATCGGGGTAAAATCGGAAATTGTGAATGAATTGCTCGTAATCACGATCCATAACTCGGGCAACCTGGGTAGTACGGAGGTCAATGCGGGTAATCTGGGCAATACCGAATCCGGTGGGGTAGGTTTGAAGAATACCGCCGAGCGGCTATCTATATTGTATGGGAAGGCCGCGACATTCCGGATTTTTCAGGAAAATGAGAATGTGGTTTGCTCGGAAATTAAAATCCCTATGCTGTCGGAGGGAGTGATGATGGTGGGAGAGGGATCCGAAAAAGAGAACTAATGACCGAATCGAAATATAGCTAATTATTATCCCTAACTGATCCATCCGCCATGAGGACTTTAATTGTAGATGACGAGCGGCTCGCACGCAACGAATTGAAAAGATTACTTGAACCATACACTAAAATTGAAATAGTAGGGGAAGCGGCCAATGCCGAAGAAGCGCTCAAACTCATTGAAGAACAGCAGCCCGAGTTGCTTTTCCTGGACATCCAGATGCCCGGTAAAAACGGTTTCGAACTGCTTTCATCCATCGAAGGCAAAAGCCCCGAAGTGATTTTTACGACCGCATTCGACGAATACGCGATCAAGGCATTCGAGTTCAACGCGTTGGACTACCTGCTGAAACCGATCGATACGGAACGCCTCAAAGAAACCATTCATCGCATCGAGGAAAACCAGGCGCAGCCGGAAGCCCCCGCGCACACGAATGAGCGCGCGGAGAAAGTGTTGGGCGAAAACGACCAGGTTTTTGTAAAAGACGGGGAGAAATGCTGGTTTGTCAAACTCGGCAAGATCCGTTTGTTCGAATCGATGGGTAATTACGTCCGCCTGCATTTCGACGACCAGAAGCCTTTGGTATTGAAATCGCTCAATAACCTGGAAGAACGACTGGACCCCAACACCTACTTTCGTGCAAACCGCAAGCACATTATCAATCTGCATTGGATCGAAAAGATCGAGCCGTGGTTCAGTGGCGGTTTGCTGGTAACGTTGCAGGGCGGGGATAAAATCGAGATTTCACGCCGCCAGGCGATCCGTTTCAAAGAACTGATGAGCCTTTAATATTTTACCAATACCTAAGACATTTTTTTATGGGAGTAAAGCAAATAGCAGCCCTGTCGGTGGGCGCGCTGTTGTTCTGGGCATGTAACCGGTCTGCCAGGCACGAAAATACCCCCCCAAAGCGATATTTACAGGGGTGAAATAAAGAAAGAGGAATTTGGTGGCTGCGATACGACTAATAGCAAGGGGGTTTCGGTGCTCGTCAGCCTGTGGACACCAACGGATTCGGGTTCGGTCGCGGCGAACATCCGCAAAATTCTCAATGAAAAGACGATTAAACGGTTAAATTCCTACGGAGATCCGGCTAGTGTTGCGGAGCGCCTGGAAGCGAATAAAAGTCCGAGGGCCGCCTTCGAAGTTTTTGAAAAGAATTACAACGATTTCAAAAAGCAGTTTCCCGACGCGCCGGGATGCTGGGAGGTGGAGTTGCATGGCGACACGGTTATGACGACGCCCAAAATGCTTTTCTATCAGTTTGACCACTATGCGTTTACAGGCGGGGCGCACCCGAACAGCTTCACTTCGTACCATGCATTCGATGCGAAAACCGGCGAAGAAGTTGAAATGAAACGCTTCGTGGCCGACTCGGTTGCATTGTTGCACCTGGTCGAGACGAAATTCCGTGAACTGGAAAAACTGACTCCGGAAGTTGACCTGGAAGATGCGGGCTATTTCCTGGCGAACCACAAATTTTTCATTCCGGCCAATTATGTTTTTACACCGGAAGGCGTGTTGTTCTTTTATAATCCTTATGAAATTGCGGCCTATGCCCGGGGGCCGATCGAGTTTACGATCCCCTACCAGGAGCTGAAAGGCATTATCCGGGAAGACGCGGTGTTCTGATCACATTTCACCGGAATCCAGGAAACTGTAATAGCCGTCATCGGTAAAGATCATATGATCCAGAACGGGCAGGTCGAGCAATCGGCCTGCCTCTTTAATTTGCGAGGTCAACACCTTGTCGGCCAGGCTGGGGATCAGCTGTCCCGACGGATGGTTATGGACAAGGATGAGAGAGCTCGCCATATGGTCCAGTGCGATCTTGAATATCATTTTGATATCGGCGGCGGTTCCGGAAATACCACCCACGCTTACCTGTATAGCCCGCATAACGTAATTTCCGCGGTTAAGGAGCAAAATCCAGAATTCTTCATGCGTTTTGTCCATCAGATACGGCCTCATGGCCTCGTACACGAGCTTTGATCCATTTATTTTCCGCTTTTTGTCGGGAATAATATCGCTGCGCCGCCGTCCCAGTTCCAATGCGGCCAGGATAGTAAGCGCCTTTGCTTCGCCCATTCCTTTAATTTTTGTCAAATCCTTGACGTTCAGCTTCGCGAGTTCGTTGATATTGTTGCCGACAGCGGCCATCAGGGCTTTTGCAAGATCCACGGCGGTCATTTCGGTCGTGCCCGAGCGGATGAGGATGGCCATTAACTCGGAATCGGAGCAGGCGGCACGGCCCTTGTTCTTGAATTTTTCGCGGGGTTTGTCGTCATCGTGCCAGTTGATGATCACTTTCGGATTGTCGCTTTTCTTTTTAGACATAACGGGAATGCTTTGATGCTTGCATACTTGATACGTCGGAAAGCGTATTTGGTAACAAAATTCACTGCCCCAATTCCGTCAGCGCCGCACGGGCTTTGTTGTCGATGCTGTTTTTGTACTCATGTTTTTTAAAGCTCATCGCTTTTTTGAAATACGCCACAGCCTTCTGATTGTCAGTTTTTTTCTGATAAATATAGCCCAGTTGCAAGGCCGACGCCGCCGCGAAGCCTGCGGCACCTGTCCCGGCCTGCCCCAGCTCGATCGAACGGTCGTAATATGGTACGCATTCATTCGTATGACCCGTTTTTTGCAGAATCCGCGCCGTACGATAATTATATTCCGCTTTTTCAGAAGTTGTGCCAAAACTTTTTTCGGAAACGGATTTCATGATGTCGGAAGCCTTCTGAAAATAACCTCCATCCGTAGCATACCGGGCTTTGTACAGCACCTTTTGGCGCGGACTGATCTTGTTTTCCATGAATTCCCTTGCAATTCTCTCCGCAAACCGGTCGGCTTCCACAATAGTGCTGCCGGTTTCGGTTACCTTCCGGATGTTTTGCATCGCTTCCTGATCCTGCCCAGCGAGCCATCGGCACATGAACATTTTGAAATGGCTGTCCTTGATATAGTTGAACCCGGCGTATTGTTTCAGAAAGCGGGAATAAAACGCGAACGCCCCTTCATAATCGCCACTTTGTAATGCAATTTCACCTTTCAGGTAATTCAGGAACGGGAACGGCATATAGTCCCTGCCGGCAGGTGCTTCGGCTAAAAAACGGGAAGCTTCTTCGCTCCGGTTTTCTTTCATCAGGACTGTCGTGGCGAAGAAATGCAGCAGGAGGTTATCGGGCTGTTCTTTCGGCCATTGGCGAATGCGCGCCTGCTGTTCGGGGCCCGGTTGGAGGGTATAGGCATGGAGCAGCAGATCGATTAACTCCGCTTCCTGCCGGAAGAACGGCTCTTCTTTCACAACTTTGCGCAATTCGCCGATACCCTGAGCGATATTTCCTCTTAATCCCAGCATTTTGGCGATCCATGTATAATTCTCCGGAATGGACCCGATCAGCACATGCAGCAATCCGAGTGATTTGAGGGTAGGAGTGAATGCCGGGAATCGTTTCCGGTTATCCTCCAACAGCCTGTAAGCCTTGATGATTTCCCAGGAACCGCTTACCTCATTGCCGAATTTAAGCTTGGCAAATGCGGAGTGCAGTCGGATATCGGCCTGAAAGAACCGTTTGTAGGGCGATTTGTCAGGCAACTTTCCGACATTGTCCATACGCTTGTCCTGCTGCTGGAGAAAGATTTTGTAACCGGTGCGGTCTTCCGAAATCAGGAGGTAATGCAGGTCGGCGTAGCTATCGAGATATGCGATAAACGGGTTGGCAGGCATGGCAGCGCGTTCGTCGTCAATGAGCTCACGTGCGACGGGCAGTCTGAGTTTCTGGATTTCAAAGTAGGCTTTCTGGAGTTTTGGTGAGAAAACCACATCGCTCAGTTCGTCCAGGGCATCTACCGGTTGCCCAGGAAACAAAAACAGGAGGAAGCATAGCGGGAGCCACTTTGCCGTATGGTTAAACGCCGGGTAACGCCTGCTCATAATCGTGCACATAAAAAAAGGTTGCCCTGGTAAGACAACCTTTCAATTTACTATTAAAAATCTTAGCGACGCTGGTGAACCGGTTGAACGCTTTCCACGTCGGCAAGGATACGTCCGCAGTGCTCGCACACGATCAGCTTCTTGCGTTCGCGGATATCAGCTTGGCGCTGAGGGGGGAACGATGCTGAAACATCCGCCGCAGGCGCCCCGTTGCACGTGTACCACAGCCAAGCCGTTGAGCGAGTTGTCGCGGATTTTCTGGTATGATTTCAGCAGGCGTTCTTCGATCTTCTTAATATGCTTTTCTCTTTCGGCGATCAGCGCCTTTTCTTCGGCTTCGCTTTCGGAGGTAATGACCGAAAGTTCGTTTTTCTTCACTTTCAGGTCTTCGTTTCTTTCGTTCAGGATAGATTCCGCGCGATTGGCATCTTCTTCGATGAGGCGGATGCGGGCTCTGGCTTCGTTGATCTTCTTGTCGGCCAGTTGCATATCGAGCTCTTGCAGTTCTATTTCTTTGGTGATGGCGTCGTATTCGCGGTTGTTGCGGACGTTCATCTGCTGATCTTTGTATTTTTTGATCAGTTTTTCCCCTTCTTTCTGTGCATTTTTGTAATTGTCGATCTCGGCGTTCAGATTGGCAATTTCAGATTTGAATTTTCCTAAACGCGTCTCGATTCCTGCGATTTCGTCTTCCAGGTCCCTTACTTCTTCCGGAAGGTCCCCGCGGGTTTTTAGTATTTCGTCAAGGCTTGAATCGATTTCCTGAAGTTTCAGGAGAGCATCTAGTTTTTGTGCGATTGTGTTTTCCATGTATGTCTTTAATGGACTTGTTTCAATGCTTGAATGTGAAGGTAGTCAGCCCTAATTTAAACAGATTATCAGCGGAATTAGTTGTCGCAACCGGCGTTCAGTAAAAGTACCGGACCGGATTGGTACTGATTTCTGACAAACAGAGTGCGAAATTACTAAATTTTCCTGATAAATAGTCATGTAATAAATTTTTCGTAAACACTTCGCTTTCGTAATGGCCTATATCACAGATCATAATGCGGCCCTCCGCATCGAAAAATTCGTGATACTTGTAATCCGCTGTCACGTAGGCATCTGCACCGGCTGAAACCGCGTTGCGTAACAAAAAGCTACCCGCACCGCCACACACTGCCACCGTGCGTATCGACTTTTCAGTTGGTTCGGTATGTTTAACTACCGGTGCGTGCATATTGTATTTCAAATGGGAAAGAAATGCAGCCGCCTCCATGGGCTCCGGCAGCTCGCCGATTGCCCCGGCGCCTACTTCCTGGTTTTCATTTTCGAGTGCCGACATATAATAGGCTACTTCTTCGTACGGGTGGGCATGCCGGAGCGCGCGCAGGACCTGGCCTTGCAAGTGCGAAGGCAGCATTACTTCCACGCGATGCTCTTTCACCGTTTCCAGTTCGCCGCGGTCGCCAATGGCCGGATGTGCATTTTCGCCGGGAAGAAACGTTCCCAATCCTTCGCCCCGAAAGCTGCAATTGCGGTATTCCCCTATTTCACCGGCCCCAGCTTCGAACAATGCATTCAGCACTTCCAGCGTATTATCGACCGGGCAGAAGAAGGCCAATTTGGTCAGAACCTGCTTTTTTAGGAGCTAATATTTTAATATTTCGGAGGCCCAGGCGCTTCGCGATTTGCCAGTTTACACCTCCCGTGACATGGTCGAGATTGGTATGCGTGGCGTAAAGTGCGACATCGTTTTTGATGGCCTTTATGATCGTTCGCTCTACGTAATTCCTGCCATTGAGCTTTTTCAGGCCCTTAAAAATTATAGGATGGTGCGCGACGATCAGGTTACATTGTCTGCGAACGGCTTCGGCGACGATGTCTTCGGTAATGTCGAGCGAGAAGAGAATCCCGGTGACTGCGGTGTCGGGGGAACCAACGAGCAGTCCGGCGTTATCATAGTCTTCCTGGTAAGGCAGCGGGGCGAGTCTTTCGAGTTCGGTTAAAATTTCTTTGATGAAAGTCATAAATTTTCTCCTGATTCAACTATTTCATTTTCAGAATATTCTTGGGAAGAGAAATATCTTTTTACAAATAAAATAACTAAATTGCAGTGTAGGGTGTTGCAATCGTAAATATTAGTGGTATTTTTGCACCACGTTTTACAAAACGCCTTGTGAAACGAATCGGTTTGGTAGTTCAGCTGGTTAGAATACATGCCTGTCACGCATGGGGTCGCGGGTTCGAGTCCCGTCCAGACCGCCGATTTTTTGAAGTTCTTTATTTAATGGTTTGTTAGTTTAGCTGGTTAGAATACATGCCCGGCCCACGCATGGGGTCGCCGCTAATTGCAAACAGCATTGCGTTCTTTATTTAATGGTTTGTTAGTTCAGCTGATTAGAATACATGCCCGGCCCCGCGCAGGGTGTCACGCATGGGGTCGCGGCTAATTGCAAACAGCATTGCGTTCTTTATTTAATGGTTTGGTAGTTCAGCTGGTTAGAATACATGCCTGTCACGCATGGGGTCGCGGGTTCGAGTCCCGTCCAGACCGCAAGGAGCCCGGAGAAATCCGGGCTTTTTTCGTTTTAAGTTTTTCGTGGGTAGTTCACCTGGTTAGCATGCATTTCCGGCATTGAGAAGTGGTATAGGTGTTCGGGTTCCACGGGACTACCGGGAGGGTTACGGCTAAGTTGTCGGACAGTTCCTGTGATACCTCGCTTACTCATTCCAAGATGCCTATCCTTGGTTCATCGAACCGATTGATAATTAGAATTTTACAGGAATGCCGCTCTTTCTACATTTGGCATTTAATCCTGTTTAAAAATGAACGTTATCTTCTGGCTGGCCATCCTGAGCGAATTCGCCGGGTTGGTCTATTACCTTCGAAAATTCTGGTTGCTGACCAGAGAAAACCCTGCTTATGTGTATCCCGAGCAATACCGCCAGGTGCTTTACCCAATAATGGTGCTCTCCCTGCTTATTATCGTGAGCCTGACTGCCAAATATTGTTTCCGGTCAAGCGGTTCGGCGACATTTATTGCGCTTTTGCCATTGGTGATGCTGGTCGTGGTGCTGCTGATGGTAATCATTACCGCGATATGGGCCGGTGGGAAGTGGCGTTGATAACCGCTGATGTTCAGGTATAAAAAAACACGCAGGTTTCAAAATGAACCCGCGTGTCAAATTACACTTCATCAACAAACTAAAAACCAAATAAAACTAATACGAAAAAAATCGCTTGTCAAGTTTTTTTTGCTGTAGGAGGGGGATTCGAACCACCCACGGTGCGGTTAGCTACGGTACAAATACTGTTGGTGGTCCACCCCAGTCGACTTTCGTCGGCATTATGCCGCGTTTATCCCTTATTCACCACCCCCGAGACAGGAGGGCATGGCTGCCAATTTCATCACCCTACAATGTGACTCAAATCGAGTAAAGCGTCGTTATCAACGGCTTTTCTTGATTTGGTTTTGCAAAACTAAAACTTATGATCTGAAATATAAAATATTTTCATTTAAAATTGTTAAAATTTACAATTCTTTCATAATTTGAGCTTGATTATTGCAAAGAATTCAAACTTTTGACACAAAATGCATAAATATTCAGATATTGATAATACCGACTTGCGCATCCTTTCACTGTTGATCGAGAATGCTGCGTTACCGTACACGGAAATTGGTAAGCGGGTATTTGTATCCGGTGGCACCGTACATGTGCGCATGAAAAAGTTAGAGCAAATGGGCATCGTAAAAGGGTCCCAACTGGTGATCGACCCGACGAAACTCGGGTGGGACATCAGCGCTTTCCTGGGAATCTACCTCGATAAAAGTTCGTTGTACGAGCAGGTTGCCACGGAACTGGAAGGTATTCCGGAAGTTGTGAATATTCATTATACTACCGGAATTTACAGCATCTTCCTTAAAATCGTTTGTCGCGACACCGGCCACCTGCGCGAAATTCTTCATGATAAAATTCAGAAAGTGAATGGCATTCAGCGTACAGAAACCTTTATTTCGCTTGAAGAACGCATTAATCGCTCTATTCCATTGACTGAGAGTTAGTTGGAAATTTTCCTTGAACCGTTTGAAAGAAATTTGTAGATTTGTGTTTTATATATAAAAAACTTATATATATTTGCCTATATAAAACTTTCACTCATGGAGAATAACACAACGAGTAACGAGTATGTAAGGGGTACCTTAAAAACCATCGTATTGAATTTGCTGGCTGAGCGCGACCGGATGTATGGTTATGAGATTACCCAGGAAGTAAAAGACAGGACCGGCGGAGCCATCGCCCTTACGTTCGGTGCGCTCTATCCCGTGCTCCACAAACTGGAACAGGAAGGGCTGCTGATCACCGAGTCGGTGGAGGTAGACGGGCGCCTCAGAAAATATTACTCCCTAACACACCGCGGAAATGAAACCGCCCGTACTAAAACTAGTGACTTAGAGCGTTTTATAGAGGCAGTGAGACTGCTGCTTGCCCCTAAAAACCTGGCAACCGAATAAATTGTAGTTACATGGCTAATCTCTAAACAGATCGATCTATGAAACGCCTTCAGGAAAATCGCATTGACCAAATAAGCAAATATTTGCAGGCAAGCAAGCTGGATCCGGAGTTGTTTCCGGAGATCCTCGATCACCTGGCTTGCGAAGCGGAGGAAAGTCTTTGGGATGGCAAGCCATTCGAGCAGATTTATCAGGAAATGGTAAAGACGGCCGATATGCAAACTCTCCTGAATCTGAGTGTTGATCATCAAAATCTATTAGCCATGGAAAAATCTTTGAATGACATCGTCTTCGAGAACCGTAACAAGTCTTACGGCGCGTACGATCTGAGAAAAGGTTATGGACAGACCATTCAGCGGTCGGTGGTAATGGGCGTAGCGTTCTTTTTGTTGCTGGTGATGTTTCCGAAACTTTACGCGAAGCTCACGCCCGATCCCAAGCCTGACGACATTGCGTATATCGTTGAAGTGAAGCCGGTGGATATCAAGATGGAGGAGCCGCCCGCTCCACCTGCGAAAAAAGAGGTTGTACCGGCCCCGAAAGCTGTAAAATCCGTGACGCCGGAAGTGCTTCCGGATAATAAGGTAGAAATCGAAGAGTTGCCTCCCGTGGTCGAAGACCTGCAAAATGCACAGCCGTCGACAGAAACCGTAGATGGTTTAGAAAACATTGAGACGATAGCTCCGCCGGTTGCCAATACGCCTGCTGCGAAAGCAGAAACCGTGGGTGCTGAAGCAAGAAAAGAGGAGACTTTCATATTTGTAGAACAGGCGCCACAATACGCCGGTGGTAACGAAGCGATGGCTGCATTTCTGCGGAAGAACCTTAAATATCCTTCTCAAGCCTCGCGTGCGGGTATTCAAGGGAAAGTCTTTGTACAATTTACCGTAGGTTCTGATGGAAAAATAGAGAATGCGACCGCAGTTAAGGGAATCGGGTTTGGTTGCGACGAAGAAGCGGTACGGGTTGTGAAAATGATGAAGGATTGGATGCCGGGCAAACAGGCCGGTGTTCCTGTCCGGGTCAGATTTACCTTGCCGATCGCATTTCAACTGGACTGACCGTTACCCGACTTGCGTAAACGCCTCCCTGTTATTGAAGAAAATCCTCGCTTCGGCGGGGATTTTTTTGTTTTTTTGTATTGTTTAAACCTCCGTCCGACACGGTGGCGGTCGCCGGGACTTATGAGTAACCATTTCGGAGTGAATAATTGATGTATGCGATAGTTGATATTGAGACCACGGGCGGGGGCGGGGCTGCGCGCATTACGGAAATTGCTGTTTTCAGGCACGATGGTACTAAAATAGTCGATTTCTTTCACTCGCTGATTAATCCGGAAACGTATATCCCACCTTTCATTACCCGTCTCACAGGTATCGATAATGAGATGGTGAAAGATGCCCCTACTTTTTACGAAGTACAAGATGCGGTACGCGCTATGACACGCGACGCCTGGTTTGTCGCGCACAATGCGAGGTTTGATTATGGATTTATCAAGAGAGAGTTCGGGGCGCTCGACGAATTTTTCCAGCGGGACCTGCTTTGCACCGTTCAACTCAGCAGAAAGATTTTCCCCGGCCTGAAGTCGTATAGTCTCGGAAATCTTTGTCAAAGTCTGGAAATCCTGATCGAGAACCGGCACCGGGCCCACGGGGATGCCGAAGCTACCGTGCGTCTTTTCGAAAAGCTGCTCCTGCACGACCGTCACAACCTGATACCGATCGATCTGTACCAATAATTCATCTGTATCAATCGCAGAGCGATTCCTGTCTTTCATGGAATGGTTTTTGAGGGTTATGTAACATCACTAACCTAAATATTCCTTCCCATGAAAGCCCATATCAACCTTCTGATAATCCTCCTTCTGTCGTTTACGCTTACGAGCTGCGAATTGATCGGCGATATTTTCAAGACCGGCGTCTGGACGGGTGTGATCCTCGTCGTAGGCATTATTGCCATCGTAATCTGGCTGTTAGCTAAGGCATTCGGGGGCGGGTCGCGGTGACGTCCGGAAAAGTGTATAAAATAGATACATAAAATATGCGCCGGTGCTTGCATCTGAAGATTCTCCGTTTCATCTTTGCACACCTCAATCGAGGGTCCGGAAATCCATCGGGAAAGCCGGCGAAGTATTGAAATCGGGGGATTAGCTCAGTTGGCTAGAGCGCTTGCATGGCATGCAAGAGGTCGTCGGTTCGAATCCGATATTCTCCACTTTACAGCTATTTAGATCGTGAAACCTCCCATCCAGGGAGGTTTTTTTGTACCTTATCTTTTTCTACTCCAGTTTATTAGCTCTACAACACCCTTCCGGTGGCACATTCGGTGGCACGAAAAAGCTCGCGGTGGCACGAACATTTTCGATGCTATTATGAAATTATTCGATGACAGAAGTGAATTTTAAAAATAGGTAGTTTTACCTGTTCAGATACGTATTTGTACCTGAAATACCAACTATCTATTAAGCGCTTACATAGCTTCGTGGGTTTTTTAATGCTATTTTAATACCCACATGAGTACAACACAGCTACGTCAGCGACTACAATCTGCTATCAACCAAATAGCTATACTTGTTTAAACCATAGAAATCGGACCGCTACGTGAAAAGATTAAACCGCACCTATCGTGAAGATGCCTTGGACGCTCATTTATTTGAATCTCTCGAACAGGTTCGCATTTTATCAGACGAATGGATGGACGATTACAATCGCTTTCATCCGCATCAATCGCTTGCTGGGTTGGCACCAGCGACATTTGCCAAGAAATTAAAAATGGATAAAGTCTAAACTGTCACTGTCCTCTTTAGGGTAAGGCTTCATCTCCGAGCGGGATCGGGGGGATACTTAGCCCGTCCTGTTTAGCCGTAAAAGTGACTTCCTTGCGACCGGTGCCTTTTTCGGGAAGCACTGCCTGTATGTCGAAAAGCAGCGGCACGTGCTTTTGTCCGAGCCAGTATTTAGCCCGTCGTTGCCTTCGACGATCACATTTACCGGGTAGTCTTTCAAAATTGCCATCAGGCGCACCACATCGTCTTCGTAGCCCAAATGCTTAAATTCGAGCGCGTGGGTAAAGCCTGCGCCGATCTTGATCTCGCTGTCAAATTTGGTAGAATCGAACCATGCTTCGATTTCTACGATCCCCTTACCGGGTTTTAATGGGATACCTCCCGAAAAGCTGCCGTAATGCATGGCCAGCTCATAAGTCAGGAATTCGCGATCGAGATCGCGGGCGTAGATCATGTAGAGCCTGCGAGCGCCGCCCAGGTTTGCACCCTGGCATTTGTGTTGTAGTCCTATAAGCATATTGCACATAGTGTGAGGTCGTTAAAGTAGTTTAATGAACAGCCCGAAGTAGCGACTCCCCGTCGCAGGGCTTCCGGGCTGTAATCATGTATTCAATCAATCATTTAATTACGCCACCATTTTCGCCCGAAAAGCCTTATAAAAATGTACGCGATCGACATTTGCCAGTCGGGCCACGCCGTCTTCGAGGCACGCAGGGCAAACTCGACGCAGGCGCGGAGCCGCGCCTGCGTTTCGCCGAATTCAGCTTCTCCGAGCCGGTTGTCGTATGCGTAGTCGTGGGCGATCGCAGCGTTTGCCATCCTGCCATGTGGGGGCATCAGTGGCCAGAGCAGGCGCGGGATGGTAGCGAAGTCGGTACGGTACCCGGCAGGGATTACCATGCCGGGTAGTTTGGATTCGACCGTGCAGTCTTCTACAACTTCCCACCAGTTAAACCGATCGGGACTTTTGCGCAGGTGAATGTCGGGGTACTGCGTCATTTAGTTAAAGCGCTTTAACGAGTCGGCTTACATGACGGCACCGGTCGCGATGGTAAACGGATTTGCCCCGTTCTCGACGGCGGCTTTCAACCAGTCGTACTGGCCGACAGATCCTTCCGGGTAGTTGCCGGATTGATCAGGGAACACAAGCGCACCGGTTTCAGGGTTTACTTTGCTGCTGTTGTCTGCCATTAGCAGGAACGGCTCGCGCTCGATCGCACGGAATGAATTAAGGCGGTAGCCCGTCCCGTCGAAGTGCTCGATCATGCAGATCAGTGTCACGGATTCGTTCTGGTAGTCTTCGTTCCGTCCTATGACGACGATTTGACGAACTACGTCGGGATAGCCCGATGACGAGCTGATCGTGATACGTCGGAGGTTTGGCATGGTATGAAAAATTAGAAAGTTGCCCAGGCAATTTTTTTGATTACTCCGCTACGCTTTTGGTAGAGAAAGTTAGAGTCGGCGACCAGCTCCCCTTCGGAAACCCTTGCGTCGGTGCTGCTGGTAGGGGTGAAGGTTCTGATCTGTGTCCGATCGCCGACGAGCGTGGATTCGGTTGCGGCAGTACCGAGCGTGAATGTCGAGTTTACGGTTGAACGGCTATAAGTCGCCAATCTTGACGGTGCGCCCTCATTTGTATTAAGCCCTGCACCGCCATAATTTGCGAAATACGCATTATCGCCTACCGTCACGGTCGCATTTTCAATAAAGAAGTTCAGCGATTGAAAGCGTAGCCCGGCTTTCATGAATGCGGGTGTGGTGATTGTAAACGCTCCCTGCCTCCATAAATAGTCAAACTGGTTTCTGGCACCGGTGGAACCTGTTCCACCTTCGACGATCACAGTTCCGTTTACTCGAATGTTTGCATTGTTACACGCAAAAATGATACGGTAGTTGCCTTCGCCGACTACAATGTTATTGCTGTCAATGATTGTCCGTTTTTTCACGGTGAGAGTCGCCCCGGCTTTTACGTGCACAAAGATTTCAGGCACGGTAAAAGAGACGTCCGCGTCCACAATAACATTTCCGCTATTAATCAGAACGTTCAGTGATTGGCATTTGCCGGAAGCCAGTTCGGCCACGCGGGTGAGCGTTTTAACTGCTCCGGTCGCGGTAGTGCCGTTGTCAATACCGGAACGGGTGTCGTTTCCGACGTCGCCGCGTACATTGATTTCCATGCTTACGCTAAGGCTGCGGGCGATCATTCCGGCTGTGGCGGCGTCAACGCTTGCAACAGCAGCAGATACGCCCGTCGCGCCATTGCTCCCCAAATACTTTTAAGCAGGGAGCGAACGACAGCGGCAGAATTGCTTTGAGGTGGGGCGGGAGGGGAGCTTTTGAGATTTCCGTCGATAATACCCTCGATTTCGGCGATGGAGGGATTCCAAGGCATGGTGTGAGATTGTTTAAGAGAAACTTATGTCGAAACTGTAATCGAACTCTTTTGATGGGAAAAGCACTTCCGGATCGATGCTTCTGATCCACAGGGCAGGGTGCCAATTGGAGCCGGAAACGGAAAGCTGCTGTGCGCTTGTCTGTGAGATGGATCTCGCCCACGAAAGCCGTAGTCCGTTACTCTTCGTGCCAGCCATGTAGCAAAAGCCCGCCGTGTCGCGGAAAATGGCGATAAACCTGCGGTTCTGATTGCGGTAAACCCATCCGACGATTTCGGAAGCGATGCTCGGTATAGGCACCGAAATCTGCGGGTTGTACGAAGCGCCAGCCGGGCTGGTTTGTAATCCTTCCGAAAACGTGGCCGTCTTCGCCCGCAGCTTTATCTCAGTGACGAGCGGATTGCCGCCCGGCTTCGACCCGGAGAGCCATAAAGGATTTGCCGTAGTGAGTAACTGATCCGGGTAAATGTCGTAGGCGGCGCTGTCGCAGCCGACCAGATATAAGTGAGTGAGCCAGCCGGTTGCGACTGGCCCACATTTGACGCCGATACTTTCCAAATTTCCAAACATGGGGCGAAATTAGGGCTTTAAACGCCTGCGAGAAAGGACGCGAAACCGGGCAATCCGGAAATAAAAAAGCCTCAATGCGTGCAGCATTAAGGCTTTTTGTAGATTTAGCGCCCGGACTTTTCACGCGGTAGCCGGGCATAAAACGCGTTTGCTGGACAAGGCACCATATAGCCGGACTTTTTACGCGTAACTTTTTCTTCTTTGACGGTTTAAACGGTCGATCCGGTCGCGGTAAACCTTGCGTAGGGTTTCGAACTCGACGTCGACATCGCGCTGTATTCCGTAGATCTCCAAGAATGAATTTACGTGCGGACTGTAATCGCCACTGAGCAGGTCATGCAACGCCGAAACGTAGGGAATAAGGCTCCTGTGGAAAATGTGATCCATGCCTTTGGCGATCATCGCCAGCCGGTCGTTTGAAACCTCATGGCTTAACGTGTGTGAATAGTAGTTGATGGCGATCACGCCCTCGCCTTGTGGGCGCTCGATTTTCTGCGTCCACGGGATCGGGCGGCTAATTGCGGTTACAATGTTTCCTAGCTCACTGAATTTCTTGACATCGATCTGGTCGGTTCCGTTCTTGGCCGTGTCGCCGCTGTACTCGACCATGAAGAATTTTTTAACGTGGATGGGAAGCTCTACTAAGATCGTTTTCTTTATTTTGTCATTAAACTAAAAATATTTTTCGATTAACCTGAAATAAAAACTTTGATTATATTTTGCAAAAAGGATGATGTTGTTTTCAATAAAATGCATAAAAAAACTGCCATGCTTTTTATGACATGGCAGTTTTGAATGAAGAATGATGCAATAGTTTACTTTGGCCGAGCTAAAGTCAGGTTTCTTATTCCCCACTTGGCAGATGAATGTGTGATTTTAAGTGTATCTGCCTTAAGAGATCTGATGGTGATATTGTTGGCGGATTGAATCCCTTCATAATTGTCCCAAAATTCAATCTTATTTGACGAAGTTTTATCCCACCGCCAATTTTGCGATAACTGTCCATTGCCTAGGTAAAGGGGAGCAGTAAGGCTATATCAAGTTATAAAAGTACCTTGGCTTGAGAAAAATAAAGTTTTAAGTATCCCACCCTCACTTTTGCTGAGCGTATCGCTACCATTTTCAATTGGCAAGACTTCCCATTTTCCTAAGAACCCACCTGTCCATGAGGTGCTATCTACGAAAGGTGCAAATGTTGCCGTTAGCTGTTCCCCAGTTAGCTTTCCCTGGTGAATACGAGTAAAACTCATCTTTCTTCTATCGCTGGAGAATGCAATGTTCTCTATCCTACCGACATGGGCTAGGTTAATGCTGGTTGGACTTGTGATAGTGTACTTATCGTTGGTAGCCCAATGTTGTGCGCCTTGTATGTAAGTAGTATCTGCCCAAAAAAATTCTAAAAATGGACCTTCAGGTAAATTTGTTACGACGGAAGTGTCAATTAGCCATTTACCTTGGATTGCTGATCGTAAATTTTCTTTTCCATTAGGTTCTGGATCAATCGGGATGAAGTGATCTTTGACGCAGGAAGTCATTTGTGCTGAAAACAGCAAAATAGCTGTAAAACGAAGGAGAGATTTAAACATTATTAATATTTTTTGTTGAAAGTCTAAATATAGAAAATACCCCTGGAGTTACAAATGTTCCAGGAGTAGATGGTGACTGGTTTCGTTTAAATTATGTAATTGCTTTAAGCTGCGAGGTTAGAAATCGCCCCGATCAATTGGTCAAATTTGCCCTGGGTGTTGGTTGAATGCACCGCGCCTTCCACGTTTCGCACCGCTCCTTCGACCCCTTTGCGGCCTGTTTTACTTCACCAAGTGCGGAAACAGCTCGCGCGAGCGTGTCGCCGTTGTCGAGCGTGGCCGCAAGAATGTCCTGAATCGCTTTTAGCTGCGCCTCGCCCTGCTTTTTCGCGTGCGCTGCCGAAGCGCCTGCCGTGTCGCCCATCGTTGCCGGGTCTGTGGCGTCGATCCCGTTGTATGCGCTGGTGTCGGCATCGACCCCGCCCATAGCGTCGGCCATTGCGGCATCGGCTTCGGCCTGCGCTTTTGCTGCTTCGGCTTCGGCTGCTGCTTTCTCGGCCTCTTTCTTCTTTTTGGAGCCAAAAAGGTACATTCCCTTTTCCCAATATGGCGACTCGAATTTGCCGCCATCCCTGAACGCCATCGGGGTCGCTTCGGAGGCCATCGGCAGCACCGGAGATTCGGTTTTTCCCGCCGTCCGGGCGTTTTTGAACATCTGCTGGATTACCGGCCAATTCGCCGCCGTTTGCTTGGCTGAAATGATAGCTTCGTCGCCCTCCATTTCGCCGACTTCGCGCTGTGTCCTGCGATCCACGAGGGCGATTCCGCCCGTTCCGCATGTGCTTCCGTGTTTGCCTCCCTGCGCCACGAAACCGAGCGTCCCACCATGCGCGAAAGATGGCTCCGGCTGGCTTTTTATCTTGGCGATCTGTACCCCCGTCGCCACGGCTGCGACCGCTGCCAGAACGATGTTAAGCGGGAAAAAGTTAGCGAGGGCTTTCAGAACGGCGAGCGCCCCGGTAATCAGCGCCGCCGCGATGTCGGCTTTCTTTTGCGCCTGCCATGCTTTCTTCTTTTCGGCGGCTTCCTTCGTGCGGGCTTTTGGTTCTCGGTCGCGATCAGGTCTTCCAGCTGCTCCTTAATCTCGGCTTTCTTTTCGGCTTCGTCTTCGGCCATTTTGACCTGTTTGTCGCTCGATTTCTCCGCGTCCTTCAAAACTTCGGCATTCACGTCGGCGGTAAATTCGGCCAGCTCGTCGATCATGGTGGCTTTCGCTTCGGCTTCTTCTTCCGCGAGCCGGATCTTTTCCTCGCTCTCCTTTGTGGCCATGCGGATCTTTTCTTCCATCGCGGCACGTTCGTCGGCGGTTTTTGCCTCGTTCGCCATTTTCTGCATGTCCATAATTTTCTGCTCTTCGGCGGCTTTCATGTCTTGCAGCTGCTGCGAGTAGAATTTGTGCAGGGCGTCGCGCTTTTGTTCCTCGGTTGTAGCCTCGGACGTTAAGATCCTTTGCAGCTCGGCAAGGCGGTTTTGTTCGGCTTCTTTGGTGGCTTTGATGTTTTCCGACGACTGTTTGATCATTGCCTCGGTGGTGGCCAGCTCTGCATTGAGAATGGCGACCTTTTCGTCCCGCTCGCGGTTGGCTTCGGCGATCGCTTTCTCGGCTTTACGTTGGGCGAGATCGTTCAAAAAGTCGACGGCGGTCTGCGCCATTTGACCGGCCTGCTCGTAGCTCGCTTGGTTTGCTGCGAGCTTTTGCTGCCACGCGGTCTGGTGACCTTTGACCATCGTGCTTGCAGCGTTCATAAATTCGGAAACGTCACCCTGCAATAGCGAGCTGAACATATCCGAATAGTTTTTCAGCGTGGCTGCTTTTTGCTCGTGCAGATCCCGATCGATCGCGAGCTTTTCGTCTGTCGCCTTCTTGTTCGCCATGACGCTGGCAATGTTGTACCGCTCTTCGATCGCGTTCAATGCGGTGGCCAGCTGCTCGGTGTCGGTGATTGTCCGAACGGCCTTCTGGTTTTCTGCCATGATTTCGGCTTCGAGCTTTTGCTGCGTAAGGCGCAGCTCGACGTCGACACGGTCTTTGTGCACTGCTGCGAGCTTTTAAGCGTTTCCTTTGGCCTGCATTTCGCGCCATTCGAGCAGGGTCATTTCTGCCCCTTCTTCCTGCTCGCGCACGAAGTTTTCGGCTTCCAGTCGCTTTTTGGCAGCTTCTTCTTCCTCCTTGATCCGCTTGTCGCGGTAATTCCGGCGCACTTTGTCGAGCGACTCTTCGGCATTTCGGTTGATCGATTCGACGACTTTCAATTTCAGGGCTTCGCCGGCTTTCGAATCCTCGATGTCTTTAATGCGTTTACGGGCTTTCTCGCGGATCTTGCTTTCCTCGATTTCCAGCGAGGTGGTCGCGTTACTGCGCTCGTTTTCGGCCTCCATTTGGGAAAGCAATTCGAGCGCTTTTTCGCGGTCTTTGCGCACCATTTCGTCGTACTTGTCTTCGGCGTCCCGGAAGTCTTGCGGCTGCTTCTCCTTCGCTTTTTTGCGTTTGTCGAGCGCGGCCTGCTCCTTCGCGGTGATCGCGTCGGCGGCACCGGTGGCGGCTGCTATTTCGGCATCGGCTGCGGCCTTTGCCCCTTTTTGGGTGAGATCGACCTTTTTATCGACTGTGGTTTTGTGCTGGGCGACAACTTTGCCGGACTCCTCCTTTAATTTGTCGTTATAGCCCCTCGTGAAAGCGTCGCCGACCCTCTTGCCGCCGTTCATCATTACGTCGGCCATGCCCGCAATATCGAGGGTTAAAAATGCCTTCACGAACTACGCGACGACCCCGGCAGCTTCTTTTAAACCAGCCATTAAGCCCGATACCCCAGCGCGAACCTTCTCGGAATGGTTGTGCCAGACCATAAAACCGCCCACGAGCGCAGAAATAGCAGCGACGACCAGCCTGATCGGGTTGGCGGTCATAGCAGCGTTCAAACGCCATTGTGCAGCGGTGACGGATTGGGTAGCGATCACGCGGCCTTTCTCGACGGCAGCGTGTGCGAGCGCCGAAGCAGCTGCGGCAATATTGGCAGCATTGAGCGAGACGATCGCAACGCCCAGCGCGGCAAATGTTTCCTTGTTCTCGACGATAAATTCGGGAACGGCGGCGAGCGCTTTCACCAGAGCGATAAACCCGGTAGTAACCAGAAGGACTGCGGGAATCGACATATTACCCAGCTGCTCGGCGAGCCATGTAATCATTTTGCCGGTCTTTTCGAGCTGCGCCATGCGCGTCTCGTTTTTGACGTTGAACTCGTTGGTTAAGCTGGTGCCCTCCTTCATCGCCTTGTTTGCGAGCGCCTGCTTTTCCTTCACCATATCGGTCTTATCCGACAACAGCATCATTACTTTGGTCGCCTCCTGTGATTTGATTCCCAGCGCGTCCATTTGCTTCACCACCACGTCGGTCGGTAGTCCTTTGAAACTTTGTGCAAGCCGCAGAATGACCTCGTTAGTCGGCATCGGCTTTCTGGACAATTGATTTCCCCAAATCATCATCATTGGCACCATGATTTACAGTATAATAGAAGGCAGGGAATCCGTTATTTGCTGGTTGCGTTATGGTTGTGGAAGACGTCCTACAGCCATCTTTTCCCGCAAGTTTTCCAGCATGTATGGGTCAATTACCGGCGTGTTCCAATTCGCAACAAACGTATTAAAGTTTTGGCATGCCTGATTGCACAACTGGTGGCGTTATCTCAGGCAGGAATACCAATTCTGATACCTATCAATTGATTTTCTCGATGCCCAGGACCAACGCCTCGAATTGCTTGTCGATCCGGATTGGGATACCTTTTTCAAGCAACTCTTTCCCACTGTAAATACCCCAATCCTTCCCATCTTCCGGCGAAAAAAGCCGGTACCGGCTGCCCGGCTCCGCAAGCGGAAATGCAAATGTCCGCGTCGTTTCCACCGACCCGTTCCTGAAAAAGAACAACACGCCCCCCCTGTTTCTCTTTGTTGAATTTATAAACACCATCCCAGTTGCTCATGGTCGGCCGCTGGAAAATGTCGGAAACGTAAGAGAAACGGGTGAACTGATATTTTTGATCCATCATCTTAAACCAAGTATTCCATTTCAGATACCATGGTTTCAGTTCCGCGGGAAGTTTACGGCTATCGCCAACGAGGATCGGCTTGACGGACGCCAGCGACAGAAATGTATATTTGGAGTAGGGCGAATCCATGAACTGGTTGCCGATCAGATTGGTCGCTGTCGGAATTGCCCGGCTGCGGTCGAAGGCCATTTGGCGGATGTTGATAGGGCCCACGGGCGCGTCGTCGTCATAATTGGTGAGCCAGTCGTAATCGGCGTGTTCGATCAACGCGTAGTCATTAATATAATATTCTCCCCAGACTTCATAAGTGCAGTCTACAAGCAGGTCGGGAAATGTTTTGTGCAGGTCGTCGAAGAGTTGTAACGCCTTTTCGTAGATGGCGTAATAGGAGCTTTCGCGGTCTTTGTAGCCTTTACCTTCGGATTTGTAGTCGCCTTTTTTAGAATAATCGAGCACGTAGGCCGAGTTGGCGATGGCCAGGTCGAGTTTAATGTAAGCCAGGTCGTTTTCGCGGACGTGGCGTTTAATCTTTTCCAGAATATAGTCGTAATAACCCGAAGCCAGTGACATCGTGACCCGGTTTTTCATTTCCTCATGCAGATAAGCGGGCTCGCCGTTTTTATCGTATACCGACCATTCGGGATGCTCTTGGTACAGTTTACTGCTTTTGTCGACGGACCCGAGGCTCATCCAGAGACCGGCTTTCATTCCCCGTTTTCTTATGTGATCGGTAATAGGCTTCAGGCCGTTCGGAAAGCGCTTTGGATGAGGTTCCCAATCGCCGTAATTGTTTTCCCAACCGGCATCCATAATGAATAGATCTGTGCCGGTGCCTTCCAGACCGTCGGCGAGCTGGGTTACGAGTGTGTCATTGATATTGGTATAAAAAGGCCGCCATGTATTAAAGAATGTAAAGGGGATTTCCTTCCGCTCAAAAAGTTTCACACCCAGGCGTGTACGTATGAAGTCGGCGAAATGGCCTTCGAATGCGTCTTCCCACTTCTGGGATTTCACGAGGCAGATGAAAGTTTTGGGACTGTTAAACTTTTCTCCCGGTTCAATCCACTTTTTAAACGGATAGTGATCGGTGAGACTCGTCATACCGATGGAAATGCGGTTGTGGTCGGCATATACTTCGGTCTTTTTGAGAATACTGGGCGCTTCGTTGCCAAGGATGAAGCCTTCTTTAGCATAATTATGATACACAAATACAGCGGCATCGTGGTGATCCCCGTGGTACGGACGCCAGGCGAACCGGGAGCCGTAATTGGTATATAATTCCGTTTGTTGCGAGGAAATAGGTACCAGGTTTAGCCGCTCTACTTCCAGGTCGGCGATAGCGATGGGTTTGGAAGTGTTGTTGGTAATGCTGATCTGTTTCCGCACAACGGGCAATTCGTCGTACACTTCGTAGGTTAAATCCACTACGACGTTTTCGGCACTTGTACCTGGTTTCCCGGCGAGCTGCACCGTCGCTCGCTGGACGCCGTTATCCTGCCGGCTTAATACATGTTTTATGTGTTTAAATAATCCATTGCCGCCGTTGGAGCTGGCAGGCGCACCGTTAATCGTAAAATAAAACTCTTCTGAGCCAGGGCGGCTATAATCTTTGTTCGTCAGAAGATGCTGAAAGCGCGATGTGTAGAAAGAATTATCACCGATGGTGAATTTTCTTTCCAGGAAGCGGTTTTTAATGACAAGCGAGTCTTGCGAAAACGCATTGCACGAGGCGAGGACCGCCAGCAGGGCGACCCGGAGAAATTTGTAGTACATAGTAATGTGTATAGTAAATATTAACTATTTAACTAACTATGAAATAACCATAGCGGAGGTGAATTTAATAAAATATCGAGAACATTTTAAATTTTAAATAGAATGTCAACAAAGATGTAAGCTGGTCTTTGAAAAACCCTGATATTGCAGCTTCTTAATTCAAGACGTTTAATCTATGTCACAGAACTTATTCGATTTTGGAATGATCGGACTGGGCGTAATGGGGCGGAACCTGTTACTGAACATGGCCGATCATGGTTTCTCCGTCATCGGTTTCGATAAGGATGAAACCAAAAATTCTGCGTTGGAATCCAGTGCCACCCCGGGCACCACTGTTAAGGGCGTTTCGGAACTTGCCCAGATGATCCAGCTGTTGCAACGCCCTCGCAAGGTAATGATGCTCGTGCCGGCGGGTCAGCCGGTGGACGATGTCATCGCATCCCTCTTACCCCTTCTTGAAAAAGGCGACGTTATCATCGACGGGGGAAACTCCCATTATACAGATACGCTCCGCCGTGTGAAATACCTGCGTGAAAAGGACATTCATTTCATGGGAATCGGTGTTTCCGGTGGCGAAAAAGGCGCCCGTACAGGCCCGAGCATTATGCCTGGTGGCGATAAGGAAGCTTATGCACACGTGCAACCCATGCTCGAAGCCATCGCGGCAAAAGTGAATGGCGAGCCTTGTGTGGCTTACCTCGGTAAGGAAGGTGCCGGGCATTATGTGAAAATGGTGCATAACGGTATCGAATATGCGATTATGCAGCTCATCAGCGAATCGTACGCGATCCTGAAAAAAGCCGGTTTGAGCAACCAGCAACTTCACGAAGTATTCAAAAGCTGGAACGAAGGCGACCTGCAATCGTTCCTGGTGGAAATTACCGCCGATATATTCCTGCAAAAAGACGACAAAACCGATGCCGACCTGGTAGATGTAATCTCCGATAAAGCAGGTTCGAAAGGAACGGGCAAGTGGACATCACAAGACTCGATGGAGCTGCCTGTGGCTGTTCCGGTCATTGACACGGCGGTAGCTATGCGTACGCTTTCAGGTTATAAGGATGAAAGGGTGGCAGCTGCTGAACTTTATGGTGCAAGCAGCGCTATTTCCGAAGAAACCCAGGTGCTGATTCAGCAGGTGCATGACGCATTGTATTTTGCCACCATACTTGCTTATGCACAGGGCCTTGCCATGCTGTTCCAGGCTTCTAAAGACCTGCAAATGGAGATCCCGCTGACCGACGTGGTGAGCGTCTGGAGAGGCGGTTGCATTATCCGTTCGTCGCTGCTCGGCGTGTTTACGAACGCCTACAAGCAAACCCCGGAATTGTCCAATATTCTGTTGAACCAAGAGGTAGCCGCATTGGTTAAGTCTGTGGAAGGCAATACGCGGTCATTGGTCGCTTACGCCGCTCAGTCGGGCATCCCGGCTGCTGCGCTGATGTCGTCGCTGGCTTACTTCGACGCCTACAAAACTGCGTATATGCCGACAAACCTGATCCAGGCGCAACGCGATTATTTCGGCGCGCATACCTACCAACGTACCGACATCCCAGGTACTTTCCATACAGAATGGGGTCAACAATAAATCAGAAATTTTATGCAAACCAATAAACGTCCCCCTGCCTCGGTACTCTTCATTTTCGGAGGAAGCGGTGACCTCAACTACCGGAAGCTTACACCCGCGCTTTATAACTTGTTTCTGGACAACTGGATGCCCGATCAGTTCGCGATCGCGGGCATCGGCCGGAGCGCCTATTCCAACGAAAAATACCACGAGCATTTGCTCGACGGCGTGACCAAATTCTCTCGCCGCAAAGGCAAACAGAACGGGCACTGGACCGAGTTTACCAAGCATGTTTCGTACCTGCAAATGGACGGCGACGATGCGGCGGCTTACCACAAGATCACCGATCTGGTGAAGGAAAAAGAGGAAGAATGGGGTGTTCATCCCAACGTAATCTTTTATCTCGCGGTAGCGCCTCAGCTTGTTCCTTCGATCGCCCAGAAACTGGGTGCATTGAAGATATGCGGGGACAAAGGAACTACCCGCATTGTAGTTGAGAAGCCATTTGGACATGACCTGGAAAGCGCGCACGAACTGAACCTGCTGCTTTCGAGCATGTTTGCCGAGGAACAGATCTTCCGTATCGACCACTACCTGGGTAAAGAGACGGTTCAGAACATTCTCGCACTACGTTTCGCGAATGCATTGTTCGAGCCGCTCTGGAACCGCAACTATATTGACCATATTCAGATCACGGCTGCCGAGGCGGTGGGTCTGGAAGGTCGTGGAGGCTATTTCGAGCACGCAGGCGCATTGCGCGACATGGTGCAGAACCACATCCTGCAAATCCTCTGTATGATCGCGATGGAGCCGCCGGTGTCGTTCGATGCCAATGAGATCCGTAATAAAAAGGTGGACGTATTGAACGCGATCCGCCGTATTACCAAAGAGCAGGTACACGACTTCGCCGTTCGCGGACAGTATTCGGGTGGCTGGAAAAAAGGCGAAAAAGTGGTCGGTTACCGTCAGGAAGAGGGCGTGAACCCGCAGTCGAATATCGATACGTTCGCGGCTGTGAAGTTTTATATCGACAACTGGCGCTGGCAAGGGGTACCGTTTTACGTAAGGACCGGTAAATACCTGAACCAAAAGGCAACCCATATCACATTGCATTTCAAACAGGCGCCGCACTATGCATTCCCGCCTGAATCTGCCGAAACGTGGCGCTCGAACCGTCTGACGATCAGCATTCAGCCTAATATGGACATCAGCATCCGCTTCCAGGCCAAGCGCCCGGGACAAACGATGATGCTCGATCCGGTGGATATGACTTTCGATTACGACGCGGTAGCCGGCGAACATGCGCCAGAAGCGTATGAAACGCTGCTGCTGGATGTAATGGAAGGTGACGCCACGCTGTTCATGCGTAACGACCAGGTGGACGCCGCGTGGCGCGTGATCATGCCTATCCTGGAAGCATGGGAGAACCGCCCGCCGCAAGATTTCCCGAATTACGCACCCGACTCATGGGGTCCCGACGCTGCCGATGCACTCATCGCCCGCGACGGTCATACATGGCTCAACCTGCCTCCAACCCCGTAAGCTATGGAGTTGCATATCGAGAAGGATACCAAAGCATTGAGCGCCAGCCTTGCTGAGTGGATTAACAATTACATTCAGCAAGTGCTTGCGAGACAGGAGCGTTTCACGTTCGTATTGTCGGGTGGAAGCACGCCGAAGGCATTGTACGCATTGCTGGCGGAATCACCTTACAAAGAATCGATTCCCTGGGAGAAATTACATTTTTTCTGGGGCGACGAGCGTGCGGTGCCGTTTGATGATTCGCGGAATAATGCAAAAATGTGCTATGAAGAACTGCTGGATAAGGTGCCTGTAAAGGCTGAAAATATCCACATCATGCGCACCGACATTGCGCCGCAGGAATCCGCCGCTGAATACGAAAAGATCGTCAAGACCTATTTCGAAGGCTCCGAAACGACTTTCGATTTTGTATTGCTTGGAATGGGAGACGATGGTCACACATTGTCGCTTTTTCCGGGGACCGAAGTGATTCACGAGAAAAATGCGCTCGCAACTTCCTTTTTCCTGCCAGCGCAGGATATGTACCGTATTACCCTCACGGCCCCGGTCGTGAATAATGCGGCTTGCGTGGCTTTCCTGGCGGCGGGCGCGGGTAAAGCAGAGGTTTTAAAGCAGGTTTTGACAGGGGAAAGGAATGTGGACCTTTATCCTTCACAAATCATTCAGCCTGTAAAAGGGCAATTACACTGGTTTGTGGACGAGGCTGCAGCTGCCTTGCTTTAAGATTTATATTGTTATTCCAAATCTGCGAAGCGCGTCGATCCGTCGGCGCGCTTCGTGCTGTTTATGGGGTTTTTGAAGCGCTTGACAACCCGCAGCGCCATTGGATAAAATCTAACGGTCGTTCGCTCAGCGACGTGTTAATTTTACGCCAAACAAACCTCGATCACATGGTACACATTCTGAAAATCGCGGCGGTTGTCATCGTGGTGACCTACGCGCTCCGGCTTGTCAATGCGCAGTCCGATTGGCTCGTTTTTGCCGGGTTGGCGATTATCGGGCTGGCTTTTTACTTCCTTTATACTGTCGTCGGACAAATCGTAAACCAATTGAAATCCAAACTGTAATTGAACATGAAGCGAAACATTATTATCGGAATCCTGACATTCATCGTGTTGATCATGACGCTCGCGATCCAGCCGTTTTCCTTCGAAAACATCGATGCGGGTAATGTGGGTATCCGCATTAACCTGTATGGCAGCGACAAGGGTGTCGACAATATCACGATGGTAACCGGCCGTGTGTGGTACAACTCATGGACGACCAAGATTGTGGAATTTCCAACTTACACCCAAAGTGTCGATTACGAATCTTTTGTGATTACCACCAAAGACGCCGCCGAATTCAAGGTCGATCCCAAACTCAACTACCATATAAATCCCGACAAGGTGCCGCAGATTTACCGCCAATACAGACGACCGTTAGTAGAAATCCAGCAAGGTTTTATGAAAAACACCATTTACGACGCCTATCGCATCGTAGCTAACTCGTTTACATCCGACAGCGTAATGTCCAACCGCGAGGTGTTCGAGGACCGCGTCCAGAATGTTTTAACCAAAACCTTGGGTAAAGACGGTTTCATTTACGACCAGCTTACCTCCGCCATTACCCCGCCGCCGTCTTTGAGACAAATGATCGACGAGAAGAATGCCTCCATCCAGGCCCGTTTGAAGGCCGAAAACCAGGCAAAACAAGCGGAAGCCGAAGCGAAAGTCCTCATCGCACGCGCAGAAGGGCAGGCGAAGGCGACATTGATCAAAGCCAAAGCGGAAGCGGAAGCCAACCAATTGCGGCAAAAAACACTGACGCCGTTGCTCATTCAACAGGAATGGGTCGCGAAGTGGAATGGCGTACTGCCGACCACGAACGCAGGCGGCAGTACGAGTTTGATGCTGGGGGTGAAATAAGAAGGGCCCGGGGCTTTCTACTTATTCATTTTTTTCAGCAGACTTCCTGGTACGCTCAGGTGCGCGGTGCTATCTACTTCTGCATGGAAGCTTCCAAAAACATCGCGCGAGCTCGTAAATGAACTGCTATCGCGCACCTGTATGTTTGAGTCGCCGATTTGATTGTGCGAATCGACGAGTACCAGAGCCCCGCTTTTTAGCATCGCCGACAGGCTTCCGATCGAATTGTCTGTCAATGCAATGCCATCGCCGGTCTGGTCGATCGTAAGGTGGTCGGTTTTTAAATCCTTGATCTTGCATTTAATGTTGTTTGAGCTCACGCCGTAAATACCAGGAGCAGAGATGTGAATCGCGGGGCGACTATCGAATGACTTACCCACCGGTGGACGAGTAACGATCTTGTCTCCTAGGTAAGTCACGGTAAGCGTATCGTGGCTGACACTCCATTCCAGATACTTCCGTTCTATGTTCAGTTTGATTTCAGGGATTGAACCGTTACTTATCTGGGTCAGCCCTAAACCTGCGCCTTTAAGCCGGACGTATTTGAAAGGCTTCACACCATGGCTCACAAATCCATAAAAAGGATCCGTCTTGTCAATTTTGCTAAATTCGGTCTTGAGGAAAATATTGGAGCCCAATGTAAATAGTATAAAACTGGTGACCGTGAAGGTGAGCAATATCGTGCTTATTTTCATAATAACTTACGAGGTTAAAGGGTACATTTCTTCGACAAACTTCTGATATCTTTCGCTGACCTCGTCCATGCCGATGTTCAGCAGATATAGACTCTTGAAAAGGTCCGGTAATTCGATGGCGAGAAAACGTTCGCGCTTGTATGCCAATATTTTTTCGACAGCCTTATCATCAGCGGAATAACCGATGCCCCGCTTGTTAAAAATAATCTCCTGACTTTGCAGAAAATCATAAGTACGCATCACCGTATTTGGGTTGACCTCCATCAAGGCAGCCAAGTCACGAACGGAAGGGATACGTTCCCCGGGAGGCCATTTGGCTAGCAGGATTTGTTCGCAGATATAGTCGGCGATTTGCAGATAGATGGCTTGTTTATCTTTAAAATCCATAGTCGAAAATTATATTTCCCGTTCACGCAATTGAAAATAAGCGCAAACCCAGAATATGGCTGCCACGAAAGCAGTCGCTATTTGGACGGCTAATAGTAGGTTATCCGGAAATGGGACATGATAAAATGTCGAATTGTATAGGAAATTCTGCGACTTATCCGGATTGTAAAACCATATTTTCCAGCCGCTAAGTGGAAATGCATTGACTTTTGCAGGCATTACACCGGGGCTGGCAGCTATCACGAGCCTGGATGCCAATACAAAGTTGGCACAGCAGAGAAGAAACGATATACCAACGAATATGATCGCCGTTTTCACATAGGACGCTTTTTTAAACCATATTGAACCAAGAAAGACGGAGCTTTGGATCAAAAAATAGCAAAACGAAACATAGGTAACGACGTCCCGGTTAATGTATTCATACCTGGCACCAGGCTGCGTGAGTTTCGCATTGGCTATATCGAACGTCAGATAATGCAGCTGGAAAAAAATGGCTATGAAAGGGACTACAAAAAGCCAGTTCAGAACGAGTGAGCTTAAAAACTTTTCAATCTTCGATGCCGGCAGCATCAGCGAGGCAATACCAGTTGAAGGGTCGGAGAATTGCGAAAATGCATTACTGGTATACAAGCTGCCACCAAAAAGGAGGATCATCATTAATGCAAAATGATGCAACAATTCAAGAAAGGGACTAAATTCAGTACTCAATGTGACTGGAAACATCATAGCTCCCGTGCCAAAAAGCAATAGGGAAGCCATCATCAGGTAATTCCTACCTTTCTCAGCTGCATCAAACCGGAGCATCAATGTCAGGCGGTGAATGTTAAATGTCTGGTTCATAGTAATATAAGTGGGGATGAGTGAACGGGGACCAGGGATGGTAAAATGTGCCGTAGCATCAGCACCAATGCTGCCAGCAGGAGAACGAATATAATTTTCATGGCTAATAGGCAAATATCTGGCTGATCCGCTGGGGGTTCTCAATTACCGCGTTGAATAAATACTCCAGATCGACGCGGCTTTCTTCCTGCGCGGAATTTTCGAAAACAGCTTTGTACCCGCGTAACGAAGGTTCCGAATAGAGCACGCGGTTGTCATATTCAATGCTGGGCAATGTGCCGAAGCACAGGCGTTCTGAAATAGTTTCAAGACTGTGCCGGATGAGTATTTGGCTGTCTTCCAATATAATAATGGCGTCGATCAGATTGTCGAGGTCGCGAACCTGGTGGGTGGAGATCAGGATGAGGCGGTCTTTGTCGAGCGCCGACGATACCAATCTGCGAAACTGGCTTTTCGAAGGAATATCCAGCCCATTGGTAGGCTCGTCCATGATCAGCACGCGGGTGTTGGTCGCCAGCGCGAACGCGATCAGCACCTTTTTCTTCTGCCCGTACGACATGCCTGTCAACTTGTTGCCTTCCGGAATGTCGAGTTCGGCGATGTATGCCCGAAAAAGCCGCTCGTCAAACTTTGGGTAAAACGGCGCCATGAGACTCAGGTACTTGTCGACCGTCACCGACGGAAGGTAAATCTCCTCCGGCAGGAAGAAAATGTCCTGCAAAAATGCGGGCAGTCGTTTACGGGGCTCGTAACCGGCCACATCGATGCGTCCGCTGGTAGGGTAAAGTAAGCCGGCTATATTTCGCAATAGGCTCGACTTGCCCGCGCCGTTTCTCCCAAGCAGTCCGTAAATATGCCCGGTGTCGAGGTGAAGGTCGAGATTTTCAAATAACTTTTTACGTTTGCCGTACCCAAAAGAAACCTTTTCAAGGTGAATCATGGCTTAGTTGTTTTAGTGTTCTAGTTAAATAGTACACTGCAAATGTAACTGATGATCTGACATTCACAATAGGGAAGCGAAAATTTAATTTCCAATGGAGCCCGGAGGAAATAGTGGTTTAAATGCCGGATATCAGCCGCTTATAATCTTCCTGGGTGTCGATGTCGATGCTACCTTTTGGAAACGCATAGGCAGAAACGTCGTCAGTGTAGCGATTGAACAGCTTTTTGGCACCTTCGGCACCGGTAAGTTGGCGCAGGGCAGGGAAGTAGGAGGCGGCAAAAAAGGCGGGAGTGCCTAACGAGTCGCTGTATTTCGAGGGGACGATGGGTTTTCCGGTTGTTTCAAACGCGTGAATTAATGCATTGAAAACTTCGGCGGATACAAATGGCTGGTCGCTCACCGCCAGGATGCAGCCTTTTATTTGCAGATCACGCGATTCCAATGCATGAATGCCGGTTTTAATGGAAGCCGACATTCCCTCCTGCCAGTCGGGATTGTATGCACATTGGCACCGCAGGTCTTCCAGCTCCGTTTCGATTAACGTGGTATTAGCACCCGTAACGACGATCGTATTTCCCCCGACAACGTCCAGCGCGGCCTCCGCGATGTGCCGGATCAGGCTTTTGCCATTAAATTGCAACAATTGCTTGGGTTCTCCGAGCCGGGACGAATTGCCCGCAGCCAGGATTACGATGCCATATTCGTCGTGCACCATGGGCGGTCAGGGTGTGGTTGTTTGTATGGCGCAGAGGAACTCCTCTTTCTCGTCACGGGTGTAATCCACGCGCTGGTCCGACCGGCTATGGATCGGTTCCAGCTTTTCCCGAAGCGAAAGCCCGGCCCGCCTGCCTAACACAGCCTTGATCTCGGCAAGTACCGATAATGCGATTTCTTCGGAGGTTTCCGCACCGATATCCAATCCTACCGGGCCGTAAACTTTTGTTTTTTGCTTGTCTGTAATCAACATTCCTCCGCTTTCCAGTTCGGAATACATACGTTCGAGCTTTTTCTTCGGGCCCAATGCACCCACATACCGGCAGGCGTCGACCGTAAGCAGCTGTTTGAGTAATGCCAGGTCGTAGTTGTAATTATGGGTCATCAGCAGCACAAATGTCCGCTCGTCGATAGGAATGTGTTTTAATACGTCTTCCGCCCGCGCTACCAGCACTTTGCCCGCTTTTGGAAATCGCTGCCGTGTGGCATGTCCCGTACGGCCGTCGACAACGGTTATTTCCCAGCCCAGCACGCTGGCCATTTCAGTTAGGGGAATGGTGTCGTTGCCGGCTCCCGCGATGACCAGCGATGGTGGTGTATTGAAATACTCCACGAAACCGGTAAGCGACCGGCCGAATGCTTTGAAAAACGAGTCGCCACGCTGGTAGGCGGCCCGGGTTTCCGAAAGCAGTTGATCGTACATTTCCGGGGTACAATTGCAGATGGCCCGGTCGTCGGCCTGTAAATGCAGGAAACATGTGCCAGGCTGCGCTCCCGTGCGTGATTGCAGGGAGAATAAGGTTACCAGTACCGCATTCTGTCGTTTGGCCGCAACTTTTTTCAGCAATTCCACCGGGTTTTCGGGGTCGTCTGTTTTAATGGGTTCAAAAAGAATATGTACGACTCCGTTGCAACCCAGCTGGACACCCAGCGTGGTATCGTTTTCGTCGGTGGTATCGTAAGTTACGAGCTTGTTTTTTTGTTGGGAAATCGCCAGTAATGCTTTGCGCAGTGCGTCCCCTTCGAGGCAGCCGCCGCTGATGGCGCCTGTGAGCTGGCCGTCGTCCGTGACGAGCATACGAGCGCCGGGGCGCCTGTAAGAGGAGCCGTCCACATGCACGACCGTCGCGAGCGCCATGCGTTTGCCCGAGGTCAGTGCCTGCTCATACGACCGGATGATGTCCGTGATTTCTTTCATGGCGATGTTGTTTTACGATCCTGGAAATAACGGAAACCGCGTGGTTTACGTGTTCTTCGGTAGAGAACCTCCCAAAGCTGAACCGGAATGAGTTATGGATGCGTTCGTCTGAAAAACCCATGGCTTTTAATACGTAACTGGGTTCCAGCGTTGCCGAGGTGCACGCCGAACTGCGGGAAAACGCCAGATCGGAACCCGCTTCGAATATCAGCTTCTCGCCATCCACCTGCCCGAACGAGATATTCGTGCAATGCGGTAACCGGCGGGCGTCCTCCGCATTGATTTCAATGTCTTGCAATACGAGCAGTTCCACTTCGAATGCATTACGGAGCGCGGTGAGCCGTTTGCTTTCACGGGCCATTTCGGCCCCGGCGATTTCACAGGCCCGTCCCAGGCCCACGATACCGGGGACATTCAGCGTGCCGCTTCGCATATTGCGTTCGTGCCCCCCGCCGTCGATCTGCGCGGTAAGCGCGACAGCGGGATTTTTTTGCGCACATACAAGGCTCCCACACCTTTGGGACCATAAATTTTATGCGCGCTTAAAGCAAGAAGGTCGATGCCGTCATTCTGGACATCCACCGGGATCTTGCCCACCGCCTGCGTGCCGTCCGACATACATGGAATGTGATGTTTCCGGGCAATCGAGGCAATTTCCCGCATCGGTTGTATCACCCCCGTTTCATTGTTGGCATACATGACCGAAATAAGAATCGTATCGGGTGTAACGGCATTTTCAAGGTCGGTAAGGTCAATAAGGCCATTCGCATTCACCGGCAGGTAGGTTACCGAGCCGCCAAGGCGTTCGATATGCTTACAGGTATCGAGCACCGCTTTGTGTTCCGTACAAACGGTGACAATGTGTTTTTTCTCCCGCTCCGAATTTTCAAAAACACCTTTGATTGCCAGGTTCACAGCCTCGGTTGCGCCGGAGGTAAACACGATCTCCTGCGGGTGCGCGCCTATGAGACTGGCGATCTGCTCGCGGGCAATGTCGACCGACTCTTCCGCCTCCCAGCCATAAGCGTGCGTACGGCTGGCCGCATTCCCGAACCGCTCTGTGAAATACGGGAGCATTTCCTGTAAAACCCGCGGATCGACAGGGGTGGTTGCATTATTATCCAAATAGACGGGCAGCTTCAAGGGTACAGGCCGGTTTTTTATTTCAAAAAAGCAAAATGTGCAGGGTTAGTTCAAATTAAACAAAAAACCATCTCATTTTAAACATGAGATGGTTTCCGAAACTTAAACGAACAGGTTAACTATAATTATGAAACTCGATTATCGGATTACCGCAGCGGAATAGCGGGTTAGTCATATCAATATCAGGATTTTAGGTATCGGGACAAGCGCGTGTAGACCCCCCCATTCCTTTATATACAGTACGTAGAGTGTGTATTGCAGCCTTTTAGGAAGGCGGTCTTCCCAGGTTTCGGTCCAGCTTATAGCATTGTGTTTCCGGATGCCGATACTGGTCAGGCCGCGCGATATTATCAGCTGGTAGGCTCTCAGCAGTGCGTTTCCCCCCGACATGGGCCATCGCTATCTCTTTAAAACCAGCCGCTACTTCGATAAAAATGAGTCCTACCTGTGCCATCGAAGCAAAAGCGATACGCCGTTTCATGGACGGTTCGACCCGTGCGAAGCCGGTTGCCAAAGCCGCCGTCGCTGTTCCGAGCGATGCGATCAGGATGCGTACAGATAACTGATGCTCCCAAAGCGGCATACTGCGTAAAAGGAGAAATACGCCCATTTGAACAACCAGCGCAGCGAGTAGCATGGCACCCGCCGCGGAAGACGCGTCCATGGCCTGTGGCAGCCATGACGACAATGGCAACTGCGACGACTGCGCCGAGGCCGTCGCCAGCAGCAGGAACGAGATCAGTGCGGTATTTTCCCGCCACAGGTGGTGGCTTGCCCACATGGCAAGGAGCAAGCCCACATCACCCAGGCGATATATAAAGAAGGCTTTCGCCGAATTGCCTGTTGCCAGGTTTCTGTGCGGGATCATACATAGAAACGAAGCTATGCCCATCAGTTCCCAACCAATCACCAGCGCTTTCGTGCTGCCCGACAGGATGGTAAGGCAGTAACCAATACAAAAAAGCATTACAGCGTAACCGAATTTTGGCCATTGCCTGCCATCCATTGTTTTGCGGCCATACCATGCGGCGAGGAGCATTATCAGGAGCCCGACCGTCAGATAGGCAGCGGTTAAACTGTCAAAATGGAAATCATTCCAAAACATATCAATGCAAAAAAGCTATCGGCAACCGATATCAATCGGCAATGCGGCTTCACCAACCACCGGCCACCGATAGCGAATATTTAATGGACGGCATTTTCGACTAACCGTCGGCCTGTCGCCCGGCGATCCTGTTTGTACGCAGTCATCTTCCCGTTTTTCAAAATACGCAGCTCACCCGAGCCCGGATCGACGACCACCAGGTGAATCCATTCGTTGGCGAACCATTCGTGCATTGCCCGGGAACGCACGATCACATTCAGCACTATTTCGGGGCATTGCTCCACCACGCACAATAGACGAACGGGAAGAACATCCGCTTTTGCCGGCGAATGTAAACCGATCCGGAGATCGCCCGGAGCATTCCCGGCGGTGGCCACGAGCCCGATTACATCGTCCGTTGGGATGTCGAATCCATCGGTTCCCGTCAGTCCCGTCCGGGAGAAAAAGCGCCCGAGGCTTGCCGGGGCATCGGCGGATAGCACCCTTCCAAGAAGTTTTTCCAATGTGTTGCCATGCGGGTCGGTCGCGAAGTCATACGTTTTCAGCGATGCGCGGCAGGCGGTGGAAACGCGTTCCGCCAGCCAACTTCCGCCTATAATACAAACCGTATCTGGACCTGCATTACTTTTCTCATGACCTGGTAAGTAAGCCGGTGCGCGTTCACGTCCATTCTCGTCGTTCAACGCGGTAAGGACGGCGTCATAACAGCTCCACTCAACTGCCTCCTGCCAGATTTCAAGGATCTCGTCCTTTTCGGTGGCGGGCACATCGTCAAACAATGCGGGCGGGCGCTCGGCCAGCATGACCGACAGAGGTAGCCACCGCCCGTCGGTCCGGTAGTCGAGCTCGTCTATTTCGAGCAACAGTTCAAAAACCGCCACGTCGTGCAGAGAGGCTGTCCGCCTTCCGGGAAGGGCATTGCCCTTTTCTATTTCGCAGATCAGCGCCGACCATCCCAGGTGTGCGAATTGCTGATCGAATAGATACTGCCGAAAGAGCGTTTCTTCTCCCACGATCATGCCGAGCAACCCGGTAATAGACGGATTTGTGCGAACCAGCAGGTCCCGCGCACGGGATGTCCTGAATACGCTCACGTAGCTGTTCGACTCCATTTCGCGCAGGGAGTCGAGCAGGCCTTGCCCGCGTACGGGGAACATCCAGTCGGCCAGGCCCTGGTCCACATAACGGCCCAGGATGCGGAACAGCTTCGGATGCACTGCCTCATCGAGATCGATTTTATATTGTTTTTTCCAGTTTGCCCTCAATTGCCCCCTCCGCGGCGGACCGGAGATGGGATACTTCTTCATCAATGCCTTATCCTGCCATTCGAAGGTTTTGGCCGCCCCCTTCTTTTCCTGCACCACCTTTTCGAGGATTTCCGGTCTTACTTTTTTGGAATTGTAAAACGAACGGTATTCGTCCAGGGAAAGCGTGGTATGCAAGCCCAGGATTTCCCTCGCCTGGCGGAGCGCTTCATGAAAACCAAAGCTCTGAAATGCCTTCAACGGATTCGCGCCGGCCGGTGAAGCGGTCGAAGGCCACGTTGGTAGGAAACACTTCACTTCTTGCAATGCCGTTTGTTCATCGAAAGCGCGTATCCGGGCTGTCATGGCTGAGGCCGATTATGTTGATAAAGATTTGACCTGATCGCCGCAGACACCGCGTGGGTGGCCCCGGTTTTCGTTTTCAAAAGAGCCTAGCAGCGATTAAAACGCAATTAAACAAGCCTTAAAAAGCGGTTAAAATTGGTTAAACGGAACATTATCAGGGTATAAGGAGGATCTGGTAAGCTATTTTTCTGCCTGATTTATTAATACAAGAATTCGGTGTTAATGAAACTATTTACTTAATTTTGTGTTCTACTCTACAATGTTAGTAGATTAATGTTTCATTCTTTAACCTTCACCATTATGTCACTTCGATTAGGAGATATCGCACCGGATTTTGAAGCAAATACCACGCAGGGGCCCATTAAATTCCACGAATGGCTGGGTGACAGCTGGGGCTTGCTATTCTCTCACCCCGCTGACTTTACTCCCGTTTGTACAACCGAGCTGGGTAAAACGGCCCTTTTGAAAGGTGAGTTTGAGAAACGCAACGTGAAAGTACTCGCCGTGAGTGTGGATGATCTGGATTCGCACAACCGCTGGATCCCCGACATTAACGAGGTGAACAGCACCGAAGTCAACTTCCCGATCATCGCCGACGAAGATCGCAAGGTGGCACAATTGTATGATATGATCCACCCGAATGCCAGCGAAAAAGCGACTGTTCGTTCGGTATTTGTGATTGGTCCCGACAAGAAGATCAAGCTGACGCTGACCTATCCTGCTTCAACGGGGCGCAACTTTAACGAAATCCTCCGCGTGGTGGATTCGCTGCAACTCACCGCGAATTACTCCGTAGCAACCCCTGCCGACTGGAAAGACGGCGAGGACGTGATCGTGGTTCCGGCGGTGAGCACCGAAGACGCGCAGAAGAAGTTTACAAAAGGTTTGAATATCGTGAAGCCATACCTGCGCTACACGCCACAGCCGAACAAGTAAGGCACCACGAAGTTCGGGCGCGATCAGCTATCGGCCATGGACCAGCAATCAATGAAAAGCGGATGTCCTGTAACGGGCATCCGCTTTTTTATTTGAAGCTTTCGTTTGTTCTCGCTTGATAACCGCAACCTTTCGCAAGCTGAATGCACCGGTTACGCATCCCCTTCTTCGGCTATAACTTCTTCCGGCACGATCATCTCCTTGCCATAGTACGTCATATGCCGCGCCCCCTGATAGTAGAACCAGATCGATAGCGACATCGGGATGTGAGCAATGTCGTTATAATTGAACCACGGACCAAAGCTGAATTTCAGGGCATGGAAGCCCGCCGCGACGGCGCCCATTAAAGTCGCGATAAAAATGTTTTTGCTTCCCGGATCTTTTTTCTTTTTGTAAACATAAATCTCGATCATGAAGAGCATCAGGAACAATCCGTAAAATGCGTGTATCTCGACGATGCGGAAATCGAGCGTAATGAAGGTCAGGGCAAAGAAAATAACGAGTTCCACATAGTTTAGCCAGCCGAGGATCAGCCCGTTCCTGTGATGGAGCAGCGGCTTGATGTGCCAGATCGCCGCCCGCTCGAACAATGCTACCGCAATCATGCTCGCAAACCATCCCGGAATTTTGCCCCGCATGCCCGTGAGGTACAGAAAGCCGTGCCCCAATACACCGCCAATAGCGGTTGCAATGGCCATAAAGAGGAAGAAGTACTGGATCTGCTTGTACATACGATGTGCCCGCCCCAGTTTGTTCAGGTGGAAGAAGGCGTAGATGCACACGGCCGTCATCACGAGGCTCGTGAGCACCGTCGACGGTTCCATGACCGTGATTCCGAATAGCTTTATCTGGTGAACTTTACTAAAATCTATGACGATGTCATTCATGAACGGAAGAGTATGTCGGCGCGTATCGGGCCGTGTTAGTTGGCGTTTGATATCCCAAAGTAATGACAAATAGGGTAGTAATCCGCATTTTTCCGGTATTGTCTGCCTTCTTCAACAAAATTGTACCAGCACATACAGCAGGTTCGAGGGCCGAGCCGGTTTTCGGATTGATATCCGGAAAATGCCGATTCGCCGATGAAATCGGGGAGGCCATCTATTATCAAATAATAACTGTAAAGTATATTTTTCCTTTGTGTCGAGAATTGTATTTAAGTAGGAAAGTGACGAATGCGCCCTCCTGATTTAACCAACAAAACCATGAACAACCCGTTGTTATCAACCGTCAGATTATTTGTTTTAACCTTCTTTCTGGCCATTTCGGTCAATCGATCTTTCGCGCAGGCGCCTGCGCAGGGCAATTCGAGGATTTCAGGAATTGTACTTGATTCAGCAATTGCGAAAGGCGTGGAGTTTGCCAGTATTGCATTATTCAATGTCGCCGAGAACAAGACGGTCGACGGCACCACGGCGGATGAGAATGGGAAGTTTGCGATTTCGAAGGTCGCGCCGGGGACTTACCGCCTGATGTTCTCGTTTATCGGCTACAAAGACAAAGCGGTAAATATAACGGTCGTGAATGGGAAGGATGTGGAGGTAGGCGCGGTCAGGCTGGCGGCGAACGTGCAGAATTTGCAGGAGGTAACCATTACCGGGGAAAAGTCGATGATCGAGGAGAAAGTGGACCGGATGGTTTTTAATGCGGAAAAGGACATTACTTCCAAAGGCGGCGATGCGTCAGACCTTTTGCGCAAAGTACCGATGCTTTCGGTAGACCTGGACGGAAACGTTTCGCTGCGCGGAAGTTCGAATATCCGGGTTTTGGTCAACAACAAGCCTTCGACGATCATTGCCAGTAATGTTGCCGACGCATTGAAGCAGATTCCGGCGGATATGATCAAATCCGTGGAAGTAATTACGTCGCCATCGGCCAAATATGATGCCGAAGGTTCGGGAGGGATCATCAATATCATTACCAAAAAGAATAACCTGCAAGGGATTGACACTCAATATCGATTCCGGCGTCGGTAACCGCGGCTCCAACCTGGGCTTGAACGGAAGTTACCGCAAAGGCAAGATGGGTTTTACGCTTGGCGGTTTCGGACGGGCATTTTATAACAAGGCGACTTCGGTGCTCGACCAGACGACCTACTCCGGCGGCAGCGCTTTTCTGACCAATCAGAGTTCAACGGCAAAAGATCGTGGCTTGTTCGGGCATTATTCGCTGGGCTGGGATTACGACCTGGGGAAAAATCAGGCGCTGTCGGCGGGCCTGCGTTACGGGACACGGAATTTTATCCAGAAACAGGACCTTACAATCAACCAATACGAAAACGGCGTTCTAAGCAACAACTCATTGCGCAAGGTCAATCGCAAGGACCTTTCGGGAACGGTGGATTTCAATATCGATTATATCCGCACATTCAAACCGCAGCAGGAGTGGAGTATTTCGACTTTGTACAGCCGCACCGGTCTGACGAACAACTTTAACACCGACATGCTCAACGAATCGGGCGCGGTGGGCAGCAAATTGAAAAACGAAAACAAAAACGAGAACTCGGAACTGACACTGCAAACCGATTACCAGACACCCCTGGGCAAGAACCAGATGCTGGAATTCGGCGCGAAGGGTATTTTCAGGACCGTGGATAGCGATTACAAATATTTTACCGCGGGAGAGTCGGGCGAGTTTGCATTGAGTACGACCAATCCCTCGGGTGTTTTGAATTATAAACAGAATGTGGCGGCTGGCTATGTTTCCTACACACTTTCTACCAAAAACAAGTACACGTTCAAACTGGGAACGCGGTACGAATACACCGGAATTACCGCTGATATGGGCGACCGGAAAGTGATCGATATCCCCGACTACGGAAACCTGGTACCGAGCATCAATGTGTCGAAAGCGCTTTCGGGCAGTACCACCCTGAAAGCCGCCTATAACCGGCGTATTCAGCGGCCGGGCATTCAGCAACTCAACCCGAATGTCAATCTTTCGAATCCGCAGAGCATCAGCACCGGTAACCCGGCATTGAGCCCCGAACTGACCGACAATTTTGAATTGGGGCTGAGCACCAATATCAGGAAGACCTACGTTAATGCGTCCGTTTTCGCCCGTCAGACCAACAACTCGATCACACAGGTGAGAATGGCGGTGGATACTCTGCAGGGAGCGATCGTAACGACTTACGAGAATATCGGCAAACAACGGGCATATGGCGCCAACGTGTTCGCGAATGTTTATCTCACGCCGAAATGGACATTGAACGGAAGCATCGATATCCTGCATTCTTATCTGGAAGGCCAGACGACCGGCCTGGATGGCACTTCGGTGGAGGCCAGTAACTCCGGTTTCAATTTCGGCGGCCGCCTGATGTCGCAGATTTCACTGCGGAACGGCTGGGGAGTGCAGGCATTCGGCTTTTATCGCGGTAAAGAAATACAGTTGCAGGGAACGCGTACAGGCTTTTACCTATATTCACTAGGGTTCAAAAAGGATTTCGCTAATAAGAAAGGCAGCGTCGGCTTCGGTGCGGAGAACTTCCTCACGAAGGGCGTACGATTTACATCGGACCTGACTTCTCCGCAATTCGTACAAACCGGCGCCACACAACTTTACAACCGTAATTTCAAGGTCACGTTCAGCTACTCCATCGGGAAAATGAGTTTTAATGCACCTAAGAAGAAGACCAAATCGGTTAACAACACGGATGTTGTAGGAGGCGGCGGTCAGCAGAACTGATTCGACGGCCGCAGCAGCGCAGGGGCAAGTTGCCTCTGCGCTTTTTTTGTGTGTACATTGCAAAACAGATATTACAGCTTGTACTTATTTCGTTAATATAAAAAGATATTTTTGTATTTTGTAAATACATTGATACCTTGGGAAAGTTAATTATCAATCCATGAAGTGGTACCATGAAATGGTCATTTGTTATTCAGCAGAAATTTAAAGCTGCAATTTTGTTGGGGGGGATCATGGCATTGATCGTTGGCGGTACGATGATTTCGCGGTACAATGTGGAAGGAATCGATGAATCGTTTTCGTCCATTTACAGGGACCGCCTGGTTCCGGCAACTACCATTCTGTACCTGACGGAAAATTTGTACAGGAAGCGGCTGTCGCTCGAAAATTATCTTTACTCCGAAATGCAGGAGCCGCCCGCGCACGTAAAGGAGCAGCTGAGCATGCACGACCGCAATATCGACTCGCTAATCCAGGCGTTCGAAAAAACGTATCTGGTAGATCAGGAGGCAAAAAGTCTCGATGTTTTCAAGAACCAGACGGCGAAATACACGCAGCTCGAGAATCAGGTGCTCGCCTTATGCCGGGCAGGGGCATTTGCAGAAGCCAAACAGGTATTTTCCGCGCCGGGTGCGGCTACTTTTGAAAGCACCATATTAAACCTGAACGAACTTGCGGGCATACAATCGACGATCGGAAAGGATTTGATGAAAGCGTCGAAAGTGAATGTGGCCAGTTTTGGTATCATCTCCTTTTTGCAAATCGCTCTGGCGATCATTACCGGACTGGTGGTGATCGTGTTGATCCGTAATTCGCAGATCATCCAGAAACCCCGTTCGGATGGAAAGAAAAGCCAATATTTTAACCTAAACTGATAAAAAGGAACATTCAAAACAATAAAAGGTCGGGATTTCCCGACCTTTTTATTTTGGATGACTGCGCAAATTTACTGGTTCACTTTGCGCCCTTTCAACGTCTCTCTCTGGTTTTTCACCTGTTTTAACAGGTCTTTCTTGACAAAAAGACGCGCCCCGTTGCCGTTTTGCAAATCGAAAGTGCGCTCCTTGTATTCGAATTTGTTGTTGGGAAGCACGTCCAGAAAGTAATTCTGGCCGCTGAGGTTGAACTTCATCCCTTTGGTATCCTGCTGCGTATCGTCCCACGAAACGTTGATCGTACCATCGCCCGTGCTCAATGCGACTCCAGGAGTGAATGGCAGCACGTTGATAGTCTGAATGCTTTTGCCGTTGCTCATGGTAATTTGTCCTTCGGGATTTACCTTGATATCGTTCGGGTCGGTTACCTCGCGACGGATGTTGATCGACTTGTCGTTGAAGAACTGAACTTTCGAGAGGGAAATATTGGCAGCTTCCAGATCGCGACGGAGATCTTCGGTAAAAACAGTGTAATTCGAAAGAGGAACGGAGTTCATGGTGGTGCAGGCAGAAAACCCGCTGAGAAAGATTACTCCCGCAAAAAAGTTTTTTAATCAGATTCATGTCAGAGATTGGTGTTCGGCGGAACTGGTTTGGTGATTTTAGTTGAGTTGTTTACCGGTCGCAATATTAGTAAAAAAGCCTTTGACATACCAACTGACCGAGTGTGCGTACCACCGGATCAAGCGTGTACTGACAATGTGTCAGCTGGCAGGCATTTTGATTGTAATTGGAACGCATATTTCTGGCGCGTATTGCGAAGCGGAATTACAATCTCAAAATATAAACAAACGATAGCATAACTATGGAATCAGTGATTCAGGAAAAAGGGAATTTGAGCATTCACACCGAGAACATCTTTCCGATTATCAAAAAATTCCTTTATTCGGACCACGAAATCTTTCTTAGAGAACTCGTTTCCAACGCGGTAGACGCGTCGCAAAAAATTAAAAAACTGGCTTCCTATGGCGAATACAACGGGGAGCTGGGCGATCTCAAAGTAGTTGTCAAGCTTGACAAAGATGCCAAAACGATCACAATCAGCGACAATGGTATCGGTATGACCGCCGAGGAGATCAAAAAGTACATCAACCAGATCGCGTTCTCCGGCGCGACGGAGTTCGTAGAGAAGTATAAGGATAAGGGCGAAGGCGACAAAGGCATTATCGGTCACTTCGGCCTGGGCTTCTACTCCGCGTACATGGTGGCCGGAAACGTGGAGATCATCACCAGATCGTACCAGGAAGGCGCCGAGCCGGTACGTTGGGAATGCGACGGTTCGACAGAGTTTGAAATTTCTCCGGCAGAAAAAGCGGAGCGCGGTACCGACATTATCCTGCATATCGCCGAAGATTCTGAAGAATTCCTCGACGCGCACCGCCTGCGCGGTATTCTCGAAAAGTACGGCAAGTTCCTGCCAATCGAGATCGAGTTCGAGGACAAGATCATCAATAACCCGAGCCCGATCTGGACGAAGAATCCCTCCGACTTGAAAGACGAAGACTACCTTGCATTCTATAAAGAACTTTATCCATTCGGTGAAGACCCGCTTTTCTGGATCCATTTGAATGTGGACTATCCGTTCAACCTGACGGGCGTTTTGTACTTCCCGAAACTGCGAAACGATTTTTCGGCCCAGCGTGAGAAAATCCAGCTTTACAGCCGCCAGGTATTCATTACCGACGAGGTGAAGGACATCGTTCCCGATTTTCTGCAATTGCTGCACGGTGTGATCGACTCCCCGGATATTCCGTTGAACGTCTCCCGCAGCTATCTGCAAGCGGATGGCAATGTGAAGAAAATTAACGGCTACATTACCCGGAAAGTAGCCGACAAATTGCTTGAAATCTTTAAAAACGACCGCGAAGGGTTTGAGAAGAAATTCGATGATATCGGCCTGTTCATAAAATACGGTATAATAAGCGATGATAAATTCTATGAGAAAGCGAAGGATTTCTGCCTGGTGAAGAACACGGAAGGCAAGTTCTTTACATTCGAAGAGTACCGCGAACATATCAAGGAAAACCAGACCGACAAAAACGGCTCACTGGTTTGGCTTTACACGACCGATGAGAAAAAGCAGGATGCATTCATCCAGTCGGCTAAGAGACGCAGCTATGACGTATTGGTATTAAACAGCATTATCGACTCGCATTTTATCAACGCATTGGAGCAGAAACTGGAAAAAATCAATATCAAGCGCGTCGACGCCGATACGCTCGACAAGCTGGTTGAAAAAGAGGTGAAGCTCGAAAGCATTCTTTCATCCGAAGATCAGGAAAAGGTGAAAAAGATTTTCGAAGGTGTTTCCGAAAATAAAACGGCTCATATCCAGGTGGAAGCGATGCCGGTGGACGAGCTGCCCGTCGTGATCACATTTCCGGAGTTCATGCGCCGCATGACCGACATGCAGGCTTCTTCGGGCCAGCGTTCGATGTTTGGCGATATGCCGTTGATGTATACGGTTTCACTGAACTCGAACCACCCGCTTATTGGCAAGATTGCCGGTTCGGAGAACGAGGAAGAGCAAAAAACGCTTGCGAAACAGCTTTACGACCTCGCATTGCTTTCTCAGGGAATGCTCGCAGGAAACGACCTGACCCGCTTCATTCAGAGAACTGTCGGCACATTGTAACTGAATGTGCAGTGTAGTAATAAAGAAAGCCGCTCACAAAGCGGCTTTTCTGTTTTATTCTCTTCCCGAAATCAGTTTCAGTTTTAACCTTTCCAGCTCTTCCCATTTCTGTTGTTTGGCCAGGGCCGCTTGCTGAGGCCAGGTCGACGGATCGTGGAGTTGATAACGCGGGCCGGCTTTTTTTAGGAAGCTGGCAATGCGGAGCAGTGACGTTTCCATGAGCTGCTCGTAGGTATGAATGCCTTCCCTGTTGAGTATTTCCTCGATTTTAGGGCCTATTCCCTCAATTACTTTAAGGTCGTCTGGCGCGTGGTCGGGGCTGATGGTCGGGTAAACGGTTTTGGAAGCGTTGGTAGCGATTGGATAATCCACTGTGGTGTTCGTTAAAGTCCGGTGTTGAGCGAGTTCGTATTTCTTTTCTTCGATTAATTCCTGCAAGTTATGTATTCTCCGTTTGATAATCATCTTCGCGAGTATCCATCCGAGCACGGTTGCAGTGAGCAGCAGCAGGGTAATCTGCGCTACGGCCATTGGAAGGCTGTCAAAGTCCATAGAAACGGTGGGAAAATTCATTGTTTCGATTGGTAATAGGCCAGCTCCCGGTTGATCCTGTTCAGCTTATACCGCAAATCCCTCGTTTTCTTGATTTCATAGGTCGTTCCGAGCACGAAACCCAATACCAGGGCTACACCGATCATGATCGCATGCTGCCAGAAATGGGTAAGCTCAATATGATAAGCGGGAAAACCGATGTCTTTTAAAGAGAAGTGCAGTTGGCCCCTTTGCGCGGGCATTTCGGGCAGGAGGGCCTGCGAATCGAAAAGCATGTCGCAGTATTGCTCGATTTTGCATACATGCCAATAAATCGAACCTGCTATCCAGAATCCCAGGAAGGTCCACCAGAGCGCCTTGCTATTGAACATGAGGAACGGAAGTTTAACGGTAGGCAATGTGTGTTAACTACCTAAAAATAAGATTCCGGCAGACAAGATGCAATAGGAGGGGCCGTAACGCAACAAAGCCCGGGAAATGTCCGGGCTTTGTTTATTTATCGGTTCATCGAGATCAGGAACTCTTCGTTGTTCCGTGTCCCTTTCATGTGTTCCAACAGGAAATCCATAGATTCCATGGCATTCATATCGGCCATATGCTTGCGGAGTATCCACACTTTTTTGAGGATTTCCTTGTCGAGCAAAAGGTCCTCCCGGCGGGTTCCGGAAGCCATTACGTCGATAGCCGGGAAAACGCGTTTGTTGGACAGCTTGCGGTCGAGTTGCAATTCCATATTACCGGTACCTTTGAATTCCTCGAAGATAACTTCGTCCATTTTAGAGCCGGTGTCGATCAAAGCGGTAGCGATAATGGTCAGGGAACCGCCGTTTTCCACATTACGTGCCGCACCGAAGAAACGCTTCGGCTTGTGCAAGGCATTGGCATCCACACCACCGGAAAGGATTTTACCGGACGATGGGACGACCGTGTTATAAGCCCGTGCCAGACGTGTGATCGAGTCAAGCAAAATCACCACGTCGTGGCCGCATTCCACCATTCTTTTGGCCTTTTCCAGAACAATGCTCGCTACTTTCACGTGGCGGTCGGCCTGTTCGTCGAATGTAGATGCGATAACCTCCGCCCGAACGCTGCGCTGCATGTCGGTAACCTCTTCCGGCCGTTCGTCGATCAGGAGGATCAGGAGAAATACTTCAGGGTGATTGCGGGTAATCGCATTCGCGATTTCTTTCAAAAGCACCGTTTTGCCGGTCTTGGGCTGCGCTACGATCATCCCGCGCTGACCTTTTCCGATGGGTGCAAAAAGATCCAGGATACGGGTTGAATATTGTTCAGGGCGCGAACTCAGCCGCAGGCATTCGTCGGGGAACAATGGCGTGAGGTATTCGAACGGGATACGGTCGCGGATTTCCTCGGTGGTTTTACCATTAACGGTTTCGACGCGCAGGAGCGCGAAGTATTTTTCGCCTTCTTTCGGCGGGCGGATCTGACCTTTTACGGTATCGCCGGTTTTCAGCCCAAACAGTTTGATTTGGGAAGGCGAAACGTAAATATCGTCGGGGCTTGCCAGGTAGTTATAATCCGCGGAACGAAGAAAGCCGTAGCCGCCATCCTGCATGATTTCCAGCACGCCTTCGTTGACGATCAGGCCATCGAACTCCCTTACATAATTATTGTAGTTGCGTTTGATTTTGGAAGACGGATCTTCGCGTTGTGCCTGAGGCTGCTGATGCCTTTCCTGCGCTTCATGCTGCTGGGGCCGGAAAGGACGTTCCTCGCGGGCTTGTACAACCGGCTCCTGCGAGAGCGGGGCGGCTTTTTCTTCCACGGCCTCGGCTACCGGCGTAACTTCCGGTTCCGCTTCCAGTTCGGCAGGAATAATGATCTCCTCCCTGCCCAGGTCGCCGAGTGTATCGATGTCATCATCGATTTCCAGCGAAGTATCTATGTTTTTTGGTCGCTCTTCCTGGCGCTTCAGGAACTCCTGACGTGCAGGAGGGTCAAATAACGGTGCGGAAGAAGCGACGGGCTGGTTGCTGTCTTTTTTATTGCGGGCCGAGCGGTCGTTTCCGCCCTTGCTGTTCACCGGAACAGGCACCGGAGTCGGCTCGATGGGCCTTCTGGCGCGTTTCTTCTTGGGTTCGGCCGTATCGGCGGAGGGGCTTTCCACTGTGGAAGCCTCTGCGACAACCGCCTCAGCAACAGGTGCTGGCGCTTCCTGCTGCGACATAATCCGGTTAATCAGTTCTTTTTTGGGAAGTTTGGCATGATCGGGTATTCCCAGAGCACCCGCTATTTCTCGTAGCTCTGATAAAAGCTTAATGTTTAAATCATCAATTGTAGGCATACAGAAAATGGAAAGTAAAGGGTCACTTTACCAATTGGACAATAAGGTTGTGAATATAATTGGATGTACCAGGGCTGCGTGCCCTGCGGTCACGTGATGGTCATTGATAGGTTAATAAGCATTTGTTATGAAAGTCCGCGCGAAGAACTTTACTAACTGCAAAACTTTGATGGATCAAATCTGAAAAATTGTAACTGGTACAAACAGGAAGTATTGACAATAAATCGGCAGATTTTTGAATCTCGATAACGCTGGGATTAGAAGTTACCTCGAGATGAATTTGGATTTAAAAGTCGATACTGACTTGGATGGACGAAGGTAGACATACATCGTTTAATTTCCAAATGTTTAACGTAAAAACCGTGCCAAGCGGATTGATAGTCCTTTCATATGACAAAAAATCTCTGACAAAACCGGTATTTCAGTGAATAAGCGTGTGGTAACTTCCTTTAAATCTTAGTTTTTATGCCAGGAAAATCGGAATTTTGCGGTACTATGAACATTGTTGTGGATTCGGGGAACACCTTTTCGAAGATCGGATGGTTCGAAGGGGAAAAACTTATACGATATACGACGCACCTGGAATTCCCGGAATTGATCCGGAGCATCAGGGAGGGGTTGCCGGAATATCTTTTTTTTCCTCGGTCAGCATGACGCAGGAAGAATTTCAGGAGGCCCTGGGCGACCCGGTGAAAGTGATCGGCCTGACGCCGGAAACCCCGCTTCCGATTGTCAAAAATTACGACACCCCGCAAACCCTTGGTGCCGACCGCATTGCCGCGGCTGCGGGTGCGAATTTCCTCTTTCCGGGCGAAGATCTCGTTGTGATCGACATGGGGACCTGCATTACCTACGATCTCATCGACCGGAATGCGGCATTTCAGGGGGGGATTAATTTCCCCGGGGGTGCGGATGCGATTCAACGCGATGCACACGTTTACTAAAAGACTTCCACTTTTTGAGCCTGAAAAAGAGCCGGAATTGATCGGAAAAAGTACCCGTCAGGCCATGCAAAGCGGTGTGATGAACGGCACACTTGCTGAAATCGAAGGAATTATTGAGCGGTACCGGCACAATTACCCGGCTTTACGCGTAGTATTATGTGGTGGGGATGCCGCTTTTTTTGAAAGTAACTTGAAACCACCCATCTTTGCGGTGCCGGAACTGGTTTTAATAGGATTGAACAGAATTTTAACATATAATGTCTCTTTACAGTAGAATAGGAATAGTCACGCTTGCCATCACACTCGGTTGGAGTTGTACAAATCTTGCAAAAGCACAAGGATTGGGCAATTCTCCGTACTCATCTCTCGGAATGGGGGAGTTTTACGGGGATGCATATTCCGATAATACTGCAATGGGCGGTTCCGGCGTAAGCTCGGGCGGCGGGTTTCAGGTTAATAACCTCAATCCGGCGCTTTGGGTGCGGAACAGATTTACGACCCTGGACGTGGGGCTCATCGGTCAATACAAGAGCATTGCCAGCGGTAATCTGCGGCAGGGAAATGCGGGCGGAAACCTCGCGTATCTTTCGCTCTCGTTCCCTATAACCACCAAGTGGGTTATCGGCGGAAGCCTGAAACCTTATAGTTTCGTCGATTACGAGAACACATTTACCAGGTCTGTCGCAGGTTCCCCGGCTGTTGCCGCGTATACTGTTTCGGGAAAGGGTGGCGTGAACAAAGCATCGCTCGTCAATTCCTTTCAAATCGGCCGTTATGTGAGCCTGGGACTGGAAAGCAGCTACTTTTTTGGCAATATCAGGCGGTCTTCGGATGTATTGCTTTTCGTGGATGGTGTGCCAGCCGACTACATGGTGAGCCTGAACGAGCGTAATACCTACTCGGACGTGGCGTTCCGCGCAGGCGGTACCGTAAAGATTCCGATCCGTAAAGAAAATAAAATGAACCTGAACCTCGGGGGTACGTATAGTTTCAGTACGTCGTTGAATGCGACCAAAACGACTTCTTTTGAACTGACACAAGGCTCTTTTCCCGTCGTTGACCCGGATACCCTCGAAAATAATCTGAGCGGCTCGATGCAGGTGCCCGAGCAATATCAGGTAGGAGCAAGCCTCGAATGGCCATTCAAAATGATTATTTCGTTAGACTACAGTCATCAGACCTGGTCGAAATACCGTGGTTTCGGAAATGTGAATGAGAACCTGAAAGATGTCAACCGGTTGCATTTCGGTATGGAATATCTTCCCCGCTTTACCTCGCTGAACTATTTTGATCTGGTGCGTTATCGCATCGGTTTCAGCACAGGTAACACACCTTACGTATTGGGAAAAACGAAAATAAACGACACCAACATAAGCCTTGGTTTTACCTTCCCGATGGGACGCGGTTATTCGAACTTCCTGTCGGTAGCACTCGTAGGGGGGGCAACGGGGGACTAACTCGGGCGGAGCTGCCCGCGAACGGTACGGGCGCGTGGTATTGGGTATCACATTGCTGGAAAGATGGTTCCAGAAACAGCGTATCGACTAAAACGCCGGACTATGCTGAAACGGAGCATATATCAGTTTTTATCTGAAAGGCAGAATCAATCAAAGGGAGATAACCAATTATCTCCTTTTTGTATTATGTTCTTCATCGTGCTGCTCTTTGTGGCTTGTGAGTCAAAAAAAGACAAAATAGGTGCCGTATACACCGGACCGCTCGAAATTGTCAACGATCTGGTGGTTAAATACAGCGAGCAGGGCAAGATGAAGGTTTTTGTCAAAACGCCCAAATCACTGACTTATCAGAACGAGACCCGGGTTTTCCCCGACTCCGTCAATATCAGCTTCTTTGATTCACTCGGGACGGTAGTAACTACATTGCGTTCCGATTCGGGACGTTACGACCGCAATGCAGATACTTATATCGTAAAAGGCAATGTGCGGGTTGTAAAATCCGAAACGCAGGAAATCCTCACAACCTCCGAGCTGAGCTGGAGTCCCGGAACACACAAGGTTTTCACCGACAAGGCATTGTCTGTTAAAAATCTGCGCACCTCGGAGATTACGAATGCGATCGGGATGGATGCCGAGCAGGACTTCTCGCGGATCAAGTTCCGGAAGGCGACGGGTATTTACAAGTTCACGGGGCCTTAATCGGCCTTGCAGTCGGCTAGTGCCTTATGCACAAATTCGATCGGCGTGTAAACACTGTCTTTTCCCCATTTCATCGATACAAAACTGACAATCTCCGCAATTTCTATTTCCGTCAGTTTGGGATTCGGCGGCATCGGCCGACTGAACGATTTACCGTTGACGATAATCGTATCGCTCATACCGTACTGGATAATGCAGGCCATGCGAGCTTTATTTTCAATAATCGACGAGCCGGCGATAGGAGGGTAGAGATTGGACATTCCTTTGCCCTCCATTTGGTGGCAGTTTGCGCAATGCGTCATGTATAACTGCTGCCCGGTTACAAAATATTGTTCGCTTTTCAACTCTTCCGAATTGCGGCATGATGCCAGGCCCGACAATGCAAATGCCAGAATGCGGACTTTTGCCATACTTTTTGCTTGCGGGAATCTCATTTCTTGTATTCGGCCAGCAACCGTTCCATATCGTTGAGCAATTTTTTTGTTCCTTCTTCGGTAGTCCCGTCGTACATGCCGCGCACGTGCTTGTCCTTATCCACGAGGATGAACGCGCCACTATGAATGTAGCCGCCCTGCACGGTAGTGTCTTCCTTGGCCGTCGACATATAGTTCTTTTGTCCTATCTCGTAGATTTTGGCCTTGTCACCTGTCAGGAACTGCCATTGCCGGCCTTCCACCCCAAGGTCTTTGGCAAACTGGTTGAGAACCGCCGGCGTGTCATGTTCGGGGTCGATGGAATGGGAGAGTATCATCACATCAGGATTCCCTTTATATGCTTCGTAAACCTTTACCATCTGCTTTTTCATTACCGGGCAAATGGTAGGACATGTGGTGAAAAAAAGTCGGTTACATAAATTTTATTCTCTACGATTTTCTCCGTGACCGTATCGCCGTACTGGTTAACAAAGGCAAATTTGGGAATGGTATTATAAATGGTGTCAACGACCTCTTTCCCATCCACCGTCTTCTTAACCCAGTCGCGTTCGCCGAGGATGGGTAGCTTATTGTCCGAATTACCGCAACCGGTAACAGTGGCCAGGGAAGCGGACACAAACAGGGATTGAAAAAGAATCGATTTTACTTTTGAGTTCATAAACGAGTTATTCTAAAAAAAGTTTTTGCCTCCTGAATGGATTTCAAGGTGGCCTGTTTCACGAGCAATATCCTTTCTTTCTCTTTTTCGAAATAAACGATTGCTTGTTTGGCATCGAGTTTTTTGGCGGAATCGCCGCGGTACTCGTGCATCCAGTCCATCATAAGCTTATCGGCATCTGCGAGCTTCTGGTTCAGGTCCACCGCCTTGATGCGTTGTTCGGCCATCGTGTTGCTGCTCACACCCACATTCTGAAGACTGTCTATCCCCTGGATTTTCTTCGAAAGCCGGGATTTTAGGTTCACAATGCTCTCTTGCTGAGGCATTACCTCGTCATGGATGGCTAACACCTCGGTTTCGAGGCCGGCGATTGTTTCCTGGTCTTTATCTTTTGCGCAGGCCAGGAAAAGTATGGTTATGAACGATAGAAGGATGAGGTTTTTCATAAAGTGGCGAGTTAGTAGAGTACATATACGTTAATCCCTGAGAATCATTTCACGCGCGTTGTGCAGCACGGCTTCGGAGGGGTTATGCCCGCCGATCATCTGGGCTATTTCCTGAACACGTTCATCGATAGTGAGTTTTTTAATCCTACTGACCGTCTTGTCCGAAGAATGGTCTTTGTAAACAAAATAGTGCGCATCGCCGCTGCTTGCTATCTGGTGCAGATGGGTGATGGCGATTATCTGGTGGTTAACAGCCATGTTCTGCATCATTTTGCCCATCTTCTTGGCGATTTCCCCCGAAACCCCGGTATCTATCTCATCAAAAATAATAGTCGGCAATTTCCGCTTGTCGGCCAATATATACTTAATAACCATCATAAGCCGGGAAAATTCCCCGCCGGAGGCTACTAATTTCAATTCTTGCGGAACAATACCTTTGTTACCGCTGAAAAGAAACGTCACCGAGTCCGTTCCGGTCGGTGATGGTGCTGTTTCACCGATCTGTATGCTGAGCGACGCATTTGGAATGCCAAGTTCAACCAGCCGGTCCAGAATGAGCTTTTCAATGGCTTTCGTTACCTTTTTGCGGCGGTCGGACAGGACCTCCGCGCCTGCGAGCATTTTGTCGCGCGTTTGCGTTACCTTTTTTTCAGCCGCGGCCAAATCGTCATCGAGGTTCATGACAGCGCTCAGTTTGTCCTGCAACCCGGCTTCGATGGCAAGCAATTGCTCCACAGTCGATACCTGATGTTTTTTGAGCAGGGTATAGATAAGATCCAGCCGCTCCTGTACCACCTCCGTCCGCGCCGAATCCAGTTCGACATTGCCATTCACCTGGTCAATTTCATCTGCGAGATCGCGGAGCTCGATCAATGCGCTTTGTGCCCGCTGTCGTAAAATATCATATTCCGAAACGAGCCGCGAGGCTTGGGCGAGTGAATTCACTGCGCTTTTCAGCAAGTCGAGCGCGGAGTTTTCAGGGTTGTCCAGATAAGCGTGCGCCAGTTGAAGTTTTTCTTTGATTTCAACGGCATTTTCAAGAATTGTCAGCTCCTGTTCCAGTTTTTCCTGCTCGTCGGCCTTCAACCCGGCATTGTTCAACTCCTGAAAAAGAAACTGGTCGTAATCGAATTCCTTGCGAAGCTGGTGTGCCTGTCTTTTCAATTCGTCCAATGCTCTCACCGCTTCGCGATAAGTATTGAAATCGGCCTGGTAAGATTTAAGCAAGTCAGCGTTTTCCGCATACGAGTCCACCACCCGTAATTGAAACTCGTTGTTACCCAGCAATATCGAATCGTGCTGTGAATGAACGTCGAGTAACTGCATGCCGATTTTTCGCAGCGTTTCCAGGTTCACGGGCGTGTCGTTGACGAATGCCCTTGATTTGCCGGCAGCGGAAATTTCGCGCCGCACGATACATTCCTCCGAGAAGTCCAGATTTTCGTCTTCGAAATTTGGCGCCAGGTCATAACCGGCCAGGTTGAACGTGCCTTCAATAACGCATTTTTCGTTGCTGTCGTACAACGACTTCGCGTCCGCCCTGTTTCCCAACAGCAGGCCTATCGCGCCAAGCATTATCGATTTGCCGGCACCCGTTTCGCCTGTGATGATGTTCAGGCCGGGATCTGGGGACATTTCGAGGTGCTTTATCAGCGCATAGTTTTTAATCAGTAAATTAGAAAGCATGTCTAATTTAGGCAGCAGGTTGCCGGAGATAATGCAACCTGTCAATGATGAAGGGGATCTAACTTGTCTCCGATACGAATATAGTTACGATCTTGCCAATTAGAAAATATCGCGGGAAGTTCACCGGATTTTAGAAGCCGGCATGCCTGCTGGGCGGGACAATATCCCGGTTGTCGTCGTAAACGATCTCGTAAAGTTCCGAAACCGGGATCCGATGGGTATGGTTCCGGGTATCTTTCAAGGTGATCTGCGTTGCGTCGACCGATAATAACCTGCCGAAAACGGTGTTACCATTTGAAAGAACTGCGTTGATCGGCTGTCTTTGCAACATGTCTTGCTCATTTTTAATTTCTCCGGGCTCAACCCGCATCAACCGTTTACTCATAGGGTTTATTTTGCTACATCGATAGCTTCTGGTACAGTTGAGTTTTCGAAGGGTCGAGACCAACCAGCAGAGAGTACGCCTGTGTACGTTGTTCGGGTAAACCTTCAATCAGTATTTTGTACAACTCGTCTGATTTGGCGTCGAAAAACGAATTGATCACCACACTGGCCGGACGGAGCTGGTTAACCTCCTTGATGGTATTCAAAAATTCGAGGACCTTCGCGCGGGTTTCTGCCGGATTTTGTGTTGCCACATCCAGGCCCTGGCGATAATACTTGTACATTCCCTCGCGGAATGGCGTAAATTGTTGGCTTTGGAGGTTCTCGATCAGCCAGTAGCGGTTCTTCGAATCTCCGTTGGAATCCCAGCCCCTTTTGTTGGGGGAAGAGTTCCGGGCAAGATTGACGAGGTTAAATGCTTTCTGCACATAAGGTGAACCTCCCATTTTGCTGAAAGAATCGTAGTCGAATATCAAGGCGATATTGGCATAGAACGCCAGAATGTACGGGAGTTCCTCGGTATAGCTGTTTTCATTGAAATACAGCTGTGTACTGGGCAGATAGGTAAAATTGAAATTTTTGTCGACGTAAGTAAAAAGCACTGTTTCGTAAGTCGAGTTATAAACAGGCCGGGAAACGATCAGTTGGGCATTACCTTCGTAGTTTCCCTGCGATGCCGAACGGGTCAGGTTTACATTGAGCTTGCATTTGATCTTCTCGTCCTTGCCAAACTGGTCGTTTGTCCAGCGGGTATTGTTGAGAAAATCGTTCATATAAGTCTGCAACTGGTTCATCGACTGCGGGTCGGTCTTTTGCTGCGCTACCAGTTGCTCGTAGTTCAGGTTCACCGTAAACTGGAACTCCTGTGCGAAGGCACGTTGAGCCAGCGCCGCCCAGAGCAGCGGAATGGTCAGGATCAGTAGTTTTATGCTTCGTTCCATTTGGTTAGTACGATATCGAGAATATCCTGCGCGACCTCGTCTTTGGATTTGAGGTCAAATTGCTGCGTATTTTTGTCCTTGTCAATAACGGTTATTTTGTTGGTATCGTGTGCAAAACCTGCGCCGGGATCGTTCAGGGAGTTTAAAATGATGTAATCGAAATTTTTACGGTCTAGCTTGTCCCGGGCGTGGCCCAGTTCATTCTCCGTTTCAAGTGCGAAACCGATAACTATCTGCCCCGGTTTTTTTAGTTTCCCGAAAGTCCCCGCAATATCGGTTGTTTTGGCAAGGTCCAGCGTCATACTATCGCCTTGTTTCTTGATCTTCTGTGCGGCAACGAACCGGGGCGCATAATCAGCCACTGCCGCAGCGAAGATGATCAGATCGCTGCTTCCAAAATGTTCTTCCACTGCATTGTACATTTCGCTGGCTGTCTCTACTTGAACCGTGTGGATATCCGGATGCATGCTTTTCAGTTGTGTGGGACCGCTTACGAGCGTTACGTGCGAGCCCGCGGCCGCGAACGCTTCGGCAATCGCATACCCCATTTTACCGGAAGAACGGTTGCTGATAAAGCGGACCGGATCAATGGATTCAACCGTTGGGCCGGCTGTAATCAGGACGCGCCTCGAAACAGCTGCGGGGCGTCTTGCAAAATGTGCATTCAACGCCCTTACGATGTGCTCAGGCTCCGCAAGCCGCCCGTCGCCAATCAGTCCACTGGCGAGTTCACCGTATTCGGGTGAGATGAAACGGTTTCCGTAGCTGGTCAGTTTTTCGATATTTTGACGGGTCGAAGGATGTTGGAACATGTCCACATCCATGGCCGGGGCGAAGAATACAGGGCACCTCGCCGAGAGATAAACGGCCGTCAGAAGGTCGTCGCAATGGCCGGAGGCGCATTTAGACATCGTTTTAGCGGTTGCCGGCGCAATTATCATCAGGTCGGCCCACAGCCCGAGCTCCACGTGGTTGTTCCATTCGCCTGTTTCATTTTTGGTAAACGCCGTGAAAACCGGGTTTTTAGAAAGTGTCGATAAAGTCAGCGGAGTGATAAATTCCGTTGCGGATTGCGTCATGATCACTTTGACTTCCGCTTGTGCCTTCACGAGTAGCCGCACCAGCAGTGCGGATTTATAGGCAGCAATGCTTCCCGAAACGCCGAGGAGTATTTTTTTACCTTTAAGATTCAATTTACAGGGAGTTGAATAGTGGGACGGGCCCGTGCTTCGATGCGCGTAAAGTTACGGAGATAAAATAAAAAGCCCGCCATTAATCAGGATTCATGGCGGGCGTCATCTAAGTATCCGGCTCTTATTCTTCGCTGGCGTCGCGATAGCTAAAGTAAGTTTTGCCTTCGATGAACTCGTCGATCGCAATGCTTCCAGCCTTTGGCATACGCTCGTAGAATTTCGAGATTTCGATTTGCTCTCTGTTTTCGAACACTTCTTCGAGGTTGTCGACGCCGGAAGCAAATTCAGCCAGCTTGTTGTTCAGCTCTTCCTTCATTTTGCTGGAAATCTGGCGCGCCCTTTTGGAAATGACAGATACGGATTCATACAGGTTACCTGTTACCGCCGCTATCTTGTCTGTATCACGGGTAATGATCGATGGATTCGTTGCCATAATGGTCTGATATAGTTAAAGTTTTAAAACAATGTAATGAATTCCCTTATTGGCCTTTCGGCTCGTTTACAGCAGGGGTTGGGGTGGTAACCTTCGCCGGCTTGGTGGTCGGGTCGGGTTGGGATTCCTTGAGCTTTTGCCGTTCCGCTTCTGCTTTCGCGATCAGTTCGATCTGTTTCTGACTGTCGTCGTACATCTTTTCGGCATCGCGGTTGTATTTGCCGGCCGGGTATTTGTCGACCAGCTCCTGATAGAACTTCACAACGTCCTGATACCGTTCTTTCTGCTTGTCGCTGAAACTCGCGGCCGCCAGGTTATATTGAGATTCAACTTTCAGGAAAGCAAGTTCTTCATTGTATTGCGAATCCGGGAAATCTTTCCGGAAGTTTTCGATGGAAATAACCGCGGATTTAAGCGACATCGGGTTGAAATCGCTGATCTTGTGGTATAACCGGGCACGCTCGTAAGCTTTTTTTCCAGCTTTGACCTTAACTCCAGAATATAACGGGTACATTCTTCCCGGAACGGACTGTCAGGATAGGTATTGATAAAATCCTGCATCGCGGAAACGGCCGTGAATGTACTCGTCTGGTCGAGGTTATAAGGCGACGAATCCTTATACAGCGAAAAAGCGTGCATGTACAGTGCCTCCTGCGCATAGTCGCTGCGTGCGTAGGTGTCGTAAAATTTCTTGAACAGAAACTGGCTCGTATTGTATTGGCCCTGATGGTATTGCGTGTAAGCGTAATAAAACTGCGCCAGTTCGGATTCGGTACTTCCTTTTAGCAAAGGGATCAATTCTTCAAACAGCAGCCCCGCGCGGTAATAGTCCGCCTTCTTATAATAGGCCATGGCAGCATCGTATTTCTGCTGGTCCGTACCCGTCTTCTGTAACTTGGAGAACTTACTGCAGGAAGTAACAACAAGGATTGCAATAAATAGCAAGAAATAGCTTGCCGGACTGTTTTTTCGCATATTAACTGCAAAGGTAATAAAAAAAGCTACATCATCCATAACGAATGCGTAGCTGATATAGTGTTAAAAGATAGCCTATTGCTGATGGCGAACGAGCATTTTCTTGGTAGCAACCTTTTTGCCGTCGACCGATAGTTGATAAAAGTACAGGCCGGTAGGCATATCCCTCGTATTGACACGTAGTTTGCGATCGTTCTTGTTGAGCGTAAATTCCTGGATTTGTGATCCCAGCACATTGTAAAATATCAGTTTCGCATCGCGAAGGCCTCCTGAAATCGTGAAATCGATTTCAGCGTATTCGCTGGCCGGGTTGGGATATACATTGGAAACCGAAATTTTGTCATTTACAAAAAGAAGCTCCTCCGCCTTCGACTGTGCTTCCAATGCTGGTGTTTTCTTTTCGCTGCCTTTCTCGGCAACTTCGACGGCCGATACATTACTTTCGGCCGGGTTGGCAGATGCAAAAAGAAACGATGTGTAGAATCTATTCAGCGCTTTTGGATTTTGTAAAGTTAGCGGCTGGTAACTGAGGCCACTCGAAAAGTTTGAAAATTTGATGTTCTGGGTAGCGGGGGCCTTCTTCTTGCCGACGATATTCAGGCGGCTTCCCCCCGAAACGCTTTGGGCCTGCAACCCTTGAAAACTCAGGGCCAGGGCTAAGATCATATATATAAAACGTATAGTTCTTTTCATAGCTCAATCGGGTACTTTTTACTAATGCGTTATGTATTTTTAGTCGAAAAAGCCCGTTACAAAAATATACAGAAATAATTGTATATTCAAAATATATTGTACGAACGGGCAATTTTATTTTTCAATATCAAAAAATCGTGCCGAAAGCGGTTATCCTGGGTTATTTATAACCAAAACTCATTTTTCCTGCCAGGTCGTCTTTCCCTTTGTCGGCTTCTCGGCAATACGCCATTTGAAGCCCTCCAGTTGCCTTTCAGCGGGTTTTATTTTCGACGGAGGAATCAGTTTTCCGTCGGGCTTTCCGATGAATGCGATCCGCCGGACCCGGTTGTCTTCGAACAGCAGGTTCATTTTCCCGCATTCGACCCGGTTCAAACCGATATTTTTCTGCTTATCGTCTACCGCATAGTAGGCACTTTCCCCGTTGCCGTCGACGAGCACCTGTTTTAGCTTGTTGCCGGCCTGGAAGTACGCGTTGATCGTCCGTCCCTTTACCTGGTTGAACTGTCTTACGAGCGTGTCTTCGGTGATTACGAACGACTTGCCTTTGAGCAACATCCGGTTCAGCTCGTTGCTTACGAGGAATGCGGTTATCGAGTCGGCTTCCATCTGGTAATGCTGGTCGCTCCAAAGGATCGGTTTGCGGAAAAAGCGGATAACCGAATCGGCCGTATCGTAAGTGATCGAATCGCATTTTCCCTGAAAATCGGATTTGTAAATGAATACATTCCGGTCGCCCACGAGCTTGCGCGTGCTATCGCGCGTGTTTTCGAACGAGTAGAGCGTATCGGCGCGGATGTACATCGTGTCTTCGGAAACGACATTTCTCACATAGGCATGGCCGAAAATTTTGGAATAACCTTTTGTTTTCCAGTAATATCCTTCATCGCCATTGAGAATCGTCCTGTCCTTTTTGGCCACAATCACCACATTTCCCTTTCCTCTGCCGTCATTCGTTTTCCCGTCGACGACCAGCGAATCCGCGGTAAGGGTATACGTTTCGTTGTCAACCGTGGTCCGTGTATGAAATGCCGACTGTGTTGATTCCGTATTGTATTGACCCTTCGTCGCCGCGACAGTGCCATCCTTGTTGACAATTTTGGTTTTCCCGTTGAAGTACGACCATTTCGTAATCGAGTTATACAGCAAGGTGTCCGTCGTAAGCGTGTACTTTTTATTTACCAGCTTCACGTTTTTGTAATAGGTAAATTCCTTGGTAGCCGTATTATAAAAACCTTCTTTACTGGTGAGCACATTCTCTTCATCGACAGTGCGCCCCGGCTGCTTGTAGTAGGCAATCCCGTTTGCCATGTCGTATTCGATTTTACGGGTAGTGAGTGTCCGTTTGCGGTCTTTCAGGACCGTTTTTTTTCCACTCACAATAGCCAGGCGCGTGTTTCCGTAGTACAGGAGCGTATCTCCCGTCACAGTCACGGTATCGCCCTGAACGATTTTTACATTGCCGAAAGCCTCGATCATGTTGCTGCTCAGGTGCTGGATAGCGAGATTGCTGTACAGAAGCGCGCCTTTATGTTTGAAAACGCCGTTGGTAACGCGCCGGGAATCGTCGCCGGGCTGATTGATAATTTCCAGCTCGTCCGATTTCAGGATCTCTACCAGGTCCTCGCTTTGGGATGACTGAGGTAATGCTTTCTGTGCGAACAGATAAGGCGAAAAAATCAGTAAGGCAAAGAACGTTAATTGAAATATATTCCTTTCGATCAAGATGACGCTGAAAAGTTTAAAAGGGTTGCAGTTTCCCGCATGATTTTTTTTCTTCATGTTGCTTTTCTTTCTCTTACCTTTGACCGGGTGAAGCCCCTACCACAGGGGCAAAGAGATGAATCCAAAGTCAGTTATCCAAAAGTACATCAAATCCGATTCGCAGGTTCATGTTGGATTCGTTTTTAACTTTTATTAACCAACACGCGCCGGACCTGAAACAGCAACCGACTTTACTGGCCGTGAGCGGGGGGATCGACTCGGTGGTAATGGCCCATCTTTTTTTATAGCCAACAACTTCCGGCAGCCATCGCGCATTGTAATTTTGGTTTGAGAGGGGATGAATCGGAAGGGGACGAGGCATTTGTACGTGAACTTGCAGAACGGTACAATTTTCCTTTTTTTCAACGAGGCCGGATGTGAAAGCCTTGGTGAAATCGGCCTCGATTTCCACGCAGATGGCCGCCAGGGAACTGCGGTATGAATGGTTTGAGAAAATCAGAACTGAGCTTGGCTTTCAATGGATTGCGACCGCTCATCACGCCAACGACTCGCTCGAAACCCTGCTGCTTAACCTTGCGCGCGGGACCGGCCTGCCCGGCATATGTGGAATTGCGCCCGTCCATGGCCGTTTGATCCGTCCTCTTATTCTCTCAAGCAAGGAGGCGGTACAGCGGTATGCAGCTGTTCAGGGCCTCGATTGGCGGGAGGACAGGACTAATCGAACCGATGATTACCGGAGAAATAAGATCCGCCACCATGTGATTCCTGTATTATCGCAATTGAATCCGTCGCTGGAAGCGACGTTCAATACGTCGTCGGAACGTTTGCGGGCAGCCAATACGCTGCTCGACGAATATTTACAGGAATGGAAATCCCGGGCCATCCAATTTGACGACGACGTCCTGCGTATTCCGGTCCGTGAAGTCGCAGGTAAAACCGAACCGGTTTATCGCCTCTGGATCATTTTACAGGATTTCGGTTTTCAATATAATCAGATGGGAGGCATTGTAGCCGCTCTGGCCGGTATTCCTGGCAAGCGTTTTTTCTCCTCTTCGCACGTATTGCTTCTCGATAGGGACTTTCTTCTTCTGCAAGCAATCCGGGGGCCTTCGGGACCGGAAGAACTGACGATCGGAGAGCCGGAGTCGACGTTGCATTGGCAGGGGATACGCATTACGCTCCGTAAGTTGCCCGCCGGAATATTGCCGGTGTTTGATAATGCGACAATTGCCGTCGACCAGGATTTACTTACATTCCCGCTGACTTTACGCAAATGGCGGCAAGGAGATAGCTTTCAGCCCCTCGGTATGGCGGGGAAAAGCAAAAAAAGTGAGCGATTTACTGATCGATCGTAAAATGGACCGTTTTGAAAAGGACCGGACTGCCGTGCTACTCAATGGAGGCGGCGAGATCATCTGGGTGGTGGGCCTGCGCGCCGACGAGCGTTTTCGTGTTCGCAATAGTGCCGCAAATGTGTTGGTGATTTCGATCGCGGACGAATAAAGATAAAAAGTGGCCGGGTCAATAACCCGACCTTTTTCTGCTAATTTCTATCCTGATGTAGAATCGGTTAGCTCTATCGGACGCAAGAACGGAAGGAATGGTCGGCCGAAAAATGACGATCGTCAGGTTGATCGATCGGCATTGGCGAAACCTGTCCTAGGTTCTGACCCTCCAAGTGCCTGACGGATATTTGAAACAGAACTCAGTCTAAAAAGAAACAAGTAAATGCACGATGGGAACAGATGATGAAGCAGCCTGTCAAGTGAAGCGCCAAGGTGCCAGTTCAGGTCGTTCGGAGTGGTGAGGTAAATGACAAAGTAGCCACAAAGTATGAGGCTGATTACTATGAATGGGAAACTATTTGAAAACGCCGTTTTGTGCATTAATAATGCTAAAAATAACACAAATAAAATCCAGTAATACGAGGCAGATGTGATTACGAAGTGTTTTACGATCAGCAAGTAACGAGCAGGATCAGCAATCATCTTCAATATATCTTCACCTCGGTTTGAATGAACCAGGTCATTTGGTGGAGCAAGGGTGATTTTGAAATGTATGACAATTAAAACAGGCACTAAGGCACCCAGTATGTATTTTACAATTACATGCGGTTGTTTGAATTTGAAATAGCAAAGCGTGGCAGAGAAAATCAGAAAGAATAGAATTCCTTCATTTTTTACCCATGCGGCACTTCCGGCTACGAAGCCTAGCAGAATGGCAATATTATAAGTTCTTTTATCGTCGATTTGCTTGTAAAGCACGAAAGCTATTAATATAAAGAATGCCAACATTGTGTCCGCATATTGAGAAGCAGCGATATTGAGATACTTTGAATCAAGTGCAAATATGAGCAATGATAAAATTGAGAAGAACAAGCGGCGGTGCTGGTTTAATGAAAGGAATATTGTTGCAGAAATCGACAAAAAGGTGAAATAGGATATTGCCATTGGGACAATGGGTGTAATGAGATTAACGTTACGCCAGGTAAGTGCAATTATGGAAGGAAGCATCAGTGGATAATCGGGGTGAGTGCTTGCGAGTTTCTGAGTGAACATTGTCTTCCAGTACTCCGGATAAAAAAGAAACTTGGCATGATGTGTCCAGATCGCATAGGCGTCCCAATCGCCCCATCTATGCAGGTGTTTGTTAAAACGCAAGGTGAGAACCAGTATACCGATCGAAAAAATCAGCAAATTGCTCGCGCTAAGTCGCTTGCTTACACTCTCCGGACTGTCTTTCTTTTTAAGTAATGCTGTTAGGGTGAAAGTTCCAAAGCAGCCACTGAAAAAGGCAAGGATCGGTTCGATTCGGAAGGAAGTAACCAAACTCAAATAATACAGGCAGGCCGCTCCGCTTATGGTTATTCCAAACGAAACCGGATACTTAACACCCCGTAGCGACCAATCTACCCGACTTAGGACCCGACTGATCCCAAAGAAAATAACTAAAATCTCGATTAGAAAAACAGGCAGCATATCAGTGTCTCCGGCGGACCAATTGATAATTTCGATTTTTATATTTGCCTTCTGCAATACATTCGTAATTGTCGGTAGGCATGGATGGAAAATAATCTTCCTGTATTATTAAGACTGTATCACTTTTCTCGAGAGTAACAATTACGGGAGCCAGAACGAGTGCCGACTTGAAATAAAGAACGCCCTTTCTGCCGTCAGGGGTGTTTGTATTAAATCCGACTGTCGAACCTGCTGGTAAAACTTTTTCGAGAGGGGCCAGCATCGCATCCAAGCTGTCCAATTCGGTGTAGTATTTCGGAGTCGATAGCTTTTTGTATTTGATGAACACACTCCAACACAATCCGGCGAAGAGCAGGGCGGTGATTACATTTTGTATTTTGGACACGATATTCCTGATAAAGATATTCAGTCTGCAATTATAGCCAATATAAATTGAAATATACAGGCGGCAAGTAAACCAGGAAAAACATACACGAGTTTAGTTCTCGGGCATGTCCCGAAAACGAAAAATGCCCATCCTGCTACCAGGACGGGCATTTTGCAGAGAGAGAGGGATTCGAACCCCCGGACCTGTTACAGTCAACGGTTTTCAAGACCGTCGCAATCGACCACTCTGCCATCTCTCTATCTGATTCGCCGAATACGATTCATGGTGCAAAGGTACAGTTATTATCGATAAGCGCAAGATTTTTTCGTAGATTTTATTGCGGGTGTTGGTAAGTGGTTCATTATGAGTCTGAATTTTACCGGCGTTTTTGCCGATCAAAACGTCTGCTACGATTCGTTACACAAGCGGATGGAAGCCCCATTCGTCGGAATCCGACATTTGGCGCACCCGGAACGAGTATTCTTCCAGGGAAACGGGTTGCACGGATAGAACCCGGATTTCGGTGAAAATTGGGTATTGCCGGCACGCATTATCGACGACGTATTGCGGATCGGGTTCGCTTTCATGCTGATGAAACATGGTGCATGTATATTGTCGCCCGTCCGGGCCTTTGGCGGCGAGTTTAAACATAAAGTATTTCATTGTCTGGTATTTAACCGTCTATTTTAAAGAATGTTGGTCGGAATGGAATACCCAATCTTTTTATGAATAGTTAAACATTGATGTATATTTACGAATACCTGGCACGGTTTTTGAATTTGGTCAGGTTAATTTACATTTCAAAAAACCAACATAACCTCAACAAACCATGAGAAAAATTTCTTTGCTCGTTCTTCTGTCGGTGCTTAGCAGCGCGGCATTTGCGCAATCTTTTTCCATAGGGCCGAAAGCCGGGCTCAACATCAGCAACTACACCGGAAGCGATATCGAATCCGACGCCCGCGTGGGTTTCCACCTCGGCGGGATCCTGAATTTCGGCATCGGACAAGTGTTTTCAATCCAGCCCGAAGTGTTGTTTTCGACACAGGGCGCTAAAATCAAAAACGGTGGCAAGCAGGAATTCAAAACAACCTACGTGTCGGTGCCGGTAATGCTGAAATTCCGTACCAGAGGCGGTTTCTATTTCGAATTCGGACCGCAGGCTTCGTTCAAGACAGGGGAGGACATTCCAGATCAGACGATCGACAACTTTGCTAAAAATCTCGACCTGGCAGGTGGTGTAGGGCTGGGTTATCAGGCTAATTTCGGCCTCGGGATCGGCGCGAGATATATTGCCGGCTTCTCGAAGGTAGGCGATTTCGACAAAAATGCGGCGATGAATCCCGACTTTAAAAACAGCGTCATACAGTTCAGTTTGTTCTTCGCAATCCCGGCGCACAAGTAGGCACTGGATAACCGATATCGGAAAGCAGGGGTGACCCTGCTTTTTTCATGGGCATTGCGGTGGTAAGTCAACCGTTTAGCCCGATTTGTTTCAGAAATTGCTCGCGGTAGTTGCTGCCGATCGGTATTTCGGTGCTGCCAATGAAAACGCGATTGCCTTCGATGTGGTCTATTTTGGATTTGTTGACGATAAACGACCGGTGGATCCGCAGGAACTTCGAGCGCGGTACCAGTTCCTCGAAACCCGAGAAAGTCATAGCTGGCATCAGTGTGTGTTGCGTAGTCCTTACTTTGGTATAATTTCCATTAGCCTCCGCATAAAGCAGGTCGTTGTGCATGATCTTGTATATTTTACCGTCGGCCTTTAAAAAGAAAAAGCCATCTTCCTTTGCGGCTTCCGGTTCCTGCATTTGGGCGGAGGAATGCAAGCTTCCCATGGCTTTGTCGACGGCCACCACGAAGCGTTCGAGTGAGAAAGGTTTGAGCAGATAATCGCAGGCCGAGAGGTCGAAGGCGTCGACGGCGAACTCTTTGTAAGCGGTCGTAAAGATAACCTGCGGTGGCGTTTTGAGTGTTTTGAGAAACGAAATGCCATCCATGACCGGCATATTAATATCCAGAAACAAAATATGGATTTTTTGCTGCATTAACACCGTTCGGGCTTCGAGCGCGGTTCCGCAGGTACCCGCCACGTTCAAGTAGGGCAGGTGCCCGCAATAGGTGCGTATAATGTCACGCGCAATGGGCTCGTCGTCCACAATCAGGCATTCTATCCGGGTCATATCATCGAAGGTTCAGGCGCAAATTTACGGTGTAGGTATTTTCCTCGTTGTCAATAACGAGGTAGTGCTGGCCAGGGTAAAGCAGTTGCAGCCGTTTTCTGACGTTCGCCAGGCCGAAACCGCTGTGTTTTTCAACGTGCTGGTCATTTTGTGCGGAGCGGTTGTGTGAATTTCTAAGGTAAAAAAGAATCGAATTACCCCATATTTTCAGGCGCATTTCAATAAAGACTTTTGAATCGATCGTATTTCGGGAGTGCTTGAACGCATTTTCAATAAACACGATAAGAAGCATCGGCGCAATGCGGATATCGGGCCCGCCGACTTGTTCGATGTCGGTTTGCAGTTCGAGCCGGTCGCCCATCCGGAGTTGCTCGAAGTCGATATAGTTGCGAATGTAGGTCAACTCGTCGCGGAGCGGTACATAGGTTTCGCTTGCCTCATAAACGGAATACCTCAGCAGATCCGACAGCTTCAATATCAGCGGCGGGATTTTTTCGTGCTGGCTAATCGACAGGCCGTAAAGGTTATTTAATGTATTGAACAAAAAATGCGGGCTCAATTGGGATTGCAGCAGAAATAGCTCGCTCTGGCTGTGTGCGGCCTGGGTCCTGGCAGCTTCCAGCTCTTTTTGGGTACTCATTCTGAACAGTTTGATAAGCGCCCCGGTACAAAGCCCGATTGTCACAAAAGGCATCCAGTACAAGAGCAGGTTAATGCCCGGAAAGGTGCGGAACTGAAAATCGGCATGGATAAAAAGCCATACAAAACAGACCGCGATGGCTCCCGCCAGGCCATTGAGCACATTTTTAGGGATTTCGCGCTGCCGCGCCGACCAGATCGTCGAAAGGTGCCTGCCAATGTAAACGCAGCCGAAAAAGACGATCGTCCCCGCGACCGCCAACGCTTCGTCATGTTGAGCGCCGATGGTGTTCAGATAGGTGTCTATCCCAAAATAGACCGGCACGGCGGTAGCGGCGGTGAGCACCGTATAAATGCCGGTCTTGGTAGCTTCCCTGTTTTTATCGCTGATTTTGATGCTCATGCATTATCCGGTTTTGACGACCGCGGCTTGTCCATGCTGCAAATATGCCTGTTCAGCTTATAAGTTCGGCATTGTGGGGGGCAAACAGGCCAGGTTCCATGACAGAAAACAGGTGGCGCAGGTCGAAATGGTTCGTCAGCCGCCAGGCGCTTTCCGTCATCGTTCGGGGAAGTTACAACACATTTATTTCAGGGGGCTACATGGCGGGGTAATATTTGCCTCATCACTCAACCGATGTAAATATCCCGGCCATGAAAACGTTTTTCGCTATCCTGACTTACTTCCTGATAACCGCCAGGGCATTTGGCCAAACCGGCAATGCTATTTCCGGTACCGTTAAAGATTCCGGCGGCGAAGTTCTGCCAGGTGCCACCATTCGTTTGCTCAAATCCGCCGATTCTACGCTCGTCGCGGGTAAACTGACCGACGGCAATGGCAATTTCCGCTTCGCTAACCTCGAAAATAATACCTACCTGCTGGCAATCTCGGCGATGGGGCAGAAGGATTTTGTGAGTATGCCATTGACGGTCGACGCGGCGCACCCGGTGATTGCGTTACCGGCGATAATCCTGCTGCCGGCAAAGAGTATCGAGCTGAACGAGGTAACCGTGAAAGCAAGGAAACCGGTGATCGAACAGGAAATAGACCGGACTATCGTGCATGTGGATGCAATGATCGGCAGTGCCACGGGCAACACCTTCGATGTGCTGGGCAAAACGCCGGGCGTGACTGTCAACGCAAATGGCGAGATCAGTCTGAATGGGAAAAGTGGCGTAATGGTGCTCATCGATGGCCGGAGCACTTATATGTCGGGAAGCGATCTGGCCGCCTACCTGAAATCGCTGCCAGGCGGCGTGCTCGATAAAATCGAGCTGATGGACAATCCGCCGGCGCGCTACGACGCCGCCGGTAACGCGGTGATCGACATCCGTTTGAAAAAAACGCGTATCAGTGGCCTGACAGGCAGCGTGGCGCTGGGCGGTAGCCAGGGGCGTTATGGAAGAAACAATGACGCCGTTAATCTGAACTATAACCTGGGAAAGCTGAATGTATTCGCGAACCTCGGTTATAACCGGGAAAAAAATTATGCGGCAGACGATTTCAGCCGGAGATATTACAATGCAACCGGCGGACTGAAATCCCGCGTGAATCTGCAAAACGACCAGAAGAATACGACGAACGGCTGTAATGTGAATTGGGGCATGGATTGGGCCGTGACTTCTAAAACGGTTTTAGGTACGATCATCAATCTCAATGGCTCCTCGCGGACCGGCGATTTTACCTACGAGAGTACGCAGCTGGATGCGCCGGGCCAACCGACGGGCAGCGGGAACGGCAATACCGGCGCAAAAGATGTTCGCCATAATACAGGTTTGAATTTCAATGTATTACATAAGTTCGACGACAGGGGCCGGGAGCTGGCTGTGGATGCCAATTATCTGAAATATGATACCCGTGGTGATCAGGAATTGGAAAACCGGCTGTTCGATGCCGACGGGACACTGACGGGCCGGGAGCGCTTCCGCTATCGTACACCTTCCGATATCAACATTTATACCCTGAAAGCCGATTATACGCACCCGTTCGAAAACAAGGCACGTATGGAGGCAGGCTTCAAGTCGAGCTACGTGGATAATGACTTTGTGTTCAATCATTTCAATAGGGAAGGTGGCAATGAGGTAATCGATAACCGCCGGTCAAACCATTTTCAATACCGCGAGCACATTCATGCGGCTTACGCAAGCGGCGAAAAAAGATGGGCGCACTTCGGGATACAGGCGGGACTCCGGCTGGAAAATACAGTTGCCAGAGGAAACCAGTTGGGGAATGACTCGGTTGCGGCAACGCGTTTCACCAGGAATTACACCCGGCTTTTCCCCAGTATCTTCCTGAATTATAAACCCGATAACCGGAATGCATTCGTACTCATGGTCGTGAGGAGGATCAGCCGCCCGAACTACCAGATGCTCAACCCTTTCGTTCTCTACAAAGACCAATATACATACAGTGCGGGAAACCCGAACCTGATACCGCAGTACCAGAACCGTGTGGAGCTGAAATACCAGCACAAGAACTTCCTTAATATGGGTTTGAGCTACAACCGGTTCACTAACAGTATTTTCACGACGATCGAGGCACGGGGCGATACCTTCATCAGTCGCCCCGATAATATTGCGCGAGGGTATATGCTATTGTTAAATACAACCGTTTCGGGACAGCTAACGAACTGGTGGTACAGTAATACAACGCTTCGGCTGTCGCGCATCATTATGAAGGGAATCGCTTATACCGAATCGCTGAACTATGCTACCAACGTTGCTCGGCTGGAAATCAGCAATTATTTCAATCTGGGCAACGGCTGGAATGCCGAACTGGGGGGGCTACTATGCGAGCCGGGATGTAAACGGCCAGGCTCAGACTTCGGGGATGTTCCGGGTCAACGGCGGGATACAGAAGAAAATCTGGAAAGGGAAAGGCGCCATTGCAATGAATTTTGAAGATTTGTTCCATTCATGGGTCTATCATAACAAATCCTTCGGTATCCGGCAATCCGATTATTATCAGATCAATACGACGGACACCCGACGCATCGGCATTGCATTCAGCTATAAGTTTGGAAAGGAATCCTTTGTCCGCAAGCGCAGACACGCTAATACCGCTTCGGACGACGAAAAGGGCCGGGTCGAGTGAAAATTGAGCATATCCGCACCGGTTGTGCCGGTCAGGCCGGTGCGGATATGCCAGCCGGTTCCAGGATCATATCATAGCGATCCAGGCCCGGTGCATAATAATCCCTGGTGATCCGGGTAACCCGGAAGCCTGATTTTTCGAAAAAAGGATAGCTGAGCTGCGTTGTGTCGAGGATCACGGGCACGCCCGGCAGAAGCTCCCGGATTTTATTCAAACGGTAGGTCAAAAGCTGTTTGCCAATGCCCTGGCGGTGAAAATCGCGTGCAACCATTCCCCACACGAGCCCGGCCGACGCTTTGTCGGGTTGCATACAAAAGCCCGCGCATGCTGCTATGACTCCCTCATGTTCTACAACATAGTAGTAGACGGTCGATCCGCCCGGCGCGGCTATTTCTTCCAGCAATGTTTCAAATTCCTCCTTTTCATGGTCGGCGAAAAAAGCAGGTTGGTTGCTCTCGAATGCACGTATGCAACCGGCATAGTCGGCAGGTTCGTACGGACGTATGGACATGTTTGCTGATCAGTGTTTGTCGGTTGTGGCCAGGCAGGCCAGGAGCACCAGCACAAACGAAGCCACCGAGGCACAGGTGCGGATCGTGTGCAGCCTGTTCCACGGAATCTCAAACCGCAAACGGTGCCCGGCTAGTTCCTGGGCAGTGGCATTTGCGAGATTAATCTTGTCCAGTGCGTTATTTAAAGGCACATTCCCGAACATCGTCACGCCGAAAGTCCCGGTCGCATACAGGATCGTGGCGCCGAGCAGCCAGTAAAAGCGTCCGGTTCCGAAATGCTGATAAGTGCTCACAGGTAAAAGCAACAGCGTGCCTGTAAAGCTGAAAAAAAATACGGGATTGAGAATAGCGCGGTTGATGGATTGCACGGAAGTCAGGTAACCCGCATCCGGAATGCCGGCCAGGCCGGGGTTCACCGAGCAGGAATAGCTGTAAAACAATCCGGCGATAAGACCGCTGGCAAGCGCCGTTACGAGCAGGAACAGGTTAATTGTCGTCATAGCTTTTTCTTTCAAAGTTCGGGTGAGCCATGGCGGAAAAATAGAACAAAAACGACAGCCCTAAAAAACACCGGTTTTGCAGAATTAATCGTGCCCGAAACGGATCACCCACATCCAGTTCATCGGCCAGTGAGAACCGATGCCGTCGTGGCTTAGCAGAATATTATCGACCAGCTCATAGCCGATCAACGAGCCGCCTTTCTGAGCCAGGTCTTCCTTGGCCCGGTTATACAGTTGTATCCACGTTTCGGCGGAGATCAGCTCCTGCGAAGCATTTTTGAACCTTTGCCAATTGGAATTTTCGACAGCATTGCCATAACGTTCGATCAGGTAGTGCTTAAAGCTTTCGCCGTTCAGTGTGATAACGGCCTGTTTCTGTGTTGCACTTTCCATAGCTACCAGGTTAAACTTTTGAATAGTAATCGTTTGTAACCCCGGTTAGCATTAAAAGTGTACCAATTTGTTGAATTGATTTGTCGAATTATCTCACAAATGTAGTTTCAATTATCCTAAGACTCGTTTCAATGATTTTCAGGCTAATAATCCGATCATCTTCGCGCTTTGTAATGCTTCGATCGAGTTGTCGGCCCGGAGTTTTTCCAATATCCGCTGCCGGTGAGTGTTGACAGTATGGACACTGATGTCCAGTAATGCGGAGATTTCTTTACTCAGTTTCCCTTTACCGATCATGCCAAGGATTTCTCTTTCGCGGGCGGTCAGCCTTGCGTTGTCTGCTATGCGGTTATTTTCCAGTTGGATAAGTTCGCCGGTATCGAGGTTGACGATCTGGCATTTGGTCCCCGCGGCCGTCTGATCGGGCGAAATGTCGATCACTCCCAGCGAAAGCCAGATATTCCCGGATGCGTCCAATTCAAGCACCTGATGCTGCTCCGTAACGCGGATAGCGGCCCCATCGCTGGTGATTATCCGGTATTCTGTGAGCATCTTGAACTGCTTGCGAAGGTGGGCGGGCTGTGCCATTACGTATTTCATGGCATCGTATCCGCTGCGTGCCAGCGCATGACGATCGTCAGGATGGATTTTCTGGTCAAAGACCTCATTCGGAATGCAGGATCCGGCTTCACTGAAATCGTATCCGTAGAGTTGATAAAAATTCCTCGAAACGTAAACGTGCGTCTGTTTTTGCAGGTCGTACACGGTCATACCGCTGCTGCTGAATTGTGCTACGGTCCGGATAAGCGCAAGCTGCTTGTCCAGCCGACCTGGTTCGACGCCGTCGAAATCGTAATATCTGTTCAGCAGCGGCATATAGTCGGGCGCGATCCTCACCGGGTTCGCCGACGATTTCTGTAATGATAAATCAGTATTTCCTCTCATGAGCGGTCCCGTTTTCTTTGCAGGTGTATTTTGATGACAACTCTAAGGGCATTTAACCTTTGTATTGTCCGATTTTTTTGCCAAAAACATGGAAGCCATGAATTTTTCCGTAGTTCGGGGGGGGCGATACGCCCTGGGGGCGGGCCTTCGCCAAAACGCTTGCGTCCGGCAAACGACATCTGATCCTGATAGGAACAAGGGAAGCCGCTTTGGAAACACTCGTGCGGGATATCGTACAAAACTACCGGGTGCTTGTGCATTACCGGGTCGTCGACGACGCGGATACCGGAAGCATTATTTCGGCCTGCGAAAAGATCAACGAGGGCTTCGAAGTGGATATGCTAATAAATTATACCGAAACCGGCTGGTCGCAGCGGCTGGACGATTATGATGTCTGGGCACTGGACAGGAAACTTAAAACCAGCCACGCAAGCGGCATCCTCTACCTGCATCAGCTATTGCCGAACCTGCTGCTCTACGCGCATTCCCGGGTGATCAACATCTGGTGCCATTCGCAGCCGTTACCGGTTTGGGAACAGGCTTTAATGGCGTTCAACATGCGCTTTGCCGGCCACCTCGATGCGGAATTGAATGACGCCGGCCTCCGCATCCATACCATTGCCTTGCCTGTATATGCGGGCAAGGAATCGGCAGACCGGGTTGCGGAAATCCTCGCCTGAAATGATAGATTTGTGGCAGTACCACATCGACATTCTCATGGAAAACATCCAGATCCGGCAAGCGCGGCTTGACGAACTGCCGACACTTCTTGCATTTGAACAAAATCTCATTGCCAATGAGCGGCCTTTCGACGATACGCTTGTGGAGCACACGTTTCATTACTATGACCTCGAAAAAATGATCCGCAGCGACGACGCGGAAGTGTTGGTGGCGGTGCTGGGCGACAGGCTGGTGGCGAGCGGGCATGCGCGTATTTTGGAAGGAAAATCTTACAATCGCTTTCAACGATATGCGTTTTTGGGTTTCATGTACACCGAACCCGATATGCGGGGGCGGGGGATCAATAAGCTCATCATCGACGAACTGGTGGTATGGGCACGCAAAAAAGGCTTGGACGAGGTCCGGCTGCAAGTGTATTCAGACAACGCCTCCGCGGTAACTGCTTACGAAAAAGTCGGTTTCAGGAAGATATTGACAGAAATGCGACTTGCCACAAGCATTTGAAATTGTACCAGACCATTTTTTTCGCACCCCGGAGGTCCGTCGCCTTCGGGGTTTCTTTTTTGAGTTTATCGTGCGGTGTCATGAAATGATAAGCCGTTGGCGTGTACTGGTAAGCCTGTGGCGGAGTGACGGCCATACCTTTGTCGTATCCAAACAACTAAACAATCGAAATATGAAAACGCTCAAAAATGTAATGCTTATCAATGCAATCAGTTCAGGTGCAACAGGTTTGGGGCTCGCCGCTTTTCCGGAGTTCGTAGCGGGATTGTTTGAAACCACGGCTACCAAGCCGTTTATCGGGGTCGGTGTTTTCCTGATTGCATTTGCCGCGCTGGTATTTTCGGTCGCCAGGGGGAATCCTGTGAATGCCCGTGCGGTGAGGCTGGTAATCGTGCTGGACTCGCTTTGGGTGGTTTGCAGCGCGGCGATCGTTCTTTTCCAGCCATTGCCGATATCGCTTTTGGGATATGGGGCCATCGGCGCGGTGGGGGTGTGGGTGGCTGCGATGGCGTACCTGCAAGCTGCCGGTTTGAGGCAAACAGCCGTTTTGAAATAACCGGAAAGGCAATGGGCGGACCGTCTTTGTCCGCGAATAGAAGAACTGCAAGTACAGTCCCCGTTGAGCTTTACGCCGGCGGGGTTTTCTTTTTTTGTATATAAATCGTCATTTTAGCGACTAACAATATTTGTTTCTCCCGATTATCCGGCCCATGACATTATCCGATATCGCCGCCGTGCGCCTTGCCAACCAGCAAGTTCTCGATACCCGTTTCACCGACCCCGCCGGGCTGGTAGCCTGGATGGGCGCTGTTCAGGCCCAGGATTTCGCAATGGCCAAATGGGCGCTGGGTTTAAGACTGAAAAAGGCGACGGACGACTCGGTAGAGGAGGCCATCGATGCCGGGGGCATTATCCGGACGCACGTGATGCGACCCACATGGCATTTCGTGGCTACCGGGGATATTCGGTGGATGATGGAACTTACCGCGCCGCACATTGTGAAGCTCGCGGGAACCATGTACCGGCAATTGAAACTCGACAGGTCGGTATTCAACATGACAAACGACCTGATAGGCAGATTGCTGGCCGACGGGCAGGAGCTTACGCGCGAGGAGATCATTGCCGAAGTGAACAAGGCTGGTATTGAGACCGACAACCTGCGCGCTACCCACATCGTGTTCCAGGCCGAACTGGATAAGGTAATTTGTAACGGTGCACGCCGCGGGAAAAAGTTCACCTATGCATTGTTCGACAAAAAAGTGCCCTCAGCGCCCGCTTTGCCACGGGAACAAGGGCTGGCCGCATTGGCGAAACGTTATTTTACAAGTCACGGGCCAGCCACGATCCAGGACTTTGTGTGGTGGACCGGTTTGCCGGTTGCGGATGCCCGGCTGGGTTTCGAAGCCGTGCGGGGCGAGTTCGAGACGGCCAAAGTCGGGGGCCGCGAATACATTTTTGCCGGTTTCGGAGAGGTACCCAAAATGCCGTCGAGGGCTATGCTGCTTCCACCCTACGACGAACTGACCGTCGGCTACGCCGATCGTAGCGTCGCAATGGACGCCGCGGTTGCCCGGAACCCCGACTCGGGAAATGGCATATTCAAGCCGGTGGTGATGGTAAAAGGGAAGATCGTAGGCGCGTGGAGGCGTACCGAGAAAAAGGATTCGGTTAATATCGAAATCACTCCTCTGGCACAAATGCCGGCGGCTGCCGAAAAGTCGCTGCTCGTCGCAGGTGCCGCCTATGCCCGGTTCATTGGTAAAAAGAACGCGACATTAGGCTGATCAGAGCATCCGCTCGATTTTGTAGTACTCGATTTGTTCCTTAAAAAACGGCTCCGAGAACTTTTTGAAGCCGAACCGTTCGTAAAATCCCAGCGCGTCGGTCCGGGCGTCGCACCACATGCGGGTGTATCCCTCTGCCTGCGCATGTGCGATGGCATGCAGAAGGAGCCTGGAACCCAATCCTTTCCCTTGCTTCTCAGGTAAAGTCGCAAACTTGCGGAACCGGATATTCCGCCCGTCGGCAAAGAGCGAAATCACCGAAACGAGTATGCTATCGAAATATAAGCCGAGATGAATGCCATTTTCATCTTCGGGTACCTTTACAAATTCCCGGGGCTTGTCCGGCCAGAGCACGGAGTGACGGATATCCATCACGTCGTCGGCGTTAACTTTTTGAATTTCAATCGGATCCATTTCTTTTATTTAATACAAAAAATAGCTAACTAAACATCGCTTTAAAACAAAAATACGTCCGAACGCGCCATTTCAAAGATGACACAGCCAGCCGCACTCCAAAAGAAAGAACCGTTGTTCTGGTCGACGGGCCTCGGTACCGATGTATGGCAGATGTTCTGCGCCGCCCGCGACGGCGATCTGGAAGAGGTGAAAAAACTTCTAGCAAGAGACGCTTCGCTCGTGCGCAGCAGTTATGATTACCGTACGCCTATGTCGTTTGCGGTGGCTGAAAACCGTGTGGATGTGGCCGGTTACCTTTTACAACACGGCGCAAGCCCGGTTGACTCCGGGACGGGCGATCCGCTCATTCAAATGGCGCGTGACCGGGGTTTCGCTGCCATGGAGGAGCTCCTTGAACGGGCGTTGAACCGTCATAAGGGCTCGGAAGCCGGAAAGCAGATCGCTGCGGCCATTCGTAGCCACGATTTTACGACGTTTAACACATTGCTGAACAGCGGCGACGAGTACGTACATGCTGCCGACGACGGGGGTAACCAGCCTATTCATTGGGCTACGATGACGCGCCAGCCGGAAATGATCGATGCGCTGCTGGCGTGTGGGGCCGATATCAATGCAAAAAGGCCCGACGGCGCACGTCCCATTCAACTTACCAATGGCGATTATTCGTACCGCGGCTGGCGCGACGTGCCGGAAGATTGGAAATGGAAGCCGAACGATATTTATCTGCACCTGTTGAGTAAGGGGGCTTATGTGGACATTTGCATGGCCGCCCTGAAAGGCGACGAAGCACGTGTAAGGACGTTGCTGGACCTCGACCCATCGCTGGCGAATAGGCCCTCGGAATATATCACATACTATGCAGGCTCGGGCACTCCGCTGAAAAACGCGGCTATGGCCGGGCGAATGCCAATTGTGAAACTGCTGCTTGAAAGAGGGGCCGATCCCAATCTGCCGGAAGAAGGCATTGCTCCGATGGGGCATGCATTGCATTCGGCGGTGGTTTACAACCATATCGAAATCGTAAAACTGCTGCTCGAACACGGTACCTATCCGAATGTGCCGGTAGAAAGCTCTGCGGACACGCTGACGGTCGCCCTGGAACGTGGCGACAAGGTTATGATCAATATGCTGTGCTCGTACGGTGCGGCCAGGTCTATGGATCTGCTGGCCTATTATGGAGATATTCAGACCGCCGCCGCCGTTTTGAAGGCAAATCCCGCGCTTGCCGACGATGCTTCTGCGCTGGAATCGGCAGCGGGGCAGGGCCACGAGGATTTTGTGAGGCTAATGCTCCGCTATCAGCCCGACCTGGCACAACGGATTGCGGTGGGCGTGCAGGGCCGCGGCCCGCAGGATGCGGTCAAAAGCCGGCAGCTTACCCAATTCCTTTTCGAACGGTGAATGGACCCCAATTTCAAGAACTGGCTAGGAATCACACCTTTGCATCGCTTCGCCGAACGCGGAGATGTATTTAATGCAGAAATTTTCCTTGAAAACGGAGCAGATATCGATGCCATCGACGAGCAGCATTGTACCACACCGCTGGGTTGGGCGGCAAAGGCCGGAAAAACGGAAATGGTGCAATTTCTGCTCCGAAAAGGGGCTAACCCCGATTTGCCGGCTGAAAAACCGTGGGCACGTCCCCGTGCGTGGGCAGAAAGGCGCGGTTATACCTGGAACTATAACGGAACTTAAATAGCAGTCATGGAAACCACTGACGATTTGCATGAACCTTTCATTGTCCATGCCGAACCGGTGATATTGGTACGGGATGTCGTCGAGACCGTCAGGTATTGGCACGAAGTGCTTGGCTTTCCGGGTCATTGGACCTGGGGTACGCCATCTAATCACGGCGGTGTCAGCTGGCATGGGGCATTTGTCCAGTTTTCGCAGGATACAACAGCGGCCGATCGTATAGGAGGGCAATGTGTCTGGCTAAGGGTCAGGAATATCCGTGCGCTTTATGAGATACATCAGAGCCGGAAAGCGCGTATTATAACCGGCCTGGAAAGGCAGCCGTGGGGATTTGAAGAATATGTTGTAAACGATCTTGACGGAAACTACATCACATTCGCGGCGCCCGCTCAGGCGGCTGGCGCCCTCAAATCGGAACCGCTGCCGGTGAGGGTCGTCGGGCGTACGCTCGCCGTCGCTGAATACAGGAAGCTTGCAGGATCGGTGGGATGGACCAATACACAACCGGACGAAATCCTGCAAAAAAAGCTGAATGCAACGCTATTTACCGCCGTCGCCGAAAATGTGGAAACGGGCGAGGCGATCGGTTGCGCACTTGTGCTGGGCGACGGGCTCAGTTTTTTCTACATCAAAGATGTGATGGTGGGTCGCGAATGGCAGCGCAGGCGGGTCGGCTCGGCGATTATGCGCGAAATCAAGCGCTGGCTGGATACCAATGCCCCCGATGGCGCGCTGGTGGGCCTGTTTACCGGTGAAGGACTGGCGTCGTTTTACCAGCAAACAGGGTTCAGCGAGGCATTCGGAATGATCCGTATTATCGATCGCTCACAATAGCGCACCGGAAACAGCCGACGGCAAACCCATTACCATCCAAAGCCATAATCTTCTCCGTGGTTGCTCGATCCTCCCCAGAAGCTGCCATGCTGCCAATCGAAGTAAATCGCGTTAATGGGGCCGCTGGTGCGTGGCTGGTAGCTGAGTTTATATCCCATCCGCGAAAGGTCCTTCCGGGTCCAGTCGGGCATGGATTCGTTGAGTATCAGCCCTCCCGGATCTTTTTCATGTTGCCCGAAACTGGCGTACATCTGCAATGTTTTGAAACTAGGCGCTTCCGTCGCTTCCTGTACGGTCATTCCGAATTCGACCACGTTGAGGAAAAATTGAAGGAGTAACTGATCCTGTTCGTCGCCGGCCTGTTTCGCGAAAGAAAGGAAAGGTTTGCCATCTTTCAGGGCGAGGCTCGGCGTTAGCGTAACACGGGGACGTTTGCCTGGCGCTACCACATTGAACGGGTTCTCGCGTGCGTCGAGTACGAACGACTGCATGCGTTGGCTCAGGCCTACCCCGGTATTGCCGGCAATGCAGGCGGGCACCCAGCCTCCGCTTGGCGTGATACTCACTACCCAGCCTTCTTCGTCGGCCGCTTCAACGGAAGTCGTTCCAGCGGTAAACTCCTCCATAAACTTCTCGTCCAAACCGTTCGCGTTGCGGTTCAGGGAAGCCTGCGAGCTGCCCCAAGTTTTGATCTGCTCGGTGAACGGGTTCTTTTTACCTTCGAAGGGATAAGGGTCACCCGGTAACGCCTTCGCATCGTTCCGCTCCCAGTTGATCAGCTTGATCCTTTCTTTCGCGTATTCCTTCGAAAGGAGGCCTTTCATAGGCTCCTCGGGGGCGAATGCCGGATCGCCATAATAAAAGTCGCGATCGGCGAATGCCAGGTTCATGACCTGGTACAACGTATGTACATAACGGGCAGAATTATACCCCATGCTTTTCAAATCGAAGTTTTCCAGCATATTGAGCGCTTGCAGCATTACCGGGCCCTGCGTCCATTGTTGCATTTTATACACTTCGATCCCTTTGTAGTTAGTCATTAACGGTTCCTCGATCCTGACCTTCCAGTTAGCCATATCCTGTTCGGTAATGAGCCCGCCCTGCTCCCGGCAACCCCTCGCGATCTCTTTTGCGATATCGCCTTTGTAGAAGCGGTCGTAAGCCGCGTAAATGGCTTCCTTGCGGCTCTTGCCATTTTTCAGGGCTTGCTGCTCGGCATCAACCAGCTTTTGCAACGTCGCGTGCAGGTCTTTTTTGGACGAATATCTCGCCCGCGTCCGGTGCCTCTCGTTTTTGCCCCAGGTGCGGCAGGAAAACCCTTGTGGAATAGGGCCATTTCTTGATTTCATCCTTGCCTTTTTCAATGGAATTGGCCGTTTGCGCTTCGATAGGGTAGCCCTCAGCCATTTGCATGGCCGGTGCGAGCACCTCTTTCAGGCTCATCGTACCAAATTCGGCCAGCATGGTCATCAACCCGCCCGGCGTACCGGGCGTAGTAGCTGCCAGCGGACCGTATTCCGGCGGGTATTTCATGCCTTTACTCTTAAAAAAATCGGGAGTTGCGCCTGTTGGCGCGACGCCCATTGCATTGATCGCAATCACTTTTTTGGTTTTGGGATTGTAGATCAACGCCTGCGTTTCGCCGCCCCAGCTCAGCACGTCCCACATGGTGCAGGTAGCGGCCAGCATGGCACAGGAAGCATCGACGGCATTGCCGCCCTTACTGAAAATTATTGCCCCGGCGGTCGCCGCCAGTGGCTTGCCGGTAATGCCCATCCAATGTTTGCCATGTAACGGCGGTTTCTGGGTGGTAACCGGGAAGTTGTTGAACGACTGCGAGAAGGCCGTAAGGCCGCAGAGCACCAGTCCGATCGTCGAGCAAAGAAGGAGTTTTGGTTTCATAAAAAGGTGTTTAGGACACCTCAAATTACGAAACCCGCCGCTTGCTACCAGAGGCCGGACTATAAATTTTATCAATTCACTAAAACAAACTCCCCTGCACAAACGTCTGCCCAGGCAAACCGAGGAGCGGCATACGCGCGATTTCCCGGCATTTTGAACCACTGACGAGGGATCGCTTCAATAAAATCATCTCTGTAACCCGAAAGGAAGACCGGAATTTCTTGTACGTCCATTCGCGTGAGGCGCTGTTTATTTGTGCGGGCGTCATGCGACGGGCTATGGTTACGTGCGGATCGGTGCAGAACCGGAATTCGCCGGATGCCCATTTGGAAAGATGATCGAAGGTTTCCCTTTTGAGATTTTTGACCAGACTATTAATCTCGCCGGACGAGCCTTCTTCAAGGTCCACGTAGAACGTGCCGCTTTCGTACTTGTTGATTCCATCCAGCCCAATACGGAACGGCGCAATGTGCCTCGCCACTTTTTCGAAACCCTGGACCACCCGGTCGAGCTTGTATTCGTGGATAATGCAATTGAACAGCGTCAGATGCGGACGAAGATTGGCAGCCTGCTCGCAGCCATAGGCCTTTTGAAAATACTGTTTAATGCTTCCGATGGCAGCTTCCGTCACCGGATCACAGGAAAAAACCAGGAGGTATTCGTATAAATGCTCCCGGATGTTCCTGATCGTACTCAAATCGTTGTTGTTGAAGTGAATAGCTTTCATGTTGATGAAGTGTAATAAAATTTTCGCGATAAAAATTTCATTCGTAAAAATAGTGAAGATATTTTAAATACCAAATTTTTGATCTTTAAAATATCGATAAATAATTCTTCCGACTGCGGGTTCGGCAACAGCACTGTGTTAAAATAATACGATAGCCTCTGTCGTTTGCTTTTGTAACCGTTCGTGTCCTGTTTTAACGTAAATCAAGCCCCTATGAAAGTCATCTGGCTCGCATCCGCATGCCTTATAGGCAGCACAATGTCAGTTTGTGCCCAAACTGCGTGGCGAATCCCCCCAACCCGCGGTTTCCTCTCTTTCCCTCGCCCCTGATGCCCGGGCAGCCGGGATGGGATTTACAGGCGCTGCAACCAGTGCCGATGCCAATGCAATTTACTGGAACCCCGGCAAGCTTGCCGACGCGGATCGCGACTTAGGGGTTTCTGCGACCTACGCGCGCTGGTTGCCCTCCGTTAAAAATAGCACCTGGACAGGGTTCCTGTCCGGTTACAAGAAGCTGGGAAACAGACAGGTTGTCGGAGCGTCCGTACATTATTTCAACAAATCGGAAAACGATAATATCCCGACGCCGGCACCCGGCAATGACATCATCATCAGCGGGGCTTATTCGAGGCAACTCGGGCGGCACTTTTCGATGGGCGCAACCTTGAAATACATTTCCTCTAACGTGGGCCGGACGGCGGTAATCGGAGGTAATATCCTTGAAACCGCACATATGGTCGCCGGAGATATCGGCGCATATTACAAAAGTCAGCCCCATGATCCCGAACGAATCGATCATCTGGTGTGGACGGCTGCCGCTACTTTGACCAATATCGGTCCCAAGGTGGATTATGGCTCGGGTGGTTCGTATTTCCTGCCTACAACATTGCGCGTCGGTGGCGGACTTTCGTATACGGTAGAGGGGCACCATAAACTCAATGTAGCAGCCGATGCGGGCAAGCTGCTGGTCCCGACGCCGGTTCCGGGACGGAATGCCAATCAAAAACCTTATTTCGAAGGCGTCCTCCAATCATTTTCGGATGCACCGGGCGGGTTTAGGGAGGAAATGCGGGAGATCACCATTACGATGGGGGCCGAATACTGGTACAAGGAACGATATGCGCTCCGCTGTGGCTATCAGGCCGAAAATAAAGAAAAGGGCGACCGCAAAATTTTTACCGCCGGCGCCGGTGCCCGCTTTCTGACGCACTACGGGATCGATTTCGCCTATTTGTTTCCGGTCGATAAAGGCAGTCCGCTAAGGAACGCGTACCAGGTCTCCGGGGCGGTCTATTTTTGATGACCAGGTGCCTTCAATGCATCAACACGGAATTATACATTTTGCAATCGTATTGCGCGACAGGGCTCGTTTTAAATTGATTGCCGACGCTTAGATAGCCGCCCTTCGTCAGTTCAAACAGGTATTCCGTCAGTTGAAACATGCTTTCCGGCACCACGCGGGGAAATGGCTTCGGTTATGGTCGCCGAAATAGGAATTTTGTGCCGTTATGAGGCACTTGATATTCACTTTAATGATTGTATCCCTGCATGTTACAGGTGCAAAAGCGCAGGCGGAATGGAGGCCTGCGGCTGCACGGGAGGGGATTAAAGTGTATGTGAAAACGATACCCGGTTCAAAGATCAGGGCAATGAAGGCCGAATGTGCCCTGGAAGCGACCACCGGGGAGGTAATTGCGCTGTTGATGGATGTGAAGGCGGCTGAAAGATGGGTTTGCCACACGAAATCCTGCACGCTCGTCAAGGCGGTTTCCGATAAAGAACTGTATTACCACACAGAGGTAAGCCTGCCGTGGCCGCTGGACAACCGCGATTTTGTTACGCACCTGAAAGTGACGCACGACGACCGGAGCGGGATTGTTACGGTAGATGCGCCAGCCGTGCCGGGCATCGTGCCGGTGCGGAAGGGCGTTGTAAGGATAGGGCGGTCGGTGAACCGGTGGATCATTAGGCCCTCGCCGGATGGTAGTGTGTGGGTCGAATATATGTTACAGGTGGATCCCGGAGGAAACATTCCGGCCCACGTTATTAATATGTTCGCCTGCCGTGCACCCATAGAGACCTTCCGTAATATGCGGAAAATACTGGCGGAGCGAAGGGCAGGCCATCGACCTGGCCACGGGTAGCCATTCGTGCCGACTTGGCATACATTTTTTGAGATTTTTTATAAATATTTTTCTAAATTGGCGAAAAGGAAATCCGGCGCGGTTTTTCGGGCCGGAAACCAAGATTCTGAAATTCAAAGCAAAGTATAAAACCATGGGAAAAGGAAAAGATCTTTTCGGACACTACAATGACCTCGCCAAGGAAAAAGGCCCGGGTAGCGAAGAAAGTAAATATGCCGGCGTTCTTTTCCAGTCGCTCCTGATGCTTGGCGAGCGACGTACTTTCGAGCTGCTGGAAGAGGCGGACGAAAAAGGTAAAAAGCTGAAACTGGAATACGCCAACGGCTCTAAACGCGGATCGGCATGCCCGTGCGGCGTTACACTGGCCTGACAGGCGGAAAAGTACTGAACGAAGACCTGGCGGGCGCTCTGCCGGGTCTTTTTATGTAACAGGCGGTGTCGTTCATCAAATATTAAGGGCCGTTCGTCCGGTTGGATGCTATTTCGTGCTTATTGCCGTAAATTGTAGCGTAATATCGCCTCGCTACTCCTGTATGACCAATCCATTCCAATCCGATCCGGACTTCGCTACATCGCCCCGGCGGGCGCATTGGTTTTTCAGGTATAAACTTTACCACATCCCTTTCTGGATCGTTTATCATTATATATGGTGGGTGGTCGCGCTGGGTAACCCGCTCAAAGTCGTAGAGGCGCTTTTCACGACTTCCATAATCAAGTTCTTCTTTTACGTCATCTTGCAGGCCCTGGCGGTTTATTTTAACCTGTACTTTCTTATTCCGCGCTATCTCGAAAAAGGTAAATATGCGCAGTTCCTTGTCTATTTATGCCTGACCATCCTGGTTACCGCCGCGATGATCGTGCCGGGTTACTACCTGGGGGGCGTGGGCGGCGGGTAAGACATTGGAAGCGTTTTTCGGGCGGGGGAATTATGATTTTTTTCATATGATGCTCGGTGGGCCCTTGTCTTCCACGGTGGCGGCTACAACCTTTGCGATGAGCATTAAACTTGCCAAAAACTGGCTTGAAACCCGTCGCAGGCAACAGGCGCTGGAAAGGGAAAAGCTGGAAACCGAACTGAATTTTTTGAAATACCAGTTTAACCCCCATTTCCTCTTCAACAGCATCAATTCGATTTTTTTCCTGATCCATAAAAATCCCGATATGGCCTCGGCGTCGCTGGCGAAGTTTTCGGAACTGCTTAGGCACCAGCTCTACGAGTGCAACGACCATCAGATTCCGCTGAGCAAGGAAATCGCTTATCTCGAAAACTTCATCGAGCTGGAAAAGCTCCGTCAGAACGACGATCTTGAAGTAAAATTCAAAGTGGAAGCGGAGCCGCGACAAGAGCTCGGCATTGCGCCGTTTATCCTGATGACCTTCATGGAAAATGCATTCAAGCACGTTTCCAGGCATCATGACCGGCCTAACTGGGTTAGCGGCGATCTGCGGGTGGACGATAATAGTCTGATTTTTGATCTGGAAAACAGCATTTCCGGTGAGCAAAAAACGGAAGCCGTCCGCTATGGCGGCATCGGTCTCCGGAATGTGCGGCGACGGTTGGACCTGATCTATCCCGGCAGGTATGTACTGGATATCCGTCACGACGCCGACCGGTTTTCAGTCCATTTTGAAGCCGAACTCGAAAAAACGGAAATGGTGGAAATGCCGCAAATGTCTTTAAATCAAATTGGCTAGATGATCAATTGTGCGATAATCGACGATGAGCCGCTGGCGCGGGAAGGGTTGGCGGACTATGTCAGGGAGGTAGATTTCCTGAAACTGACCGGTATTTGTGAAAATCCGGTGGAACTGATGAACCTCATGGACGCTGCACAGGTGGACCTGATTTTCCTGGATATCCAGATGCCGAAAATGAGCGGTATCGATTTCCTGAAAATTGGACGAAACCCGCCGATGGTAGTCATTACCACGGCCTATCCCAGCTACGCGCTCGAAGGTTTCCAGCTCGATGTGATGGACTACCTGCTCAAACCGGTCACATTCGAGCGTTTTTTCAAATCCGCGAGCAAAGCGCGGGATTACCACAAGCTATTAACCAGGTCGGCAACGCCGAAATCCGACGAAGACTATTTCTTTATCAAATGCGGAAGCAAATACGAAAAGATTTTGTTCGACGAGATCCTGTATATCGAAGGTCTGCAAAACTATGTGACGATCCATACGGGCAAAGGCAAATACATTACGCTGCTGAACCTCAAACACCTCGAACAGAACCTGGATAGCCGCCATTTCATACGGGTACACAAGTCGTTCATTGTTTCTATCGGAAAAATCGAAGGGATAGACGGCAACGAAATTTTCATCCGGCCGCACCGCATTCCTATCAGCCGCAATTACCGCGAACAGGTAATCGAGCACGTGGTAAACCGGCGACTGATGGATAAGAACCGGTAGATCAAGTAGCGGGATAATGAACGGGAATTTCCGCGGCCGTCATAAATCCTGGCGGTCGGGGAAAACAAAAACGCGCCGACAAGTGTTGCACTTAAGCGGGCATTAATCTGCCTCCCGATTCAAGATACGATAATGGATTATAATTCTTACCAGTTCAAGAAGTTAAAAAGAGTATTTGCGGTAATCCTGGCAGCTGCGATAACGGGCGTCTTTTCTGCCCTGGTGGCCGACACCCTTAAAGTCATTACCGAGCATTACGAAGAGGCTTTCCTCGAAAACCTGCGGCATAACCGCTATCTGATTTTCGTGATCCCGCTGATCGGGCTCACTACCATTCATTTGCTGCGATTCTTCCTTTTTCGCAACAAGGCCAACAAAGGTATCAAGGAAGTGCTCGACACCATCAACAAGAACGCGCACACATTACCTTCCTATAAAATACCTTCACATTACTTCAATGGTTTGCTGACTGTCATTTTCGGGGGCTCGACGGGTATCGAAGTGTCCACCGTGGTTTCGACGGCCGCCATCGGCGCGTTGTCGTCCAGAAAGGTAAGTTACTTGCGCAGATACCGCACCGACCTCGTGTGCGCGGGCCTGGCGGCCGGCGTGACGGCGCTTTTCAATGCGCCGGTTGCGGGTTTTCTCTTTGCGTTCGAAGTTTTTACAAGGAGAAAAAGCAAGCTGCATACGGCCGCCGTGGTAACGGCCGTGCTGACATCGTATTTCGTCACCAGCTTTTTCTTTTACAAACAGGTCTTCCATTTCAGTGTAACCAACTGGCGCACGGAAGCGTTGCCTTACATGGTTTTGCTGGGCATTCTGGCCGGATTGAATTCGGTATATCTTACCAAATGCGTGCTGTTTTTCAAGAAATTCTTCGGTTCGCTGCAAAATGATTATATCCGCATTATAGGCGGTTCGCTGATTATTTCGACACTGATTTTCTTCGTGCCCAATCTGTACGGAGAAGGGTATGAAGGGATCAGGCACGTGTTTCGCCACGCGGGCGCGCCTTCGCTGGCCGTCGTCCTGCCATTGCTGGCGGTGCTGCTGTTGAAACCGGTTGCTACTTCCGTAACGCTCGGTGCCGGCGGCGATGGCGGTGTTTTTGCCCCCAGCTTGTTTATCGGTGCATTTCTCGGGCTGATCGTGTGTGTGGTGCTCAACCATTTCTTCGGCCTGGGACTAATCCCCGTGAACTTTGTGCTCGTCGGTATGGCGGCTGTGCTGAGTGGCAGCATTCACGCGCCTTTTACATCCATATTCCTGGTTTGCGCCCTTGCCGATAACTACATTCTTTTCATTCCTATCGTGGTAGCGAGCCTGGTTTCAAAATGGGTCGCGGCAGCGATTTTCCCGTATTCGGTTTATACTTATCAGGTGAAACGCGCATAGCCTACTTTTCGCCCACCACGGCCATTACCAGCGTGGCTGCATTGTGCGCCGCCACGTTGAGGAACTTGTCCATGTCGCGGATCGCACCGCCGTCGGCTTTGTCGCTCAGGCTGCGGATGATCAGGAAGGGCGTATTTTGCTGGTAGCAGGTCTGGGCTATCGCCGCGCCTTCCATTTCCGTGGCGGCGGCATGCAGATCGTTCAGCAAGCGGCGGGTGGTTTTTTCCGAGGACACAAATACATCTCCGGTCACGATGATGCCCTTTTTGACGGCAGGAGCGAAGCTGCCGTTATTCCGCTCTACTTTCGCGAAGTCCAGATTGCGCGAAACGGAAAAGGCTTTGCTCACTAATGCCGAATCGCAATGGAATTTCAACGGGTTTTCTTTTCTGGTAAACGGGTTTTTCGTGGCCCAGTAATGCATCCCCGCGTCGTCGATCTGACCGAAATCGTGGTAGGCGATTTGCGTCCCGATCACCAGGTCGCCGGGCGACAATGCGGGATCGATGCCGCCCGCAATGCCGGAAAACACGATTTCCCGGGGTTTGAAATGTTCGATCATCAACAAGGTCGTAATCGCGGCGTTGACTTTCCCGACCCCGGTTTCGGCCAGCACCACACGCCTGCCGCGCAATTCGCCATGAATGAAACGGACCTGGCTGATGACCGTATCCTGCTTCTGTGTCATCTGGCTTTCGAGCAATATCAGCTCCGGCGGAAACGCGGCCAAGATACCTGTGACGCCTTGTGCTTTGGAGGTAAAAAGGATTGAAAAAACGAGGAATGTGAGTAGTGAAATTTTCTTCATTTCGGGATTCAAAAAATAAGCGCCAGGATGGCAAAAACGTCGATTATAATAAGGGCGATACTAATGTCCCTGGCCCGGCCCGAAAGTACTTTCAGGGCGGTCCAGCTCAGAAATCCCCAGATAATGCCTTGGGTAATGGAATAGGTGAACGGGATGAGTACCATCGCCAGAAAAGCGGGAAACGCTTCCGAAAGATCGTTCCAGTTGATGCGGATCACCGGTTTCATCATAAAAACACCTACCAGTACCAACGCCGGTGCGGTAGCAATGGCCGGAACAGCGCTCAGCAGGGGGGAAAGGAACAGGAACGGGAGAAACAAAATGGCGCCGGTAACTGCTGTAAGACCGGTTTTTCCGCCTTGCTCGATACCCACCGCCGATTCGATGTACGCCGTGCCCGGACTGCTGCCGACGAGCCCGGCGATGGTCGTGGAAACGGCGTCGACCATCAACGACCGGCGAATATGGCGTGGTTCGCCGTTTTCATCGAGCAGATTGGAGGCTTCGGCCAATCCTACGAAAGTCGAAAGGCTGTCGAACATGTCGGTGAATACAAATGCAAGGATGATCGGCGCGAGGCTCCATTGCAGCGAGTTGACGATATCGAGCTGAAATAGCAGGCTGAAATCCGGCCTGGCGACGATCTGATCGATGGTAATCACAGTTTCCGTACCGCCCCACCAGCGCCCGATAGGCCAGGCCAGCAGGCTCGTCGCCACAATGCCCATCAGAATGCTTCCTTTCACATTGCGGATCAGCAGGATAACCGTAATAAGCAATCCGGCAATGAATGTGATGGTGGGAGCGTTGAGGTTGCCGAGGCTGATCATCGTCGCCGGATTGGGCACGATGAATTTGGCATTCGCAAAACCTATCAGCGTGATAAACAGCCCGATACCCGCCGCAATGCCGAACCGCAATGGTTTTGGAATTGCTTTAACAATATAGGACCGGATGTTGAATGCGGATAGGATCAGAAAAAAGACACCCGACCAAAACACCGTACCCAGCGCTACCTGCCACGACAGCCCCTCGGTAAGTACCGCCGTGAATGTAAAAAAGGCATTCAGGCCCATTCCGGGGGCGACCAGGATGGGATTATCGGCGTAAAGGCCCATCATCAGGCTGCTGAAAAACGAGACCAGGATCGTAGCAGTGAGTACGGCCGCGAACGGCATGCCGGTTTGGCTGAGTATAGACGGATTGACGACGATGATATAAGCTGTTGCCAGGAATGAGGACACCCCGGCCAGGATTTCGGTGGGGACCTGCTCTTTGCGAAGACCGGAGAAAGAGAACATATTCGTTTAGGTTAAGTCCAAATATATCGATTTAAATGCAATGGGTCAGCTTTTTTCAGGCCTGTAAGGGACTAAGGGCCGAAAATTGGTCATAGATATCCCAGTAAGTTCCTATTTTGCATTACTTTAAAAATTGTTCTTTTATTACCTGAACCATACATGCTTAACATTTCCAAGTACCGCGGCAAGCGGTGGGGGGCGGCCCTGCTGGGCGGTATTTCCCTGGCGTCCGTGCTGATGACGGGCTACACCTATACCCGCAGTACCAGACCCGACCGCCCCGATTCGTTGCAACTGGCCTCGTTTGTCGAACCCGGCTTCCCCTACATTTCAACATCGGTAGATGCCCGCAAGCTCGGCGGCGGATTTCCGAAAGATAATCAGGCGGCCCGTACGCTCGCGTTGCAGCTGGGCGACAGCGCCTATGCCTGCTTTGACACGGACCTGCTGCGGTGGTCGGTAGCCTGGACGGGGAAATTCCTTCCGATGGTACTCATGGCCCAGGTTTCCTACAAGGATTTTTTTAATAAAAACAATAATATAGCAACGGTACCGGGCTCGCCCGTGCTTGCGACGGGCGCCTACGCGGGCTGGACAACCGGCAAACCCGCCTATCGCACGGATCAGTCGCTGCCACCTGCCTGGAAACCGCTTCCTGCCAGCCAGGGGCGGTATAACGGGATGTATGTTTACGGCAACCGCTCGGTACTCGACTATTCTGTAGGCAAGGCCCACATTTACGAGATGCCCGGCAGTGCCCGATTTGATGCCGGAGTGGCTTTTACGAGAAGCATTCGTGCAAACGGCGTTTTGTCGGACTTGTACCTGACTGCGGCGGAGGTCGATAATGCGACAGGCAGCGAGGTAAAGGGCCGTATTGCTTATGTATATCAGGGGGCCGACAAGGATACGGTTACGGCTGTGGCGGTGTTAGGTAAGGGAAAACCGGCTTGGCAGTCCGGCGTGGAGGAAGGCAAATATCTCACGGTGAAGGTCGGTGCAGATGGCGAAGCGACTGTGGCGATCTGGAAAGGGCTCTCGAAGGACAAAAAGGCATTCGAGAAATTTTGCAAAACAAAACATAACCCGCTCCCTGATTTCAAAAACGGAGGCCCCGCATTGTGGAAAGGAACGGTTGTAACACAAGGAAAACTCTCACCTGATACCGCAGCATTCGTAACCGACCAGCTTACATTGCCTTTGAACAATCCGTGGAAGAGGAATGTGCGGGTGGCGGATGTGGGCTTTTTTGAGGATGGCCGGGCGGCGGTGGTAACTTTTGAAGGCGACGTCTGGACGATCGAGGGAATCGACAAAAACCTTCAGAGTATTAAATGGCGGCGTTTTGCTTCCGGACTTCATGAGCCGATGAGCATTGAAATCGTGAAGGACAGTATCTACGTTTTCGACCGAAACGGCATCGTGCATTTACGCGATCTGAACAATGACGGCGTAGCGGACTATTATGAAAATTTCTCCAATGTTATGGCCCAGTCGGCCGAGTCGCGGGAATGGGCGGCCGATCTCGTCACCGCACCCGACGGCAGTTTTTATATTGCCAAAGGCGGCAGTTTGAGTAACGGGCCGGGCATGACGAAAGTCACCGGCAAAGGTTTTCGGGCCGGTTCGGACCAGAATGGTGCTATTCTCAGAATATCGAAGGACGGACGGAATGCGGAAGTCGTGGCGACCGGATTACGCGGGCCTTATCTTGGCATACATCCTACCAAAGGCATTCTGACGGCTTCCGATCAGCAAGGTAACTTTGTGCCGTCGACCCCTATTTTCGTCATTCACCAGGGCGATTACTTCGGGGTGGAACCGACGTTGCACCGTAGCGACAATCCGGCGGTGACCCCGCCATTGACCTGGATCCCGCACAGCGTCGACCGCTCGGCGATTAGCCAGGTGTGGATCACCGGTTCGAAAATGGGGCCTTTGAACGGAAATCTTATCCATTGCTCGTTTGGCCGTCCGGGGCTTTTCCGCGTGCTGATCGACAGCACTACGAGCGTCGTTCAGGGCGGTGTTTCCGTAATCCATGCCAATTACCCCGCCCCGACTTCGAAAGGAGCGATGAACCCTGCGGATGGGCAGCTGTACATTGCCGGCTTTAACCTCTGGGGGTCCAGCTCGAATGGCATCAGCGCATTGCTGCGGCTGCGATATGCCGGTAAGCCGAGTTATCTGCCCAACCATTTTCGCGCGGGTAAGCAGGGCATTATGCTGCGGTTCGATTCGCCGCTCGATAAGGTAACCGCTACCAATCCGGGGAATTTCGAAGTCAGGAGATGGAATTACAAACGCACGGAAGAGTATGGCTCAGGGCATTTCAAACTCGACGGCTCGACGGGGCAGGAGGTCATGCACGTAGCGGCTTCTTATCTGTCGAAGGATAAAAGAAGCGTGTTCCTGCTCGTCCCCGGAATGACGGAGGTAATGCAAATGGAGGTAAGTTACCGGTTGCAGGCGGCGGATGGCAAGAAGGTGAACGACCAGTTCTGGTTTACCTTAAACCAATCGACGGACGTGGATCTGAGCGGCTTCGGGGGTGTAGACCTTGCCCTGTTGAATGCCAAACGCCCCGAACAGCCGGCAGCGGTGGTTGCCGAAACTGCGGCCTCGGCAGAAAAGGGTCGGGAAATATTTCAGAAAATGGCATGCGCGGGCTGTCATTCGGAAGGGACCCGTACCAAAGGTATGTACGGTCCGCCTTTTCAGAACCTGTACAAATCGGAGCGTACATTCGACGACGGCAGCAAGGTAATCGCCGACGAAGCCTATCTCCGCGAATCGATCCTGACACCTTCGAAACGCATTGTAAAAGGCTACAATGAGGAAATGCCGTCGTTTGTAGGCGTGCTATCCGACAATGATATCGAGTCGGTGATCCTGTTTATCAAATCGCTTTCGGGAAAATAACCGTCAGGAAATATCATCGAGACTAAACGGCAACCGCCGGATGCGGCGGCCTGTGAGGTCGAAAATGGCATTGGCCAGGGCCGGGGCGAACGGCGGAAGCCCCGGCTCGCCTACGCCGCCGGGCTTTTCGTCGTTTTCCATAATATGTACTTCGATAGGCGGAACGTCGGCGATGCGCGGCATCGGATAAGTGTCGAAATTTTGCTGGACAGCCTTGCCGTCGTCGAATGTCGTTGCGTGGGTGGTAGCAGCGCCTAACGCCATCACAATACTTCCTTCGACCTGGGCGCGGATGATGTCGGGGTTCACATACCATCCGCAATCCATCAGTGCAATCACTTTCTCGATCCTTACTTTGCCTTCCGCGTTGCGCGTCACCTTCACCACATGGCCGCAAATGCCGGTGAAGCATTCAGTAAAAGCGACACCCCAGCCGTGGTTTTTGCCTCGCAAATGCCAATTGGTAAGTTTCGCCATATGGTCGATCAACGCCTGGTAACGTTTGTCGGGCAAATGCTCGCGCCGAAAAGCCAATGGATCTTTGCCGGCCAGGTGCGCCAGCTCGTCGATAAAGCTTTCGCAGGCAAAGCCGTTCGTAGACGCGAATACCGAGCGCCACCACATTACGGGTATAGGCGAATGGATTCCCGCCCCGCCGAAGCTGTAATGCGGAATCCCCTGTTTGTACGAGGGCAGTAACCCCTCAAAATCGCCGGTATTGTAACTTGCCGCTTCCGGCCCGGCCGGCGGAATGGGTGACCATTCCTGCCCGATCCATTGGGTGGCGGTATGGGCCTGAAACGCGTGGATTTTTCCCTGGGCGGTTAGTCCGCTTCTTAGCCTGTAAAATGCTCCCGGGCGAAAAGGACCGGCGGTCATGTCGTCCTCACGTGTCCAAACGACCTGTACCGGCGCGCCAATCTCTTTGGAAATGAATGCGGCTTCATAGGGATAGTCGGGGAAAGCCTTCCGGCCGAATCCGCCGCCGAGGAAGGTCATGTGCACCGTTACACGTTCAATAGGGATATCGAACCGCTGGCTCAGATCGGCCTGGACCCAGTTGGGCTCCTGTATTGGCCCCCATATTTCGATCCCGCCGGTCCGGAAGTCCGCAATGCAGTTCAACGGTTCCATGCAAGTGTGCGACTGGTAGGGTGTTTCATAGAACGCTTCCAGTTTTTGGGGAGAGCCCGCATATTCGTTTTCGAATCGGGGCTGCGGGCCAATCTTTTCCAGGTTTTCACGCATTTGTTTTTCGAGTGATTGCGAGCCGGGGTATTCAAATTCCGCATCTTCCCAATCCACTTTCAAAACCTTCCTTGCCTGCATGGCGGCCCAAAGCGAATCGGCCACAACGGCCACTCCTTCACAGAATTGCGAGAATACCGGCCTGCACACCTTAAAGACGTCGGTGACACCGTGCACTTTCCGTGCTTCGGAATCATCGAAACCCTTAACCTTTTCCCTGAACCGTTTGCTTCGTTCGATCACGGCATATCGCATACCGGGTATCTTTTTATCGAGTCCGAAAACGGCGGCACCATTGGTTTTCAGCGGAATGTCCTTCCTGGGAATGGATTTGCCGATGACCTTGTAATCGGCCCGTTTTTTCAGCACGACGCCTCTGGGCGGAGCGAGTTTCGCCGCTTTTTCGACCAATGTGCCGTAAGCCAGTTTTTTTAGAGAAATCCGATGGATTACCCCGCCATTTTCAGCATGGCATTCGTGCTTCGGGACCTTCCATTCCGTTGCTGCCGCCTCGATCAGCATTTCCCTTGCACAGGCGCCGGCGCGTAACAGCCGCGGGGCCCATCCGCGTACGGAAAAGCTGCCTTCCTGTGGCTGAGGGCCATATTTTTCCGGATTAGCCGGTGCGAAAATGACATTAACGTCTTCCAGCCGGACTTCCAGCTCTTCGGCCAGCATTTGCGGGAGGGCCTGGAAAGTTCCCTGGCCCATTTCGGAGCGGTTACACATTAGCGTAACCCTGCCTGTCGGATCGATGGTGACCCACGACATCAGCACGGTACCCGGCGTAACCTTGTCTGTAACCGGATTGATAATTTCGGCCGCCCCGTGCCCCTCGGCAGGCAAGCAGGCAGCAAGCGTAAGCGCCGCCCCCGACCACGCGGCCTGCCGGAGGAAAACCCTGCGTGAAATGTCCCGTGATTTCATGGCAAATGCTTAACGGGTGTAGCCGGCAGCCGTTTTAATCGCCTTGCGAATGCGGGGATACGTGCCGCACCGACAAATATTGCCGCTCATGGCCGCGTTAATAGCGTCGTCGTCGGGGTTCGGGTTTCCGGCCAGTAATGCCACAGCCGACATAATTTGTCCGCTCTGACAATAGCCGCATTGCGGCACCTGCTCCGCGATCCACGCTTTTTGTACCGGATGCGAATTGTCGTCGGAAAGCCCCTCGATCGTTAAAACCGGCTGCTCACCCACCGCAGAAACCGGGAAAGAGCAAGACCGGACCGGCGCGCCGCCCAGATGTACTGTACAGGCCCCGCACTGTGCAATCCCGCAGCCATATTTCGTGCCGGTGAGGCCAATCAGGTCGCGGATCGTCCAAAGCAACGGCATTTGCTCGTCGGCTTCGACGGTATACTGTCTGCCGTTTACAGAAAGCGTGTAGGAAGGCATAGGCAGGTTGGATTGAAGTTTTTGAATACTTCAAATGTAGAATAGGGCCGGGGGGATGGCAAATCGGATTGACCACGGGCAGATTTGAAGTGATAAGATGCGCTTCCGATCGTCTGTTCCGGCTGCGGGCGGCTCGTCGCTGCGAGCCGTTCGGGGCGGAACGTCGGGAGGAGAATTTCAGGAATGCGCAGAGGTGCGGGAGAAGTAAGAAGTTAAGAAAAGGGGAGGGTTATTGCCATCCCCTCGATGATGTTCCCTACGCCACCATTGTCGAAAGCCGGTTCAAGTCCCACCGGTTTTGGCTGCTTGCTATGCTTACAACTTCTTTGAGGCTATGTGCCAGCGGCAATTTCTTGTCGTGCAACATTTCGAGCAAATCGCCCAGGTAATCCGGTTTTTTCCGGTTCAGGAAGGTGTCGGCCTCGGGGGAATTGCGGTAAATGGCGGTGAAGCCTTTGCCCTGGCGCCTGATAATGCCCCACGATACCAGTGCATCGAGAAATTCCAGGGAGGTTCCGCTGTGCAGGCCGAGTTTTTGCCTGATTTCCGAGACAAACAGCGGCCCCTCCGCCAGTTCGGTAAACAGGCCCAGCCTGATCGCGGTCATTAATGGCTTGGCAGACCAGAACCCTGTTCCGATCCGGATAATGTTCACAGGAGTGATTTCCTGCTCTTGTTCGATTTCGATAGTATTCATGGCTAATTGATCTTGATGTTCCCGAAAACGCATTCCCTGTATACGCTCCGCTGGGATGAAACATGTTCTAAAATAATGTCAGAAATTAAACATACGGAACGCCAATGTGATGAACTGCCGAAACCAGGGGTTAAACCGGCCGAAAATTGGTGTAGCCTGTCCCCTCGTTAACGATCATTTCGCAGAAATGTGTCGATGCGTTGCAGGAAATTTGATTTTAGAGACATAAGCCAGCCAATCTCACCACAGGAGGGAATGTCTTTTGCAATGGGCCGGGGATTGGATAAAAAAGGAGAAAAATAAAAAAAGTCCCGGCTGCTCGCGCGGCCGGGACCTGGCATTGTATCAACCGGGGCGTTTTAGAAACTATAACGCAAGCCGATCTGCACCTGGTAAGGATTACCCGATGGCGTAACTATACCCGCAGTGTTCACGCGGTATACAAACTGGTTTTCCTTCTGGTTGAATGCTGGTACCGCTGGTTTACCGTTCGCGGCCGGAATACCGAGGGCGTAAAGCGCCTGCGTACCGAGCGACTTGTTGCGGCCCCATTCCTTATTGAGGAAGTTGGCAAAGTTGAAAACATCGGCAGATACTTCGATAGCGTGGGTTCCGGCGATTTTGAAACGCTTCGATGCGCGAACATCGAATACGCCGTAGAAGCCATTGATACCACCGTTCCTCTCGGCGATTTTGCCTGAGTTTTTGATGATATAATCCTTGATGCTCTGGCTGGCATTCGGGTTATCGAGGATGGCCTGAAGACCTGTACGCACGTTTTCAGGTACGTTCGGGTCGTTTCTGTCGAAAACGAATGCAAGGTCGTTCTGGCCCGCGACGAAGTCGCCGTTGGTGTTACCGCCCGACAACAGGGTATAGCGCGTGCCGCCGACCCCAGAGTAACGAACCCCCACATTGATTCCCCAAAAGCTGGGCAGCGAGCCATAGAATACGATTTTGTGACGGAACTGGTTGTCGGAGTACGACATCCGGCTCAAATCGCGGGGGTCGTCACGAACCGGTAGCGAAAGCGTCGCGCTGTTCGCTACGTTTCCATTGAAAGACGTGTTGTCTTTAACATCGTTATAGGTGTAGCTCAAAGTGATCTCCCCGTCGCGGAAATATTGATATTTCACGTCGGCTACAAAAGAAAATGAATTGACTTTTCCCTCACTGTTCAGTTCCAGCACGCGACCGAATTGGGTGGATTTACGTCCTTTCAGCCAGTCGCCCGCGCCATTCGCCGGCATTTCGGTGCCACCGGGTACGAATACCCCGCGGTTACCTTCGTTGGCCAGACGGAAGAATGGTTCGTCCACCATGTTTCTATCCACGTACATATAATTGTTGCGGCCGAGGGTCATATATCCGGCAATTCCTACTTTCAGCTTGTCGGTCAGGTATTTATTGTAGGATACGTTGGCCTTGTACATGATAGGTACGCGGGCATCGGAGCCGTTGGTATTGATTGTCGGCAACTGGAACTGGGCCAATGTAGGAATGCTGTTGTAATTGGCGCGGTAAGCGGCGAAATCCGGCGTCGGGATGTTCGGGCTGCGCACGTCGACTGTCGCCAGGTGTTTTCCGTCGAATGTAAGGTTGTTGATTACCACATAGTTATTGATGTCCGATGCGAACACGCCGCCGCCGATACGGAAAATATCGGTATGCCTGTCGTTAACATCCCAGGTGAACTGTACGCGCGGCTGCACCACGAACGACTTGATTTTGTTGTCGGTACGGATTTTCAATGCGTCGTACAACGTCTGGTTCAACGGCGAGCCGGGGTAATGCGCATAGTCGAGGCGGAGCCCGGCAACCACATCGAGGCCTGTTGCCAGCGTAGTTTTCAATTGCCCGTAAATGCCTGCATTCCAGATGGTCCCTTTTACCGACCAGTCGTCCATCAACGGCACTTCACGGTAATAGCGGTAAGGTTTCAGGTCCTGGAACTGGTCGAGGGCCGTTTTGCCCGCAGCGGCATCCACCGTGTAATGGAAACGGCCGTTCACCTCGGAACCATAAGTGGAATGCGAGCGTGTCATCATGATATCCGCACCGAATGTGTATTCTACTTTATCGGTGTTGTAATACAGGTTATCCACCAGCTGGACCACATTGTTGGTGAAGCGCTCCTGCGCGAAACGGTGCCCGCCCATCTGGATATTGGTCGAACGCGAAGATCCGTCGCTTAGGACCGAGTTGATATTCTCCACGATCGCCCTGGGGATGTTGGCCGATGGAAGCTGGTCGCCGGGGACACTTCTTTGTTTTGTAAACAAATGCTGCACTTTCAGCTCATTAGTCACCTTCGGGCTAAGTGTGGAGCGGAGCGATGCGAGCAGGCTGTTGTCCTGGTTGAAATCGTTACCGTACGATTCGTAAATGTTGATCGTGGTGTTATCGGCCAGGCCGAGTTTGTTACGATCGTTGGTGTAGTTGTCACGGATCGTCAAAAGGTTCCTGTTGTTCAACTGCCAGTCAATACGGGCAAATACGGCGTCGGAACCGCGTTTTTTGTCAAATGAACCAAACTGCGGGTCGTTGGAAACACCGTATTTGCTGCGGGCGATGCTCACGAACTGGTCGAGTGTAGCACGGGTTACATTGAAGCGGTTTTCGTCGACGGGACTGAGAATATCGGCAATGATCAATGGGCGGCTGTCCTGCTGATGGTCCCAGGCCACGAAGAAATGCAACTTGTCTTTCAGGATCGGTCCGCCAAGGGAGAAACCGAACTGGTTGGTGGAGAACTTGTTGTTCTGCTTGTTGCCGCGGATGTCGTAGGGGCTCGATAGCCAGTCGGCGCGGGTGTAGTTGAATGCGCTGCCGCTCAGCTGGTTGGTGCCCGATTTGGTGACCGCGCTGATCGTACCGCCGCCGCTCCGGCCGTAGGTTACATCGTACTGGTTGGTAACCACCTGGAACTCGCGTACCGCTTCGATCGAGATCGAATATGGGGCGCCGCTCCGGCTGGTGGTAGAGCCGGCGGAAGTCGGATTTTTCGCGTTCATGCCGTCGATGGTATAGTTAGTCGAAGAACCCAGCTGGCCGGCGATGTTACCTCCGCGGCTCAATGGCGATAAATCCATCAGCGAGGTAAAGTTCCGGCCATTTACCGGCAACCTGGTAATATCCCTGGCAGAAATGGCCGTAGAAGCACCCAGGTTTTCGATCTTGTTCTTGATCCCGGAAGCTACCACGCTCACCACTTCGAGCGTCTGACCCGCTTCTTTCATACTCATTTTAACCTTTATCGCGTCGCCCTGGTGGAGGATATAACCGGTCAGTTTCTGCTCGCCAAAGCCAACATAGGTTGCCGTTACGGTGTACGGGCCGCCCAACGGAAGTTCTTTGAAAGCATATTCACCTTTGGCGTTGGTAACGGTTCCTGTCGTGAAGCCTGTCGATTCGTTTTTCACCTGGACGGTCGCGCCGGCCAATCCGGCGTTTTGATCGTCGGTGACCGTACCGGAGATCGATGCCTGCGTGGTTTGTGCCCTGAGTACCGCGATGTTGCCGAAGCAGCAGAGCAATGTCAGGATAATAGGAAGTAAAAATCTCTTATGCATGGGCATGTTATTGGTTAAACAAAATTTGCCGCAAAAGAAGAGTATCTGCTTATCCGGAATGTTATTGAAATGTTATGTTATTGTAAAGTCAAGGTAACAACCGATTTTATCCCAGGCGCACTTTAAAAAACTGAATTTTTTTTGTCGACACTGTCCAATCCCGAAAAAGCCACTCGTCATTGATATGAATCCGTTCACTCATTCCCCGTTTCACGGCGGATCATTCAATCATTCAAAATCCCATGACACAAAGAATCAATTTTCAGGAAAAAGGACAGAAAGCATTGAAAGCCATGTACGCGCTCGGTGGTTACCTGGCCAAATCGCCGATCGAGAGGCGTTTGTTGAACCTCATCTATTTCAGGGTATCGCAGATTAACGGTTGCGCGTTCTGCCTGGATATGCATTCGAAAGACCTGCGGGCGGAAGGCGAGACCGAGCAGCGGTTATATCTTCTGAATGCCTGGCGTGAAGCTCCGTTTTACTCCGAACGTGAGCGAGCCGCGCTCGCCTATGCCGAAGCCGTCACGGTTCTCGAAGGCCACGAAGTGTCCGATGAAATATTCGAAGCGGTCAGCGCGCATTTTTCTGAGGAGGAAATCATCGATCTGACTCTGGCGATCACGACGATCAATTCCTACAACCGCTTCAATATTGCATTCCGCACCGAAGCAGGGAGCTATGAGCCCGGCCAGTTTGCCGTGCATTAAGCACTTCATCAACCCACACCCCGAGGCGCACATCAGTCTTTCAATTGAAGCACGTTGGCGCCGAGGGGGTGTTCCGTAACCCGTTTCAGCGGCTTTTCGTGAACGATTACGGTAATTTCCAGTGAGCCCGTGCTCACGGTAGCGCCCAGCAAATGGCCGCCATACGCCCGGAAATCCTTTCCCGTCGCGACGCCGTGGCAATGCAGGGAAGGTTTGCCGTCTTGCCAGGCAATGGAGCCGGTCATGGACGCCAGTTCCACTCCTTCGAACTCTTTTGGCTCGTATTCCTTCGTTTCGAAATTGAAAAAGCCGAACCGCGCATTTACGAATCCCATTCCCGCGAGTGTAGCCGACGGGATTTTCTGCTCCACGGCCATTTTTTCGATTTCGGCGAAAACGTCGTCACCCTGCCGGAGTACCATCAGGTAGCCAACAGGAATCTTGGTGTACCGGGGATGGTTTTGAGACCCGGCGTGGGCCGTCACCGCAGCTAATGACAGCGCCGTAAAGAGAAAGAATGCGAAATTATGCATAGTTGCGATCGGGTTTTGGTTCAAAGCGCTATGGGCAACAATTGTGCCCGGTGCGCAATGCCATTGCCGTTATTCCTTCCGAAATGGAGGTTGCGGTACGTGGAGCGGTAATGGGGAAAAGATCTTCAATCCATATCCTTGTAATGCCTCACTTTCTGGAACATTTCGATGAGTGTGGACACTTGCAGCTTTTCAAATAGCCGTGCCTTGTACGTGCTGACGGAGCTTTCGGTCAGGTCCAGTTTGGAAGCTATCTCCTTGATCCAGAATCCTTCGATCAGCAGGTCCATGATCGTAATCTCGCGGGTCGAAAGTTCGAGCAGGGGATTGTCGGCGCGGTAGTTGTGTTTGTCGAGCTGGTTCAACAGCTCAGCCTTGATTCGGGGGCTTACATACCTGCCGGTGTCGACCACCGAAACGAGGGCAGCCCGAAATTCTTCGGTATTCGAGTTCTTGGATATAAAACCGTTCGCTCCCGAGCGGAGATAATGGATCCCGTAGATTCGTTCTTCGGCGGAAGAGAAGATCAGGATCGCAATGTTCTTCTGAATGGCGCGCATGGTCCCTATCATTTCGAACCCGAGACCCTCAGGAATCCGAACGTCGAGGATTACGAGGTCCAGCGGCCGCGCTTCCAGTTCCGCCAGGGCCGAATTGAAAGAGCCTGCTTCGTAAATGACGGCATCTTTGTACAAATCCTGAACGAGTATTTTCGTGGCGAGCCTGATAATCTGATAGTCTTCTACAATTAAAATGTTCTTCATTCAGACATGGTCAAATACAAAAATCATTTCCATTTTCTGTTGTGGAAGGCCCAATGACTAAAACAACCATAAAAGAAACTCCGTGGAGCAGAAAAAAGAAACTTTTCAAGATTCCAGAAAATTACCTGTTTAAAATCAATGGAAAGTGAGGGTGTTTGAACCTGCGTTTTAGACAGGCGTTTCAATATGAAAAGTTAATCTCAAAAATAAAAGCAAACTAATTGTTTAGTAAGATCTTTTGACAAGATCGGGACATGTGCAGCGTATTATAAGGTTGCCAGCGTGTTGATGCTGTCGATGTTAAGTAATTGATCAGAAATGTGTTCGGATGTTTTGAGCACCTGACGCTCGCATATATACGGAGCCAACAGGGACGACCGCCGTTCAGGATATTACGTGTCTGGCAACGCCGGACATGTCCAGTTCCAGAACCAGGTCCACGCTGAATTCCGACTCTGTTTGTTGCACCGACAGCTTGTGTTTTTCCGGGTAAAGCAATTGCAATCGCTTGGACGTGTTGCTCAGCCCGAATCCGCCTACCTTTTCACCGGATTTTCCCGCCGGCTTTTGCAGACGCGTATTTTGGGGGATATTATTTTTAATGGAGAAGTGCAAAGTGTTGTCGTACAGGTCGATAGAAATATTTACATAAGACCCGTATTTGCTTTTGGCCGGGCCATGTTTGAATGCGTTCTCGACAAACGAAACCAGCAGCAAAGGAGCGATCATATATTCCTCGGGATTGCCCGACAGGCGATAATTAATGGTGACCTTGTCGGAAAACCGCGCACGTTCGAGGGCCAGATACGTTTCTATATAACTGATCTCTTTTGCCAGTACCACGCTTTCCTTGCTCGATTCATATAAGCTATACCGCATCAGGTCGGATAGTTTAAGGACGAGGTCGGCCGCTTGTTCATCGACGTCGACTGTTTTGGTATAAATTGCATTGAGGGTGTTGAAGAGGAAATGCGGATTGATCTGGGATTTTAGAAAACTGAGTTCGAGGTTCAGGTTGTTTTTTTGTAACTGGAGGCTTTGGGTTTGTAAATTCAGATTGGCTTTTTCGAGTTGGAGCCGCTCCATTTCCAGTTGCATATTTTTTGTCCTGGAATTAATAATGTCCCGCATAACTTTTATTGCAAGCAGCGGTGTGATATAGTACAAGCTCCACGCATAATCGGTATAGGCAATGTCGAAATTGGTGAAGCAGCTGGTCAAATAGTTACCCGTTTGATAAAAATCCCATAATTTGTCGATATAAGACGGGTTTTCTACGGACCCGTTGGTTATTGTGGAAAGGTATCTGAACTCATGATAGTTGGTAAGGTGAATGAGCAGAAAGATCGCAAGTAAGCTGATTATAAGCAAGATTATCTTCCTGGTGTACAAAAAGCGGGGAAAAATGACGTACCCGAGCAGATAGAATACGGAAACCGATTGCAAAAAGACTACTATCGAAGCATGTGCGATAACATGGATATTGTCTTTCGCAAACGCGGGGATACTGTAATAACGGACCACGCACCAAAGCGCAATCCAGGCCAGCACGTGACATATAACCCTGATTATATTTGCCCGTTTCTCAGACGAAATAGGATCGAAACGCATAACCTCTCAGATTCTGTTCTTCTGTAAAGCCGCGAGCACATTGGCACGATAGGTCACTCCGATTGGAATTTTGCGGCCGCTATTGGTAGTTATCTCATTCCCTTCAATTTCCCGGATTACTTTTTTATTGACGATATACGAACGATTTACCCTCAGAAACTGCTTGGGTGATAATGCTTCTTCGATTTTTGCCATCGTCATATGGATAACCGCAACACCGTCAGACCAATATAATTTCAGATAATCGCGCATGCCCTCGATGAAATGGATTTCACCAGGTGCAACTTTAATGAGTTTCTTATTCTCTTTTAATAAAAGGAAGTCGTTTCGGGTACCGGTAAACTCAGCCTCCTGCACCGGCTCCGCCCATTCTTCGGGTTTCGTCAAATAGACCTGTTCCGCCTCCATAGTGGTGGGCAAACGTTTTTGAAGACGTGCACTGTCGACTTTATTGACAGCCTTTAAAAACCTTTCAAAGGATACAGGTTTGAGCAGGTAGTCGGTTAACTCGTGTTCGTAGCCTTCCAATGCATACGAGGGGTCGGCGGTAATCATAACGATGGCCGGTCGGGTGGCCGGAAGAAGTTTTAAGAGTTCAAAACCAGTCATTTCCGGCATTTCAATATCCAGGAAAATAACGTCCGGTTTCATTTCCCTGATCAGAAAAAGGGCGTCGGTAGCGCTTTCGGCGAAACCTGCCAGTTCAAGAAAGGGAACCTTCTGCACATATTTTTCAATCAATCGGCGTGCATCAGCCTCATCGTCTACAATTATACACCGCAACCTGCCGGGAGACAACATACTCTGACCTTAACTACTGTATCAAATTTTCATTCGTCTGCAATAATATAGGTATTGGTCGAAATAAATACACAATTCGGCGAAATTATTTTAGTTCCAGATCTATTTGGGATTACTTTAAACCCGATAACGAACCGGACGTTTTGAGAAAGAAATAAAGACCCTATTGGCCATGACAAAAAAAACATACATAATTGTATTGAACGAGAGGAAAAAGATGCGTGCGGCGCAGCTTCATATAAATCAGATTATACTTCATTGCAAACAACGCCGGTGACCCGGCTTTGCACAGTTTAATTTCGGAGATTTTTCACGTGGTCTCTGACTTCCAGGTGTTACCAGCGTATTTATAAGCTGTTTGATTTGGATTTAAGCGGGAAAAGCGCAATTTTTATCTAGCAAACGGCATATCGCGACGTGTACCGGAAAACGTTAACTTTTATAAGTAAAATGGGTGCTTAAAAAATAAAAAGCTCCTGGCATTTTGTCGGGGGCTTTTTTGTTTCAGTATTTGTTAACAAGTTGTTTAATTAATTCCGGTTTTGATACAAAAATACAAGTCACTTTGTAGTTAAATCTCGACAAATAATAAGCCGCTGGTTATTCTACATTTCTTCCCTTCACCTCCGCGGCCAGGTCCGTCTGCATTATTACGGCAATCATTCTAATTATGTGACAAAGCCGTCACAGCGTGCTCTGCGACGTGCGCAATATCGTCCGGGACAATGCGTATATCGAGAAGCGTTCCACGAGTGCACGGCGGACGTTTTCTTTCTTGTATGGTGGTATAGCTACGACGGGTCGCCGCATTCGCTGATGCTTTTTTGTTTCTTAACTTTCAGTTAATGCTTCCATAAAACGGAATCACTTAGTTTGCAGACCTTTTTAAATTCCTTTTATCCCTATGACTAAACCTTTGATCCTTGGCTTTTTAATGGTCCTCGCGCTGAACAGTTTCGCCCAAACCAGCCGCGCGCCGAAGCAAGAGTACCAGCTGCTGCCCGGAAAATCATTTGTACAATCCAAAAACTGGTATTTACTCACGCTGTTTGAGTCCCTGCCCGATGTGAAGACTTTACTGGAAAAGGACAGCGAACTGGCAAATGTGGCTTCTTCGAAATACAAAAGCCTCGAAACGTCTGTAAGGGAATGCAAGAACGACTTCCGTTGCTATACGGATAAAATGAAGTTCTCACCCGAAGAAGTTAACGCGATAGGAATGCGGCTGGAAGCGCTTTACGACGAAAACAATGCGTTGGGAGAGCTGATGAAACAGCACCTCGTTCCTTCCGGAACGTATATCCTTTTCAAAGGCGCAAGCGGCCGGGAATTGCTGAGAAAGGCCTGGGAGCAGGACGCCAGGAGTGTTAACCACGCCATTGAGGTATACGCGGAAGGCAAAAAGCCGAACTATCCTGCCATCGACTCCATTGAATTCAAAACCACCGCGAAAAGTTATCCGGTTCTGGTTTATGACGTAACCGACATTGTTCGTCAGGAAAGGAAAAGTACGGGGCTGTTCTTTGGGCCGTCGATGCACTACGCGCTGCAATTTCTGGAAGTGAACGAAAGGCACGAAGCGGCTGATTATGAGCCGATGGTTGCGACGGTGAACAAGGCGGCATTCGAGCGTGTAAAAAAAATCGACTGGAATAAATTCAAATATACACTGATTCTCGTTCCGGGGGCAGGCCCGGATACCTATGACCGCGGGTTGAGCGAAGGGGGAATGCTGCGTTGCCGGGTGGCCGCATTGCGCTATTTTGAAGGACTGGCACCTTACATTCTGGTTTCAGGAGGGCGGGTGCACCCGTTCAAAACGAAGTTCAGCGAGGCGTTTGAAATGAAAAAGTTTTTGATGGAGGTGTTGAAAGTGCCCGAAAACGCGATTATCATGGACCCGCATGCGCGCCACACTACTACGAACATGCGTAATGGCGTGAGGTTGTTGTACCGCTATGGAATGCCGGTCGATAAGCCTTGCCTGGTTTCGACAATGCGCTCACAAAGCTACTATATCACCAACGACGCTTTCGTGACCCGGTGTTTGAGGGAAATCAATCACGTGCCTTATAAGTTGGGGAAGCGGCTCAGTGAAACTGATTTCGAGTTTTATCCGGTACTGGATGCTTTGCACATCGACGCCGATGAGCCGCTTGATCCCTAGGATTAACCGCTCTGGCTGAGATCGCCACTATGGGTTAGCGCCCAAGTCCTCTTAGGCAACATGGCGGATCACCGGGCAACGTACGAAAGTCGGGGATTAATGGCTGATGAAGTGTATGGAAAACCGCCGGCGCAGGTCTCTTAACAGGAATGATGCGATCCCTCATTTCCCTACTGCCGTTTGATAAAATGGAAGTCAGCGAACGGGCTTTGCAGAAGTTCGGTAGCGGGTAATTCTGTATGTTCCGAGATCGAATTTTTTATCATCACACACTAAATACCATTATCCATGCAGGAAGTTCGCTCCGGCAGGTTCATTGATCCGTTTACCGATTTTGGTTTTAAGAGAATGTTCGGTACCGAGGCTGGCAAGGATGTATTAATCAATTTTCTGAATGAAGTGCTTGCCGGTGAGCGCCGGATCGCCGATTTGACATATAATCAGAATGAGAATGGTGGTCAGCAGCCCGGCGCCCGCAAGGCTATTTTCGACCTGGTTTGTACCGGAGTCGACGGCGAACAGTTTATCATCGAGGTGCAACGAATAAGGCAGAAATACTTTAAAGACAGGTGCCTGTATTATGCGGCTTCGCTGATTCGCGACCAGGCGAAAGCGGGTGGGGCTAACTGGGAGTACGATTTAATAGGACTGAGCTTGTCATGGAATTGGACAGATGGCTGTATTTGTTGAAAATCTGAGTAAATTAGATGAGATCCCGGTCGTTCTCAGGACGCCCGTTTTCGACAAAGCTTTCAAAATTGCAGAAGTTTGTAACCTTAATCAGCAAGAAAAGATGGCGTGGGATGCATATTTGAAGGCCAAATGGGATAATGAAAATTCCATGGCGTACGCGAAGGAAGAAGCAATAGAAGAGGGAATGAAGGAAGGTTTTGCAAAAGGTATAGCCAAAGGCAGGGAAGAAGGTAGAGAAGAAGGCCTGCTCCTTACCGCCCGCAATATGAAAGCCAAAGGATTCGACCTCCAAACGATCGCCGAAATAACCGGGTTGTCGGTCGGGGAGATCAAAAATGCTTAGCGAATATCTTTTCCCTTAGCTGCTTCAACCTTAGCTCTTTCACGACTGCTTTCAGAGTGATCCGTGCGCGGATCGGATAATGGCGTATTGCCCTTAGTTTATTTGTTTCTGCGGAATTGGTCCTCCCGATGCCTGCGCCGCAACGATTCCCCGCATTCTCCCGCCGTTTCGCCCCCCCGATCCATACGGTTAACCTTCCGGCGTATTTCAAACCGGGAGTGTTACCGGGAATTTTGGCATAGTAATTCATAAACATAGCCAATGAAAGCATTACTATTAGCCATGACATTTATTTACGCTGCTAACCTTTACGCACAGGAAGGCACGCAAACAATCCGGGGAAACATACGCGACGAAGTTTCCAAATCACCGGTGATCGGCGCATCGATACTACTGGTCGGGGAATCAGCGGAGGGCCCGGTAGGCGCGGTTACAGATGTTCACGGAGACTTCATTATCGTTGGGGTGCCCACGGGCCGGCGGACTTTTCAGGTGACGATGATTGGGTATGAGCCTCAGCAATTGTCGAATATTATCGTTACCGCTGGGAAAGAGGTGATTTTGAATGTAACCCTGACCGAGGCTGTGCAAAACCTGAATGAAGTACTGGTTACCGCCGACCGGAAGAATGACAAAACGAGGACGAATAATGAATTGTCGGTCGTGAGCGGCCGGTCTTTTAATGTGGAAGATACCAAACGCTACGCGGGGGCATTAGGAGATCCATCGAGGATGGCGGCCAATTTCGCCGGTGTAGTGTCGGGCGATGACTCACGAAACGATATCGTCGTGCGTGGCAACTCGCCCTCAGGCACATTGTGGCAGCTCGAAGGCCTTAACATTCCTAATCCCAACCATTTCGGCTCGTTTGCGGCCACAGGCGGGCCTGTAAGCATGCTCAACAACAATGTTCTTGGGAAATCCGACTTTCTTACCGGTGCCTTTCCCGCTCAGTATGGGAATGCCTTATCGGCGGTATTTGACCTGCAATTGCGGGAAGGCAATAATCAGAAACATGAGCTGATGGGGCAGGTCGGTTTCAACGGCTTCGAACTGGGCGCGGAGGGGCCTTTTACCAGGAATTCCAAAGCATCCTTCCTTTTGAATTACCGCTATTCCACGATGGGGCTTTTCAAGGCGCTTGGCTTGCAGTTCGGTACAGGCACGGCCATTCCGGATTATCAGGACCTGAATTTTAAAATCGCAGTGCCCAAGGGAAACAAAGGCAAACTGGCACTTTTTGGGATCGTTGGAAGCAGCGACGTGACTTTCCTGGGGAATGAGGTTGATACAACGCTTACGAATTTATATGGCACTGAAAATACGAACACGCGGGTCAAATATGGCACCCGCATTTTCGGACTGGCTTATGAGCACAATCTTACCCCTAAAACGTTTGCCAGACTCACTTTGGGCATGAGCGCCACCCGGGAGCGGTTTAGCGGCGATTCCATCAGCAACGTTAGCCGTGAGGCGTTTTTGAGCGGAGAAGCCAGATATAATACCTCCAAATACTCGGCTGTTTTGAACCTGAGACATAAAATAAATGCAAAAAGCAGCCTGTACGGAGGTGTGACGGTCGACTTGCTTGATTTTGCCCTGTACAACCGCTCTATCTATCAGGCAGGGAAAATCGATATCGTCCGGGCGGATGTGAGCGGGGAAAGAACCGTGCTCACACAGGCGTATGCGCAATGGAAGTACCGTGTTTCGCAGCGTGTGATTTTCACGACGGGTGTCCACTTTCAGCATTATGATTTGAGCAACAATGTCGCTGTGGAGCCGCGGGTAGGCCTGCAATATGCGTTTGGGGAAGGACAGTCGGTGAGTGCCGGTTACGGTTTGAACAGCCAGGCACAGAACATCTACACCTATTTTGTGCAAACACCTGGTGAATCGGGACCCGTGCAAACGAACAGGAATCTGGGTTTTACCCAAAGCCACCATTTTGTACTCGGTTATCGGAACCGTCTGACCGAGAACCTGCTTCTGAAAATTGAGCCGTACTACCAGGTATTGTTCAACGTTCCGGTGGAGCGCCGGGCGTCGGGTTATTCGGCGCTGAACATGGGTGCGTCGTTTGGGCCCTCCGATCGCGACAGTCTGGTGAACGAAGGTACCGGGCACAATATGGGCGTCGAACTCACTTTGGAGAGATATTTCAACAAAGGCTACTACTTCCTATTAACGAGCTCCCTGTTCGATTCGAAATACAAAGGCAGCGACAGGGTGGAGCGTAACACCGCCTTTAATACCAGATATGTGCTCAATGCGCTCGGAGGCAAGGAGTTCCGATTCGGTAAGAACAATGTTCTCAGCGCAAACATTAAAACATCGCTGGTAGGCGGCAAGTATGTCACACCGCTGAATCTGGCGGCGTCGCGTATCAAAGGCTCTGCCGTTTACGATGAAAACCAGGCGTACTCCCTTCGGCAAACAGCCTACTTCCGAACCGACATCCGTTTTTCCTACCGTCGCGAAATGCGCCGAAGCACAATGGAGTTTTCGATGGATTTGCAGAACGTGACTGCCCGCAAAAATATTTTCCAGCAAACGTATAATCCGAGGACCAACGAGCTGGCAAATCAGTACCAGCAGCCATTTTTCCCTGTACCCTATTTCCGATACACATTTTAATTGAAATTTGGCCGGTAAACGAGTAGTTTGCCCGCCAAATTTCATACACGGATGAAAGAAAAGGCCTACACGCTCAACGACCGGAAATGGAGGATGATCGGCATTCCGCTCATGGGGTTGTCGATTGCGGTAATGGTCAATTTCGATGAATTTCTGAAACTGAGCCGGCTTTTCTTCGTTAGTGTACTTTTTTCGACGCTGCTTACGCTTACTTTCTGGGAGGGTAACAGGTACATTATTATCCGGATGCGACGGATTTTCCCGGAGTATGCCCAAACCAGTAAACGGATAGCGGCCGAGGCCGTATTGGCTGTCGCGTATGTATTGCTGGTGTCGCTGCTGCTCGATGAGCTTTACTATAAACCGGTTTATCACATAAGCGCCCTCGCAATGGGTTTCCGGATCAGTATCGTGCCTACCGTGATCGTCTACCTGGTTTATGAAGCCGTTTACTTTTTTGATGCCTGGAAAATGAATGTTCGGAAAACGGAGGCATTCATGCGGGAAAATGTACAGTCGCAGCTGGAAGTGCTTAAAAATCAGCTCGACCCGCATTTTTTATTCAATAGCATGAATACGCTGGCAGCGTTAATCGACGATGAGAATACCGCTGCGCAGGATTACCTCGAAAGGCTGTCGGACGTATATCGTTATGTGCTTGTGAGCCGCAATAAAAATACGGTGCTGCTGGGCGAGGAACTGGCGTTTGTGGACGCTTACGTGTATCTCAACAAGATCCGTTTCAGGGATAATTTGCGGGTTGAAAAGCAGCTGTCGCCGGTTGCATTGACGCGGCATATTGCACCGCTCAGCCTGCAAATGTTGATCGAGAATGCGATCAAGCACAATGTGGCCTCGCGGGAAAACCCGTTAAATATCCTGATCCGTGAGGAAGCGGAGGGATATCTGGTGGTTGAAAACAATATTTCCGAAAAGACCATTCTCGAAAAATCGACGCGGGTGGGCCTGCAGAACATCGTCAATCGATACAATCTGTTGACAGACAGGGCCGTGGAGGTGGTTCGGGGAGGGGAGAAATTTACCGTTAAAATCCCGCTGCTTGGGCAGCAGGCCGGTTAATTGGATAATGAAGTGGCTATGAAAATACTGATCATTGAAGACGAATATCCGGCTGCGGAGAGGCTGGAAAAGCTGATTAAAAAGCTCGACCCACGCATGGAAGTGACGGCTGTGCTGGAAAGTGTGGAAGCCGGACGGGAATGGTTCGCCCATGCGGAGCCTGTGGACCTGATTTTTTCCGACATACAGCTCGCCGACGGGCTCAGTTTTCAGATATTCGAAGAGTTTCCGGCACATAGCCCGATCATTTTTACGACATCCTACGATGAGTACGCGATCAAGGCTTTCCGGGTCAAAAGCATCGATTATTTGCTGAAACCCATTAAGGCGCCCGAACTGGCGGAAGCTATCCGGAAATACGAGAATATCCGTGAAGACTTTTCACCAAAGGCTTACGCAAGAAAAGTGGAGACGCTGCTGGATAGCCTGGAAATGACCAGAAGGCCATTTAAAACGCGGTTTCTGGTCAAAAATGGCGAGCAGCTGATCCCGGTCAATCAGGAACATGTCGCTTATTTTTACACCACCAATGAAATGGCATGCCTCGTAGCGACCGACGGCCGGCAATACCTGGTGGACTACAAGTTGGAAGAACTGGAATCTTTGCTGGACCCGGCGAATTTTTTCCGGTTGAACCGTCAGTTTATCGCCCGTATCGACGCTATCCGGAAGATTCATACGTATTTTAACGGCAAATTGAAAGTCGAGCTTCGGCCGCAGGCTTCGCAGGAGGTTGTCGTAAGCAGGGAAAAGGCCCCGGCATTCAAAGCGTGGCTTGAAATATAGCGTCGAAGGTCATCATGTAACCGGTTTTGAAGTAAGGTATACCAAATAAAATGTCCGCATATTCCTGATTTGTATGCGGTTTTTTACCTTTGTTTAACCAATCCTCGAAAGATCGGTTTCCCTACGACAGACGCCGGGGATGAATCGACAAACTGTACATGATGAAAATTCCTTTACGCCCCCTGTCACGGGCATTAGTGATCTGGACCATCCTGTTGGTTGTCATACTGGGCTCGTTCGTATTCGTGATATTGCTCACGCGTGTGAAGTCGCAAACCATCCGTGAGAACATCCAGGAACTCCGTAAGGATGTGAATGGCTATCAGAAAATTGATACCTGTATTTCGCTATTATACGTCGCCGAAAACAACAGCCGGCTTTTTATCATTACCCAGGATTCTACCTATTTGCGGTTGTTTACCAGCCAGTTGCAAACCGTTTCCAATATCCTTACCGAATTCGAAACCGAGCGGGCCAACCGGTCGTCTGCATTGTCGGGACTGATAGAAAGCAAGCGGGAAAGTAACGACGAATTCATCCGGATGAAAATTCTTGTCGACAGCCTGCTGGCGCTGTCGGTCCAGCGCAGCGAGCAGGACAAGCAGGAACTTTCGAAACAACACCGGCCGGCCATTCGGGTAAAAAAGACGTCGAAGGTCGATTCGGTGGTAGTGGCCGATCCGAGAAAGAAGAAACGTGGCCTTTTCAAGCGGCTGGCCGACGCCATCATCAACAAGCGTGACGACGAAGTAACCAAAGAAAAGACCAAAGTGATTATCCAGCGCGATTCGCTGATAATGCCTTACCTGCTCGCACAGGAGCTAGACCTGAGCCGTTACGATGAATATAACAGGGTAAAAAGGCAGTTGAATGAAGCAGAGCAAAGGTTGCTGTTCCTGAACGGCGAGCTCTTTGCAAATCTGCAACTGACGCTGAAAGGGCTGAAAGCAGCCGAGGAGGCAAAAGCGAGGCAGTTCAGAAGACTGCTGTTAACGGAAACGTCCGACAAATTCGAAGAGGTTAACCACCTGCTGTGGGTAGGTGCCCTGGTAGTCCTGGTGATGACGGTCATTATCATCCGGAATGTGATTAAGCTATACCGTAACGACGTCACAATCCTCCGATATGCCGCATTGACGACCGAGACGGCCAAACAGAAAGGCGAGTTCCTCGCACAGGTAACGCACGAGATCAGGACGCCGCTGAATGCGATCATCGGTTTTTCCCAATTGATGGACACCGGCCGGCTCGACGGGCAAATGAAAGAAAGTGTCGAGGCTATTCAAAGCTCCTCGCGGATTTTGCTGACGCTCGTGAACGACCTCCTCGATTTCTCGAAACTGGAACGGGGTAAATTATCGCTTCAATACCAGCCTTTTAATCCTGTGGAGCTGATCAACGAGGTGCTCGCATTGATGAGCGTTCTGGCCGATGAAAAGGACATCCGCATCGTTCCTGAGTTGAACATCGCGCGGGAGATTTATCTGTTAGGTGACGAGTTTCGGATAAAACAGGTGATGATCAACCTTCTCAGCAATGCGATTAAATTCACGCCGGCACGCGGAAATGTGATCGTTGAAGCCAGTCTCGACAATGCCGACGGGCAGAAAAAGCACCTGAATATCGGTGTGAAGGATTCGGGGATTGGCATCGCGCAGGAACATTTGGGGGAAATATTCAAGGATTTCAGCCAGATCGACGGTCCGTCGGTTGTGAAGCAGGGAACAGGACTCGGGCTTGCTATTTGCAAGCGCATCGTAGAACTGCACGGAGGAAAAATTTCCGTCCAAAGTGTGCTGGGGAAGGGGTCTGAATTTAAGGTCGACATTCCGATGCAGGTTGCTGAAAAAGTAAAAGTACGGCCTGCGGGAACACGGCCGCCTGCAATATCGCCGGTTGATTTTAAAGGTAAAAAAGTACTCGTCGCCGACGATACGAAACTGAACCTGGTGCTGATGAGCAGGTTGCTCGAAAAGCACGGGCTTTCATACGATCTGGTCGGCTCGGGGGACGATGCGCTCGAACTTTTCGAAAAACAACATTACGACCTCGTGATTACCGACATCCACATGCCCGGAATGGATGGAGCCGAGCTGACGAGGCAAATTCGGAGCAATGCGGATTTATCCAGGGCCATGACGCCCGTGGTAGGGTTCACCGGTGATCTGTCCGACCGCGACAAGGATTTTTACGCGGGTCTTGGTATTACAGGTGTGCTAGGCAAGCCGTTCTCCGAAAAGGAATTCCTTACAGTGCTCGGGCAGGCATTCAACAGGCCGGGTACGACCAGTTAGCGAACTTCAATCAGGCTCCGGTAAGGCAACGAATACCGTTCCCTGCCCGGTACTATGGTCGCTTCGTATTTCCCCCGGGCGAGGTCGGACGGAATGCGATAGGCACCGTAGTAAAAGTCTTCTCGCCATATTCGATGCCCACGGTGGTACCATCCGCGTCCAATAGCGGGAAATATCGTTGAAGTGCAGCATATCATTCCCGAATTCTTCCGGCAGTACGATCTGAATGTAGTTTCTCGCGGTATCCAGTTCTATTTTTTTTGCCCCTGCAACCTTCACCGACCTCAGGAACCGGTTGTCGTGCAGGATTTCGTCCGGACCAACTTCCTTGTCTTTTTTTACAATAGTCGTGTTATGATTTTTTCAATGAAAATTTTAAAAATATATTTAAATGTTTATTTGGTTACTTAAATTAAATTACCGAATCGGTTAAGTCGAACGATCCGGGTGCTTTATTAAATCAAACACTCAAAAACGCTTGGCATGGCTAAAACAGATTTTAAATCCGTGGACGAATACCAGGATACATTTCAGGGAGAGAAAAAACAACGGTTGGCGACGATCCGAAGCATTATCCGTGAAGCGGCGCCGCAAGCAGAAGAAGTAATCAGTTACCAGATACCGGCTTACAAGTATTTTGGTTTCCTGGTTTATTATTCGGCGGCCACGAATCACATTTCATTGTCATATCCTTTCAGCGAGGCTTTGCTGGCGGAGTTCAGGACGGAGCTTTCCAAATATAAAATGAGTAAATCGGCCATCCAGTTTCCCGATAAAGACCCGCTGCCGACCGATCTGATCAGGCGGATCGTCGAATACCGGGTGAAGGAAAATGAAGCTGCTGAGGCTTCCAGGCCGCAGAAGTCCAAAAAGAAATAATGACCTGTATGACATTTCTCAGGATCCCGCCTAAGCAGCGTCAGTTTTCGGGCAACGGCGGTCGCGTACTTTTGGATGAATTACCAAGTCTTCATCCAGCATATGACGCCTCATACATTCCATATCCCGGTCCTAGGACTGGGATACTCCATCGATACACCCGTTAAAGTCGCCAAATACGGCATATCATCGGTTGTGTCGATCGTCGACGACGAACTGATCGAGCGCATGCGCATACATTACGCGCGCCGGTATCATGGAGACGACAGGCCTATTTCTAAAACAGAACCCGATTACCGGAGCCGCCGCATTACCGCTTATCTGGACCTCATGCAGCACGTTGTGGATGAGGAATTTAATGCGCTTAAATTGCAGCCCTTCGACCAGGACAGCGATATCGATCGCTATTTCAGCTTGTTACCTGCCAGTTCAGGCCTTAAACACCGCTATCAGAAAATGCTGGAAATGCCTGGCGGCCCCGAACGCGACGCCGAGGCAATTGCACTTCGTGGATGTATGACGGTAGGTGATATCGATGTAAACATTATGTCGAAAGTCGATAAAATGAATGCGGGCGCGGGTGGTAACCTGCCCAACGACATTGATTCCGATGCATTGGCGGCGCTCCGCGGATTTGCGTCGAGCAAGTTGTCGTCCTCGGTGGTTCTTTCGGCCGGTATGAACCCGCGGCTGTACAGTTACCTCGAAAACTTCGCCGACTTTTTCCCGGACGAGTCGGGCAATTTCCGCAAGAAAGTGATCCTCAAAGTGAGTGATTACCGTTCGGCGCTCATTCAGGCCAGATTTTTGGCAAAAAAGGGGATTTGGGTTTCGGAATTCCGCATCGAATCGGGGCTGAATTGCGGCGGGCACGCATTCGCGACCGAAGGGAACCTCCTGGGGCCGGTTTTAGAGGAGTTCAAAAGTCGCCGTACCGAAATGTTCACCGAAATACTGGCGCTTACGAACCGGCATTGACCAGCAAGGGCATTGCGCTCGTGGGCTTGCCGCATACCCGCATATCCGTGCAAGGGGGCATTGGCACCGCGGCAGAAAACGCTTTCCTGCTCGAACATTACGGCATAGACGCCACCGGCTGGGGGAGTCCGTTTTTGCTTGTGCCCGAAGTAACGAATGTCGACCAAGCCACGCTGGATGCGCTTGCGATGGCCGACAGCGACGCCTATTACCTCAGCGATTCGTCGCCGTTGGGCGTCCTTTTCAATAATTTCAGAAACAGCAGCGCCGAGAGGCAGCGTTTGGATCGCATTGCCAAAGGCCGGCCCGGCAGCCCCTGCCACAAACGCTACCTGGTTTCGAACACGGAATTTACCCGGGAACCTGTCTGCACGGCATCGCGCGAGTATCAGAATTTAAAAATCGGACAATTACTCGCGCAAGAGCCGAAACCGGTCGACTTGCAGGCGCAGATCGACGCTGTGACTGAAAAACTGTGTCTTTGTGACGGACTAAGCACCGCGGCGCTCATCAAGAATGGCCTCACGAAGCCGAAGGAAAACAAGGCTGTGGCGATTTGTCCCGGACCGAACCTTGCTTGGTTTTCAGGAGTTTACTCGCTCGACGAAATGGTAGGTCATATCTATGGAAAAATAGACCTGCTGGCCAGAAACGTCCGGCCCAATATGTTCATCAACGAGTTGAATTTGTATGTAGATTATCTCAAAAAAGACATTGAACGGCACACGGCAGCGCTGAACGACAAGAAGATGAAATACTTCGCCAAATTCCGTGCAAACTTGCTGGAAGGGATTAACTATTACAAAACGCTGATCCCGAAAATTACTAACCAGACAATGGCCTGCCGGCAGGAAATGATGGCGCAGTTGGAGGCGATTGAGGCAGGCTTTCATAACTTGCCCGTTTTATCCGAGTCCCCCGAGTGAAAAAGGCGAATGGCGACCTGATAATCGGGATGCGTTTTTCGCAGGAGCACCAATCTCCACGCCTAATGCTTTAAGCTCATCCAATGTCATTTCACCCCTCTCATAAGCTCGTATATCTCTATTTGTCTGCATCATTCTCTCGATAATGAATTTCCAGGGTAACGACTGGCGGACGATTTCCGGCACCGGTTGCATCGGTATCCTTCGGAACCTCTGTTAGTTTTGTTTGTTCCATGATTTTGATGATTGCTATACGTTTCAATCAAAACTAAGGCAAGCAAAATGAACGATTGTCGCTGAATACTTACGAATGATCAGGGGTGGCATTTCAATTAACAAACGGCAAATAAAAGATTCGGGAGGAGGATCTGGGCTATTTTTCTCCACCTAATTCCGCATTCGCGCCAGCTTTTCGTATTCCAAAACCGTGATTTGGCTGCCCTTCATATCGACGAGGCGTTCGTCCTTGAAGTCGGAAAGTGTCCGGATCACCGTTTCGGTAGCGGTTCCTACCATCGACGCGATGTCTTCGCGGGTGACGGCCATTGAAAACGGTTTCGAACGGTCTTCCTGATAACGCTGTACGAGCATCACGAGCGCTTGCGCCACGCGTTTGCGGACGGAGTTGTAAGCGAGCTGCAACAGTCGCTCCTCCCGTTCCTTGATCTCGTTGGAAAGCATGCGGATGAACTTGGAAGCTACCTCGCGGTTGCCTTGAAGCAGGTTGAAAAAATCGTCTTTAGGGATCATCGCTACTTCGGACTTTTCGAGTGCAATCGCCGTTTCTTCGTAGGCTGCCCCCTGAAGCAGATCGAGATAGCCGAAAAACTCACCCTCTTTCAGCAGATCGGTAATGTATTCCTTGCCGTTTTCATTCGATTTGTAGGCTTTTACCTTTCCTTTCTGAAGAAAATAAACGTGAGAAGGAAAGCTGCCTTCCGTGTAAATGGTCTCCTTTTTTTTCAGCACTTTCACCTTTTTGTCTTCCGCCAGTTTCATGATCGGGTCGAAAGCCTGAGCTTCCCTGATAAAGTGGTCGAGGCCTTCGGCGGAACGTTCGAACTGCTTTTTCAGTCGGTCGCTCTTTTTGAGGCGCATTTCCACGGCATTGAGCAGCTCCACGTCGTCGTAGGGTTTGGTAAGGTAATCGTCGGCGCCCATAGTCATGCCTTTGCGATAATCCTCCTTTTCAGCCTTTGCCGTAAGGAAAATGAATGGAATGGAGGCGGTACACTCGTCTTTTCCGAGCATATGCAGCACGCCGTAACCGTCGAGTTCCGGCATCATGATGTCGCATATGATAAGATCGGGATGGTGCTGGGTAGCAATCTGCACACCTTCCTTGCCATTTCGGGCGGTTACCACCTCGTAGTTGGCGAGTTCGAGGATTTCGGCGGTATTCTCCCGCATTTCGGGATTGTCTTCGATCAAAAGTATTTTTCTAGTCTCCAATTCTGATTCCGTTTTGGTCAGGCGTCGATTTTTACAGATGCTGGTTCGCGGTTGGGTAACTCCACAAAGAATGTGGTGCCAACGCCCAGTTCGCTCTGAAAGCGTACGGTACCGCCCATCAGTTCGATATAGTTTTGTACGATATTCAGGCCCAGACCGGTCCCCTGTGCGTTGCCCGCGTTGTTCGCGCGGAAAAAGCGGTCGAAAATATGGTCCTGGTCCTGTTGCGGGATACCGATACCCTGGTCTTGTACTTCCATGCGGATCATCCCGCCCCGGTTTTTAAGCCTCAGGAAAATCGATTTTCCAGGTTCCGAATACTTAATGGCATTCGAGAGAAGATTGAAAAGCACGTTGCGCAACAATTGCTTGTCGAGCCACGCGTCGGCTTCCCCCTCGTACGAAAAAAACAACTGCTGCCCTTCCTTGCAAAGTCCTTTGATTTCTTCGATCAGGTTCCTGGAAAATTCATTCAGGTCGGTCAGCACCGGAATAGCATGGATGCGGCCTTCTTCCAGCTTGCCGATGGACAGGAAGTCGTTCAGAATCTCGGTAAGATTGGTTACAGTAGATTTAATGCGTTGCACGTGTTTCCGGCGCTTTTCTTCGTCTTCCGTACGTGAATAGCGACCGATGAGCGACGCCGACGACAGGATCGTCGCGAGCGGCGTACGGAATTCGTGAGAGGCGATTGTCACAAACTGGCTTTTCATATTGTTCAGCTCGCGTTCCTTCGCCAGCGCGCGTACCACTTCCTCTTGCGATTGTTCGATGCGCTTGATGGCCGCGGCGAGTTCTTCCGTTCGCTGCTGCACGCGCACTTCCAGCTCCGCGTTCAGTTTTTGTATTTCAAGATTGGCTTCGATAATGCGACTCTCCTGTTTTTTGCGTTCGGTAATGTCGATCACAAAACTTACGACGAATTCGCCATCGCTGGTAGTGAAGGGGCTTAGGCTCACTTCGACCGGGAATTCGGTGCCATCCTTGCGCCGGGCAAAAAGGTCCATCATGTGGCCCATACCGCGCGCGCGGGGCGCTTCGAGATACTCGTCGCGGTATCCGACATGGTTTCGGTTGAACCGCTGCGGGATCAGCGTCTCCACTTTTTTACCGATCAGTTCCCGGTCGGTATAGCCGAAAAGCTCCTTTGCCTTTGGGTTAAGCATTACAATGTTTGCCTGTTTGTCCACCACCACGATCCCCTCGGTCGCGTGCTTGAACAGGGCATCCAGCATTTCGATATGCCGTGTCATCACCTGCGTATGAATTAAAATATCCGTATCAAACATACCAAAGTACAGGACACAGGTGAACACCGCAAGAATTCATGGTTAAACTGTCTGGCTGAAAAGGGTCGTTTGGGGGAAGTCGGCCCACAGGCGGGCATCGAACGCCATGCACACGTTGCGCACGAATGTTCTGCCTTTCTCCGTGATCCTAAGCCGGAAAGGTCCCAGTTCCACGAGCCCGTCGAGTTCCATTTCGGAGAGCCGTTCGAGGGCCTGGTACAGTTCCATACAAACCTCCGGGGTATCGGCCCAGGAAGTTTCGAAGCGGGTCATCAACCGGAGAATGTGCGTTCTCAGGATCAGGTCTTCGCGGCTCAGCTCATGGCCGCGAAATACGGGCAGCTCGTTTGCGGCAAGCCGTTTGTAATAGCCCTCCACTTTCTTCTCGTTTTGTACATAACCCCGCCAGGAGTCGGAAATCGCCGAAGCGCCGAGCCCGATCAGCAACTGTGTGCGGGTGTCGGTGTAGCCCATGAAATTCCGGTGGAGGCTTGCTTCGGTAGCGGCTTTGTAGAGCCCGTCGGTTTTGAGGGCGAAATGATCCATGCCGATGTCTTCGTAACCTGCCAGCTCCAGTGCATTGCGGCCGGTTTCGTAGATCGCCATTTTGTGGTTGGCGTCCGGCAGGTCGTTTTCGGTATAGCTCCTTTGGCCGGGCTTGATCCACGGCACGTGGGCGTAGCTGTAAAATGCGATGCGGTCGGGACGGAGCTGGATCACGCGCAGCATAGTCTGCATCATGGAGCAGTTTTTCTGCTGCGGAAGGCCGTATACAATGTCGTAGTTGATGGACGTGTAGCCGATTTCGCGGGCTTTCAATGTCAGGTGCCTTACCTGTTCGAAAGTCTGGCGCCGGTTGATCATCGCCAGCACTACCGGGTTAAAGTCCTGAACACCGATGCTGATCCTGCGGAAACCGACGGAATACAATGCTTCCAGATGCGCGTCGGTAGTATTGCCGGGATGTGCTTCGAAACTAAAACGGGCATCGGTGTGCACCAAAGAATTTTCCAGTAAACCTTTGACCAGTTTAACAAGATTGCCGGGGTTGAAAAACGTGGGAGTACCTCCGCCGAGGTGCAGTTCCCGGATCACGGGCTTTTCCGTCCCGAACAGTTCGCAGTACATTTTCCACTCCTTCAAAACGGCCCCTATATATTTGGTTTCAACGGCGTGGTTGACGGTAATGCGCGTGTTGCAGCCGCAATAGGTACACAGGCTCTCGCAGAACGGCAGGTGCACGTAAAGGCTGATCCCGTCCCTCCGGTTCGAAACCGCGAAGGCGTCCCGTACCAGTTCTTTCCAATCGCGAATGGCCGGAGGGGTTTTCTGCCAGTACGGGATGGTCGGGTAGCTGGTATAGCGCGGCCCCGGAATGTTGTATTTGAATAACAGGTCCTTGTCCATCGGTTAAAGTTTTGATGTAGTTGACGAATCAAAACTACCCAGGACCAGAAGCGGAAAACATGACTTTCGTCATGCGGGAAACAGACTTCTAACCAGCCTTTACATAGCTCCATCCCTCCTGTTGCAGGATGACGATCTCGGCGATGCCTGACGGGACCACCTCAATACCCTCGATCAGCCGGGCGGGATCGGCGCCGTTGGCCGCCAGCATATTGCGGCAGGCGGCAATTGTAACGCGTTGCTCGATAAGGGCATGTATTTCGCCGGCGAACGGATTGTCCGCTTGCAGACAGAATGGCAGGGAAGCACCGTGGCACACAATCCGCACGTCGACCGCACCATTCAAATGCGTGAAAAGGTTCCCGATTTGCCGGATCATACTGCGATGGACCTTGGGATCGTCCGAAGTAAGCTGGATAATGGCTTTGTAAGTTTTCATACCGGCAAGGTAAGCCATGTATCGCACCGTTTCAAGTGCTTAGCGGCAGATTGTGACGCCGGCGGCGTTTTTCGAATGGTCGGGGTCGGGGGCCATAATGCCGCGCGTCACTAGCCAGAGACCCGCAATGGCCACCATTATCGGCGCCAGTTTACGGACCCGCGAGCGCAATGCAGGCGTGAAACGCTGTTTTGCAAGGCCAATCACAAGCATGGCAGGCATTGTGCCGAGGCCGAAAAGTGCCATAAAAGCGCTCCCGCCCCAGGGACTGCCTGTTGCCACGGAGCTCGTCAGTGCCAGGTATACCAATCCGCAGGGGATCGCGCCATTAAGCATTCCGAGGAGCAGCATGCTGCTCAGGCCGGTCTTTTTGAGATACAAACCCATTTTCTGCTTCACACGGATAATGGCCCTTTGCCAGAATGGCGGCATATGTAGCCTCTGATCCAGGCCCAAAGGCCAGAAAACATGTCCCAGCATAAGAATGCCGACAGCAACCGATGCATACCGCAACACGCCCAGCCAGGCCAGCGAAGCGCCCAGCGTTCCGATCACTATTCCAAACATCGCGTAGGTTAGCGCCCGTCCCGCATTGTACGCGAGCACACCCGCCGCCTGCCGCGCGAGCGTACCATTGCGTGCGGGCAGCGCAAGCGCGACGGGCCCGCACATGCCCATGCAGTGGAAGCTGCTGACAAGCCCCATCGAAATGGCGAGGTAAGGCAGGGTGGTGATCATGGTCAATGTGTTTGAGGAGCGATCACGATCACTCCTTCGTGCCAGTAAGTTTCGTTCGCGGCTTTCCAGTCGATCTGGATCCTGTAGCGGCCGGCAGGAACCTGCGTTAATGCAATAGTCTGTTCGCCACGATTTGAACCGACTGCAAATTGGCGGTCGTTACGGCTGTCGGAGGGACAATACATCCGGATGGTGCCGGAAACGGCCGAATCGGCGAAAAAGGAGGGGTAGCGTATTTGCAGCCGGTCTCCCGTTACCTCCCAGACGAGCGGACCGGACAATGCGGCCGCCCGTCGCATTTTATCGATCTTACCCTGGAATTTCAGTTCTTCCTCATAATACCGGTCTGTCACAAGCTCGATCTTCTGCCCCGCGCTCATGCCTGCCAGCAACAGTATCATCGATACGAAACTGGCGTAAATGGCGGCGACGAGTGCTTTCCAATTGATTTTCACGGTGCGTTAAGTTTGGTTATAACGGCTATTCTTCCGGTGCAATAAATGTGGTCTCAATGCTTTCCAGCCGTTGGTTCCCCTGCGAAACCGACAGTTTCAGAATTGTTTTACGGCCTTTCAGTTCGGATTTCGGGATAATCGCGAACACCGTCCCCTCCGACATCCCTGCAGCTTCGAGTGTCAGGTCGGGAGACCCGGCGAACAGAAGCTTTCCGCGCGGGGCGTCGAGGCGTATGGAGGGTTGTATGGTTCTGTTTGTTTTATTGAAAATTTTGAAAGTATAGAGGTTGCTGATCGTGCTGTCGTTATTCTCGATATAACGGCTGCCTGGGGCGCGGAAAAGGGTCGTTTGCGTGTCGGTACGCGTGGCTATTACAAATCCCAGCGCCGACCACAAGAGCACCAGCACGGCTGCGTAGCCCCATGTGCGCGGCGTGACCGCCCCGGCGCTTTTCCGGGTGATGACGGCCTCGGAGGTGTAACGGATTAATCCCCTGTCGAATCCGATTTTATCCATAATTGCGTCGCAGGCATCAATACAGGCTGTGCAATTCACGCATTCCATCTGGGTGCCGTTACGGATATCGATGCCGGTAGGGCAAACCGCCACACACTGGAAGCAGTTGACGCAATCGCCTTCCGCGCGGGTGGCTCCCTTGTGCAATTTCCCCCGCGGTTCGCCGCGTACATAGTCGTAGGCTACGTTGACGGAGTTGCGATCGAGCAACACGCTTTGCAGACGGCCATAAGGGCATACCACCGTGCACGCCTGCTCGCGGAGCCATGCGAAGTTCCAATAGAATATCGCTGTGAAAACCACGATGCCGGAAAACAGGGCGATATGGTCGCCAATGGGCTCGGAGGTGATCCTGAATAGTTCGCCTGTGCCCACTATGTAGGCCAGCAACAGGTTGGCGATGGCAAAGGACACAATCAGGAACGAGGCGTATTTCAAACCTTTTTTCAGGATTTTAGCCAAAGTCCACGGAGCTTTATCAAGTAATTTCTGCTTTCCGGCATCGCCCTCGATGGCGTATTCGATTTTACGGAAAACCATTTCCATAAAAACCGTCTGCGGACAGGCCCAGCCGCACCATAATCGGCCGAATACGGTCGTGAAAAGCACGATAAATACGAAAAACGAGAGCATCGTAAGGCCGAAAAGCCAATAGTCCTGCGGGCCTATGAAGATGCCGAAGAGGACGATTTTACGTTCCACCACATTGAGCAACACCAGCGGTTGCCCGCCGATCCGCACGAACGGCACCGCGAACAGCAATGCGACTATGGCAATGCTGAATACTACCCGACGGTCATGCCATCGGCCCGAGGGACGTTGGGGGAACTTAGGCCGTGGGCTCTCGGCCGTCAGCTTTTGAGCCCCGGATCTCGATGACCGGTCGGGATCGTTACTGATAATGCTTCTCATTTGAACTAAATTTCTCATTTCTCTACTTCCCGACACCAACAGCCTGTTCCGCCGCCGGCGGCCGATTGCCGACAGCCGCAGCCTCAACAACCAACTCTCCCTGCGGCTCTTTCGCATTGGCCGGTTTGGTGCCTTTCAGTGAGAGGACGAAGCTCGCTACTTTCTGGATATCGGTGGGGGAAAGCTGTTTTTCCCAGGAAATCATTCCTTTTTCGGGTACGCCGTATTTGATCACTTTGAATACATCCTGAACACTTCCGCCATGCAGCCAGAAATCGTCGGTGAGATTAGGGCCGACAGCGCCGCCGCCTTCGGCTCCATGGCAGGCGGTGCATTTTTCCTGGAATATCTTCATGCCTGCGCCCACGCCGGCCTTATCGGTGAGCAGTGTTACGGAATTTTCGTCTATGCCGGCACCTGCTTTTTCCATACAGGCCTTTTTTTCGGCTTCGGCGGTGGCTATTTCCTTGTCCAGCTCCGCTATTTGCAGGTCGCCCAGCCCGCTGAAATAATAAGCCGAGTAAACCACCGCGAAAAAGATCGTCGTGTAAAAGAGGAATTGCAGCCAGGGAGGCATCCGGTTGTCGAGTTCCAGGATGCCGTCGTAGTCGTGCCCCTCGATCAGGATTCGTCTCTCATCATGCAAAGCCACGCCGATACCCCTGAACTTCCGCCACCAATGTGTGCTGAAAACATGGGTAGGTTCCCTGCTGGAAGCGTGTGCCGCTTTGTCGAGCACATTCATGGCGGAGGCAAGCAGGATACCCAGTTGAATGATAATGAAAATCAATGCGGCCAACACAACGTAAAGAATCAGGTCCAGCTCCGTTACCGCGCGCATTTTGCCGGCGGTATCCTGGGCCGAGGCCGGTAATGCAACGCAACCGAACAACAGGAACGGCAGCAGTGCTTTCCCGGCGACGCAGTCATTCAGGGGAATGCCGCGCATTTTGTCGAGCTTCCTTTTATCCAACCTCCACACATAAATGAGCAGGCCGACAAAGAAGGTAAAGAAAATCAGCAGGGATATGAGCGGATAAATGCCTACCCCCGCAATGGTTTCGAGGTAATTCCGGAATTTCATAGAAAGTCAATTTTGAATGATTGATGACTGAATGACCGAATGAATACCTTGACTTGACCTGACTTGAATCATCTATTCAATCATTCAATCATTCGGTCATTCAGTCATTTTTTAATGTCCGTACCAAGCCGCTGCATATAGGCAATCAGCGCGATGATTTCTTTATTTGCCGTCGTTTTGATGCCGCTTTGTTTCAGGCGTTCCCGGATTTCCATTTCCTGCTTCACGAGATCGGCGTTGGCGTGGTTTTCATAACCGTTTTCATAGGGCACGCCGAGCGTTTGCATGGCCTTGATTTTAGCTTTGGTGGTGGTAGTATCCAGGTCGTTTTCGAGTAGCCAGCCGTAGCGGGGCATAATGGAACCGGGCGACATCGAAGTTGGGTCTTCCATGTGGTTATAATGCCAGGAGTCGGGGTACTTGCCGCCTATGCGGTGCAAATCCGGGCCGGTCCGTTTGGAGCCCCACTGGTGCGGGTGGTCATATACGAACTCGCCCGATTTGGAATACTCCCCGAACCGCTCGATCTCGGACCGGAACGGACGGATCATCTGCGTATGGCACACATAACAGCCTTCGCGGACGTAGATGTCCCGCCCCTGCAATTCCAGCGGAGTGTACGGTTTCACGCTCGCAATGGTCGGTACATTGGATTCGACCAGGAATGTCGGGATCATTTCGATCATCCCGCCGATCGCGACGGCCGCCAGGGAGAAGACCGTCAATGCGAGCGGCTTGCGTTCCATTAGCCGGCGGTGCCAGTATTCGTTCTTTTCGGCGTGCCGGATGGCGTTCAGCGGCATGGCTCTGGCTGTTTCGGTTGGTACCAGCCTGCCTTTCAGGGCGGTCATCCACAGGTTATAAATCATCACTATAAAACCAGCCAGATATAAGGTGCCGCCGACGCCGCGGAGAAAATACAGTGGTTTGAGGGCAGTTACGGTTTCAAGAAAGTTAGGGTATTTCAATAACCCTTCCGGCGTAAATTCCTTCCACATGGAGCTTTGCACCCAGCCGGCCCAGTACATGGGAATGGTATAGAATATGATACCCAGCGTACCGATCCAGAAATGGAAGTTGGCGGCTTTGGGGGAATACAGCGGACGGTTATAGAGGCGCGGGAAAAGCCAGTAAAGGATACCGAACGTCAGGAAGCCGTTCCAGCCCAGCGCGCCTACGTGCACGTGCGCTACGATCCAGTCGGTGTAGTGGGCAATGGCATTCACGTTTTTTAAAGAGAGCATCGGCCCTTCGAAAGTGGCCATTCCGTAAGCGGTAATCGCCACCACCATGAATTTCAGCACAACATCCTCGCGAACCTTGTCCCATGCGCCGCGGAGCGTCATCAGTCCGTTCATCATACCGCCCCACGACGGCGCGATGAGCATTACCGAAAACACAGTGCCGAGGGTTTGCGCCCATTCGGGTAATGCGGTGTAGAGCAGATGGTGCGGGCCAGCCCATATGTACAGGAAGATCAGCGCCCAGAAGTGTACAATCGAAAGCCGGTAGGAATAAACAGGCCTGTTGGCCGCTTTGGGTAAAAAGTAATACATCAAACCCAGGTAGGGCGTCGTGAGAAAGAATGCTACCGCGTTGTGGCCGTACCACCATTGCACGAGCGCGTCCTGCACGCCCGCATATACGGGATAGCTTTTCATGAACGAAACCGGAAGCTCCACGCTATTGACCACATGCAGCATCGCCACCGTCACAAAAGAGGCGATGTAGAACCAGACAGCGGCGTAAATGTGTTCTACCCGGCGGTTAATGGTGGTCATAATGATATTGACCAACGCCGAAACCCACACCACGGCAATCGCAATGTCGAACGGCCATTCCAGTTCGGCATATTCTTTGGAAGTGGTAAAACCCATTGGCAGCGAAACGGCCGCACCGAGGATAATGGCCTGCCACGCCCAGAAATGAAAGCGGCTCAGTAACGGGCTCCAGATGGGTGTGCGCAGTACGCGCGGAACAGAATAGTACAAGCCTGTGAAAAAGCCGTTTCCGACGAACGCGAAGATTACCGCACTGGTATGCAGCGGCCGGATCCGGCTGAACGTCAGGAAGGGGAGGTCGAAATTCAGGTTCGGGAAAACCAGTTGCAAAGCAGCCAGCAAACCCACTAGCATGCCGATGAGCCCGAAAAGAATGGTGGCAATGGCGAAGTTCCGGACAATGCGGTTGTCGTATCGAAATTCATCCAGCTCAACGGAGGCGAGGTGCGGACGGGGAACGTTTGACATAACTTGGTGGAGATAGATGGTAAAAATCAGGTCGGGTGCCGTCGGTTATGGTTTGCCGGGATCATCCGGCAGGATACGTACCGAAGGCGTGTAATCGTCGTCGTAATGTCCTTTCCGGACCGACCAGATGAATGCGCCCAGGAATCCCAGAGCTACCAGCAAACTGGCGAAAATCAGCAGATATAATGCGCTCATGATGAGGGCCTGTCAGGTGTTTTTGATAACCCAAAACTACCGGCGGCATGGCTGGCAATGCATGACTGGTACTATGTCCGGTTTATGACATTGGTCAGTTTTTAAGGTGCAGCCGCGCGGCTGCATTGCTGGCGAGCGTCGTGAACACCACGATAGTGATCGAGCTGGCGGGCATAAGAATAGCCGCGATAACCGGCGATAGATGGCCCGTAACCGCGAATGACAATCCCAGGATGTTGTAAATCAATGAAATGACGAAACTTTGCCGGATAATGCGCTGGCCGCTCCGGGCGAGGGCAATATAGCCCGGCAATAAACTGAGCTGGCTCCCTTCCGCAATGGCGTCACAGGAAGGCGAGAAGTTATTGATGTCGTCGGAAACGGCCAGCCCCACATCGCTTTGGCGGAGTGCGCCCGCGTCGTTCAGGCCGTCGCCGACCATCAGCACATGGCGGCCTTCCTCTTGCAGTTTGCGCACAAAATCCAGCTTTTGTTCGGGCTTTTGGTTAAATAAGAGCAATGCGTGTTCGCCGAATAGCGGTGCCAGCAGATCGCGGTCGGTCGGGCGGTCGCCCGAGAGCAGGTAGGTGCGGATGCCGGCCTCCTGTAATGCCCGGAGTGTCCGGGGAAGCTCCGGTCTGTATTTGCTGCGGATCGTGAAATATCCTTTTACAACGTCGTCGATCGAAACATACACCCGGCTCAATTGCTGCCCGGCGGCCTCGTTCACGACGCCGCCAACCCAGCTTGCCGACCCGATCTTCACGGTTTGTAAACCCCATTGAGCGCTCATTCCTTTACCGCCCGTTTCGGAAAAGCCGCTTAAAACACGCCGGCTGGCCGGAACGTCCGCCAGATACTTCGCCAGCAACCGGCTCAACGGGTGCGACGATTGCCCCACCAGCGACTTGACCATCACCAGTTCATCCCGCGTCGGCGATTCACCGGTGAAGTCGATTTCCGCATCGTCGGGCAAAGTAATGGTGCCTGTTTTATCAAAAACCACAGCATCGATATGTGCCAGGCGCTCGATGCTGTGTGCGTTTCTGGGATAAAAGCGGTTACGGCTGAAAACGCTCAGCAGGTTGCCGTTCGTGAAAGTGGAAGAAAGCAGCAATGCGCAGGGGCAGGCCACCAGCAGGGTAGTAGTGAATGCCAGGAATGCGGTTTCGGGATTTTGAAATACAAAAAACCACACCAGAAAAGTAATTGCGGCAATGCCGAGCACGATCAGTGAAAAGTAGCGGTTGATGCGTGCGGCAAGCGATTTGCCGGCGTCGTCTTTCTCGCGGGAAAATGCTTCGTTGTTCCAAAGCTGGGTGAGGTAGCTCTGCGAAACCGCGCGAAGCACTTCCAGTTCGATGGCTGCACCTTTTTGCTTTCCGCCCGCATAAATAGTGTCGCCTTTCCGCCTCTCCACAGGCTGCGATTCGCCGGAAACAAAACTGTAATCGATCATTGCCACGGCACTTAACAACACCGCATCGGCGGGGATCAGTTCTTCGTTGCGAACAAGCATCCTGTCGCCTTTCCGGAGGTCGGTAATGGGTTTACGGGTTTCACCGGTGTCGCCCGGTACGGAAACGGCCACGGGAAAATAGGATTTATAGTCGCGGTCAAATGAGACCCCGGCGTAGGTTTTATCCTGAAAATAGCGGCCAACGAGCATGAAAAACACGGCTCCCGCAAATGAATCGAGGTAGCCGGGGCCGTTTTGTGTCGCCAGTTGGTAGACGCTGATCAGGAACACGCAGCTCAGGGCCAGGGCAATCGGCGCATCGATATTCAGATACTTCCCTTTGAGCGCCGCCCAGGCCGATTTGTAAAAATCCGCGGCACAGTAAAACAGCACCGGCAAACTCAAAGCGAGGTTGAGCACGCCAAAGAGCATCCGCAGGTTTTGGTCCGAAGTATTTCGCCCCAAATGGAAATATTCCGGAAAGCTCAGCATCATGATATTCCCGAATGCGAATCCCGCGATGCCGATCTTGTAAAGCCGCGTACGGTTCCATTTGCCGTTTTTCTTGCCTGAGAGGTCTTCCATACTCAGGTAGGGTTCGTAGCCGACCCGGGCCAGCAATGCCGCCAGCTCGCTCAGGCGCAATGCGGGGGCGTCGAACGTAATCCGCACTTTTTTTCGGGGAAATTCACCACCGAACTCCGCACTGCGGGAGCAAGGCGATAAAGGTGTTCGAGGAGCCAGATACACGAGCTGCAATGCATTTTGGGAAAATACCAGTAAACGGTCGTCAACCGGCCATCCGTAAACTCGATCATCCTGTCACGCACTTCGGGCAGGTCGAGGTGATCGTATTTTCCCTGGTAGAACGAAGCGGCGGGGGATATGCCCCGCGATCCTTCGATGGCGTAATATTGGCAAAGACCGCTCTCTTTCAGCAGGTCATAGACCGTCAGGCAGCCATCGCAGCAAAAGTCGTGGTTGTCGGAATGCAGCACTCCGTCGCGGCAATCTTCTCCGCAATGGTAGCAAACATGCCGGGTATCGGAAGTGGCCTCCGGGGCCGCCCATATGCTCATGGTCATGATGTTGTTAACCTTTGCCCAAAATTGGAGCTAACGGCCAGTGGAACGGATGACGGCGGGTGCCGGGAAAAACTGACTTTCGTCAGGAATCCATAATTCAGGCATCCCTATTAAAAAACTCGTCCATTCCCGGCGGTTTTAACCGCCGGATAACCGAACTTGCAATTCCTAAACCTTCCGACACGATCATTCCTGAAAATCCACATAACGCCGACGAGATTCTGCTTGCCCGCATGCAAGGGGGCGACAGCGACGCTTTTGCCGCATTGTACCGCAAATACTGGCGCAGGCTGTTCGATGCGGCCTATCGGCGGATCATGCTGCGGGAGGAATGCGAGGAACTTATCCAGGAGATTTTCACGGATCTCTGGACCAAACGCGAAACCCTGCTGATATCGGTCTCGCTCGAATCCTATCTTTTCGGCGCGTTGCGTTACAGTATTTATAATCTGATACGTTCCCGCAAAATCAGGGACGCCTACCTTGAATATTTGCTGCAAACGCCTGCGGGCGATAGTAACTATATCGAAGACCACCTTTATTACGAGGAACTCTCCCGGGCACTGGAAGTCAGTATCGGGAATTTACCCGACAAATTGCGGAAAGTGTACGTCCTGAGCAGAAAGGAACACCTTACCTACAAGGGAAATCGCGGCGCAGGAGAATATACCGGTGGATACGGTGGAAAAGCAGATGGGCCGCGCCCTGAAAATCCTGCGCGAAAGCCTGAGGGATTATGCCTGGATATGCATTATGCTGGAAATGTGGGGTTTGTACGATTACTGAAAAATTATACCGGCCCCAATGGCGGTAGCCGGGGCGCAATGTTACTTTATCAAAAGCGGAGAAGTATATCGACGAATGGACAAAAATCGCTTGCTGTATTTATTGGAAAGGGACAAAACAGGTCGGCTTTTGCCCGGCGAGGCGGAAGAGCTCGAAGCCTGGTACCGTTCCGGCGAGGCGCGCCCGGCTTTTACGGACGGGCTTTCGGCCAATGCCCTCTCCGCCCTGGAAGAGAAGATCCTCGCGCGCGTTCAGGCGGAAGCACCCCGGCCGGCCCTGCCGCTGCACTCGTGGCGGGGATGGTTCGGCAGGATCGCGGCGGCGGTATTGCTCGTGATCGTCGCGGGCGTCGGTATATATCTGATAAGCAGGCGGAACGGGCGGATAGTTGAGCGGACGGGCTTCGGCGAGACGCGGGCGCTTACGCTTCCCGATGGCTCCGAGGTAACTTTGAACGGCAATTCGGTGCTGTCGTATGACGCCGGGTGGGCCGAATTGCGGGAAGTGCGGCTCGAAGGAGAGGCTTATTTCAAAATCGTGCACACGCGCGACCACCGCAGGTTCCGCGTGCGTACCGGAGCCGATTTCAGCCTCGATGTGCTGGGAACGCAATTCAATGTAAGCAAGCGCAGCAGCGGCACCCGCATCGTGCTCGACGAGGGAAAGGTGCAATGCAACATAGGCGGTTCGGGAGCTGAAACGCTTGTTCTGAGACCGGGTGAAATGGTTCAATTCCGTAAAGAACCGGCGGATTACGAGCGGAAGCGCGTTCAAACGGACCTGTACTCGTCATGGAAAGATCATAAGCTCGTATTTAAAAACACTTCTCTCGGGGAAGTGGCTGCGATATTGAGGGATACCTACGGCTTTGAAACCGAAACCAGCCACCCCGATCTCCTCGACCGCCGGATATCAGGTTCCGTTCCCACGGATAATGTGGAAATCCTTCTTCAGGGAATCGCCGAAGCCTCGGCGGTCAGCATCACACGCGAAGGCGACCAACTCATCATCGAACCGAGATCCAGGTAAAGGAATTGCATAGCTCACGGGGGCTATATTTTTATTGTCAAATTAATATTTTAATTTATTAAGTTGTTTGAAATATCGAATGTTTTGGCTCAAATAGCCTGTTATCAGGAAAAAAAAATGATGCCTCGCCGGTCTGTCTGAAAATTTTCAAAAAAACTTTCGATACGGATGGCGGTAAGCCAAACGAAACGGTACTCTATAATCGGAACGGCCGAATAATATAATTCGTGTTCGGATTTCAGCCATTTAAACTAACCCTAATAAAGCGCTTCGCCTATGAAACGACTGATCACTACGCTTAACCTGATCGCCATTTGCTGTTGTGCCGTACCAGCGGTACAGGCGCAGTCTGTCGCGCTGTCGAGGCTCGACCGGGCAGACGCCGGCAGCGATGTCCGGCCGCGCCAGGCGGTGTCCCTGGAATCGAAGCTCCGGGAGCTGGAAAAACAGTTTAATGTCTCTTTCTTGTACAACTCCGGCTATGTGGTCGGAAAGACCGTGAAGGAATCCGGGAAAGCCGGTTCGCTGGAACAATTGCTTCGGAAAGTCCTCGAACCGAATAACCTGGCTTACAAGAAGCTGCGCGATAATTTTTATGTGATTTACGCAAAGGACGACGCGACCGAAAAGGCCGGCGGCCAGCCCGATGCCGAAGAGAAAACTTCCCGGGAGCAGCAACCATCGGCGCATTTGCAGATGGCGCAGCCGGTGAGCACGCTGGCGTCGCTTTTAAAAGATGCACCGGGGCGTAAGGCTGCCGATGTGGCGCTTACCGTTACGGGGGTAGTGGCGGATGCCGTTACAGGCGAACCCCTGCCCGGTGCGAGCGTAGTGGTGAAAGGCTCCGGCACCGGTACGACGACCAACGGGGAAGGCCGGTACGAGCTCGCGAATGTGCCTGAGAATGCGACGCTTGTGTTTTCGTTCATCGGCTATCTTTCGGCGGAAGCAGCAGTCGAAAACCGCTCGGTAATAGATATGAAGTTGTCGACGGATTCCAAATCACTTTCGGAAGTGGTGGTGGTAGGTTATGGAACGGTCTCGAAAAAGGATGTGACCGGTTCGGTAGCTTCCGTAGGCGGCGATGAAATCCGCAACATGCCGGTGCGGTCGGCTTCGGACGTGTTGCAGGGAAAGGCCGCGGGCGTTATGGTGACGCAGTCGAGCGGTAGCCCGGGTTCCGGGGGCGTTGTGCGTATACGAGGGATCGGTTCGATCAACAACTCCAACGAGCCGCTGTATATCGTCGACGGCCTGCCACAAACAGGCATCGGCTGGCTGAACCCCAACGACATCGAAACGATCGATATCCACAAGGATGCCTCGGCAGCAGCTATATATGGTTCGCGCGCATCGAATGGTCTGGTGATCATTACTACAAAAAGAGGGGCGAAGTCGGAAGCAATGAGTGTTTCGTTCGACAGCTATTATGGCTTGCAGTCGCCCTGGAAGCGTCCGCACATGCTGAATGCGGAAGAGTTTATCAATTATAAGAACCGCGCGGCCGAGGCTGTGGGCGTTACCCCGCCGATTTCGCCCGACATGAAAACGCAGGCCCTGAATTTCGTGCGCGCTAACACCGGACCGGACGGTACCGACTGGTGGAAGCAGATCATTCACGAGAATGCGCCGGTGCAGAGCTATAACATCACTGTTTCCGGTGGCAGCAAAAAAGTCGATTTCGCTTCGGCATTGGGTTATATGGATCAGAAAGGGATCGTGCGCGGATCGGATTACCGGAGGATTTCCTGGCGTAATAATGTGAATGCGGACATTAACGATCGGGTGCGCCTCGGGAGCAACATTGCCGTGGTGTACGAAAGTCGCCGCAATATCGATGAAAACAATCCCTATTCCGGGACGATTTTCAGTGCGATGACCGCCGACCCGATTACGCCGGTATATCGGGACAACCTGAAAGATATTCCATCCTTTTACCAGACCATCATGCAGGGCTACGATGCCAGCAATCCGTTTTCGCGGTACGCGGGGATTTTGTATTCCAACAAGCCGAACCCTGTGGGCCAGATCGAGCGGATGCGGCAGAGCATTTGGGAAGGGATCAGTATGAAAGGCGGTGCTAACCTGGAAGTGAAGATTTTTGAACCACTCAAATTCCGCAGCAATTTCGGGCTGGATATTCACCGGGGCCTTTCAAAGGGTTTCACGCCGCAGTATTACCTGAATGGTTACGACTACGCAACTTATAACACGGTAAGCAACTATTCGTATTGGTCCAATTACTTCGTTTGGGAGAATACGCTGGCCTTCGACCAGGCCTGGGGCCAGCACCGCCTGAATATTTTGGCCGGTACTTCCGCCGAATTGACGAAAGGACTGGAATACGGTGCTTCCAAGCAGGGGATCGTCAACAATGAGGAAGACATGCGGATCATTAATGCCGCCACGATCAATCCCGGAGCATCGGGGTACACCTATTCAAATGCGTTGAATTCCTATTTTGGTCGTATAAGCTACTCGTTTGGCGGTAAATATGTGCTTACGGCTAACGTGCGCCGCGACGGTACTTCCCGGTTCGCCAGAGATTATCGCTGGGGTACTTTCCCGTCGATTTCGGCGGCATGGAACTTTACCAACGAGGCGTTCTTCAAAGACGCAGGCCTGAAATGGCTTTCCGAAGGCAAGCTGCGCGCCAGCTACGGGCAGATCGGCAACCAGAATATCGGCAATGGCGCTTATTTGTCGACTTACGGAAACAATAGCCGCTATCTTTTCGGCGACAATAAAACCTGGTATATGGGTGCGGGCCGCAATAGTATCGGTAACCCGATTTTGCAATGGGAAACTTCGAACCAGACTGATATCGGCATAGACCTGGCTTTTTTGAACAACAAACTGACGCTGACGGCCGACTACTTTAAAAAGGCGATCGATAATATGCTGCTCGTAGTACCGCTGCCGACTACATTGGGATACCCCAATTTCCCCTGGTCGAATGCGGGCAAGATGGTTAACAAAGGTTGGGATTTCGCGATTGGTTATGACGATGAAGTGGCTGGTTTCCGGTATGGCATCAAGGCTACGCTGTCGACTTTCACTAACAAAGTGACCACCCTGGGCGGCGGCGAGCCGATCTATTCCACCGCGCATTTAGGGGAAACCATCACTAAAACCGAGGAAGGGATGCCGGTAGGGTACTATTTCGGCTGGCTGACGGACGGTATTTTCCAGACGCAGGACGAGGTGAATGCGAGCGCGCAAAAAGGCCTTTCGACGCCGGGAGATATCCGTTTCAAAAACATCAACGGCGACCAGTTGCTCAATGCAGATGACCGTACAAAAATCGGTAATCCCTGGCCGGACTTTATTTATGGGTTAACGCTGAATGCGGCCTACAAGGGATTTGATATCAATGCATTCCTGCAAGGATCGCAGGGCAACGATGTGATGAACATCCTGCGCTACGATACCGAAGCCGGCACGGGTTGGTACAATGCGCCGAAAGGGTTTCTGGAAAAGGCATGGAATGGTCCGGGCAGCACGAATGAGTATTATAAAATTTCGCAGAATGCCGGGTTGAATACCAATGTGTCCCAGTACTTTGTCGAAGACGGGTCGTATCTGCGCATGAAAAACATCCAGCTGGGTTACAGCTTGCCGGGCGCTTTGCTTCAAAAGGCGAAAATCAAGCAGGTACGATTCTACATCGGTGCGCAAAACATGTTCACGATCACCAAATACAGCGGCCTCGATCCTGAAATGGGTTCCACGGACCCGAAGCTGACGGGTATCGACCAAGGCTATTTCCCGCAAGCACGCACGTGGATGTTTGGTATCAATGCTAAATTCTAATCTATTCATCATGAAAAAGTTATCGACAATTATACTCGCGTCATGTCTTGTGCTTGCCGGATCTTCCTGCTCCGACGAGTTCCTCGACCGCACGCCGCCCGGCAACCTTACGGACGAAACGTTCTATAAATCGCCCGACGCCGGCTTTAAGTCGCTGGTAACCTGTTACCGCGGGTTTGTGAACGATTTCTGGGGATACGAAGCCGCCCGTGCCGAGCTGGGGAATATGGCTACCGACGACGCCGACAAAGGCGGTTCCGATGCCGGCGACCGTCCGTTTGTGACCGACCTGGGTTTCGGGCGGGCGCTTTCGTCCAATGAAACCCTTGCAGGATACTGGACGGCCCGTTACAATGCGATCGGAAACTGTAATGTCGCGCTGGAGCGCCTGCCCGAGGCGAACCTCATCGATGCTACCGGTGCCCCGCTTGCGGCAAATCTCAAGAGCCGTTATCTGGCGGAAATCCGCTTTCTGAGAGCATTCTTCTATCTGGACCTCGTGCGGGTATTCGGCGGTGTGCCGCTGGTTACCAAGACGTTGACGGTTGATGACCGTACAAAACTCAACCGCGCGCCGGCCACTGAAGTGTTTCAATTTATAGAAGCCGAACTCACCGCTGTTGCAAACGACCCCACAATGCTTTCAGCGGCCAGTCTGCAAACATCGGAACTGGGCCGTGCTACGAAAGAGGCTGCCTGGGCGCTGCTGGCAAAGACATACCTGTTTTTTGCCAAAGACGATGCGACGCTTTTTGCCAAGGCGCGCGACGCGGCCAGGAAGGTGATCGATTCGGGCGCTTTCGCATTGCATCCGCAGTTTCAGGAGATATTCCTGGAAAACGGTTATAAGACAAAAGAAGCTGTGTTTTCAATCATCATGGGCGACGATCCGGCGGTTCCGATCCACGGCAGCACGATCAATGTGTATTGTTCGCCGCGGGGCGCTACCGGTGGCTGGGGCTTTGATTTGCCGACCCAGGACCTGGTGAATGAGTTCGAAGAAGGCGACCCCCGGTTGTTATTCACTATTTTGCAACCCGGCGACCAGTTTCCCAAGCTGAATGGCACCAAGGAAGTCCTCGATTTCTCGACCTATCCGAACACGGGGTATCATAACCGCAAAGTATACCTGCCCGAATCGCGGCGCGGGCAGGGCTGGGGCAACGATGCGTGGACCTACCACCCGATCCGCTATGCCGACGTGCTCCTGATGTACGCCGAGGCGTTGATCGAAAGCGGCGGCGACAAGGCCGAAGCGGTGAATTACATCAATCAGGTCCGCCGACGGGCATCAAACTCTTCGCGGAAGGATACGGAGGCGGCATCAAGGGTATTGAAAGTGGCCGAAAAACAATTGCCCGACGTTAAAGTGAGCGACGACCTCCGCAAGGCCGTGCGTCATGAGCGCCGCGTTGAGCTGGCTATGGAATATCACCGCCTGTTCGACCTTATGCGCTGGAACACACTGGTGCCAACGATGAAAGCGTACTCCGCCAAACCATTTTCGAACGGAAAAGGTGGCAATTTCACCGCCGGCAGGAACGAAGTGTTCCCTATCCCGCAGGTGGAGATCGACCGCTCGGGAGGCTCCATTGTACAGAATCCGAACTATTGAGTGAATGAGCCGCCGTGGAATGGGGAATGATTGAATGATTGAATTTTGAATGAGGGAATAAAAGGTCAGGTGTGGTCAGGTATGTCAGGTGTTGTATTGTCTTGTGAGGCATAGGTAAATATCAGTCATTCATTAAGCCATTCATTGACTATCACACATTCACTCATTCACTCATTCACGTTCCACGGCGGCTCATTCACATATTCGGTCATTCATTATTCAAAATTAAATCCCACATAGCGTCATATTTCATAAATCATTTTATTAAGTTTATCGGGTGAAAAAAATGAAATCTTCGATTGGTCTTTTGCTTGCCGGGGGGCTTTGTGTGGCTTCGGTGGCGCGGCATGACAGGCCGTTGTTCCGGCAGGTAGACCATCCCGGACCGGTTCGTGCGGCTGCGCTCCCGGAAGGGCCGGATTCGAGCAGGTTTACCTACACTTCGTTGGTATCCGGGCTCGACGAGCCGATGGAAATGGCGATTCTGCCCAACTACGACGTGGTCATTGCAGAGCGGAAAGGAGCGGTCCGGTATTTCGACAATGCAACCAGGGAGCTCTCGACTATCGCGCAGTTCAATGTGTTCAGCGGGATCGAGGATGGTTTGTTGGGTGTTGCGATAGACCCTGATTTTAAAAATAATAACTGGATCTATTTCTATTATGGCGTCGGCGGCGAGAAAAGCGTGAGCCATCTGGCGCGCTTCGAGCTGAAAGGCAGGAAGCTGGTCCAGGAGTCCAAAAAAGTACTGCTGGAAATCCCGACCCAGCGCAAGTACTGCTGCCATTCGGCCGGATACATCACTTTTTCGGATGGCTTGCTGTATCTCTCGATCGGGGACAATACCAATGCCGAGGAAATCGAAGGCCATACGCCGATCGATGAACGTCCGGGTCGGGAGCTTTCGGACGATCAGGCGGCGACGGCAAACAGTAACGATTACCGGGGCAAGATCCTGCGGATCAAACCCGAGCCCGATGGTACTTACAGTATTCCGGACGGTAACCTTTTCCCGAAGGACGGCTCACGGGGCAAGCCTGAAATTTATGTTATGGGCGTGAGAAACCCGTTCCGGATTTCGGTCGATCCTAAAACCAGATACCTGTACTGGGGCGATGTGGGGCCGGATACGGAGGTACCCGGGAGCGAGGGAAAAATGAGTTACGACGAAATTAACCAGGCACGTAAGCCGGGATTCTTCGGGTATCCTTATTTTCTGGGAGATAACGAAGTGTTTCCCGACTACGATTTTGCGACAAAAAAGGAAGGTCCGGGCAAAGATCCGCAAAGACCCATCAATGATTCGCCGCATAATACCGGCATTCGTGAGTTGCCCCCTGCGCAGCCCGCATTCATTTGGTATGGTAAAGGTCCTTCCAGAAAATACCCGCTGGTTGGAAAGGGCGGGGCCAGCGCGATGGCCGGACCGGTATATTACAGCGATTTGTATCCCGATGCGCCTTACAAGCTGCCCGAATATTACAATGGTAAGCTCTTCATCTTCGAATGGATCCGGAAATGGATCATGGCCGTGACAATGGATGCGAACGGCAATTATGTGCGTATGGAGCCGTTCCTGCCGCAATTGAAAGTCGTTGCGCCGATCGATATGCAGATCGCGCCGGACGGGGCTATTTATCTGCTCGCTTATGGTACCAACTGGTTCGCACGTAATACCGATTCAGGCATAATCCGGGTCGAATACGCCGAGGGCAACCGCAATCCCGTGGCGGTCGTTTCGTCGGGGAAGACCATCGGGGCGGCACCGTTTACTGCGACGCTTTCAGCCAAAGGTTCAAGAGATTACGACGCCGGCGACAAACTGATTTATGAATGGAAGATCGGTGCAAAAAAGCTAGCGGGCGAGGAAATCCGGCATACTTTTACCAAACCGGGTATTTATAATGTAGTGCTCACCGTTTCCGACCAGAACGGCGGCAAAGGTACTGCCACTACCGAATTCAAGATTGGAAACACGCCTCCCGACGTGACGATCGGGACGAAGGCGAACCGCACCTTCTATTGGGACAACGCGCCGTTCGACTACCGCATTAAGGTTACCGACAAAGAGGACGGAAAGATCGAGCGGGCCAAAATCCACGCGAGTTTCAACTACCTGACATTCGGCAAGGACCTGGCAGGGGCGCTTTCGGGCTCGGAAGGAGAAAATATCCGGTATGCGGCAACAGCAAAGTTGTACGCTTCGCTGGATTGCAAGGCTTGCCACACGGTGGAAACGAAGTCCATTGGTCCTGCCCTGAAAGAAATTTCCAGAAGGTACAGGGGAAATGCAGTTGCAGCGGACATGCTCGCAAGGAAGATCATCGCAGGGGGAAGCGGAAACTGGGGTTCGTACCCGATGCCGCCGCATGCCGATTTGCCTGAAAAAAGCGCGAAGGAGATAGCGGAGTACATTCTCTCGCTGGGAGAAAGCGCCGGGGATATCCCGCTCGCGACACAAATGAAACTTACCGAACATATCGGTAAAGGAAATGAAGGTGCCTACGTATTGCTGGCATCGTATACAGACAAGGGGGCGAATGGTATCGGCCCGCTGAAAACGGCCAGTCATATCGTGCTCCGTAACCCGCTGATCCAGATGGAGGACTATCAGGAGGGCAATGTGGGCGTGGTGGTAGCGACGCAGAATACCGGTTTCGTTTCATATATCGCCAATATCACCAATGGCAAATACACCCGGTTCAACCAGATCGATTTATCGCATATCAAAAATATCCGTTTCCGCATTCAGGAACACGGCGCCGGCGGGACGATCGAATTACGGCAGGATAGTCGCGAAGGCACGCTCCTGGGGCAGGTCGTGATTCCCGGTGGCAGGCTGGAAGATCTGAAAACGGGTTGGAAAGAAGTCCTGCTGCCCGTAAGCGGGACAGGGGGTGTTCATGATTTGTACCTGGTTTTTAAAAACGAACAAATCAAAGGTCCGATGTTCCATATAGACTGGATGTATTTCGAAAACGACTTAACTCCTTAAATCTGAAACCTTATCAGGGACTATTCCTGAATCCTTAACCCGACCTTTCATGCAACCTGAAAAGTACATAGACCAGTACCGTCACGCCCTGCTGAACGACGTGATCCCTTTCTGGATGAAAAATTCCCCGGACCGCGAAGCCGGCGGCTTTTTTACCTGCCTCGACCGCGAAGGGAAGGTATTCGATACCGACAAGTTTATGTGGCTGCAATGCCGGCAGGTCTGGTGCTTTGCCATGCTTTACAATCAGGTTGAAAAGCGGCGCGAATGGCTTGATATGGCGCTTTCGGGCGCTGCTTTTTTGCAGCGGCATGGGCGGGACGCCAACGGTAACTGGTATTTTTCGCTCGACCGTTACGGTAATCCGCTCATGCAGCCGCACAGCATTTTCTCAGATTGCTTCGCGACGATGGCGTTCGGGCAGTTGTATAAAGTGACTGGTAATCCGGAATTCAAAACCATCGCCGTCGATACTTTTCGGAACATATTAAGAAGACAGGACAATCCGAAGGGCATATATAGCAAGTCGGTGCCCGGCGCCCGGCCGTTGGAAAGCTTCGCACTGCCGATGATCCTCTGTAACCTGGTGCTGGAAATCGAGTCGTTGTTGGAGCCGTCCCTGGTTAATGAAGTGATACAACGCGGGATCGACACCGTAATGAACAAATTTTACCGGCCGGAGCTGGGCGTAATTCTTGAAAATGTCAGTCCGGACGGCTCTTTCTCCGATTCGTTCGAAGGCAGGCTGGTGAACCCCGGCCACGGACTGGAATCGATGTGGTTCATTATGGACCTTGCCGGCCGGACATCCGATGCGAATCTGGCACAGCGGGCGGTTGATATTGCCATTCGGCTCGTCGAATATGGCTGGGACGGGCAGTATGGAGGCATTTTCTACTTTATGGATGTAAAAGGGAATCCGCCGCAACAGCTCGAATGGGACCAGAAACTCTGGTGGGTACACATGGAAACGCTCATTACCTTGCTGAAAGGTTACCTGCATACCGGCGACGAGCGTTGCGCGCAGTGGTTCGAGCGCGTACATGCGTACACATGGAGCCACTTCCCCGATCCTGAACACGGAGAGTGGTTTGGCTATCTCAACCGGCGGGGCGAGCCGTTGCTGTCCTTAAAGGGAGGTAAATGGAAGGGATGCTTCCACGTTCCGCGCGGGCTGTTTCAATGCTGGAAGACGTTGGAGGCCATACAAGCAAAAGTAACCCTGAACGTCTGACTATGGCACTCGCACCCGTTACGTCCGGGCCGTCGGCGGAGGCGGCAGCCGGCCGGAGCTACCGGCCTGCGCTGGTTACTCTGGCGATCCTGTATTTTATGATGGGGTTCATCACTTGTATGAACGACACCCTCGTTCCGTTTTTTAAGGATAGTTTCGAACTGACCTACGCCCAGTCGGCACTGGTGCAATTTTATTTTTTCCTGACTTACGGCGTGATGTCTATTCCGGCGGGCATACTGGTGAGCAAATTCGGGTTTAAAAAAGGGATGGTCGCCGGCTTCGCGGTCGCCTCGCTGGGAGCATTGCTGTTTTATCCGGCCTCGGTGTGGCATGAATATTACCTGTTCCTGGCCGCATTGTTCGTACTTGCGATCGGAATTGTCCTTTTGCAGGTTGCTGCCAACCCGTACATAACCCTGCTGGGACCTGCGGAGACGGCTTCTTCACGGTTCAACCTGATTCAGGCGGTGGGTTCTGTGGGAACTACCGTGGCGCCGGTTTTCGGGAGTATGTACATTTTGTCGAAGTCGGACGAGCTGGCGCGGAGCAGCGAGCCCGTGCGTTTGCCATACCTGGGGCTTGCTGCGTTGCTGATAGCGATCGCGCTGGTAGTGAGCAGGCTTAGGCTACCGGTGCCGGCGATGCAGGCGACCGAAGGGGGCGGGAAGCCGCTTTGGGGGTTCCGTAACCTGCGGTTCGGTATTGCCGCGCTGTTCTGTTACGTCGGCGCCGAAGTTTCCATCGGATCTTTTCTGGCGAGCTACATCGTCGATGTGTCGTCGACCTCGCTGAACGACGCGGGTACGATGGTGGCATTGTATTGGGGCAGTATGTTTATAGGGCGGTTCATCGGTGCTGCGATCCTGAAAACGTTAAAGGCTTCCAGCGTACTGTGCGCGGCCGCGGTGGCCGCCATTACCCTAATCGTAGTTTCGGTTAGTTCTACGGGAACCCTGGCGGTATGGACGATGATCGCGGTGGGCCTGTTTAATTCGATTATGTTCGCGACCATTTTTTCGCTTTCCGTGGCAGGACTTGAGTCGTACGCGACCCGGGCATCGGGCTGGTTGTCGACGGCCATTGTGGGCGGTTCGATCGTGTCTTTCTGCCAGGGATGGCTCATCGATCACTATAACTGGCAGGTTGCCTTTATGTTGCCGCTGGCCTGTTATGCACTCATCCTGTTTTTTGGCCTGAACGGGTATAAAACAAAATGAATATGTCCTTAATTTAGCCGCCCCATTGTTTTAGATGCCTATGAGCAGACCCCTTCGTGTCACAGCCAACTATAAAACCAAAGACCCCGCCCGTATTATACTGGGTTACTTGGCCAATCATGGAAGCATGACGTTACCGGAGCTGGGCAAGCGACTGAATATCAGCGTGCCCAAAGTGACGGTGTTGGTAAATGGGCTGCGGAGCGAAGGCCTGGTGAACGATTATGGTAAAATAGAATCTTCCGGCGGCAGGAAGCCGAGCTTGTACGGTGTGGCGGCGGACGCCGCCTATTTTATCGGTGTGGATGTCAAACAAACCCACATTACGATCGGCCTGCTGAACCTGGACAAAACGCTTGCCAAAAACTCGGGCAAATTGCCGTACGAACTGGCCAATACGGTGGAATCGCGTGATCGGCTGTGCCGTTACATCACCGATTTTATCGACGAACTAACTGTTCAGAAGGAAAGGGTTAAAGGTGTCGGCATCAACCTTTCAGGCCGCATCAACTACCGCACGGGCCACAGTTACAGCTATTTTCATTTTGACGACCGGCCATTGAGCGAAATTGTGGAAGAGAAAATCGGCTATCCCGTGTTCCTCGAAAACGACTCCCGTGCGATGGCCTACGGCGAATTTTGCCTCGGTGCAGTGGAGGACGAGAAAGATGTACTTTTCCTGAATCTCGACTACGGTATCGCTGTGGGTATCCTGATGGACGGCAGGTTATATTATGGGAAATCGGGCTACGCGGGCGAGTTTGGCCACATGCCTGTGTTCAACAATGAGTACATATGCCGCTGCGGCAAAAAGGGTTGCCTCGAAACCGAAGCTGCCGGGTGGGCATTGGAGCGGATGTTTCGTGATAAAATCCGTGAAGGTTCTTCGTCGCTCATTACAAGTAAAATCCCGGAACCGGCGCATATTACGATGGAGGATATCATCGAAGCGGCCGTTGCCGACGACGTGCTCGCCATCGAGCTTATCGCGCAACTGGGAGAGAATATCGGCCGGGGTATCGCTTCGCTGATTAACGTTTTTAATCCCGAATTGGTGATTCTCGGAGGTAGCCTGCTCACGACGGGCGATTATATTGGTTTGCCTATTAAAACCGCCATTAACAAATATTCGCTGAGCCTCGTGAGTAACGACACAAGGCTCGTGCATTCAAAATTAGGCGAAGATGCCGGCTTGCTGGGCGCGTGCCTCCTTGTTCGGAACCGCTTCCTGGGCATTCATGATTAAGCCTCCGGGTGCTACCTGCTTATAGCCATGATTCCGTTCTGACCTATTGCCGGCTCCTGCCGGAGTTCCTGCGTGTATTTCAATCATTTTTCTACAAACGGAATGCTCCCCGGGGAGCGAAGATGCGGATTTGACTGGATTTATTGTATACAACAGCATTCACTTTATACCAAAAGAAGAAAAATAGCCGGAGCATGGCTACCCCCGCCTCATGGCTGTTTCAATAACCATATATCCGAAATCTTGGACTTCTTGCGCCAGTTCAAATGCGACTCTTCCGGGCCATCGAACGTGACCGAAATTTTGCCATCCTGTGTGAGCGACAACGGCACGATCCATTCCTTAAAGGTTTCCGGTTCTTTGTTATAAACGACGGGCGACAGCCGGTACCCGTCCACACGCAGGAGTGCGTCGCCTTCGCCCGCTACGCGTATTATGTAGCGCGCACGGGGATCGAGGTTGTCATAATCAAGCTCGGGCTCGCGCTGGAACAGCTGGGTTGAGAGACGTTTGCGGCTTTTGCCGTTATCCCACCAGGCCACGTCGGTAGCATCTTCCGAGACGGTTTTTACGCGAGGCCCTTTCGCTACACTGGAAATATCGTCGTAATAGCTTCCCGGCCCCGGATTTTCCCAGAAGGCGATGGTTTTCAGTCGGGCCAGTTGCTGCTGCGGACCGGCCATTTTCCTGATCTTTTCAAATTCATCGGCCAGCCACCAGCGGTTGTTGAGCGGGTAATGCACGAAATCCATTACAACACCCCGCTCCGGATTCCGTGGCTTATGCTTTTCGGTACTGGTTTGCAGACCTATCGAGGTGTACAATGCATCGCTCAAATAGACGATATACCTATAAATGTCCTGCGCAACCGGTTCCTGATCGGCTTTATTGACGATGGCCAGGGCGGCATCCATTGACTGTCCTATCGTATTTAAATCGGCTGCCGCCAGAATTGCGTTGGCCTGTTTTTCAAGTTCCTGTTCACGAAGAAGACGCAGGCGGGTGTATTGATCATAATATGCCCGTAACAAGAGCATTTGCCAGCGCCAGTTATTTGCTAGGGCCTCTTCCGTTTTTTCAAAAATCCGCCAATTGAAATAGGTCATCTCCACGCCACCATTCTCCGCCAGCGGGCCTTTCCAGTTCTGCTCCAATGCTTCTATGCCGCTGGCAATGGCTGATGCGTTCGTCTGATCGAAAAAGAAAGCGCTGTATTCTTCCAAAATACGGTGCACGTCTATCTGCGGGTCCCAGGCACGCATGCTCCACAACACTTTGTTCACATCGTCGTGGCTGCCGTCGGAATACGAAATGAAGCCGTCCGTAAAAGGGGCGTATTTCGCATGGATTTTGGCGAATGCAAAGGGCCGCGGATTTACCGACTCCCTTCCGAGCGTCAATGCAAATGCCTGATCGAACTTCTCCACGGGAAATTCGCAGCGCACCGAATGCGTAATGTCGGGATATTGCCTGTGCTGGTATTGCTTCGGCAGCCGGTAGCGCGTTTCTGCCATCGGCGGGCTGCCCGGGCCTGACACCACGCCTTGCAGCCAGGCGGGTTTTTCGCTCTCGAGGTATTTGTAAAAATAGTCGATCTGTTCGGTGTCGAAACCTTGCAACGAAATCCACATTTTGGCCTTCGGGTGGTACTTGATCAGTTTCGTGTGAAGTTCCCGGATAAATGGTAAAACCTCCGATGGATGGTTGTCGCCCGGGTCGCCGCCGGGAAAAAAGATATGGTCGAGGCGGGGACATTCTTTGTAAAACTGCTCGTGCAAATCCAGTTCCGCCTGACGCCTGGCTTTGTCGGTCAGTTCAAATGTCGCGGGCGTCCATACCCAGTAATCCATATCGTACTTTTGGCAGATTTCACTCATTTTGATACGCATTTCCCTGGCAGGAATTTTGAAATGCGGGCTCGGCTTATCATCTTCATGGAAAGGAATCCCTTCCACCGCGTTACTACCGAAAATAGCCAGTTCACGGATGTACTGGTCAAACTGCGCGACTGTCCAGGCATCGTAAGTATTGGCCGTGGAGCGGTAACCCAGCTGGTGCCCGCGGATAGGATAGGCAGGCGAAGAAGCTGTGTTCACAGGTCCGGCCAGTTCCACGAGCGGCTTGCCCATATACGATTTGCTCATTCTCAAATGCCGCAGCAGATATCCCGTGCCGAACAGCACGCCACGGGTGTCCGCCCCGATGACCCATACGGTCTTATTCGCGCCGTCTGTCTCAGTCACGATCCGGTAACCTTCCGGCTTAAATTCCGGCCCTTTGCCATCCCCGGCAGGCACATTGCGCGATAACAATGCCTTATCTGTCACCAATGCGAGCGCTATTACCGGGGTATTGCCTTTCGGCCACGCGGTCGCTTTTTTGAGCGTAATGCCGGTCCTTTTCGCGATTTCCCCGGTCAATACCGCCGGGGCCGTCTCGTTCATGGGGGGAGGAAATGCCCTGAGAGATGATCAGGACAGCATTTTTCAGGTCGATAGCCTGGGCCATGCATGGCGAAGAATGAATTGAGGAAAACAGGATAGTAATCAAAAACAGGCAGCTTTTAGAAACAGCTGCCATAAAACGGGTTTGGGAATGCATAGCAATTACAATTCGACGTGTTGTATATGCTATTACTGCATTTCGGAATTTTCAGGCCAATCGATAACGGCCTGTCAATCGGATTCGACGTAAGAAAAATCCTGGAATGCGGTTTTGATCGATTCGTGCTCCGGGTGGGCCTGGTGGACGAAAATGGAACCGTAACCTTCGCCCGAGAAATCGCTGTCGTATTTGGCAATCTTCGGCGTTACAAGCCGGCTCGTTTCGCGGTACCAGCGTTCGAACAGCCTTTGGAGGCCCGGTGCGCAACCGCCGTTCGACTCGCAAATGAATGCAATAGCGGTTTCGGGCGATTTCCGCAGCGATTCAGAGATGAGCCAGGCGATCGTTTCCATTATCCGGCGATCGTAGCGCGGCGGCACAGGCCTGTCGCCGGTTTCATCGGTTATCGCCGGCCAGTGAGGATGGGTGCAGTAGTGCCTGAACGAGAAAGTCAGCACTTTGCCAGGAAGTTCGGAAAGACCCGACGAACTGGTGAAATGCGCGTAGTAGAAGGCGCCGAGATCGGTTAGAAACCAGTAGTGGTCCGTTTCCCCGCCGACAATCTCATACGGGTTTAACGAATTGGATACCTCTTTCATGTAGCTGTTCGAGTGTGTATTTGCCTTTAAAATATTTTTCAATCGCATTGTTGTCCGAACGAAGCCGCTGGTAAAGCGTGCGTGCCGGTTTGTCGAATTTTCTGGTGCTCATTCTGGTGATTTTTTTTTGGGGTGCTTTAAATTTAAGTAAGGCGATAAGGTCATTTCAAGCGTGTGCTGCTTCGGATTTTCTATCGGCTGGTGTGAATGATTTTCCGAAAGATGGTTTGAATGTCAGGCCTTGGAAGATCCTATTTACGGGCCCGTGGGCGGTATCGGCGTGTAAGATCGATCGGAAGCCTGCAAATAACATGCCCGAATACCGGAATTCCGGCCGGGCAAACACCGCTTATCTCAGGCACGGGCAACATAACATTCTCGTAAAGTAGAAATTAACCGCTTTCGGTACTTTTAGGATCGGAAAATATTTGTAACCCCATGGTGCTCCTCAACCCGTTGCTTTTATACACATTTTTATTGCTCTTGTCGGCATTGTTCCCCGCGTTTTCGCAAACGCTTACGCCCTTGCGGGAATTTGATGTGAAAGAAGCCAAGCAAGCCGTGGCCGTGGACGCGGGGCATTTTTATGTGGTCAACAACAGCACGATCACCAAACATGCCAAAGCCGACGGAAAGCTCATTGCCACGTGGGACGGCACGAAAGAAGGCGTCGTGCATCTGAATAGCGGCGTGGTCATCCAGGGAAAACTGTACTGCGCCAATTCCAATTATCCCGAAATCCCGATGACCAGCTCGGTTGAGATTTTCGACGCGAAAACACTGGCGCACGTCGGTACGCACAGCTTCGGCATCGCGCAACATGGGTCGCTTACCTGGCTCGACCGGAAGGACGGACATTGGTTTATCGGTTTCGCGCATTATGCGGGCAAGGATTCGAGCGAGGGCAGGGATGTGCGCTGGACGTCGCTGGTGAAGTACGATATGGAATGGCGGCAGGTAGAGGCGTGGGTTTTTCCGAAAAACCTGATCGATTTGTTTAGCCCGAAAAGCAATTCCGGCGGTGCCTGGGGCGCGGATGGTTTGCTGTACTGCACCGGCCACGACCGTGCGGAAGTGTATGTCCTGAAACTGCCTCGATCAGGTTACACTTTGCAGCATATCAGCACATTGCCGGCACCCATAGAGGGCCAGGGGATCGCGATTGACCGATCCGTAGCAGGAAAAACGTTGCTCTACGGCATTCAGCGCGGCAAGCACACCGTTACCGTTTCCGAAATCCGATAACCTCTTATATCGATGAAGGCTTATTTTTATCTATTGCTGACGGGCGTTCTGCTGATTGTGAATGGTTTTGTCCAGGCGCAGGAAAGCAGCCCTCGTTTTAAAACCAGGACACTAATCGTTTTCTTCGACGGCCTGCGGCCGGATTATATTACCGAAGCGCAAATGCCTAACCTGTTCGCTTTCAAAAAAACTGCGGCATGGGGCAAGCACCATCACAGCGTTTTTCCGACGGTGACGCGCGTCAATTCTGCGTCTTATGCAACCGGCTCGTATCCCGGCACGCACGGGTTGCTCGGGAACGCCATTTATATTCCGGAAGTGGCCGCTGACAAATCGATCGGCACGAGCTACGGGGATTTGAACAAGATTCCCGCCGCAACGTCCGGCCCGATCCTCACCGCCAGATCGCTCGGTGAGGTGCTGGCCGATGCCGGTCAGAAAATGATGGTTTTCAGTTCCGGAACGACCGGTCAGGCATTCCTGCAAAACCACACGGTAAACGGGGCCGTGGTGAACCCGGACCTGATTTTGCCGGAAGCATTCAAAAATCGGGTTTTGAACGAGTTAGGGATGGTTAGCCAGGGAACCGACGAAGCGTTCGGACGTCATAAATGGATAACCGATGCATTGCTGAAATACGGTTTGACAAAAGACGGCCCGCTAGTGAGTGCTGTCTGGTTTTCGGACCCCGACGGCGCGGCTCATGAATACGGGATCGGCTCACAGCAGGCGGTGGACGCGATCAAGTATGTCGATGGGCAGTTTGGCCGGATCATGGCCGCATTGCGCGGAAAAGGTGCCGGCGAGCGGTTTAATGTGATCATTTCCACCGACCACGGCTTCGTGACCCACAAGGAGAAGCCCGGGTTAGCCGATTTTCTGATCAAGGAAGGTTTCAAAAGGGACAGGGAATCTGATGATGTCGTAGTAGCCGAAGGCGCGATTTATGTAAAAAATCACGACGAAAAGGCGATTGCCGACATTGTAGCCGCATTGCACAAGCAGGAATGGGCAGGGGCGGTATTTACAAAAGGACTCAAAAAGGGCGACCCGCAGGGCCGGGTAAAAGGAACGCTCTCTTTTGACCTGATCCACTACAATCATCCGAAACGCTCGGGCGACATTCTCGTGGCGCCTAACTGGAATGACGACAAAAACGAAAAGGGTTATGCCGGTACCGACTATTCGGGCGGCGTGGCGGGGCACGGCGGTTCAAGTCCTTATGAAATCAATATCGCATTGCTTGCCGCCGGACCGGATTTCAGGGAAGGTGCAACCACGGAATTACCGACTTCCAACGTCGATATAGTTCCGACGATCCTGAACATCTATGGTTTGTCCAAACCGGCCGCAATGGACGGCCGGGCGGTTACCGAGCTTATGAAAAAACCTGGAAAAGCCAACGGTGCTTTTAAAAAGCAGCTTGTCAAAACGGAAGCGTCCTATCCCTGGGGGAGCTACGAGTTATCGGCGGACATATCCGTTTTGGGAGCTTACCGCTACCTCAACTACACCCGAACAGAACGAACGCCAACCCGTTGAACTTGCATTCCCGGTTCAGTTTCGGGCAAATGCGATTTTAATGCTTCGCACTTCACGTATCCAGCGGGCAGGCTTTTTGTCGTTCGGTGTGATTATGCGGAACGGCCCTTCACCGGCGGGAAGCGGCTGCCCGTCTTTTTCAGTAGCAAGCAAAATAACCTGATCGGTAAACTCGGGATCGATTTCCGCCAGCGCGTAAAGCACTTTATAACCGTCGGCGGCGGTAATTAATGCGTATTTGGTTAAATTTTCGCCCCGCAGTTTCGCGCCGGTGGTCACGCCCGCTTTTTGGAGGATTTCGATCAGCGCGACACCCTTAAATTCGTGCTCCTTGCCGTCGCGGTCCTTCACTTTGCGGGCGATCTGCTTCATCGCGGCCAGATCCTGTATTTTCAGTTCGAGCGGCGTGGTTACCTCGCCTGTCACGCTTAACGTGGCGACGCTTTGCGCGTTTGTTTGTGCCGCACAGGCTGACAAAAGCGTCGCGTACAGGAAGATTTCGATTACTAATGTTTTGATCGTTTGCATTTTATGGGCTTTTTGAATGCGACCTGGGTTTCCAGGCTTCGGGCGTCGAAAGTCGTGAAGCGGCCCATATCCACATAGCCGTCGTAAGGCACGTACACAGGCACGCCGTCTATATACACAGGCACCTGGCGCAGATCGAACCCGCGCAGGTATACGACGGACTCGTTTCGCGGGCCGACATTAGCGATACTCACGCCCGGCAGGATGTTCAATGCATTGGACAGGTTGTTCCGGTTGAATTTTTCGATCGTGCGGTGGGAGAGGCGCGAAGCGACACTGTCGTGGGTATGGATGCCCGACACGCGCACTTCGCCCAACTCGAAAGTACGGTCGGAAAGCGTTTCAGGCACTTCTTGCGCCGTTGCAGCGAATGCAAGACCGGCGAATAGTGGCAGTAGCGTTTTTCTCATTACAAAGCGATATGTATGATCGGATATATCGCAAATATAACGAGCGCAGGCAAATAGATGGCAAAAAATTGACGAGGCGCGTCAGATCAGTGACAAAAGTTCCGGTTCTTGGGCCAATGCGGTCAGCAGCGTGTCGTTCAGGCGTTTGTAGGCTTGCATAACATTCCGTGCGGTGTCGGTGAGGACCGTGCCTCCGCCTTTGGTACCGCCTTTTTGGGTAACCACATAAGGGCCTTTTCCAAGGGTATTCAGCGCATCCACCATGGCCCACGCCTTTTTATACGAAAGTCCCATTTCTTTGGCGGCCTGCGCGATAGAGCCGGTTTCGCCGATGCGTTCGAGCAGTTCATAACGGCCCGGCCCGAAAAATTTTACATCATTCACAAATACCCAATGTCTGAGCCGTATCTCGACATGTCTTTCCATGCGGCAATTTTTTTGAAGTGACCAATCTTTTCGTTTCAACGCCGCAAGCTAAACAATTTTGAATGAGCCGCCGTGGAACGGGGAGTGATTGAATGAGTGAATTTTGAATGTGTGAATAAAAAGGTCAGGTGTGGTCAGGTATGTCAAGTGTTGTGTTGTCTTGTTTATTTCCTTATAATTCAGGTTCGTTCTGACCTTTATGGAATATATCTATTCGGTCATTCAGTCATTCACATATTCACTCATTCAATCATTCAATTTCACTCATTCCCCTTTCCACGGCGGTTCATTCACACTTTCCAGCTCTTTCTCAAAAACCAAAAACTAACCGCCACCGGAAACCCGAGTGCGAGCCAGGAAACGGCGTCCCAGATGTTGTCGCCGGTGAGTGCGGAAATGAGGCCTATGCCGGAAAAAATGCCGATGACGATGGGCATGCCCCATACTTTCCAGAAGTTACTTTTCATTGTCGGATATTTTTTGAATGATCGTTCCGGTTATGCGTCCTCTTTCTGAGCCATTACAGTGAGGATTTCCGTTTCGTTTTTAGCCAACCGGCTGATATGCGCCTTTGTGGCCTTGTTTCTCGCAAACCAGAGGTAGAGGCCGCTTCCGAGGATTACAATCGTTGCAATGTCGAACAGCGCCCAGATCACTTTCAGTGGTAAGCCGCCGTAGTCGCCGAAATGCAACGGCTGGGAGATGAAAAGCATATTCACATACCAGGGCATATCACGCATATCGGTGAACGTGCCCGTTTTAGCGTCTATCAATGCGGGTTTGATAATCCGTTTGGTAAGCGGCGTGTTGCCCTTCATAAACACCGCATAATGGTGCTTGCTGGTAAATGCCGTGCCCGGATATGCAATGATCGACGGCTCCATATCGGGCGCTTTTTGTCTCGCGAGCGCCATCGCCCGGTCCAGCGAACTCAATTTGCCGGTAAGCGGCTCCACATTTTTGTAAGGAGCGGTCATTTCGGCAAGCTGTCCCATTTGCCAAAGACTCAACACGATTTCGGAGGCGGTGTTGATGACGCCGGTAAGTCCTACCACAGTTCCCCAAACGATTGTTACCACACCCAGCAGGTTGTGTAAATCGAGCCATTTCAGTCTCGCCGAACGCTGCGTTCGGATCATTCCAAAGTCGAAACGCTTCATGATGGGGCCGTAAAGCATGATGCCCGAAACGATGGCGGCAACAAAAAGCAAGCCCATGAGCCCCAGAAAAAGCTTTCCGCCGATGCCCATGAACATGTCGGTGTGCAGTTGCAGCATCACATACATGAAGCCCTCCTGGTAATTGGGCTCGTCGAGCACTTCCGCGGTGTGATCGTCGACGATCACCGTGGTGAAATTGTCCGGCGGGGCATCAATCGAATCCGAGAGGCTGAACGTCGTCGTATTCGGTTCGTGTTCATCCCAATACACGAAACGGATCACTTTTCCGGGGTATTTGCCCCGAGCGGTTTCGGCGAGTTTGTCGAGCCCGGCAACCGGCGTGCCGGCAGGTACCTGTTTCGCGAGATGCGGTTTGCCTTCGAGCGCTTCGATTTCTTCATGGAAGATCAGCGGCAGGCCGGTTATGCAAAGCATCAGCAGGAAGGCCGTGCAGATCAGGCTTGTCCATTTGTGGACCAGGAACCAGGTTTTGATTTGCTTCACGGAGCTCATGGCAATGGATTAATTTGAAAGTTTGACGAAGCCCTGGATCGCGCCGTCCAGTGCAACCTTGAATACCTGGGTGGCTTTGTTACCATCTACCACATAGTAGCTTTCCAGTTTGTCTACGGAATTTTTCACCCAGAGGTATATTTTGCCATCGATCTCGGTAATGGCCTGCTCGTTGGCGTAGGCATATTCGTGCTGTGGCATGCCCTCGATTTTAGCCACTTGTCCGGTAGCCATGTCGTAAGCATAATAATCGAATATCGGGGCGTTCTGCAGATTGGAGAAATCCGTTTTCAACGGCTCCGAGGGCGATTCGAAATACAGTTTGCCACCTTTCACTAATGCGGTCACGATCGAGTTGGCGGATTGCAGGTTCCGCGTCGAGAATATCCAGCTTCTGTCGAAATCCGTCTCGCCTTTTTTTATACGGATAATCGCAGTGTTCGCTAAACCCACATTCAGGCCGGTGCTGTACAGGTAAAGTGCGCCGTCGTCGCCGACCGACCACATTTTGTTCCCCGAGGATCCCCAGCCGATTCCCTTCATTCCGTCATATCTGATCGTCTTTTCGTATTTGCCGGTTGCGATATCCACCACCGCAAATTCGATAGCGTTAAAAACATCGCCTCCGTAGCCGGCCAATGCCTTCGTACTGTAAGTAATCCCTACGAACAATTTGCCTTCTTTTGCGGCAATGGTATGTTTCCCCACCACCTGGTATTCGACGCCTTCTTTCTGCACCACCGAAAGGTCGATCTCTCCGGTGCGCAGCATGGTAGTCGGATTGAATTTTTGCAGTTTCAGAAGGCTGCGCGTTTCATCGAGATAATAGCCGGTAGTCTCGTCCACAACCAGATATTGGCTGGCTCCGGCGATAAAACCCTCGTCTTTCAGGCTGCCGTCGGCGTTCAGGGAATACTTTTGAAGGCCCAGGTCCCCCGCGGCATTGCTGCGGTTGAAAAACCATTTGCCGAAAGCCCGGAATCCGAACGCCTCCTTAACCTGCAACGAGCGGGCGTTGGTTGCCTGGATCGTGCCCGACGGCATGCCGTCCAAAGCCGTAAAGTATCCCGCCCCGAAACGTTCGATGGAGGTCATCAGCACAAACCTGTCCTTTTCCCCGGAAACAGGCCCTGGATCGGAGCTGTCGTCGGAGGAGCACCCCACAATAGCCGTGAACGCGAAACCTAAAAGGAGTGATTTAAACCAAGGTGTTTTCATGTGTTTAATGGTAAAATGAATAAATTTTATCTGAGGGTATAGTTGACTTTCAAATGGAAGCTGCGACCGGCGTTCTGGATACGGAAGTTGTCGTATACGTTGGCATCGAAGATATTTTTGGCCTGAAAACCAATGGCAAAACGGTCGTTGGCCGGATTATAGGTCAGCCCCAGGGAATGCAGCGCCTGGCTTGGTATAATGTTGGGAGCTTCGAACCCGGCCTTGCCCCAGAGCCCGAGGAAACCGTCCGGCTCAAGCGCTTTGGGCACGTAATCGAGGTAGTATTCGCGGACGAACGTAAAATAGTAATACAATTGCAGCCGGCCGTTGCCCGCCAGGCGGTCGAGCCGGGCGTTAAGACCCGCATTGGCGAAGAAATAGGGCGTATTGCGTAGCCTGGCTTTTTCGGTCAGGCGGTTTCCGGTATCGAAAAGGCGGAAGTCCTGGTAGGTAAAGTTGCCGTTCGCCCGGAGCCAGGGGGTAATGTCCACATTCAGATCGGTTTCCAGGCCGAGGCCTTTCACATTGCTGACGTTCTGGTTTTGGGTGAACAGCAGGTCGACGGGCATTTTTAAAATCAGGTCCCTGGTAATGCGGTAAAATGCATTGATTTCCAGGTTATACCGATGGTGCTTTTCGGTGCGGAAGCCGGCATTGATATTGACGCTCTTCTCCGGTTTCAGTAAAAAATTGGAACGGTGGAAATTACCGTCGCCGAACATCTCGTCCTGTTCGGGTAGCCGGGTGGCCGCTTCTGCCGATAACCGGAAAAATGTAGCCGGCGTCACCGCATACTTCAACGCCTCGGCTATACCGAAACTGCTGTTCGATGCGTAGCGATGTTCGCCCAGGGCCGTGCCGTAGATGTCGACATTGATGGTGGAAGTGTTGTAATAATAGTATTTGGCGATCAGGTTATTCGTCCATTTTTCCTGCCCGAAAACAGATTGCAGGCCTGCTGCACCGACGAATTTGTTGTATTTCGCAGGCAGCGAAAGAATATCCTGGCCGGTGTCCGGCAATTTCAATCCTCTCGGATCGCGACCGTCTCGCCCGATGCGGGTAGACACTACGTTCAGCTCCACTTTGTGCGCCCCGTTGATGCGGTAATCTGCGTTTGTCCGGGTGGTGAAGTAGGAGAAAGTAATGTCCGACAGGCTGCCGTTGGCCGTAATTTCGCCCTGGCGCGACGGGCTCGGAATGAAGTTGCCGTGCCAGTCGTAGGTTCCTCGCGCGGTGTCCACTTGCGCGACGTGAATATTGCTGGCAGTCAGGAACTGGTCCACACTGAGGCGATTGAACGTTTTCCTGTAACGCAGGGTAGGGATGAGCGAATACTGCTTGCTTACCGCCGCGCCAAACGGCTGCGACATCGAAGACCCGTACTGGTTTTGCCGGTTAATGCGGAACCACGTAATGCCCAAACGGAGTTCATCGGCCCAGCGCAGGCCTGTCAGCCCGCCATATGCTTCCGCATAGTAGTTGGTGAACCGGTTATGAAAAAGGCGCACTTTCGCCTCGCTGCGGGCCGCCGTTTCATGGTCGGTGACGGTTACATCTACCTTGTAATTGTTGTCCGAGCGGTTCAGGAAAGCATCGGCGCCCAGAAAGAAATGTCGGGTCGTGTCCGTATAAAGGCCATTCACCGACGCGCGGTGGGTATTGAACGACGCCACTTCATAGGAGGCTTCGGCGTAGCGGTACAGCGACTTCTTCGTGACCAGGTTCACCGCCCCGCCGAGCGCGTCGGCGCCGAGGCTTGCGGGTAACACGCCTTTGTACACTTCCACGCGTTCGAGCATATTCACAGGTACGAGCGCGATGTTGTAGCCTGCCCCCAGGTAATCCATTGGAATACCATCCTTGAAATTCCTGATCGCGCGGTCCTGGAAACCGTTCATCATCAGTCCGGCACTGGACCCGAGCCCTCCCGTTTGCCGGATGCGGATACCTGCCGAGCGGTTCATGAGTTCGATAAGCGTGGAAGGCTGTTCCCGGACGGCCCTGGTGTTGATTACTTCCGCTTTAATGGGTTGCAGCCGGGCCTCCTGCGTTTCCGTGCGGCCGGTTACCTGCACTTCGGAAAGCTGCGTCTGGTCTTCTTCCAATGTAAAAACCAATGGATCGCCCAGGTTTTTGAAAGCGATCGTTTGGCCGGCCTTTCTGAAACCGACGTGTTGTACCCGCACGATATAGCTGTTCCGGCGCGGGACGGTCAATGCAAACAGCCCTTTTTCGTCGGCAATGCCATGAATATCCAATCCTTCTACCGTAACCGAAGCCCCCGGCAGCCCGCCGCCCCGTCCATCCTTCACAACGCCATGTATTTTGTAATTGTCTTGTGCGCAGGCTATTATGGGGCTTATAAACGCCGGTAGCAGAAAAAATCGCAAGAGGAGGAGGAAAGATTTCAACGCTATTGTAATTTTACTTAATTAAGACTGTTTAAAAATAACGGCAAATGTACCGACCAGGGCCGGGCTGCGGGTAACGTCAGAAGCAGTATTAATGCCGCCAAAAACAGAGTTTGATGAAAATCGTATTCAGATCGGAAGAATTTGCGGAACTCAACTTCGAACGGGGATACTCCGAGGGCTTCGGTGTGGATGAGCGCTCGGGGATCAGGGAAACGAGGTACGAATATTCCCACCCGGGCATGCACTCGCGGATGCACCGGATTTATTGTCCTGGAATGATATGCTCCATGATCGAGGGAGAGCTGGACAGGGACCTGGTACAGATACTGGAAAGCGATTTCCCCTACCTGCAAATGCATTTCGAACTGTCGACGACCGGCTGCCTCTACATTCCCGAGGCAAAATCGGAGATCGAGACCGTAATTTACGGCGGGTCGCATTCGTTGCTTTTTTATCCGGCGCTCAAAGGGCGGTTGTATTATCTCAAAAAGCCGATGTCGCGCAGCGTGGAAATCGAGCTTTCGCTTGACTTTCTGAGAAGGTTGTTTCACGACGACCTCGAGGTGTTGCAGGATTTTGGGAAGAATATCGAGAAAAACCACCCGGCAGTGATGGGTAACCGCAGTTTTCCGATCACGCCGGAGATGAACCGGCTTCTGGCGGAAATCAGGGATTGCCCTTATACCGGGTCGCTGAAAAAGCTGTTTGTGGAAGCCAGGGTGGTTGAGCTGCTTATTTTGCAGATCAGCCAGATCAATGCGGCCGGAGAGGAAAAGTCCCGACTTAAAAGGTCGGATATCGATAAATTACACGAAGTGAAGGACCTCCTGCTGCGCAATATCAACGACCCTTTCTCCATTGAGGAACTCGCCCGTGTGGCAGGCCTCAACCGCACCAAGTTGCAGGAGGGCTTCAAGGAACTTTTCGGGACCACCGTTTTCGGCTACATTACCGACACGCGTCTGGAAGAAGCACGGCGGCACCTCCTGAACACCGATTCCAGGCTCTCTATTGGCGAAATAGCAGCACTTTCGGGTTATAAAAATCCCCAGCATTTTACGGCCGCATTCAAAAAGAAATTCGGCTATCTTCCCCGCGACGCCCGCAGGTAAACAACAATGTTCAGGCCCGTCGAAAAAATAGCCTGACAAAGTATTTGTTATTTGCATTATAGAATTAATTTTACGTCGCACCCTATATGAATGTGGGATAATTTCACGGCGTGGACGAAGGGGAAAGCGCTATGAACAGGCCCTGAACCGGGGCTTTCGGGGGAATCAAAATAGAATAATAAGCCGATAAACGAACAGTAGTGTAGAAGCGTGTCATGGAATGCCATGACACGCTTTTTTGTTGTTATCGGCAGGTAACCGCTTTTATATACCGAACTTCCGGAGATTATAGACCAGGCTGATGAGGAAATAGCGTTTTAAAACCCGGCTGCGCACGTCCTCGATGTAGGTGTCGCCGGTATTCCGGACGAGGCTGCTGTTCTGGTTGAGGATGTCGAATACCTGCAAGCGGATCTCCGCCTGTCGGGTACGTAAAAATTGACGCGCAATCGACGCATTCCAGAGCAGGAAGCGCTGATTATAGCCTTCGGCCCGGCCTGTGTTGCCGGTGTAGGTGAGGTCGGAGGCGATAACGAGGTTTCCCGGCAATTGCAAATGCACATCGCCCGTCGCATACTGCGACCAGTACTGCATATTTTGTTGAGGCAAAAGTGAATACCGCGCCTGCTGGTAGGTGATGCGAGCGCTCAAACCGTAGTCGAGGCGGCCGTTGTAATCGGATTGCAGGCGGATTCCCGGCCCCATGGACGCGGAAGTCGTCACATTCTCCGCGCTGTTGATGAGGTTTGTGTTACGGGCCAGGCTGCCTTGCGTGGTCAGATTCACGGAAAGCCGCAAGGGCTGGATCTTTTTGCTTACCGAAATAAACCCGTTGCCCGCGTAAAATCCACGCGTATTGACAGGCGTACTTGCCTGCGCTCCGGCGTCGTTGATGGCCGTCGACAAGCCGATGCGGTTGTTGCTCTGGTTAAAACCGGCAAAAACAAACAGGTTGTCATTGCCTCCCGCCGCCGAGGCGCTGAATGTCAGCGTCAGGTTATGGTAATATTCAGGTTTAAGCGCCGGGTTCCCGATATTGATATTGAGCGGATTGGAATTATCGGCAACGGGTATCAGCTGCGTAATGCCGGGCTGTACGACGCGCGTCCGGTATTGAAGCCGCAGGTTTTTATTACCCCGAAACGTGTAGGCAAAAAGGGCATTTGGCATGAAATACGCGTAATTAGAGCGGTAGCCGGTGCCGGTGGACCTGTCGATCGGCCGGAGCGACGCGAGCTGGGCGTCAGCTCCGAGTGCCAGTGTGTAGCGCAAACGCCGGGTCTGGAAAGTGGCGCCCAGGCGGTTGGTTTCAAAGGTATTCGCGAAATTTCTGCTTAGCGGCATGTCCGGTCTGTCATAGTTGCCGGTTTCCTCGCTTTTGTCCGAAATATCCCGGAGCAGCTTGCCAAAACTGTTGCTGTAAGCATATCTGAATTCCAGTTTCCGGGTGAAAGAAATCGGTTCCGTGAAAGAAACGGACATTGTATTCTGAAATGCAAGCTGGTCCTGGGCATTGCGCTGATCGATCCTCTCCTGTGCGGGCGTTGTCGCTAGCGTGTCGAAGAAGGTGTTCGCCGACCGGTTGTACGCCGTGGAATTTCCGGTCGTCAGTATCGAATTGAGGTTCGCCGAAAACGACCGGCCCTCTTTGCGGAATTTCCGCATGAACAGCAGGTTGTTGTAGGCATTCAGGCCATTCCCGTCCAGGTCGTAATTATTGAAACCCTTGTTGAGCGAGTCGGTCGCGGAGCGGTAGGAGTAGCTGCTGCTCTTCCTAAGGAAATCCTTGGTCTGAAAACTGACGTTGGGCGTGAACCGAAGGCTGGACAAGGAATCGAGCGGCAATTCGAAACGGCCGTTGACGCGGTGTGTCACCATCGTATTTTTCGAATAGTTGTTCTGATCGTTCAGGAACGAGCCGCCGGGCAGGATGTTTTCGCGCCGGCTTTGCTGGTCGGTCGTGGTAACGGAGCGGTTCGCGAAATAGCTGGCCGCCATTTCCGTGCGTTTTCCCCATTTCACGGCACTACTTTCGGTACGGTAATTGACGCCCAATGCGCCCACTTCCGTGATATTGGAAGGAGCAGCCGGACCGTCGGGGCCATTGGCGCCCGGTTGGCCCACAAGCTGCGGTCCGCCTGAGCCTGGTGCGGGCAGGTTGCCGTCCGACATCGTGAAATTCTGCTGGTTCAGGTTATTGGCCTGTCCGATGAGCGAGAGCTGCCTGTTGGGCCCGCCGTTGTGGTTGTTGAACCGGTTGACATTCAGCCGGGCCTCATACCGGGCCGACTGGTCGCCTGCCGATGGCCCTGTCCCCAACGCGTTTTGGCCGAAATAGCCCTTCCCTTTGTCTTTTTTGATGGTAATGTTGATTGTCCGTTCACGGTCGCCGTCGTCGACTCCCGAAAACTGCGACTGGTCCGACGACTGGTCGTAAAGCTGTACCTTGTCGACGATGTCGGCGGGAAGGTTACGCGTGGCCATTTTAGGATCATTTCCAAAAAACGGTTTGCCGTCCACCAGCACCTTGTTCACTGCCTGGCCATTGGCTTTGATGGACCCGTCCCGCGCGACTTCTACACCGGGTAATTTGCGCAGGAGCTCTTCTACCTGTGCATTCGGTTGGGTTTTGAATGAGCCTGCATTGAATTCCAGGGTGTCGTTTTTGATAGTTATCGGAGCTCGTTCCTGCTTGATTACCACTTCGTTGAGCTGGTTGCCCTGCTCCGTCATCAGCAGTGTGCCCACCTCGGCGGGGGCATCGCGGGTTACGGTAACCGGCAGCGATAGGTTTTTGTATCCCACAAAGGTGACGAGCAGGCGGTACGAGCCGGGCGTTACCTTCCGGAACAGGAAATCGCCGTCGCCGCCGGTAAGCGTCGCGCTTACATAGGCGGAATCACGCGCCTGCAACAGCGAAACGGACGCCATCCTCAGAGGCTTTCGTGAGACCGAATCGAGGACGGTGCCGCTGATTCCGCCTGGGGGTGTTTTTTGGGCAAATACCGGAGTGAGCGAAATCAGCAGCAGGCAGAGTATCTTTTTAAATGCCTCCACCGCCGGGCCCCATTTTTTGGTGAAAATCCGCCATTGCCTTCTGGCGGATATCCGCCAATTCCTCGGGCTTCACATTCTCCGCCTGAACATTCGGCGAAACCAACGACGCGTCCACATTGCCCAGGTTTACTTTCGTAGCACGGAATTGTTCGCGGCTGCCTTCGATGAGTAACGCCACGCCTTTCTCCGGTGTCAGGGCCGGTATCGGCGCGTAGCTGAACGGGAGCTCGGTCGTAAACCAGACGGTGTAGGGCTCGTTGTGGTATTTAACCACCGCTTTTTGGCATGGATAACCTGCAATTTTTTTCGTCTGCTGGGTAAGTTGCCATTCCCCGACCGGTTCTATCGGCGTTTCGCTTTTATAGGTGCGGGCTTCTTTATCCTGACCTACGGTTACGAAGGTCAGGATTTTACGGTCCGCGATGTCCGTTATCGTCCATTCTTCAAACGGACGCCCCGCGTTGGTCATCTGCGGGATACCGCCCGGTTCCATTCTCACCCGTTTCATCATGTTTTCCTCGTCGCGGTTTTCGCGTACGAAATTCCCGGCGAAAAGCACTTTCTGGCCGATGGTGCGTGTATCCGGAACGTCTGTCGGGAAGTTGGGGTCGCCCTGCTTCACTTCCTCGCCGTTGACCATGAATCGTAACCGGGACTGGTCTATCTTGCGCACGATTTCATAATTGATCTGGCCCGACGTTTGTGCGAGAATGGCCGGGGCTGCCGCAAAGAGCAGCGTAATGATTAAAAGAAGCTTTTTCATAATGTCACCGTGTTTTTGTTTTGACGGTTCAAAGGTCCGGCGACGGTTTGTAAGGTTCTGCTATTTAATGTTAAGTAGTGTTAAGGCCCGGAACGGCAGCGTCCGGAGGCCGGTCGTCCATCGGCAAGCACCGGCGGCATTAGCACGGGGGATTTTCCGGAGGCGGGAAATAATCCGCTATTTGAGCGCGGTGCCAGGCGGCTCTTAATCAGTATTATTTAGTGTTAAATAGTGTTAAAGTAAAGCAAATCGTCGGGGCGGAACGTGTAGCTTTGCAATATGACGAACCGCCGTATCCGCTCGATTTTCTGGTTGATGACCATCTGCATTGTGGCGATCAATGCATTTCAGGGATATTGGCTTCTGACAACCTACCGGCTCCAGTTGCAGCAGTTCGGCAGTACCGTGCAGGATGTCTTGTTCCAGGTCATCGAAGGGCACCAGGTCGACAACGCGCGTATTCTCCTGGGAAGACAGCGCCCCGGCCGCCCTATGACCAAAAATGCTCCCGGCGGGCGTATGCCAAGGGATTCGCGCGTCACGGTCAGGCGGTTGAGCGTGAGCGAAGGTCCGGGTTCGCGTTTTTATTATCAATTCAATAACGACAGCGCCATCATCGCGCCTGTGGACACATTGGCACGCCGTATTTCGAGGTATATGGTGCAGGAATGGACCGAAGACGGCAAGGTCGATTTGCGGAAAATTTATTCGGCCTACCGGGCGGAATTGCGGCGAAGGAACATCGATGCGGACTTTACGATCGATACCCTGACGATTCACCCGGTACGCGGGGCCAACAATATGATCATTTATAACGGTCATGGATTAAAAGTAGAAGACGACGGCCGTTTCAAGACCTTCCCGCTGCCGGTCAATCCGGTACGGCATATTTTTGTGCAGGCTACTTTCGAAATGCCCGTTCCCTACCTGCTGAGGCGGATGAGCTGGCTGCTGGGCTGTTCCTTGCTGCTTTTGCTGCTGACCACCGGCTGCTTCGTGTTCATGCTGCGGACAATTCTCCGGCAGAAAAAGCTCTCGGACATCAAGAACGATTTCATCAACAACATGACCCACGAGTTGAAAACGCCCATCGCTACCGTAACGGCCGCCGTTGACGCCCTGCTGCATTTCGGGGCGCTGAACGATCCGCGCAAGGCGGAGGAATATCTTCATATTTCGCACAATAACCTTCTCAGACTGTCGGATCTGGTAGAAAAAGTGCTGAACCTGGCCGTGGAGGAAAAGCAGGAGTTCGAATTTCGGACGGAGCCGGTCGGCCTGGCCGAAATGTTATGCGAGCTGGCTGCCAACCACCGGATCAAAGCGGCCAAAACGGTGGTTTTCAATATGCATATCCCGTTCGGAACAACGGTACAAGTGGACCGGATCCATTTCGGAAACGTGATCAATAACCTGATCGACAATGCGATAAAATATTCCTATGACCGGGTAACGATTTCCTTCGACTTTCAGCAGGAGCCGCGGGGATGGCAGCTAACCGTGACCGACGACGGGATAGGCATTCCCAAGGCATACCAGTCATCGGTTTTCGAGCGGTTTTTCCGCGTCCCGACGGGTGATTTACATCAGGTAAAAGGGTTCGGCCTTGGTCTGGCCTATGTGAGGCAGGTGGTGGAACGGCATGGAGGCAGTATCAGTCTGGCGAGCGAACTGGGCAAGGGAAGCGCCTTTACATTAAAATTCTGAAAATGGCGACGGTACTATTGATCGAAGACGAGCCCGCATTGGGGATGATCGTGAAAGACAGCTTGAACTTCAGGGGGTTCGATGTGCTTTATGCGGTTAATGGGGTGGACGGGCTGGCACAGTTTCGCGAGCACCGGCCCGATATTGTCGTAGCAGATATCATGATGCCGGACATGGACGGATTTACAATGGCCGAGCACATCCGCCGCAATGATCCGCACGTCCCGATTATGTTCCTCACCGCCCGCTCGCAGACAGCCGACGTGGTACGGGGCTTCGAGCTGGGAGGGAACGATTATCTCAAAAAGCCGTTCAGTCTCGACGAGCTCATCGTGCGGATTAATGCGCTCCTGCGCGCCGGCGTATCCCGCGCGACCGCGGACGGAACGTTGAAAATCGGCCGTTACCTTTTCGACCCTGCCAAACAAAAACTCAGCGTGGATGGGCAGGAAGTAACATTATCCCATCGAGAATCCGAACTTTTGCGGCGGCTTTACCAGCAACGCAACCAGGTACTGGGCCGCAGCGAAGTGCTGAACGAGCTCTGGGGCGACGATTCTTTCTTCAACGGCCGGAGTCTCGACGTTTTCATCACAAAATTACGCCGTCACCTTCGCGAAGACCCTAAAATTCAGATAATCAACATCCGTGGCAGGGGATATAAGCTGGTACTTTGAGAGCGGCAACCAGAAACCGTATCGTCATCTGCCGGAGGCCGGCCTATCGGGCTTCGGGAATACCTGATGTGTATCGGCCCATTCGTGCCAGCGGTTCGCCAGGCGTTTTGCCAGTTCCGGATGTTCTGCGGCCAGGTTTTTAGTTTCGGAACGGTCCGCGGAGAGATCGTATAACTGCCAGGTAGAGTCGGATGACGGTGAGACGAGCTTCCAGTTGCCTTCCCGTGCGTAGCGGGCGCCGAAATGTTCGTTGAATAACTCCCGCCGTTGCCCCGGGGACTTGCCGCTGAAAGACGCCACAATACTGGTTCCGGTAGTGGGCCGGATATCGTTATTCTTGTATTGCCGGGGATAAACGGCCCCCGAAAGTTCGCAGAACGTCGCCATGAGGTCCATTACGTGCCCCGTATGATCGCTGAAACTCCCCTTTTTAGCCGTAATGCCCTTCGGCCAGAAGGCGATCATCGGCGTATTGATCCCCCCTTCGAACGACTCTGCCTTGGCATACCGGTAAGGGGTGTTGGCTACGCCCGCCCAGCGCGGGCCGATGGACGCGTAGCTCGTTTGCGGGCCTGGCAGAACCTGCTTCTCAGTAGCATAGACTATTTTACGACCGTCGCGTGTTTCGCCCGGACGGTCGAAGCCCGGGCCATATTTCGCACAATTTTCAGGACTCGCCCCGTTGTCGCTCAGAAAGAGGATCAACGTGTTTTCGAGTTCTCCGCTTTGTTTTAATGCATCGATAATCCGGCCGATGCCCTGGTCCATCCGGTCGATCATAGCGGCGTGCACCGCCATGGCCGTGGCGTCCCATTCACGGTCGGGATTTTCCTCCCATCGCATGGCACCGGGCGGCGTATCCGGCAGTTTCGTGACGTTCGGGTCGATCAGACCCATTTTTACCATTCTTTCATACCGGGCCTTGCGGACCGGCTCCCAGCCGCTTTTGTAAGTATCTTTATATTTCGCAATGTCTTCGGGCCTCGCCTGCAGCGGCCAATGGGGAGCGTTATGGGCCACATAGAGGAAAAACGGTTTGTCCGATTGGGCAAATTCGCGGATATAAGCCACGGTTGTGTCGTTGATGGCGTCGGTGTGGTAGTAATCTTTCGGTACTTCTTTCACGGGCTCCTTCCCGTTTACCAGGCTGAACGGGTCGAAAAAATCCACCACCCCCCCAGATGGTCCCGAAGAACTTGTCGAAACCGCGGCTGGCAGGATATTGTTCGACGGGTGAAAAAGCCCCGAAGTCTTTCTGGTGGCTCAGCCAGGCAAGCTGTTCCTGCGGGTCTTCCCGGGTAAACGTGTTTGAAACGTGCCATTTGCCCACCATGCCGGTCTGATAACCGGCAGTTTTGAGTACTTCCGCCAGCGTCACCGTATTTTCGGTAATGTGGCCCTGGTAACCGGGCTGGTTTTCGGCCTCGGTCATCTTGCCGATACCCGCCTGATGACTGTACAAGCCAGTAAGCAGGGAGGCGCGTGTGGGGCAGCAGCGCGAAGTGTTGTAAAACTGGCGGTAACGCAAGCCGTTTAGTGCCAGATAATCGAGGTTGGGCGTTTTTACCTCTCCTCCGTAGCAACCCATATCCGAATAACCCATGTCGTCGGCCAATATCACGACGATGTTCGGGCGCGAGGCGTTCTCGGGGCTTTCGGAATGGTCCCTGGTTTTCAATGCGGCCAGGCCGGCGCTCGTTACAAGACCGAGCGCGGCTAGGAATAGACTGGTTTTAAACATGCGTTCCTGCAACGGCGAATGATTTTTCCCGAAAGTAGGAGTTTTCACATTACGTTAAAACAGTCCAACCCATGTCCTGTGCAGTTATAGCTACTTTTGCCAGCCAGGCGATAATCGCCGAAAGCAATAGAATCCATTTCATGACATACGGCTGTTTGGAATGATATTGTAAAAATATCGCCGTAAAATCATTCGGGATCAGTATGTTGAGCAGCTTGCCTGTTTTTTGTGTAGCTGACGGAATTATGCGGCTGTCCGGTAAGATTCCCGATTTTGTGATTTTCCAGTTTATTCAAAACGATGTAATGGCTACCGGGAAACCTGGTTCGATTGATGAATATATTGCCGGCTTTCCGGAAACAGTGCGGGCGATTTTGTATGAGATACGCGCGGAGGTCAGAGCTGCGGCGCCGGATGCGGAAGAAACCATTTCGTACGACATGCCTACCTTCAACCTGAACGGCACCTACCTCATTTATTTCGCCGCCTGGAAAAAGCACGTGGCGCTATACCCTGTCACGGCGGCGATTTCGGAAGCATTGTCCGAAGAGCTTGCCGGTTTTAAAGGGACGAAAGGCTCCGTGCATTTCCCGTTGAACAAACCTATGCCACTGGATTTGATCCGGAAAATCGTAACGCTGCGAATAGCCGAAAACCGGCGGGCGGCCCAAAAGTAACCTGCCATTGCCGGTAAAATTGTCACCGGCTTTCGAAACAAATTTATGGCCATGTAGCCAACAGGCTCGCAAAACATTGATTCGGGATACATTTCCGAACGTGGCCTGGCAGCGGCTTCCGCTAGTCGGGGATTGTGCACGAGAGTGTGAATTTTCAAATGTCGAAATGAATTTCCCCCGACGTTTCTTCGAGCGCGCCTCTAAAAAACTGCCATAAGTATAAACCCGATGGTGTATTCCTTTATTCCTCGACTTTCGAAGCAGAAATTCCTAAACAGATGAATATGATAAGGTTGACCCACATTCTCGTACCACTGGCGCTGGCAATGGTGGCGGTTCCTGCCCTGGACTCCGTCGCACAGCAGGCCCCGACCACACAAACCGCTGAAAAATTTGACCGCGACTATGCGCTGGAAGCGACGATGCTCGGCTTCTTCGCCAAAGACGGCGCCCGCAACCCCACGCTGAAGGCGAACAAAGGCGACCGGGTCAGGATCACGATCACCAACGGCGAACTCATGACGCACGATATCGCGCTGGAAAAACTCGGGATCAAAAGCAAAGTGATCATCGAAAAAGGGACCAGTACTAGTATTACCTTCAAAGCCGAGCAGAACGACACCTATTATTGCTCTGTGCCGGGGCACCGTGCGGCGGGCATGGTGGGTAGCTTCGAAGTAGTGGAAGGGGTTATTTCCAACGAGACCGTAGCAGGCCAAGTGCCCATGAAGGACGGCCAGCCGCTCAACCTGGGTTTTGAAACGGGCGATCTGAAAAACTGGACAGCCACGGGCGATGCCTTCACTAATGCGCTTTTCAGTTCCGACCCCTCGCCGGTGCATGAGAAGGAGATGCATATCGGTTATGAGGGCAAATATTTCCTCAGCAGCGGCGGCACGCTGAACTACAAGCAAACCGGTACCCTCACCTCCGTTCCGTTCCAGGTAACCCAGCCTTTTGCCGCTTTCCGGGTGTCGGGCGGGGCGTTGCAGGATACGCGCGTGGAAATCGTTACGGCGTCGGATAACAAGGTTATTTACCACATTACCGGCCAGGGCAGGGCTACGCTGCAACCCGCGGTGGTCGACCTGCAGCCGTATCTGAACAAGGAGATTTTTATCCGGATCGTCGACAACGAGACGGGCATTTCGCAAATCCCCTACATTCCAAACGACAAATGGGCGCATATCAACTTCGACGACTTTCGTTTCTATGCAAGCCGCCCCGAGTTTCCCAACGAGCTGAAACAGAAGGATATCATCATTCTGCCACCGCTGGACCCGGTCCTGAACGCGGGTTTGTCCGGAATAGAGGCGGCGAAAGCGATGACACCGCCGCCGGGCTTTAAAATCACGCTGGCGGCGGCAGAACCCGATATTATCCGGCCAATCAGCTTTACCGTGGATGCACGCGGCAGGTTATGGGTTGTGGAGGGGCATACTTACCCGGTACGCGCCCCGGAAGGGAAGGGCAGGGACAAAATCCTGATTTTCGAAGACACCAATGGTGACGGCACACTCGATAAGCGCAAGGTATTTGCCGAAGGCCTCAACCTGATCAGCGGCATCGAAGTGGGAATGGGCGGGGTATGGCTCGGATCGGCGCCGCACCTACTGTTTATCCCCGCCGATTTCAAAAACGACAAGCCTGCCGGTCCGCCGCAGATATTGCTCGACGGCTGGGGCCTGGAAGACACCCACGAGGTACTCAACAACCTCCGCTGGGGACCAGACGGCTGGCTTTACGGGACACACGGCGTGTTTACCCATTCCAATGTAGGCAAGCCGGGAGCGCCCGATTCAGAAAGAACGAAAATCAATGCGGGCGTATGGCGTTATCATCCTACTTCGCACAAATTCGAGGTTTTTGCGGAAGGGTCGAGCAATCCCTGGGGAATCGATTTCAATGAATACGGGCATCCGTTCATCACCGTGTGCGTGATCCCGCACATGTACCATGTGATACAGGGGGCCCGCTACCAGCGGCAGGCCGGCAAGCATTTCAATCCCTACACTTACGACGACATTAAAACCATCGCCGATCATGTACATTGGGTGGGAGAGCGGGGGCCGCATGCCGGTAACTTCCGTTCGGCTTCCGCGGGCGGGGGACATGCGCATGCGGGAGCGATGATTTACCTGGGCAACAGCTGGCCCGGGGAATACCGCAACGACATTTTCATGAACAATATCAATGGGGCACGCCTCAACATGGACCACCTTACCCGCTCGGGATCCGGCTATGAGGCAACGCACAAAAACGACTTCATGGCGATGAACGACTCCTGGTCGCAATGGCTTAATTTCAAATACGACGCCAGCGGCTCGGTATGGGCCATCGACTGGTACGACAAAAACCAGTGCCATAGCCCCAATCCCGATGTTCATAACAAAACCATGGGACGGATTTTTAAAATAACCCATGAAAACGATAAATGGGTACAGGTTGATTTATCTAAGGCGTCGGATATGGAACTGGTAAATTACCAGCTGAACCCGAACGAATGGTATGTCCGCCAGGCCCGGACGATCTTGCAGGAACGCGGGCCCAACAAAAAGGTACACAAGGCATTGAAGGAAATCCTCGCCAAAAATCCGGACGAAACCCGCAAGCTACGGGCTTTGTGGGCGTTGCACGTGACGAAAGGGCTCACCGAGAAGGAGCTCGCGGAGCTGCTTTCCCACGATAGCGAGTACATAAGGAGCTGGTCGGTGCAGTTGCTGACGGAAGGCAAAGCCGTGTCACCGGAAATATTGAAGAAGTTTGTAGAAATGGCGCAAAAGGACAATTCCAAATTGGTGAGGCTTTACCTTACTTCCGGAATGCTCCGCCTGGATCCGTCACAGCGCTGGGATGTGCTCGATGCGCTGGTACAAAAAGCCGAAGATAAGGACGATCATAACCTGCCACTCATGGAATGGTATGCTGCCGAGCCACTGGCCGCCGTCGATGCGAAACGAGCGTTGCAACTGGCGGGAAAATCTCCATTCCCTAAAATGCTGCCTTACATGGTCCAGCGGGTGGAGGCAATCGGTACAGACGAATCCAGAAAGATTTTGAAAGACTATAACAAGGTCGGCCAAATCGGGAATCAGCAAGGTCATCACCACACGACCGGGACCGCAATGAATCACTGATCACTGAAAAAGGGCTCCCGCGGGAGCCCTTTTTTGCATAACGTTGAGTAACATGATTTGAAGTATTTCTACAAATGTAATCGAATTGATTATGATGAAAATATGATAAAAGTCATGTTTCTGGTTTAATCGGGAGTTGAAAAGTCGTGTCATAACCGACAAGAATGGTGTTTTTTTATTTGAAAATCAGATGAAGAAGTAGCATTTCAGCCGGAAAGATCGGAGATTGCCTTTTTCAAAGTTCTTAATTTATGGAAAGAGGGAGAATCAATTTTTTCGAGAAAATGGCCACGCGGATCACCGCCTGGACAGGCAGTTCCATGGCTTTTGGCGTGGCATTAGGGGTTATACTCGTTTGGGGCATTACCGGGCCGGTTTTTAATTATTCCGATACCTGGCAGCTGGTGATCAACACCGGGACGACCATCGTCACCTTCCTGATGGTTTTTCTGATCCAGAAATCGCAGAACAAAGATTCCAAAGCCATTCAGTTGAAACTGAACGAACTGATCGCGGCGAGCCGCTTCGCAAGCAACCGGATGGTCGATATCGAGGACCTGAGCGAGGCGGAGCTGGATGTGCTGCGCAAATTTTACCGTAAGCTCGCCGAGATGTCGGAAATGGACACCGATATCCACACATCGCATTCAATTGACGCAGCACAGCGGCTTCACAAGCATAAGAAATGGGAATTGACGGACCTTTCACAGGGCGATACCGGCTCACAGGAGTAGCTAATCGCCTTTGTTGCCGCTCTTTTTGTCCTTGCTTTTCTTTTCTTTTTTGCCATCACCACCGGAGAAGATCTTTTGCAGAAAGGTCTTCTTCTCCTTTTTGTCTTCCTTCACCGACGCGATGCTGATCTCGTTGTCGATGGACGGCTGAATGGCGTGGATGAATGCATTTTGAAGGATGTTGAGAATCGCAACCCATACATTCGTCTTGGGGTCGTCCAATCGGCCCTGGAACGGCACTTTGGTGGCTACCTGGCCTTTGTTTTTGTTCTCAAACAGCTTGCCCGCCCCGCCCGCAACAGCTTCCCAGAGTTTTTGAAGCACATTGTCCTTGCGGTCTTCTTTTCCCAACACATCGAGATTCTTGATCACCGGTTTTACATATCCCTTGAATTCATCGTCTTTGGCGGCTACCTCCGTGTAAAGTCCGAAACGGCCGTCGTTGACGTCGACCTTCGCATATGCCTGGAAAAAGTCGTTCAGTTTAACCAGGTTGGTGTTGTTCAATTCGGCGCTCATGTCGAAGGTAGGGGCATCGGCGAGCGGGTTGAGCTTTGCGTCGAAACGCAGCTTGCCCTCATATACCTCGGCAGTGGCGTGGATGCTGGCGGGCAAAAGTGCCGTGGAATCGTAGCTGTTCCGCAGGTTCTGGGCGAGCAGGTTCACGTTGGTCATGGCGATATCGACGTTGGGTTTCGAGCTGAAATCCTTGTACTGGATCGCCCCGCCGCGCAGCTCGCAGCGGTTGATGTTCAGGGGCATGAATTGGTCGAGTATCCGGCGAAAATCCGCGGAATCCTTCACGACCTCCTTCGGTTCGACCTTATCCTTGGTAAAAAGCAGGTATGGCCTCTGGAAAACCATTTCGCCCACAATGGAGCCTTTGAACAGCGCCTTCCATTCCACCGAGAGATCGACCTCCCGGGACGCAAAAAAAGGCGTTTGCTTGTGTGTGACGGAGTCTTCTTTATTAATGTAAATACTGTCGATCTGGTAGGCCCCGCGGATAATCGCAAGGTCGATATCGTGAATGTGTCCATAATACCCGTCCATATTCGCAAGGCTCCTGTTTGCGAAGTAGAGGACGGCATAAGGTAATAACAGCCGGATCACCACAATGGCGACCAGTATCCCGATCAGGATTTTGGCCGTACGTCTTTTTTTCGAATGCGTGCGTGTAACGGTCATTTCCAGGCTATTTTGCAATGTTGACAGATTTTTGATGCCTTTTTGTTAAACAATCGTACCAAAGTGCGTGTGTGTTTTTTTAAAGGGATTGGTATTTTTTTGAAGAAAATCCTAAACTTTTGTCCAACATCGCCGTGGCCGCTCGTCAATCGGTTTTAAAACTTAAATCTTATTTGAAATGAAAGACTTCTTGTTTGTTTTCAGAAACGATGCGGCCGTAATGGCGGGCATGTCACCGGAAGAATTGCAGAAAAGCATGCAAAAATGGATGGACTGGATTGGCGGCATCGCGGCGCAGGGAAAGCTGGTCGACCGTGGCAACCGTTTGGCCAACGAGGGCAATGTGGTCAGGCCATCGAACCTTGTAACCGACGGGCCGTACATCGAAACGAAGGAATCCGTAGGCGGATTCATCATGGTGCGGGCGGAGTCGCTGGACGAGGCGACCGAAATGGCGAAAGGCTGCCCGATCCTCCTGGCTGGCGGCAATGTCGAGGTCCGGCCTATTATCCATATGTAATTCCAGCCTGCGTACGATAAGCCTTTGTAACCAGCAAAGGCTTATTTAATTTAAAGCCATGGAAAATCAGGAGTTGCTACCCCATTTGTTCAGGACCGAATACCGGAAGATCACCGCGGTACTCGGCAAGACTTTCGGTTTGGAACACATTGAAATCGCCCAGGACATTGCCAGCGACACCTTTTTGCTCGCTTCCGAAATTTGGGGGATCAAGGGGATACCCGACAACCCGGTGGCATGGCTCTATACCGTGGCACGTAACAAAACACTCGATTACCTCCGGCGTGACAAGCTTTTTAAGGAAAAAATCAGCGGCCAGGTGGTCAGGGACAGCCCGATGGAGGATGAGATTGTCATCGATTTGTCGAGCCAGAACATTACCGACAGCCAGTTGCAGATGATGTTCGCGATTTGCCACCCCTCGCTCCCGATCGAATCGCAGATCGGGCTGGCGTTGAACGTGCTCTGCGGGTTCGGAATCAACGAGATCGCCAGTGCATTTCTGACCAGCAAAGAGACGATCAACAAACGGCTTTACCGGGCGCGGGAAAAGCTGCGCGCCGGGGAGGTGACAATGGCGTTTCCCGCCGAAGCCGAGATCGAACCCCGGTTGGAGGCGGTTTTGAAAACCTTGTACCTGCTTTTCAATGAAGGGTTTTATTCGGCGGGAAAAGATGTCACATTGCGAAAGGACGTTTGTATAGAAGCCATGTGGCTCACGAAAATGCTGACCGAAAATCCGGGTACCGACCGGCCCCCGGTAAATGCATTGCTTGCGCTGATGTGCTTTCACGCCTCCCGCTTCGAAGCACGGACCAATCCGCAGGGCGAAACCGTGTTGTACGAAGATCAGGACGACAGCCTTTGGGACTCGACGTTGATTTGTCGCGGGGAATACTATCTCAACCGGGCGTCCGTCGGGCGACAACTTTCGCGTTACCACCTCGAAGCCGCGATCGGCTACTGGCATACCATCAAAGCCGACACCCCCGAAAAATGGGAGCACATTCTGCAATATTACAACCAGTTGCTCATCCTCGAATACTCGCCCATTGCGGCCCTGAACCGCACTTATGCCCTGGCCAAAGCCCGCTCCAGAACCGAGGCCATCCACGAGGCCGAGAAGCTGAACCTCGCGGATAACCACCTGTACCACTCATTGCTGGGGGGAGTTGTATTTGGGAATTGATAATGCAAAGGCTTTGGCGTACTTTAAAACATCCGCCTCGCTGGCCAAATCGAAAGCGGACAGACAGTTGTTGCAAGAGAAAATACGCCGGGTCGATGGAGGTGGTTGAGAGGTGATCTTTTTCACAATTCACATCCTCGTTAAGCTTTTATTAATCCTCCTGTTAATAACCCCAGCCTAATTTGCCGTCGCTATGCTTTTTCAACCCTGTGCCGACATAAACCGGCACGGCAGCACGGGGCTTAATCAAACTTTTATAACCCAAAGCATTAAAAATCCTTATTTGTGTCCTCTTAACACGATGGACAAGAACATAATTTTCATGAAACGCCTATTTCTGAGCCTGACCCTTTTTGTTTTTACCAATCAAACTTTTGCACAAACATCCGGCGCGTTGAAGCTCTGGTACAGAAAGCCGGCCGGTAACACCTGGACGGACGCATTGCCCGTCGGGAATGGCCGGTTGGGTGCAATGGTATACGGTAACCCGGAAAAGGAAATTCTCAAACTCAACGAATCGACTGTATGGGCAGGTGGACCCAACCGCAACGACAACCCGAACGCCCTGGCTGCATTGCCGGAAGTCCGCAAACTGATTTTCGAAGGCAAACATGACGAGGCCGCCAGGCTGGCGGCCGAAAAGATCGAATCGAAAACCACGAACGGAATGATGTACCAGCCCGTGGGTAACCTGAATATCGACTTTCCCGGTCATGAGAAATTTACGGGTTACTATCGTGAACTGGACATCGAACAAGCGGTAACAACGACGTCCTACACCGTCGACGGCGTCAAATACACCCGCCAGGTTATCGCTTCCGTCCCCGATCAGGTCATCGCGATCCGGCTGACGGCCGATAAGCCGGGGAAATTGACATTTACTTCGTTTCTGAACAGTCCTCAGAAGGGAGAAAGGACGATAGAGAAAGGAGGAAGGATGGTTTTTGCGGGGATCAGCGGGGATAAGGAGGGCATTAAAGGGCAGGTTGCATTTCAGGCACACGTACTGGTGAAGCCGGAAGGCGGGCAGTTGAGTGCGGGAGATACTTCGCTGACGGTCAGGCAGGCCGATGCGGCTACAATTTATATTTCCATTGCCACCAATTTCGTGGATTACAAGACGCTGACGGCCGACCCGAGAGCCAAAGCCGATCGGTATCTGGTTAAAGCCGCAGCCAAGCCGTTTGCGACGATCCTCAAAAGCCACATCATTGCTTACCAGCATTATTTCAACCGGGTAAAACTCGATTTGGGGACGTCCGAAGCCGTGCAATGGCCTACGGACGAGCGTATTGCGAAATTCGCTTCGGGTAACGACCCTCAATTGGTTGCATTGTATTTCCAGTTCGGACGGTATTTGCTCATCTCCTCCTCGCAGCCGGGAGGTAACGGAATGCCGGTAGGCCAGCCGGCCAATTTGCAGGGTATCTGGAACCAGTCGATGAACCCGCCGTGGGGTAGCAAATACACGATCAATATCAACACGGAAATGAATTACTGGCCCGCCGAGGTCACCAACCTGACGGAACTGCACGAGCCATTGGTACAAATGGTGAAGGAACTATCGGTAACCGGGCAGGAAACTGCGCGCGTCATGTACGGCGCGAGGGGCTGGCTGGCGCACCATAATACCGATTTGTGGCGCATCACCGGTCCCGTAGACCCGATTTTTTACGCCATGTGGCCCATGGGCGGGGCGTGGCTGAGCACGCATTTGTGGGAAAAATATTGCTATTCGGGCGATAAGGAATACCTGAAATCGGTGTACCCGGCATTGAAGGGCTCGGCGCAGTTCTTTGTGGATTTCCTGGTGCCCGAGCCGACCCATCGGTGGCTGGTGGTGGTGCCCGGGATGTCGCCCGAGAATGCTCCGTCGATCCGCCCGAAGACGACGATCGGGGCGGGGAATACGATGGATAACCAGATCGTGTACGACATTTTTACCGCCACCATCCGCGCGGCGGAGACATTGGGCACGGATGCCGATTTTGTGAAGATATTGAAAACCAAACGTGCGCAGCTACCTCCCATGCAGATCGGGAAGTTCGGGCAGTTGCAGGAATGGCTGGAAGACCTCGATAGCCCGGAAGACAAGCACCGCCACATTTCGCATTTGTATGGATTGTATCCATCGCACCAGCTTTCGGCCTACCGCACGCCGGAGCTTTTCGGCGCGGCCAGAACTTCGCTCGAACACCGGGGGGGATGTTTCCACCGGCTGGTCGATGGGCTGGAAAGTAAACTGGTGGGCCCGCCTGCTCGACGGCAACCGCGCCTACAAGCTCATTACCGACCAGCTTTCGCCTGTGAATGCGCCGGGAAAAAAAGGCGGTGGCGGAACCTACACCAACCTCTTCGACGCGCACCCGCCGTTCCAGATCGACGGTAACTTCGGCTGCACGGCCGGTATCGCGGAAATGCTCATGCAAAGCCACGACGGTGCCATTCACCTGCTTCCGGCCCTTCCCGACAGCTGGAAGAACGGGGCGATCAGCGGCTTGCGGGCCCGGGGCGGATTCGAGATCGTGTCGTTGGAATGGAAGGATGGAAAAGTTTCAAAGCTGGTCATCAAATCGAACCTCGGCGGAAACTGCCGTTTACGCCTTCCCAATGCGCTGAAAGGCAACGGGCTTGTACTTGCCGCCGGGGGTAGCCGCAACAGCAATCCATTTTACGAAATACCGGATATTCCAAAGCCAATCATATCGCCGGCCGCAAAAATAGCGCCTTCGAAACTGCCCGAAACGGCTTTGTATGATTTCAAAACGGAGAAAGGCAAGACCTATACATTTACCCGCTAGTCCTAACCCTTATTTCACCTATCACCATAAAACAAGAAGATCTGGATCGCCGGTATGCTGGCGGCTACGCTGGTGATCTGGGTAAAGCCGATATTTCAGGTATTCCCAAAGGATATTTGAGCAGATACTGTCTTTGGCCGGCGAATTGGTTGACCATGAATGAACGTGAGACAGCGCCCGATACCCTACCGGCCGATCGCCATGACTTCCTCTCTGTAATTCCGTCCGATCGGAATTTGCCAGGAGCCCCAGATAATCCTGTTCCGTTCGATGCGCCGGATTTTATCGATCGCCACAATAAACGATTTGTGCACCCTGAGGAAGCGTGCGGGCGGAAAAATGTCGAGCATAGCCTTGACAGACCCTTTGATGACCACCTTACCGGCGCTTGTGTGGATAATCGCGTAGTCTTTCAGGCCCTGGATGTGGGAAATGTCGTCGAAAGCCAGGCGCACGCGTTGTACGCCACTTTTGACGAAGATAAAGTCGGGCTTTTCCTCCGGAGGATTCTGTTCCAGGTTGGCGTTCTGCTCCTTGAGTTGCAGAAAATCGCGGACCTTTTCAAGGGCATGCCGGAAGCGCATCTCAGAAATCGGTTTGAGCAAAAAATCGATAACGCCGAGCTCGTAACCTTCGAATGCATAATCGCGGTAGGCGGTGGTGAAAACGGTCACCGGTGGCTGCGAAAGTGATTTCAGGAAGTCGATCCCGTTCATTTCCGGCATTTCGATGTCCAGAAAGAGCACGTCGGCCTCGTGCGCCTGCAGATAGGCCAGGGCGTCCCGGGCATTGCCGAACTGGACGGCGCCCCCGATACCCGATTTCCGCAGGTATTCTTCCAATACTTCCCTCGCAAGGGGCTCGTCGTCGATGATCACGCATTGTAGCATACGTTGTGGTTATTTAGCTACCGGAATTAGTTTCTGACCCGGTTGAAGGTGTAGCTCAGATAGTCGCCGCCGACCATGGGTTCCCGCGAACCGTCGAGTATAAATAATACATTTTCATCACCTTTCAGCAGGAAAACCGATTTCTCGGGGTAGCCCGGGTCGATCACGATCACCGTGGCTTCCGGATCTCCGGCCGTACCACGAACGAGCGCCCATTGGCCGGTGCGAGGGGTGTCGCGGTAGAGCGAGCCGTCCCACCGGTAAGTCGACGGTTTCCGGGTTTGCGGGTCCTGATAAAACGTGAAACCCCATTTGAGCACCTCGCAGTTGGCTTCCACAGGCGTATTCAACATCCGTGCCATGGTCTGGCAAGGTACACGGCCGTGAAATACTCCCCACACGTTTGGCCCCTCCGCGACAGGCTGGCGGGTCGTGGTTTTAGACGGAGCGTTCGGTAATGCCATGGATTGTGCGGCTGTTTTTTGCAGCGTGATGAGACAAACCGTAAAAAGCAATAGTGTTTTCATGGCTAACAGATTGATTTAAAGGTTGGAGCCCTGGCTGTTGAATGTATAGCTGAAACCTGCGTTGCCAATCATCAGGTTGCCCTGCTGGTCGAGCAAATGTAGCAGACGGTCGTTCAGCTGCACAAAGGTGATGGCGGTCCCGGAAGAAGCAGGATAGAGAGTGAAAATTTGCTTGCCGGGCGTTGGGCCGGTGTTTCCGGCGAAGCTCCACCTGCCGGATATTTCTTTCGAAAAACCATCGTTCATAAAACCCTGCGTACCCGGTTTGGTCATTCCGTAGGTGTATTGGAGTTTAAAATCGTCGCGGCCGAGATTGCGAGGGTCGCGGCGGAGGGTGAGCCGCCATTTGATCATTTCACAATCGACCTCGCGGGGAATGGCCAGCAAATGCCTTGGTACGGCGTCACAGGGCGTCGCGGCGACGAAGACCCGAGGCTCGGGCGACACCATTGAACCGGTTGTGCCCCAGGCCGTAAGCAGTAAAAGCCAGATTGATTTCTTCATAGCAAATCCGGATTATGCGTTGACAAGATCGATTTTCATAAAAACACTGAAACGTTCCTGCTGATCGTCGATCCGCAGGCTGTGGCGCGACGGGTACAAAAGTTCCAGTCGCTTGCGCAGATTTGCCAGGCCTATGCCGCCTTTGCCGCCTTTCGGGCCAGTGTTCGGTTTGCTGTTTTCGATAGTCACTTCCACCACCGATGGCCCGACGTTGATTTTTCCATGCAGCCAGCCTTTGTCCGATCTTCGGCTGACGCCATGCTTGAATGCATTTTCCACCAGCGGCAGCAACAAAAGCGGGGCTATTTCCTTACCGTCGGGACTGCCCGCTACTTCGAGCGAAATGTCCGGGTTATTGTCGTAGCGGATACGTTCGAGTTCGATATAATTATGCAGATAGCTGATCTCCTTACCGAGCGAAACGGTGCTATCGTCGCTGTCGTAGAGCATATATTCCATCATTTCCGAAAGTTTCAGCACAACTTCGGGCGCCAGGTCCGATTTCTTCAGCGTCAGCGCGTAGAGATTGTTCAGGATATTGAAAAGAAAATGCGGGTTCACCTGCGAGCGGAGAAAATTGACTTCCGCGTTCAGCTTTTCCACGACGATTTTTTGCAGGATCCGCTGCTGTTCGTACCAGTCGATGCTCAGTTTGAGCGCAACCATCAATGCGAGGTACCAGAGTGTGCTGAAAAAGTTATACGAAAGCGCCTCCGCGATATTGCTGTTCCGCATCGGCCCGATCACATAGCCGTATAAATAGTAATCAAAAAGGCATTGCACGAGCAGGTAACCCAGGATCGACAACAGCACCAGGCTAAAGTATTTACCGTACTTTTTCCTCAGAAGATATTGGGGTAAAAAGTAATGGAGGTTCAGGTAGGCGATCACGATCAGCAGCGCCACGCGGGCTATCACGCAAATGGCGAAATAGTTGAGGCTCGCCTTGAAGATCAGGTACCTTTTTTCATAAAGGAAAAAGCCGGTGACCAGTAACCAGTAACAGGCGTGCACGAGTGCATATTTGACTGTTACGGGGCGGTTTGAAAGCGGAATCCGGATTTGTCGTTCCAAAAAGGGCGTATCCATAATGCGGTTGTAAAAGACGTGACAAATGAATGGAAAAGATCGGTGCCGGTAAAATTATGTCGACCAACGCGCAAAAAAAGTAGAGCAAATGCCGGAAGCTCCCGTAACTGGTTATTTCTTAACGTTTTATTGATGTCTATACCAGAGAACTTCGCTTATTTAATTGTAATTTTAGAGGAATAATTTAGCTAAATCTTTCAACTCAACCCAACAAAACCAAATGATGAAAATTCTATGCAGATTTGGAATGGTATGGTTGCTCGTCGCGCTGTTCGCAGGCTGCGACGACCACGGCGTACCCCAGGATGTAGTCAGGCAGAGCGGCCTCCCGCTGAGCGGTTCCCAGGAGTTTCCGGCCAAACAAACACCGGCGAAGGGCTGGGCCGATGTTTCTTACAACAAAACCACACATGTGCTCACTTTTACCCTCCATTGGGCCGACCTCACGGGCATTCCCACGGGCGCGCACATACACGGGACGGCGGCACGCGGCAGCAATGCGGGGATCAAGTTCGATTTCTTTTCGTCCATTCCCAAAACAACCACGGGCTCCTATTCGTCGTCGGTGGTGGTAGACGGAACGAGTATCAACGAAACCGACCTTTTGAACGGATTGTATTACTTCAACATCCACACGCCGGCTAACCCGGGCGGTGAAATCAGGGGACAGATCGAATTTTACGACCAGCCGCACATCGTCGTGAAACAAGGGTTGCCGCTGACCGGCGCTCAGCAGGTGCCCGCGGTGGTTACCAACGCCTGGGGAACGGTGGATGTGATGTACAACAAGTCGACGCATTTGCTCAGCTATTTTATCAAATGGAAAGACCTGACGTCGACGCCAACCGGCTCGCATATTCACGGGACAGCCGCCAAAGGGGCCAATGCAGGCATTCAGCACGACTTTTTTTGCCAATTTCCCGAAAACATTATCCGGCGAATATTCCAATTCGGTGATGGTGGATGGCGTGAAAATCAAGGAAACGGAACTGCTGAACGGACAATACTATTTCAATATCCACAATATCATTTATCCTGCGGGTGAAATACGGGGCCAGATCGAATTCTGATCGCAACCGGTTTAAAAGGATAATCCCGTCCCCAATACGTGGGGGCGGGATTATTATTACAACAACTGTACTACACCATTTATCTGTCGGTATTCCTGAGAACCGGGATAAATAACCTGTATGAAACTCCCGTTACAAAGCTGCCGCAAATTCCGGCCGGGATAAATGGTGATTTAACGGCCCTTCTAGTACAAATCGGGATTTCCGGAACAGACCGACCGCAAAACACATAGACGAATGGCATATATGGATAATATTACGACGTTTTTATTCTACAAATGCATTTGGCCGATACTTGGTGTCGTCCGTCGATAAGGCGTTGCGGCGCTTTTACTTATGCGTAAGATGCTGTATCATTGTGTGATAACTCCTAACTAGATCGTTCCGCATGTTCCGGCCTTTTCATATTCCGCCTCGGATCAACCTGCGTTTTTACCTGCGCTGGTGTTTCTGTGTTGCATTGGTTTTAGGCTGCGTATATAGTGGAAGGTCACAGCGGACCGACCCGGATGTGGTTTTGCTGATAGCGGAGGAAAAAGCTTTTGCGGCGAAGGCGGAGGAAACCGATGTCCCAACGGCCTTTCTGGCCTATCTTGACAGCGCCGGGGTGATATTTAATGGCGAAGGCGCCGTGAATGGCATCGCACAGTACAGCAAGGCCCCAAAAGGCGGGAAGGAACTTCTAAAATGGTACCCGCTCATCGCACAGGTTTCGCGAAGTGGCGATATAGGCTTTACTTCCGGGCCGTTTCAATTCATTGCCGAGCGCGGACAGGACCCGGCAGGTTCCGGCTATTTCTTTTCGGTCTGGAAAAAGAATGCAGCGGGTAAATTCAAGGTAATGCTTGACGGCGGTGTCATCCATTCCCCGGACCGAAACCATAAAGAAGCATTCCGGATCGATCCGGAGCCTCAACAAGAGACAGATTACGACTATATTTCACCGGTATCGTTTGCGAAGGAGGACAATCTGGCCCCCTGGAAAGCGGAAGACGCGTTTTCCGTAGCCGCGGGAAAAGATGCCGGCCAGGCTTACAAACAGTTTTTGGCCGAAGATGTCGTGTTGCTCCGTAGCGACAGCCCATTCGGAAAAACCCGGACGGAAGCACTGGGGACGTTAGCCCGGCAACAAATTCAATCATACCAATTTATCAGGTCAGGACAAGGTATTTCCACCGCGGGTGATCTTGCCTATTGTTTCGGCAAGGCAACGGCCGTCAAAAACGGCAAACCTGTGGAGGGATTCTTTACGCGCGTCTGGCAACACCGGCCCGAAGGCTGGAAGATCGTTGCCGAGCAGGTCAGCCTGTTTCGTTAAAAACTAACGCAAACCGTTTGCACGCCGGCGGCGGTCCATCCGGTGCCGGGAGCACTGTGCCCACTCCGTGCTTCATCATTTTGCCCGCTCCCTTCGCAGGCAACAGATACCGTATTTTTTTACCAATCCATATATTCCATGAAAAATATCTATCAATTATGGTGCATGCTATTGCTGCCGGCAATGCATGCGCTCGCGCAGGAGAGGACGGTGACCGGCCTGGTGACCGCCAAGGACGACGGTACCGCGCTGGCGGGAGTGAATATCAAAGTCAGGAACGCGAACACCGGTACGCAGACGAATGTGAACGGCGAGTACTCGATTAAAGTGGCGAGCGATACCACGGCGCTGGTTTTCAGTTATATCGGTTTTGAAACCCGGGAACTGAAAGTTGGTGCGCACACGCGCCTGGATGTGGCGCTCTCCCAGGACACCCGGCAACTGGGCGAAGTGGTGGTGACCGCCCTGGGTATCAAAAGGGAGGAAAAATCGATCGGCTTCGGTGCCCAGAAGCTCGATGGCGGTGAGCTGAGCAATGTGCGCGAAGCCAACCTCGTCCATTCGCTTTCGGGCAAGCTCGCGGGTGTGCAGGTGGCGGGCAACACGGGCTCGATGGGCGGCTCGGCGAAGATCAACATCCGGGGGATCAACTCCATTTATGGTAACAATAACCCGCTTTTCATAGTGGATGGTATGCCGATGGAAAACCGGAATACCAATTCCCTCGAACAGCAGCGCGGTGCAGGCGGCTACGATTTTGGCAACTCCATCCAGGACCTTAATCCGAACGACGTGGAGAATGTAACCGTGCTGAAAGGCGCCGCTGCGACGGCCTTGTACGGAAGCAGGGGTTCGAACGGGGTTATTGTCATTACGACCAAAAAAAGGAGGGAAGTCCAAAAAGCCCAACCTGTCCTATTCGTTTGGTTACAATATCGACAAAGTGTACAAACTGCCCCGCTATCAGAATAAATACGGCGGCGGTTTCGAATTCGAAAAGCTCTATTACAGTGAAAATCCCGAGGCGTTCCCCGCCGACCGCAAGGGTACGTACGACGACAACGACGGCCTGGGGAGCTACGACCTGCTGCCGCAATATGCTACCGACGAGTCATGGGGACCGAAGTTCGAAGGGCAGCTTTACCGTCCCTATTGGAGCTGGGACAAGGAGAGGGGAAATCCCGATTTTGGCAAAGTGGTGCCATGGAAGGCTCAGCCGGATAATATCAGGAGCTTTTTCGAAACCGGGGGCACTTTTAACCACAACGTATCCCTGGACGGCGCCACCGACAAAGGTTCGTACCGCATTTCGTATTCCAATCTCGACCAGAAATTTATTCTGCCCAATTCCAGACTCGTCCGTCACAATGCGAGCATCAACGCCAGCTACGAGGCCATCAAAAACCTCACTATCTCGGGCTCGGCCAATTTCGTGACGCATTCGGCGAAAGGGAGGCCGGGCACAGGTTACGGCGACGACGGGGCTAACGTCATGGTGCAGTTCACGCAATGGGGCCAGCGGCAGATCGATTTTGACAAAATGAAGGAATACCAGTTGCCCGACGGCACCCAGCTCACCTGGAACCGCAGCTCGTGGTTTAATCCCACACCCCGGTTTTCGAACAATCCTTATTGGGTGCGGTATAAAAACTATGAGACGGACGGCCGGACGCGCGTGTTCGGAAACCTCGCCGCCAGCTACAAACTGGCCACAGGCTTAACCGCCGAATTGAAATACATGACGGATACTTATTTCGAAACGCAGGAGGAAAGGGTGGCGATCGGCTCGCAATATACCTCGCAGTACTGGCTCAGTAAATACGCACACCTGGAAAACAACATTCAGGGATTGCTGTCGTACAACAGGTTGTTTGCCAGGGACTTTTCCTGGAATGCTAACCTGGGCATTAACCAGATGACGCGCTCCGGCTCGACGCTCATTTCGAAAACGGTGGACGGGCTCAGTTCGGATGTGTTCAGTCTGGAGGCTTCGATGGGCAGGCCGGATATTACGGATTTGAAGAGTAAAAAGCGCATTAATTCGGTATTTGCGGCCTCTTCATTGGGTTATAAAGACATATTGTTCCTGGATCTCGGTGCGCGTAACGACTGGTCGTCGACATTGCCTGTGAAGCATAACTCCTATTTTTATCCTTCGGGCTCCGTGTCGTGGATCGCGTCGGGGCTTATCGATGCCAACTGGCTGAATTTTCTGAAACTCCGCGCGGCGCTCGCGCAGGTAGGTAACGACACCGACCCTTACAACACGGTTCTTTCCTACCAGCTTTACCAGCCATTCGGCACCGACTCGCGGGTGTCGGTGCCCAATACGTTGCCCAACCCGGACCTGAAACCGGAGATTACTTCGGAGTATGAATTCGGTACCGAAATGAAGGTGTTTGATAATAGGCTGGGAGTGAATGTGTCGTATTACAACCGTCGTACCAGAAACCAGATCATCCCGCTCAGCCGCTCGGCTGCTACGGGTGCTACCTTTAAATACATTAATGCCGGCCTGCTGGAAAACAAAGGCATTGAAATCAGCCTGAACGCATCGCCGGTTTCGGGTGAGGATTTCAGGTGGGATGTAACGCTCAACTGGGCGAAGAACAAAAACAGGATCGTTCGCCTGACGGCCGACCAGAAAACGATGGTACTGGCCAGTGCGCCGTTCGCCGTGCAGCTGGAAGCGCGGGAGGGAGAGTCGTTCGGTTCCATTGTAGGTTACGATTTTGTATACAATGAAAAAGGGCAGAAAGTAGTGAATGAGGACGGGGTTTACCTGCGTTCGGACGAACAGAAAGTGCTCGGCTCGGTACTGCCTTCGTTTACGGGCGGGTTGATCAATGCTTTCCGTTACAAAGGCTTTAATTTATCTGCGTTAATCGATTTTCAGAAGAGCGGCAGCTTTTTCTCCACCACGCAGATGTTCGGTCGTGAAACAGGTATCCTCGAAGAAACCGCCGAAGGCAGCATTCGCGAGGACGGTATCATCGCGGAAGGTGTGAAGGAAGACGGCACACCCAACGACGTGGTGATCGATGCCCGCGACCATTTCAGCAGCAATGGAAACGGTGGCTACAATATCAACGCTATCGACGTGATCGACGCGAGCTATATTTATTTACGCGAGATCAGTTTCGGGTATAACCTTCCCGCCGGCTGGATTTCCAAAACGCCTTTCAGCAAAGTACGGGTATCGCTCGTAGGCCGGAACCTGTGGCTTATGAAGTCGAATTCCCAGCATGTCGACCCTACGGCTATTACCAATTCTATCACCAACTGGCAAGGGCTCGAAGGTGGAGCATTGCCGTCTGTTCGCTCTATGGGCGTGAATGTTTCTTTTGGATTTTAATGAAAACAGCTATGAAAAATTTCAGGAAAATAACCATTGCATTGCTGCTGACTTCGGCGATGGCCTGCACCGATGGCTTCGAGGAAATGAACAAAGACCCCAACCGCGCGGAACATGCCACCTCGGCACAGCTGCTGACCAACGCGCAATTCAACTTCTCCACCAATATCAGCGACGAGTGGAACAACGGCCGGTTCGGGATGTATTACGCGCAATACTGGTCCTCGACCTACTATTCCGACGAAAGCCGCTACCAGATCAGGGAGAGCACCAACCAGATCATGTGGAACACCTTTTACACCGACGTGCTCAACGAGTTGCAGGAAGCGCAAAAGATAGAAAGGGAGTCGCGATGGCCCGGCTACAAAAACCGGATCGCCATTGCGGAGATCGTGAAGGCTTACACCTACCATTTTCTGACCGACATTTACGGAGGGCCTATTCCGTACACCGAGGCGCTGAATGCCGATGATGTTACGCCCGTTTATAACACCGGCGAAGAGGTATATGCGGGTTTACTGGCCACTTTGGACGAGCAGGTAAAGCTGTTGAACGCATCCGAACCCAGCTACCTTACCGGCGATGCGCTATACGGCGGCGATGTGAATGCCTGGAAACGTTTTGCCAACTCGCTCCGGCTCCGCATTGCATTGCGAATGGCGGACGTGAAGCCTGCCGAAGCAGCGGACGCCATCAAAAAAGCGCTTGATCCGGCCAACGGAGGTATTATCGCTACACAGGAGCAAAGCGCGCTGTTCCGTTGGCTTCCTTCGCCGCCCAACAACAACCCGATGAACCAGGCATTCAAGATACGGGTCGATTTCTCAATGTCGAAGCCGTTTATCGATTACCTCAAACAATATGACGATCCGAGGCTGCCTGTATTTGCCCAGCCGCTGTTGAATTCCGGCAACTATGTGGGCGAAGCATACGGGCTGGAAAGCGGCGATGCCAGCTCTAATGGCGATCCGACCCTCGTGAGCTTGCCTGCCAACTATGCCGTCGGTGCAACGGCCCCGACTATCTGGCTCGATCTGGCGGAAGTAAAATTCATGCTCGCCGAAATCCTGGCCCGCGACCTGAAAGTGGGGCTCACCGGCACTGCCGCACAGTATTATCAGGAAGGTATCGCTGCGTCCATGCGCTTTGCGGGCGTGCGCGAAGAAAACATTGCCGCCTACCTCAAAAAAGTGCCCTACAATACCGCGAAATGGAAGGACTGCGTCGGCTCCCAGAAATGGATAGGAATGTACACCCAGGGCATCCAGGGCTGGCTGGAACGCCTCCGCCTCGATTTCAGGGACCCTAATACCGGCAAGGCCATCTTCGCCCTTCCCGCCGACGGGTCCCTCGACCCCGACGTAACGGACGTCTCCCGGCGTATGAGCTACCCGCTCGTAGAAGCATCGCTCAACGGTACGCATTACCGGACGGCGCTCGAGAAGCTGGGAGGGAGGAATAGCAAGGGCGTGAAGAATTGGTGGGATAAGTACTGATTGATAACAAATTACCCCAATCGGTTGGTAAAACCGATTGGGGTAATTTGTTAGAAACGCTTCATATACCGAACCGATAATGCCCTTCCGGACAGATTGTAGCCCCGTTTTTCGTAGTAATTTTCGTCCGTGACATTGTTTAGTTTCAGGGCAATGGTGTGACCGCCCGTAATTTTGAACTGGGCAACGAAGTCAAGCACCATGTACTGCGGATATTCGATTTCAGGATTGGCCGGATCGGTATAATCGATATCTTTTCTTGTCCCGATCGCCCTGCCGGAAAGGCGCAGTTGCAGCCACTTCAAATTGTCGTAGGCCAGTCCGAAATTGAAAGTATTGCGGGCGACATTCTGTATATCACGACGAACCTCGGAGGCGTCGGTACCGACGATGAGCTCCCTGGCTTTAATTATGGAATTGCCGTTCCAGAATGCTTTTAAAGAATAGCGGTAATCGCTCTTCGCCCCGAAATCGTAGGAAATCTCGGTTTCGATGCCGCAGATTTCCGCATCGGCCGCATTCACGAATGTGGCCCTGGAAGTGATTATATCCCCATTCCCCAAAGGCTCGTTCACGGTTTTGATGATCTTGGCTATGCGGTTGTCGACTTTGGTGGTATAAAACGTCACATTAGCTGCGAGCCCGGATTGCGGTTTGTTCAAATCCAGACCCAGGTCCCAGCTCAGGCTGCTTTCGTTTTTCAGATCGGGATTACCGGCGGTGACGGCAATACGGCCCCTGGAATCGCGGATTTCGTTGTAACCGGCTACGCTATATGCATCGGTTGTAACGAACGCGCGGCCGATATTAGCTTTCACGCGTAGCGAAGGCATAAGCGCGTAAGTAATGCCGAGACTGGGGCTTGCGAATGGCGTTGTTTTCCGGCCCGCCTTATAGGTGGGTAACAACGGTGTTTCGCGGACGTCGAATGTAATGTGATCCAGACGAATACCCGGTTGCAGTGTCAGTTTACCCGCATTCAGCAACGCCTGTCCGAAGAATGCGCTCGAAATGAGGGCGTACCGGGGCTGGGTAGGTGCGCGCTCGGTAGTGTCGTTGTTCCAGCGGCGGCTGTCCGTGGATGCGTCGAGGTAATCGTAACCCAGTATCACCGAATGCCGGCCCACTTTCCAGACATCCTTTACCTGAATACCTTTCCATGCATTATGCCCCTGCGCGGAACGGAACGGCACCACCGGTTTGCCGGACACATTCTGTGTGTAATTAGCCGTATTTTCTTCCGCGGCATAAACCTTCACGCCCGGGCTATGCCGACCGATCCGTCCGCTGATCGAAACGTCCAATGACTGCCGGTCGACGTCCTTGGTGCTGGCTTCCGTGCTCCCCGACGACAGTTCTCCCGGCGATTCCACGTCCCTGGCCTGGAACTGTTCCCCGCGCACATCCACACGCCAGTGGTCGTTGATCTGATAACCAAGCCGCAACGTGCCTGAAAAGTAATGCAGTTTTGTAAAAGGCCTTCGCGTGCCGTCGCCGCTGGTTTCGTCGGTTTCGACGGCGGGGCGGTCGTTGTAGTTTTTGGTTGCGTGTTTGTAGCCAAATGCATTCCGAAGCCAGTTGTCCTTCCCGATTTTGTAATCCTTCGATCTTTCGAGATAGCTGAAACTCAAATCGTAATCGAGTTTGGAAGTGATGTTTCCGCCCGTATTGACGCCGGCCTGCAACGTTTTAAAACTACCGTATTCCACAAAAGCATTACCTCCCGGCGCACCTTTGGAGCGTTGCGTGACGACATTAATCACGCCGCCCATCGCCTGTGAGCCATAGAGCGACGATGCCGGGCCTTTCAGCACCTCGATGTGGTCGATACCATTCAGGTTGATCTGAGACAGGTTCGTAGCGCCGGCGGGACGGCCGTCTATCAGGAGCAGCGTCCGCTGGTTCAGTCCCGAAAACTGGGGCCGGAAGCCCCGGATACCGATGCCGGACGAAAGATTTGGATATTGAATGACGTCCACCGCCGCCGTCTTCCGCACGATGTCTGTCAGATCGGCGGAGGGTGTCATTTCAATATCTTCCCGGGAAACGAGGTCGAGCTTCTGCGCTATCTTTTCTTTTCTGGTTTCAAAACGTGTCGCGGTAACCACGACCGGGTCGAGCAATTTGCGGCCCGACGAATCGGCGTTGTTTTCCTGGGCCAATGCCGTAGAAAATGCCGTGAGGGAAAGCAGCATTCCGGCGAGCGGAATGCGGGGAATCTGATAAAATTGGGTCTGCATTACTAAAATCGGAAGATTCATAAAGAGTTATTGCCCCGATCAGGATCGAAAATATGCCCACGAGGTAGTTGACGATCGTCGGGAAACGTTCGCGTTTGCCGGCAAAACGGCCGATGGAAAATGCGAAAAAGTAGCCGTAAGCCGACATGGACAGGATAATACCTACGCTTTGCAGGACAATAATCCATATGGCCGTCACGGCGTCGCGCGCGGCGAGGGTAAGCGCCACCGCACATGCCCCGCCCGTACCAGCGAGGCCATGCACCATCCCGACCCAGAATGAACGGCTTACCCGTCGGCCTTCCTGACCGGCGGCGGCGTCCTTCCTGAAGTTCCTGCGGATGGCCAGCAAGCCCAGCCATATCATGAGCGGCCCTACCACCAACTCGACCTGATCGGCGACCCGCAGCGATAAAGTGGATTTAAGCAACAGGACGAGAACGGCAAATAAAATCAGCGTAAATGAATGTCCTAACGCCCAGTGCGACGATCGCCAGATGAGCTTCCAGCGTTGCGCGGGGCTTTTGTTCTCTTCCGTCGCCAGGACGGAAACCGCAGCCATATGGTCGGGTTCGAAGGAATGCTGCACACCCAGGAGCAGCGAATCAAGGAGCAGATAATGAATCATTTAGATTTCCACATAAATTAAAAAATAACTTATGGGGAGAATGCAGGGAGTAGCGTGGCCGCCATGCAGCCTGCCGTTTCCTCTTGCCTTTCTTCCCGAAAGCAAAACCGGATCATTCAACGGCAGGTCTTCTGGCTTGTTCAGATCGCTGGGCCTTCCCGGAAGTAATGAGTGAATGAGACAATGAGTGAATGTTTCGCTATTGAAAATATTCACTCATTCACACATTCGCTCATTCGTGTTCCAGTGGCATCAGCCAGGATCTTGATATGGTGAACTTACAGCAGCGGGTACTGCTCCGGATTTGCACCGGATTCCCTTTTAATCGCGCCGGCGGCGCGAACCGATGAATGCGCAAAGCTATGGTTTTTTGATGGAGATAAACACAAAAAACAGGCGAATTACCTAACTTTACGCCAGAAAAAGTTCTTTAACATACTTCTCCAACAGGAAAGGGTATTGCATATCGATGCAGTCCAGGGGAATCGTCGGAATCACCCATTTGGTGAAAATCACGAGCTGTCGCGCAACTGTGAGGGTGATAATTTTGAATGATTGAATGACTGAATAAAATATTCGGTCATTCAATCATTCAGTCATTCAAAATTATCCCAAGCCAGAACACCTGTCCCTTCCTTGTTGACAATGCTTTCGCGGTATGAAGCAGGGTCTGATTTGGATATTCGTCGGGTTTTCGCCCGATTACCGGGTGTATTAATGCCCGGGAATGCCTTTCTGTTTTTCTGCCGATTATTTCGTTCGACCGGTCGGCGCATCTCAAATTCTGATATTCCGAATGCCCTGCTGCCGGGAGGGCCGTGACTGCTGTGGATGATGTTTCGGAGCCCCGGTTATTGGCCGGCCGGGAAGCGTTTGGCTGGTTTTGAGCGTTTGTTTTTGCCATAATCGGAAATAGTAAGGGTTTAGCCTGAAAAGAGTAAGTATCTGAAATACAACCACATTGTGAACAACCCGAAATCCAGCTTTCTCATTTCAGCGCCTTCGAGCAGTTCGGGCAAGACAACCCTGACTTTGGGCCTTTTGCGTGCATTACGGAATCGCGGGCTGGCGGTACAGCCGTTCAAATGCGGGCCGGATTATATCGATACCATTCACCATTCGGCAGCGGCGGGGCGGCCCTCCCTGAACCTGGATACGTTCATGGCCTCGGACGCCCACGTGCGTGAGGTGTATCGGCATTACGCGTCGCGAACGGACGTGAGTGTGGCCGAGGGCGTGATGGGGCTTTTCGACGGAGCCGATAAAATGCGCGGAAGCAGTGCCGAAATAGCGGCTTTGCTCGATATCCCGGTGGTGCTGGTAATCAATGCGCAGTCGATGGCTTATTCGGCGGCACCGCTGATTTACGGTTTGAAGAATTTCGACGCCAGGATACGGGTCGTTGGAGTGATTTTCAATTTTGTAAATACCGGATCGCATTATCGGTTTTTGCAGGACGCATGCGCGGATGCAGGCGTGGAAGCTTTGGGGTATTTGCCCAAAAATGAGGCGTTATACATTCCATCAAGGCATTTGGGCCTGCATATCTCTGCCGGAACGGACTATGAACAGATTATCGAAGGGCTGGCGGAAATGATCCCCCGAACGATCGATATCGATCGCTTGCTGCAAATTGCGTGTTTTGGTCATTGTTTTGAAAGCCAGGACGTTGTATGGCCTCCGGCGCACTCGGGGCTGTCTTATGGCAAATCTCCGAACCTGCGCATAACGGTTGCGCGCGACGACGCTTTTACCTTTTTGTATCATCAGAATGTGGAGGTTTTGAAGGCATTCGGGAAAATAAGCTGGGTCAGTCCGCTGAAAGACGTCGCATTGCCCCCGACCGACCTGCTGTATTTGCCCGGCGGTTATCCCGAGCTGTTCGCGGAACGGCTGTCGGAAAACCGGTCGATGCGCGCAAGCATTCGTGATTATTGCGAAAACGGGGGGCTGACCTATGCCGAATGCGGCGGAATGATGTATCTGGGAAAATCGATAGAGACGGATTCCGGAAGCATTTTGGAGATGGCGGGCGTGCTCGATTGTGAAACTACTTTACAGGGAGCGAAAATGACGCTGGGCTATCGGACAATGTATTGGAGCGGACTGGAAATCGGCGGTCACGAGTTTCATTATTCCAGTTTCAAAAGCCGGAATATACACGTCGAACCCGCGCAGATCGCTAATGCGCGGGGAGTGCCGGTTGAAACCGGTTTTTTCAGGTGCCGCAACACATTCGCTTCCTACGTACACCTTTACTGGGCCGATAAGCCCCAATTTATTCAATACCTTATCAACAAATCCCGAAGCCAATGGACGGACAGTCTGCGATGAAACGTCAACGCGTAACCCGTTCGGACGGGAAATCCATTAACCTGGTGCAGCGGCGGGGCCACCTTTCGTATTGCTATAATGCGTGCTGCTGCGGACGGACCGATCGCGGCTATGCGCCGGTTCCGGTTGGATTGTACAAGAGCGAGTGGCTGCGGCGGAAACTGCGGAATGTGGTGCATATGACCAAAGGTGGCTGCCTGGGGCCGTGTACGCTGGCAAATGTGGCTACGCTGCTGTTCGACGGGCATTCGGTGTGGTTTCATTCCATTAACTACGAGTGGCAGATCATCGCGATTTTTGATTATATCGAAAGTATGGTCAAAGCCGACCGGTACCTGGTGCCGCCGGCGGACCTGGCCGAATATGTATTTCAATTTTATACCTGGAAGGGGTCCGGAGCCTTCACCGAACTCGGGCAAACCGCCCTTCCGGCGGACGGGATCGTCTTCCTCACGCACGCGGATACCGACTTGCTTACGCTCGACCGCGCATTGCAACTTCTGCCGGACGATTTTCCCAAAACAACCGGCATTGGCCTGACGGCGCTCAGGAGCGAGGAGCAAATGCAGCAGCTTTTACAACGGGAAATCGGGGAGGCTAAAATCATAATAGTCCGTATTCACGGGCGACTGAGCAGCATTCCGGGTTTCAATGAACTGGTGAAAAGGGCTGGCGAGCGGGGGCAACATTTCATCGTCGTGAGCGGCACAGGCGAGTTTAATCCTGAATTCGCGGCGGTGTCAACGGTTTCTCCGGCGGTTTTGCACGAAACACTGGCCTATTTGCAGGCGGGAGGGTACAATAACCTGATCGCGCTTCTCAGCTATCTGTCGGATCATTTGCTCATGACCGGCTTCGGTGCCGACGCACCGGTACATTTGCCCGAGCACGGCATTTACCATCCCGATTTGCCCGAATATGCCGACCCGACCGATTGGCTGAAATACCGCGACCCTTCATTGCCAACGATTGGCATTACTTTCTACCGGGCACATTGGCTCAGCGGTAATACCGCCTTTGTGGATGCGATGATCCGTTCGCTGGAAGACAGGGGCGTGAATGTGCTGCCCGTTTTTACGTCGTCGCTCAAATCCATCGATCCGCAAACGGGCAAGCCGCAGGCGTTCGGCTATTTCAGGAGGGAAGCAGGAATGGGGATCGATGTATTGGTCAACACTATTTCCTTCGCGATGACCGACCTCGGGCCCGCCGTGCAAAGCAGCGAACCGCCCGGTGCATTGCTGGATTTGAATGTGCCTGTGTTGCAGGCCATCACCAGCGGGATGAGCCTTGGGCCGTGGGAATCGTCGGCCCGCGGGCTGAACCCGCTTGATACCGCGATGAATGTGGCCATCCCGGAATTTGACGGCCGCATCATTACAGTACCGGTTTCTTTTAAGGAGAAAGGAAAGGAGGTTCGTGGCTATATTCCGCTGGAAAACCGGGTTGAGCGAGTTGCCGGTTTGGCTATTCGTTTTGCGAGATTGAAATATTTGAAGAATGCCGATAAAAAGGTGGCATTCATTTTGACGAATTCCAATACCAAAGCTTCCCAAATCGGGAACGCAGTGGGACTCGACGCGCCCGCATCCTTGCTTCTTATCCTTGAAGCGATGCGGGACGAAGGTTACAGGATCGACAACCTGCCAGCAACGGGTACCGAACTGATCCATGCATTGATAGATCTCTGCGCCTACGACGCCGATTATCTCACAGCCGGTCAGCTAAGCCGGGCCGCTGCGCAAGTTCCGGCCGACCGATACGAAGACTGGTTTAGGGATTTACCCGAGCCTGTCCGTCAGAAAATGTTGAAACAATGGGGTCCGCCACCGGGTGAAACCTATGTGCACGATGGCCGCATTGCCCTGGCGGGCCTTGACCTCGGGAACGCATTTGTGGCTTTGCAGCCCCCGAGGGGTTACGGCATGGACCCCGACGGGATTTACCATCAACCCGATTTGCCGCCGACGCACCATTACCATGCATTGTACCGCTGGCTGCGCGACGACTGGGGCGCCGATGCGATCGTGCATGTGGGCAAGCATGGCACGCTCGAATGGCTGCCGGGCAAGGGAATAGGGTTATCGGAGAATTGTTACCCCGATGCTTTTCTGGGCGATTTGCCGCTGTTTTATCCGTTCATCGTCAATGATCCAGGAGAGGGCTCGCAGGCCAAGCGCCGTGCACATGCCGTGGTTGTAGATCACCTGACACCCCCCCATGACCTCCGCCGATACCTATGGCGAGCTGGCACAGCTTACGCAGCTGGTCGATGAATATTACCAGGTAGAAAGCCTGGACCCGTCCAAATTGCCCTTGCTGCAAAGACAGATATGGGATTTGATCCGTCAGACCAACCTGGACGCCGATCTTTCCGCCATGCTCAGCCGCGACCACGGCGACCACAAGCATGACTGGGATGACGAAATGACGCCGGAAGGCGTGCCTGTAAGCCTGGCGGAAATGGATGGGAAAGACATCGCGCACCTGATTGAAGATATCGACGGTTACTTGTGCGAATTGGGAGCTGCGCAAATCCGGAATGGCTTGCACACATTGGGGCAAATGCCGGAAGGCGAAACGCTGATCGATATGCTGCGAGCGCTCACAAGGTTGCCAAACGGCCCCGTTCCCGGTATGCTGGCGACATTGGCAGTTTTGTATCAACTTGATACTGAAATGCTTCATCAACGGAAAGGACGTAAGCTGGCTGCCACCGACGCCCTCACGGACTGGGCCGGACGCCCCATTGTGACCGGGGCCGACGCATTGGAAGTATTGGACGAAATGGCGGGGCATCTGATCCGGCTTTTTGAATATTACAGGTTTGATAAAAAGATGACAGACCGTGTGATATTCGAATCGCTCCATCGCGACCCCGCATCGCCGGGCTTGACGGACCTTCGCACAATAATGACTTTTATCGCGGAAGAAATCGTTCCTAATCTGGCACGCACCGACGAGGAGATCACCAATCTTCTGCACGGGCTTTCGGGCGGGTACGTACCGGCGGGTCCGAGTGGTGCGCCTACGCGCGGAATGGCGCATATCCTGCCGACAGGGAGGAATTTTTACGCTGTCGATCCAAGGGTATTGCCTTCGAAGGCTGCCTGGGAAGTAGGGCAGCAGCTCGCCAAAGAGGTGCTCGACAGGCATTGGAAGGAAACCGGGCACTATCCCGAAAGTGTCGGCATCAGCATTTGGGGAACGAGCGCCATGCGGACACACGGCGACGACGTGGCGGAGGTGTTGGCATTGCTGGGTGTACGCCCTGTTTGGCAAGCGGAAAGCCGACGGATCACAGGTTTGGAAATAATACCGCCCGCTCAGCTGGGAAGGCCGCGCGTCGATGTGACGACGCGGATCAGCGGGTTTTTCAGAGATGCATTCCCACACCTGATCGAGTTGATGGACGAGGCAGTGCAGATGGCGATCGCGGCGGACGAACCATTGGAGGAAAATTTTGTAAAAAAACACTATTTAAAAGAGCTTGCCGAGTTGCAAAAGGATGATACATACGCTGTCGAGGAAGCGGAAGAGCGGGCTGCCTATCGTATTTTCGGCGCTGCACCGGGAAGCTATGGGGCCGGTATTCTGCCTTTGATCAACGAAAGGAACTGGGAAACCGACGGTGATTTCGCCCAGGCCTATATCAATTGGGGAGGGTACGCGTATTCCCGGAACGCACAGGGCGTGGACGCCCGTGACGAGTTTACACGGCGGCTTACCGGGGTGGAAGTAGCCCTTCATAACCAGGATAATCGCGAACACGACCTTTTCGACAGCGACGATTACCTGCAATTCCACGGCGGCATGATCGCTACGATCCGTAACCTCACAGGCCAGCAGCCAAAGCATTATTTGGGCGACTCGCAAGATCCGGCCAAACCGGTTGTGCGGGATTTGAAGGAAGAAACGCTCCGCGTGTTCCGTTCGCGTGTGATCAATCCCAAATGGATCGAAAGCATAAAAAAACATGGCTACAAAGGTGGTTTGGAGCTCACCGCCACGGTCGATTATCTCTTCGGTTACGATGCCACGGCGCATGTGGTAGACGACTGGATGTACGAAAAAGTGGCCGGAACCTATGCTTTGGATGCTGATATGCAGCAATTTTTTGAAGAGAACAACCCCTGGGCATTACAGGCCGTCACCGGGCGGCTGCTCGAAGCGGCGCAGCGCGGACTTTGGGAAAGGCCGTCGGAGGAAACGCTGGAAGGTTTGAAAAATTTGTATCTGAAAAGCGAAACTTTGCTCGAATCCAGGGCCGACCAGACACCAACTTTGAAATGAATACCGAAACGATTTTATATCCTTTTTCCGCGATTGTCGGGCAGGATGATCTGAAAAAAGCATTGCTGTTATGCGCCATCAATCCTGCAATTGGCGGTGTGCTAATTAAGGGTGAAAAGGGCACGGCAAAAAGCACGGCGGTGCGCGGTCTGGTGCAGGTAATGCCGGCGCTGGCCTCCGGCGGAGCCGCGGTGCCGTTCGTGGATCTGCCTCTCGGGGTGTCTGAGGACCGCCTGCTCGGTAGCCTGGACATCGAAGCAATCCTTTCCGGCAGGACAAAAAAACTACTGCCGGGCCTGCTCGCGAGCGCGCATGAGGGCATTTTATATATCGACGAAGTGAATCTGCTTGCCGACCATCTGGTGGATGTTTTGCTGGACGTTGCGGCCTCGGGGATCAATACCGTCCAGCGGGAAGGATTGTCGGTAAGCCATCCGGCGCGGTTTGTGCTCATCGGAACCATGAATCCCGAAGAAGGAAACCTGCGGCCGCAGTTCCTCGACCGTTTTGGTTTGATGGTGGAAGTAGGCGCACCGGTCGACGCCGGCGTGCGGACGGAAGTGGTGCGCAGGCGCATTGCATTCGAGGCCGATGCCGCGGAGTTCGCAAGCCGGTGGGCCGATAACCTGGAGGTAATCAGAACACAGGTGAGCAAGGCTCGGATGTTACTGCCGGTCGTACAAATGCCCGACGGACTTTTGAAAATGATCAGCCAGTTGTGCATTGAATGGGGTGTGGGTAGCCTCCGGGCCGACATCGTTATGTATAAAACTGCCGTAACGATCGCGGCGTTTAATGGGCGCACTTTGGTGACGGCTAATGATATACGCGAAGCGGCCGGGCTTGTACTGACGCATAGAAAAGGAAAAAAGACCGTTCCGCCGCAAATCCGGCAACCTTCGGAGGAAAGTCCTGAAATGCCGAATGGCGAACAAACACATCGGGATTCCGACATTCCGGGGCAGGGTGAAACCGATAGCCCGGCGGACGGATGCGGCGAAGAAAATTGTGATGACAATCCGCATGAACAGATAGCGGATGTTGATTTTGGAATGAATGTTCCGGAATTGAATGGTAACCGCCGCATCGAACGGGCGGACCTGCCGGATGGCCGCAGTGCGAGAGCCGGAAAAACCGTCACCGGGCTCCACGTAAGATCGGTCAAAAGTGGCTCCGCTGCCGATATTGCCGTTACAGACACTGTTTTGCATGCACTGAGCCGCAATCCCGATGCATTGCATATCGGAAAAGCAGATTTACATCAAAAGGTGCGAAACGGCCGGGTCGCACATCTGATTCTTTTTGTCGTGGACGCATCGGGCTCGATGGCAGCGGGCAAGCGGATGGAGGCGGTAAAAGGCGCGGTGATAAATTTGTTGCAGGAAGCGTATCAACGGCGCAATATGGTGGGGGTTATCGCATTTCGCGGCGTGGAAGCGACGATTTTGCTTGAACCCACCCGGGACATCGAGGCGGCCGGGGAAGCATTGAGACTGCTGCCCACCGGTGGGCGTACGCCGTTGCCGCATGCATTGCAGCTTGCAGAAGAGACGTTTTCCCGGCACACGGGAAGCGGTACGATACCTTTTCTGGTGATTCTGAGCGATGGAAAGGCCAATGTGCCTTTGCCGGGAGCGGATGGCGATGCATGGTCGCAGTCGCTGTATCTGGCCGGAAAATCGGCACATCGGGCGTTGGTGCTGGATACCGAGAGCGGTTATGTGCGCTATGGCAAGGCAAAGCAGCTTGCGGAGGCGCTCGAGGCGGATTACCTGCCATTGGAAGACCTTTCCGCCTGGTCGATTACGGAAACCGTTTCAGCGCGATTACTTAATTCAAGAAATGAATAGCAGGAAATTACGTCCGATTATGTTTGTCGGGACCGGTTCCGATGTTGGTAAAAGCGTAATAACAGCGGGCTTTTGCAGGATATTCAGGCAGGACGGGTACCAACCGGCCCCTTTTAAAGCGCAAAACATGTCGCTCAACAGCTTTGTGACGGCCGATGGGCTCGAACTGGGACGTGCCCAGGCGGTACAGGCCGAAGCGGCGCAAATACCCTGCGAGTCGGATATGAACCCGGTGCTGCTGAAACCCACCAGCGACCGGTCGTCGCAGGTGGTGCTGAACGGCAAGCCGGCAGGCAACCAGTCGGCTTACGCGTATTTTATGGCTAACGACAGGCGGGAGCTCTTTTCCGCGGTAAAGGAGGCCTTCGACCGCCTTGCCGGCAAATATTCCCCGATTGTGATGGAGGGAGCGGGCAGCATTTCAGAACTTAACCTGAAACACAGGGATATCACCAATCTGAGGATGGCCGCACACGCGCGGGCTGCGACCTATTTGGTAGCGGATATCGATAAGGGTGGGGTCTTTGGCAGTGTTTATGGTACGATCGCGCTGCTTACAGAAGAAGAACGCGCTTGTATGAGGGGCATTATCATCAATAAATTCCGGGGCGACGGACGGTTGTTCGAAGACGGCAAGCGAATGCTCGAAGACCTCACGGGGTTGCCAGTCGTGGGTATTTTGCCTTACTTCAGGGACATTCACATCGAACAGGAGGATTCTGTTTCGCTTGAATTAAAACACCGGTCGGCGGTGGAGGGCAAAGTGAATGTGGCCGTGATCCTGTTGAGGCGGCTCTCCAACTTTACCGATTTCGACCGGTTGGAAAAGGACCCGCGGGTCAATTTGTATTATACCAATGAACCTTCCGAAATAGCGAAGGCGTCGGTCGTGATCATTCCGGGAAGCAAAAATACCATTGCGGATATGCTTGTCGTCAGAAATAGCGGGATCGCAAAGGCAATCTACGACGCGCACAAGGCCGGGAAAACGGTGATCGGTATTTGCGGAGGATATCAGATGCTCGGCGAAGCCATTCTGGACCCCGATCATGTGGAAGGCGAAATAGAAGCATTGCCCGGGTTAGGCCTATTGCCCGTCCGAACCGTTTTAAGGCCGGATAAAACCACTTTGCAATGCACTTTCAGGTTCAGGGAAGCGGAGAAAATGTGTTCGGGTTATGAAATCCATATGGGCGAAACAACCGCATCGAGCGCCGGCACGCCGGTGGCTACACTTTCGGACGGACGCCTGGACGGTTTCTACCGCGATGCACGCACCTGGGGCACGTATTTGCACGGAATTCTCGATAACGAAGTGGTGATCGAAAGCATTCTGGAACCTTACACGACTGAAAAGACGTCTCCTTTCGACTATCGGCAATTTAAGGAGCAACAATATGATAAGCTCGCCGACTTGCTGCGGGCGAATATGGATATGGATCTGATTTACAAAAGTTTGGAGGAATAGGATATGTTGCACGGGCATGGCGACGACGGTTACCGGTATGGAACCACGATTGTTGCGGATTTCAGCACGAATGTCTGGTACGGAGGAGAACCGGCGGGGTTGAAGGAATATGTTTTTGGAAAATGGAACGAGGTCAACCGGTATCCTGAGGTGCTGGCCGAGAGCTTGCTGGAGAAGATCGCCGTCCATCACGGCCGCCAAACCGGGGAAGTAATGGTTTGCAGCGGCACGACGGAAAGTATTTACCTGCTTGCCCAACTTTTCGCTGGGAAACGCGCGACGATCGTTACTCCTACATTTTCGGAATATGAGGATGCTTGCCTGGCGTTTGGGCACGACGTGAGGAGCATGCCATGGCAGGAAGCGACGGTGCTGCCGGGGGTGAAAAGCGATGTGGTGTTTATCTGCAGTCCCAATAATCCGACCGGACTGCTATTCAGGGACTTGCAGTATTGGCTCAGATTGAACCCGCAATGCCTTTTCGTTGTCGACGAAGCTTTTATCGATTTTACAGAAGGCGAAAACTCGGTTGTACCGCTGCTGGACCGGTTCGCCAACTTACTGGTAATGCGCTCGCTGACGAAAACTTACGCGATTCCCGGCCTCAGGCTAGGTTACGTCCTTGCGCGCGGGGAGGTGATAGATCAACTGATGAATATCAAACAACCCTGGACGGTAAATACGCTGGCGATTTCGGCGGGCCATTATATTTACGATCATTTTGCCAACGTACAGCCACCGGTTTCCCAACTTTTACATAATAAAAGAACGTTCGTTCAAAAATTGCAGGAAATAGAATGCCTGGAAGTGGGTGACAGCGATACGCATTTCTTTCTTGGAAGAACGTTGGTGAGGAATGCCTCGCAGCTCAAAGATTTTCTGCTGGAAAAATATGGCTTTCTCATACGCGACGCAGGCAATTTCCGGGGCCTGACGCGACAGCATTTTCGTATCGCTACCCGGAGGCCGGATGATAATCAGCAAATGTTCGACGCATTAAAGGAATGGCAGACACTTTACTACTAGTCCTGCCGCTGATTGCCGGCTACCTGCTCGATCTGTGGCTCGGCGATCCCGATCATTGGCCGCATCCCGTGCGGGTTTTTGGCAACGCCATCGCCAAAGGGGAGAAACTGCTGAACCGCGGGCGTTTCAGATTCTGGAAAGGTGCGATGTTAAGCGTGGCGCTGGTATTATTGGTATTCGCATTTTTTTACGGACTCAATGCGCTACTTTTCCGTGTGTCAGCATTATTATTGATTATCAATAGTATCTGGGTTTACTTCGGGCTTGCCAACCATTCGCTGATCGCCGAGGGGCGTAAGGTTTTTTCGGTGCTGGAAAACGAAGGTCTGGAAGCAGGGAGGAAGCAACTCTCGCGCATAGTCGGGCGGGATACCTCAAAACTCGGTCCTCAGCAGATACGCATAGCTGTGCTGGAAACCATGTCTGAAAACCTGAGCGACGGTGTGATAGCCCCGCTATTTTATTATGCTGTCGGGGGAGTGCCGGGTATGATGGCTTACAAGATGATCAACACGATGGATTCGATGCTCGGGTATCGCAGCGAACGTTTCGAATGGTTCGGGAAATTCGCGGCCAGGCTCGACGACCTGGCGAACTTCGTTCCGGCCCGGCTGACGGCCCTTTTGATGGTTTTGGTAACCGGAAGCAAGCGGGGACTTATGTTCGTATTCAAATTCGGCCCGATGCATAAAAGCCCTAATGCGGGATATCCCGAAGCTGCATTGGCCGGTATCCTGAATTGCCGCTTCGGCGGCCCGAACGTGTATCACGGGACGGTGGTTGCGAAACCGTTCATCGGAGAGAGCGACCGGGAGATCGGAGCGGCGGATATCCGGCGGGCTGTATTGGTCAATCAAAGGTCATGTTTTATAATGGTATTAATTGTGACAGTGATTATCCTAATTTCCTGTCCCGCTTGATCTTTTGAACGGATCCTGGTGAAACTTTTACCAAACATGCGATCTCCTCGACAGCGAAGAAGGTTTCTCTCAGTAGGTCATTGAAGCCTATCGTCTCGCTTCATGAACGCGTGTGTGAAATGAATGTTTGCAATGATAAGCAATAAAATATCGCTAGTTTTGCGACAATCCAGGTGCACGCGTCGTGCGTGTTAAAAGGGAATCCGGTGAAAATCCGGAACAGTCTCCGCTGCTGTGAGTTCAGAACGAGGCTCTTGTGAGATGCCACTGGGATATAATTTTGAATGATTGAATGACCGAATGTTTTATTCAATCATTCAATCATTATTCCCGGGAAGGCGCAGGAGTTGAACGAGTCAGAAAACCTGCCTGCCAACATGGTTAACATGGCTTTCGGAAGAAAGGCCGATGACAAAATGATTATCAGAAAACTATTTGCAGTTCTCCTGCTGCCGGGCCTTCTGGCTGGTTGCGGTACTTCCTCGGCGCTTTACGAAAAAGGCGGATCGCATTATTCCGGGCGTGACCTGTTCCCCGAAAAGGTGAAAGTTTCACACGCGCGCGGCTTTGCGATCACGTATCATGATCACTATAAAGTCGTGAAAATCATGAGCCCGTTCGAAAAATCGACGGACACGCTGAGTTATATCCTGGTACAACGTGGTACGCCGCGGCCCATCGGCTATCATGACAGCCAGTTCATCGAAATTCCGGTGCGCAGCATGGTGGCGATGTCGTCGCTGCACATCGGATTAGTAGGCTTTCTGGGTTGCGAGAATATCCTTACCGGAATGGGCAATCTCAGGTACGTGTCTTCGCCAAAGGTGCTCGACCGCATTAGGGCAGGTAAAATTGTGGAAGTAGGTAAGGATCAGGGACTAAACGAAGAACTGTTGGTGAGCTTGCATCCGGATTTGATCATGGCTACGGGCAGTCCGGTTTCGAAAGTAAGCCGCTATGAATCCCTTCATCAGGCTGGTATACCGGTGATGGTGAATTCGGAATGGGTCGAGAGGACGCCGCTGGGCCGGGCCGAATGGGTAAAGCTGCTGGCGGTGCTTACCAATCGGGAGACCGATGTGAACCGCAAATTTGCGCGTGTCGAGGCAGAATACCAGAAACTGGTCCGGTTAACAAGCAAGGTTGGTCCGCGACCGAGCCTGCTGGTGGGGATGAATTCCAAAGACGCCTGGTACGTCCCGAATGGGGACAGCTACGTGAGCCGTTTCTTTCGCGATGCGGGTGCTTCTTACCATTGGTCGGATACAAAAGCAACGGGTAGCCTTCCGCTGAGTTTTGAAACGGTGTATCCGGTGGCATTGCAGGCGGATTTCTGGCTGAATGTGAGCATCGGAAGTGTGCAGACCAAAAAGGATATCCTGGCACGGGATGCCCGCTACGCCGATTTCAGGTCATTCAAATCCAATCACATTTATAGCTACAACAAACGCATGAATGCCCAGGGAGCGAACGATTACTGGGAATCGGGCGCGGTGAACCCGCATCTGGTGCTGGCCGATCTGATCCGGATTATCCATCCCGAGTTGTTGCCCAAGCATGAGCTGATCTATTATAAATCCATTAATTGAATGAAAATATATACTAAAAAGGGGGATAAGGGAACCACCGGGCTGTTCGGCGGGAGCCGGGTGAGTAAAGACGACGTGCGGATCGAATGCATCGGGACGCTCGACGAAGCTAATTCGACAATCGGCATGCTGCGGGTGAAGTTGGGCAACGGGCATGAATGGCAGCCCGGCTTACACAAAATACAGAAGGACCTGATGGACATGATGTCGCATCTGGCGCGGCCGTCGGACGCTAAAAAGGAAAATAAAAACCCGATGCCGGTTGATGGGGCGACCTTTTGCGAGGATTGGATCGATGCCCTGGAAGCTGCTATGACCTCGCCGTCGGATTATTTTTTGTTGCCGGGAGGGAACGAAGTGTCGGCATTATGCCACGTGGCACGCACGCAAATGCGCCGTGGCGAGCGGCGGCTGGTGTCGCTTATGAAAACCGACGAGGTACACGAGGCCATTCCGGCCTATATCAACCGCCTTTCCGATCTGTTTTTTACCCTGGCCCGGGCGGAGATGGACAAAGCCGGCGTCGCGGAGGAGAAATGGCAACTTTTTCTGTACAAGCGTTTCAAAAACGTGGAGCCGTCATGATCATCTATATTACCGGCGGCGTCAGGAGCGGCAAAAGCAGGTTCGCGATGGAGCTGGCGTTGCAAAAGAGCGGAAGTCCCGTTTATGTCGCAACCTCGCGGATCCGCGACGAAGATTTTGCCAGACGGGTGAAGCGGCATCAGGACGAGCGCGGGCCCGAATGGGTTTCCCTGGAAAGCGAGAAGGATCTTTATTTGCTTCCGTTAGGGGGTAAAGTGGTGGTTATCGATTGCGTAACATTATGGCTTACAAATCTTTTCGAGGCCTTCGGTTATGATGTCGGTAAATCCCTGGCCGCATTTAAGGCGGAAATAGACGCCCTGGCCCGGATAGATGCCACTTTGATCATCATTTCCAACGAAATAGGCATGGGCGTTCATGCCGCGACCGAAGCCGGGAGAAAGTTTACCGATTTGCAAGGGTGGGCGAATCAATACGTCGCCGCTGTGGCCCGGGAGGCGATCATGATGGTTTCGGGGCTTCCATTAACCTTAAAATCCACAAAATAATATGTATACAGCTGCCGTAACACGCGAGGAAATCCAGGCAAAAATAGACTCGAAAACAAAGCCACTGGGAGCACTCGGGGCGCTGGAAAGGCTGGCGTTGAGGATCGCCTCGGTGCAGGGCACTCTGTCGCCGGAACTCGTTAATCCCCATATCATTGTTTTTGCCGCGAGCCACGGCATCGCATCGCAGGGGGTAAGCGCGTACCCTTCGGAGGTAACGCCCCAGATGGTCCTTAATTTTATGGGAGGTGGCGCGGCGATCAACGTTTTTACGCGTCAGCATGGCATAAACCTGCTGCTGGTGGACGCCGGCGTGGATTATGATTTTGGGAAAAACGAAAAACTGATCGATGCGAAAGTTAATTTCGGTACGAAAAATTTTCTGAAACAACCCGCGATGACGGCCGCCGAATGCCGGCGGTGTCTTGAAAAAGGGGCAGAGTTGGTTCGCCACGTCAGGGAAACGGGCTGCAATGTGATCGGCTTCGGAGAGATGGGCATTGGCAATACCTCCGCGGCGTCGATGACCATGAGCCGGTTGCTGGAAATCCCGGTTTCTGAATGCGTCGGAAAAGGTACCGGCTTGAATGACGTCCAGCTCTTGCAGAAAATAGCGGTTCTGACCGATGCCTCCGAATACCATAAAAACGAACCCAACGATCCCGAATCGGTGCTGGCGACTTTCGGCGGATTTGAAATTGCCATGATGTGCGGTGCAATGGCCGAGGCAGCAAAACTGGGAATGCTGGTGTTGGTGGATGGTTTTATAGCCTCGGTAAGCTACCTGTGCGCATTCAAAATGGACGCTTCCATCGGGCATAATGCGGTTTTCTGCCATCAATCCGATGAAAAAGGCCATCGCCTGCTGTTACAGTGGCTGCAAGCCGATCCGCTTCTCAAACTGGATATGCGGCTGGGCGAAGGCACAGGCTGCGCGCTGGCCTACCCGCTCCTCCAAAGCGCCGTTTCCTTTTTGAACGAAATGGCCAGCTTTGAAAGCGCGGGCGTAAGCCGGAATACCGAAAATCAGAACTAATATCCGATGCCCTATTTTCGCAAACAGCTGACCCTGTTTTTTACCGCGCTGCAATTTTACACACGTCTGCCGGCACCGAAATGGGTGGTTTATCGTCCGGAAAATCTGAGCCTGTCGACGGGTTACCTGCCGTTTATCGGCTGGATTGTAGGTGCCGCAGCGGGCGGCGCATGGCTTGTCGCGGATTATTGTACCACTCCCACGGTAGCTGTTCTGTGCTCGATGATTGTTTCCGTGCTGTTGACCGGCGCATTTCACGAAGATGGTTTTGCGGATGTTTGCGATGGTTTCGGAGGCGGGTGGACGAAGGAAAAAATCATGGAAATCATGAAGGACAGCCGCGTCGGTACGTATGCATCCGTGGGCCTGATATCGATCCTCGCCTTGAAATTTGCGCTTTTGCAAGCGATAAGCGGTTCGGAAGGCGGGATCGTCGCCGTGCTCGTGAGCGGGCATTCGCTGAGCAGGCTCATGCCTGTTTTTGTCATTTACACGCTGCCTTATGCGCGGGAGACCGGCGGCAAGGCAAAACCTGTTGCCGAAAAGCCGCCTTTTTCGGTATTGGCGACCGCTATCGTTTTCGGGGTTATGCCCTTGTTGGCGTTCCCGGCGGTATTCGGGCAGCCTTTGGTCGTGATGGCGATCCTACCGATGGGATTGGTTATGGCGGTGCTGGCGGGCTATTTCAAAAAATGGATCGGTGGTTACACGGGCGATTGCCTGGGGGCTATCCAGCAGGTCTGTGAGATCGCATTCTATCTTTTCGTCGTTGTGCTATGGAAATTTACCTGATCCGGCATACGACGCCCGTTCTCGAACGTGGCCTGATTTACGGCCGCAAGGAACTTTTACTGCATGCCGGTTTTCCATCGGAACTCGAAATCGTACGATCGAAGCTGGATCCGGATTTGGATATCATTTATTCGAGCCCGGCTTCCCGCTGCACCACGCTTGCGAAGGCCATCGGCGCCGGGTTCGTGACCGATAGCCGTTTACAGGAGCTGGATTTCGGGGAATGGGAGGGCAAAACCTGGGATACCGTCGACCCCGCGGCGTTGCAGGCGTGGATGGACGATTATGTGCACGCGTGCACGCCTGGGGGCGAGAGTATGATGCAGATGTACGCACGCGTGAAGTCGTTTTGGGATGATCTTGGGAAAACCGCCCATCATAAAATCGCGGTCGTGACACACGCGGGGGTGATCCGGCTGATCCTTTCGATGGTTCGGGGAATTGCGCTGACCGAGATTTTCGATATCAATCCAGCTTACGGCGAAGTGTTCCGGATCGAGCGTTCCATTAGTAGATAACAATTTGTAATTTGGGTTGAACAAACCATTATTTCACCAGACCATGAACCAGGAATACCTCGAAAGCGTAAGAAAGCAATTCGAATATTACAAAATGCTCGGCGAAAAGACGATTGCGCAGCTGGGCGACGAGCAGCTTTTCTGGAAATACAATGAAGAAAGCAACAGCATTGCCAGCATTGTCAAGCATTTATGGGGCAATATGCTTTCCCGCTGGACCGACTTCCTTACCACCGACGGAGAAAAGGAATGGCGTGACCGCGATGCGGAGTTCGAAAACGATATCGATGGGCGCGAAGATCTGCTTGCCAAATGGAACGAAGGTTGGGAATGCCTTTTCAAAGCGCTGGATTCATTGGACGCATCCAACTGGAACACCGTGATTTACATCCGGAACCAGGGACATTCGGTGATGGAAGCGATTAACCGGCAGCTGGCCCACTATCCGTACCATGTAGGACAAATCGTGTTCATCGGCAAAATGGCGCTGGACGATAAATGGTCGTCCCTGTCGATTCCGAGGGGAAATTCGCGGAGCTATAATGCCGACAAATTCGCCCAGCCCAAGGCCAGGACGCATTTTACCGACGAGTATATCAAAAAATAATCATGCTTAGCGCCTGAGCCAGTAAATGGCCAGCAGGGCGAGCAACGCCAGCGCGGCCGTTGCGGCGACGACGAAATTGCGGTTGCGATAAAAGGGTGTCCGATGTTCGCCGGCAGCGTCCTCTGACACCATATTCTCGCGTAAACGACCCAGTAGCCGGGTAGAAACGGCCGGTTCGATCTCTTCTCTTTGGGTAAAAATCTTGTCGGCCTCCGAGGTCATTACTTCGTCGAAAACCCATTTTCCCGCCGGGGTTCGCAGGTGGCGAAGCAGTTCGTCCTGCTCGGGCCCGTTGCACTGGTTCGAGATGTATTTGTAAACGAGGTTCCTGATGTGAATTTCCTTATCCATGCATTCGGCCCGTTTTTCCTCAGAGTTGCAGTACCGGTTGCTCTTTTCCTGCGCGCGTGAGCACGTGAAAAATATGGCTCTTGCAAATTTTAAGCAGATAGCCTTTCAGGGAGCATTCGTTATGGAGGCAGTCCCGGTTCTCCCACAATTTCAGGAAAACGTCGTGCACAGCTTCTTCGGCATGTTCGGTGGATTTCAGGAACCGGAGCGCAAAGCGGAATAGATAAGCGTGGTAGGTTTCGTAAACCCTTGTGAAAGAGGGTATGTCGCCATTGCGGATGCTTGCTGCAAGGATATCATCCTGCATGATCGGTTCTTTCATACTTCGTTTTTTTCGGGCTACGTTTTGAATTTCAGTTATAAGCAAGTTACTGCAAATTTCTACTTTTTTGTTACCTAAAACGGAATAAATCCGCTGCAATTGCGTCGAACACGGGAGAATTGTTCTGTTGATGACGCAAACGCCCCCTAACAATGCCGTTTTTACACAGCGCCCGTCCCGCCGGCACCTGCTAGTTTTGTATCAACCAATCAGTCAAACAAAACTTATATAAACCAGGAAAAATTATGGAAGCTACACTCGTCACTTCGAACACAAAAAGCCAGGGAAACAAAGGCGTGCTTGCCGGCAAAATCATCAGCGCCTTGTGCATTCTGTTCCTGCTTTTCGATGCCGTCATGAAGGTCATCAAAGAATCACATTCCATCGAAGGCTCGGCGGCGCTGGGTTGGCCGGTGGACCAGGTACAAAACATCGGTATCGCGCTCCTGATATCGACAATCCTTTACATAATCCCTCGCACGGCCATTCTCGGCGCGATTTTGATTACTGGTTACCTGGGAGGCGCTATCGCGATCATGGTGCGGGTTGGGCAGCCATTGTATTTCGCGGCGGTGTTTGGCGTGCTGGTATGGGCGGGTCTGTACCTACGCGATGAGAAAGTACGACAATTGATTCCTTTCAGAAAATAGCGTTTCAGATTACATTTCATCAATATGTACAGGCCGGAGGTTGACTATCTCCGGCCTGTTTTATATTACACCACCCATCAGCGGATCGGTTTTCGTGACGGCGCCGGTTTCCACATGCCCGGCAAAGCGCTCTTCATATCCCTCGTAACCCTTTACCTTCACGCTGAAATCGTACCATTGAAATGATTTGCTCAGATCCAGTACGAGCGAGGCCTTCGAGCCGACGGCGAAAGTCTTGTTTTTAACGCCGGTTTTATAGCTGTTATCCCCGATCATTACGTCATGTGCCCTGGAATCGAGGTTCTCGATCGTTACAATCACATTGCCCGTCGGTGCGGACGATTTTATCTCGTATTCGCAGCCTACTTTCAATTCAGGGTTGGCGCCGCTGCCTTTAAATTCCCGGAAGAAGCCATTGGGGCCGTAAACGCGCAGGTGGTAGGTGTTGTTTTCGAAAGCCGCCAGTTCCCACTCATCCGTCAGGCTGTCGCCCGCGGCAACGCTGTAATCCCACGAGCGGAGCGTTTCGTTCCGGTAGGGTTTCATCGCGTAAACCCGGAACGGCATTCCGCTCGATTTATCGCCGAACAGCCGGTTACCCGTCTTGAAGGACAGTTGCAGGCTCGCTTTATTGATTTGCGCATTTACAAAAGGCTCGTAGGGCAATGCGCAGGCCGGGCGGGTACCCTTTTCCTGAGCAGGGAACAGGGGCGACTTCCCCGGGGCCTTGTTGAGCTCCGCCAGTTCCCGAGCATCGAGCTTTCTGAAATTTTCCGGCGCCTGTTTGAATTGTGCCTGATGAATGCTTTCGATAAATGGTTTTTGTTGCAGGAAAACAGGCGTTTCGATTTTTTCGCCGTTGTATGGCCGGAATACCGACGTGAGGTCACCGCAAATCGTTCGGCGCCATTGGGTGATATTTTCCTCACGAACTTCCCTGTTGAATTTCTTTTTTATGAAATTTTCGAGGAATTGCAGCGAAGAAGTGTGGTCAAATATCTCCGAATTGACGTAACCGCCACGGGACCAGGGCGATGCGATGATCATCGGCACCCGGTAACCCAGGCCGATGGAGCTTTCGCGAATGCCGGCCGGGTTGGCCGACGGATTTGTTTGCTGGTCGGCCAATGCAAAATCGAGTCTCGGATCGATGCCGGAGGAGACTTTTCCCGTGTTTTCTTTATAAGGATTCGGAACTGTAAATGGAGGCAAATGATCGAAATACCCGTCGTTTTCATCATAAGTCACAATGAAGATGGTCTTTTTCCACACCTCCGGATTTTGAAGCAGTATTTCCATCGCCTCGCTCACATACCACGGCCCGAACCACGGCTCGCCGGGATGGTCGGAGAAACGCGCGGGAGACATCAGCCACGAAACCGTCGGTAACGTCCCGTTTTTAACATCCTCCCTGAACTGGTGGAAAATGTCGCCTTTGGGGACATTCAGCGTGCGTTCCTTGCCGTTGTCGGAATACTGCATCGATGTCAGTTCATGGAAATAGGGATCGTTGACGTTTGTAGTAAATGCCTTTTCGTTCAGTTTTTTATCTTTATCCGAGAGCGCTGCCAGCGTTTCCTTATTAAACTTTGTTTGGGCGGTTTCGATGTTCTTCAAAAGCCGCTTCGCGGCGGCGAGACGTTGCGAAGCGCGGGAATCCGTCGCCGATTCTTTTTCGAGTTCCGCGATGGTATGTACGATCGTTTGCCTTTTGTTTTCAAGATTGGCAATGCCGCCTTCGTGGAAACGCACGTTGTAGGCTTTGAAATACTCCAGCACATTGGTACCGAAGTTGCTGAGCCACTCGCTTTCCTCGCTTTTGAGACCGTAGCCCATCGTGAGCTCATTCTGGTAAACTTTCCAGCTTATGCCCGCTTCTTCCAGACGTTCCGGATAGGTCTTCCATTCAAGCTCGGGATATTCGTAATTGCTGATATTCCACAAATGCGCAATGCCCGACGGCTCGTTCTTTTCGCGAACGGTGCCCGTCATCCAGTAATAGCGGTTCGGGTGAGTGCCGGTAATGCTCGAACAGAAGTTGTGGTCGCAAACGGTGAATGCATCGGCAAGGGAGTAATAAAACGGGAAATCGGTGCGGTCGCAGTAGCCCATGGTGAGCGGGATGTGCGCATACTCCTTGTTGCGCGGTGCTTTCACGTCGAGCCAGCGGTCGTATCTGCCGTTATTCATGGCGTCGGTCTGGTCGGTCCAGCCGTGGGGAATGGAACCCATCCAGGCGACTTTGGTATCTTTTACATTAAGGCGGAAAGGCCCGTAGGTTTCGCCGTCCTTGTTGGTCTGGAACCAAACTTTGTTTTTGTTGGCCAGCTCGATCGCGCGCGGGTCGTTGAAGCCGCGCACGCCCTGCAACATGCCTAGCTGGTGGTCGAACGAACGGTTTTCCTGCATCAGGAACACGATATGCTCGGCATCATAGAACGTACTACCGGGGGCAGGGTCGATTGCCAGCGCTTTTTGAATAACGGGCGGAAGTGTATTCGTCATCGCGCCCGTACCCGCGAGCAGGGCGGCCTTTTTTAGAAAATCTCTTCTGGAATCCATCAATAACTTTGAGTTTAGGACTTCAAATTTATCCAGGGCACCGGCACCGGCTGTTATCCCTGGATTATGATTTGGTCAATTTGGGCAAAAAAATACCGCTACCATGTTCCGGGCATTGCTGCAAGTAATGATAGCGGCTTTCGGGGCGGTTATTTCGCCGGTGTGATTACGATGTTGCGGTATTCAACGGGGCCATGGTCGCCCTGGATGTAAAGTGGGCCGGGTTCGCCTTCGTTACTGTCCAATGCTCCGCCGGTAATGCCGGGGATTTCCTGGTTGCTGATCACCGTTTTGCCATTGGCGACGAGGGTCAGCATGCGGCCTATCAATGTAATATCGAATGTATTCCATTCGCCCGCCTCTTTGGCCACCATTTCACTCGGAGTGATGAAGCCGTAAATCGCGCCCATCTGGTCGAGAGCGGGTTCCATCCCCTTGCCGTCGGTGATTTGCACTTCATAGCGGCCGCGCAGGTACACGCCGCTGTTGCTTCCCTTCGGAATGCGGAACTCGATGTGCAGTTTAAAATCGCCGAATTTCTGGTCGGTAACCAGGTTGGCACCGGATTTCGGGCTGCGGAGAATGCCGTTTTCGGCTATCCATTGGTTTTCGCCCGTTGCGTGCCAGCCTTTGATCTCATTACCGGCGGTCAGTTTGATCGGCGTTCCCCAGGCGGGTGTAGCCTTGCCGCGTAACGACGGCGCACGAACGCCTTTGTAGCTGTATGTCTTGCCGTCGGGTGTTGTCAATGAGCCGGAGATGGTGTCGCCCGACACAGTTCCTTCCACTTTAAGGTCATTCTCGCCGCGCTCCCATTGCGGCGGGATCGCAAAGTCAAATTTGCCCTCCTGGAAATGCACTACGGAGATTGGCCGGGCGCTTCCTGAGAAGCCTGTGAACTGCCCTACGAGCGTTTTATGGCCCGAATGACGCACTTCCAGCCAGGACGGTAACGTTTTGCCATTCACGTCCACGGAAATATCCCAGCGGCCTTCGATGGGAGAGGCGAGGGGGGGCGTTGTCGGCTTTTGCAGAAAAGGTAGCCATCAGCAGTGCGCCTGCCGAAAGCATCAGGCGTCGGGAAGCCCGGTACAGGTTGATTTGGAATACTTTCTTCATAAATTTTTCAGGAATTAAAAGACGGGAAAGTTAGAGATAAAAATCAATTTTCAGGAATATTTAGCCGATTACCCGTGCTGCGGCCACTTCCGAAATGGCCAGGTATCCCCATTTTGAGCAGATGCTGCAAACCGCGGCGGCTTTCGTGGTTTTGTGATCGATAGGTATTATCCTTTCATGAGGCAAGATTTCCGCCTTGGCCATTGGTACCGCCGCTAATTACCCGATTGGATCAGTTATTGCAGCGCCTTTTGTTATATAATTCCGGATAAAAAAGATAGCTATGAAACGCATCGCACAGATAACGGATTTGCATTTGATGGAAGAATGGTCGGCAAAGTATGGAGCGGATGCCGACACGAATATGAAGCTGGTCTTGCAGGATGTAGGCGCACGGGGGATCAGAGAGGTGATTTTTACGGGGGATATCGGTCATCCGGATGCTTACCAGCGATTTTTCGCGTTGCTGAAAGATTTCGACTTTACGGTGATACCGGGCAATCACGACACGTTTGCCGGTATCAGGCCGCATTACCTTCCGGATTACCTGAAGACGAAAAGCGAAATGTTTCATTCCACGGAAGACGAATATTTCAAATATATTTTCCTGGATTCTTCGTCCGATTCCATCAGCGAAATCCAGTTGAAATGGCTGGAAAATGAACTGCTGACGACAAGACATGTGCTGCTTTTTGTCCACCACCCTGTTTTACAGGTTCTTACGGCTGTTGATTTCAAGTACCCGTTGCTAAACCGGGCCGCCATAAAAGATATTCTCGTGCGAAGCGGGCGCGAAATCACGGTTTTCTGTGGACATTACCACACGGACGATTTCACCAAGGAAGAAAACATTACGCAATATGTAACCCCTGCGGCCTCGGTGCAAATGGAGAAGAACCCGCTGGAAATCGTAGTCCATAGCCGCTATTATGGTTATCGCATTATCACGCTCGAAGGCAGGGCCGTGAGCACCCAAGTGGTGCTTAATCACGGAAAAGGGTTCGATGTAGTGGATTAAAAAACGGCGTAGTGCCTGATCGCGGCCACCGTGCGTTGGCCGGTGCATTACGGGCCGAGGGTTGGTTCGAATACGTACGGAAAGCCGATCTGCGGAAAGCTGAGAGGGGGTGGCAAATACGAGTTCCAGTCATTCGTTAGACCGGCTAATCGTGAAGCAGGTCGGTACCGTATGCACATTTTGCACCGGTTACTAATTACAGTATCCAACAATGCGTTGATTTTTAAGTAATTCGCTGCCGAATGTCGTTTTTTTACAATACAGGCGTTCGGAATACCCATAGTTTTGCAGCGTCAATACAAAAAGCCCTTTTCAAACAATGAACTCAGGTTACCAGGAATTCAGACCTTCGCCCGAATTGCAGCAATACGTCGAGTGCTATTGGTTACACCGTTTCGAAACCAAAGGTGATCAGGAGTCGCCGGTACAGCGGTGCATGCCGTTCGGGACGCTGGAACTGATCCTGCACCTGGACGATAACCGTTGCCGGGCGTTGTTCGAGGAGAGCTGGCAGCTTTTACCCCCGGCGTTTTTTGTGGGGCTTTTTCGTGATGTGGTGCATTGGAAAACAGTTGGTTCCTGCCGGAAATTCGGGATAAGGCTCAGGCCGGAGAGCGCACTGGAATTGTTCGCGGTACCGATTGCCCCGCTTTTTAACCAATTTACCGACCTGGAAAGCTGCTTTGGAAAGGAGATCAACCGGCTCGTCGAAAACGTATATGGCTTACAGGACACGAACGAGGTCGTGCGTATCACGGAAGCGTTCCTGCTCGGGCTTTTGAAAAACATGCGCTCGGCACGGCATCCCGTTTCACAGGCCACCCGGCTGATACGGCAGAGCAAGGGCCGGCTGTCGATCGACGCGCTGAGCGAAAACCTGTACATCAGCAAACGGCAGCTCGAACGGGTTTTCAAAGATCATTACGGCACGACGCCGAAAATGTACCAGCGCATTATCCGGTTCAGAAATGCTTACGAATCGTTTTGCAGCGCGCCGTCAACGCCGAACTGGGCTGAAATTTCATATAATTCCGGCTACGCCGATCAGGCGCATTTTATCCGCGATTTCAAAGAGTTTACACGGGAAGTCCCCACCCATGTATTCCAGGACCGTTATCAGTATTTCAGATTACCCGACAAGCAGGTGATGTTCGCCTGAGCAATTTTTTAACTTAAATCTATTTACCATGAAAATCGCTTATCTGGCCGCCTCCGCGGCCGTATGGTCAGTTTGTGCTTTTACAAAACAACCCGAAGCGCCCCGGCAGCTTGTGCGTAATTCGCCGGTTTCGGCCGCGATGTATCAGAAAGTCGTGTCCAAGGACGATGCCGTGAAAAGAGGAGAATACCTTGTTACCATCATGGGATGCGCCGACTGCCATGCTCCTAAGAAGATGACCCCCCCAGGGGCCGGCACCGGATATGGACCGTTTCCTGTCGGGTTACAATAGCACGCAACCTCTGGGAACGTTTGATAAAAGCATCCTCAAAACCGGTGAATGGGTGGTTTTTAACGGTCAAAGTACCGCATTCGCAGGCCCGTGGGGCGTTTCATTTGCCGCCAACCTGACGCCCGACGAGACCGGCATCGGTACCTGGACGTTCGAGCAGTTCGACACGGCCATGCGCAAAGGAAAGTTCAAAGGGCTCGAAAACAGCCGGCCGCTGCTGCCGCCGATGCCATGGTTCAATTACCTGAATATGGCCGACAGCGACATGCGCGCGATTTTCGCTTATCTGAAATCGATCAAACCGGTTTCCAATGTGGTTCCCTCGCACATTCCGCCGGCACCGTGACCGGTTCAGGGCTGCTTGACGGTCATTACCTTCAAAACCGACTCTTCCTTTAAATAGAGGTTTTGTTCGCGGATCTGGTCGGAAGTGTATGCCGCCAGATCCGCTTCGGATTCAAAACTGACCAAATGCACTTCGTAAGGCGCTTCCAGTTCGCCTTCGATCAAATGCCCGGGGCCCGTTCTCAGCCTCAGGAGCAATTTCCCGTTGTACCGGGGTATCAATGGCAATACCAGCGATTCGAATCGCTGAAAAACTTCTTCTTTGCCGGGCTTTACGTATACGAATTGTGTGATAGTGACCATATTCATTGCGTTTTTGTATCCAATCTCGAAAAGAATTTACATTCGCTGCAACTTTTACATCGGAAACGTTCTCTTTGAATCAAATTTGATGGCCATCAAAATACTGGAATGAAATGAGTGGGGACCGATTCCCCATTTGGGCAAGTTTTGTGTTGTTTGTTCAAATTTCCACCCCTTTTTGATAGCCATGAAAACAAAGAAAATCCACCTATCCCTTCTGCTGGCGCCCGCTTTATGGCTGGCCTCTTTCCTGCCCGCCGACGCGCAAACATACGCTGAGCCGGACAAGGGTTACTGGCAGGTCCACACCGATCCGAATTCGCGCAATACCGTCGTTCAGTTTTTCGACAGCGGCAACCATTTACTTTACCAGGAATCCATGCCCCGCAAGTACATCAAGCTTACCAAACGGAATGTGAGGTTATTCGATGACCTTTTGTCCAAGCTAATGGCTCGCGAACTGCTTTCGGAAAAAGTAAAAACCTTCGACCTCGTAGCCGATAGCCGTACCACGTACAGAAGTATGTCGGAATCGGAATCTCCCATGTCGGCCGCGGGCGTCAACGTGAAAACGGCCATGTCGAATGTGTATGTGGTACAGAGCGGGAAAATGAAGGTTATTCTCAAGAATCCGGCGCAGGAAAGCTATGACGTCCGCATTATCGACAGCGAGCTGCGTACAATTTACTATGAACAAATAAAAGAACCGAGCTACGGCCGCTGGTTCGACGTATCGAAACTCGGGCAGGGTACTTACAGCGTTCATATCGGCAGCCCCCGCAAAAAACTGCATTACAAATTGATCGTCGACGATTACCTCGGTTACCGGCTCGAGGATTTGAAATAATGTTTTAGTCAGGTTTCTGAATGGTAAATAGCCTCTGGTTTTCGGGGGCTATTTTTTGTTTTGCCTATGACGCGCCGTGTGTTGTTTAATTCAAAATCATTATTGTACTTTGTATTTCAAAGTACTTTTTAATTAAAGCTATGAAGGTAAAAATGATCCTGCCGGCCCTGACAGAAGCGGAAAGCCCGCAATGGAGGCCAATCAAGTATTCGCTTTTTCCGCCTCTCGGATTAGCCACACTGGCGGCATACCTCTCGCCGGAAGATGAGATCGACCTGCAAGACCAGCATGTGGAAACATTGCGATTGGACGACGCACCGGACCTGGTGGTTATTCAGGTGTATATTACAAATGCTTTCAGGGCATATCGCATTGCAGATCATTATCGGAACAAAGGCAGCTATGTCATTTTGGGCGGTTTGCACGTGACTTCGCTCCCGTACGAGGCAATGACGCATGCCGACAGCATTTTCATCGGTCCGGGCGAGGATACATTCCCGCGGTTTCTGCTGGATTTCAAAAAGCGCGCACCTCAGAAAGTGTACACGTCGACCGCCAGGACGCTTGCCGGGATACCGCCTATTCGCCGTGACCTCATCAAGCGCAACTTATACCTCGTCCCCAACTCCATTGTCGTAACCAGGGGATGCCCGCATCATTGCAGCTTCTGTTACAAGGACGCATTTTTTGAAGGAGGCAAAAGTTTTTATACACAGCAGGTGGACGACGCACTAGCGGAAATAGACCGGTTGCCGGGGCGGCATTTGTATTTCCTGGATGATCATCTGCTGGGGAATGCGAAGTTTGCCGATGCGCTTTTCGAGGGAATGCGGGGGATGAACCGCGTGTTTCAGGGAGCTTCCACGGTAGATGCCATTCTGAGGGGTAACCTGATCGAGAAAGCTGCCGATGCCGGTCTGCGTAGTCTTTTTGTGGGTTTTGAAACTTTTTCCCCTCAAAATCTGAAACAAAGCAACAAAAAGCAGAACCTCGAAAAGGATTATGCGAAGGCCGTAAACCGGCTGCATTCGCTGGGTATCATGATTAACGGAAGCTTCGTGTTCGGGCTCGATGACGATGATCGCGATGTCTTTAAGCGAACCGTCGACTGGGGCGTAAGCCAGGGTATTACCACCGCGACCTATCATATATTGACACCTTATCCGGGTACCGATTTGTACAAAAACATGGAAGCGGAAGGCAGGATCATGACCCGGAACTGGGACCGGTACGATACGCGGCACGTAGTTTACAAAACGATCGGGCTCGATGCGGAAAAATTGGAGGAAGGATACTGGTGGGCCTATGATAATTTTTATAGCTGGAAAAACATAATAAAATCCAGTTTACAACATGATTCCCTGAAATATATCGCCAAGCATTTTTTCTACACCGGCGGCTGGAAAAAATTTGAGCCGCTCTGGAATTTTATCATTAAAACAGGCGGGTTGAATGCCATGCTGCCGCTTCTGGAATCGATTTTGTCGAAAGTGAAAACGGGAAGAACATCCGAAGGACTGCGCGATCGGATCGAACTGGATGCTAACCCATTAATATTGAATTGAATGTGCAGACGTAATTATTTGATAGCGGCCTCGGTTATGTTCGCCGCAGAAGTCTGGATCGCGTTGTATGTGCACGACGACCTCGTCAGGCCATGGGGAGGCGACGTGCTGGAGGCGCTTCCAGTACTTCCATATCCTCGGGTTACTTGGTTTGGAGGATAACGCGGTTGCCCGGATGGTCGTCTGGACTACCTTTTCGTGGTTGGAAATTGCTGGTTATACGTTGGGTATTGTGTTTGTGCCGGGATCAGAATGGATAATAGACAAAAGGCATGCTGTATGAAGTGGTTCGTAAATGAAGGTTCGATTGTGCGGGATATCTGGGGAAAAGCGGATACGATCCTGTTCATATTCGCGGGAGCGTCGGCCGAGTTCGCGCTGAACAAGTCGGTAGATTGGCTGTACTTTACCGGGAAACTCCCCGCAGATCCGCTGGGCAGGCTGTTTTCGACGGTCGGATATGCGCGCCAGATTGTGTTCGCGGAATACGACGATGCCATGCGCGCAATCCGGCAGATCGCTTCGATCCATCAGGGTGTCGAACGCAGCCGTAATGCCCGCATCCCCGACAGTGCCTACCGCGATGTGCTTTTTATGCTTATCGATTATTCCATTCGATCATTCGAACTGCTCGAAAGAAAGCTGACTATTGCCGAGAAAGAGGAGATATTCGAAGTTTTTCACGCGGTCGGCGAGGGCATGGGTGTGCCCGGGCTTCCGGGCGATCTGCGCGAATGGGAGCGGATGCGCGCCGCACATTTGCAGGAGAATCTCGTTAGAAGCCATTTCACGGTCGATTTGTACAAGCAATACAGAAAGCATTTGGGTGGGTTCCGCTATTATTTGTTACGGCATGTTCAAATGCGGCTTGTTCCCCAAAAGGTGAATAATCTGATCGGACTGGGAAGCGACCGGCTGCTCGGGATATTGCTTCCTGTTTATAAAATAAGCCGGTGGATCGGTGCAGGGGCATATCTTCGCAATCTGTTGTTGCCGGAAGAATATAAAATGCAGGTAATCAGGCTTGATGAGGCCGGGCATTGATCACTTGAAATCCCTGGACGCCGGGAAAATTTCCGCTTGCGGATTTTTGAGCGGTAGTATCTTCCTGGATTTGCCCCGTGAATCGGGTTGACCCTTTTCATCAACCTCTGACAAGGTAAGCACATCGGCTCCCTGCTCTTCGATGGCTGCAAGTTTCCGAAGCAATCCGGATACATTGAAACATTTGCCCGCTACGACATGGATCACCTGGCCTTCCTTTTGCACCTTCCCTTCGATCATCAGCAGTTTCGACCTCAGTATTTCTTTACGGTAGGCATCGAAGATATTCTTAAAAACCACCAGGTTTGCCGTGCCGGTTTCATCTTCGACTGTAATAAAACAAATGCCGCTCGCTGTGCCCGGTCGTTGTCGGACAAGCACCAGACCGGCCACTTTGACAATCTGACCATCGTTAAGATGTTGGAGATCGATACTTCGTGTCGCACCCAGTGCATTCAGCTGATCCCTTACAAAACTGACAGGATGTGCTTTCAATGAGAGGGAGGTGGCAGAATAATCATGAATGACGTGTTCGGACAACGTCATTGCGGGCAAGCGAACATCGGGTTCGCTGTTGCTTGCCGGAGCATGTCCCGCGAAGAGCCCGGCCGGCCTGTCGGTCAATGCGGAAATCTCCCAGAACGCCTGCCGCCGGTCGAAGCCGATGGAACAGAATGCGTCCGCGTCGGCGAGCTTTTCCAGCGTAGTATTTGAAATGCCGATTTCGAGCAATTGATGAATATGGGTAAAGGGCCTGGTGCGGGAGGAAACCAGGATATGCATTTCTTCCTCCTTCAATCCCTTGACCTGCCGGAAGCCGAGCCGTAGGGCGCAGCGTTGGTCGGGGATATTTTCGAGGGTATTGTCCCAAAAGGAGTAATTGATATCTACCGGCCTCACTTCTACGCCGTGATTCCGGGCATCGATCACGATTTGTGCGGGCCGGTAAAAGCCCATGGGCTGGCTATTAAGCAAAGCGGCGGCAAAAACATCGGGGTGGTGGTATTTGATCCAGGACGAAACATAAACAAGCAATGCAAAACTGGCCGCGTGGCTTTCCGGAAATCCATAGCTTCCGAAACCTTCGAGCTGCTTGAAAATACGCTCGGCGAAATCCTTTTCGTAACCTTTCTTCATCATGCCACTTACCAACTTTTCCCTTAATCTGGATACTACGCCCTTTGCTTTAAAAGTTGCCATGCTCCGACGTAGTTCATCAGCTTCGGTAGGGGTGAAATCGGCGGCAACGATGGCAATATTCATAGCTTGTTCCTGAAACAGAGGTACTCCCTTAGTCTTTTCCAGAATTTTCCTCAGTTCCTCACTTGGGTATTCTTCTTTTTCTATTTCATCTCTTCTTCTTAGGTAAGGATGTACCATATCTCCCTGAATCGGTCCCGGCCGCACAATGGCGACTTCAATGACCAAATCATAAAATTCCTTAGGCTTCCAGTCTAGGCAGCATTGACTGCTGTGCCCGGCTTTCGATCTGGAAAACGCCGATCGTGTCGGCCCGGCAAATCATATCGTAAACCTTTTCGTCATTTGGGGGGATGCTTGCAAGGTCATGGACAATATTATAATGCTGTTTAAGTAAATCAAAAGCCTTTCGTAAGCATGTGAGCATTCCCAGTGCAAGCACATCGATTTTCAGAAAACCCAGGGTATCGATATCATCTTTGTTCCATTCGATGCAGGTGCGGTTTTCCATTCGGGCATTGAGAATAGGGCAGAGGTCTGATAATTTACCCTGGGTAATCACAAAACCACCCGTATGCTGGCCCAGCTGGCGCGGGAAACCCTTGTATTGTCCCGCCAGATCGAGGATTTTGGCCAGGTGCGGGTCGTTGGGGTCGAAACCATGTTCGGAAATGATTTTGCCATCGAACCATTCATCCGAAAACTCCCATAACGAGCTGGAAAGCCGGTTAACCGCATCCATGGACATGCCCATAGCCTTTGCAACATCCCGAACGGCGCCCTTTTGCCGGACCTGTGTAACCGTTGCGACAATGCCTGCCCGGTCGCGGCCATATTTGTTGTAGATGTATTGCATCACCTCCTCCCGGCGCTCATGCTCGAAATCCACGTCAATATCGGGAGGTTCATTCCGGGCCGAGGAAATGAAGCGTTCGAAAAGCAGATCGATTTCTTCCGGATTTACTGCGGTAATCCCGAGGCAATAACAAATCACAGAATTGGCTGCGGAACCGCGCCCCTGGCAGAGTATTTTTTGTTGGTTCGCAAAGCGCACAATGTCGTACACCGTCAGGAAATAGGCGGCGTAATCCATTTCTTCGATGAATTTAAATTCGTGTAAGATTTTAGCATGCACATCAGGAGGGATTCCATTCTGAAAGCGCTTTTTAGCACCGATCCAGGTAAGGTGTTTCAGTTCCTCCATCGGTGTCCGTCCTTCCGTTGTCAGCTCTTCCGGATATACATATTTCAAGCTGTTCAACGAAAACCGGCAGGCGTCGGTAATTTCCCGGGTGCGTTCGATGGCCTCGGGAAACTTAAAAAAGAGCCGTTGCATTTCCGCGGCTGGTTTCAGATAGCGTTCTGCATTTTCATGTAAGCGAAAACCGGCATTGTAAATGGTGCATTTTTCGCGGATACAGGTAAGTATATCCTGCAATTCACGTCGTTGCAGGTTGTGATAATGCACATCGTTGGTTGCTACCAGGGGAATATCGAACCGTTTGGAGAGCTGGTCGAGGCGGTAGAGTTTTTTCATGTCATCGCCCTGATAAGACCTTACCGCGCCGAGGTACAGATGGGCACCGAGTTTTTCGCGGTATTCTTGCAGGTTTTCGGCAAAAGAAGGATCGAAATCAAATGATTCGTTGAGTGCCGATGGCGGAACCGCGATAAATTTCATACCCTTTGCATTACGGTAAATATCAGTTTTATAAAGATGGCATTGGCCTTTCTCGGTGCGCAGGTTTCCTTCCGTGAGTAATGCGGAAAGCCGGCTGTAAGCCTCCCTGTCGGTAGGATAGGCGAGCAGGCTGGGGCCATCGAGCAGATCCAGACGGCAGGCTGGTATGATACGGAAATCCTTGTTTTTCGCAGCTGCATGCGCGCGTACGATACCGGCGAGCGTATTGCGGTCGGTGATGGCAATAGCCTTGTAACCCAGTGCGATGGCGTGTTCTACCAATTCTTCCGGGTGCGATCCGCCCCGCAGGAAGCTGAAATTGGTGGTTACCTGTAATTCGGTATAATTCATGTCGATGAAGTGTAGTTTTTCAGGCAAAAAAGCCGTGTATAAACCATTCCGGCTGCTCCTCTCCTTCTTCTTCGGAATATGGACCGAACCGGAACAGCCAGTAGCGCCTCCCTTCCCGGTCTTCTACGGTATAATAATCGCGAAAGAGGCCTTGTTCCAGCCACCATTCCTGTTCTATGCGCTCGGGTCCTTCGGATTTATCGATATAATGTACCTTGCCTTTGTACACGAACATGGTAGGCGGATAATCCGGTATAGGGGCGGTAACCTGAATGGTTTCCGGCTTTGGCAAAAGGAAAACGGGCCTCTGCCTGTCGGTCCGCCAGCCGGTTCGGGGTTTTTCATGTAAAGAAGGTGCCCTTTTAACCGATCTTTCGGGCCAATGGTGCTCCTGGGGCAGATACCGTTGTATCGCTTCCGCGCCTGTACGTCCGGTAATGGCATCGAGCAGTTCGGTAATCGCCGTATTTTCGAACCCGCCGGTTGTGTCCCACATCGTTTCCTGGGTTATGGTAACAGCCTCCACTTCCGGAGCTTCGAGAGTGAACAGCTCGATGCCGAAACCGGGAGCAATGGTTTTGATTTTGAGTTCAAAAAGCCGGAAAAGGTGCTTTACGTGATACGAGGCCCGGTTGGTCACAATATCGATTTGCTGCGTTCGGCCGTCTATCCGGAAGCAGGTCAGGACGCCACGGCGAAGTCCTTTACCTTCTCTCATCAACCGCGCGCAAAGCGTTTCCAGTAATTTCTGCAAGGCTATTTCAATGCCGGCAGCCGTCACGATCGGTTCCAGGCATGGCAACCGTTCCTGGTAGGGAACAACCTGGCGAATGGGTACGATAAATTCCTGCGCATAGCCAAGTGCCTGCTCCAACCTGTCGGGTAAAATTTGCCCAAATCGCCTGCGCAGCATTCCTGCCGGTATCCGTATGAAATTGCCGATCCGGTAAAAACCCAGCTTTTGCATCTTTTCGAGGGTTTCCGCGGGAATGCGCAACGCTGCCGGCGGTAATTTTTCCAATGCGGTGCGCTGGCCGCCGGGTGGAACGATCGCTCCCGGCGGACCGAAATGCGCATATGCCCACGCGGTCCCGATGGTATCGGCCAGGGCCGTTCGTATGGTATATCCCGCCTGGCTGAGCTTGCAGATCAGGTCATCCATGTATGCGCGCTCACCTCCCCACAGGTGCGCGCAACCGGTAACATCCATAATAAGTCCATCCGGTTCGTCCAATGCGACGGTGGGGGAGTAGCGTAAACACCATTCGGCCAGTGCCTGCAATGCATGCCGGGTAGTGTCCGGCTCGTCGTCCAGCACCACTAGCGAAGGGAGAATAGCCCGTGCATCGGCCACGACCATGCCGGTTTCAATGCCCATTTCCGAGGCTTCTGCATTGGCGGCCCGCACGATCATCTTTCCCCGCTCGGGCGTTGCCAGCACAAATTCGAGCCCGAAAAGCTCAGGCCTGAGGCGGATCCGGTGATCCGTTGCCAGCTGTGGGAACCATATGGAGACGAAGCGGTTGGGCATTTCAATAGATTGTCGATGAGTGTATTATAGAGAATTGATATTATAAATACCTCAAAATGGATTACAATAATATCAAAATGCTTTGAAAGTTGCCAGTAATTTTCTTGCTTTGCTGAAATTATTTTGCACACTTAAAAATGGAATGTTATGACTTCACAACAAGCTCCCTCGCTCTTTGAGCAAATCAGGAAATCGGACGACGGCGGCAACGAATTTTGGAGTGCCAGGGATCTGGCAAAAGTGCTGGAATACACGGAGTACCGTCATTTTAAATCAGCCATTGAACGTGCAAGAGAAGCCTGCATGAATAGCGGGCAGAATATAGGGGATCATTCCGAGGATATCCTAGGAATGATAAAACCGGGAAAAGGAGGCAAAAGACACGTGGAAGATGTAAAGCTATCCCGCTACGCCTGTTATCTCATAGTCCAGAATGCCGATCCGGCGAAAGAAGTAGTTGCATTGGGACAGACTTACTTCGCGGTGCAGACTCGTTTGCAGGAAATCAGGCAAATGGAGGAGTACAATCAATTGAATATCGAGAACGAAAAGCGGCTATTCCTGCGCAGCGAACTGACGAGGAATAACCTTCTGCTGGCGGAAGCCGTAGCCCTTGGGAGTGCCGTTAACTCAAAATATTGTGATCCAGGGGATTCAGGAGCGATAGTATGTGTATCCGGCATTGTGTTTGGCTGTCTGAGATGATAAGTTTGCAGTCCGGTTCGCGGGCCGGACTTTGCATTCGCGTCTCATATCTATCCATACACGCATGAAAATGGTAAATCAACTGATTCCGATAGTCGCAGCTTCACTGTTGCTGATGCCGGTCGCAGGTCTCGGCCAGAGCAATAAACAGGTTGTTAATTATCTGGACATCCCGGGCCCGATTGTGTTTCAAAAGAAAAATTACCGGCTGATATGGTCGTCGCATCCCGATGCTTCGCTTTACAAGCAGGAATATCTGGTCGCCGGCGACGGTTTTCCGAATTATAAATCGATGATAACCATTGACTTTGTGATCGCGGTAGCCGGCGTGGACGATGCCGTCCAGACCAAGCTTCGCGAACTTGACCAGTTAAAAAACACGCTCGATGTTAACTACGAAGTGATCGGCAACGCCGCCACTGGCGAGAAAATCATCGATTGTTTGCTCGGACAGACGGCGCAGAACGACGCCAAAAGTATTTACGAGCACGATGTGTACCGTTTCAAAGCGGTTACGGCGAAGTCGGGTCAAAAAGGTATCTTATTATACGCACTCAGTAGCCGCGCTTACGGCAACGATATCAAACCTTTTCTGACGCGCCTGAAAACGGAACGTAAAACGCTCATCACGGATGTGGCCAGGGCGCCGATTCCGGATATTACCATTAAAAAGTAAAGTCAGAACCAGCTACATGGAAAAGGAAACGGACCGGTACATCGGCCCGCCCACTACGCGGTACGCGTATGCAAGGGAATTTTGGGTTGAATGCCCGAAATGCGGGAAGGCGGCGCTGGTGCTTAA